>NZ_NCXM01000036.1 GCF_002104765.1 Mycolicibacterium vulneris
CACTGGAACTCACACCCCGAAACTAGCCGCACCCACCGACAAAAATCGGCGGTCAGGGGCCACTGAAACACAAGTGACACAAGTGGTTTCGGGTGCCTCGGACTGAGTTGGCTGTGGCGCCGAGTCAGTTGCTGAGGACCAACTTCCAGTTGCCGTTGACGTTACGGTCTGGAACGCACCAGAAGTTGTTCCAGCTTCCCGGCGTCGTGGCCTTCACGCCCGGGCCGGCGTTCTGACACGCCTCCCGCGTCGGGTAATTGCCCTCCGTCTGAATCGTGTCGGCGCCGCTGACGCCCACGCCGATCGTCAATAGCCCAGCCATTGCCAGCAGACCTGCGGCGGCAAAACGCTTGATGTCCATCGGTCGACGGTATGCGGAATCGACGGGCCGAGGAGTGCTTTTCGCCGGAAACTCAACTTCGCTGGGCCGTGAGCGCGACCGCGGTGGCCACCGCTTCCAGCAGGCGGCCGAGTTGCTCGGCGTCCCCGACGTCGCTTTCACCGACGGCCAGCCGGGTGAAGACACCGGCGATGAACGTGGTGACGGCCGTGGTCTGCGCGGCCAGCAGAACCGGGTCGCGGGTGTCGGGCTGCAGGTGCGCGATGGCGTCGCGGGCCATGACGTTGATCCGGGCGACGAACACCTGCGACGTTTCGGCCAGACCGGGATCGCGGGCGGCGCCCAGCAGCAGCTCGTGCCGCGCTCTGTTGAGCATGAGGCCGGACCCGTCGGCCTGGATCATGGTGAGCCGCGCCAGTTGTGCGAAGGGGGAGCGCGGATCGACCGGCTCGTCGATCACCGACTGCAGGTTGGCCACATCGATCTCCGCGACCCGCTTGCCGACGCCGCGCAGCAGGGCGGCCCGGGTGCGGTAGTAATACGACGTGGTGCCCTCGGGCACGCCGGCGACGCGGTCGACCTGCCCGTGCGTCAGCCCGCGCGAGCCGTGCTCGGCCAGCACCCGGATCGCCGCATCGCACAGGTCGCGGCGGCGTTCGTCGCCGTTGCGTCTGCGGGATCTGTCGGTGGCCATGGTCCTCAGCGCAGCACCGTGCCGCCGTCGACGTTGACGACCTGACCGTTGATCCATTCGCCCTCGGCCGAGAGCAGGAAGGCGACCAGCGCGGCGACGTCGCCGGGATCGCCGACGCGGGGCCCCCGGATGCGCTTGAGCGCGGCGGCCTGAAGGTCCGGCCATTGCGGCACCGAACGGATGGTCTCGGTGGCGGTGAAGCCGGGCGCGACGGCGTTGCACCGGATGTTGTCCTTGCCCCACCGCGACGCGACGTGTCGGGTGAGCGCGCCGATGCCGGCCTTCGCGGTGGCATAGGCCGGACGCGCGGGCTCGCCCTGGAACGCCGCCGCCGAGGACATGTTGACGATCGCCCCGCCGCCGCGTTTGAGCATTTCCGGGATGGCGTATTTCATCGCCGCCACATACCCGCGCAGGTTCACCGCCATTACCCGGTCCCAGACGTCGAAGTCGATGTCGACCACGTCGGTGTCGGCGCGGATGGTGCTCATGTCGGCGCCCACGTTGAACAGCAGGTCCACCCCGCCGTAAGTGGTTGCGGCGGAATCGATCAGGCCGGCGACCGACGCCGGGTCGGACAGGTCGAAAGCCGCCTCGGTCGCGGTGCCGCCGGCCGCGACGATCCGCGCGACCGTCTGCCGCGCGGCGTCGACGGCGACGTCGCCGATGACCACCCGGCAGCCCTCCTCGCCCAGCCGGACGGCGGTCGCCGCACCGAGGCCGGTGGCGCCGCCGGCGACGATCGCCACCTTGTCGGCCAGACCGCGCAGTCCCATCGGGGCCCCTTCCCGCGTCGAAGATATTGACTTTACCTCTAGAACTGTAGAGGATCGCCAGTCATGGCAGGGATTCATCGGGAGCGCCCCGGGGCCGGCGACCTCTCGGCGGCGACGGACACCCCCGCGCGGTCCCTGGGCGACGGCGTCTGGATGTCGCCGGGCGTCTCCAACTCCTATGCGGTGGCCACCGGCGAGGGCCGGGTCATCGTCAACAGCGGGCTGGTCTTCGAAGGCCCGTTGCACCGCAAGGCTTTTTCCGACGTGGCGGGCCCGACGCGCGCCGTCATCGTCACCCAGGGGCACGCCGACCACTGGGGCGGAGTGAACTCGCTGCGCGACAAGAGCGACGAGGAAACCCAGGTGGTGATGCACCGCAACTACCGGTACTGGCGCGACGACAACACCCTGCTCATGGGCTACCGGGTGCCCAAGACGTCGTTCGCCTTCCAGAAGTTCTCCGACGCCGTGCTCGAGCACTTCAAGACCATCGACCCCGCAACCATCGACTTCTCGTTCCCCGAGCCGACCACGACGTTCGACCAGCGCATGAGCATCACGGTCGGCGGAATTTCTGGGAAAAGGCCTGGCTCACCAAGTCAAGCAACGAATTGAGGACCTTAGAAAGGGCAACGGAATGAACTCCGTCAACTTCGATTTCACCGGCGCACACGTGCTGGTGACCGGCGGCACCAGCGGGATCGGCAACGCGATCGCCGCCGCGTTCGCGGGCGCCGGGGCAGCCGTCACAGTGACCGGCACCCGCGGCTCGGCAGCCGACTATCCCGAGACGGAACTGGACGCGTTCACCTACCGCCAATGCCAGATCCAGGATCCCGAATCCGTTGACGCCCTTACTGATTCGCTGGGCGACCTGGACATCCTGGTCAACAACGCCGGCGGCCCCTATCCGGCCGGAGACGAATACGATCCCGACGGCTACGTCGCATCGGTGACGCAGAACATGCTGGGCCCGATGCGGCTGACCATGCGCTGCCACGAGCGCCTCAAGGCCAGCCGGGCCCCGGGCGGCGCGAGCGTCGTCAGCGTCGTCTCGATGTCCGCGTTCCGGTCGGCGGTGTTCGTCCCGGGCTACGCCTCGTCGAAGATGGGCCTGATCGCCCTGACGATGAACCTGTCCCGCCGGTGGGCCAACGACGGGATCCGGGTCAACGCCATCGCGCCCGGGTTCATCGACACGCGAATGACGCACCCGGCCATGGGGATTCCCGAGGTGATGGACGTCGAGATCGGCTTCCACACGCCGCTGGGCAGGCCCGGGACACCCCAGGACTGCGCCGGCGCGGCGCTGTTCTTGTGTACCGACGCCGCCTCGTACATCACCGGCAGTACCATCGCCGTCGATGGCGGATACCTGACGGTCTAGGCCATGAGCGACTTCGACAACATCGCGACCGCCGACGATGTCTTCGAGCTGGCGGCCCGGCTGCACGCCATGTACAGGATGCCGAGGCCGACAACGGCCACGGACATCAGCGCGATGATGTAGTCGTCATACCAGGGCTGGTGGGAGTCACGCGGCCAGGACAGATTGACGATGGCCGCGACTCCGTAGATCAGCGCGCCGATGTTCACGGGCACGCCCCACCGGCCGAGCCGGTACGGCGGTGCCGTGTTCGCCTGCCGCGGATGAAACGTCGCCCTGCAGCGCCGTCGGTCCGAGCTCGGGTCAACAGCTCAATTTCCGGACACCGAACCTAAGCGCGCAGATCTGCGGTGATCGCACCGGTGAGGCGGATCAGATCCTGCGGCGCCACCGCGACCTCCCAGCCCCGCCGGCCGGCGCTGCAGAACACCCGCTCCCAGGCCAGCGCACCGGAATCGACGACCGTCGGCAGCCTCCTGCGCTGACCGAACGGCGACACCGCACCGACGACGTAACCGGTGGTCTTTTCGGCGACCGAGGCTTCGGCCATGGACGCCCTGGCAACCCCCAGCGCCGCGGCGGCCGCCTTCAGCGAGAGCCGCGCGGTGGCCGGCACGATGGCGACCGCCAATCCGTTGGGCACCGCGATGATCAGCGTCTTGTAGATCTGCCCGGGTTCGATGCCGGCGGCCTCGGTGAGCGCCCTGACCGCCTCCGCACCGAACGATTGCTCGCGCCGATCGTGATCGAAGGTCAGGACTTCGTGGGGCACACCGGCTTTCGCCAACGCGGCAATGCCCGGTGTGGCCGCCACTGTAATGCCTTGGGGCGGTTAGGGACCCGTGTACCCCGGCGGGTTGACGCCGTCCACCCAGAAGTCGACGCCCAGCTTGGAGCCGGGGATGCAGTCGTAGGTCGACAGGTCGGTGACGCCGGAGTCCACCAGCACGTCCTCGCACAGCAGCATGTTGCCGGTGAACTCCTTGGCCGGCTTATTGAGGATGACGTAGGCGGCGTCGGAGTAGATCTCGGGCTTGCGGGCGCGTCCCATCGCCTCGTCACCGCCGAGCAGGTTCTGCACCGCGGCGGTGGCCACCAGCGTGCGCGGCCACAACGTGTTGGACGCTATGCCCTCCTCGCGCATCTCCTGGGCAATGCCCAACGCGCACAACGTCATACCGAACTTGGCCATCATGTACGCCGTCGGCTTCAGCCACTCCTGGCCCAGCAGCACCGGCGGGGACAGCGTCAGGACGTGGGGATTCTCCCGGCCCTTCATGTGCGGCAGACACGCCTGGGACACCGCGTACGTGCCGCGCACCTGAATGCCGTTCATCAAGTCGAAGCGCTTCATCGGCACCTCGGAGATGGACCCCAGGTTGATCGCCGACGCGTTGTTGACGCAGATGTCGATGCCGCCGAACTGCTCGACGGTCTTGGCCACGGCTGCCTCGACCGAATCCGGGTCGCGGACGTCCCCGACGATCGGCAGCGCCTGCCCACCGGCCTCCTCGAGCTCTTTGGCCGCGGTGAACACCGTGCCCGGCAGCTTCGGGTGCGGTTCGGCGGTCTTGGCTATCAAAGCGATGTTGGCCCCGTCCTGCGCGGCGCGCTTGGCGATCGCCAAGCCGATACCGCGGCTGGCGCCGGAGATGAACATGGTCTTGCCTTTAAGGGACATGGCGTCACACTAACGCCATGCCCGGATCGGCCGGATCGGGGTCCGATCGCGGCGGGCGGGGCCGGCATACGGGCGGATCGCGCGGCGGAAATAGCGCGGTCACCCGCGGTGTTGATCCAATCGGTTTCACATGCGGTGGAGCGGACCCGGACGAACGGTGTCGGGGTCAGCCTTTAGATTGGGAGGAGCAGCGTGGTGTCAACGGCGACGAGCCTGTTAGGCGAGGAGCGGTTGGCTGGCTTCCTTGCGAGTCCGGTGGCGCTTTCGATGCTCTCCGGTAACACCGCCGCAGAAGGGACCGGGTTGATCGACATGGCCGACTCTGAAGATGGCCGCCCTGGCGCGACGGGGCCCGAGATTCCGGAGCCCGCAGCGCACGAAGAGACGGACGCGGAATTAACGGCGCGATTTGAACGCGACGCGATTCCCCTGCTGGACCAGCTTTACGGCGGCGCGCTGCGCATGACGCGCAATCCCGCGGACGCCGAGGACCTGCTGCAAGAAACCATGGTGAAGGCCTACGCGGGATTCCGCTCGTTTCGGGCCGGTACCAATCTCAAGGCGTGGCTGTACCGGATCCTGACCAACACCTACATCAACAGCTACCGCAAGAAGCAGCGCCAACCCGCGGAGTATCCGACCGAGGAGATCACCGACTGGCAGCTGGCCGCCAACGCCGAGCATTCGTCCACCGGGCTGCGATCGGCCGAGGTGGAGGCCCTGGAGGCGCTGCCGGACTCGGAGATCAAAGAGGCGCTGGCGGCGTTGCCGGAGGAATTCCGGATGGCGGTCTATTACGCGGACGTCGAAGGCTTTCCGTACAAGGAAATCGCCGAGATCATGGATACGCCGATCGGAACGGTAATGTCACGGCTGCACCGCGGCCGACGGCAGCTGCGCGGCCTGCTGGCCGACGTTGCCAAGGAGCGCGGCTTCAACCGCGGTCAACAGACGCACGAGGAGGTGTCGTCATGAGCGAGCTCTCCGGCCAGGGCGGTGCCGCGCCCGGCGCCTGCCCCAACGACGAATCCCACGGCAGCGTCGGCTGCGCGGAGGTCATCCGCCAGGTCTGGCTGCTGCTCGACGGAGAATGCGGCCCGGACACCCGCGAGCAGCTGCGCCAGCACCTCGAGGCGTGCCCCGGCTGCTTCAAGCACTACGGGCTCGAAGAGCGGATCAAGGCGTTGATCGCCACCAAATGCCGGGGCGAGAAGGCCCCGGAGGGATTGCGCGAGCGGCTACGGCTCGAGATCCGGCGCACCACGATCATCCGGGGTACGCAGTAGCGTCCGTCAGGCGTTGGGGCGCTTGCCGTGGTTGGCCTTGCTGTGCTTGCGGTCGCGCTTCTTACGGCCTCGTTTGGCCATGATGTAAACCTCCGTGATTGCTTGTCGAACGAGGCGCCCAGCGCCCGTCGGCTTGACCGCCATTCTCTCACGAAACGTCCTATGCAGTGTCTTCGCCCTCGTGCGGACCACTCGGGGCACGTGCGCCGCGGCCCCGAGCGGTCCTGTGGTTCGATATATCCGAGCCTGATGGGCCTGATAGAACCGTGATGACCAGCAGCCAGCCTGCGCGAAGGCCGAGACGAGTGGGGTGAAGATGGCGGAGGATGTGCGTGCCGAGATCGTGGCCAGCGTGCTCGAAGTCGTTGTGAACGAGGGTGACCAGATCGGCAAAGGCGACATCGTGGTGCTGCTGGAGTCGATGAAGATGGAGATCCCCGTACTGGCCGAAGTCGGCGGCACCGTCAGCAAGGTCAGCGTGTCGGTGGGCGACGTCATTCAGGCGGGCGACCTCATCGCGGTGATCAGCTAGCCGTCGGGCCGTCTCGATCAGCCGCCGGGGAACGACCCGGGGAGTAAGCGATGTCAACTCTCGGTGATCTGCTCGCCGAACACACCATGCTGCCGGGCAACGCGGTGGACCACCTGCACGCCGTGGTCGGGGAGTGGCAGCTGCTGGCGGACCTGTCGTTCGCCGACTACCTGATGTGGGTGCGCCGTGACGACGGCGTGCTGGTCTGCGTGGCGCAGTGCCGGCCGAACACGGCGCCCACGGCGCTGCAGACCGACGCGGTGGGCACCGCCGTCGGGTCCGACCGGTTGGCGCTCGTCGCCGAGACGTTCGCGTCGGGCACCGCCAAGCGGAATAACGTTGCGGGACCTGAAGATTCGTGGTTGCCCGGGACCCACGTCGAGGCGTCTCCGGTTCGCTACGGCGGCAAGGTGGTGGCCGTGCTCACCCATCATCAGACCGCGTTGGCCGCCGACCGTGCGTCCGGTCAGCTGGAGATCGCCTACCGGGAGTGCGCCACCGATCTGGTCCACATGCTCGCCGAGGGCACCTTCCCTGACGTGGGCGACGTGGTCATGTCGCGCTCGACCCCGCGGGCCGGCGATGGCTTCATCCGCCTCGACGTGCACGGTGTGGTCGACTACGCCAGTCCCAACGCGCTGTCGGCCTACCACCGGATGGGCCTGACCACCGAGCTGGAGGGGCACAACCTGATCGAGGTCACCCGCCCGCTGATCTCCGACCCTTTCGAGGCGCAGGAAGTGGCCGAGCACGTGCGCGACCTGGTGGCCGGTGGGCGCAGCATGCGCATGGAGGTCGACGCCGGTGGAGCCACCGTGCTGCTGCGTACGCTGCCCCTGATGGTCGACGGCGTCAGCGCCGGCGCGGCGGTGCTGATCCGCGACGTCACCGAGGTCAAGCGCCGCGACCGGGCCCTGATCTCCAAGGACGCCACCATCCGGGAGATCCACCACCGGGTGAAGAACAACCTGCAAACCGTGGCGGCGCTGTTGCGCCTGCAGGCCCGCCGGACCGTCAACGCGGAGGGACGGGAGGCCCTCATCGAGTCGGTGCGCCGGGTGTCGTCGATCGCGCTGGTGCACGACGCGCTGTCGATGTCGGTGGACGAGCAGGTCAACCTCGACGAGGTGATCGACCGGATCCTGCCGATCATGAACGACGTGGCGTCGGTGGACCGGCCGATCCGCATCAACCGGGTCGGCGACCTGGGTGTGCTGGACTCCGACCGGGCCACCGCGCTGATCATGGTGATCACCGAACTGGTGCAGAACGCGATCGAACACGCCTTTGACCCGGCGGCCGCGGAAGGTTCGGTGACGATTCGCGCCGAACGCTCCGCGCGCTGGCTCGACGTGGTGGTGCACGACGACGGTCGCGGGCTGCCGGAAGGATTCAGCCTGGAGACCTCGGACAGCCTCGGTCTGCAGATCGTGCGGACCCTGGTGTCGGCCGAGTTGGACGGCACCCTGGGCATGCGTCAGGCGCCGGTCACCGGCACCGATGTGGTGCTACGGGTGCCGATCGGCCGGCGAACCCGTTTGCTGCTGTAGGCGCGCGTCGTGCTGAACCCCACACGCAAAAGTGCGACCTCGACTTTTGTCGAGGCCGCACCGTTTGCGCAATGTGGGTTAGACCCCGCTGCGGGCCTTCGTCCGGGCGTTGCGACGCTTCAGTGCACGCCGCTCGTCTTCGCTCATGCCGCCCCAGACGCCCGAGTCCTGGCCCGTGTTCAGCGCCCAACCGAGGCACTCTGTGGTCACCGGGCACCGATTACAGACCAGTTTCGCGTCAGCGATCTGCGCGAGAGCCGGGCCGCTGTTCCCTACCGGGAAGAACAGCTCCGGGTCTTCGTCACGACAGACCGCCTTGTGGCGCCAATCCATAAGTCTTTACTCCTCACTAAGTGCGCAGCAAAGCGCACGGCCATTTTCTCCGGCTGTTAAACGCGTGCAGAAGAAAAGGAGTCCGCACCCCTACGTAGTTTCTGCATGCAACCTTTTGATCGTTTCACAGGCTCAACAGATGTCAATAGCGTGAGTTCGCTCGTGGGCTATCTCACTTTGATCATCTCGTAGCCCAGCCCTTACTCCGTTGTACTACACTCCATGGGCCGTCTCCCGAAATATTTTCCCGGCACGCGCCCGTGGCGCATCATCGCCGCAGCTCAGCGCCATTTCTGCTGAGGGGGAGCGACCACAGCGAGCGCATCCGGGACCGCCCGGAACGTCATGGTTTCGCGCACGCCGAGGTAATCGCCGTCGAACTGGCAAGCGACGGCGCCTCCCGTGGAGGTAACTCGCAGGCATGGCAGGTCGTCCTCGGTGATGAGGTGCTTGAAGTCGAATGTTGGCCGTTTTGCGAACATCTGCCGCACGATTCGCAGGGTGGGGATCGGCTTCATGGTGGTGGGCGCGAACACCCCGAGGCCCGACTCGAAGCTGCAGCCGGGGTTGGTCCACACCGGTCGTTCGTTGGCGAACGTCCACGGGCTGGAGTTCGACACGAACACGAAGCTGACCCCGGTAACGGGTTCGCGGCCGGGAAGTTCGAGCGTCAGCATCGGCTCGCGGCGGGTGTAGGCCCAGACGGCGGGCACCGCCGCGCGGATGTAGCGCCACGCCGAAACTTTGCCGCCCTTGTCGCGTTCGGCCTCGACCGCGGCCACCACCTCGGCGTCGACGCCCATGCCGGTGTTGAACACGGCCCAGCGCTCGCCGCAGTCGATCAGCCCGATCCGCCGCCAGGTGCGGTGCCGCTGGTAGTCGTCGAGCAACTGGATGAGCTGATTGGTCGCCGCGACCGGGTCGGCGGAGATGCCCAGGGACCGCGCCAGCACGTTCGCCGAACCGCCGGGCACCACGGCCACCGCCGGTACCGGACCGTTCGGCAGCAGTCCCGGCCGGCCGAGCAGGCCGTTGACCACCCCGCTCACCGTGCCGTCGCCGCCGTGCACCACCACCAGATCGATACCGTCGGCGACGGCCTTCTCCGCCAGCTCGGTGCCATGACCGCGGTGGTTGGTGTGTTCGACAGTGAGCTGCAGGCGGCTCTTGAGCGCGTGAGCCAGCAGGTCGCGGCCGGCAGGGGTGGTGGAAGTAGCTGTGGGGTTGACGATCAGCACGGCCCGCATGAGGCACGAGCTTATGCGGGCCGCCTAAGCCCCCGCTGTGGGGGAACCGCCAGGGGACGGGCGGCCGCCGTGACTACGCTGACGCTGTGACACCGCCAGGCACCCCGACCCCCGTTCGCCGCGCCGGCCAGATCGTTGTGCTGCAGGGGATTGCGGCGCTGATCGTGGCGGTGGTGTTGGTGGTGCGGGGCGTCGCCGGGGCCGACCAGCAGGTGGTCAACGGCCTGGCGACAGCGGCCTGGTTCGTCCTGGTCGGTGCCGGGGTGATCGCCGCGGGGCGCGCGTTGATCCTTGGCAGGCGCTGGGGTCGCGGTCTGGCCGTCATCACCCAGCTGTTGTTGCTGCCGGTGGCCTGGTACCTCGCGGTCGGATCGCATCAGCCGGGCTTCGGGATTCCGGTGGGCGCGGTGGCGCTGATCGTGCTCGGATTGCTGTTCAGTCCCGCCGCGGTGCGCTGGGCCGCCGGCGATCAGGGCGATTCCGCCAGGCCCGCCAACGGCGCGCCGGACAACCGGTAGGTCGTCCATTCGTTCTGCGGCTCACCGCCGATGCTGTCGTAGAGAGTGATGGCGTCGGCGTTCCAGTTCAGCACCGCCCAGGACAGCCGGGTGTAGCCGCGCTGCAGGCACTCGGACGCCAGCGCGGCCAGCAGCGCCCGGGCCAGCCCGCGTCGGCGGAACTCCGGACGCACGAACAGGTCTTCCAGATAGATGCCCGCCACGCCGTCCCAGGTGGAGAAGTTGACGAACCACAGTGCCATCGCCGCGATCTCGCCGTCCACCTCGGCGACGTGCCCGTACACCGTCGGCGCCTCACCGAAAAGCGCTGCCGAGATCTGTGTTTCGGCCACCGTGCACTGATCGACGGCGTGCTCGAATTCGGCCAGCGCGTAGATCATTTCGGTGATCGCGGCGGCGTCCCGGGGCGCGGCGCGACGGATGTGCCGGCTCATTGCCCTACTCCCAGGGCGTTGAGGATCGTGCCGAATTTCGTTGTCGTTTCGGCGACTTCCTCGTCGGGGTCGGACTCGGCGACGATGCCGCCGCCGGCCCGCGCCAGCGCGCTGCGCCGGTCGGCCGACAGCTGGGCGCAGCGCAGCGACACCACCCAGCGGCCGTCGCCGCGGGCGTCGCACCAGCCGACCGCCCCGGCGTAGAACCCGCGGTCGCCTTCCAGTTCGGCGATCAGCCCCATCGCGGCCTTGGTCGGCACCCCGCCGACCGCCGGGGTGGGGTGCAGCGCCAGCGCCAAATCGATTGCGGTGCTTGATGTGTCACGCAGGCGGCCGGTGATCGGCGTGCACAGATGCCAGACGGTGGCGGTGCTGCTCAGCTGCGGTTCGGCGGCGATGGACAGGTCGTCGCACAGGGGCTCCAGAGCGGCCCTGATGGTCTCGATGACCAGCTGGTGCTCGTGCCGGTTCTTGGCCGAGGCGGCCAGCGTGGTGCCGTTGGTGGCGTCGGTCTCCGGGTCGGCGGCCCGCGGCGCCGAGCCGGCGAACGGCTGGCACTCCACGCGGTCGCCGCTGCGCGCCACCAGAAGCTCGGGGCTGGCGCCCACCAGCGCGGTACCGGCGTACTCGTCGCCGGCGGCGGTCAGATCGACGAGGTAGCCGTAGGCCGCCGGGTCCGCGGCGATGAGCCGGCGCAGGATCACACGCGCATCCAGCGGGACGTCGGCGACCAGCCGCAGCGCGCGGGCCAAAACCACCTTGTCCAGCGGGTTGTCGGCCGCGGCGAGCTGCGCGCACGCCCGGCGGATCCGGTCCCGGTAGTCCGCCGGAGGCGGCACGGCTTCGGCCACCCGCACCGACGGCAGCCCGTCGGCCGGCCAGTCCGGCGGCCCATCCGTGGTGTTCACCGCCTCCGGCGTCAGCAGCGCGGCCGGCCGGGTGATGTCAAAAGGCAACGCGCCCAACACAATCGGCGCCTCACCCGAGCGCAGTGCGGCCTGCGCGGCACCCACGTCGGCGTAGCGCTCCCGCACCCCGTCGGCGATGAGGGTTCCGGTCGGCCCGCACAGCGCGAACGGCGGTTCGCCGTTCACTGACCGGTCAATCCGAGCGCGCGCAGCTGCCGCACCCCGTGCTCGAACCCGCAGACCGCGATCGACGCGGTGATCATGGCGAACCGGCTGCCCTCGACCAGCGGCAGCTCGACCCAGCGCGTGATCACCGCGCGGGAAAAGTGGCCGTGGCTGACGAAGACCACGTCGCGCGACTCCATGTGCTGCAGTGCCGTCGCGACGGCCGCGTCCGCGCGCTCACTGACCTGGGCGACGGTCTCACCGCCCGGGCAGCCGTGCGTCCACACCAGCCAATCGGGCACTTTCTCCCGAATCTGCGCCGTGGTCAGACCCTCGTAGGAGCCGTAGTCCCACTCCGCCAGCAGCTCGGACACCTCGTCGACGGACAACCCGGCCAGCTCCGCCGTGGTCAGGGAACGCTGCCGCGGGCTGCTGATCACCAGCGGGTCAACGAGTTTGAGTTCACCGAGCACCCGGCCGGCCAGCTTGGCCTGCGTTCGGCCGGCGTCGGTCAGCTCGACCTCGGTGCGGCCGGTGTGCTGGCCCGACTTCGACCACTCGGTCTCGCCGTGGCGCAGCAGCACCAGACGGTGATTGTCCAAGCCCATATCGACTGATTCTGCCGGACGACTCGCGGTGGTTGCTCAGGCCGAAGCGCACGGCGGGCGAACATGCCAGGATGGCACTGTAAACCGCACGCGACGATGCAGTGGGGAGGCAGCGATGAGGTGGCGGCGCCGGTGAGTAAGACACGGGTATTGGCGGTGGCCAACCAAAAGGGTGGTGTCGCCAAGACGACCACGGTCGCGTCGCTGGGGGCGGCGTTGGTGGACGAGAAGAAACGGGTGCTGCTGGTCGACCTCGACCCGCAGGGCTGCCTGACCTTCTCGCTGGGCCAAGACCCCGACAAGCTACCGGTGTCCGTGCACGAGGTGCTGCTCGGCGAGGTCGAGCCCAACGCCGCGCTGGTCGAGACGGCGGAGGGAATGACGCTGCTGCCGGCCAACATTGACCTGGCCGGCGCCGAAGCGATGCTGTTGATGCGGGCCGGGCGCGAATACGCGCTCAAGCGCGCCCTGGCCAAGCTCGGCGACCAGTTCGACGTGGTGATCATCGACTGCCCGCCGTCGCTGGGCGTGCTCACCCTCAACGGGCTGACGGCCGCCGACGAGGTCATCGTGCCGCTGCAGTGCGAGACGCTTGCGCATCGCGGGGTCGGCCAGTTCCTGCGCACGGTCGCCGATGTCCAGCAGATCACCAACCCGGAGTTGCGCATGCTCGGCGCCCTGCCGACGCTGTACGACTCGCGCACCACGCACACGCGCGACGTCCTGCTCGACGTCGCCGACCGCTACAACCTGCCGGTGCTGGCCCCGCCGATCCCGCGAACCGTGCGATTCGCCGAGGCCAGCGCCTCGGGCTCGTCGGTGATGGCCGGTCGCAAGAACAAGGGCGCGGTGGCCTACGGCGATCTGGCGGCGGCGCTGCTCAAGCACTGGAAGAGCGGCAAGCCGCTGCCGACGTTCGCCGTCGAGGTCTAGTGGCGATCGCAAGCGCGGCGGAGCCGGGCGCGGCGGGTCGCCACCGTCAGGTTTAGTGGCGATCGCAAGCGCGGCGGAGCCGGGCGCAGCGGGTCGCCACCATCAGGTTTAGCCCAGCGCGACCAGGGTGTCGCCGCGCTGCTCGAGCACCCGCGACCCGATCACCGCGGGGAACACCGGTTTGCCGGCCGGCGGGGCGCTCGTCGAGCGGTCCACCGGAATGTAGCGTTCGTTGGCGCCGCTGAGCGGGTCGTAGACCCCAATCGCGCCGGTGACCGGCACCAGCAACCGGCCCGCCATCATCACCCCGGGCCCCAACGGCGCCGTCTTGTCGCCCGCGGCGATGGTGTAGCGCAGCGCCAGCGTGTTCGCGTCGAAGACCATCAGCGAATCGCCCGTCCACCAGGTGAACTGGCTGCCCGGATGGGAGACCACCGCCGAGCGCGACGGCGGCTTGGGCAGCGGGGTGCTCGACACGGTCGCCCCGGTTTGGTCGATGACGTCGACTCGGGGCTGCGGCGCGGGCAGGTACACCGCGGTGGTGTTCTCGGCAACGGTCAGCACCCGGGCGCCCGAATCCGGCGCGATCCCCGGTTCGGCCACGATGCGTTGCTGGGGTTCGTCGTCGTCCTTGCCCGGACGCAGCAGCACCAGCCGCAGGTCGGCCTGGTTCGCGCAGCTCTCCAGCACCGACACCGCCTGCGAGCTGGCCGCGGCCGAGATCAGCTTGCATCCGGAGTGCAGTCCGCGCGTCGACGGCTTCACCCGCGCGTCGGTCTCGCCGTAGGCCAGCATCCGGACCATGTCCGAACGCCATAACTCCAGCCGGGTGTCGCCGACCGACAGCACCGTCATGCCGTCGGAAGAAAGCCGCACCCGCGGATCGGCGTAGCCGCTGCGGGCGGGCCCCCGGCGACCGGTGGAACCGTCCAGGGTGCTCACCTGCCCGCAGCCGCGGTCGTCGCGGTAGACCCCGACGGCGTAGCGGTACAGCCAGGTGACACCGCACAGGTCGAGGTCGCGGGCGTAGCTCCAACGGGACTGGCCGGTGTCGGGATCGCGCCCGTCGATCCGGCGGCCTGCCGCGGTGACGACCTCCCCGCCGGCGACCACCGGGGCGGTGGTGGCCGGACTCGCGGCGGTCCAGAGCTGCTTCAGCCCTGTCGGCACCTGCTTGGCCGGCGTCGGGTTGGGTGCGGGCACGGCCGCGGGCCGGCTGCTGGTGGCCCGGGCATCGCTGCTCCACCAGATCAGCGCCGCGACCGCGGCGACGGCGACCGCGATGGCCGCGGCGGCTAGCATGTCGCCCTTGGTGCGACGCTCGGGTCTGACCATGCGGCGGCGTGGGCCGTCAGTTGCTCTGCGTGGCGGCGGCGCTGGCCGTGGCGGTCTGCCCTTCGGTGGGCTTGCGACGCCGACGTCGGCGCCGGGTGGAGCCGGCGTTGCCCGGGGGCGAGGCGGCCGGGGTTTCCGGGGTCGCCTCGCCGTTGGTGCTCGCGGCCCCGTTGCTTGACGGGTGCGCGGTGACCGGCTGGCCGCCGCGGGTGCGCCGCCGGGTGCCGGAGCGGCGCGCGGGCCTCTCCGACTTCTGCTCCGGGCTCTTGCCGTTCCGGTCGCCGCTGCGGCGCTGGCCTTGCGACTTGCGGGCCGCACCCACCGTGCCGCCGGCCTCGGCGGGGATGCCCAGCTCGGTGCGGAGGTGCGGGGAGTTGGAATAGGTCTCGGCGGGCTCGGGGCAGGCCAGCCCCAGCGCCTTATCGATCAGCGACCAGCGGGCCATTTCGTCCCAGTCCACCAGGGTGACTGCGACACCCGTCTTGCCGGCGCGGCCGGTGCGGCCGATGCGGTGCACGTAGGCCTGCTCGTCCTCGGGGATCTGGTAGTTGATGACGTGGGTGACGTCGTCGATGTCGATGCCCCGGGCGGCCACATCGGTGGCGACCAGCACGTCGATCTCGCCGGTCCGGAAGGCCTTGAGCGCCTTCTCGCGGGCCGCCTGCCCGAGGTCCCCGTGCACGGCGCCCACCGCGAAACCGCGCTCGGCCAGCTCGTCGGCGACCTTCTGGGCGGTGCGCTTGGTGCGGGTGAAGATCATCGTGGCGCCGCGGCCCTCGGCCTGCAGCACGCGGCTGACCAGCTCCACTTTGTCGAGCGCGTGCGCCCGGTAGGCGTACTGGACGGTGGTGTCGTGGGTGGCCGCCGAGTGCGGCGCTTCCGCCCGGATGTGGGTGGGCTGGTTCATGAAGGTGCGGGCCAGCGTGATGATCGGGTCCGGCATGGTCGCCGAGAACAGCATCGACTGCCGGTCGGTCGGAATCTGGCGCAGGATGCGCTCGATGTCGGGCAGGAAGCCCAGGTCGAGCATCTCGTCGGCCTCGTCGAGCACCAGCACCGACAGCCCACCCAGTTGCAGGTGGTTCTGCTGGCTCAGGTCGAGCAGCCGGCCCGGCGTGCCCACCACGACGTCGGCGCCGGCGCGCAGCGCCTCGATCTGCGGCTCGTAGGGGCGCCCGCCGTAGATGGGAACCACCGACAGCGGCCGGCCGCCCTCGGCGGTCAGGTGCTTGGCCGCCAGCGTCAGGTCATCGGTGACCTGCAGGCACAGCTCGCGGGTGGGAACCACGATCAGGGCCCGCGGCGTGCCGTTGAGTGGACGCGCGGCGGTGCCGGCGGTGATGCGCTGGAGCAGCGGCACACCGAAGGCGAAGGTCTTGCCCATACCGGTGCGGGCCTGGCCGATCAGATCGTCGCCGGCGAGCGCCATCGGCAGGGTCAGTTCTTGGATGGCAAAGGGGCTTTCGATCCCTTTTTCGGCGAGCGCGCGCACGATTTCGTCGCGGACGCCGAGTTGCGCAAAGGTCAATTCAGTTGTGCTGGTGAGTGTGGTCATGCGTGGGTAAGTAGCCTCTCGGTGACGTATCGGTTTGTGTCGGTATTTCTCTGTCGCGGTCACGCGCGCACGAGTTCCGACTCCGAATACGTCGCCGAGTCGCCGGCCCTGGCTCAGTCTGGGAGGGCCCAGTCAGGGCGGGCCAGCTGTGCACGCACATTTCGCCGATAGCGGCTTTGAAAAAACAATTACGGCATAAATACAGCCGCCATCGACCTCCATGATAGCTGGTCGACAGCTGGGTCCCATTTTGCGCTAAGTCAGCCGACTACAGTGTTGCCATGACCCGGCCTTCCTGCGAGCCCGCTGCCGCCGACCAAATCGACGATTCGCCCGCCCCGCGATTGTCGGCCGATCACCCGGGCGTCAACGAGTTGTTCGCGGTTCTGGCCTACGGCGAGATCGCCGCGTTCTACCGGCTCACCGACGAGGCGCGGATGGCCCCCGACCTGCGCGGACGGATCTCCATGGCCAGCATGGCCGCCGCGGAGATGCAGCACTACGAGCAGCTGCGCGACGCGCTGGAAAGCCGCGGCGTCGACGTGGTGTCGGCCATGTCCAAGTACGTCTCGGCACTGGAGAACTACCACCGGCTGACGATGCCCAGCACGTGGCTGGAGGCCTTGGTGAAGACCTATGTTGGCGACGCGCTGGCGGCCGATCTGTACCTGGAGATCGCCCACGGTCTGCCCGATGAGGTCGCCGACGTGGTCCGCGCCGCGCTGTCGGAGACCGGGCACTCGCAGTTCGTCGTCGCAGAGGTGCGCGCCGCGGTGACGTCCAGCGGGAAGCAGCGCAGCCGGCTGGCGCTGTGGTCACGCCGCCTGTTCGGCGAAGCGATCACGCAGGCCCAGTACCTGCTGGCCGACCACGACGAGCTGGTCGATCTGGTGATGTCGGGCGCCGGTGGGCTGGGCCAGCTCAACGCGTTCTTCGACCGGATGCAGCAGACGCACGACCGGCGGATGCACGAACTGGGCCTGAGCTGAGGCTCGCCGTGATCGCAAGCGCGGTGCAGCCGGGCGCAGCGGGTCACGGCCGTCGGCTTCAGCCGTGATCGCAAGCGCGGTGCAGCCGGGCGCAGCGGGTCACGGCCATCGGCTTCAGCCGTGATCGCAAGCGCGGTGCAGCCGGGCGCAGCGGGTCACGGCCATCGGCTTCAGCGCGCGCAGGTCGCCATGTTCGAGGCGTTGGTCGACGCGATGACCCGCTGACCGGCGGCGTTGAAGATCGAGCAGCTGAGCTGACCGTAGAAGCTGGTCGCGACGACCGATTCGGTCTGCACGCCCGGGTTCAGCACCACGACCTTCGACCACGGCAGCGACACGTTGAACTCGGTCTGCGGCACGCCGCGCGCGTCGGTGTAGACGATGTTCACCAGGTCCAGCAGCTGCTTGGTCCCGTTCACGCTGTAGAGCACGGTGCGCGGGTTCAGCGCGGCTGTCGGCGGCGCCGCGGCGAGCGGCGGCGCGACGGTGGGCGCGGCCACCGCCGGCGGTGCGACGGGCGCGGCGCTGGGTGTGGTGACGGTCGTGAAGGTCTCGGCCGGCAGCTGGGAGGGACCGGGGGCGGCCTTGGGCGGCGCGGAGGCCTTGGTGGTCGCGGGTGCCGAGGTCACCGGGTGGGGAGCGGGTGCGCCCAGCGTGGCCTTGGTCGACGCGCTGTCGCCGCTGTTGATGATGACGGCGGTGGCGATGGCGCCCAGGGCCACCACCGCGCCCACCACCGCCGTGGCGGGACGCCAGCGCGAGTCGGTGGGCCAGCCCGTCCAGTTGTAGTCGGCGTTCAGGTAGGGATCGGTATCGCAGGCGTCGTCAACGTCGTCGTCGGGGTGGTCCCGGATCCTGTCGTCAAGGTGCGGCAGTGTGGTACCCATGGTGCCGAAGTTAGCCATGTGAAAACACGGATCGGGTATCGCGCGGGGGTGTGAGACAACCTGCAAGCGAATCGTTACCGCGCTGCGACCGGGGTTTCGCTGACCGCGAAGTGGGGGGACGCGGGGAGGTGGGAGTCAGCCGCGTCAACTAGCCTGCTGCTGACAGGGCCGGGACTTCAAATACCTGCGCAAGACTGCAAAGCCCATGGAAGGGGTGACCGTGGAGGTCAAGATCGGTATCACGGATAGTCCGCGCGAGCTGGTCCTTGCCAGCACCCAGACGCCCGCAGAGATCGAAGAACTGGTCAGCGCCGCGCTGAGCGACGCGTCGGGCCTGCTGCGCCTGAGCGACGAGCGGGGCCGCCGCTTCCTGATTCACACCACCAAGATCGCCTACGTCGAGATCGGCGTCGCCGACGCACGCCGGGTGGGTTTCGGGATCAACGCCGAATCCGGCAAGCACGCCGGCAAGGGGCATTAAGAGCGGGTCAGCGGCACGTGTGACAGTCCGCCCCAGGCGAACTGGACGGTGCCGTCGACGGCGTCCGCCTTGGAGATCGGGCGGTCCGAGTCCAGCCAGTACCTGGCGCAGTCGACGCTGATGCCGACCAGCCCGACCGCGATCATCCGGGCCCGGTGCGGGTCCAGCCCGGAATCCTCACTGATCAACGCGAAGACCGCGTCGATGCAGGCTTCGGTGGCGACGCGCACCTGGGCGGCCACCTCGGGTTCGGTGACGTAGTCGTTCTCGAAGATCAGCCGGTAACCCTGGCTGTCGTGCTCGATGAAATCGAAGAACGCCTGCACCGCGGAGTGCAACCGGCGCCGGTTGTCGGTCGTGGTGCTCAACGCATTCTGAACACCCGAGACCAGGTTCTCCACGTGCCGCGCCAGCACCGCCAGATATAGCTCGAGTTTGCTCGAAAAGTGTTGATACAGAACGGGTTTGCTGACGCCGGCGCGGTCGGCGATCTCGTCCATGCCGGCCGCGTGGTAGCCGCGGTCGACGAACACGTCGCTGGCCACGATGAGCAATTGACCGCGCCGCTCGTCGCGGGGCAACCGGTTGCCCCGCCGGTTGGAAACCGCGGATCCGTCCGCCGGCCGACCGCGGTCAGCCGATCTGACGGCGCGGCGCGCCGGCACCTTGGCGAGTTCGCTCATCGATTCCTCATCTGATTATCGGCGGCCGGCCGTCGGTAAACCGGGGTCAGCCGCTCGCAGCCCGTGGAAAAGACCTTACTACCCGCCCGCTCGAAGCGACCGTCATCGCGGTCGTCGCCGCAGGCAGAAGCGGTGTCGGACGGCGCATTCGGGCGCGCCACGGACGGCGCGGGTGACGGGCTGTGTAATCCTGGGGAAATGACGTCCCCGCGGCCCCCGCGCAGCACAGGTCGCGTGCCGGTGCTGCGCGACGAGTGGCGCGAGCCCCTGCGGGCGCTGCGCGACCCCCTGGCGCGGGAAGCCGGACGGGCCCGGGCCGACCGTGAGCGGCCGCGCCAATGGCGCAAACAGACCTGGTTGGGGCGGTTCGTGTCCACTTACGGGTGGCGCGCATACGCCCTGCCCGTCCTGGTCGTCCTCACCGCGGTGGTGATGTACCAGACGGTGACCGGCACCGGCGCGCCGAAGCCCACGGCCAGCCAGCCCATCCAGAGTCCGCCCGCGATCGGCGCGGTGGGCACCACGATCATCGACGCCCCGCCGCGCGGGCTCGCCGCGTTCGACGCCAACCTGCCGGCGGGGACCCTGCCCGACGGCGGACCGTTCACCGAAGCGGGCGACAAGACTTGGCACGTCGTGCCGGGTACCACGCCGCAGATCGGCCAGGGCACCGCAAAAGTGTTCAGGTACACCGTCGAAGTGGAGAACGGCATCGACCCGACCATGTTCGGCGGTGACGACGCCTTCGCCCAGATGGTCGACCAGACGCTGGGCAATCCGAAGGGCTGGACGCACAACCCGCAGTTCGCGTTCATCCGGATCGACAACGGCAAACCCGACTTTCGCATCTCGCTGGTGTCGCCGGTGACCGTGCGCGAGGGGTGCGGCTACGAATTCCGGCTCGAGACCTCTTGCTACAACCCGGTGTTCGGCGCCAACCGCGAGGCGCGGGTCTTCATCAACGAGGCGCGCTGGATACGGGGAGCCGTGCCGTTCGAAGGCGACATCGGCTCCTACCGGCAGTACGTGATCAACCACGAGGTCGGCCACGCCATCGGATACCTGCACCACGAGCCGTGCGAGCAGCAGGGCGCCCTGGCGCCGGTGATGATGCAGCAGACGTTCTCCACCTCGAACAACGACGCCGCCCAGTTCGACCCTGACGTCGTCAAGGCCGACGGGAAGACCTGCCGGTTCAATCCCTGGCCGTACCCGATCGCTTAGGCCGGCTCCCACTTGCTACCGCTGCGTACGGTTGGCATTGATCTCGTCGCGGTGCTCCATCGCCCACTGGGCGAGGGAGATCACCAGCGGTAGCAGTGTCCGCCCGAGCTCGGTCAGCTCGTATTCCACTCGCGGCGGCACTTCGGCGTAGGCCGTGCGCTTGACCAGGCCATCTTCGACTAGGTGTTTGAGCGTCACGGTGAGCATCCGCTGCGAAATGCCCGCCACGGCCTCCGCCAACCCGCCGAACCGCATCGGCCCGCCGCGCAGCGTGCCGATCACCAGCAGACTCCACTTGTCGCCGATGCGATCGAGCACCTCCCGGACCGCGCCGCCCTCGGATATCCGAGTCGTCTTTGTGATGTGCGTCATAGCAAAGTCTGCTTCCTGGATACATACATCGATGTGCCTTTTGTGGGCGTCCCAGCGCTGACACACGATGTGGTTACACACAAATGGTAAGGATTGGGGACTGTCTTGAACATCGCACTGTGGACGGCGCAGGGCCTGCTCGCATTCGTCTATCTCGCCGCGGGCGCGCTCAAGATCATTCGATCGCGCAAGCAACTCGTGGCAACGGGCCGGCTCGACTGGATGAAGGACAACTCGGACGCGGCCGTGAAAGCTGTTGGCGCGGTCGAGATCCTCGGCGCGCTCGGCGTGATCCTGCCCGAGGCGACCGGCGTCGCCCGCATCCTGACCCCGATCGCTGCGGTCGGCCTGGTCATCGTGCAGATCGGCGCACTGCGCGTCCACCTGACCCGTAACGAGCGGCAACCTTTACCGATCAACGTAATTCTCCTGCTGCTTGCGGCCGTCGTCGCGATCGGCCGATTCGAGGGCTGAGCCAACCAGGCCCGCGCACCGCCTGATTGCCGCCGTTTCGTCCGGCTGCTGTGATGGTGGGAGAAGCCCGACCGAGGAGATGTTCGCAAGTGTCGACACCGCTGCCGCCTCTGGTGGCACCCGCAGACCACCTCAGTGGCGACGAGGTGGCCCGCTACAGCCGGCACCTGATCATTCCCGGTCTGGGCCCCGACGGGCAGAAGCGGCTCAAGAACGCCCGGGTGCTGGTGATCGGCGCGGGCGGGCTGGGCGCGCCGACGCTGCTCTACCTGGCGGCCGCCGGCGTCGGCACCATCGGCATCGTCGATTTCGACGTGGTCGACGAGTCGAACCTGCAGCGCCAGATCATCCACGGGGTCGCCGACGTCGGCCGGTCCAAGGCCCAGTCGGCGCGCGACTCCATCGCCGCGATCAACCCCCTGGTCGACGTGCGCCTGCACGAGTTCCGCCTGGACTCCACCAACGCCGTCGAGTTGTTCGGCCACTACGACCTGATCGTCGACGGCACCGACAACTTCGCGACGCGGTATCTGGTCAACGACTCGGCGGTGTTGGCGAAGAAGCCCTACGTGTGGGGGTCGATCTACCGTTTCGAGGGCCAGGTCTCGGTGTGCTGGGAGGACGCCCCGGCCGGACGCGGACTCAATTACCGCGACCTCTACCCCGAGCCGCCGCCGGCCGGCTCCGTCCCGTCCTGCGCCGAGGGCGGCGTGCTGGGCGTCGTCTGCGCCTCGATCGCCTCGGTGATGAGCACCGAAGTGATCAAACTCATTACCGGGATCGGCGACTCGCTGCTGGGCCGGCTGATGATCTACGACGCGCTGGAGATGACCTACCGCACCATCGCGATCCGCCGCGATCCGTCCGACGCGTCGAGGCCGAAGATCACCGAGCTCGTCGACTACGAGCAGTTGTGCGGCGTGGCGCCCGCGCCCGCGGTCCACGACGACGTGTCTGCCATCACCCCGCGGGAATTGCGCGACTGGCTGGATTCCGGCAAGAAGCTGGCCCTGATCGACGTGCGTGAGCCGGTGGAGTTCGACATCGTGCACATCGACGGGGCCCAGCTGATCCCGCAGTCGTTGATCAACTCCGGAGAGGGTCTGGCAAAGCTGCCGCAGGACCGCCTGCCGGTGCTGTACTGCAAAACCGGAGTGCGCTCGGCCCAGGCGCTGGCGGTGCTGCGCAAGGCCGGATTCGCCGACGCGGTGCATTTGCAGGGCGGGATCGTGGCATGGGCGCAACAGATGCAGCCCGACATGATCATGTACTGACCGGAACGCTTGTTGGACTGCGGCGACCCGCCGCGCCCGGCTTCACCGCGCTTGCGATCGCCGCTTGTTGGACTGCGGCGACCCGCCGCGCCCGGCTTCACCGCGCTTGCGATCGCCGCTTGTTGGACTCGTTTAGAGTACCGGTGTGACAGTCGAGCCACCGCCGGATCATGTGCTGTCGGCGTTTGGTTTGGCCGCCGTTAAACCCGTCTATCTGGGGGCCTCCTGGGAGGGCGGCTGGCGGTGCGGCGAAGTCGTCTTGTCGCTGGTGGCCGACAACGCCCGCGCGGCCTGGTCCGCGCGGGTCCGCGAGACCCTGTTCGTCGACGGCGTTCGCCTGGCCCGGCCGGTCCGTTCCACCGATGGGCGTTACGTTGTTTCCGGCTGGCGGGCGGACACCTTCGTCGCCGGGACACCGGAGCCCCGCCATGACGAAGTCGTCTCCGCGGCGGTGCGGCTGCACGAGGCGACGGGCAAACTCGACCGGCCCCGCTTCCTGACCCAGGGGCCCACGGCGCCGTGGGGCGACGTCGACATTTTCATCGCCGCCGATCGGGCGGCCTGGGAGGAACGGCCGCTGGCCTCGGTGCCGCCGGGCGCGCGGGTGGCCCCGCCGACGGCGGACGCCGAGCGGTCGGTGGAGCTGCTGCACCAGCTCGCCACCCTGCGTAAGCCGACCAAGAGCCCCAACCAGCTGGTACACGGAGACCTTTACGGCACAGTGCTTTTCGTCGGCACCGCGGCGCCGGGAATCACCGACATCACCCCGTACTGGCGGCCGGCCTCGTGGGCGGCCGGCGTGGTCGTCATCGACGCGCTGTCCTGGGGCGAGGCCGACGACGGCCTGATCGAACGCTGGAACGCCCTGCCTGAGTGGCCGCAGATGTTGTTGCGGGCGTTGATGTTCCGCCTCGCGGTGCACGCGCTGCACCCGCGGTCCACGGCCGAGGCGTTCCCCGGCCTGGCCCGCACCGCGGCCCTGGTCCGGCTGGTGCTCTAGCGTTCGTCGGGAAACTCGTAGCGAACCTCGCGCAGCGCAATCCTGCCGTCGGTTGCCAGCACGCCTTCGGCGCGCAACAACTCCAGCTGCCGGGTCGTCAGGTGCCGCGCCGGGCGCCCGGAGGCGGTGATCACTCGGTGCCAGGGCAGGTCGGAGGAATCGGTCCGCATGATCCAGCCGACGATACGCGGGCTGGAAAGCCCTGCGACAGTGGCGATGTCACCGTAGGTGGCTACCCTGCCGGATGGGATCGCGGCGACCAGCGCACGCACCCGCTCGACCTGCTCGTCGGTCACCGGCGCCATCCGCAGCGCGCTTCCAGCAGCTCGCGGGTCAGCGCGGCGACCTCGTCGGGCTTGGCGTACGGCACCATGTGGTTGCAGTCGAAGTCCAGCAGCCGGAAATCCGATCCCAACCGCCGCGCGAAGCCGTCGATGAGTTTGTCGGTGACGTAGGGCGGGGTGGTGCGCTTGGCGCGCACCAGGACCGTCGGGGTCTTCGCCGGCGGCAGCACGGTGTCGCGGGCCAACTCGCTCCAGTACGCCATCATCGCCGGCAGGCTGACCCGCCAGCCGTAGCGCCCGCCCGGCAGCGCGATCAGGTGCTCGTCGACCTCGGCGTCCAGCAGGGCGGGCTCGACATCGGACCACGAGCCGTGCACCTTCTCCTGGCGCGCCTCCTCGGCGTCCGGATAGTCGGGCGAGGACAGCATCGCCTCGGCGATCTCGCGCATCCAGTCGCCGTCCAGCCCGACCGCCGGGTCGAGCAGCAGCAGCCCGGCCACCAGGTCGGGGCGGGCCGCAGCGAGGTGCATCGCCAGCCCGCCGCCGAACGAGTGGCCCACGATCACCACCGGGGTGCCGGGCTGCTCGTCGAGTAGTGCGGCCAGGGCCGCGACGTTGGCGTCGATGGTCCACGGCGCAGCCCACGAGGACCGGCCGTGGCCGACCAGATCCGGTGCGGCGATGCCGATTCCGGGCAGAAAGCCGGACAGATGCTGCCAGCGCTGGCCGTGGCCGGTCAACCCGTGCAGCGCCAGGACCTGCGCCGGTCCGGACGGGCCGTAGCGGTGCACATGCAACTTCGCGGTCACCCGTCGATGGTGCCAGCCGCCACGATCACCACGCGCGGGCGGTCCTCACCGGTCGTCATCCCGATCGTCCTCGGTGGAGACGATGTAGGCCTGCTCGATCACGTCGGCCTCGTTGGCTTCCCGGTCCCCGGAGGTTACGTAGTCGATGTCCAGGCCTGTCTCGTCGTCGGAATCGATGGGCTGCGATTGTTCCACCGCGTCGCCTTCGGGCGCCTCGTCGACGGGAAAGCCGCGTTCGTCGTCCTGCATGGTTTGCACCCCTCCTTCCGGTCTGCTCCTCGTTCCGGCCTCCAGGGTAAGAGTTCGCGGCGGTGCCGGCCGGGTTCGACCACCAGCTGCTGCAGGCCGCGTTTCGTCGCGCCCTAGCGAATCTGTCGGACCCTCGTGATGTCATGCCGTCATGGCCTACACGTGGGACGCCGAAGCGCGCACAGTTTTAGACCCGGGTGCGCGCGGTCAGCTGCGTGTTCTCGGTGGGCCCGGCACCGGCAAGAGCAGCCTGCTGATCGACGCCGCGGTCGCCCAGATCGACGCCGGGGTCAACCCGGAATCGGTTCTGCTGCTTACCGGTTCCGGCCGAATGGGAATGGCCGAGCGCAGCGCGCTCACGACGGCGTTGCTGCGCTCGCGATCCACCGGCGGAGGGCGGGCCGCCGTGAGCGAGCCGCTGGTGCGGACCGTGCACGGGTACGCGTACGCGGTCTTGCGGCGCGCGGCCGAGCGCGCCGGCGAGGCGCCCCCGCGGCTGGTCACCAGCGCCGAGCAGGACGCTATCATCCGGGAGCTGCTGGCCGGAGACCTCGAAGACGGACCGCGCGCCGCGACGGCCTGGCCGGCACAGCTGCGGCCCGCGCTGGGCACCGCCGGCTTCGCCACCGAACTGCGAAACCTGTTGGCCCGCTGCGCCGAACGCGGCGTGGATCCCCAGGAATTGGAGCGGCTGGGCCGTCGCTGCCGGCGGCCTGAGTGGACCGCCGCCGGCCAATTCGCGCGCCAGTACGAGCAGGTGATGCTGCTGCGCGCCGCGGTGGGCACGGCCGCACCGGAGGCCACCACACCCGCGCTGGGCGCCGCCGAATTGGTGGGCGCCGCACTGGAAGCGTTCGCCGTCGACCCCGAATTGCTGTCCGCTGCACGCGGCCGGATCCGCGTCCTGCTGGTCGACGACGCCCAACAGCTCGACCCGCAGGCCGCCCGCCTGGTTCGGGTGCTCGCGGCGGGCGCCGAGTTGGCGCTGATCGCCGGGGATCCCAACCAGGCGGTCTTCGGCTTCCGGGGTGGCGAACCCGCCGGGTTGCTCGGCGGTGACGCGCCCTCGGTGACGCTGACGACGTCGCACCGCTGCGCCCCCGCCGTGGCGCGCGCGGTCAGCGGTATCGCCGCCCGGTTACCGGGTGGGAGCCGCGGGCGGCAGATCGACGGTGCCGGGGCAGGGGAGGGGTCGGTCACGGTGCGGCTGGCCGCGTCGGCGCACGCCGAGGCGGCGACCATCGCCGACGCGCTGCGGCGCGCACACCTGGTCGACGGCGTGCCCTGGTCGCAGATGGCGGTCATCGTCCGGTCGGTGCCGCGGACGGGTGCGCGGTTGCCGCGAGCGTTGGCCGCCGCCGGGGTGCCGGTGGCCGCACCGGCCGTCCCCGGGCCGTTGTCCGAGGAGCCGGCCGCGCGCGCCCTGCTCACCGTGCTGCTGGCCACCGCCGACGGGCTCGACGGGCAGCAGGCGCTGACACTGCTGACCGGCCCCATCGGTCGTGTGGATCCGGTTTCGCTGCGCCAGCTGCGCCGAACACTGCAGCGCGCCAAACCCGATCGCGCACCGGCGGATTTCGCCGACCTGTTGGTCGGGGCGCTGTCCGGTGACGCGACGCCGCCGGGACCGCAGTTCGCCCCGCTGCGCAGGGTCCGCGCGGTGCTGGACGCGGCCGCGCGCTCGCACCGCGCCGGTGACGACCCGCGCTACACCCTGTGGGCCGCCTGGCGCCGGTCCGGGTTGCAGCGCCGCTGGCTGTCGGTGAGCGAGCGCGGCGGTCCCGCGGCGGCCCAGGCCACCCGGGACCTCGAGTCGGTGACCGCGTTGTTCGGCGTCACCGACGACTACGTGTCTCGCACCTCGGGTGCGTCGCTGCGCGGTCTGGTCGAGCACATCGCCGCGCTGGCGCTGCCGAGCGCCACCCCCGAGCCCGTCGCCGCGGCCGAGCAGGTCAGGGTGCTCAGCGCGCACGCCGCGCTGGGGCACGAATGGGATTTCGTGGTGATCGCCGGATTGCAGGATGGCTTGTGGCCCAACACCGTTCCGCGCGGTGGTGTGCTGGCCACCCAGCGGCTCCTGGACGTGCTGGACGGGGTCGGCGCGGACGCCTCGGTGCGCGCGCCGCTGCTGGCCGAGGAGCGCAGGCTGCTGGTGGCGGCGATGGGCCGGGCCACGCGCCGGTTGCTGGTGACGGCGGTCGACAGCGACACCGGTGGGGCCGGCCTGGAGGCCGCGCTGCCGTCGGTGTTCTTCGCCGAAATCGCGCAGTGGGCCGACGACGACGCCGCTAGCGCCGGCGCGGAACCGGTCTCGGCGCCGCGGGTGTTGTCCGCGGCCGCGCTGGTGGGCCGGCTGCGTGGCGTGGTGTGCGCGCCCGACGGCGCGGTGGACGAGCTCGCCCGCGATTGCGCGGCAACGCAATTGGCGCGGTTGGCCAAAGCCGGCGTGCCCGGCGCCGACCCGGCCGGGTGGCACGGTCTGACCCCGGTCAGCACCAGCGAGCCGCTGCGCGACAGCGGCGACGTGGTCACCCTGACGCCGTCGACCCTGCAGACCCTCAGCGAGTGCCCGCTGCGCTGGCTCGCTGAGCGACACGGAGGATCCGGCCCGCGCGACGTGCGCTCGGCGATCGGGTCGGTGGTGCACGCCCTGATCGCCGAACCGCACCGGAGCGAATCGGAATTGCTGGCCGAGCTGGACCGCGTCTGGAAGCACCTTCCCATTGCGGCGCAATGGTATTCGGACAACGAGCTGGCCCGGCACCGCGCCATGCTGGAGGCGTTCATCGAGTGGCGGGCGCAGACCCGGGGCGCACTGACCGAGGTCGGCGTCGAGGTCGAGATCGAGGGGACGGTGGCCACCGGCGACGGCGGCCAGGTGCGGCTGCGGGGCCGGGTCGACCGGCTGGAGCGCGATGCCGCCGGCCGGCTGGTGATCGTCGACATCAAAACTGGCAAGACGCCGGTCAGCAAGGACGATGCGCAACAACACGCCCAGCTTGCCATGTATCAGCTGGCGGTGGCAGAGGGATTGGTGGGCAACGGGACCGACAATGTGGAGCCCGGCGGCGCGCGGCTGGTCTACGTCGGCAAGACCGGGGCGTCGGGAGTGGCCGAACGCGAACAGGATCCGCTGACGGCCGCCGCCGGAGAGGAATGGCGCGAGGTCATCGGGCGCGCGGCCGGCGCGACATCCGGCCCGCAGTTCATCGCCCGGCGCAACGACGGCTGCACCCATTGCCCCATCCGGCCGAACTGCCCGGCCCACACCGACGGCGCGCAGCGATGACCCCGGCGCGGCCGCGCTACAGCCCCGCCGAATTAGCCGTCGCGCTAGGGCTTTTCCCGCCGACCGATGAGCAGGCCGCAGTCATCGCCGCGCCGCCGGAACCGCTGGTGGTGATCGCCGGCGCTGGCGCCGGCAAGACCGAAACCATGGCGGCGCGGGTGGTGTGGCTGATCGCCAACGGCTACGCCGAACCCGGTCAGGTGCTGGGCTTGACGTTCACCCGCAAGGCCGCCGGCCAGCTGCTGCGCCGGGTGCGGTCACGACTGGCCCGGCTGGCCGGCGTCGGCCTGGGCGCGCCGGGCGCGACCGTCGACACCGAGGGTGCTCCGACGGTCAGCACCTACCACGCCTTCGCGGGCTCGCTGCTGCGCGACTACGGGCTGCTGCTGCCCGTCGAGCCCGACACCCGGCTCCTCAGCGAAACCGAGTTGTGGCAGCTGGCTTTCGACGTGGTAAACGGTTATCCCGGCGAACTGCGGACCGACAAGACCCCGGCGGCCGTCACCTCGATGGTGCTGCGGCTGTGGGGGCAGCTGGCCGAACACCTGGTGGACACGGGCCAGCTGCGCGACACCCATGTCGAGTTGGAACGGCTGATCCACTGCCTGCCCGCGGGCCCCTACCAACGGGACCGCGGCCCCAGCCAATGGCTGCTACGGCTGCTGGCCACCCAGACCGAACGCACCGAGCTGGTGCCGCTGCTCGACGCGCTCAACGACCGCATGCGCGCCGCGAAGGTGATGGACTTCGGGATGCAGATGGCCTCGGCGGCCAGGCTCGCAGCGACGTTCCCGCAAGTCGGCGAGGACCTGCGCGCCCGCTATCGGGTGGTGCTGCTCGACGAGTACCAGGACACCGGCCACGCCCAACGCATCACGCTCTCAGCGCTATTCGGCGGCGGGGTCGACGACGGGCTGGCGCTCACCGCCGTCGGCGACCCCATTCAGTCGATCTACGGCTGGCGCGGCGCGTCGGCGACCAACCTGCCGCGGTTCACCACCGACTTCCCCCGATCCGACGGCACCCCCGCCCCGGTCCTCGAGTTGCGGACCAGTTGGCGTAATCCGCCCCGCGCGCTGCGGGTGGCCAACGCGGTATCGGCGGAGGCGCGGCGGAGATCGGTGGCCGTGCACTCGCTGCGCCCGCGCCCGGACGCCCCGCCCGGCACCGTCCGCTGCGCATTGCTGTCCGATGTGACGGCCGAGCGCGAGTGGATCGCCGATCACCTCGACAGGCGTTACCGGCAGGCCCGCGACCAGGGCGTCGGTCCGCCGACGGCCGCGGTTCTGGTGCGCCGCAACGCCGATGCGGCGCCCATCGCCGACGCGCTGCGCGCTCGCGGCATCCCCGTCGAGGTTGTCGGGCTGGCCGGGCTGCTGGCCATCCCGGAGGTGGCCGAGGTGGTGGCCATGCTGCGCCTGGTCGCCGATCCGACGGCCGGGGCGGCGGCGATGCGGGTGCTCACCGGTTCACGCTGGCGCCTGGGCGCGCGCGACCTCGCGGCGCTGTGGCAGCGGGCGCGTGCGCTCAGCGGGGTGGTGCAGCCCGCCGAAGCGTCCTCGCCCGAATCGATCGCGAGCGCGGCCGGCCCCGACGCGGACACCGTGTGCCTGGCCGACGCGATCGCCGATCCCGGTGCGACCGGGGCATATTCGGCTGCGGGATACCAGCGCATCAGCGCGCTGGCCGGCGAACTGAACGCGTTGCGCGCCCACCTGGGACATCCACTCCCGGATTTGGTCGCCGAGGTGCGCCGGGTGCTGGGCATCGACTGCGAAGTCCGGGCCGCGGCGGGGGTCGGGGCCGGCTGGGCCGGCACCGAGAACCTGGATGCGTTCGCCGACGTGGTCGCCGGGTACGCCGAACGCACCGACGCCGCGACTCGTCCGGCGGACGGATCGGCGGCCACCTCGGTGACCGGCCTGCTGGCATTCCTGGACGTCGCCGAGTCGGTCGAGAACGGTTTGGCGTCTGCACCATTGGCGGTCGCCCGCGATCGCGTCCAGGTGCTCACCGTGCACTCCGCGAAGGGGCTGGAATGGCAGGTCGTCGCCGTGGCCCACCTGTCCGGCGGCACCTTCCCGTCGACGGCGTCGAAGAGCACCTGGCTCACCGACGCCGCCGAGCTGCCGCCGCTCTTGCGCGGCGACCGCGCCGCCGCCGGCGCGCTGGGCATCCCGGTGATGGACACCTCGGACGTCACCAATCGAAAGCAGCTGTCGGACAAGATCTCCGAGCATCGACGCCAGCTCGAGCAGCGGCGCATCGACGAGGAGCGCCGGTTGCTCTATGTCGCCATCACCCGAGCCGAGGACACGCTGCTGGTATCCGGGCACCACTGGGCGGCCACCGGCATCAAGCCGCGCGGTCCGTCGGACTTCCTGTGCGAAATCAAGGCCCTCATCGACGATTCGGCCGTGGCCGGCGACCCCTGCGGTACGGTGGAGCACTGGGCCCCGGCGCCCGCTGATGGCGAGCGAAACCCGCTGCGCGACACCGTCGTCGAGGCGGTATGGCCGCCCGACCCGCTGGCGACGCGGCGGGACGCCGTCGAGCACGGCGCCGCTCTGGTGGCGCGGGCGTTGCGGGCCGATGCGACCGAGGCTTGCGTCGACGTGGACGGCTGGGCCGCCGACGTCGACGCACTGCTGGCCGAACGCGCCCGGCTGGTGCAGCCGCCGGCCGCCGTCCTGCCGGGCCAGTTGTCGGTCAGCTCGCTGGTCGGCCTGGCGCGCGACCCGGCGGGCACCGCGCAGCGGTTGAGGCACCGGCTGCCGTCGCGGCCAGAGCCGCATGCGTTGTTGGGCAATGCCTTTCACTCGTGGGTGCAGAAATTCTACGGCGCCGAGTGTCTGTTCGAGCTTGGCGATCTGCCGGGCGCGGCGGACTCCGACGTCGGCGACACCGCGGAACTGATCGCGTTGCAAGACGCCTTCACCGAGTCCCCCTGGGCCGCAAGAACTCCCGTGGCCATCGAGGTGCCGTTCGAGATGGTCATCGGCGAGACGCTGGTGCGCGGGCGCATCGACGCGGTCTTCGCCGATCCCGACGGCGGGGCCACCGTGGTGGACTGGAAAACTGGCGAACCGCCGCACGGTCCGGAAGCGATGCGGCAGGCCGCCGTCCAGCTCGCCGTGTACCGCGTGGCCTGGGCGGCGTTGGCCGGCATCCCGGAATCGTCGGTGCGTACCGCCTTCCATTACGTGCGCGCCCGCACCACCGTGATCCCCGAGGACCTGCCGAGCGCCGCGGAAGTCGTGGGGCTGCTGACGGAGCCGGCCGGCGACCATCGCGCCCGGGTGTGACCTGCGCCGCCCGTGTATTGGGGAGGCTGTGGCCGTGGTTACATAAGACGGTGCGTGTCGCGTGCGCAGAAGGTAAGCCGATGACGGGCCGCCGTGGGCAACGGTAGGTCCCGCAAGCTGCGCGGTCTGGACGAAACCCTGACGGCTCAGCGCGGTCACCAGCTGATCGGCGTGGTGCGCATCCCCGAGGAGCACGCGAGTCCCATCCGCGTCATCACCCGGCGCCTGGCCATCGCGCTGGTGGTGCTGTTCGCCGCGGCCGTCATCGTCTACCTGGATCGCAACGGTTACCGCGACGTGCGCAACCAACCGCTGACCTTTTTGGACTGCGTGTACTTCTCCGCGGTGTCCCTGTCGACCACCGGCTACGGCGACATCACGCCGTACACCGAAACCGCGCGTCTGATGCACACCCTGATCTTCACCGCGCTGCGGATCGCGTTCCTGGCCGTGTTGGTCGGCACCACGCTCGAAGTGCTCTCCGAGCGGTCTCGCCAAGGGTGGAAGATTCAGCGTTGGAGGAGCAGAGTGCGCAACCACACCATCGTGATCGGCTATGGCACCAAAGGGAAGACGGCCGTCGCCGCCATCCTCGGTGACGAGGATGCCCACGGTGACGTCGTCGTCGTCGACATCGACCGCAGCACGCTCGAGCACGCCGATAGCGCGGGCCTGGTTACCGTGCATGGCGATGCCACTCGAGCCGATGTGTTGCGGCTGGCCGGGGCGCAGCATGCGGCGTCTGTCATCGTCGCCACCAACCGCGATGACACCGCGGTGCTGGTGACGCTGACGGCGCGCGAGCTCGCACCCCACGCCAAGATCGTCGCGTCGATCCGGGAAACGGAGAATCAGCACCTACTGCAGCAGTCGGGTGCGGACTCGGTGGTGGTGTCCTCGGCCACCGCCGGCCGGCTCCTCGGGCTGGCCACCACCATGCCCAGCGTCGTGGAGATGATCGAGGACCTGCTGACTCCCGACGTCGGGCTGGCCATCGCCGAGCGTGAAGTGGAGCAGACCGAGGTCGGCGGATCGCCGCGGCACCTGCGCGACATCGTGCTCGGTGTGGTGCGCGACGGCCACCTGCTGCGCATCGGCGCCCCGGAAGTGGATGCCATCGAGGCCAACGACCGGCTGCTCTACATCCGAAACGCCGACCACTGATGGCGATCGCGGACTTTCAGCTGCGCAGCGTCCCGCTGCTGTCGCGGGTGGGCGCCGACCGCGCCGATCAGCTGCGCACCGACGTCGAGGCGGCCGCCGCCGGCTGGGCGGATGCGGCGCTGCTGCGGGTGGATTCGCGCAACCAGGTGCTGGTCGCCAACGGCCGGGTGGTGCTCGGCGCCGCCGCCGAAGTGGGCGACAAGCCGCCGTCGGAGGCGGTGTTTCTGGGGCGCATCGAGGACGGCCGCCACGTCTGGGGCATCCGCGGCGCGCTGCAGGCTCCGGACGATCCGACCGCGCACGCCGAGGTGGTGAACCTGCGCAGTCTCGGCCCAATTTTCGACGACACCAGCAGCCAGCTGGTGTCCGCGGCCGTCGCGCTGCTCAATTGGCATGAGAAGGCGCGCTTCAGCTCCGTGGACGGTTCGCCGACAAGGCCCGCCCGGGCGGGCTGGTCGCGCATCAACCCGGTAACCGGTCACGAGGAGTTCCCGCGAATCGACCCGGCGGTGATCTGCCTGGTCCACGACGGCGGTGACCGCGCGGTGCTGGCCCGCCAGGCGGTGTGGCCGGAGCGGATGTTCTCACTGCTGGCCGGATTCGTCGAGGCCGGTGAGTCTTTCGAGGTGTGCGTCGCCAGGGAGATTCGCGAGGAGATCGGGCTGACCGTCCGCGACGTGCGATACCTGGGCAGTCAGCCGTGGCCGTTCCCGCGCTCGCTGATGGTCGGCTTCCACGCCGTCGCCGACCCGGCCGAAGAATTCTCGTTCAACGACGGCGAGATCGCCGAGGCGGCGTGGTTCACGCGCGACGAGGTGCGCACCGCACTCGCGGCCGGGGACTGGTCCAGCTCGTCGGAGTCGAATCTTCTTCTGCCCGGGTCGATCTCGATCGCCCGCGTGATCATCGAATCCTGGGCCGCGATCGACTGACCGGTGCCTAGTTGCCGGCCTCGGCCAGCTTCGCCTTCACCTGGGCGGCGCTCGGATTGGTCAGCGTCGACCCGTCGGCGAATTTCACCGTCGGAACCGTCCTGTTGCCGCCGTTGACCGAGCTGACGAAATCAGCGGCCGCCGCGTCGTGCTCGATGTCGACCGCCTCGTAGGGAATGCCGTTGGACTTGAGCACGGTCATGAGCCGATGGCAGTAGCCACACCAGGAGGTGGTGTAGACGGTGAGCGGGGCAGAGGTCATAGCCCGTTAACGTAGCCCGGCGACGATGCATTCCGCGCAGCGGGATGCGGAGGAGTGGGCGATCGGGTGTAGCCCGGCGACGATGCATTCCGCGCCGGGGGTAGGGCCAAGCCACGCACCGGCGAGGGGAGCGGGATCCGCCGACTCGCCGGGGCGACACGCCCAGCCTGCCGATTAAGGCGTGGCGATGCCCCGGGTTTGTCGGCGACCGCTGCCAAGATGGACGCCATGCCGACGGTCGCCGATCCTTTGACAGCCGGGCTGGACGACGAGCAGCGCGAAGCCGTGCTGGCTCCCCGCGGCCCGGTCTGTGTGCTCGCCGGCGCCGGAACGGGAAAGACCCGCACCATCACGCACCGGATCGCCCAGCTGGTCGCCAGCGGTCACGTCGCGGCCGGTCAGGTGCTGGCCGTCACGTTCACCCAGCGGGCAGCGGGGGAGATGCGCTCGAGGTTGCGGATGATCGACTCCGCCGCGGGCGCGGACACCACCGTCGGCGCGGTCTCGGCCCTGACGTTCCACGCGGCCGCCCACCGGCAGCTGCGGTACTTCTGGCCGCGGGTGGTCGGCGACACCGGGTGGCAGCTGCTGGACAGCAAGTTCGCCGTCGTCGCCCGGGCCGCCGGCCGCGCCCGGATTAACGCCAGCACCGACGACGTGCGCGACCTGGCCGGCGAGATCGAGTGGGCCAAAGCGTCGCTGATCGGGCCCGAGGAATACCCGGCCGCGGTCGCCGCCGCCGCGCGGGACATCCCCTTGGACGCCGCCCGGGTCGCCACCGTCTACACCGCCTACGAGGCGCTCAAGGCCCGCGGAGACAACGTGACCCTGCTCGACTTCGACGACCTGCTGCTGCACACCGCGGCCGCGATCGAGAACGATCCCGCGGTGGCCGAGGAGTTCCGGGACCGCTACCGCTGCTTCGTCGTCGACGAATACCAGGACGTCACGCCGTTGCAGCAGCGGGTGCTCGCGGCGTGGCTCGGCGATCGCGATGACCTGACCGTGGTGGGCGACGCCAACCAGACCATCTATTCGTTCACCGGGGCCTCGCCGCGTTTCCTGCTCGACTTCTCCCGCCGGTTCCCCGACGCCACCGTGGTGCGCCTGGAACGCGACTACCGCTCCACCCCGCAGGTGGTGTCGCTGGCCAACCAGGTGATCGCCGCGGCCCGCGGCCGGGTCGCCGGCAGCAAGCTGCACCTGGTGGGTCAGCGGGCGCCCGGTCCGGCGCCGACGTTCCACGAGCACCCAGACGAACCGGCCGAGGCCGGCGCGGTCGCGGCGTCGATCAAACGGCTCATCGAATCCGGCACCCCGCCGTCGGAGATCGCAGTGCTGTACCGGGTCAACGCGCAATCGGAGATCTACGAGGAGGCGTTGACCGAGGCCGGCATCGCCTATCAGGTTCGCGGTGGCGAGGGCTTCTTCAACCGCCAGGAGATCAAGCAGGCCCTGCTGGCGCTGCATCGGGCCGCCGAGCGCGGTGCCGAAGGGCCGTTACCCGACGTGGTTCGGGCGATCCTGGAACCGCTGGGGCTGACGGCCGAGGAACCCGTCGGCACCCGCGCCCGGGAGCGATGGGAGGCGCTGACCGCGCTGGCCGAGCTGGTCGACGACGAGGTGGCGCAGCGTCCGCAACTGGAACTCCCGGGGCTGGTGGCCGAGCTGCGGACGCGCGCCGACTCGCGGCACCCACCGGTGGTGCAGGGCGTTGCGCTGGCGTCGCTGCACGCCGCCAAGGGACTCGAGTGGGACGCGGTGTTTCTGGTCGGCCTAGCCGACGGCACGCTGCCCATCTCGCACGCGTTGGCGCACGGCGCCGAGAGCGAGGCGGTCGAAGAGGAGCGGCGGCTGCTCTACGTCGGAATCACTAGGGCCCGAATACATTTGGGGCTCAGTTGGGCGCTGGCCCGCAGCCCGGGTGGGCGCCAGAGCCGCAAGCCGTCGCGCTTCCTCAACGGCATCGCGCCCCAGGCGCGGGCCGACGCGGCGCCGAACAAGTCCCGACGCAACCGGGGCACCGCGACCCGCTGCCGAATCTGCAACAACAACCTGACCACCCCGGCCGCCGTCATGCTGCGCCGCTGCGAGACCTGCGCCGGCGACGTCGACGAGGACCTGTTGCTGCGGCTCAAGGCCTGGCGGCTGGACATTGCCAAGGAGCAGAAGGTGCCCGCCTACGTGGTCTTCACCGACAACACGCTGATCGCCATCGCCGAGTTGCGTCCCGGCGACGAGGACGCGCTGATCGCGATTCCGGGCATCGGCGCCCGCAAGCTGGAGCAGTACGGCTCCGACGTGTTGGAACTGGTCCGCGGGCGCTGACGGATAAACCCGCTGGTCAGAAAACCGGTTGTGGTCACCGGCGGTGACCGTTTACCCTCGAAACCGCAACTCGGCACTACGGAGAAGGAGGGTGGCCACGATGCTCAGCGACGCGTTCGGTGTAGGCGTGGTCTGCGCGGCGCTGGCCGCGGGTACCTCCCATGCCGCACACGCCGCCTCGGCGGCCGCGCGTAAGCATCGCGCCGCCGCCGCGACCGACGCGTCCGTAGATGTCGGAGGCCCACCGAAGGCAAGGTAAGCACCAGCCCGGTTTTCTCCCAAATGGCCACGGACCCGAAGTCGCAAGGATCCGTGGCCATAGTTGTAGGGTCGGCACCTCTTCGACCTGGTCCGGATCACTGCCAAAGGACAGCAACCAGACCAGGAAGTAGGTGGTAGGACATGTCCGCACCGACAGTCCCCAGACAAGCCCTGCCGTGCCACGTCGGCGATCCCGACCTGTGGTTCGCTGACACCCCGGCCGATCTCGAGCGGGCCAAGACGCTCTGCACCAGCTGCCCGGTCCGGCGCCAGTGCCTGGCGGCCGCGTTGGAACGCGCCGAACCGTGGGGTGTGTGGGGCGGCGAGATCATCGACCGCGGTTCGGTACTGAGCTTCAAACGGCCCCGCGGGCGTCCCCGCAAGGACGGCAGACAAGCCGGGGCCGCCGCCTAGAACGCCGGAGCTAGATGACGGCGTTGTCGGGTTCGGCGAACCCGGGCACCAGCTCTTCCGAGAGCGCCTTGATCGCCACGTGCGCATCCAGCTGGCACAGGATCGCGGCCACTGACATGATCACCCGCATCGGGATGACCAGTTTGGGGGGCAGGTCCATCTGCCGCGCGGTCCGGATCTGCGACACCGACCGATCGATCTCGATGGCTGACATCTTCTGCAGCCACTTACGGGTGTAGTGGAAGACCTCGACCTCGATCGGTTCGACGTACTGGCGCAGCATGTCGTCGATGTCGCGCACCGACACCTGCTGGCCCTTCTGGATGAACCCGGCCTTCTCCATCGTCGGCAGCAGTAGGTCGTAGTTCTTGTCGCGGGCCAGCCGGATGCTCATACCGAGCTCGATCGGCAAGCCGCCGGGCAGTGCGGCCACGGCGCCGAAGTCGATCACACCCATGCGGCCATCGGGAAGCAGCATGAAGTTGCCCGGGTGGGCGTCGCCGTGCAGCATGCCCAGCCGGCGCGGCGCGTCGAAGGTGAGCTCGAGCAGCCGGGTGCCGACCAGATCGCGCTGCTCGACGGTGCCGTGCCGGATGATCTCGGCCATCGGGGTGCCCTGCATCCACTCCTGGATCACCACTTTCGGCGCACTGGCCACGATGCGCGGCACCGCGAAGTGCGGGTGGTCCTGATACGCCTTGGCGAAGGCGCGCTGGTTCTCGGCCTCCAGCCGGTAGTCCAGCTCCATCTCGGTGCGCTCGATCAGCTCGTCGACGACGCCCTGGACGTCGGCGCCCGGCGCGAGCTGCTTGAACACACCGACCAGCCGCTGCATGGTCTTGAGGTCGGCCCGCAGCGCCTCGTCGGCGCCGGGGTACTGGATCTTGACCGCCACCTCGCGGCCGTCGGCCCAGACGCCCTTGTGGACCTGGCCGATGCTGGCCGAGGCCACCGGGGTGTCGTCAAAGGAGCTGAACCGGTCGCGCCACTTGGTGCCCAGCTGGGCGTCGAGCACCCGGTGCACCTTGGCGGCGGGCAGCGGCGGGGCGTCCTTTTGCAGCTTGGTCAGCGCTTCGCGGTACGGCTCGCCGAACTCTTCGGGAATGGCGGCTTCGAGCACCGAGAGGGCCTGGCCCACCTTCATCGCACCGCCCTTCAGCTCGCCCAAGACGGTGAACAGTTGGTGGGCGGCCTTTTCCAGAAGCTCGGCCTGGACCTCGTCCCTGGACTTTCCGGTTAGCCGTTTACCGAATCCGATCGCCGCCCGGCCGGCGAATCCGACCGGAATGCTGGCCAGCTTCGCGTTCCGCGCAGCACGGCCCCGTTTGATGTCAGACACGTACCCATCATCCATGATGACCAGCGCGATGTGGAGCGATGTCGACAACGCACGTTGTCACGCTAATTAACGGGCTGGTCAACGGGACTCGATCGCGAATGTGGCCTTCACTACAGCACGTCGACTCGTGCACCGGGGTCAGCACGAGCACAGCGGGTGTTTGGCCCATGGCCGCGTGACGAGCGCGCCGGTGTGCAGGTCGAATTCCAGGGTCGCGTTCAGCGTCGGGGGCGGTGCCGGTTCGGCCGCCGCTTCCTGCCCGTGCACGGCCGCGATCACCCGGTTCACCTGGCTGAGCGCGAGCGCCGCCGTCGCCAGCACGGTGGCCCGATCGGCGACGCCGACGGTCTCGCGCAGCTGCGCGCAGATGGCCGGCCACGCCGCGTCGCGGTCGCGGCGATGCAGGTCCGCGCAGCCCAGGCAGCTGGTCACGCCGGGAATCACCAGTGGGCCCACCAGCCCGATGCCGTCGCGCACCCGCACCGGCAGATGCGCGACGCCCTGGTGGTGCAGGTCGCGCACCATGCGCGGGTCGGCGACCAGGAAGTCCGACAACACCACCAGATCAACGTCGTCGGCCGACACCGCGGCGTGCGGTTGGCTGCTGTGCGCGATCCGGGCGCCCGAGCAGCGCAACGTCTCCACCAGAAGCTCGGACAGCGGCCCGCGGCCGTGGATCCGCACCGAGGCCGCGCGGGCGCGCGGCCTACCGCATTCGGTGGCTACCCTGGCATCGACCAATTGCGCGACCAGGGTCCGCAGGCCATCGGCGTCGGTCAGGCCGCAATCGAGCGCGCGGCGCTGCAACTCGGAGAGCGGGGTCGGCGACCACATGGTCCGCAGCAGCGCGGCCAGCTCGGCCGCGCCCAGGCCGCCGGGCGGGCGGACCAGCACCGCGCGGCGCGGATCCCAGCCCACCTGGACCGCGCCGTCGGGACGCAGCAGTACCGGCAGCGCCGGGTCCAGCGCGTAGAGAGCAGGGGCCGTCTGCGGCATAAGTTCCGACAGTGCCACGCCGCGGGTGACGGCCGACTCGGTTGCTAACAGGACAGGCCGTCAGAGCCGTGGCCCTTGGTGTCGCAGCTGTCGCCGTCCATCATGGATGCATTGGCGTCGGCGACAACTGAACGGGGCGTACCCGGCGACGATGTCGAGGGCTCAAGCACCTCCAAGCGCACCGACTATGCGTTGTTCAGCGGCAATCGAGTGTGAGCTTTCATCGAGATTGTGGACCAGTGCTAATCCCTCGTCACGAGCGGCAGCTCCGGCAGCCACAACGAGTTCTGAGTGTTGGGGAACCCGGCCACTGGCCGGAAACCGGGAACCGGCCCAACGCGCCCGGCCCGGTCGACCCACTCCTCAACCAGCACGCGCAACACCTGCCGGACGATGTGCCCGCCACGGCAACGCATAGACCCCGCACCCAAACTCCAGTGCCGGTGCGCCCCAACGCCAATCACAAGATCATCAGTGGACATGGCGTCGCTGCCGTCCCGCTGCACCGCACCGATACACAACATCACCACCACGCCGGCCGGCAACTCTACCCCCCCGACAGTCGTTGGCTGGGTAGTAAAACGTTGGCAACCCGGCACCATCGGCTCCAACCGTAGGACCTCTTCAACGAACCCGCGTATCAGCTCAGGCTGACGTCGAAGCATGTCGCACAATTCGGCGCGCCGTGCCAACTCGAACAAGTGCCAGCCGGCGTGTTTGAACAAGTTGCGGCACGCCTCGGACAAGACGTGGCCGGACCGCCCATACAGGTGCTCGGCAGGCAATAGCTGCAGGCGCGACACGATGTCGAAAAGGGCGCTGGCCATCGGCGTGGTCACGTCGGCCACCGCGTCACCGCCACCAGTGGCTGCGAAACGATCGATCAGCGCGGCGGCGGTTGGACGGAAGGCTGCCGCAATCTGGTGAGCCGACTTTGGTGCGAATAGCTGCTGGTGAACCTGGAGCTCGCTCTCGGAGAGAGCACGGGCGGCATCCAATCTTGGGTCGTCCAGATTTGCTAAGACCTCATCCCGTCCGATGACAAACACCCAGTTTGCCGGTGGATTGCGCAAAACCGGGCCGGCCTGTCGCGCCAATCGCCAACCCAGGCCACGGTCGGTGCTTAGGGCGGTTCCCGACTCGGCGGGAATGACTGGACAGTCAGTGAGCTTCACATGCCCCCTCATTCACCCGTGTGGCGCTCGAAGTCAGACGTGCTGCGCGTCCGACTCCCAAGGGCGTCGAGGTGGGCGTTCCCGGTTGGGGATGGCCTCGTCGATGCCGCTGGTGTCGCCGCCGATCACCCGGTCGATGAAGCGGGGACGGCCGTCAACGTTGAACCGGCCCCTAACCGTCAGTGTTGTTCAGCCGGTGCGGGCGGCGGGGGGCACGGCTTGCCGCCGCGTATTCCGATGATCGTTCCCGACTGCGTGGTTACCGGTCCGACCGTCACGCCGCAGGGCCAGTTGGCCTGGACGCCGGGATCATTCGGGTCGGGATCAGCTTGCGCGACCCCGGCGCTGGACGCCAGGGTGACTAGCGCCAGCCCCGCAGCAATGATGGTTTGTTTCCGCATTTCCCTCACCTCTAGCTATCGTCCGTAGCCAGCATCGCGTTCGTAGCCTAATGCATCGGGCCGATGCCGCACTATGCGCGAATTACGTTGTGCGCGAGTGTTTCGTTCTATGACAGCGGCAGCCTGCTGGGCCGCGGTGACCGGTGACGGTGTAACCGCGGTGAGATTCCCGATTGCGGTCCCCCGGTCGGTTGGCTGCTTCATGCTGTCCGCCGGATGCGGCAGTAGCCGACACCGGCTCGATGATGCCGGGTCCGACAGCCCCGTCCCGGCCTCGTCGAACAGCAAAACCCGACGAAACGTGGCGTGCTGCTGATCGGACCGCTCGGCGGGTGTCAGCGAATCCGGGTTAGCCCCGGCAGCTGGTCACGCCGGCGGGTGACGGCCGAGTTCAGTTATCCGCAGAGCCGGGGCCGCCAGGATCTTGGCCCTCGCGCTCGAGTTTGGCGATGGCCTCGTCGATTCCGCTGGTGTCACCGCCGATGACCCGGTCGATGAAGCCCGCCGGTTCGTCGAGGTCCTCGGCGTCGGGCAGCAGGTCGGGGTGTTGCCAGATGCCGTCGCGGGCGTCCACCCCGGCGGCCTCCGTCAGGCGCTCCCAGAATGCCGCGGCCTCACGCATCTTGCGGGGCCGCAGCTCCAGCCCGACCAGTGTCGCGAAGGTCTGCTCGGCGGGGCCGCTGCTGGCCCGGCGGCGGCGCATCGTCTCGCCCAGCGCGGCCGCGCCGGGAATCCGGTCGCCCAGCGCGCTGGCCACCACCACCTGCACCCAGCCCTCGATCAGGGCGAGCAGCGTCTCCAGGCGCTCCAGCGCCTGCATCTGCGCGGGCGTCGCCTTGGGCTCGAAAACGCCCTGCCCGAGCAGGTTTTCGATGGCCGCGGGGTCCGACAGCGACGCCGGATTGAAGTCGCGCGCCAGCTCCTCGATCCCGGACATGTCGATCTGCATGCCCATCGCGTACGCCTCGACGGCGCCCAGCAGCTGACTCGACAGCCACGGCACGTGACTGAACAGCCGGTGGTGGGCTGCCTCGCGCGCGGCCAGGAACGTCAGGACCTCGCTGCGCGGCCGCTCCAGCCCGGCGGCGAAAGGTTCGACGGCCTCGGGCATGATCGCCGCAATTCCCTTGGGCCCCAACGGCAGACCGATGTCCGTCGATGTCAGCACCTCGCGGGACAGTCGGCCCAGCGCCTGCCCGAGCTGCGAGCCGAACGCCATTCCGCCCATCTGCGACATCATCTGCAGCAGCGGGCCGGCCATGCTCTTTGCCTCTTCGGGCAGCGACGCCGCCCACACCGTCGAAATCTGTTGTGCCATAGGGTCACACAGCCGCTTCCACGTCTCCAGCGTGTTGTCGACCCAATCGCCGGGTGTCCAGCCCACCGCCTTGGTGGTGCCCGCGGGCAGGGCGGTCGCCCCGTCCAGCCAGGTTTCCGCCAGGTGTACCGCGTCGGCGATCGCCGAGTTGGTGGTGTCCGGAACCGGCGCCACGAAGCCGATCGAATTCGTCGCGACCCGCCGTGCCAATTCGTAATTGACCGGTCCCGAGGCCGTTCCGCCGGGCCCGACAGTGCCCGCGCTGCTGAACATCTGACCCAGTTGGGTGAAGATCTGGCCCAAATCACCCATGCCGAATTCACCGCTCATGCCGAAGGCGGCGAACGGGTCGGACGGGTTCGAGCCCGAATCGGGATCTTTTTTCCCGTGCTTGTCGGGGTCGTCTCCAGAGGAGAAGCCGAAAGGCAGGTCAGCCATACCCTCAACGGTACTCACCACAAGGTCAGACGGCGCGACCTCGGGTCAGCTTGTAGCTGAACCCTCCTAACCGAACGTTGTGGCTGAACACCGCGCCGCGGCCGCCGTCTAGTGTGTTCGGCGTGAACAGGCGCATCCTGACCCTGATGGTCGCGCTGGTGCCGATCGTCGTGTTCGGCGTGTTGCTGGCGGTGGTGACGGTGCCGTTCGTGTCGTTGGGGCCCGGCCCGACCTTCGACACGCTCGGTGAGGTCGACGGCAAGCAGGTGGTGGCGATCGAGGGCACCCAGACGCACCCGACGACCGGCCACCTCAACATGACGACGGTGTCCCAGCGCGACGACTTGACCCTGGGCGAGGCGCTGACGCTGTGGCTTTCGGACCAGGAACAGCTGGTGCCGCGCGACCTGATCTACCCGCCCGGTAAGTCGCGGGAGGACGTCGACAAAGCCAACAATGCGGACTTCAAGCAATCCGAGGACAGCGCGGCCTACGCGGCCCTGGGTTACCTTAAGTACCCGGCGGCGGTGACGGTCGCCAAGGTTCCCGAGCCGGGTCCGTCGGTGGGCAAGCTGAAGGTTGGCGACGCAATCGACGCGGTCAACGGCGTCCCGGTGGCCACCGTCGACGAGTTCACCGGATTGCTGAAGAACACCAAGCCGGGCCAGGTGGTGACGATCGACTATCGCCGCAAGAATGAGCCGGCCGGAGTGGCGCAGGTCACGCTGGGCACCAACAAAGACCGCGACTACGGCTTCCTCGGCGTCGCCGTGCTCGACGCGCCGTGGGCGCCGTTTACCGTGGATTTCAACCTGGCTAACGTGGGCGGGCCGTCCGCCGGATTGATGTTCAGCCTGGCGGTGGTCGACAAATTGACCACCGGCGACCTGGCCAAGTCGAACTTCATCGCGGGCACCGGAACCATCTCGTCCGACGGCAAGGTCGGCCAGATCGGCGGCATCACCCACAAGATGGTCGCCGCGCACGCGGCCGGCGCCACGGTCTTTCTGGTGCCGGCGAAAAACTGCTACGAGGCCAGCTCGGACAATCCGTCCGGCCTGCGGTTGGTCAAGGTCGAGACGCTCGGTCAGGCAGTGGATGCGCTGCACGCGATCGGTTCGGGCGGGCAGCCGCCAAGCTGCTAGCGAACCCCGGCGATCACGCGTAGCGCCATGCGTAGAGTTGTCACCGTCTAGCAATCGATCAGGGAGCGTAGCCAGTGGGGATGCGGCCCACCGCACGGATGCCGAAGCTGACTCGGCGTAGCCGGATTCTGATCCTGATCGCACTGGGTGTGATCGTTCTGCTGCTCGCGGGTCCGCGGCTGATCGACGCCTACGTCGACTGGTTGTGGTTCGGCGAGGTGGGCTATCGCTCGGTGTTTTCCACCGTGCTGGTCACGCGGTTCGTCGTCTTCGTGATCGCCGGGCTGCTGGTGGGCGGCATCGTGTTCGCCGGGCTCGCGGTGGCCTACCGCACCCGCCCGGTGTTCGTGCCGAGCAACGACAACGATCCGGTGGCGCGCTACCGCGCCCTGGTGCTGTCCCGGTTGCGATTGGTGAGCGCCGGGATCCCGGTGGCCATCGGCCTGCTGGCCGGCATCATCGCCCAAAGCTATTGGGTGCGCATCCAACTGTTCCTGCACGGCGGCGACTTCGGCATCAAAGACCCGCAGTTCGGCAAGGACCTCGGCTTCTACGCGTTCGAGCTGCCGTTCTACCGGCTGTTGCTCAGCTACCTGTTCGTCGCGGTCTTCCTCGCGTTCGTGGCCAACCTCTTATCCCACTACATCTTTGGCGGCATCCGGCTGTCCGGTCGCACGGGCACGCTGAGCCGTTCAGCACGGATCCAGCTGGTCACCCTGGTCGGGCTGCTAGTCGTACTCAAGGCGATTGCGTACTGGGTGGACCGTTATGAGTTGTTGTCGCACACCCGCGGCGGCAAGCCCTTCACCGGGGCCGGGTACACCGACATCAACGCGGTGCTGCCGGCGAAGCTGATCCTGATGGCGATCGCGCTCATCTGCGCGGCCGCCGTGTTCTCCGCGGTCGTGCTCAGGGACTTGAGGATTCCGGCGATCGGGCTGGTCCTGTTGCTGCTGTCGTCGCTGATCGTGGGCGCCGGGTGGCCGTTGATCGTCGAGCAGATCAGCGTGAAACCCAATGCCGCGCAAAAGGAAAGCGAATACATCAGCCGCAGCATCGCCGCGACCCGGCAGGCCTACGGCCTGACCTCGGACCAGGTCACCTATCGCAACTACACCGGCGATGCGCAGGCCACCGCCCAGCAGGTCGCCGACGACCGGGCGACCACGTCGAACATCCGGCTGCTCGACCCGACGATCGTCAGCCCGGCGTTCACCCAGTTCCAGCAGGGCAAGAACTTCTACTATTTCCCCGACCAGCTCTCCATCGACCGGTACCAGGACCGCAACGGGGCGTTGCGCGACTACGTCGTGGCGGCGCGTGAGCTCAACCCGGACCGGCTGATCGACAACCAGCGCGACTGGATCAACCGGCACACCGTCTACACCCACGGCAACGGCTTCATCGCGTCGCCGGCCAACACGGTGCGCGGAATCGCCAACGACCCTAACCAGAACGGCGGCTACCCCGAGTTTCTGGTCAACGTCGTCGGCGCCAACGGCGGCGTGGTGTCCGACGGGCCGGCGCCACTCGACCAGCCGCGCGTCTACTTCGGGCCGGTCATCTCCAACACGTCGGCCGACTACGCGATCGTCGGGCGCAACGGCACCGACCGCGAATACGACTACGAGACCAACAACGAGACCAAGAACTACACCTATACCGGCCTGGGTGGCGTCCCGCTCGGCAACTGGTTGTCGCGCAGCGTGTTCGCCGCGAAATTCGCCGAGCGAAACTTCTTGTTCTCCAACGTGATCGGCTCGAACAGCAAGATCCTGTTCAACCGTGACCCGGCCCGGCGGGTGGAGGCGGTGGCGCCGTGGCTGACCACAGACAGCTCGGTGTACCCCGCGATCGTCAACAAGCGACTGGTGTGGATCATCGACGGCTACACCACGCTGGACAACTACCCGTATTCCGAACTCACATCGCTGGAGTCGGCCACTGCGGACTCCAACGAGGTGGCATTCAACAAGCTGGCGCCCGATAAGCGGGTCTCCTACATCCGCAACTCGGTGAAGGCGACCGTCGACGCGTACGACGGCACCGTCACGCTGTATCAGCAGGACGAACAGGACCCGGTGCTCAAGGCCTGGATGCAGGTCTTCCCGGGCACCGTGAAGCCCAAGAGCGACATCAGCCCGGAGCTGGCCGAGCACCTGCGCTATCCCGAGGACCTGTTCAAGGTGCAGCGGATGCTGCTGGCCAAATACCACGTCAACGATCCGGTGACGTTCTTCTCCACGTCGGATTTCTGGGACGTGCCGCTCGATCCCAACCCGACGGCCAGCAGCTACCAGCCGCCGTACTACATCGTCGCGAAAAACATTGCGAAGAACGACAATACGGCCTCATACCAGCTGACCAGCGCGATGAACCGGTTCAAGCGTGACTATCTGGCCGCCTACATCAGCGCCAGCTCCGATCCGGCGACGTACGGCAGGATCACCGTGCTGACCATCCCGGGCCAGGTCAACGGGCCGAAGCTGGCCAACAACGCGATTACCACCGATCCGGCGGTGTCGCAGGACCTCGGCGTGATCGGGCGTGACAACCAGAACCGGATCCGGTGGGGCAACCTGCTCACCCTGCCGGTGGGGCAGGGCGGGCTGCTCTATGTAGAACCCGTGTATGCCTCCCCGGGGGCCAGCGATGCGGCGTCGTCCTACCCGCGGCTGATCCGGGTGGCGATGATGTACAACGACAAGATCGGGTACGGCCCCACCGTCCGTGACGCGCTGACCGGGCTGTTCGGGCCGGGCGCGGGCGCGGCGGCGACGAGCATCCAGCCCACCGAGTCCGGGACACCCGCGGCGAGTCCGCCGGCCAGCGCGCCGGCGCCCGCCGTGACGCCCGGGTCGGCCCCGCCGGTGGCCGCACCGTCGGCGCCCGATGGGGCCGTGACGCTATCACCCGCCAAATCCGCTGCCCTGCAAGAGATTCAGGCGGCACTCGGCGCGGCGAAAGACGCGCAGAAGAAGGGCGATTTCGCCGGCTACGGTGCCGCGTTGCAGCGCCTGGACGACGCGATCACCAAGTACAACAACACCAAGTAGCTTTCACGGGTAGGCCGTTCGGAACCTGTCCCGATAGGCCTTCGGGCTGATGCCCAGGTGATTGACGAATACTCGTCGCAGCGTTTCGATGCTGCCGAAGCCGGCCATGCCCGCGGTCTCGGTGACCGACCGGCCGGATTCCAGCGCATTGCGGGCGAAATCGATCCGAACCAATTCGACGTAGCGCGCCGGGGTCATCCCCAGCTCGGATTGAAACAGCCGGGTCAGCTGACGGGTGCTCAAAGATGCCAGGGCCGCAAGCTTTTTCACGCTGTAGTCGGCGCCGGGATCGGCCGCGATCGCATCGGTGACCGGGCGCAGCGGCGACTGCGGCGGCGGATCGGCCTCGAGCAGCACCGAGAACTGCGATTGGCCGCCGGCACGTTTGAGGTAGACGACCAGCCACCGGGCCACGTCGCGGACCAGTTCTGTCCCGTAATCCATTTCAACCAGCGCCAGCGCCAGGTCGATGCCCGACGAGATGCCCGCGGACGTGAAGATGTCGCCGTCGCGGACGAAGATCGCGTCCGGCTCGACGGTGACGTCCGGGAATGCCCGGCCCAGCAACCGGGTGTCGTGCCAGTGCGTGGTGGCGCGCCGGCCGCTGAGCACGCCGGCCTGCGCGAGGACGAACGACCCCGTGCAGATGGATGCCAGACGGCGGGTCCGTGTTGACGCCGATCGGACGGCCTCGACCAGGGCGGGGTCGATGGGCCGCCGCGGCAGCTCGTCGCTTCCGGCGACCATGACGGTATCGGCGGACTCGATCGCCGAAATGCTGTCGGTCACGCCCAATCGGGCCCCGATCGAGCTGGTCACGTCGCACCCGTCCACCGACGCGATCTTGACCCGGTAGTCGGCGCCGAAGCGGTTGGCCTCGACGAACACCTCACCCGCCCCCGCGACGTCCAACAACGTCACCCCGTCGAAAACGACGATCACCACCACCCGCGAACGCGCTCCGGCTGTAGCCACGCAAGCCATTCTGTCGTTTTCTGAGGACTTGACGGCCCGAACGGCCAGGGTCGATTCGTCCGCGCCGGCGCACACTCATACCAACAGTCACTTAGGAGACGAGAACATGACCACAGGCTCAATCGACACCGTCGCCGGCATCCACGTACCCGACACGGCGCTGGCGCGTGAGACCACCGAGTTCATCCGGGACACCGAGGACGAGTTGCTCTTCAACCATTCCCGTCGGGTGTTCTTCTTCGGCGCGTTGCAGGGCCTGCGCCGCGGGCTGAAGCCGGATGCGGAGCTGCTCTACGTCGGCGCGATGTTCCACGACCTCGGCCTGACCGAGCGCTACCGCGATTCGCAAATCCGTTTCGAGGTCGACGGCGCCGACGCGGCGCGAGACTTCCTGACGGCCCACGGAGTCGACGATGCCGACGCGGCCAAGGTGTGGCTGGGCATCGCCCTGCACACCACGCCCGGCGTGCCCGAGTTTTTGGCGCCCGAGGTCGCCCTGCTGCAGGCCGGTGTGGAAGTCGACGTGCTCGGCGTCGGGCGCGAGCAGTTGGCCCCCAAGGCGCTGGCCGCGGTGACGGCCGCGCACCCGCGCCCGCAGTTCAAGCAGCGCATTGTGGCGGCGTTCAACGACGGCATGAAGCACCGCCCGCAGACCACCTTCGGCACCATGAACGACGACGTGCTGGCGCATTTCGATCCAACATTCGAGCGCGTCGACTTCGTCGAGCAGATCCTGCACAACAGCTGGCCGGAGTAGCGACATGGACATCTACGAAGCGCTGTACACCACCAGGATGATGCGGCGGTTCGCGCTCCCCACGGGGGCAACACCCAGCGCTGGCACTTCGTGGCCGTCGACGATCCGGGACTCATCCGCGAGTTCGCTCAATTGTTCCGCAAGTCTCGTGCCGTCGAATACGAGAACTTCAGGACCGGAAGGATGGTCGCCCCGGCGCCCGCACTGACCCGGAGGGTGTTCGACAACGCGCCGAGATTGCGGTGGCGGCTGTGATCGCGGCGTGAAGAACGACCGTGGAGGCGATCTCGGCGCTTGACGGCCGCTGACAGGGCGATTTGGTCGCGGTGAGACCGGTTCGGTAATCTGGCACTTACCAACGCGGGGTGGAGCAGCTCGGTAGCTCGCTGGGCTCATAACCCAGAGGTCGCAGGTTCGAATCCTGTCCCCGCTACCAGGTAAAGCGGCCCCCGGAGAATCTCCGGGGGCCGCTTTCATGCCTAGCGGGGCAGCACGCCCTCGATGGCGCTGATGACCTCGGGGGCATCGGGCTCGGTGCGGGGCCGGAACCGCTGCACCACCTCACCGCCGGGGGCGAGGAGGAACTTCTCGAAGTTCCACTGGATGTCTCCGGCCTGGCCGTCGGCATCGGCGGTCTTGGTCAGCTCGGCGTACAGCGGGTGGCGGCCGTCACCGTTGACGTCGGTCTTCGCCAACAGCGGGAACGTCACCCCGTAGGTCGTCGAGCAGAACTCCTGGATCTCGTCGGCCGTGCCCGGCTCCTGGCCCATGAACTGGTTGCAGGGGACGCCGACGACGGTCAGCCCGCGGTCGCCGTAATCCTTGGCCAGCTTCTCCAGCGCGGTGTACTGCGGCGTCAGCCCGCATTTGGAGGCGACGTTGACGACCAGTGTTGCGCCATCGGACAATTCGGCCAGCGTGGTCGGCCGGCCGTCGAGGGTGGTCAGGGCGATGTTTTTGAGGGTCACGCCCACGACGCTAACGCAACTCAGAGCCAGCCGGTGCGGGCGGCGGCGACCGGCTCGGCGGGCGCCGGGGCCAATTCGCCGTTGCGCACGCCCTCGAGCAACCGTTTCACCGCGGCGACGATCTCCGGGGCCGCCGCTGCGAGTCCGGCGGTGTCGGCTTCGCTGACCTCATCGACATCGACGCCGGCGCGGGCCAGGATCGCGGCCGGGTCGGCCAGTTGCTCGGTCAGCCAGGCCAGCGGGTCGGCGGACAGCTCGGGGACGAAGTGCCGGCAGCTGGGTTCCCAGCCGTTGAACCGCGGGTGGTGGTGGGCCCGGTCCAGCGTCCCGGGCGGGCTCTCCGTGGAGCCGAACAGATCCACCCGCCACACCGGGCGGGTGAAGGCGATCGGGACGCCGGCGTAGATCGAGCCTTCGGGCGCAGCCCGGTCGACGAGGCGCAGTTCCAGCCTTACCCCCCGCTCCGGGGTTTCCTGACCCTCGAGCGGGGATGGGTCGATGAAGTACATGTCCCCGACGACCACGCCCAGGGATTCGAATCCGAACGCTGCGAGCATCGCGCACCTTTCCTCGTCCTTCACGAGCGTAGACGGGGCAACGGAATCGGGGATCGTCATCACCGATACGCCGGCGACTCCGCCATGATTGTGAATTGCCTCTCTCCAGGCGAGGTGTCCGTCGATTTTGTGAACGGTGTTTTCGCACAAGCGAGGCGGTCACGGTACATTTCACTGGACTTTAGTTAGTGCATGAGTGCGAAGCCCCTGGCCAACGCAGGGGGTGATTCGCCGCGGTTCCCGGGAGGCCGCGGCGCGGACGTGAGGGGCAGCGGCGGGCGTGTCGACACAATCAGGTCCGGGCTCACCCGTACAGATCAACTCGCAACGACCCCCGCCGTTCAAGTTGATCGCCGTCGCCGTGCTGGTTGTGTGCGCCCTGGTTTTGGCGTTGGTGTACGGGCAATTCCGGGGTGCCTTCACCGAAAAGACGCGGCTGACCATGATCGCGGCCCGCGCCGGGTTGGTGATGGATCCGGGTTCGAAGGTGACTTATAACGGGGTGGAGATCGGCCGGGTGGGGTCGATTGCGGA
>NZ_NCXM01000037.1 GCF_002104765.1 Mycolicibacterium vulneris
CCGAGTTGTTCAACCTGGTGCTGGTCTGCCCCTATCACCACCGGCTACACCACCGCGGCGTCATCACCATCACCGGAGCCACCGACGATCTCGTCGTCACCGACAGCGCCGGTCGACGACTCACTGGGGGATCGCTCGCGCGTCCGCCAAAGCTTCCCCCGCCCGCCGTCCCACCGTGTCCCGGGCCCACCGGCGAGCGGGCCGACTGGTGGTGGTACGAACCGTTCCAACCCCAACCACCACCGACGACCAACTAGGTACCTTACCGCCGCCGGTCATCACCAGCACCGAATCCAAGCTAAAACAGGTTGGGGCATCAAAAGATTCAGCTCGAACCGAGTCCCGGCACGATCTCGCCGAGGCTGAACGTCACCGGTTGTTCGAGTTGTTCGTAGGTGCACGAGCGCGGTTCGCGATCCGGGCGCCACCGATTGAACTGCGCGGTATGACGAAATCGCCGGCCTTCCATGTGGTCATAACGGACCTCGACCACCCGTTCGGGCCGCAGCGGCACGAACGACAGATCCTTACCGGCGTTCCAGCGCGAAAACTCGTTCTTACGAGGGGTCCGCTCGCCGGCCTCGTGCGCGGCCCAATTCCACGGATGATTCTCGAAATCGGTGACGAGCGGCTGTAGTTCATCGAACAGCCGCCGCCGCTCGGCCATCGGAAACGCGCCGATCACGCCGACCGACGCGAGCTGGCCGTCATCCTGATACAGACCCAACAACAGCGAACCAATCGCGCCGGCACCGGATTTGTGCACCCGATAGCCGGCCACCACACAGTCGGCCGTCCGCTCGTGCTTGATCTTGAACATGATCCGCTTGTCCGGCTGGTAGGTGATGCCCAGCGGCTTGGCAACCACGCCGTCGAGGCCGGCGCCCTCGAATTCGTCGAACCAGCGCTGCGCGGTGCCCAGATCCGTCGTCGCCGGCGTGACATGGATCGACGGTCCCGAGCCCGCCAGGGCATCGACCAGGGCGGCCCGCCGCTCGCTGAAGGGGCGTCGTGTGTAGTCGTCATCGCCGAGGGCGAGCAAGTCGAACGCGATGAAGGATGCCGGCGTGGTCTCGGCCAGCATCCGCACCCGCGAGTCGGCCGGGTGAATGCGTTGTTGCAGCGCCTCGAAATCCAGCCCGTGGTCGGTGGCGATGACGATCTCGCCGTCGATCACGCAGCGCTCCGGCAGCTCGGCTTTGACCGCGGCGACCAGCTCGGGGAAATAGCGCGTCATCGGCCGTTCGTTGCGGCTGCCCAGCTCGACCTTGTCGTGGTCGCGGAAACAGATCGACCTGAAGCCGTCCCACTTGGGCTCATAGGACGCTTCAGGGGGAATTGAACGCACCGACTTCGCCAGCATCGGCGACACCGGCGGCATGACAGGGAGGTCCATAGCCTGATTGTGCTGGAATCGACGGTATGGCTGCTGCAGAAGAGCTCGACGTCGACGGCGTTGCGGTGCGCCTGACCAATCCGGACAAGGTGTATTTCCCGAAACTGGGGTCGAAGGGGACCAAGCGACACCTGGTGGATTACTACCGCGCCGTCGCGGGGGGTCCGATGCTCGAGACGCTGCGCGACCGGCCCACCCACCTGCAACGCTTCCCGGACGGCATCGACGGCGAGGAGATCTACCAGAAGCGGATCCCGCAGCACCATCCCGACTACGTGCAGACGTGCCAGGTGACGTTTCCGTCCGGGCGGACGGCCGACGCGCTGAAGGTGACTCATCCGGCGGCGGTCGTGTGGGCGGCGCAGATGGGCACCGTCACCTTGCACCCGTGGCAGGTGCGCTGCCCGGATACCGACCATCCCGACGAATTGCGCATCGACCTGGACCCGCAGCCCGGTGTCGCGTTCGAGCAGGCGCGCACCGTCGCGGTCGAGGTTTTGCGGCCGCTGCTCGACGAGCTCGGGCTGGCCGGATATCCGAAGACATCGGGTGGTCGCGGGATCCACGTCTTTCTGCGGATTGCCAGCGACTGGGATTTCATCGAGGTGCGCCGCGCCGGCATCGCCCTGGCCCGCGAGGTGGAGCGCCGAGCGCCCGACCTGGTCACCACGTCCTGGTGGAAGGAAGAGCGCGGCGAGCGGATTTTCATCGACTTCAACCAGAATGCCCGGGACCGCACCATGGCGTCGGCATATTCGGTGCGGCGCACCCCGATCGCGACGGTCTCGATGCCACTGTCATGGGAGGAGCTGACCGACGCCCAGCCGGACGACTACACCATGGCGACGGTGCCCGATCTGGTCCGGGGCCGAGAAGACCCCTGGGCCGCAATGGATGATGCGGCCCAATCGATCGCTTCCTTACTAAAAATGGCCGAGGCCGACGAAGAGCGCGGGCTCGGGGATCTGCCGTATCCGCCCAACTATCCGAAAATGCCCGGCGAGCCCAAACGCGTTCAGCCCAGCCGGGATCGAGATCTCAAGAGCGACAAGGGCTAGCCGAAATCATCGGGGGGGATCGGGGGATCGGAACCGCGGCCGGCGATTGGCCCGCGTTTACCGCCTATCGCGTAGATGAGCCGCTTTGCCCACGTGAGGACCTCAACGTAGCACCGGCGGGGCCCGCAGAGGAGTGATTCTGTTGCGTCGCGGTGGCTTAAGGCGATTTGTCACAGTGACAATCGGGGTCATCGGGCAAGGCGAACTGCAGTGGTGCCGGCCTCGGTGGGGAAATGCCGAGTCAGTGTTAACCCAGAAATTGCCAAGGGATTCAGCGTTGCCGCGCTGAGGCGATTAGCTTACGGCTAACCCGTGCAAAGGCCAGCAAGCGACTCGCGTAGAGCGTGCGCACGGGCCCGAAACGTGCGCACGCCCCCGCGTCGTTCGTTCGCCGGCGTTGCGTCAGGGGCGACCCGGACCGCGACCGGTAGATCCGCAAAAGCCTTGAAGCCCAACTAGATTCACATCACGAGGCTCTGGCCGATGCGCTCACGGCAGCATCCCGCTACGCCGACACGTCGCGGCATACAGCCGTGCGAGGACTGGCACCCAATGTCATCGAGGGAGCACTCAATAGGACCGAATAGGGAGCCGTACCGAGTAATGGGTGCGAGTAGCTGAGAACCCTGCCGGGTCCCCGGCGGACCTACCCTGTGCAGGTCAGGTTAGGTCCGCAGTCGATCGTTATCGGCGTTGTGCAGCCGGAAGCCGCGACGGCGGTGAAGGTGAGGATAATGCCAAGAACAACTTTGTATTTCAGACCAGACATGACCACTCCGTCCTTAGGGAGAAATCTTGACGCCCGAGAGTAGGAACATTACGCGTTGAGCTCTCGAGCGAGTACAGAAACGAGTAATTTTCAACAAATTACGTCACCTGACTGAAAGCCGCGCGAGTGACGAACGCGCGAATTCGAATCGCGCGCCGGTGTCCGCTCGTAAACTCCCGCGAAAACGGGGTCTTGGCGTGCCGCAAGGGGGTAGTTGAATGCAATTGTCGCGCTTTGTGCGCGTTGATTAGCGAAGACGGTGCGTTGCCCCCGCCTAACCCGCATTCCGGGAGAACGGCCGGGCCTAAAGGCGTTGCCCCAAAACAGGATACGACCTTGTCCAACGCAGTCAAATCCAACTTCCGGTACGAAATTATCCTTTTGCTTAGACTGCGAGTACGGGATTGCCCGTTTGATTGGGAAGTTGCGGCCGGACCATCCGCTATCGAGACTGACAAAAGTAGGCTCAGTGGCTATGTCGGTGGCGACGCGGGTAAGTTCCGCGGTATTCGCGTTGCTGCTCGTGGCAATTCCCGGTGCCGGGGTGGCCGCCGCAGAGCCGGCCGCACCCGACACCAACCAATCGGGTGCACGAATGGTTGGCTGGGATACCTACCGCCGATTGGACCGATTGCCCTATTTGAACCCCGGTTCGCAGACTCTGCAGGTATCGAGCTTTGACCGCAGCGGCGGCGATTTCGACATCTCCACCGGTAATCGCAACGGCAATGGCGGGTGCCTGGCACAAGGGGGTGCCGGCTGCGTCATCGCGGAAAATCACGGTGCCGGAGAGATTGATTCGATCTGGCTGACCCGCGATGGCGGCAACGTCCGCGCTCTCGGAAACATCCGCATCGAGCTGGACGAACAGGCCGTTGTAGACACACCATTGCAATCGTTGGTCGACGGCAAATCGGGGGCCCCGTTCGTGTGGCCGCTGGTGGCCAACGCCGCACAATCGCCGGGCGGCGTCTACATCAAGGTGCCGATGCCCTACCGGCGTTCGATGCGGGTCAGCGTCACATCGCATTTGGAGTATTACCACGTCGACTATCGGCAGTTTCCCGATGGCGACGGGGTGAACACGTTCTCACCATCCGATCCCGCGCTCGATGTGCTGGACACGCTCAAGTCTGCCGGTGTGGTCGACCCCAAACCGGCGGCAGCCGGTGCGGCGCACAGCACGCGGGTCAGCGACCTGGCCCCCGGCGCCGCGCAAACCATCGCCGAATCGACTGGCTCGGCCAGCATCTCGGAGCTGCGGGTGCAACTGCCCGAACCGGCTGCGGGACAGCTGGGCGACTTGCGGCTGCAGATCGAGTTCGACGGGCGTACTTTGGTCGACTCGCCGCTCGGGGAATTCTTCGGTGCCGGCCTCGGCGCGAATCCCGTGCGATCGTTGATGTTCGGGACCAGCGCTCAGCCCGATGGCTCGTGGGTGTTATGCGATTGGTGGCCAATGCCTTTCGCGCGGTCGGCCCGTGTCACGCTCGTCAACGCGGGCGCCACGCCGGTTACGGGAATAGTCAGCGACGTCGCCACCGCACCCGACGCGCAATGGGCGCCCGCGTTGACCAGCGGCCGTGCCGGCTACTTCACCGCTCGCTCGCACGCCGGACCGACCGCGGCGGGCCAGGACTGGGTGTTCGCCGAGGAACAGGGACGCGGCAAATTCGTCGGCGTCAGCCACACCATCCGCGGCTATCGAACCAAGACGGCGTTCAGTGATGACGCCCCCTACTTTCTCGAAGGCGCCGAGCGGGTCTACACCGACGGCGCCGCGTCTCCGCAGTGGTACGGCACCGGCACCGAGGACCTGTACGAGGGCGGCTGGTACTTCAAGAACGGCACCCACTTCAGCGACCCATTCAACGGCCAACCCGATCAACGCACCGCCACGGGCGGCTGCGCCGACTACTGCGTCGCCGTGTACCGGATCATGCTGGCCGACGCGATCGGCTATCACTCCGGGATCCGATTCGGCATCGAGCACGGGAAAAGGAATATGGTCCAACCCGACTACAGCTCAACCGCATTCCTCTATACGCAGGCCGACGCCGACATCACCGCGGGCGACGACGTCAGCCCCACCGATCCCGTGAATCGAGTCCTGCACGGCTACACCGACTCCGACGCGACCGACCAGCTGCTGGTCAGCGAATACGAGGGCACTCAGGACACCCTGCCCGTGGTCGGCTCGGTCCGTGCCGCCCAGGGCGCGATCGTCTTTCACGTCCAGATCGATCCGGACAACCACGGCGTCCTGCTGCGGCGCACCTCGGATCAAGCGACCGGATTTCAATCGGCGGACGTCGCCGTCGACGGCGTACCGACGGGCAACTGGCTACAGCCGCGCAGCAACACCTTTCACCGGTGGCTGGACGACACCTACCTGGTGCCGCAGTCGGTGACCGCGGACAAGGCGCAGGTGACGGTCACCCTGATGCCCACCGCCGACTCACCGCCCTGGACCGCCAGCCGCTACCACGTCGACACACTGACGGGGCCCGCTGACTAGGGAGCGATTGGTGGCCAGTCCGATAAGTGCACCGGCCAGGCCGCCGGCCGGCGCCATCAGCGAAGGCCCGGCGAGCAACAGATAGGCGAACGTGACACCCGCCATGAGTAATGCCTGGTGCAGCGGTGTCCAGATGGCAGCCGCCCGCATCCGGAACGACAATCCGATGCCGAGCAGCAAGGCCACCACGTGACCGATCGCGGTGAAGTCGGCACTCGCGGCCGCCACCACCGCGGTGCCCAGCCACCAGCCTGCCCAGACCCCGCGCCGGCGCGCCGGGATCGACGCCGTGAACGCGCCGAGCACGCACACCGCGCCATAACTGATCCCCACGTCACTGGCGCGGGCGACGGAGACGGGCAACATCCCCGTCTCGATGGCGGCGACCAACCCGACCGCGACGATCACCGTGGCGCCGATGTGGCCGACGGCGAAGGTGACGAGCAGCCCCCGGCCGCACCACATGAGTTCACCCAGGGCCAGCAGGCAGACCAGCCCGGGCAGCCAGAAGAACAGGTCGCCGCCGTCGTTGACGAATGCGCTCCCGATCAAGGTGCCCAGATGACCGCGGCCGAGGTTGTGAACATTTGTGCTCATTCGGCTTACAGCGACCTCGTGCGCGTGCGGGCCCAGCGCCGCGAGGATGAGGTAGATGGCGAGCAGGATTACCGCATAGGTGGCCGTGACTCGAACCGATGCCGCGGCCGGCGCGGCGCGCAGCGGCGCCTGCGTCCAGCGCAGGACGCCGTCGCGGGTAGCGGCGAAGGTCATGGTTTTACGGTGCCGGTCCGGCTGGCGCCATGCCGCGTTCTTAACGAAGCCTTCACACCCATGCCGCAAATCTTCACGATGCCGGCAGGCTCCGTGACGTCTCCTTAAAGAGAGGCGATCGCGGCGATGGCATCATCGGCGGTCACTCTGGCCGAGGCGTAATTGGGCATGTTCACCTCGAGGGCGGCGCGCATCTCGATGTCCGAGCAGTCGGCACCAATGTTCATGCGCGACGATGTCGCCCGGCCGCGGCTCGAACCCGGCGCGGATGAACGGCACATCGTCGGGAGCCGTGTGGCGGGCGGCCAGCAATGCGCGGTCTTGACGGACTCGTCGGGATGCTGCTAAACATGGCCTGCGCCACACGTTTGGGCGATCGCCCAAAGTCGATCGGTGGAGGATGCATGGGTCGGATGGATGACAAGGTCGCATTCGTGACCGGTGCGGCACGGGGGCAGGGCAGAAGTCACGCCGTCCGGCTCGCGCAGGAGGGTGCCGACATCATCGCGGTCGACATCTGCCGTGGGTTCGAAGGCTCGCCGGCCCCGGCCGCCACGCCGGAAGACCTCGACGTCACCGCGGGCATGGTCAAGGACGCCGGAGCTCGCGTCGTGGCCGCCGAAGTAGACGTGCGTGAGTACGACGCGTTGAAGGCAGCGGTCGACAGCGGCGTCGAACAGCTGGGGCGGCTGGATGTCATCGTCGCCAACGCGGGCATCGGCACGATGACCGGCAAGCTGCACAAGACCGACGAGGCGCTGTGGCAGGAGATGATCGACGTCAACCTCAGCGGGGTGTGGAAGACGGTCAAAGCCGGTGTCCCGCACATGCTGGACGGGGACCGCGGCGGTTCGATCATCTTGACCTCATCGGTCGCGGGTAACAAGGCCTACTTGCATACCGGCCACTACACGTCGGCCAAGCACGGGGTGATCGGGCTGATGCGGGCATTCGCGGTTGAATTGGGGCACAAGATGATCCGGGTCAACGCCGTGCTGCCGACCCATGTGAACACGCCACTGCTGATCAACGAAGGCACCTTTCATGCCTTTCGGCCCGATCTGGAGAACTCGGGGCCGGACGACCTCGCGCCGATCTGCCAAACCTTCCACACACTGCCGATCCCGTGGGTCACCGCCCAGGACATCAGCAATGCCGTGCTGTTCCTGGCCTCCGACGAAGCGCGATACATCACCGGCGTGGCGCTGCCGGTGGATGCCGGCAGCTGTCTGAAGTAAGGAAAGCATCGATGACCGTCACCAACGACACCGACGTCTACTACGACCCCTACGACGTCAACATCAATGCCAACCCCTACCCGAGCTACGCGCGGCTGCGCGAAGAGGCGCCGATCTACTACAACGAATGCTACGACTTCTGGGCCCTGTCAAGGCATTCCGACGTCGAGCACGGACTGGCCAACTGGGAGACCTTCTCCAACCGGCGAAGCGACATCCTCGAGCTCGTCCAGTCGAAATTCGACATGCCCGGCGGCGTCATGATGTTCCAGGACCCGCCGGAGCACTCCAGGCTGCGCGGCCTGATGTCGCGGGTGTTCACCCCCCGCCGGATGGCCGCCCTCGAGGACCAGATTCGGCAATACTGCATACGCTGCCTGGACCCGCTGGTCGGTTCCGGTGGATTCGACATCATCGCCGAGCTCGCATCGATGATGCCGATGCGCGTGATCGGGATGCTGTTGGGAATCCCGGAGTCCGAACAGATCTCGGTGCGTGACGCCAATGACGCCAACCTGCGCACCAAACCGGGTGCGCCGTTGAAGGTCGCCGACGCCGACTCCATCGCCGACGGCCGGATCTATGCCGACTACGTCGAATGGCGTTCCAAGAACCCCTCGGACGACCTGATGACGACGCTGCTCAACGTCGAATTCGACGACGACAACGGGGTGCACCGCAAGCTGACCCGCAAAGAGGTGCTGCACTACACCCAGGTGGTCGCCGGGGCGGGTAACGAGACCACCGGCCGGCTGATCGGCTGGCTGGCCAAGGTGCTCGCCGAGCACCCCGACCAGCGCCGCGCGGTGTACGAGGACCGGTCACTGTTGACTCGTACCATCGACGAGACGTTGCGCTTCGAACCCACCGGCCCGCACGTCGCGCGTTGGATGGCAAAGGATTTCGAGTGCTACGGCACGGCGGTTCCGGCCGGCAGCGCCATGCTGTTGCTGTTCGGCGCCGCCAACCGCGATCACCGCCGCTACACCGATCCGGACACCTACAACATCCGTCGCGACAACATCTCGCACATCACCTTCGGGAAGGGCGTGCACTACTGCCTGGGCGCAAACCTGGCCCGCCTCGAGGGCCGCGTCGCGCTCGACGAGATCCTCAACCGGTGGCCCGAATGGGACATCGACTACGAAACCGCGCAATTGGCGTCGACGTCGACCGTGCGCGGCTGGGAGCGGCTGCGGGTCGTGTTGCCCTGAGCCGCCGCGTCAGGTGGTCCGGCGTTTCTTCGGGGTGGGCATCTCGAACCGGTCCAGGAAGCGATTGACCAGCGCGACGGCCTCGTCGTGCCCGCCGTGGGTGCCGAGCCCCTGCTCGAGGATCAGGGTGCGCCCGATGGAGGCGATGACCAGCGCCAGGGCCGCGGGCGGGAATTCGTCGGTGTCGAGCTCGTGTTCGCGAACGATGAAGTTCAGCGCGGTGATCTGCTGTTCGCGCCAGCGTTCCGACCACGCCGAGATCTCGGCCCGAATCTCCTTGCGGTGGTTGGCAAGTCCCATGAACTCCAGCAGCAGCCGGGTGTCCTTGGGCGCGGTGAGCGTGTCCCAGAAGGCGTGCAGCGGGCGATCGGAGGCCAGCGCCTGCTGCTGACGCTCCAGGTAGACGGCGGCACCGCTGCGGAAGACGGCCAGATACAACTCGTCCATCGTGGGGAAGTAGTAGTGCACCAGGGCCGGTTTGACGCCGGCCTTGGCGGCCACCCGCCGCGACGTCGCGGCGGCGTAGCCCTCCTCGATCATGATCTGACTCGTCGCCGCCACCAGCATGTCGCGCGTGGTCGAATCACGCGCCTTCGGTCGCTGGGATGCGGTCACAGTGTGGTCTTATCACATGGCGTGTCAGGGGACCGGTTCGGCGACCATGTCGAAGAAGGCCGCGCCGGAATCCGGGATGCGGCTCTGATTGAACACGTTGACTGCGTAGGAGACCAGGATCATCGAATAGAGCAGGTGCAGCAGCCTGGTCGCATCGTCCGATAATGCGTTGATGTCACGCTGATTCAGGTACGCGATCGCCTCCTCGGCCCGGGGGGCGATGGCATGGTAGAACCTGACGAGGTCGTCGTAGGGCCTGGACAGTCGCGCCTCGTAGCGCTGCGCTCGCGTCGGCAGCGCCCAATCGGCGACGAACGGTTCGAGATCGGCAAACCCCTGCGGGTGATACCACTCGCAGATCGAGTCGACGGCCAGCTTCCAGTTCCCGTTGATGCGGGTGGAAAACCTGTAGTGCTGCGTCATCTTGTCGATGGGATAGGCCTCGATGCCGAGCAGGCCGTCGCCCAGGAAGCCGCGCAACGGCACCGGATCGTCGGCGAAGTTGACGAAGATGAACCCGGCCCAGACTTCGCAGTGCACCGGCGGCATCCGCAGCGTGCTCTTGTCGAGGTCGAAGAACTCGCCCTCGTTGGTGATGTGGTTGACCTTGCCGTCCAGGCCGTAGCGCCAGCCGTGGTACTTGCACGCGAACGCGCGACAGGTGCCCGACGATTCCCGGCCCGGGTGCTCCTGCCATACCACCTTGTTGCCGCGGTGTGCGCACACGTTGTGGAAGGCGTGCACGGTGTCGTCGCGGTCGCGGGCGATCACGACCGACGCGAGCCGTCCGGGCAGATCGACAGGCGCTGCTGGATGCTGGTCACGAGGGGACTCCTTCACTGCGTTGGCCGCCGTTGGTCCAGGGCTCCTGGTCCCAGGCCCGGTCCAGCGGTGCCATGTCGCCGCCGAACGGGAAGAAGGCACGCTGCGCGTAGGTTTCCCGGGCCAGGCCGTGGCCGAGCTCGTCGATGAAGGCCCGCTTGAGCGGGTTGGTGAACAACTGGCGCGAATAACGCAGCGTCAGCGGTGGACGCTTGACCAGTTCGCGCGCGAGTTCCCAGGCCCTGTCCAGCAATTGGCCCTTGGGCAGCACCTCGTTGACGACGCCCCACTCCTTGGCCTCGGCCGCCCCGAGCTTCATGCCGGTCAACAGGAAGTAGCGGGCGCGGGTGTGACCGGCCAGGAAGCTCCAGATGACGTGCTGGCCGTCGCCGGGCACCTGGCCGCGGGGGAAGTGGGAGGCGTCCTGGAAGTAGGCGTCGTCGGAGGCCAGCACGATGTCGCCCATCAGCGCGACCTCGGAGTGGATGTTGCACGGGCCGTTGACCGCGCTGATCATCGGGACGTCGACGTCGAGCACGTTGCTGATCAGGTGTCTTGCGTACCAAGCTTTTTCATCGAGCTTGACCAGGCCACGGGTGCCGGGCATCAGCAGATATTCGGGCTTGTCCACCGCTTCGCCGTTGGGTAAGCGGCCCCAGTTCGCGTTGTAGTTCTCGCCGGTGCCGGTGTGGATCAGTACCTTGATCTCGCGATCGCCGGCGATGTCGGCGAACGCGTCCGACATGTCGTCGTGCGCGCGCCAGTCCCACACCAGGCTGCCGCCGTTGGTGTGGCACTGCATGAACAGGATTCCGTCGTCGGTGAGTTCGAACCGGTAGTTCGCATACCGATCGTGATATTCGCTGTACCTGGTTCTTTTTGCCATTGAGCCGTCTCATTCCGCGAGCAACCGTCAGCTAAGCGGTTTGAGCGATCGCCCAAACCGCTTAGCTGACATGCTCGCACCTGCGGTCGCGGCGGTCAAGGCTCACCGTCCGTGCAGGCGGGCCACCACCGGCGCGAAGGAGTCGATCTGTGCCTGCTGCACCGTGACGTAGTTGACGCCCAGGGTTTCTCGGCGCGAATGCAGCGTCGCGGCAACGTGTTCCGCCGAACCGATCAGCACACTCGGATGATCGCGCAACAGGTCTGCGGCGATGCCCGTCGACTTCGCCAGCCCCGCCAGCACGGTCTCGGGGTCGTCGGTGATTTCGGTGAAGTACGGGGAGCTTTCGACGTCCAGCCGACCGAAGCGCCCGCCCGCGGCGGCACGCACAAAGCCGATCCGGCGCTCCGCCACCGCCTGTGGGTCCAGCCCGTCGGGATCGTGCGCCACAAACGGGACGCTCGAGATGCTGACGATGTCGGCCTGGCGTCCGGCCAGCGTGAGAACGCGCTGGCCGCCCCCGCCGATCATGATCGGTGGATGGGGGTGCTGCACCGGCCGTGGTCGTCCCGCATAACCGCGTACCTCGACCAACTCGCCCGAATAGTCAAGTTCTTCGCCCTGCCAATGGGCCTTGACGAGCGCGACCACCTCGGCCAGCTTGGCGATGCGCCGGCCCGGCCGGTCGAATGCGAGCCCCATCGCGGCGTACTCGACTCCGCTCCATCCGGCGCCGATGCCGAATTCGAGGCGCCCGTCGGAGAGCAGATCGAGAGTCGCCGCTTCCTTGGCCAGCACCGCGGGCACGTGGTAGTCGATGCAGAAGACGCGGCAACCGATGCGCAAGGTCTCGCTCCAGGCGGCGGCCGCCGCCATGGCCGCGATGGGTGCCAGATCTTGGCGCGGGGTGCGCGCCTCTCGCCGCGCCGGTCCCGGTCCCAGGTAATGGTCCGCGAGGAAAAGCGTTGTGTATCCGAGATCTTCGACCCGCCGAACGGTATCGCGCCACTCTCGTGACCCCGCGGCATTGGTGGCCTGCACGCCGAAACGAAACGGGGGTCTGTCCATCAACGGACCCTAAGTGGGCCCCTGAGCGGAATCAAGGCGAAATCGACAACTCGCGCTTGACCGCAGGCGAGGCCGGGTGATAGGCATGTGAAGCCTATTTGGGCAGTCGCTCAGGAAAGTCGAGGTGTTGCTCGAGTGAAGACGGCGGTCGTTACCGGCGGTGCTTCGGGGATCGGCCGTGCGGTCGCCGAGCGATTGCGCAGCGACGGATTCCGGGTGGCAGTCCTCGACCTGACCCCAACCGACGACGGCTTCGGCTATGGCGCCGACGTCACCGACCGCGCCCAGGTCGATACCGCGATAGCGGAGATCCGCGCGGCGTTCGGCCCGATTCTGGTGCTGGTCAATGCCGCAGGCGTGGAGGGGTTCGGAAACTTCTCGAACATGTCCTTCGACGAATGGTCCAAGGTCATCGACGTGAACCTGCACGGCGTCTTCCACACCGTTCAGGCCGTGCTGCCCGACATGGTCGAGGCCGGATGGGGTCGCATCGTCAACATCTCGTCGTCCAGCACCAACTCCGGGCAGCCGTTCATGGCCCACTACGTCGCCGCGAAGTCCGCGGTGAACGGCCTGACCAAGTCGCTGGCCCTCGAATACGGCCCGGCCGGCATCACAGTCAACGCGGTTCCGCCGGGCTTCGTCGACACCCCGATGTTGCGCAGCGCCGAGCGGCGGCACCTGCTCGGGGGCACGGTGGAGGATCACATCGCGCGCACCCCGGTGCGTCGCGTCGGCAAGCCCGAGGACATCGCCGCGGCATGCGCCTTCTTCGTCTCCGAGGAAGCCGGTTACATCACCGGCCAGATACTCGGGGTCAACGGCGGCCGCAACACCTGATCGCCGAAAACGCAGAGCCTCCAAGGAGATTGATGTACGAGAGGGACCAGCTGTTCATCGATGGGGAATGGACGGCGCCAGCCTCTGGACACGACACCGTCATCTCGGTGGTGTCGCCGCACAGCGAGGCGGTGATCGGCCACGCGGTCGCCGCGGGACCCGAGGATGTGAATCGCGCCGTCGACGCGGCGCGCAGGGCGTTCGACACCGGGCCGTGGCCGCGCATGCAGCCGGCGGAACGGATCGAGGCGCTCACCCGCCTGGCCGGCATCTACAAGGAGCGGCGCGCCGACATGGCCGCGCTGATCTCGGCCGAGATCGGCGCCCCCATCACCTTCGCGAAGATGGCGCAGGTTCGCCTGCCGCTGACCATGATCTCGGCGTTCTGCGGCATGGCGGCGAACTACCAGTGGCGACAGGATCGTCCGGGCCTGTACGGCAAGGAGATTCGGATCGTCAAGCAACCGGCCGGCGTTGTGGCCGCGGTGGTGCCGTGGAACATGCCGCAGTTCCTCACCATGTGCAAGATCGTGCCGGCGCTGTTGGCCGGGTGCTCGGTGGTGCTCAAGCCCGCCCCCGAATCCGTGCTCGACGCGCAGCTGCTTGCCGAACTCGTTGCGGCAGCGGGCTTTCCGCCGGGCGTGCTGAACGTGGTACCCGGCGGTCGCGACGTCGGTGAACTGCTGGTGGGCCACGCGGGCGTGGACAAGGTCTCGTTCACCGGGTCCACCGCCGCTGGGCGGCAGGTCGCTCTGGCGTGCGCCCAGGGGCTGACCCAGGTGAGCCTGGAACTGGGCGGCAAGTCGGCGGCCGTGGTGCTCGACGACGCCGATCCGGCCGCGACCGCCAACGCGATTCAGATGGCCAGCCTCGCCAACAGCGGTCAGGTATGTAATGCGCTGAGCCGGATCCTGGTGCCGGAGGCCCGCAAGGACGAGTTCGTCGACGCGCTGGCGGCGGGCATGCAGTCGATGACGGTGGGTGACCCGGCCGACCCCGATACGCAGATCGGACCGCTGGTGGCGCGGCGCCAGCAGGAGCGGGTCCGCGGCTACATCGAATCGGGGAGAAGCGAAGGCGCGCGCCTGGTCACCGGTGGCAGCGAGATGCCCGACGGCCTCGAAACCGGTTGGTACGTAAGGCCGACGCTGTTCAGCGATGCCACCAATGACATGCGGATCGCCCGCGAGGAGATCTTCGGCCCGGTGCTGACCGTCGTCTCCTACCGGGACGAGGACGAGGCGGTTCGGATCGCCAACGACTCCGAATACGGGCTGGCGGGATCGGTGTTCACCGCCGATGTCGAGCGCGGTTACGGCGTGGCGGTCGGGGTGCGGTCGGGCACCTTCGGCGTCAACGAGGGCTACATCATGGATCCGGCGGCACCGTTCGGCGGGGTCAAGAACAGCGGGTACGGGCGCGAGCTCGGCACCGAGGGGATCGACAGCTACACGGTCAGCCAATCCATTTCGACCGCGGCCTCGTGACCTGCAGGGCTGCAACCATGTTTAAGTTTCTTAACTATCGGGGATAGGGATGGGCAATCCCCCATAGGTAAGGAACACGCGTGGCCCCCAGCTTCAAGGACGTTATCCAATCCAAGTACTTGCTGTTGACGACATTCACCAAGGATGGCCGTCCGAAACCGACACCGATCTGGGGCGTGCCCGACGGCGACGACACACTGTTGGTGATCACCGATGACGGGTCGTGGAAAACCAAGCGCATCAACAACACTCCCAGGGTGACTCTCGCCAAGAGCGCGGCGCTGGGCAAGCCCAAGAGCGAAGAGGTCCAAGCCGTCGCCCGGGTGCTACCGAAGTCCGAGACGCGACGCGTCTACAACGCCGTCCTCAAGCGGTACTGGTATCACGCGCCGTGGTTCTATGTGCACTCGATCGTGCGCGGCGGCATCGACAAGGTGCACGTCGGCCTGGAGATCAAGCCCGCCGGCTGAAGGCGGCCCCACGCTCAGCCGCCCGCGGCGCGAATGGCCTCGAAGGTGTCCGCCACAGTCTCTTTGGGGTCCCGATAGGTGATGCCGAGGTCTCGTTCGCTCGGGGAATCGTCGGACGCCGGCATCTGCGTGTAGTACTGCATGCCCGCCCAGGTGAACGGCGTATCGAAGGGCAGGAAACGGGTCGCCCGATCCAGCACCGCGCCCGCAACGCGCAGCGCGGTGTCCGGGATCGGGACGGCGACCATCGGTGTCCCGGCGACCTCGCCGAGCAGGTTGGCGAGGTCGGCCGCGGGCACCCGATGACCTCCGGCGGTGTAGCGACGCGGTCCGCGTCCGGGCTCGAGCAATGCCGCGTGCAAAGCGGCCAGGTCGCGGACGTCGACGATGAGCCAAGCCGCGCTGCGCCCCGGAATCGCGTGCATCTGCACTGCCGCCCGCACCCCCTCGCCGGCCTCACCGAACTGGTCTCCCACCGGCGGGCCCAGCACCATGCCCGGATAGCTGATGTTGACCGGCGCTCCCGCATCCTGCAGGCCCCGGGCATAGATCTCGACCTGCGCCTTGGACGTTCCGTATCCGTCCGCGCCGCCCACCACCGGCAGGTCCGCCGTCAGCGTCTCCAGGTCCGGATGGAATAGCGCGGTGAAGCTGGACACGTGGACGATGGGATCCAGGCCGAGCTCGACGGACTGACCCAGAACGTTCTGTGCGCCCTGCATGTTGGTGGCAAGCATCTCCGGCGTCTGGCGCGGGTCGGTGGCGACCAGCGCGGCGCTGTGCACGACGGCGTCGCATCCCTGCAACGCCTCGCGCACCGCGACCCGGTCGACGATGTCCGCGACGGCGAAGTCCGAGACGTCGACGCCCAGCTTGGCGACGGTGGTCTGCAGCTTGTCGGGGTTGCGGACCAGGAACCTGACGGAGTGCCCGGCGTCGGAAATGGCCTTGGCGGTCCACCCACCGACAAAGCCGGTACCGCCCGTGATCAGAACGCGCATCGGCTCATTCTGCAAGACCGCAAAAACCTACAGGTGGCTGGAGGCGAAGTTGGCAGCTTGGCTTGTCATGCCGTTAACCGGATAGGACGTGTGCGCGACGAAATTGGTGTCGTCGCCGTTGCCGCAGACCGGGTCGCCCTGCGCGCACAACTCGAGCGTCTTGGGCTGGTAAAGCGGCCCGATGGTCAGCGGGGGTGCGTTGTACTTCTGCAGGAACTGACCCGACGGCGTCCCGAACAGCGTCACGGCGGCCACGTGCTTCGCGACGTCCGGCGGCATCGGCGGGGGCACCAGGGATGCCGGGACACCCGGGGGCACGGCGGCCGACGTGGTGTAGCCCGCCACCGCCGCGCCCTGCGAATAGCCGCCGAGCACCTCTTTGGTGTTGGGGCAGTTCGCCGCCATCGACTCGATGTGCGAACTGGCGTCCCGGATTCCATCGATGACGGTCACGGGGAAGTCGGGGCTCGAAAAGTCAGTGCTGGCAGGGTAATTGACCGGATAGACAGTTAGTGACCTGCCGCCGATCTCTGAGCGCAACGCGTCGATGAACGGCTGACCGATCCCGCCGACGCCGGGCGGTTCGCCGGATCCTCGGGCAAAAACGACCTCGACGTCGGGACACGGCTCGGCCGCCGCGGGTGGGACGGCCGCGCTCGGGACGAACGAACCAAACACCGCCGCAGCCGACAGCGCGGACACCGACAGCCCGCGCGCCGACACGACGGCCAATCTCCGAATGTTCATTACTTCTTGAAAGCGTCCTTCACCTTCTCGCCGGCATCTTTCAGGCTGGACTTCGCCTGGTCCGCCCTGCCCTCGTTTTTGGTGTCCTGGTCTCCGGTTGCCTTGCCGATGGCTTCCTTGGCCCGGCCCCCGAGGTCCTCGATCTTGTTTTTCAGCTTGTCTTCGTTGCTCATGGCGTGCTGGCTACCCGTCAACAGCAGCTATCAAAACCCCCACCCTGTCATCATGGACCCGTGAGCACCGCAATCGTGGTGGCAGTAGTGGTGGGATTGATGCTGCTCGGCATCGGCATCGTGGTCAATCAGCTGCTGCGGCTGAGGCGCTATTTGGGGGACTCGCCCACCGAAGAACCCCCCGGTGCAAATCCGGAGCCACCCGAGCATTCGGGCTGATAGCTTCAACCTCGTGAACGCTCGAGGCGTCGCGACGCGGTGAAGCCGTCGACTCTGCTGGTCACCGACGCCGGCTTGCCACGCGGTGTGTCCGGTGCTGCCGACCCGCGTTTCGCGAGCGCCATCAGGGTGTTCTCCCAGCTGTTTCCCGGGCGCCGGTTCGGAGGCGGAGCGCTGAGCGTCTACGTCGACGGGGTGGCCGTCGTGGACGTCTGGACCGGGTGGTCGGACCGGGCCGGCACGCAGCGCTGGACCGCGGACACCGGCGCCATGGTGTTCTCGGCGACCAAGGGCGTCGCCTCGACCGTGATCCACCGGCTCGCCGACCGCGGCCTGCTGTCCTACGACGCGCCCGTCGCCGAATACTGGCCCGAGTTCGCCGCCAACGGGAAGGCCGAGATCACGGTCCGCGACGTCCTACGGCACCGTTCCGGGTTGTCACACCTCCGGGGCGTCACCAAGACGGAGTTGATGGATCACCTGCTGATGGAGGAGCGCCTGGCGGCGGCGCCGGTCGATCACCTGCGCGGCGTGCAGGCCTACCATGCGCTCACCTACGGATGGCTGCTCTCCGGTCTGGCCAGGGCGGTGACCGGCAAAGGCATGCGCGAGCTGATCCGCCAGGAGGTGGCCCGTCCGCTCAACACCGACGGGCTGCATCTGGGCCGCCCACCGGAGGGCTCCCCGACCACGCCGGCCCAAATCCTGCTGCCGCAGGGCAGGCTGCGCGCACCGGTGATCAACTTCATCGCACCGCGGGTGGCTGGTCTGCCGTTCTCCGGTGCGCTGGGCGCGATGTACTTCCCCGGCGTCATCTCCCTGATCAAGGGTGACACCCCGTTTCTGGACGGCGAGGTGCCCGCCGCCAACGGCGTAGTGACCGCGCGGGCGCTGGCCAAGATGTTCGGCGTGCTGGCCAACGACGGCCGCATTGATGGCAAGAAGTTCGTGTCCGAGGACCTGGCGCGCGGGCTGGCCGGGCAGGCGCGCCGAAAGTGGCCCGACGCGAACATGATGGTGCCCATGCCTTTTCACCTGGGCTACCACGAGTCGCCGGTTCCCGGTTTGCTGCGCGGCTTCGGTCACGTCGGGCTCGGCGGAACGCTCGGCTGGGCCGACCCCGAGACCGGCAGCTCCTTCGGCTTCGTGCACAACCGGTTGCTGACCCCGCTGCTGTTCGACATGGGATCCTTTGCGGGCCTTGCCCGTCCGCTGCGCAATGCCATCGAGGCGGTTCGCGACAAGGGGCCGATCGAGGTGCCGGCGCTGGGCGCCCGCTACGCCAAACCCGCTCGGCGACGGGCGAATGTCCCGGACACCGCGGCGTCGGGCGACGGCTGACCGTCCGGGCTACCTGACAAACGCGTTGCCGCGCGGCAGCGTCAGCGGAAGATCGGCATACGTGGCGATGCCTGGCGCCGCGGCGACGACCGCGGCGATCCCGTTGATGGCGGGCACCGCCGTCATGATGTGACCGAGGTCCATGAATTCCTCAAGCGTGGTGGCCTCGAAGTACGGCGGCGGCAGGAAGCCGACCTTGGTGGTGACCGTCGGCTGCCCGTCGACCTGGATGACCCAGCCGTCCTGCTCGATCTGCCAATCGGGTTCGAGCGTCTGCCCCTTTTTCCACCGGACGTTGAGGTCGATCAGGACCTTGCCGTTGACGATGCCCTGCCAGCTGATGTAGGTGCCCGCGACGTGCCCCGCCGGGATGGTCCAGGACGCCATGACGAGATCCTCGGTGGTCTGGGCGAACTCGGCGACGCACTTCACCTCGTCGAGCTCGATCCCCAGCGCGTCGCCCACCAGCCGGACGGCCTCGCCGAAAATGGCCGTGCCCTTCGCGGCCATCGCCGGCAGGTCGGGGTGGTCGATCGGCTGGCCGAAGCCGACCGGTTTCTCGGTCTCAGGGGAGTCGTAGAACGTGGTGTCGGCGGCCTCGTTGACCGTGACCTTGTCGATCCGGTTGCACACCATGGCCGACACGATGGCCAGCAGTTCGGCGAAGCCCGGGCTGACGCCAGACCCGAAGATTGTGGAGCCGCCCTTCTCGCAGGCCTCCAGGATGCGGTCGCGGCCCTCGCCCAGGTTGTGTCCTGTGATGAACGACGCGGTGGTGACCACGTTGACGCCCGCGGACAGGATGCGGACCAGTTCGTCGACGTTGATCCACATCGGGTTGTAGACCACGCAGTCCGGCTTCAGCGCCAGCAGCTCGTCGATGTCGTTGGTGGCGTTGAGGCCGAGGGGTGGGAGCCCGACGAGTTCGCCGGCATCGCGCCCGGCCTTCTCCGGCGACCAGGCGTAGCAGCCCACCAATTCCAGGGTGGGGTTGGTGACGATCGACTTCAGTGAGCTCTTGCCGACGTTTCCGGTGTTCCACTGAACGACGCGATAGGTGTTTGGCACTCGCTCAGCATAGGGAATGACCGGGGTTCTTAGTAGGCCTAATAGGCAGATTCTGAGGCCAATATTTCGGCGAGGAAAGCGTCCCGCGGCGGCAGGTCCAGCCGCGCCCGCGCCCACCGCCGCACGCGTTCCCGGGTCTCGGCGGATTCGGGCGTTTCGGCGCCGACAATTACCGACGTCGCCGACCAGTCGTGGTCCCACGCCGCCGACTCGGTGAGGGCGCGCCCCCGGCCGTCCTCGAGGGGAAGGGTCGCGCGCCCGGTCGCGTCCAGGGTGCCGGTGCCGTCGATGGCCGCGGAACGCAGCCGCGCCGTGATGCCGGTAGCCGGGTCCGGGCCGATGACGGCGGCCTGCACCACGGCGACGACCGTCGCCCCGCCGGCCTCGACGCTCCAGCCGACGGTGTTCTCGCCGGCATCGAAGATCGCGGGTGGGACCCCGCTCCAGGCGATGGACGCGACGCCCCGCGCTATCGCGCCCGCACCGCGCGGACCCGCGCCCATACCGGCGGCCAGTGCGTAGTCGTCGCGGCGATCGCTCGGCAACGTCAGGATCAGGCTCGAATCGTCCACGGCCGCAATCAGTTCGGGCCGGTGGTCGCCGTCCGTGCCGATCTCGCCGGCGAGCCCGGCGCCCGCCCGGACCAGATCGACAACCCGCGGATCATCGCTGCGGACCTGGCTTATCAGCGCGGCGGCGTGGGGCTGAAGCAACTGCGCCACATCGGAATCCAGCGTGTCGTCGGGGAAGAAGCTCTGCGCCCCGGCGGTCAGCAACGCGATTTCGATGTCGAGCAGCGCACGGTCCAGGCCAGCGATACCGTCCTGCCTGCTGGCCGGCCACCACCGGCGCAGCCAGTGCCCGGTGGCCAGCCTGCGCAGCGGGGCGACCGAGCCCGGCACCAGCTCGACGCCGGTGAGCTCGATGCTGGCCGGCCGGCCCGCCGCGCCGTCCACGGCGGACACGACCGCGACATGTCCGGCCTCGCCGAGGACCCGCCACAGCCAGTCCGCGCTCGACACATCGGTGAAGGTGATGTGCGGCGCCGCATCGTCGGGATCGTCCAGTGTCCAGGACAGCACCGCGCCGCTGACTTCCAGCAGCGTGACCAGTGGCACCGCGGCCGCGGCGTCGACGGGGCCGGTGCTCCAAAGCCCGGAATCGGCAACCAGTCTCATCCGGCCACCCGCGATTCCAGCATCGCCTTGATCCGTTGCCGGTGGTCGAGGCTCACCGACCGCGCCACCCCGTCGAGCAGCGCGCGCACGTCGTCGACGTCGGCACACGGTTCCTGCCAGACGTCGCGCCCGTGCAGCCGGGCCCACAGCCGGCTCAGGTAGGGCTGCGCGTAGGCGGCCAGGTCGTCGACCACCTGCCGTTGGCGAGGATGAATCGGGCCGTTTTCGGCCAGGTAGCGCCGGGCGTGCAACACATAGGCTTCCTTGCGAAGCCGCGCCTGGATCTGGGTGGCCAAGTCGTAGCTGCAGGAGGCGGACGGGTCCAGCGGAGCCAGCTGGACCGCGACCTCGATGCCTGCCACCAGCGTGGCTTGTTTGTCTTCGGCCAACAACCCCCACGGCGCGCAGGCCCGGTCGACTTCTTCCTCGCAGAGCAAAGGGATTTCGGGTAACGCGTCGCGATCCAAGGCACGCCGCAGGGTGGCGCGCACCCGGTCCACCACGCTGCGATCCAGCGGTCGGTCGCCATCCACGCTCTGTGAGATGGCCGGGGGGCGTTGCGGCGCAATCGAACTCAAGCCCAACTCGACGAGCGACCATGGCAGCCGGGTGGTCTCGGTGCGGGCCAGCGCGCCCAGGTTGTACGGGGTGGGGTCGGTGATCATCGCCGTCCAGACCCGCTGGCGGGCCGCGGCGGCGCCGTGGCTGCCGGCCGCGCCCAAGACGGTGCCCAGCTCGGCCCGGAACGGATCGATGGCGGCCTCGCCCGCCCGCACGTCGCGCCAACTGCGCTCCAGCTGCTCGGTGAGAGTGGCAACGACATCGGGGTCCGCGACGTAGCGATGCAGGACCTCTATCGCGGTGCGGTCGCGATCCCGGTGGATCTCGCCGAGCACCGCCGCCGCCGTCTGGTAATCCTGCGGCGTCGGTGGACCTTTCGTGACGGCGAGTTCGAAACACACCGGAAAGTACAGTTCCTGCGCGTTCCCGGTGCGAATCCGCTGCCGGCGGCGCTCCAGCTTGAGTGCCTCGAACCACGCTGCGGCCGAGCACAATTCGAAACCACTACCGACGATGAGGTCGTGCATCTCCGCGGCCGTCTCGGGCGTCACGACCGGGGCCGAATACGCGGGGTTGGACCGCAGGCGCAGCACCAACGGGTCGATGATGCGTTTGACGGTGCGGCTCAGCGGGCCGCCATCGTCACCGCTGAGCACCCCCACGCCCGGACCGATGGCCCGCCACGCCGCCTCGATCACCAGCCGCCGCGGATGACCCGACGCCTCGCCTTCCACGGCGGTCGCTACCTGCGGGCCAGCGGTCATCAGCACAGAATAGGGCCATCGCAAAATTTGCGGCAGCCATAAAGTTGGGTTCGGTAGCCGGTCTGCGGCCCGACGCTGATCGAATGAACAAGCTGCTGCTGCTGGCCGACTGGCTCAAATCCCGCCGCCGCCGGGGCGCCGGGAACCGCACCGTCGGGGTCGGCACCGTGCGCAAGGTCAAACGTCAGGTCTTCATCGAAGTGGTGGCCGTCTCGGGGGAGACGTTCATCGGCAAGCTGGCGCGATGCGACGGTGGTCTGGACCTGTCTGTGCTGCGGCCGGGCCTGGTGGTGCTGGTGGCCTTCGATCCGACCGCGCGCGAGGAGCTTTCGCTGCCCGACGATGTGCTGGCCGTGCACGCGGCCTGGGTGGCGTCGCTGTGAGCACTACCGTTCGCCGTCCACGGTGAACGTGACCAGGGCGGCCCAATACACCGGGCTGGCGCTGAGATCCCCGTCGCGCCAGCGCCGCATCTGTTCACGCTGCCAACGGTTTACCGCGCATCCGGCTTCCCGCGCGGCGTCGTGCGCGCCGTCCACGGCGGCCACCAGCTCAGCCATCGGATCCGCCGGCTCCGGACCCGGCGCGCCGGACGACGCGGCGAATTGCCGATATGCCGCCGTCGTCGGCAGCGACCACAAGGTGGCGGTCACCAGTTGCGCGCCGTTAAGGATCATCGCCGCCACCAAGCCGGTTGCCTCGTCGAATAGATAGTCACCGCCCGATCCGCACGCCAGCAGCGCCACCCGGGGCGGCATCGGCAACCGAAGGGCCATCAGGTCCGAGGCGGTCAATGGGCGGTGATCGCCGATCGCGTTGGCATCCCCGGGGATATCCGCGGTGTCGGCCAGGTGCAGGGCCGCCCGGTCTGCCCGAGTTCCCTGGTCGTGTTGGTCATCCGCCGAACTCGCGTGGCCGACATAGAGCAGCCGGCACGGGGTCTGCGCCAGCAGCTCGCCCAGCCACGCACGGTCGGCGTCTTGCCGGCGGAACAGGTCGAGCACGGTGTCGGCGCGCGGCAGGACGGGTCGACGTTCGATGAGTCCGGCGAAATGCCGCGCCACGGGCGTGTGCGGCGAGGGCCTGCCCAGCACCGATCCGAGCGCGGAGTCCGGTCGCTGTCCCGGCACGCGAGGATCGAGAACCAGCAGCGGCGGCCCTTGTCGCCGGGCGTCCCAGCCTGCGGGAGTTCGCGGCGAGTGCACGATGTTGGGCGGCACCGCCATCAGCACGTCGACCAGTTCCATCAGCCGGTGGCCGTCGGTGAGCTCGTCGATATCGGCCAGCTGCCAAGGGATTTGGGCTGCGGCGCGGCCGCTGGCGGTAATCGCCTCCTGGCGCGCATGCACCAGTTCCTCTTTGCCGGGACCCGACTTCGGGATCGCCAGCAGCCCCCAGGGCACCCGGGCCAGCCGTGCGCTCGGCGAGACGAACAGCACCGCCCGCGGCGAGGCCACGCATTCGGCCAACAGCTGCCATCCGGGCGTACCGATCAGCAGCACACCCAGGATGTAGGCGACCGTGAGTTCGTTGTCCGGCTTGGCGAATGGTCCGGTGGCCAGGGCACGCTCGATGGCATCACGCCGCGTTTCGGCGCCGTACGGCTCGGGCAGGGCGGCGGTGAGCTCCTGCAGCGCGGCCAGCAGCAGCGGCTCTTCCAGCACCCAGGTGACGGTTCTCGACGGCTGTCCGACGATCTGCAGGCTGGCGTAGGTCGCGATGCCGAGGTCGGCGTACCGCAGCACCAGGGTCAGCCGGTCGGGCTCGCTCATGGCCACGTCGACCAGGCCGGCTCGGCCGCGGTGACATGGCGCCCGTAGCGTTGCAAAGCCAGCACACGATAGTGGCTCAGGATCGGCTCCGCCCCAGGTTGCATCTGCAACGGCGGCAACGGCCCCAGCCTGGTCAGCGACGCGCCGCCCGCGACAGGCGGGCCCGCGGCGGCCAGCGCGGCGGGCCCCGCGTCGGCGTCGATGGGCACCGACGCGATGGCCGTCGACGCCCATTCGCCGATCCGCGGTCGTTGTAGGCCCTCGAAAGTACCTCGCGCGCTGTGGTATTCGATGAGCTCACTGATCAGCGCGGTGTTCTCCCACTCCCAGGCCACGGCGAAGGCGCCGGCCAGGATGGGCGCCGCAATGCCGGTGGCCCACCGGGCCCTGGCGTCGGCGTCGGCGATCGAATATCGCACCGAGTCGACCGCCAGGGCGGCCGGCACCTTGAGCTCGGCGGCCTGTTCGAGCTTGGTCATCCCGCGCCAGTACTCCGGCGTGCCGACCTCGCCGCGCAGAATGCCGAGCCCCTCCGCCTGTCGCGCCTCGGTTTCCTCCAGGGTCTCGTCGGGATCACCTGAGCTGTCGAAACCGAGGTCCGCCAAAGCGTCCGCGCGCCAGACTGTTCCGAGATGATTGTCGAGCTGGGCGTACTGCAGCCAGCTGCTGCGCGGCGAGGAGTCCAGCAGCTCCCGGGCCTGCGCGATCAGCTCGACCGCGTCGGAGAAGTGGCTCCAGAAGATGGCGATCCAGCTGCGCTGCAACAGGATACGGTGCAGATGCAAGGGCTTTCCCAACTCCCGCCACTGCCGTTCGGCGTGTTCCCAGCAGTCGTCGGCGGCCTCCAGGGCGCCCGCTCCCAGCCGGGTGAGTCCCATGTACAGCCAGCACCGGGCGACGTCGTGGGCCCGGTCGTGGCGGGCGATGACCGGATAGGCCTGCCCGACCAGTTCTTCGGTGCCGGCGTGGTCGTTTGCCACCCACCGCGCCGCGGCCCGCTCCAATTGTGCTCTGGCTGCGGCCAGTTCCCACCCGTTGGTTTCTGCCCGCGCTTGGGCGCGGCGCAGCCACGGCTCGGCTTCCGGCAACCGTCCGGTCTCCACGCAGAACCTGCCGTACCCGGTCGCCGCGGTGACCCACAGGTGGTCGGCGCGCTCACCGCTGTCGCCGGCACGCTCGATGCCGTCAACAACCTTCTCCCACAAGGGGGCTGACCGGACGTGCAGGTCGTCGTCGCACAACGCGACGGCGCACAGAACATGCGCGTGGGTGCACAGGTACCGGTGCTCGTCGGCGAGATCCCCAGGTCCGGAGTCGTTGTCGCACAACGGCGCCAGCGCCACCGCCGCGCCTTCGTGATCACCCAGCGCCGCGGCCAGTCCTGTCTGCAGGAACTGGGCGCGCCGCGAGTATCGGCAGATCGTGTGTGCGATCTCGCCGTCGGACAGCCGCACCCGCTCGGCGGCCGAGCCCGAGGCGATGCCCGCGTAGATCGCCACGCAGTCCCGTATGCGCCGCACGGATTCCCGGACCCCGTCGTAAGCCCCGCGCGCGAGGTAGATCTCGCCAAGCTGCGCAAGGGCTTCCAGCATGAGGTCGTCGCGGTCGATCCGCGGAATCAACGAGAGCAGCAGGTCGCGTGCCCCGGCTTCATCGGCGGCGAACGCCATACGACGCGCCTTCTCCAATTCGTCCGGGATCGACACGGCTGCATCATAAGTCCGGGGGTGGTGTCTGGTTGGCGAAACCGCGAGCGGCGGACGCGTGAGTGAGGCACGTCCGCCGCTCGAGGGCCGAAACCGATCAGCCGCAGGACACCTTGATGGTGAAGTCCTTGGTGATCATTCCCGCCATCGGGTTCTTCATGTCGGCCCCCTGCGCCTGACCGGTGATGGTGTAGGTCTTGCCATCGACCGCGACGCTGGCCGAACCCACCTTCGCGCCCATGTTGTCGCTGACCGCCAGGGCGTTGCCGTCGACAACGAGGGCCACCGACTGGACCTTCGGGTTGGCTTCGTCGGTCATCACGACGGCCAGCGCCTGCTGGGCGCCGCTCGTGGAGCCGCTGCCGATGTCGATCTTGCCGCCGGTCCGCACACAGGTCACCGAGGCCGGGTTCACGCCGGCCAGGTCCGTACCGCCCACCTTGACCTGCGCGTTGGTGCCGGTGGAGGCGCTGGGGGTGGTGCTCGACGCCGGTGCGGCCGTGTGGCCGCCGCCCGAGCATCCCACCAGGGCCACTGAGGCCGCGGCGCAGCCCAGGGTCCCAATCGCAGCTGTGAGAAGACGTTTCACTTGTGGTTCCTTCCTTTGTGCGCCGCCCCGATGGCGTCGTCCTGGCGCAAGTACAGACCGCCCCGGTTGCTACCGATCCCAAATTTTCGCGGGGCCGAGCCGGTAGGCTACGTCGATGTCGCAGCCGGCACAGGGAGGAACATGATGCTCAGCGTGAAATGGCTGGAAAAGCCTGAGGCCCAGGACTTTCCGGCGGCGGCGGACTATCTCACCATGCTCGCGGACAGGCAGACCGTGAAGAAGGTGGTCAAAAAGCTGAAATCCGGCAGCGTGACGCACAAAAAGGCCAAAGACATCCTGCGGGCGGCGCAGCTGAGCCTGCTGCCGGTGGACAACCCGCACGTCGCGGCGGACCTGACCAAGATCGAGAAGGGCCTGTCGCTGTCGCCCATCCTGCTGGTGCGCGGCGACTTCATGACCGGGGTTCCGTTACAGATCGCCGACGGCTACCACCGCGTCTGCGCGAGCTATCACACCGACGAGAACACGGACATCCCCGTCGTCCTCGCGGCCGTCAGCCGCTGATCGGAAGAATGATCATGCTCGACATCAGCACCGCGGGCGCCGTGAAGGTGCTGACCCTGTCGTCGGGTGCGGTCAACGCGCAGGATGTCGAGCTGCTCGAAGAGCTGGCCTCGACGGTGCGCGACCTGGCACGCCCCGACGCCGGCGCGCATCCACGAGGCCCGAGGCGTTGATGACGAGGTTCGCCGGATGTGGGGCACGGACGAGACGCTGCGACGCATCGCCGCCTACGTCGAGCGGCTCCGGCGCCGCTGACTACTCCTCGTCGGCGTTTTCGTCGAGGGCAACGCCGGCCCGAGTGCGCCTGCGCATCCGGTGCGACCCCTTGCCGGTCGGGCGCCGGTTGCGCAACTTGGCCTTCGACTCGTCGCCCTCGTCGCCGGCTTCCTCGGTGTCGTCGGCGGGCGTCGCCTCGATCGTCGGTTCCGGTGCGGCCTCAGCTGCGGCCGGCTCGGCTTCTTCGGTCTCTTCGGCTTTCGCCTCGGCGGTCTCCGCCTCGTCCTCGTCAGCCTCGGCGGCTTCGGCTTCTTCCGTTTCGTCGGCTTCGTCCTCGGCGCCCTTCTTGCGCCGCACGCGACGCTCCTTGGGCTTCTTAGCCTTGATCGGTTTGGGCGGCGGCGGGGGCAGCTCGGCGACGAAGGAGAGATAGAAGGCGAAAATGCCGAGCAACGCGATCGCGGCGGCGGCGCCGTAGATCCCGAACAACCACCGTCCGGCGACGTCCAGGCTCAACCAGATTTCGCTGATCGCCGTCCCAATGATCAGCACCCCGGCCAGCACGTGGGCCACGATCGACCAGATCCTGATGGACAGCGCCAGCTGCGGCGTCCCAAACTCGGGCTTGCGGGTGCGCAGCAGGGTGAACACCACGGGCAGCGCCGCGAGCGCGACCAGCGCACCCGTCACGATGCGCAGCGTCGTCCCCAACGTGTGCCCGGTGTCGCCCATCAGCTCGGGCCAGCGGGGCAGCACGAAGAAGAAGTAGAGGACACCGGCAGCGATCGAAAATGACGCGTGCCACGGGATGGCGACCTTGCGCCCCATACCCCTCCTCGTGCTGGTGATTTCACGCCAGCCTAAAGGCGGCCGACCCGAATCCATATCAATTCGTACGTGTCCGCTTGGCGGACCAATGGCGGAGGATGCGGGATTTGAACCCGCGAGGGCTGTTAACCCAACCCGCGTTCCAGGCGAGCGCCATAGGCCACTAGGCGAATCCTCCGTGGCCATGGTAACCGAGGCCCCGATGGGCCCCGCCGGTTGCTCATCGTCGACTCCAGGGCAGGTATTAGACTCGTCGCTGGACCCCGCGCGGCGTCTATCCTGTGAACTCCCCCAGGGCCGGAAGGCAGCAAGGGTCAATGGGCTCTGTCGGGTGCGCGGGGTCCCCTATATCCACGAGTGGCGACCCGCTTCGCTCGGCTCCGCCGCGCTTGCGATCGCCACTGGTTACCCGCCTTCGACAGCGAAAGGGTCCATGGTGTCGCTGGAGTCCCTCAGCCCGGAAGAACTTGCCGGCGCACACGCTCGTCACCAGCAGGATTACGCCGATCTGCAGGCCAAGAAGCTCGCGCTGGACCTAACCCGCGGCAAACCCGCTCCCGCCCAGCTCGACCTGTCCAACCCGCTGCTGAGCCTGCCCGGGGACGACTACCGCGACAGCGAGGGCACCGACACCCGCAACTACGGCGGCCTGCACGGCCTGCCCGAGCTGCGGGCCATCTTCGGGGAGCTGCTCGGCATCCCGGTGCAGAACCTGATCGCGGGCAACAACTCCAGCCTGGAACTGATGCACGACCTGGTCGCCTTCTCGATGTTGTACGGCGGCGTGGACTCGCAGCGCCCCTGGAAGGACGAACCGAGCGTCAAGTTCCTGTGCCCGGCCCCCGGCTACGACCGGCACTTCGCCATCACCGAGACGATGGGCATCGAGATGATCCCCGTCCCGATGCTGTCCGACGGGCCGGACGTCGACCTGATCGAAGAGCTGGTCGCCGCCGACCCGGCCATCAAGGGCATGTGGACGGTGCCGGTGTTCGGCAACCCCACCGGGGTCACCTACTCCTGGGACAACGTCCTGCGGCTCGTCCAGATGCGGACCGCGGCGCCCGACTTCCGGCTGTTCTGGGACAACGCGTATGCGGTGCACACCCTGACGCATGACTTCATCCGGCAGGTCGACGTGCTCGGGCTGGCCTCCGCGGCCGGCAATCCGCATCGGCCCTACGTGTTCGCGTCCACCTCGAAGATCACCTTCGCCGGCGCCGGCGTGAGCTTCCTTGGCGGATCGCTGGGCAACATCGCCTGGTACCTGCAATATGCGGGGAAGAAGTCGATCGGACCCGACAAGATCAACCAGCTGCGGCACCTGCGCTTCTTCCGCGACGCGGACGGGGTGCGGCTGCACATGCTGAAGCACCAGCAGATCCTGGCGCCGAAGTTCGCCCTGGCCGCCGAGATCCTCGATCAGCGGCTCAGCGACTCCAAGATCGCGTCGTGGACCGACCCCAAGGGTGGCTACTTCATCAGCCTCGACGTGTTGCCGGGTACCGCGAAGCGGACCGTCGCGCTGGCCAAGGACGCCGGTATCGCGGTCACCGAGGCGGGTGCGTCGTTCCCGTACCGGAAAGATCCGAGGGACACCAACATCCGGATCGCGCCGACCTTCCCGTCGCTGCCGGACCTGCGCGACGCCGTCGACGGGCTGGCCACCTGCGCGTTGCTGGCGGCGTCCGAATCGCTGCTGGCGTCGGCCGCGTCGAGTGTGAGCTGACGACCCTGCCGGGTCCGCATCGTCACCGCGCGCCGGTAGCCTGCTGACCGTGGCCCTCTACCGCAAGTACCGTCCGGCAACCTTCGCCGAAGTGGTGGGGCAGGAGCACGTCACCGAACCACTCTCGATCGCCCTGGAAGCCGGACGGATCAACCACGCGTATTTGTTCTCGGGTCCGCGCGGCTGCGGGAAGACCTCCTCGGCGCGCATCCTGGCCCGCTCGCTGAACTGCGCTCAGGGCCCGACGGCCATGCCGTGCGGGGTCTGCGACTCGTGCCAGGCGCTGGCGCCCAACGCGCCCGGCAGCATCGACGTGGTCGAGCTCGACGCCGCCAGCCACGGCGGTGTGGACGACACCCGCGAGCTGCGCGACCGCGCGTTCTACGCGCCCGCCCAGTCGCGCTACCGCGTGTTCATCGTCGACGAGGCGCACATGGTGACCACCGCGGGATTCAACGCGCTGCTCAAGATCGTCGAGGAGCCCCCCGAACACCTCATCTTCATCTTTGCGACCACCGAACCGGAGAAGGTGCTGCCGACGATCCGGTCCCGCACGCATCACTACCCGTTCCGGTTGTTGCCGCCGAAGACCATGCGGTCGTTGATCGGGCGGATCTGTGAGCAGGAGGGCGTCGCCGTCGACGACGCCGTCTACCCGCTGGTGATCCGCGCCGGCGGCGGCTCGCCCCGCGACACCCTGTCGGTGCTGGATCAGCTGGTGGCCGGCGCCGAGGGCGCGCACGTGACCTATCAGCGCGCGTTGGGCCTGCTGGGGGCCACCGATATGGCGCTGATCGACGACGCCGTCGACGCCCTTGCCGCCGCCGATGCCGCGGCGCTGTTCGGTGCGGTGGAGTCGGTGATCGATGCCGGGCATGACCCACGGCGGTTCGCCACCGATCTGCTCGAACGGTTCCGCGACCTGATCCTGCTGCAGGCCGTTCCGGACGCGGCCAGCCGCGGCGTGGTGGACGCGCCGGAGGACGTGCTGGAGCGGATGCGTGAGCAAGCGACCCGGATCGGGCCGGCGACCCTGACCCGCTACGCCGAGGTGGTGCAGGCGGGGCTCGGCGAGATGCGCGGTGCAACGGCGCCGCGTCTGCTGCTCGAGGTCGTGTGTGCGCGTCTGCTGCTGCCCTCGGCCAGCGACACCGAATCGGCGCTGCTGCAACGCGTCGAGCGGATCGAGACCCGGCTGGACATGTCCATCCCCGGCTCCGAAGCCCCCGCCGCGGCGCCGCGCAGTGCGCCCGCGCCGGCCGAACCCGAGCCGCCCGTCCGGTTCACCCGGCCCTCCGCGGCGGCCGCCGCCAAGGCCGAACCGCAACCCGAGCCGAAGCCCGAGCCCAAGGCGGCCCCCGTCCCCGAACCGTCTCAGCCCGCGCCTCCCGCACCCGAACCCGCTCCGACACCGGCGGCCGAAACAGCCTCTGCGCCAGGTGAACTCAACACCGCCGCGGTGCGAAGCATGTGGCCGACAGTGCGCGAAAAGGTGCGGCAGCGCAGCCGCACCACCGAGGTGATGCTGGCCGGGGCGACCGTGCGGGCCATCGAGGGCAACACGTTGGTGCTGAGCCATGAATCGGCGCCGCTGGCCAAGCGGCTCTGCGAGCAGCGCAACGCCGACGTCATCGCCGAAGCGCTCAAAGACGCGCTGGGCGTCAACTGGCGGGTGCGCTGTGAGGCTGGCGCGCCGGCGGCGGCCGCGCCACCGCCACCCGCCGGTGGGGGAGCCGGCCCGACGGCGACGAACGTCGCCGAGCCCGCGCCCGACGTCGACTCCGCGCGCCGTGATGAAGAGGAACACATGCTGGCCGAGGCCGTCGGCGACGAGCCATCGGCGCCGCGCCGCGACCCCGAAGAGGTCGCGCTCGAATTGCTGCAGAGCGAGCTGGGCGCCCGCCGCATCGACAACGGCTAGCGGTTCAGGCCGTCCACCACGGCCGCAGTGGCAGGTTGTCGTCGCCCCGCGCGTCGGCGTTGGCCGCCAGCACATGATGGAGCTGAAGGTTGTTCTGCTCGAACGCCACCCGCGATGCCGCCATGTACAGGCCCCACACCTTGGCGGTCGGCAGGCCGACCTCGGCGACCGCCACGTCCCAGTGCTCGACCAGGTTGCGGCACCAGTCGCGCAGCGTCATCGCGTAGTGATGCCGGAAGTTCTCCGCGTGCAGCACCTCGAAGCCCGCATCCTGGATCGCGCAGGTGATGCGGCCCGAGCCGGTCAGCTCGCCGTCGGGGAAGACGTAGCGATCGGTGAACCCCCCGGCGAACGAGGTCGAGGAGTTGTCGTGCCGGGTGATGCAGTGGTTGAGCAGCAGACCGCCGGTGCGCAGCTTCGACTTCAAGAACCCGAAGTAGGCCGGGTAGTTCTTGACGCCGATGTGCTCGGTCAGCCCGATCGAGGAGACGGCGTCGAACTGCGTCTCGCCCACGTCGCGGTAGTCGGAGTGCCGCACCTCGGCCAGCTCCGCCAGCCCCTCGTCGGCGATCGCCCGCTGCGCCCACTTCGCCTGCTCGGCCGACAGGGTCGCGCCGATCGCCCGGACGCCGTGGCGCGCGGCGTAGCGCACCATGCCGCCCCAGCCGCAGCCGACGTCGAGCAGCCGGTCGTCCGGCTGGAGCCGCAGCTTCTCGAAGATCAGCCGGTACTTGTTCTGCTGCGCATCTTCCAGCGTGGCCTCGGCGTCGGTATACACCGCGCAGGTGTAGGTCATCGACGGCCCCAACACCAGCTCGTAGAAGGTGTTGGAGACGTCGTAGTGGTGATGGATGGCCTCGGCGTCGCGGGTCTTGCTGTGCATCAGCCCTTCGGTGACCCGGCGCCACCGTGGCCGCGCTTCCTGCGGTGGTGGTGGCACCGGCAGCAATCGCTCGAGGCCCATCGAACGGACGACGTTGGCCAGCACCCGCGCCGGCGGACGCTTGAATTCGACCCGATCGGTCAGCGTCTTGAGCAGTTGGTACGGATCGCCCGGGTGTACGCCGTAGGCCTGCAGGTCGCCCGACACGTAGGCGCGGGCCAGGCCGAGTTCGCCGGGCGCGGTGGCCAGGTAGGTGGCTCCGCGGGGGGTCCGGAGGTCCAGACCCAGTTCGGCGTCTTCACTGCCGGCCGTGCTGCCGTCGTAGGCGGTGAACTTCAGCGGATGTCGTCCGGTCGCGGCGAAGACCTCCAGGATCTCGGCCATGCTCAGTTTGCCGGTCGATGAGCGGTGAGGTCCTTTCGTCGTCGTCATCGCCGTTGCACCGCTTTCGCGTAGAGGTCGAGTAAACGAGAATCGGGATCGTAGGTTTTCTTGACCGTGTTGTAGGCCTCGCCGCCGTACAACTCGTCGAAGTCCTCGCGGGAGTAGAAGGAGTCCGAATACAGCGACTTGTGGCCGTCGAGCTCGTCCACCTTGGCCTCGATCATCCGGTTGGTGGCGCCCTCGGTCGCGCCGGCCGGCACCGACGACCAGAAGCCGACGTTGACGTAGGTGTGATCCGGGCGCATCGGATACAGCGGCCAGCCCTGGCGGTCGCGTAAACGCAACGGGCACAACCAGATTGGCGTGATGGGCACGCTGTCCAGGAACCACTCCAGGAAGTCGCAGGTCCGTTCGACCGGCACCTCGATGTCCTGCACCACCCGCTCGCGCGCCGGGCGGCCGTTACGCGTTTCGATCCTGTCGGACAGCCCGAAGCGTCGGTCCATGGAGATCAGCTTCGAGTAGACGCTGCTGCGCCGGTAGCGGCGCGGCCACCAGCGCCGCAGCCGCGGGTTCTGCACCCCGAACGCGCGTGAGCACCAGAACCAGTCGGTGTCCCAGCGCCAGAAGTAGTCGTTCATGGTCAGCCGGTCATCCTTGGTGGCTTCGACGCCGGGGCCGTCGTGCCGGATGGACTGGTAGTAGATGTCGCGGCCGGTGTAGTCGCTGACCGGGCCGGGCGTAGTGGTCCGCCGGCCCACGCACAGGTAGCTTTCGTCGGCGCTGAAGACCACCCCGTCGAGATAGTCGACCGGCGTCCCGCCCTGCCCACCGGTGTCGATGATGCGTTCCATGGCCGCGACCAGATCTGGCAGCGAGCGGAACCGGATGTGTCGCAGCGCCACGAACGGCGCGACGGATTCCAGCTCGATCCGAATCCGGGTCGAATACCCCAGCGTCCCATAGGAATTCGGGAAGGCGCGGAACAGGTCGGGGTGCTGGGTGCGCGAGGTGGTGAGCAAATCGCCAGCGCCGGTGAGGATGTCCATCTCGAGCACCGACTCATGCGGCAGCCCGTTGCGGAACGACGCCGACTCGATGCCAAGACCGCTGACCGCGCCCCCGAGCGTGATGGTCTTCAGCTGCGGGACGACCAGCGGCGAAAGACCGTACGGCAGCGTCGCGGCCACCAGGTCCGCGTACGTGCACATGCCCGCCACGTCGGCGGTGCAGGTGTCGGGATCCACGCTCAGGACGCCGGTCAGCCCGGACGTGTCCAGACCTGGTGCATCGCGTTTCGTTCGGGCGCGGAACAGATTTGATGTCGGCTTGGCCAGCCGGACGGCGGACGTTGCGGGGATGGATCGATAACTTGCCAGCATCCGGTCAACGCCGGACTTGTGGGTCGAGAGTGCAGATCCAGTGACAGGCACCACATATACCCTAGTCTTCGACAACAGCCCGTGCACCCGTCGAAAGGGCCGGCACCGGGAAAATCTTCATGAGGAGGGGTCCCCTTGGGACAGGTGAGCGCAGAGAGCACCATTTTGGTCAACGCGGAACCTGCGGCAACCCTTGCCGCCGTCGCGGACTATCAGACCGTCCGCCCGAAAATTCTGTCGCCGCAATACAGCGACTACCAGGTGCTTCAGGGTGGGCAGGGGCCCGGCACGGTCGCAAAGTGGAAGTTGCAGGCCACCAAATCACGCGTCCGCGACGTGCAGGTCGCCGTCGACGTGGCCGGGCACACCGTCATCGAGAAGGACGCGAACTCGTCCATGGTCATCAACTGGACGGTCGCTCCCGCCGGACCCGGCTCCAGCGTCACCGTCAACACCACCTGGACGGGCGCCGGCGGTGTGAAGGGCTTCTTCGAAAAGACCTTTGCGCCATTGGGATTGAAAAAGATTCAGGGCGAGGTGCTGGCCAACCTGAAGAAGGAACTGGAAGGCTAGCCGGTTGATTGTCCGGTTGCCGGGCGGCCGGCAACCATCACCGTCGCACCCCACGGTCGAGCGCGGAACTCGACGGTAATTGCCGGGTCGGCGTATTGGGCGAGCGCACGCAGCGCCGACGGGCTATAGGCGCGTAGCGAGCTGATGATCCCGTCGTGTAACAACGGCTTCAGCCTGGTGAACGGCAGTATGAGCGCCAACATCATCAACTGGACCGGCGGCGGCCGCCTGCTGAGGTCGATGACGATCAACTTCTTCGCTACCCGGGTCGCTTCGGCGAATACTTGGGCGGCCTGCTGGGGCGCCAGGTGATGCAACGACAACGCAAACACCGCGAGGTCGTAATACCCGTCGGGGGCGTCGATTGCGGTGGCGTCCATTTGCCGCACCGTGGCGCGTGGGTGACTGCCGAGGTCGCTGGCGGCGACGGCGGCCGCGAACTCGGGATCGATGTCGGTGACCGTCACCTGAGCAGCGGGGCGATACTCCAGTAGCTTGCGCGACAGCCCGCCGAGGCCGCACCCGAGTTCGAGGATCTTCGGCGAGGCGATATCGCTCACCTCGCGAAGCGCCGCCCTCGCGCACAACGTGTAATTACCCAGAAACCGTCGTCGTCCGCTGCGGTCGAGTGCTTGGATGACCTTGCGCTTCAGATCGTCGACGTCGTCGCGGTCCAGGTATTCCAGCCGGTCGGTCTGCAGCCGCCGGTCCAGCCACGAGGCGTTCGGCCCGCCTCGGGGCATGTTGGCAATGTCGGGGGTTGCCGTTCCCATGGGGACCATGATGGATTAAGCGAGCCGCGGTTCGACACAAAACAGCCACAAGTTCATTTCCCTGGAACTCCCATGTCCAAAGGCTTCCGTGCCGACACCATCACATAGTCCGTCAAACCGCTTCCTCGTTCCCAGATCTCTACGCCACGGCACTGGGCGCGATCGTCTTCCGAGACTTCCACGACCACCTCATCCATCTTTTTCTTTTCCTCAAGGCGCTGCCGACTGTAATTGGCCATCCCGGGGAACACGTCTTGCCGGATCGATTCCACGAGGACATCGCCGAAACCCACCGCAGACAGTCGCCGTGGGTATTCCTCGCGGTCATACAGATTGGCCTCGGGAATGTGGCCGTACCTCCGGGCGAAAACGTTCACCCGGAGGGATTTCCTGCCTGGAACCGGGAGCATGTCGGCGATCGCGATGGTTCCTCCTGGCTTGAGGACGCGAAATGCTTCACGCATGAACTGATCACGCGTGTCAAAGTGGAATGCGCATTCCAAGGCCAAGACCTTGTCAAATGATGCGTCGGGAAACTCCATTTCGGTCGCGGAACCGAGTCGAATGTCGATCTGTTTCTCGAGCCCACGCTCGGCGACGCGTTCCCGGGCCTTATCGATGTGGACGGGAGTGATGTCGATGCCCGTGATCCGAGACACCTTGAAGCGATCGAGAAGAACAAAATCCTGCTCCGCGAAACCGACGCCGACGTCGAGGACTTCATCGCCTGGTTTCAGACCGGCGCGCGTTCCCAGCAGCTCGACCATCGCAACGCAAGCGTCGGGATAGGTGCGAGCCTCTTTCCAGTAACCGAGGTTGAGCCATAACGGCTTGGAGTCGTCGACGTACCCTTCATTCAGGAAGTCGATGGCGTCGTCTCCGAGGGTCGTGTAATAAGCCGCGGCATTTTTCTGTCGCACCAGACTGAAGGAGCGGACAACCACCAAGAACCCCCAGTAGATCGAAAGGGCAATTCGGCGCATTTTGTTCCTCCGGGGATTCTCGATGGGCGTGTGCCGGGTGGCGTTTTCAAGCGGGCTAGAGCAGTCCGAGCAGTTGCAAGTCGGTTACGTATTTAATGATGATCGGGGCCGAGACATGCGGGATGTCCGGGATGTCCTTGTCGGGGCCGATTTTTGCTTCTTGCACCGCAGCGCGGAATCGGTCGGTCGGCCCCATCGCCCCTCGGGTCGGCTCGGGCAGCTCAAACTGCTCGGAAGGACGCAACCGCAACATCGGCAGCACCGAGTGCTCGCGCTGTCGATCCGGCAGGGCACCTAGGGCGGTCTCGAACCGCTGCAACCACTCCCCAAAGTCAGCGATGCGCTGGATCGGGTAACCGGCCTCGATCAGCCAGTCGACATACTCGTCGGGCCCGATGCCGTCGTCGTGCGGGTTCATCACGTGATAGGTCTGAAAGCCCGCTAAAGACGTGACCACCTGGGCACCCAGCGTGGCGATCGCCTCAGCGACGAAACCGACGGGCAGCCCGTCAAAGTGCGCGCGTTGCCGGTTGCCATCGGCATCGAGTGGGAAGAACGAGCGGGGCGCGATGCCGGTAGCCACCAAGCTCAGCACCATCCGGGCGACATTGTCCGACGCGTTGAGCTGACCCGCGTATGTGGGGTCGGCCAGGATCACGTCGCAGCGAAACACTCCGACCGGCAGCCCGCACAGGTCGTGAGCCTCGCGCAGCAGCACCTCACCGGCCCACTTGCTGTTGGCGTAGCCGTTGCCGTAGCTGCCATCGTTCGCGCGGGTGGGGCTGATGACCCGGATGTCGGCGTCCTCAGTGAACGCGGACGGATCGATCTGGGTTCTCACGTCGGAAGTCGACACGTAACTGTAGGGCTTGAGTTTCGTGGTGAGCGCCAACCGGATCAGCTCGGCGGTGCCCACGACGTTGGGCCCGAACAGCTCGCTGTAGGGGAAGACGCCGTTGACCAGGGCCGCGGGATCCATGATCAGTTCAACGGTGTCGGCCAGCCGCTGCCAGGTCTGCTGGTCCAGCCCCAGGTAGGCTTCGCCCTTATCGCCGGCGATGACCTCCAGACGATCGGCGGCCAGTTTCTGGAAGTGCCGCAGCAGTCCGGGGTCGCCGCTGCCAAAAGTCTTGTCGAGTCGACTCCTTGCTTCTTCATCAGTCTCGCCGCGCACCAGGCAGATCAGCTTGCCGTCGACCAGCTCCATCCGCTCCAGCCACTCGAGGGCCAGATAGCGCCCGAGGAAGCCGGTCGCCCCGGTCAGCAGGACCGTCCGCACCTCGGCGCTCGGCCCCGGCAGCCCCGGCGCGGCGGCCAGCGTCGTGGCGTCGATGAACTTGTCCAGGGTGAGGTCGCGGGCGTGCACCTTGGTGCTGGCGTCCTCGTTCGCGGCGCCGTGCACGGACACAAAGCTGTCCCAGCTGGCACTTGTGCCCAATTGCTGGCTCAGGCTTCTCACCGATGGCGCGTGGAATATGGCGCCCACGGAAAGGTGGACATCAAGGGCTTTGTTGGTCTCGACGATCACCCGCATCGCGGAAAGCGAATCCCCGCCACAATCGAAGAACGAGTCGTCGACCCCGACGCGCTCGATCCCCAGCACCCGGGCGTAGATCTCGGCCACGATCTCCTCGGTGGGAGTGGCCGGGGCCCGATACTCCCCAGCGGCGTACCCCGGTGCCGGCAGCAACCGTTTGTCGAGTTTGCCGTTGACTGTCAGCGGCAACGCCTCTAGCGCCACCACCACGGCCGGAACCATGTACGCCGGGAGTCGTTGGGCCAGCGCGACCCGGAGCTGGGCCGGGTCTGCTGTCCCGGTGACGTAGCCGACCAGCCGTTTGTCGCCGGGGCGGTCCTCGCGGGCGATTACCGCCGCCTGCTCCACCCCATCCAGCCCGGCCAGCGCGGCCTGAACTTCACCGAGCTCGATGCGATACCCGCGGATCTTGACCTGGTCATCCGCGCGCCCCAGATACCGCAGCCGCCCCTCAGCACCCCAACACACGAGATCTCCGGTGCGATACATACGTTGTCCCGCTGCGACCGGGCACGCCACAAACCGCGACCCCGTCAAGCCCGCCCGCCGCCAATATCCGCACCCCACCCCGGCACCGGCCACATACAACTCCCCGACCACACCGGCTGGCACCGGGCGCAACCAGCGATCCAGCACCAAGAAGCCAAGATGCGCCAATGGCACCCCGATGGGACTGACAGTGCTATCGGCGTCACCGGCGACGATCTTCCGCACCGAGGCATGCACCGTCGTCTCGGTGATGCCATACAGGTTGATCAAGCGCGGTAATCCAGGGTGGTTGTCAAACCACGTCCTAAGACGCTGCGGTTCTAGCGCTTCACCGCCAAACACCACCGTCTGCAGCTTGAGCTGATAATCCAACTCAGGTGATCGCGGTACGGACAAGCCGAGCCAGCGTGTTACCTGGCGTTCAAACGCCGTGCTCGAGCTTTGCCACCAGTGCTGCGCATCAACGTTCTGCAGCGCATAAAACGCCGAGGGGGTCTGGCTTAACACGCTGACCTCTTCGGTGACCAGCACCGCGTGCAAGTCTTCCGGTGAGCGGACCACCGAATCGGGCACCACCACTAACCGCCCACCGTGCAACAACGCACCGAAGATTTCCCACACCGAGAAGTCGAAGGCCAAAGAATGACACTGCGTCCACACCTGTCCCGGCGACAGCTCCAGGTCGGCCTCCAGCACCTCCAACAGCTGGGTCACGTTCTGATGGGGGATTGCCACGCCCTTGGGGACACCGGTGGTGCCGGAGGTGTAGATGAGGTAGGCGATATCATCCGGACCCGGCGCCGACAGTGCGGCGCTGGGTTGGGTGTTAACAGCGGTGCCCTCAATATCACTGACATCGATGACCACCAGGTCATATCCGTCGAGCCGGTCGGCGAGCTCGGTGGTGGTGATCGCGGCGATCGGCGCGGCGTCGGCAACCATGAACTCCATCCGGGCCGCTGGCACCGCCGGGTCGATTGCCAGATAAGCCGCCCCGGTTTTCAGCACCGCTAAAACCGCCACGACAGCCTCGCTCGAACGGGAAAGCAGTAGCGCCACACGCTCACCCGGGCCCGCACCCTGGCCGGCCAACAGATGCGCCAACCGGTTGGCGGCTTCCTCGAGCTCGCGGTATGTCATGGAGCGGCCTTCGAAGCTCAGCGCCACCGCCTCCGGGGTGCGGGCCACCTGCGCGGCGAACAACACCGGAATCGATGCACCGCTGGTTGCGGACTGCGTCAACACCGCCCGGTTGCCCCACCCATCCAGCCGGGCGTACTCAGAATCATCGAGCAGATCCACCGACGAGAGCCGCCGGGTGGGGTCGGCGGTCATCGCCACCAACACCTTCTGCAACCGTTCGATCAGCATCTCGATACTGGCCGCGTCGAAAACATCGGTGTCGTATCCGACGCGAAGACCCAGCTCGCTGCCCGGCGAGGCCTCCACCACAAGCGGGTAGTGGTTGGCTACGCGGCCGGTGACATCGGTGATGGCCAACTCGTCGGCCCCCGTCAACGCCCCGGTGTCGAACGGATAGTTCTCGTACACGAAAACGGTGTCGAACAGCTGCTGTTGACCGGTGACGCGGTGGATCTCCGCAAGCGCCAGGTGCTGGTGCTCGAGTGTGTCGTTGTAGGCGGCTTGAAGCTGGTCGAGCAGCTGCGCGGTGGTGGTTGCCGCCGTGATGTTCGCCCGCACCGGCACAGTGTTGATCAACAGGCCCACCATCGATTCCGCACCGGCCACCTCGGCCGGCCGCCCCGAGACCGTGGTGCCGAAGGCGATATCGTGCTGACCGGTCAACCACATCAGCAGCTGCGCGAAGGCGCCCTGCAAGACGGTGTTGACGGTGGTATGACACGAGCGCGCCAGCTCGCTAACGGCCCGCGTGATCTGCTCAGGCACCCGAAACACGGCATCGCCTCGCGGTCCTTGCTCTAACCGGCCCGGAGGGCCCACCAACGTGGGGGTGTCAAAACCGGCCAACACCTCACGCCAGGCCGCGCGCGCGGCCTCCAGGTCACGACCGCTCAACCAGGTCACAAACCGGCGATACGACCCGGCTGCGCCCAGCCGCTGCCCGCGATAACCGGCGAATATCTCGCCCAGCAGGATCGGCAGCGACCAGCCATCGAGCACGATGTGATGATTGGTCAGCACCAACCGGTGCCGATCCGCCGCGATGCGCAGCAAAGCCAGCCGAAAGGCCGGCTGATCGGCCAGATCGCAGACCGCGGCACGTTCGTCGGTGCATACCCGCGCGATCTGCTCCTCGCCATCGACGTCATCGAGCTGAGGGCCACCGGACAGCTCGACATACCGCCACCCCGGGACCGGATCGGCCGGGATGATCTGCACCGGCTCTTCGAACCGCTGGCAGAATCGGGCCACCAGGTTGGGATGCCGGGTGACCACCGCGTGCACCGCATCGCGCAGCCGCTGCGGGTCAAGCGGGCCGGTCAGGGTGAAAGCCAGCTGCGCCGCATACGCATCGTCGTCGTTGCCCTGCACGGTGCTGGCGTGAAACAGCAGACCCTGCTGCAAGGGAGTCAACGGCAGCACGTCGGCGATCTCATAGTGATGGTAAAGCTCATCGATCTGGTGTTGGCCCAGCCGGGCCGGCGCGATATCCGACGGGGTCAGCCCGCCCCCACCACTTCGCACATGCGCGCAGATACCGGACAGGGCCTCAAACCACAGCCGGCTCAGCCGGCTGACCTGCACGTGATCTAGTGCGGAGGGCGCCCATGTCCAGGTAGCGTGCAGCTGCGGACCGGCGTCGGTGTCGATGGTGACGGCGTTGACATCAACGGTGTGCGTCAGCGGCATGGGTATCGCCATTGCCGCGCTGGTGACTGACGACCCGTCCCGGGAGATCTGCCAAAGATCTTCGTCCAGACCAGTCCCGGGGGCGCCCTGACGCCCAAAATAGTTGAACCCGATCGGCGGGTCAGACCCGTCCAGGTCGACATCGCTGTTCAGGTAACGCAGCACACCGTAACTCAGTCCGTCGGGAAGGGCGCGAAGCTGTTCTTTCGCGTCCTTGATCACCGTCCCCAGTGCGGCCTCACCGGTAACCACCTGCACCCAAGACAGCCCACCCATCGCCAACGACACCGGATATTTAGTGGTGAACCACCCCACGGTGCGGGACAGGTCAACATCGGCGGCCAGCTCCTCGGCGCGCCCGTGGCCCTCGACGTCGATGCCGATCGGCGCGCCGCCGTTGCTCGAAAACTCCGCCACTGCCAAGCCGAGCGAGATCAGCAGAATGTCGCGTATCCCGGCATGAAATGCCGCGGGCACCTCAGTCAAAAGCATGCGGGTCGTGTCAACATCATCCAGCGACACCGACAAGTGCCCGGCGCTTGCATAGGTGTCCACCGCCGGCTGCACCGCGGGCAGCACGGCAGGGATCGCCGCCACCTGCTTCCACACGTGTGCTTGGGCAACAACTTTCGAGGTCCGGGCGTGTTCAGTGAGATGCTCCGCCCACCGGGCAAACGACGTCCCGGTCGCCGGCAACACCACCGGCTGCCCGCCGCGGTGCTGGGCCCAGGCGATGTTCAAGTCCCCCAACAAAATCCGCCACGACACCGCGTCGATGGCCAGATGATGAATGATCAACGCCAACTGGCGCGACGAAGCCACCCACAGCGCGCTCACCATCACGCCGGCGGCCGGGTTCAACCGCGACCGCGCCCCCACCAACGCCGCATCGCACAATTCGCCCACCGATTGCAGGCACTCGCGGGCATCCACCGACCCCACCTCGGGCACCGTCAACGACCACGCCCCAGCGTCGTCGTCGACGCGAAGTCGAAGCATGGCATGCCGATCCATCAAGGCCTGCAACACCGCTACCACGTCGGCTTCGGTCACCCCCGCGGGAGCCTGCACCACCATCGTCTGGTTGAACTGCTGCACCGGGCCATCGATGCTTCCGAGCCAACGCATGATCGGGGTGGCTGGCAGCTGCCCAATGCCCTCATCGATCGCGTCAGCTTCACCGTCGGCCAAGGCGGCCACCCGGGCCAGCCCGGCCACGGTCTGCTCGACGAAAACATCGCGCGGCCGACACAGAACCCCGGCCGCGCGGGCCCGCGCCACCACCTGCATCGACAAAATGCTGTCGCCGCCCAGCTCGAAGAATGAGTCGTCGACTCCAACCCGGTCGAGCCCGAGGACTTGGGCGTAGGTGTGGGCCAGGATTTGTTCTACCGGGTCACTGGGGGCGCGGTATTGGCCGGTGGTGCGTTCGGGTGCCGGCAGGGCGTGGGTGTCGAGTTTGCCGGTGGGGGTGAGGGGCAGCGTTTCGAGTGCGACGACTGCGGCGGGGATCATGTAGGCGGGGAGCTGTTGGGCCAGGGCGGCGCGGGCTTGGGTGGGGTTTGCGGTGCCGGTGATGTAGCCGATGAGGCGCTTGGCGCCGGGGTGGTCTTCGCGGGTGATCACCGCGGCGTGCTCGACTCCGTCCAGTGCGGCCAGGGCGGTCTGGATTTCGCCGAGTTCGATGCGGTAGCCGCGGATGTTGACTTGTTGATCGGCGCGCCCGACGTATTGCAGCTGCCCATCGGGGCGCCAGCGCACCAGATCCCCGGTGCGATACATCCGTGTTCCGGGCTCCCCGAAGAGGCAGGCTACAAACCGCGAGGCCGTTAGGGGACTGCGCCGCAGATAACCGAGCCCGACGCCGGCGCCGGCCACATACAGCTCGCCGAGCACCCCGATCGGTACCGGGTGTAACCACCCGTCGAGCACGAACAGCGCCGCGGTGGGCACCGGCGCGCCGATCGGCGGGCCGCCGGCCCCCGCGGTCAACGGCGCGGTCCTGGATGCACATATCGTGGTCTCGGTGGGGCCGTAGGCGTTGACCATCCTGCGGTGCGGCGCCCACCGGTTGACGACCTCGGCCGGGCAGGGCTCACCGGCCACCAGCAGCGCCATCGACTCCAGTCCCTGTGGCGACAGCGTCGCCACCGCCGACGGGGTTTGACTCAAGACGCTGACCCGCTCGGCGAGTAGCAGGGCGTGGAGGTCGTGCGCTGAGCTGGCCACCGACTCGGGCACCACCACCAGGCGTCCACCGTGGAGCAGCGCACCCCAGATCTCTTCAACGGAGGCGTCGAAGGCCAGCGAATGCCATTGCGCCCACACCTGTTCCGCTGTCGCCCAGGTGTCTAGTGATGTCAGCAGCCGGGTCACGTTGTGGTGGGTGATGGCCACCCCTTTGGGGGTGCCGGTGGTGCCCGAGGTGTAGATCAGGTAGGCGATATCGGCGGGGTCGGGCCCCGGCAAGGCGGTGCTGGGTTGGGTGGCGATGGCGGGATCGTCGACCTCGATGACCGCCAGGTCGCACCCGTTAAGCCGCGGGCGCAGTTCGGCGGTGGTGAGCGCGGTGATCGGCGCGCCATCGGCGATCATGAACTCGATCCGCGCCGCCGGCAGCGCCGGGTCGATCGGCAGGTAGGCCGCACCGGTTTTCAGGACCGCCAGCATCGCCACGATCGCCTGCGTCGAACGCGAAAACAGCAGCGCCACATACTGTCCCGGGCCCACGCCGTGGCCGGCCAGCAGATGTGCCAACCGGTTGGCGGCCGCATCCAACTCGCGGTAGGTCATCGACCGGTCATCACAGGTCAGCGCCACCGCCTTCGGGGCGCGGGCGACCTGCGCGGCGAACAACACCGGAATCGACGTGGGCGTACCAGGTTTCGTCAACCCCGCCCGATTGCCCAGCACCGCCAATCGGGCCCGCTCGACCCCATCAAGCACATCGATCGACGACAACGACCGCCCTACATCGGCCGTCATCGCCAACAACACCCGCTCCAACCGCCCGATCAACGCCTCGATGGTGTCGGGGTCAAACACGTCGGTGCGAAACTCCACTGCTCCGCCAATCCCGGCGGGCTCACCGGATTCGGTGAAGCGCTCGGCCAACGAAAACGCCAAATCCATACGGGCGGTGCGGGTATCCACCGGCAGCGACGTGACCACCAGATCACCCAAGGCCAGCTTGACGGGCTCGTTGTTCTGCCAGGCCAACGCCACCTGGACCAGCGGATGGTGGCTCAGGTTGCGGGTCGGGTTGAGACGCTCTACGAGCACTTCGAAGGGCACGTCCTGGCGCTCGTAGGCGGCCAGGCTGCGCTCGCGCACCTGAGCCAGCAGCTCGCCGACTGTCGGATCACCTGTGAGATCAACTCGCAGCACCAGAGTGTTGACGAAGAAGCCCACCAATTGATCGAGCGCCGGGTCACCCCGTCCGGCGATCGGGAAGCCCACCGCCACATCACAATTGGCGCTGATCTTCGACAACAGCACGGCCAGCGCGGCCTGCACCACCATGAAACTGGTCGCGTTGTGTGCGCGGGCCACTCGGGCAATCTGCTGCTGCAGCTGCGCCGGCCAGTCCACCGTCACGGTGGCGCCGTGCTGATCGGCCACCGGCGGGTAGGGCCGGTCGGTGGGCAATTGCAGGCGCTCGGGCAGGCCGGCCAGCGCCTGTTCCCAATAGGTCAGCTGCGCGCCGATACGGCTTTGCGCGTCGGCCAGATCACCCAGCTGGGCGCGCTGCCACAGCGTGTAGTCGATGTACTGCACCGCCAACGGCGCCCAGTCAGGGGCCAGGCCCGCACTCCGGCTTGTGTAAGCCACCTTCAGATCAGCCACCAGCGGAGTGATCGACCAGCCGTCGGCGGCGATGTGGTGCACCACGGCCACCAGCACGTGTTCGTCGGCGGCGAGGCGGAAAAGTGTTGCCCGCAAGGGGATCTCAGTGGCCAGATCGAAACTGTGCCGCGCCACCGCCCCAATGGCCTCGTCCAGCCGGGCCGCCGACCAGCCGCCGGCATCGACAACAACCCAATGCAAGTCGGCCCGCTCGGCAGCAATGACCGTCTGCTGGGGGATCCCCTCGGGCGCCACAAACAGGGTGCGCAGGCTCTCTTGGCGGCTCACCACGTCGGCCAGTGCCGCACCCAACGCCTCGGCGTCCAGGGGCCCTTCGAACCGCAACGCGGCCGCCATGTTGTAGACGGGGGAGGGGCCCTGCAACTGGTCAAGGAACCACAACCGCTGCTGGGCGTACGACAACGGCACCACCGCCGGACGCGCACCGGCGATCAACGGCTCCAACCGGCCCCCACCGGCAGCGACATGTGGGGCCAGCTGGGCCACCGTGTGCGCCTCGAATACGGTGCGCACCGAAAGGTTGGTGTCCAGGCCGGTATTGATCGCGGCGATCAGGCGCATCGCCGACAGTGAATCCCCGCCCAGATCGAAGAATGAGTCATCGACGCCGACACGGTCGAGTCCCAGAACGTCGGCGTAGATGCCGGCCAAGATCTCCTGTACCTGAGTGGACGGGGTGCGATACCCGCGCCCTGAGTAATCCGGTGGCGGTAGGGCGCGGGTGTCGAGTTTGCCGCTCGGGGTCAGCGGTAGCGCTTCGATGGCCATGACCGCGGCCGGCACCATGTACGCCGGTAGCCGTTGGGTCAGCTCAGTGCGCAGGTCGGTGGGGTCCGCGGTACCGGTGAAATAGGCGACGATGCGCTTGTCGCCGGGGCGGTCCTCGCGGGCGATAACCACCGCTTGGTCGACGCCGTCCAGGCTGGTCAGGGCGGCCTGGATTTCGCCGAGTTCGATGCGGTAGCCGCGGATCTTGACCTGTTCGTCGGCGCGTCCGATGAACCGTAGTTGCCCATCGGCGCGCCAGTGCACCAGATCCCCGGTGCGATACATCCGTGCCCCCGGTCCGCCGAACGGGCTCGCCACGAACCGCGATGCCGTCAACGCGGCCCTACCGAGGTAGCCGACCCCGACGCCGGCACCGGCGACATACAACTCGCCGACCACCCCGATCGGCACCGGACGCAACCACCCATCCAGCACAAACAACGCCGCGGTCGGCACAGGCGAGCCGATCGGCGGAGTCCCCGCCCCCGCGGTCAAAACACTCATCGATGCGTACACGGTGGCCTCGGTAGGGCCGTAGGCGTTGACCACCACCCGTCCGGGCGCCCACCGATCCACCACCTCGGCCGGACACGCCTCACCGCCGAGCAGCAACGCCGTCGACTCCAGCCCCTCCGGCGACAGCGCCCCCACCGCCGACGGGGTCTGCGTCAACACGTTGACTCGTTCGCGAACCAGCACGGAGTGGAAGTCCGGCGGCGAGTTCACCACCGAGTCGGGCACCACCACCAACCGCCCACCGGTGAGCAGCGCCGCCCAGATCTCCCACACCGAGAAGTCGAACGCGTAGGAATGGCACTGCGTCCAAACCTGTTCGGTGGGCAAAGGTTGGGGCTGTGAATAGGCCAAGTGGGTCAGGTTGCGATGGGTGATGGCCACGCCTTTGGGCGTGCCGGTGGTGCCCGAGGTGTAGATCAGGTAGGCGATATCGTCGGGAGCCGGCCCCGGCAACGCCGTGCTGGGCTGGGCGTCGACGCCGGGGTCGTCAGCATCGATGACCAGCAGGTCGCGGGCGGCTATCCGGTCACGTAGGTCTGCCGTGGTGACGACAGCCACCGGTGCGGCGTCACCCATCATGAAACCGATCCGCGCGCCCGGCAACGCCGGGTCGATGGCCAGGTAAGCCGCGCCCGTCTTCATTACCGCCAGCATCGCGACGACGGCCGAGGATGAACGTTCCAACAGCACCGCCACCCTCTGCCCGGCGCTAACGCCGTGACCGATCAGGAAGTGCGCCAACCGGTTAGCGGCCTCATCAAGCTCGCAGTAGGTCATCGAGTTGTCCTCGAAGGTCACCGCCACCGCCTCGGGAACGCGGGCCACCTGGTCGGCGAACAGCGCCGGAACCGACATCGGTGGCGGCCCCGTACGGGTCAGCGTGGCGCGGTTGCCGACGGCATCCAACCGGGCGAGCTCACCGGCGTCGAGCAAATCGATCGACGACAGCCGCCGGGTCGGGTCGGCGGTCATCGCCATCAGCACCAGCTGGAACCGGTCGATCAGGGCCTGGATGCTGTCGGCGTCGAACACGTCGGTGTCGTACTCGGCGCGAATCCCCAGTTGGCGGCCTGGGGTGGCTTGCACGGTCAGCGGGTAGTGGTTGTACTCGCGGCCGGTGAACTCGGTGATGGCCAGCTCGTGGTCGCCCGCGGCCAGGGCCGCGGTGTCGACGGGATAGTTCTCCAGCACGAACAAGGTGTCGAACAGCTGATCGTGACCGGTGATGCGGTGAATTTCGCTGAGCGCCAGGTGTTGGTGGTCCAGCGTGTCGGCGTAGGCGGCCTGCAATTGGTCGATCAGGTCGGCCGTAGTGCTGGCCGGCGTGATGCGCGCCCGCACGGGCACGGTGTTGATCATCAAGCCGACCATTGATTCGGCACCGGCCAGCTCGGCCGGCCTACCCGAGACTGCGGTGCCGAACACGACGTCGTGCTGGCCGGTCAGCCATGTCAGGAGTTGTGCGAAACCTGCTTGCAGCACGGTGTTGACGGTGGTGTGGCGAGAGCGGGCCAGTTCGCTCAGCGATTGCGTGGTGTGAAGGGACAGCCGCGATGAGGCGACCCCGCGCCGACCGAGCCCCAACCGATTCGCCGGGCCGACCAGGGTGGGCGTATCGAAGTCCGCCAACACCGAACGCCAAGCGGTGTGGGCGGCTTCCAGGTCACGTGTGGCCAGCCAGGCGGCGAACGCACGATACGACGCGGCCGCGGGCAGTCGCTGCCCGTAGTAGGTGGCGAAGATTTCCTGCAGCAGGATCGGCAGCGACCAGCCGTCCAGCACGATGTGGTGGTTGGTCAGTATCAACCGGTACTGCTCGGCGGCGGTGCGCATCAACGCCACCCGGAAGGCCGGCCCGCCGGCCAGATCGCACACCGCGGCGCGTTCGGCTGCGCAAATCTGCCGGATCTGGTCATCGATGTCCAGTTCGCCGTCATCGGCAACAAGGTCGGCGTACCGCCACCCCGCCGCGGGATCGGCCGGGATGATCTGCACCGGCTCGCCGAACCGTTCGAAGAAGCGGGCCGCCAGATTGGGATGGCGGTTGATCGCGGTCTGTACCGCGTGGCGCAGCCGGTTGGGGTCGAGCGTGCCGGTCACGGTGATGTCTAGCTGAGACGCATACACATCGTCGCCGTTATCCGTTGCCGTGTTGGCGTGAAAGAACAGCCCCTGCTGCAGGGGAGTCAGCGGCAGAACGTCAGCGATCCGCATATTGCCGCTCCAGCTCGTCGATCTGTTGCTGGCTCAGCCCGGCAAGTGTGATGTCCGACGGCGTCAGTCCGCCGCCGCCGCCGCGCACATGGGCGCAGATGCCGGTCAGGGCGTCGAACCAGAGCTGCGCGAGACGGCTGATCTGGGGGTGGTCCAGTGCTGTTCGCGCCCAGGTCCAGGTGGCGTGCAACAGGGGGCCGGAGTCGGTGTCCTCGGTGGCGGCGTTGAGTTCCACGGTGTGGCTCAGTGGCATGGCGCCCGCCGCGGCCGCCGCGACCGCCGACAAGCCGTCGTTGCTGATCCGCCATAGATGGCTAGCGTGCTCGGCTGGCGCGCCGCCTAGCCGTCCCAGGTAGTTGAAGCCGATCGGTGGGTCGGACTCGGGCAGGTCGACGTCGGGGTTGAGGTAGCGCAGCAGGCCGTAGGTCAGGGGCTCGGGCAGGGCGCGCAGTTGTTCTTTGGCGTTTTTGATGACGGTGCCCAGGGCGGGTGCGCCGGTGATCACCTGGGCCCAGGGCAGCCCGCCGACGGTCAGTGCGACGGGGTATTTGGTGGTGAACCATCCCACGGTGCGTGACAGGTCCAGCTCGGCGGCCAGTTCTTCGGCGCGGCCGTGGCCTTCCACGTCGATGCCGATCGGTGTGTCGCCAGTGCCCAGGTATTGCGCCCAGGCCAACCCGAATGCGATGAGCAGGATGTCGTGGATCCCGGCGTGAAACGCCGCGGGCACCTCGGCGAGCAGGGTTTGGGTGGTCTCGGTGTCCAGCTGCACGCTCAGCTGTCCGGCATTGGCGTAGGTGTCGACCTCGGGTTGTACTTCGGGCAGCCCCACCGGGGCGTTGGCGATCTGTCGCCAGGCCTCTGCCGTGTTGGTCACGGTGGTGGTGTGGGCGTGTTCGGCTAGCAGCGCCGACCACCGGGCGAACGAGGTGCCGCCGGCCGGCAGCGTTATTGGTTGTCCGTTACGGTGCTGGGCCCAGGCGATATTGAGGTCTTCCAACAGGATTCGCCAGGACACCCCGTCGATGGCCAGGTGGTGAATGATCACCGCCAACTGCCCGGTGGCGGCCGCCCAGACCGCACGCAGCACGTTGCCGGTGGCCGGGTTCAGCCGGGCCCGCGCCGCCAGCAGGGCGTCTTGGGAGACCACGGTGGCGGTGTGCAGGCAGGTGGCGACGTCTACGGTGCCGGGTTCGGGGACCGTCAACGCCCATCCGCTGCCGCCGTCGTCATCGACTCGAAGGCGCAGCATGGCGTGCCGATCCAGCAGGGCCTGCAACATGGCCTTCACGTCGGCTTCAATAACTCCCGCCGGTGCCTGCACGATGACTGTCTGGTTGAACTGCTCTACCGGTCCGGCGACGTCTTGCAGCCAGTGCATGATCGGGCTGGCGATCACCGGCCCGATGCCCTCATCAACGGGTCTGTCCGAATCGTCGGCCACCGTGGCCACCCGGGCCAGCCGGGCCACGGTCTGTTCGACGAAGATGTCGCGCGGTCGACAGATCAGCCCCGCGGCGCGGGCACGGGCGACCACCTGCATCGACGAGATGCTGTCCCCGCCCAGGTCGAAGAAGGAGTCGTCGACGCCGACCCGGTCCAAGCCGAGTACCTGGGCGTAGATGCCGGCCAGGAGTTCTTCGACCTGGGTTTCCGGGGAGCGGTATTGGCCGGCGGTGTATTCGGGTGCCGGGAGTGCGTGGGTGTCGAGTTTGCCGTTGGGGGTGAGTGGGAGGTGGTCGAGGGCCACGATCGCGGCGGGGATCATGTAGGG
>NZ_NCXM01000038.1 GCF_002104765.1 Mycolicibacterium vulneris
ATTTCGATGTGGTGGTGCTCAACTCGGTGGTCCAGTACTTCCCGAGTGCGGGGTATCTGCGTGATGTGATGGCCGCGGCCATGCGGTTGCTGGCACCGGGCGGGGCACTGTTTATCGGCGACATCCGTAACCACAGTCTGCAGGGCGCGTTTCAGACCGGCGTCGCGCTGGCCCGCACCGCCGCCACTGATGCCGCCGAGATTCGTCAACGAGTTCAGCGTGCCATGCTCGGTGAGCCCGAATTGCTGTTGGCCCCGGAGTTTTTCACCACCTGGGCCGGTGACCAGCTGCCGGCGGTCGGGCTGGATATCGAAGTCAAGCGCGGGATGGCCGACAACGAACTCAACCGGTACCGCTACGACGTCGTCGTCTATAAATCCCCCGCACCGGTGCGCTCATTGGCCGGCGCAGACAGCTGGGCGTGGGCCCACTGCGCGGGCCTAGACGGGTTGCATACCCGGTTGATGTCTGAGCGTCCGGGCGCCATTCGTGTCACTGGCGTTCCCCGCGCCGGATTGATCAGCGACGTCGACATCGAACGCGGCCTGGCCGCCGGGCTGCCCCTAGCCGACGCACTGGCCCGCGCCGACGGCACCAATGCCGTTGTCCCCGAACAACTGCACGGCCTTGGTAGGGCCGCCGGATATCAGGTCGCGGTCACCTGGGGCGCTCAACCGGGCACCGTGGATGCCGTCTTCATCGCGGCAGCTGACGGGGAGCACACCCCACCGCTGACCGATCTATATCTGCCACCTGATGGGGCCCACCAACGCAGCACGCACGCCAATGACCCCCAGACCAACACCAAAATCACCGCGGTGCGTCAGCAGTTGAGCGCGTGGTTGCCCGAATACATGGTGCCAACCCACATTGTGGTGCTCGACGAGTTTCCGATGACGTCCTCGGGCAAGATCGACCGTAAAGCCTTGCCGGCACCGGTGTACCAGGGTACGGATCGTTACCGCGCCCCGGGTACCCCCACGGAGGAGGCCCTGGCCGGCATCTACGCCGAGGTGCTGGGGATCGGCAAGGTCGGAGTCGACGACTCGTTCTTCGACCTGGGTGGGGATTCGCTGTCGGCGATGCGGGTAATCGCCGCGGTCAATACCGGTCTGGATGCCGATCTTTCGGTGCGTGCACTGTTCGAGGCGCCCACGGTTGCCCAGTTGGCGCTCCGTATCGGTAAGAGCGGAGCCCTGGAGCCGCTGAAGCCGGTCGAGCGTCCGGCGGTGGTGCCGTTGTCGTTCGCCCAGAGCCGGATGTGGTTTATCCACCAATTGCAGGGACCGTCACCGCTTTACAACGTGGTGGTGCCGTTGCGGCTGAGCGGGCCCCTGGATGCCGAGGCGCTGGGGGCGGCGCTGGCCGATGTGGTGGAGCGCCATGAGAGCCTGCGCACCTTGTTCCCGGCGGTCGAGGGGATACCCCAGCAGGTGGTGATCCCGGCCGAGCGAGCCGATTTCGGCTGGGACGTCATTGATGCCACCGACTGGCCGGCAGACCGGCTGGGTGAAGCCATCGGCGCCGCGGTGCACCACGGGTTTGACCTGGTCACCGAAATCCCGTTGCGGGCACGGCTTTTCCGCGTCGCCGACGACGAACACGTGCTGGTGGCCGTGGTGCACGAAATCGCCGCCGATGGCTGGTCGACGACCCGGCTGGTGCGTGACCTGGGTGTGGCCTATACCAGCCGGTGCGCGGGGCAGGCCCCGGGCTGGGCGCCATTGCCGGTGCAGTATGTCGATTACACGCTGTGGCAGCGCACGCAGTTCGGTGATCTCGACGACAGTGACAGCCGCATCGCCGCGCAGCTGACCTATTGGGAGCAGGCGTTGGCCGGGATGCCCGAACGGACGCAGCTGCCCACCGACCGGCCCTACCCGCCCGTCGCGGATCACCGCGGCGCCAGGGTGGCGGTGGACTGGCCGGCGCGGCTGCAGCAGCAGATTGCTCGGGTGGGCCGCGAGCACAACGCGACCGGTTTCATGGTGACCCAGGCCGCGCTGGCGGTGTTGCTGTCCAAGCTCAGCGCCAGCACCGATGTGGCGGTGGGGTTCCCGATCGCCGGGCGGCGCGATCCCGCGCTCGATGAGCTGGTGGGGTTTTTCGTCAACACCTTGGTGTTGCGCGTCGATCTGGCCGGTGATCCCACCGTGGCCGAGCTGTTGGCCCAGGTGCGAGCACGCGGCCTGGCCGCCTACGAGCACCAGGATGTGCCCTTCGAGGCGCTGGTCGAGCGGCTCAACCCCACCCGATCGTTGGCCCACCACCCCCTGATCCAGGTGGTCTTCGCTTGGAACAACTTCCCCGGGCAGGTCGATGACTCCGAGACCGGGCTGAGTTTGGGTGATCTGCGGATCACCCCGCTGGGCGGGGATACCCAGACCGCGAAAATGGATGTGGTCTTTTTCCTCAAGGAGAACTGGACCGAGGCCGGTGCGCCCGCCGGGATCGGCGGGACGGTGGAATTCCGCACCGACGTGTTCGATACCGAAACCATCCAGGCGTTGGTTGAGCGGTTGGAGCGGGTATTGGTGGCGATGACCGCCGACCCCAGCCGGCGGCTCTCGTCGGTGGATCTGCTCGGCGAGGGTGAGCATGCCCGGCTCGATGAGATCGGCAACCGGGCGGCGCTGACCGAGTCGGTGAGCAAGCCGGTGTCGATTCCGGAGCTGTTCGCCGCGCAGGCGGCCCGCGCCCCGCAGGCGGTGGCGGTGACCTGCGACGGCCGCTCCATGACGTATCGGGAGTTGGAGCAGGCCGCAAATCGGTTGGCGCACCTACTGGCCAACCAGGGGGTGGGCCCGGGACAGTGTGTGGCGCTGGTGTTGTCGCGGTCGGTCGAGGCGATCGTGGCGATCCTGGCGGTGCTCAAGACGGGGGCGGCCTATTTGCCCGTCGACCCGGCGGCGCCGGCGGAGCGGATCGGATTCCTGCTCGACGATGCTGGGCCGATCGCCGCGATCACCACGGCGGACCTGCGGGCGCGGCTGGACGGCCATGAGCTGCTGGTCATCGATATCGACGACCCCCGCATGGACACCTACCCGTGCACTTGCTTGCCAGGCCCGGCCCCCGACGATATCGCCTACCTGATCTACACCTCGGGCACCACCGGGGTGCCCAAGGGCGTGGCGATCACCCATCACAACCTCACCCAGCAATTGGAATCATTGAACGCCGGCCTGCCGCCGGAACGGGTGTGGACGCAGTGCCATCCCTATGTCTTTGACTTCTCGGTGTGGGAGATCTGGGGTGCGTTGTTGCACGGTGGGCGCTTGGTGGTGGTGCCCGAGTCGGTGACGGGTTCGCCGCAAGACTTTCACGCCTTGATGGTGGCTGAGCAGGTCAGCGTGTTAACCCAGACCCCGTCGGCGGTAGCGGCGTTGCCGGATGAGGGGTTGGAGTCGGTGGCGCTGCTGGTGGGTGGTGAGGCGTGTTCGGTCGAGGTGGTGGATCGGTGGGCGCCGGGGCGGGTGATGGTCAATGCCTATGGCCCGACCGAGGTCACGATATATGCGGCGATGAGCGCGCCGCTGACCGCGAACTCGGGTGCGGTGCCTATCGGTGCGCCGGTTTCGGGGGCGGCGTTGTTCGTCCTCGACGAGTGGCTGCGGCCGGTGCCGGCCGGGGTGGTCGGCGAGTTGTATGTGGCCGGTCGCGGCGTGGCATGTGGGTATGTGGGCCAGGCTTCGTTGACCGGGTCGCGGTTTGTGGCGTGTCCGTTCGGCGGGGCGGGAGCGCCGGGGCAGCGGATGTATCGCACCGGGGGTTTGGTGCGGGGGGGTGCCGATGGGCAGCTGCGGGATGTGGGCCGTGCCGATGAGCAGGTCAAGATCCGCGGGTATCGCATCGAACTCGGGGAGATTCAGGCCGCACTGACCGCGCTGGATGGGGTGGAGCAGGCGGTCGTGATCGCCCGCGAGGACCGCCCCGGCGATAAGCGCCTGGTGGGTTATGTCACCGGGACCGCCGACCCGGCTCAGCTGCGGGTCGCGCTGGGCGAGCGGTTGCCGGAATATATGGTGCCGGCCGCGGTGGTGGTGATCGACGCGCTGCCGCTGACCCCCAACGGCAAACTCGATACCCGTGCCCTGCCGGAACCGGGGTACCAGAATGCCGGTTATCGCGCTCCGGCCAGCCCGGTCGAGGAGATCGTGGCCGGCGTGTTCGCCGAGGTGCTGGGGATCGACCAGGTCGGGGTTGACGACTCCTTCTTCGATTTGGGTGGGGATTCGCTGTTGGCGATGCGCCTGGTCGCCGCGATCGAGAAGACCGGTATGGGTGCCGACCTTTCGGTGCGCACCGTGTTCGAAGCGCCCACGGTTACCCAGCTGGCGCTGCGGGTCGGTGCCGATGGGGGTGGGCGCGAGCCGTTGGTGGCCGGTGAGCGCCCCGCGGTGGTGCCGTTGTCGTTTGCCCAGCAACGGTTGTGGTTTATCGACCAGTTGCTCGGGCCGTCACCTATCTACAACATGGCCGCGGCGTTGCGGCTCAGCGGGCGCCTGGATACCCAGGCGTTGGGGGCGGCGCTGGCCGATGTGGTGGCCCGCCAGGAAAGCCTGCGCACCCTGTTCCCCGCGGTCGAGGGCATCCCCCAGCAGGTGGTGATCCCGGCCGAGCGGGCCGACTTCGGCTGGGACGTCATTGATGCCACCGGCTGGTCGGCGGCCCGGCTGGGTGAAGCCATTGGCGCCGCGGTGCGCCAAGGGTTTGACCTGGCCACCGAGATCCCGTTGCGGGCAAGGCTTTTCCGCGTCGCCGACCATGAGCATGTGCTGGTGGCCGTGGCGCATCATATCGCCGCCGACGGCTTGTCGATGGCCCCGCTGGTGACCGATCTCGGGGTGGCCTACGCCAGCCGGTGTGCGGGACACGCCCCGGGGTGGGCGCCATTGGCGGTGCAGTACGCCGATTACACGCTGTGGCAGCGCGCGCAGCTCGGTGAGGTGGCCGATGCCGACAGCCGCATCGCTGCCCAGGTGGCCTATTGGGAGCAGGCCCTGGCCGGGCTGCCCGAGCGGCTGGCGTTGCCCACTGATCGGCCTTATCCGCCGGTGGCCGATTACCGCGGCGCCAGTGTGATCGTGGACTGGCCCGCCGAGCTGCAGCAGCACATTCGTCGGGTGGCCCGCGAGCACAACACGACCAGCTTCATGGTGATCCAGGCCGCCCTGGCGGTGTTGTTGGCCAAGCTCAGCGCCAGCAGCGATGTGGCGGTGGGGTTCGCGATCGCTGGTCGTGATGATCCCGCACTCGATGAGCTGGTGGGGTGTTTCGTCAACACCTTGGTGTTGCGTGTCGACCTGGCCGGCGATCCCACCGTTGCTGAGCTGCTGACCCGGGTGCGAGCGCGCAGTCTGGCCGCCTACGAGCACCAGGATGTGCCCTTCGAGGTGCTGGTGGAGCGGCTCAACCCGACCCGATCGTTGGCGCATCACCCGCTGGTGCAGGTGGTGTTGGCCTGGCAGAACTTCGCCGGGGACCCCACCGCTGGGGTGGGTTTGGGTGATCTGCAGGTCACGCCGCTGTCGGCGGACACCCAGGTCGCCCGCATGGACCTGACGTTGACGTTGGGCGAACGCTGGAACCCAGCAGGGGAGCCCGCCGGGATCGGCGGATCGGTGGAATTCCGCACCGACGTGTTCGACAGCGACAGCATCCAAACGCTGATCACACGGTTGCAGCGAGTGTTGATGGCGATCACCGCCGAGCCGTCCCGGTTGTTGTCATCGATCGATGTGCTCGACGAAACCGAGCAGGCCCGGCTCGATGAGATCAGTAACCGGGCGATGTTGACCGCGCCGGCGGGTACGCCGGTGTCGATTCCAGCGCTGTTCGCTGAGCGGGTGGCCCGGACACCGGACGCGGTGGCGGTGACCTTCGAAGGTCGCTCAATGACTTACCGAGAACTCGACGAGGCGTCGAATCGGTTGGCGCACTTGCTGGCCGGCCAGGGAGCGGGCCCGGGACAGTGTGTGGCGCTGCTGTTCAACCGTTGCGCCGAGGCGATCGTGGCGATGTTCGCGGTGCTCAAGACCGGGGCGGCCTATCTGCCCATCGACCCCGCCCATCCAGCGGCCCGGATCGGGTTCATGGTTGCCGATGCCGCGCCGATCGCCGCGCTCACCACTTCCGAGTCGGCCGGGCGGCTCGACGGGCATGACGTGCCGGTCATCGACGTCGACGACCCGCGAATCCAGACATATCCGTGCACGGGTTTGCCGGCACCGGATCCCGACGATATCGCCTACCTGATTTACACCTCGGGCACCACCGGGGTGCCCAAAGGGGTGGCCATCACCCACCACAACGTCACCGAGCTGATGGGGTCGATGGATCCGAGTTTGGCCGCGCCGGGGCAGGTGTGGTCGCAGTGGCACTCCTATAGCTTCGACATCTCGGGCTGGGAGATCTATGGCGCCCTGCTGCACGGTGGGCGGCTGGTGGTGGTGCCCGAGTCGGTGGCCGCAACCCCGGACAACTTCCACGCCCTGCTGATCGATGAAAACGTCAGCGTCTTATGCCAAACCCCTTCGGCGGTCGGGACATTGCCGCCGCAGGGTTTGGAGTCGGTGACCCTGCTGGTCGGCGGTGAGCCCTGCCCGGCCGAGCTGGTGCAGCGGTGGGCACCCGGGCGGGTGATGATCAACGAATACGGCCCGACCGAGACCACCATGTGGGTGGCCTTAAGTGCGCCGCTCACGGCGGGCTCGGATGCGGTGCCGATCGGCTCGCCGGTACCGGGTGCGGCCTTCTTTGTGCTCGATCAGTGGCTGCGACCGGTGCCGGCCGGGGTGGTCGGCGAGTTGTATGTGGCCGGTCCTCAGCTGGCGTGTGGCTATGTGCGCCGGGCCGGGTTGACCGCGTCGAGGTTTGTGGCCTGCCCATTCGCGGAGTCCGGCCAACGGATGTACCGCACAGGGGATTTGGTGCATTGGGACCCCGATGGACAGCTGCAGTACCTCGGCCGCGCCGATGAACAGGTCAAGATCCGCGGCTATCGCATCGAACTCGGCGAAATCCGCGCCGCGCTGGCCGCCCTCGACGGGGTGGACCAGGCGGCGGTGATCGCCCGCGAGGACCGCCCCGGCGACAAACGCCTGATCGGCTATTTCACCGGCACCGCCGACCCAACCGAGGTCCGCACCCGACTGGCCGAGCGGCTGCCGGTCTATATGGTCCCCGCGGCGGTGGTGGTGATCGACACGCTGCCGTTGACGGTCAACGGCAAACTCGACACCCGCGCCCTGCCCGCACCCGAATACACCGAGGCCGATCACTACCGCGCCCCGAGCACCCCAACCGAGGAGATCCTGGCCGGCATCTACGCCCAGGTACTCGGGCTCGAGCGGGTCGGGGTTGACGACTCCTTCTTCGACCTGGGCGGAGACTCCCTGTCGGCGATGCGCGTGATCGCCGCGATCAACAAATCGCTGGATACCGGCCTTGCGGTGCGCACCTTGTTCGATGCACCCACGGTGGCCCGGCTGGCGCCGCGTATCGGAGAAGATGAAGGTGGGCTGGAGCCGTTGGTGGCCGGTGAGCGGCCCGCGGTGGTCCCGCTGTCGTTTGCCCAGCAGCGGTTGTGGTTTATCGACCAGTTGCAGGGGCCTTCGCCGATCTACAACATGCCGGCGGCGTTGCGGCTGAGTGGGCGCCTTGATGCCGACGCGTTGGGTGCGGCGTTGGCCGATGTGGTGGCCCGCCAGGAGAGCCTGCGCACATTGTTCCCGGCGCCTGAGGGGATACCCCAGCAGGTGGTTATCCCGGTGGAGCGGGCCGACTTCGGTTGGCAGGTCGTCGATGCCACTGGATGGCCGGCAAGCCGGCTGCAGGAGGCCATCGGCGCGGCGGCGCGTCACCCGTTTGACCTGGCGACCGAGATCCCTTTGCGGGCAATGCTTTTCCGCGTCGGCGACGACGAGCATGTGCTGGTGGCCGTCGTGCACCATATCGCCGCCGACGGCTTGTCGATGTCCCCGCTGGTGGCGGATCTGGGGGTGGCCTATGCCAGCCGGTGTGCGGGGCATGCCCCCGACTGGCCGGCGTTGGCGGTGCAGTATGTCGATTACACGCTGTGGCAGCGCGCGCAGCTGGGTGATCTGGCCGATAGCCACAGCCGCATCGCCGACCAGCTGGCCTACTGGGAGCAGGCTCTGGCCGGGCTGCCCGAGCGGCTGATGCTGCCCACCGATCGGCCCTATCCGCGGGTGGCCGATTACCGCGGGGCCAGTGTGTTCGTGGACTGGCCGGCCGAGCTGCAGCAGCAGGTGGCTCGGGTGGCTCGCGAGCACAACGCGACCAGTTTCATGGTGATCCAGGCCGCGCTGGCGGTGTTGCTGGCCAAGCTCAGCGCCAGCTCCGATGTGGCGGTGGGGTTCGCGATCGCCGGACGGCGCGACCCGGCGCTGGAAGAGTTGGTTGGGGTTTTCGTCAACACCCTGGTGTTGCGCGTGGAGGTGGCCGGGGATCCCACGGTCGCTGAGCTGCTGGCTCAGGTGCGAGCGCGCAGCCTGGCCGCCTACGAGCACCAGGACGTGCCCTTCGAGGTGCTGGTGGAGCGGCTCAATCCCGCCCGAAGCCTGGCCCATCAGCCGCTGGTGCAGGTCGCGTTGGCCTGGCAGAACTTTGTCCAGGAAGACGGCGCCCCGGCCGAGTTGGCCTTGGGTGATCTGCAGGTCACGCCGCTGTCGGCGGACACCCAGGTCGCCCGCACGGACCTGACATTTTCGTTGGGCGAACGCTGGAACCAGGCCGGTGAGCACGCCGGGATCGGCGGGTCGGTGGAGTTCCGCACCGACGTGTTCGACGCGGCCAGCATCGAGGCGCTGATCGCGCGGTTGCAGCGGGTGTTGGTGGCGGTCACCGCCGACCCGTCCCGGCGGCTCTCGTCGATGGATGTGCTTGATGCGGAGGAGTATGCCCGGCTGGATCGGATTGGCAACCGGGCGGCGTTGAGCGCGCCGGTGGGTACCCCGGTGTCGATTCCGGCGCTGTTCGCCGCGCAGGTCACCCGCGTCCCGCAGGCAGTGGCGATCAGCTGCGATGGTCGCTCGATGACCTACCGAGAGCTCGATGAGGCGTCGAATCGGATGGCGCATCTGCTGGCCGGCCAGGGGGCGGGCCCGGGACAGTGTGTGGCGCTGCTGTTGAACCGTTCCGCCGAGGCGATCGTGGCGATTCTGGCGGTGCTCAAAACCGGGGCGGCCTATCTGCCGCTCGACCCGGCGTTGCCGGCGGCCCGGATGGAGTTGCTGGTTGCCGATGCAGCCCCGATGGCTGCCATCACGAGCACCGAGTTAGCCGATCGGCTGGACTGGGGTCAGCTGCTGGTCATCGATATCGACGACCCTCGCATTCCTGGCTACCCGTGCACGGGCTTGGCGGCGCCGGCCCCCGAGGACATTGCTTACATCATCTACACCTCGGGCACCACTGGAACCCCAAAGGGGGTCGCGGTCACCCACCACAACGTCACCCAGCTGCTGACCTCACTGAATGCGTTGGACGCAGATCTGCCGGTGGCGGGGGCGTGGGCGCTGTGTCATTCCTATGGGTTCGACACGTCGGTCTGGGAGATCTGCGGGGCCCTGCTGCACGGTGGGCGGTTGGTCGTGGTGCCCGACTCAGTGACACGCTCGGCGGACGACTTCCACGCCTTACTGGTCAGTGAACGCGTCAACGTGCTCGCCCAGACCCCCTCGGCGGCGGCGATGCTCTCCCCCGGGGGGTTGGAGTCGATGGCGTTGGTGGTGGGTGGCGAGGCCTGCACGGCCGAGGTGGTCGATCGGTGGGCGCCGGGGCGGGTGATGGTCAACGCCTACGGCCCGACCGAGACCACGATTGTGGTGACGTTCAGCGCGCCGCTGACGCCGGGGTCGGATGCGGTGTCGATCGGTGGGCCGGTGCCGGGGGCGGCGTTTTTTGTGCTGGACGGCTGGTTGCGGCCGGTGCCCGCGGGGGTGGTTGGTGAATTGTATGTGGCCGGTGCCGGGGTGACGTGTGGGTATGTGGGCCGGGCTGCTTTGACCGGGTCGCGGTTTGTGGCCTGTCTGTTCGCCGGTGCGGGAGCGCCGGGGACACGGATGTATCGCACCGGGGATCTGGTGCGGTGGGGTGCTGATGGGCAGCTGCGGTATGTGGGGCGCGCCGATGAGCAGGTCAAGATCCGCGGGTATCGCATCGAACTCGGTGAAATCCGCGCGGCGATGGCCGCCCTCGATGGGGTGGAGCAGGCGGTCGTGGTTGTCCGCGAGGACCGCCCAGGCGACAAGCGCCTGGTGGGGTATGTGACCGGGGCAGCCGATCCGGCCGAGATGCGTGCGGCGTTGGCCGAGCGGCTGCCGGCCTACATGGTGCCGGCCGCGGTGGTGGTGATCGACGCGCTGCCGTTGACGGCCCTCGGCAAAGTCGACAACCGCGCCCTGCCGGCTCCCGATTACACCGATGTTGGTCGTTACCGCGCCCCGAGCACCCCCACCGAGGAGATCCTGGCCGGCATCTACGCCCAGGTACTCGGGCTCGAGCGGGTCGGAGTCGACGACTCCTTCTTCGATTTGGGTGGGGATTCGCTGTCGGCGATGCGCGTGATCGCCGCGATCAACACCGTCCTGGACGCACACCTTGCGGTGCGCACATTGTTCCACGCGCCGTCCGTTCGTAGCTTGAGCCAGCAGTTGGGCCAAGATGCCAGCGAGGTGGAAGTAGTCCCCGTTGAGTTCCTCAAGCAGGGCACGGGTGTTCCGCTGTTCTGCATTCATCCTGCGGGTGGGGTGAGTTGGCCGTATCAGGCTCTGGGTAATCACTTGGACTGCCCGATCATTGGAATTCAACAGACCCCGCAAGATGGCGAGGCTGAACCTGCGTCAATCAGCGATATGGCGAAGAACTATGCCGACAGGATCCAAGGGGTTTATCCCATTGGGCCCTACAACCTTCTCGGCTGGTCTTTCGGAGGTGCCGTCGCCCATGAAGTTGCCATCGAGCTTCAGCGACGCGGAGGCGTAGTCACACAACTTATCCTTCTCGACGCTCAACCAAGTGCCGACGGTAGCGTCGCTCTACCAGACGTAGGCGAGGCCGAAGTGCTAGAAGACGTCTTGCGGTTCTGTCGTATAGATATTCCCGATCAGGATGAGCCGCTTACCTATGAGCGGGTAGAAGAACTACTTCGCAAACGAGGAATCGTCGAATTTTCTCAATACAAACAGCTTCTGGATTCGGGTGTTCAAAACATCAACAGCAACGCGGCGTTGTATCGAGCACACGAACCCGGTGTCTTCCTTGGGGATATAAGCATTTTCACTGCCGTGCGGGATGCGAGCGATCGCAGTTCGTCTCTCCCGCAGTGTTGGCGCCCTTATGTCACCGGCGACATTAATAGCTACCCGATCGACTGTACGCATCAAGAAATGATGAGCGCCGACTCGCTGACCTTGTATGGCCACCAACTCAAAGCCCTATTGGAACCCGAATGCGCGCGCGCAACGGACAAGCTGCTTGGCCGTTGCTGTGAGGAGGCGAAATGACCACACACCAGATCGACGACGTTATGCAGCACACGTCTTTGGCCGATTCTCGGCTCCCGATCGGTAGCACACCCGTCACTCCTGTTGCCGTGATCGGCATGGCGTGCCGGCTTCCCGGAGGCATCGACTCCCCGGAGCAGTTGTGGGAGGCGTTGTTGCGCGGCGACGACCTGGTGACCGAAATTCCGCCCGACCGCTGGGACGCCGACGAATACTACGATCCTGAGCCGGGTGTGCCGGGTCGGTCGGTATCCCGGTGGGGCGCATTCATCGACGACGTCGCCGGCTTCGATCCCGAGTTCTTCGGGATCAACGAGCGGGAAGCGACCGCGATGGATCCGCAACACCGGTTGCTTTTGGAGACCTCCTGGGAGGCCATGGAACACGCCGGTCTCACGCGGGAGCGAATCGCCGACTCGCTGACCGGTGTGTTCATGGGATTGACGCATGGCGACTACCAATTGCTGGCCGCCGATGCGCACTCCGTGGAGGGGGCGTACGGATTTTCCGGCAGCAACTTCAGCCTGGCTTCTGGGCGCATCGCCTATGCCCTGGGGGTCCACGGTCCCGCATTGACGGTGGACACCGCATGTTCTTCCGGGCTGACCGCGATACACCTGGCGTGCCGCAGCCTGCACGAGGGAGAAAGCGACCTTGCCCTGGCCGGCGGCGTCACGCTGGCGTTGGACCCGCGGAAATTCTCCGCGGGGTCCGCCGAGGGCATGCTGTCGCCGACCGGACGCTGCCACGCCTTCGACGTCGCGGCCGACGGGTTCGTGGGCGGCGAGGGCAGCGTCATGCTGCTACTCAAGCGGCTGTCCGACGCGCTACGAGATGGTGATCGGATTCTGGCTGTGGTGCGGGGGACGGCCGCCAATCAGGACGGTCATACCGTGAATATCGCCACACCGTCGAAGACCGCGCAGACCGCGGTGTATCGAGCGGCGTTAGCCGCCGCAAGTGTGGACGCCGGCACGGTCGGGATGGTCGAGGCCCACGGGCCCGGCACCCCGGTGGGCGACCCGATCGAATACGCAAGCCTGGCCAACGTCTACGGCATCGCCGGCCCGTGCGCGCTGGCGTCGGTGAAGACCAACTTCGGCCATGCGCAGGCGGCCTCCGGCGCGCTCGGGATGATGAAGGCGATCCTCGCGCTGCAGCACGGTGTGGTTCCCCGGAATCTGCATTTCACCCGGCTACCCGATGAACTTGCCAAGATCGATACGAAACTCTTTGTGCCGCAAGAGGCTACACCGTGGGTTACCAACGGGCACCACCCGCGCCGGGCGGCGGTCTCGTCGTACGGGCTGTCGGGAACCAACGTGCACGCCATCGTGGAACAGGCACCTGAACAGGCTTCCGAAACCGTTGTGCCCGAACCTATCTCAGCTGAACCGTCGGCGGCGGCGCCACTGCTGTTCCCACTGTCGTCCACCTCGGCCGACGAACTGCGCCGCACCGCCGGCCGGCTAGCCGACTGGGTGCGAGCACATGACGATCTGACGTTGCCTGATCTGGCCTATACCCTGGCGCGTCGGCGCGCGCACCGCCCGGTACGCACCGCCGTCATTGCCGGCAACCGACCCGAGCTCGCAGAGGCTTTGCGCGAGATCGCCGACGGCGATACTCCGTATCCGGCCGCGGTCGGACAGGACGACCGTGGACCGGTATGGGTGTTCTCCGGGCAGGGTTCGCAATGGGCCGCGATGGGCGCAGACCTGTTGGCGACCGAACCCGTATTCGCCGCCACCGTCGCGCAGGCCGAGCCGGTGATCGCCCACGAGTCCGGGTTCTCAGTGACCGAGGCGATCTCGGCGCCGCAGATCGTGACCGGCCAAGACCGGATCCAGCCGACACTGTTCACCATGCAGGTCGCGCTGGCGGCCACCATGAGGTCCTACGGAGTCCGCCCGGGCGCGGTCGTCGGGCACTCCCTCGGCGAGGCCGCCGCAGCTGTCGTCGCGGGTGCACTGTCGCTGGAAGACGGGCTGCGTGTTATCTGCCGCCGCTCGCGGCTGATGTTCCGCGTCGCCGGTGCCGGTGCCACGGCGTCGGTGGAATTGCCTGCACAGCAAGTGCTTTCGGAGCTGACGGCGCGCGGTATCAGCGACGTCGTGGTGGCGGTGGTGGCCTCGCCGCAGTCCACGGTGATTGCCGGCGCCGCGCAAACGGTTCGCGACCTGGTCGCAGCCTGGGAGCAGCGTGATGTGATGGCCCGCGAGGTCCCCACCGATGTCGCCTTCCATTCGCCTCAAGTCGATCCGATCATGGACGAGCTCACCGAGGCACTCGCAGAGATCAGCCCGATGACACCGGAAGTTCCCTTCTACTCGGCGACCCTGTTCGACCCGCGCGAGCAACCCGTGTGCGACGCCCGCTACTGGGCGAACAACATGCGCCGCATGGTGCGGTTCGCCACGGCCGTGCAGGCCGCTTTGGAGGACGGCTACCGGGTCTTTGCCGAGCTGGCGCCACACCCGCTACTCATCCGCGCTCTCGAGCAGACCGCCCGCAGTCGCGAGATGCCGATGGCCGCTCTGGCCGGTATGCGCCGTGAACAAGCGCTTCCCCACGGATTGCGTGGGTTTGTGGCGGATCTGCACAGCGCGGGCGCTGCGGTCGACTTCTCCATGCTGTACCCGAGTGGACGGCTGGTGGACGCGCCGTTGCCGACCTGGACGCACCGTCGGCTGTGGTTGAGCGGGGGCGGTCAGGAATCCCCAACACATGGCGGTTGCACCGTTTCGGTACATCCGCTGCTGGGCTCGCACGTGCACTTGCAGGAAGAGCCTGAGCGCCACTTGTGGCAGGCCGAGGTCGGCACCGCCGCCCAGCCCTGGCTCGCCGACCACCAGATCCGCAATGTGGTTGTGCTTCCCGGAGCCGCTTACTGCGAGATGGCGTTGGCGGCCGCGCGCACTGTGCTGGGCGAGACGGCTGAGGTTCGCGACATCCGCTTCGAGCAGGCGCTCCTGCTGGATGAGCAGACCACGATCGGCGCCTCGGCGGCGTTGTCATCGCCGGGCGTCGTCGACTTCGCCGTGGAGTCGAATCAGGGCGGCGAACAGACGCGGCATGCCGCCGCAGTCCTCCGTGCCGCAGAGGATGAGCAGCCACCTGCGTACGACGTGTCCGCGCTACTCGCCGCGCATGCGAGGTGCGATGACGGCGACGAGGTGCGCAGGCGCATGGACCAACGTGGCGTTCAGTACGGGCCCGCGTTCGCCGGTCTGGGCGATGTCCACACCGGTGAGGAGTCGACCGTCCTGGCCGAGGTCGCGCTACCGCGCCAAATCCGCTCGCAACAAGCCGCTTACGGCGTGCACCCAGCGCTGCTGGATGCCTGTTTCCAGTCCGTTGAAGCCCATCCGGACGTTCAGGCGCTGGGCGAAGGTGCGCTGGGGTTGGTGTTGGGCATTCGTCGACTCCGCTCCTACAACGCCGCCCGCAATGTCCACTACTGCTACACGCGGGTGACCAAAGCCGATACCTCCGGGGTCGAGGCCGACATCGACGTGCTCGACGAGCACGGGGCAGTCCTGCTGACCGTGCAGGGGCTGCGAGTGGGTACCAGCGCATCCGAGAGCGGCAATAAAGATCGTGTGCTGGCCGAGCGGCTGTTGACCATCGAATGGCGGCAACGGGAATTGCCCGAGCCGGATCACACCGACGCCGGAAGCTGGCTGCTGATCGGCACTACCACCACCGCGGATGTGGTGGCCAGCCCGTTGGCCGATGCCCTGAAAAACCTTGGGGCACACTGCACCACGATGTCCTGGCCGCAGCAGGCCGACCACATCTCCAACGTGGAACAGCTTGGAAACCATTTGCGCGGCGGTGGATTCACCGGAGTGGCGATCCTCACCGGACCGAAAAACGGCGACGCCGACGAGCACTGTGCACTTCTGGGCCAGGACTATGTGCAACATCTGGTGCGCATTGCCCGCGAGTTGGTGGACCTTCCCGGCGAATCGCCGCGCTTGTATGTCGTGACCCGCAACGCCCAAACCGTGGTGTCCAACGACGTGCCCAACCTCGAGCAGGCCGGGCTGCGGGGCCTGGTCCGGGTAATCGGCATGGAACACCCGCATCTGGGCGCCAGCCAGATCGATGTGGACGAATCCACCGACGCCGAACAGCTGGCCCGGCAACTGCTCGCCGGGTCGGAGGAGGACGAGACCGCCTGGCGAAATGGTGCGTGGTACAACGCGCGGTTATGCCCTGCTCCACTGCTCCCCGAGGAGCGCCACACCGCCATCGCCGACCACGAATGCGACGGGATGCGCCTGCAGATCCGTACGCCCGGTGATCTGGAGTCACTCGAACTCGTTGCCTGCGACCGCGTTCCACCGGGACCGGGACAGATCGAGGTCGCGGTCAGCGCGTCCAGCATCAACTTTGCCGACGTCCTCGTCGCGTTCGGCCGTTACCCCGCTTTCGAGGGGCGCCTGCCTCAGCTGGGCACCGACTTCGCCGGCGTCGTCACCGCGGTCGGACCAGACGTGACCGACCACAAGGTGGGTGATCATGTCGGGGGCCTGAGCGCCAATGGCTGTTGGGGTACGTTCCTCACCTGCGACGCGCGCCTGGCTGTCACGCTGCCGGCCGGACTGGCTGACCACCAGGCGGCTGCGGTCACTACCGCGCATGCCACCGCCTATTACGGCCTGCGAGAGCTGGCCCGAATCAGCGCCGGTGACCGGGTGCTGATCCACTCCGCGACCGGTGGGGTCGGACAGGCGGCAATCGCCATCGCGCGGGCCGCGGGAGCCGAGATATTCGCCACCGCAGGCAGCGAGCAACGTCGACAATTATTGCGCGACATGGGCATTGAGCACGTCTACGACTCGCGAAGCGTGGAGTTCGCCGACCTGATACGCCGCGACACCGACGGCTATGGCGTGGACATCGTGCTCAACTCGGTCATCGGCGCCGCCCAGCGCGCGGGGGTCGAATTGCTGGCGTTCGGTGGACGATTCGTCGAGATCGGCAAACGCGACATCTACGGCGACACCCGGTTGGGGCTATTCCCGTTCCGGCGCAACCTGACGTTCTACGCCCTCGACCTGGCGTTGATGTCATTCAGCCACCCGGACAGGCTGCGAGACTTGCTGAACACGGTGTACCAACTCACCGCGGACGGCTCGTTGCCGATGCCGGAAAGCACGCACTACCCGCTTGCCGACGCCGCCACCGCGATTCGGGTGATGAGCGGCGCCCAGCATACCGGCAAACTCGTGCTCGATGTCCCGCACACCGGCCGCAGCCGTGTGATGGTGCCGCCGGCGCAGGTCGGGGTCTTCCGCAACGACGGCGCTTACATCATCACCGGCGGGCTGGGAGGCCTGGGGCTGTTCTTGGCCGAGAAGATGGCTTCTCCTGGGTCCGGGGCCGGCTGTGGCCGCATCGTGTTGTCCTCCCGCTCGCAACCAACTCCCCAGGCGCTGGAGGCGATCGAGCGCATCCGCGAGACTGGTGCCGACGTCGTGGTGGAATGCGGTGACATAGCCGAGACCGGTACGGCCCAGCGGTTGGTGGCCGCGGCGACCGCCACCGGGCTCCCGGTGCGCGGTGTGCTGCATCTGGCGGCGGTGATCGAGGATGCCACACTGACCAATATCACCGACGAGCTCATCGAGCATGACTGGGCGCCAAAGGTTTACGGTGCATGGAATTTGCACGAGGCCCTTCAAGAAGCCACCGCCGAGCAGCCGTTGGACTGGTTCTGCTCGTTCTCCTCGGCCGCCGCGCTGGTGGGGTCGCCCGGGCAGGGTGCCTACGCCGCGGCCAACAGCTGGCTGGACGCCTTCACCCGCTGGCGCCGGGCTCGGGGTCTGCCGGCCACCGCCATCGCATGGGGTGCCTGGGCGCAGATAGGACGCGGCACCGCCCTGGCCGAAGGCGCAGACGTTGCCATCGCTCCCGACGAAGGCGCGTACGCATTCGAGGCGTTGCTGCGCCACGACCGCGCCTGCACCGGGTACGCGCCGATAACGGGCGCACCGTGGTTGACCGCTTTCGCCGAGCGCAGTCCCTTCGCCGAAGTGTTCCGCTCAAACGGGCAAAGCTCAACGGGCACAGGCAAACTGCGTGCCGAGCTCGATGAGCTGGCACTGGAGGAGTGGCCTACCCGGCTGCGGCGCCTGATCTCCGACCAGGTCAGCCTGATCCTGCGTCGCAACATCGACCCCGATCGTCCGCTCTCCGAGTACGGCCTGGACTCGCTGGGTGGCCTCGAACTACTTACCCGCATCCAGACCGAAACGGGCATACGCGTGACGCCCGCCGACATCGCCACCATTGGAACCATTCGTGGTTTGGCGGAGCTGCTGTTCGAAAAGCTGGCTCCGGCCGACGCCGCCTAAGGCTGAAAGGATTTGAATTATGGGATCTGAATTGTATTGCAGCACAGGGGAGTCGAAATGAGCGGACCCGAGAACCTCGACTTCTTCACCGAGAAGTCGCTCGTCGATGACCCCTACGACTACTACGACGAGATCCGTCGTTGCCCAGTGTGGCGCGAGCCGGCACACGGCGTGGTGATGGTGTCGGGGTACGACGAGGCCGTCGCCGTGCAACGCGACCACGATAAGACATTCTCGGTATGCAACATAGTCAGCGGACCATGGTCGGGGATTCCAACCAAAACCGATAGCGATGACATCTCGGATCTGATCGAACGGTACCGCCACGCGGTGACATTCGGCGACTACTTCATCACGTTTGATCCTCCGAAGCACACCGCGCACCGCTCGCTGTTGAGCCGGTTGTTTACGCCGAAGCAGCTGAAGAACAACGAGGATTTCCTGTGGCGTCTTGCCGACGAGCAAATCGACCGCTTCATCGCAAAGGGCAAGTGCGAGATCTTCATCGACTACAATTTCCCGTTCACGCTCGACGCGATTACCGACCTGCTGGACGTACCCGAGGCCGACCGGGAGCGATTCCGCCGCGCTGCGTATGCCAGTAGGCTCGAAGGCGACCGCAGCGGTTTTGTTGGCGTGAAAGAGGAGTGGTTCGTCGATTACATCGAGGAGCGGCGGCGCAATCCACGCGACGACGTCCTCACCGAGCTTGCGCTGGCAAAGTTTCCCGACGGTACGACACCCGACGCGATTGACGTTGCCCGCGTTGCCACCTTCATGTACGCCGCCGGCCACGGCACGACGATCGACCTGCTGAGTCTCTCGATGCTGATGCTGGCGGAGCGACCGGACTTGCAAGAGCAACTGCGCGAGGACAACTCAAAGATCCCCGCCTTTATCGAGGAGATGCTGCGCATCGAAAGCCCGATCAAATCGAATTTCCGGATGGCGCGGCGCAACACCAGGATCGGCGACGTCGATGTGCGAGCCGGTACCAGCGTTCTGGTGATGAACGGTGCGGCAAACCGCGATCCACGACGATTCGACGAGCCCAGCGAATTCCGGCTCGGCCGCCCAAACATATTGCACCACATCGCCTTCGGTCGTGGTATCCACACGTGTCCGGGCGCCCCGATTGCGCGCGCCGAAGTACGGGTGAGCTTGGAACGAATCCTGAACCGGATGGCCGAGATTCGGCTTTCAGAGGCCGAGCACGGTCCTCCAGGCGCTCGTCGGCTCAAATGGGACCGCACCGTGCTGTTCAGGCGTCTCAAGGAATTGCATCTCGAGTTCACACCGATTCAGGAGGTATCCACAAATGACCACGCAATCGTTGGCTAGATCGGCTGTCGGGGCGTGCGGCCTGGCGTTGTCGTTGACCGCCGGGGTCGGGCTCGCGTCCGCCGATCGGGATCTAAGCCCGTTCGTCAACACAACCTGTAATTACGACCAGGTGCAATCGGCGCTGCAGGCGGCAGATCCCCAAGCCGCCGCACAGTTCAACTCCTCGCCGGAGAGCGTCTCCTTTTTGCGCCAGTTCCTCGCCTCGCCGCCGGGTCAACGCCAGCGGATGGCCCAGATGTTGGCGAGCCAGCCCGGGGCTGACACGCAGTTCGGACTCGTCTTGCGGGTGTTCAGCACCTGCAACAACTACTGAGCAGACCAGCACCCGCCTTCGACCACCGTCGACCTTTTGGAGTTATGTGTGGCCACAGTCATCGGCGCCTTCCCGCTCGTCAGCACGCTGCGCGACGCAGTGTTTCTCTCGGCAGATGTCAGCGAGTTCGAAAGGCTGACACCAAGAATGCGCCGCATCCGGTTCAGCGGCCCGCGACTGCAGGGACTGACCTGGACGCCAGGTCAGCAGGTCCGGCTGAAGGTCGAGAGCCTGCGTGAATCCTGGTCGAGGATGCACGCGTACCCCGTAGTACGCACGTATTCCATCTACAACGCCGATCCCGACCTCGGCACACTCGACATCGTGATGTTCGACCACGACGGTGACCCGAAGGCCGCGACACCTGCCAGACGCTGGGCGACGGCCACCTCCATCGGCGATCACGCCCATATCACCCGGCCCCAGGGCAATCTCGTCATCCGCCACGACGCGCCCTACCACGTGTTCGCCGGCGAAGAAACCGCGTCGGTCGCGTTCGCCGCGATGCTGCGATGTATGCCCTCAACCGCCGAGGTTCACGGAGTGATCGAGGCCGCGACCGGCGCCGACCACCTTCCCCTGGCCCGACCCCTGACCCGGGTCGAGCGCGGTGACGCCTCAGCCGCGAACTCTGCCGTGCTCGCCGACGCCCTGCGCGGCCTCCCACTGCCCGACCATCCCGGCATCGCCTACCTCGCCGGCGAGGCCCGCACCATACAAACCCTGCGCAGAATATTGATCACCGAACGTGGCTGGGACCGACGCCAGATACGCACCAAACCCTTTTGGACCCCCGGCCGAACCGGAATGGAGTGATTATGGTTGAGACGTCTATTTCGGATCTGCTGTGTGAACGCGCCAGCTTGCAGCCCAACGACACGGCGTTCACTTTTATTGATTACGAGCAGGATTGGGACGGGGTTGCCGAAAGCCTGACGTGGTCGCAGCTGTACCGGCGAACAGTGAACGTTGCACGGGAACTCCAGCAATGCGGGTCGACGGGCGACCGCGCCGTGATCATGGCCCCGCAGGGGTTGGATTACATCGTGGCGTTCCTCGGCGCCTTGCAGGCGGGGCAGGTTGCGGTTCCGCTTTCGGTCCCGCTAGGTGGCGTCAGCGACGAGCGCGTCAGTTCGGTGCTGCGCGACGCGTCGCCGACCGTCGTTCTGACCACGTCCCCTGCCGCGGGAACCGTTGCCGAGTACGTCAAGTCGGAATCTGGCGCACCCGTTCGATCGGTCGTGGAGGTGGACCTGCTCGACCTGGACGCCCGGACCGGATCCGGCGCCGGGAACGAGAATCACCCAGAGCTGGCCTATCTGCAGTACACGTCCGGGTCGACCCGCCAGCCGGCCGGGGTCATGGTCTCGCACAGAAACCTGCTGGCCAATTTCGGCCAGATGATAGCCGACTTTTGTGTGGAGTACGGAGGCGTCGCTCCACCAGACACGAACATAGTGTCGTGGCTGCCGTTTTACCACGATATGGGTTTGGTACTGGGAGTGTGCATACCGATTCTGGGCGGATTTCGCACTGTGCTGACGAGTCCGGTGTCGTTCCTGCAGCGACCGGCCCGGTGGATGCAATTGCTGGCCAAGGAAAGTCACGCAATTTCGGCGGCGCCGAACTTCGCCTTCGAATTGGCGGCACGCAAGACATCAGACGAGGACATGGCCGGACTGGATCTGGGGGACGTGCTGTTCATCCTCAGCGGTAGCGAACGGGTGCATCCTGCGACGATGCGGCGCTTCACCGACCGGTTCGCGCGCTGCAATTTGCCCGACAGCGCGGTGCGGCCAGGCTATGGCCTCGCAGAGGCAACGGTGTACGCGTTGACCCGTACACCGGCGCAACCGCCCAAAATCGTCCACTTCGAATCCGAGAAGCTGACCACCGGCACCGCGGAGCGCTGCGAAAGCCCAGCCGGCACACCGTTGGTCAGCTACGGGGCGCCACGGTCACCGGTGATCCGCATCGTCGACCCCGACACCAAAATCGAGTGCCCGCAGGGAAGCGTCGGTGAGATCTGGGTGCACGGTGACAACGTCGCCATGGGCTACTGGCAAAAGCCCCAAGAGACCGAACGCACGTTCGGCGATCGGCTTGTCGCTCCGTCGGGCGGCACACCCGAAGCGCCGTGGCTGCGAACCGGCGATTCGGGATTCTTCTTCGAAGGCGAGCTGTTCATCATCGGCCGCATCAAGGATCTGTTGATCGTCTACGGGCGTAACCACTCACCCGACGACATCGAAGCGACGGTCCAGGAGATCACCAGGGGTAGGTGCGCAGCGATAGCGGTTCCGCATGGGGGCACGGAAAGGCTTGTCGTCATCATCGAAGTCAAGAAAAATGGCGCATCCCACGAAGATGGGACGGACAAGTTCGCCGTCGTCGAGCGCGAAGTCACCTCGGCGGTCTCCAACTCGCACGGCGTCGGCGTCGCGGATCTGGTTCTGGTGACGCCCGGTTCGATACCTATCACCACAAGTGGCAAGGTTCGGCGGGCGACGTGCGTCGAGCAGTACCGGCAAGGCCAGTTCGCCCGTTTGAACGCTTAAGTCTTGATCCTGGTCGACGCTGTCCGCGGGATCTCCTCGGCGAATTCGATCACGGCGGCAATAACGCTGTGCCTCAACGGCATCCAGTTCAGGCCGATGTAGTCCAGGCGCGCGGGAACAGGTTGAAGCTCATCGGTACTCCTGCTTGCCTAGTCGAGGCGGGCAGAAGTTCCTGCGGTGGTTTATCTGGGCTGCTGAAACGGATTCGATTCCGCCGTGTCATTATTTTTGACGGGCGAATTCGATTACGTCCGTCAATCGGCGTCGTCCTTCTTTTTCGTTGCGCCCCAAGACTTTCCGACTGGACGCCAGCAGAAAAGGTTGCTGCCCTGGCGGTGCCAGAGATAGGTGTCAAGGTCACCCAAGCTGGCATGCGACACAAACTTCCACAATGGCAAATCGGGTGGATTCGATTTTCGGTGCATTATCCCTCCCTTTAAAAAGTGCAATTGGCTAGACCCAAGCCGGTTGATCCCGGTCGCGCACCCGCGGCTCGCGACAGCTTCGGTGCACGCAATGACGCGTGTTTTGGTGTCCAGCTCGTAATAGCGGAATTAGGTATGTCGCTGTGCGCCGGTGGCTTAGTCCACATCGAATGCGACTTTTTTTGGGTAACGATCGGCCTTGCGTCGCAAACGTCTACCAACGTCGCCGGCGGTGGGGCCAAGCCGTCGACTGCCATCTGGCGTCGCGGCGTGACATGCGCGCTTACGTATCATGTCCGGAGCTTATGGTCGCGTTTACTGCTCCCGGGGACGGCGCGAGCAAAATAGAGTAGCGCGAGCGCCGGGTTCGGGTAGTGGTATCGAATAACTTCACTCGGCGTCAATCAAGCAGGCACGTCAGTCCCGCCTCAGAGTGAGACGGGTTGCCGCAGTCCTGCTCGACCCATCGCTCGGAATTAAGCAAAGAGCGCGGGTGAATGCCGGTGTTTTCGGAACTGCTAATTTCGCGGTTGCGCTGCCAGCCGCCCAGGGGCGATCCGTCCACCTCGTGATTCACTCGGCGAAGAGTGGCACGACCCGGAACCCGCTGCCCGCAAGGTACGTTGGCGATCATGACATCGCTGCAGGACAAGGTCGTTTTCATCACCGGCGGTGCCCGGGGGATCGGGGCGGAGACCGCTCGCCGGCTGAGCGCCAGGGGTGCCAGGCTCGTGCTGACCGATCTCAACGAGGCGGACCTCAAGGCGCTAGCCGCCGAACTCGGCGAGGAACGGGTGTTGACGGCCGTCGCCGATGTGCGAAACCCGTCCGCGATGGAGGCCGCCGCCGCCCGTGCCGTCGAGCGATTCGGCGGCATCGACGTGGTGGTGGCCAACGCGGGCATCGCGAGTTACGGGTCAGTGCTGCAAGTGGATCCCGACGCCTTCAAGCGGGTGCTCGACATCAACGTGCTCGGCGTCTTCCACACCGTGCGCGCCACGCTGCCCGCGCTGATCGAGCGCCGCGGCTACGTGCTCATCGTCTCGTCGTTGGCCGCCTACACCGCCTGCCCCGGGCTGGCGCCGTACAACGCCTCCAAGGCGGGCGTCGAGTTGCTGGCCAATGCGCTGCGGCTGGAGGTGGCACACCAGGGCGTCACCGTCGGCTCGGCGCACATGTCGTGGATCGACACGGCGCTGGTCCGCGACACCCAGTCCGATCTGCCTGCGTTCAACCAGTTGCTGGCCAGCTTCCCGTGGCCGCTGAGCAAGACGACGACCGTCGACAAGTGCGCGGCCGCTTTCGTCAAGGGCATCGAGCGCCGGCGCACCCGCGTCTACTGCCCGCGTTGGGTGGCGCTGTTCCGTTGGGTCAAGCCGGTGCTGTCCAGCCCGGTGGGCGAGATGCCGCTGCATAAATCCACCGCCGAGCTGCTGCCGCAGCTGGACGCCCAAGTCGCTGCGCTGGGACGGTCCACCAGCGCCTACAACCGCGACCTCGGTACGTCCTAGCCGGTCTTGGCCGCGCGCTCCGACGCGAGGGCGGCCACCCGATTGCGCACCAGGAACCATCCGGCGCTCAGCGCCGGGACGACGAACACCACCGTCGCGATGGTCCAGGTGCCGGTCTCCTTGTCGAACGCCATCATGACCAGGACGCCGGCCAGGAACGCCAGGGTGAGGTACCCCGAATACGGGGCCCACGGCATCCGAAACCGCGGCCGTTCGATGAGCCCGGCCTTGGCCAGCCGGTAGAAGCGCAGCTGACACAGCACGATGGTCGCCCAGCACGCGATGATGCCCGGCGCCACGATGTTGAGCACGATCTCGAAGGCTTCGCCCGGGTTGACGGCATTCAGGGCGATGCCGAGCAGGCAGATGGCGGCCGCCATCGCGATGCCGACGAAGGGCACCCCGTTCTTGGACATCCGGGTCGCGAACCGGGGTCCGCTGCCGCTGGACGCCATCGAGTGCATGATCCGCCCGGTGGAATACAGGCCCGCGTTGAGGCTCGACAGGGCGGCGGTGAGCACCACGATGTTCATCAGGTCTCCGGCGCCGTGGAAGCCGACCTTGGAAAAGAAAGTGACGAAAGGACTTTCGGTGGCCTTGTAGGACGTGTAGGGCAGCAGCAACGCCAACAGCACCACCGACCCGACGTAAAAGATCGCGATGCGCGCGATCACCGAATTGATCGCGCGCGGCATGACCCTCTCCGGCTCGGCGGTCTCGCCGGCGGCCGTGCCCACCAATTCGATGGCGGCGTAGGCGAATACCACGCCCGAGGTGGTCAGCAGAACTGCCAGCACGCCGGAGGGAAAGGGTCCGCCGTGGTCGGTCCACAGACTCAGTCCGGTGCTGTGGCCGTCGATGCGATACCGCCCCGCCAGGAAGACGATCCCGACCACCAGGAAGGCGACCAGCGCCAGAACCTTGACCAACGCCGCCCAGAATTCCAGCTCACCGAACCACTCCACCGAGATCAGGTTCATCGACATCACGACGATCAGGGCGAGGAGCGCCAGCACCCACTGGGGGATCGATTCGAAGGCCGTCCACCGTCGCAGGTAGGTCGCGATCGCGGTGGTGTCGACGATGGCCGTCATCGACCAGCCCAGGAAGTACATCCAGCCGATCGCGTAGGCGGCCTTCTCGCCGAAGAACTCCCGCGAATACGACACGAACGAGCCCGACGACGGGCGATGCAGGACCAACTCGCCCAGCGCTCGCAGAATCAGGAACACGAAGACGCCGCACACGGCGTAGACCAAAAACATCCCGGGTCCCGCCTTGGCCAGCCGGCCGCCCGCGCCCAGGAAGAGCCCGGAGCCGATCGCGCCGCCGATGCCGATCATCTGCACCTGCCGGGGCTTGAGTCCCTTGCGGTAGCCGGCGTCTTCGCCGAAATCGCCGACTGCAGGATCTGGCCCGGCTATGGGAGTTGGGTTGCCATCACCAGGCAACGCGGCCATGAAACGTCCAATCGGTAGGTCGCGAAGCGATGCTTCCGTACTTGGTCGGCCGACGGCAAATTCGGCGACGGCCGTCACCGACCGCGAGCGTCAGCTTCGGCGGTGGCGGACCCTGTGCTAGCGCCCGAAGCCGGGGCGACGGCGGCGCAGATAGCGCTCGAACTCGGCGGCCAGCGCGTCGCCGTCGATCTTGCCCAGCGCGTCGTTCATGTCGACCTCGGCGTCGCCGCGTTGCTCGAGCGACAGCACGTACTCGGCGAGGTCCTCGTCCTCGGCGGTCATCTCGGTGACCGCCTGTTCCCAGTCCTCGGCGTCCGTCGGCAGGTCGGCCAGCGGCACCTCGATGTCGAGGACGTCCTCGACGCGGCGCAGCAGGGCCACCGTCGCCTTGGGGTTCGGCGGCTGCGAGACGTAGTGCGGCACCGCCGCCCAGAACGTCACCGCCGGGATCCCGGCGGCCACGCAGGAGTCCTGAAAGACCCCGGCGATGCCGGTCGGGCCCTCGTAGCGGCTTTCCTCGAGGCCGAAGCGTTTCGCCGACTCGGGGGAGTAGGCCGCCCCCGAAACCGGGACCGGTCGGGTGTGTGGGGTGTCGGCCAGCAGCGCGCCCAGGATCACCACGGTGTCGACGTTGAGCTTGTCGGCGATGGCCACCAGCTCCGCGCAGAAGGTGCGCCAGCGCATGTTGGGTTCCACCCCGTGCATCAAGACGACATCGCGGTCGCTGCCCGGGGGCCGGCAGTGCGAGATGCGCATCGCCGGCCACACCAGTTCCCGAGTCACCCCGTCCACCTGCCGGATCACCGGGCGATTCACCTGGTAGTCGTAATACGCCTCGTCGTCGATCTCCAAGATCGGGTCCGCTTCCCAGATGGCCTCGAGGTGTTCGAGTGCGTCGCTGGCGGCGTCGCCGGCGTCGTTCCAGCCCTCGAATGCAGCCACGACGACGGTGTGGTGCAGTTCGGGCAATGCGGCTTCGCCAAAGGGAGGGCCGTCGGGCGGGGTCACAGAATTAGCGTACGGCCTCGCGGCCCGATGTTCGGGGCGCGGTGGCCAAGGATTGTCGGTCGATTGACGCTCAACCGAGGGCTTTGCATAGCACGACTATCCTTACGGCGTGACTGTCGCTAACGAACGCCGCTGCGACACCGACATGGTCGACAGGCGTCGACGCGGTCGGGGCGAAATAGGTTCGGCCCCGATGTCGTTAACCTTGGTAACTATCACGTCGCCGGCAGACTCCACGAGCTGTCGATAGCGGCGATGAGTTGGGCGTCCAGGCGTCGATCGGGTGACGACGTAGACTTTTCTGGTCGAGAGGCGTTGCAACGGATACGGGTCCCGGCAGGTATCCGCCACGCTCGGCAGAGTCAAGGACGCCTTCCGCTACGGAAGGAATTCACGTGAACGCCTCGAAGAACGCCTCGGAGTCGAACACCTTCGCGCCGAACATCCGCCCCGACTGCACCGACGAACTGACGGCGGCTCTGCGCCAGCGGATCATGGTGATCGACGGCGCGATGGGCACGGCGATCCAGCGCGACCGGCCCGACGAGGCCGGCTACCGCGGCGACCGGTTCACGGAATGGCCGACCGCCCTTCAGGGCAACAACGACCTGCTGACGCTGACGCAGCCGCAGATCATCGAGGGGATCCACCGCGAGTACCTCGAGGCGGGCGCCGACATCCTGGAGACCAACACGTTCAACGCGAACGCGATCTCGCTTTCCGACTACGACATGGCGGACCTGGCCTACGAGCTGAACTACGCCGGCGCCGCCCTGGCCCGCAAGGCCGCCGACGAGTACAGCACCCCGGAAAAGCCCCGCTATGTTGCCGGCGCGATCGGGCCGACGACGCGGACCGCGTCGATCTCGCCGGACGTCAACGACCCCGGCGCCCGCAACGTCTCCTACGACCAGCTGGTCGCCGCCTACCTCGAATCCGCCAACGGCCTGGTCGACGGCGGTGCCGACCTCCTCATCATCGAGACGATCTTCGACTCGCTGAACGCCAAGGCGGCGGTGTTCGCCGTCGAGACGCTGTTCGAGGAGCGCGGACGCCGCTGGCCGTTGATCATCTCGGGCACCATCACCGACGCGTCCGGGCGGACGCTGTCCGGTCAGGTCACCGAAGCGTTCTGGAACTCGATCCGGCACGCGAGGCCGATCGCGGTGGGCCTGAACTGCGCGCTGGGCGCGCCGGAGATGCGGCCCTACATCGCCGAGGTGTCGCGGATCGCGGACACCTTCGTCTCCTGCTACCCGAACGCCGGCCTGCCCAACGCGTTCGGCGAGTACGACGAGACCCCGGAGCGTCAGGCCGGCTACATCGCCGACTTCGTCGAGGCCGGCCTGGTCAACCTGGTCGGCGGTTGCTGCGGGACCGCGCCGCCGCACATCGCCGAGATCGCCAAGGTCGTCGAGGGCAAAGCGCCGCGCGAGCTGCCGCACATCGAGGTGGCCACCCGGCTGTCGGGCCTGGAGCCGCTCAACATCACCGAAGATTCCCTGTTCGTGAACATCGGTGAGCGCACCAACATCACCGGCTCCGCCCGGTTCCGCAATTTGATCAAGGCCGAGGACTACGACACCGCGCTGTCGGTCGCGCTGCAGCAGGTCGAGGTCGGTGCGCAGGTCATCGACATCAACATGGACGAGGGCATGATCGACGGCGTCGCCGCGATGGACCGGTTCACCAAGCTGATCGCGGCCGAGCCCGACATCAGCCGCGTCCCGGTGATGATCGACTCCTCCAAGTGGGAGGTCATCGAGGCGGGCCTGAAGAACGTGCAGGGCAAGCCGATCGTCAACTCTATCTCCATGAAGGAGGGCGAGGAGAAGTTCATCCGCGAGGCGCGGCTGTGCCGTAAGTACGGCGCCGCCGTCGTCGTGATGGCCTTCGACGAGCAGGGCCAGGCCGACAACCTGGAGCGTCGCAAGGAGATCTGCGGACGCGCCTACCGGATCCTGACCGAAGAGGTCGGCTTCCCGCCCGAGGACATCATCTTCGACCCGAACTGCTTCGCGCTGGCGACCGGTATCGAGGAGCACGCGACCTACGGAATCGACTTCATCGAGGCCTGCGCCTGGATCAAGGAGAACCTTCCCGGGGTGCACATCTCCGGCGGTATCTCCAACGTGTCGTTCTCGTTTCGCGGCAACAACCCGGTGCGCGAGGCGATCCACGCGGTGTTCCTGTACCACGCCATCAAGGCCGGCCTCGATATGGGCATCGTCAACGCCGGCGCGCTGGTCCCGTACGACTCGATCGACCCCGAGCTGCGGGACCGCATCGAGGACGTCGTCCTGAACCGTCGCGAGGATGCGGCCGAGCGGCTGCTGGAGATCGCGGAGCGGTTCAACAAGTCGGATAAAACCGAGGATCCGAAGGCTGCCGAGTGGCGCGGGCTCCCGGTCCGGGAGCGGATCACGCACGCGCTGGTCAAGGGAATCGACGCGCACGTCGATGAAGACACCGAGGAGTTGCGTGCCGAGATCGCCGAGGCGGGTGGTCGCCCGATCGAGGTGATCGAGGGTCCGCTGATGGACGGCATGAACGTCGTCGGTGACCTGTTCGGCTCGGGCAAGATGTTCCTGCCCCAGGTCGTGAAGTCGGCCCGGGTGATGAAGAAGGCCGTCGCGTACCTGCTGCCCTACATCGAGGCGGAGAAGCAAGAGTCCGGTGCGGCCGCCGGGAAGGACACCAACGGCACGATCGTGATGGCGACCGTGAAGGGTGACGTTCACGACATCGGCAAGAACATCGTCGGAGTTGTTCTGCAGTGCAACAACTTCGAGGTGATCGACCTCGGTGTGATGGTGCCCGCGCAGAAGATCTTGGACGCGGCCAAGGAGCACGACGCCGACATCATCGGGCTGTCTGGCCTGATCACCCCGTCGCTGGACGAGATGGCCAACTTTGCCGTCGAGATGGAACGCGAGGGTCTGGAAATTCCGCTGCTGATCGGTGGCGCGACCACTTCGCGCGCGCACACAGCCGTGAAGATTTCGCCGCGTCGCTCGGGCCCGGTGGTGTGGGTCAAGGACGCGTCCCGCTCGGTGCCGGTGGCCGCCGCGCTGCTCGACGACAAGCAGCGGCCGGCCCTGCTGGAGGCCACCGAAAAGGACTACGCATCCCTGCGGGAACGGCACTCGCAAAAGAACGAGCGGCCGATGCTGACGCTCGAAAAGGCCCGCGCGAACCGGACGCCGATCGAGTGGGACGGCTACACGCCGCCGGTGCCCGCCCAGGGCCTCGGTGTGCGGGAGTTCCTCGACTACGACCTCGCCGAGTTGCGCGAGTACATCGACTGGCAGCCGTTCTTCAACGCCTGGGAGATGAAGGGCCGCTTCCCCGACATCCTCAACACCCCCGCCTCGGGCGAGGCCGCCCGCAAGCTGTACGACGACGCCCAGCAGATGCTTGACACCCTGATCAAGGAGAAGTGGCTGATGGCCAACGGGGTGATCGGATTCTTCCCGGCCAACGCCGTCGGCTCGGGTTCTGAAGACATCGAGATCTACACCGACGACAGCCGCAGCGAGGTGCTGACCACGCTGCACAACCTGCGCCAGCAGGGCGAGCACCGGGACGGCATCCCGAATCGCTCGCTGAGCGACTTCGTCGCACCCAAAGACACCGGTCTGGCCGACTACGTCGGCGCCTTCGCCGTCACGTCGGGGCTCGGTAGCCAGGAAAAGATCGCGGAGTTCAAGGAAGCCCTCGACGACTACAGCGCGATCCTGCTGGAGTCGGTCGCCGACCGGCTGGCAGAGGCCTTCGCCGAACGGATGCACCAACGGGTCCGCAAGGAGTTCTGGGGATTCCAGCCGGACGAGCAGCTCGACAACGAGGCGCTCATCGACGAGAAGTATCGGGGAATCCGCCCCGCCCCCGGCTACCCGGCCTGCCCGGAGCACACCGAGAAGGCGACGCTCTGGAAGTTGCTGGACGTCCAGAAGCGGACCGGCATCGAGCTGACCGAGTCGATGGCGATGTGGCCCGGCGCCGCCGTCAGCGGCTGGTATTTCTCGCACCCGCAGTCCCAGTACTTCGTGGTCGGCCGGCTGGCCCAGGACCAGGTCGCCGACTACGCGAAGCGCAAGGGCTGGACCCTGCAGGAAGCCGAGCGCTGGCTCGCCCCCAACCTCGGCTACAACCCGGAGGATTGATCTGGTCGTGCCGAGCCAGGGGGAGGGATGTTCATGCTGCAGCGAGAGTTGAACCGCATTGCCGACATCGCCGTCGAGGTCGTCAATACCACGGTCCTGCATGTTCGGCGCATCGTCGGAGCGCTGGGTACCGCGCTTGGCCGCACCAGGCGCGAAGTCAGCGACTTAGCCTGGGAATACAGCGATCTGGCGGCAAGCGTCCATTTCTCGGCCCGCAGCCGCAGCACCGCCACCGACCAGCACGCCCAGCGGGCGGAAAGCCGGGAAATCGCCGACGTGATCTCCATCGACCTGCGTCGCCGACGGGCCAACTGACCCGCACCGCGGGTCAGCTCTCGGCGGCGGCCTGAAAAACGGCGGCGATCTCGGCGACTCGCGGATCGACGCGCAGCTGCTCGAATGTCTCCGGGAGCGGCAAGCGCCAATTCGGGTATTCGTCAATGGTTCCAGGCAAATTCGGTTGTCGCGGCTCGGCGACGACGTCGTACGGCGAGATCAACTTCAACCTGCTCGGGGTCGCCGCCAAGAAGCGGTGCATGGCGACGATGATGTCGTTCTCGTCCGGGTCGGTCGGCAGCACCCCTTCGGAACGCAGTACGGCCAGCCACTCGGCTTTTTCCTTGTCGGCCGAGGCCTGTTCGGCCGGCACGTCGTCGAGCAGGCCGAGCTCCGCGCGCACCCGTACGTGTTCTCCTCGAAAGAATCCGGCCGCAGTGGGCAGATCGTGTGTAGAGAGGCTGGCAGCCGCGCGCTGGGGCCACCGCGACGAGGGGAGCAACGGTTGTTCTGGCGCGGACTCGTCGCGGGTGAACCAGGACACCGCGCATCCGAGCATTCCCTTGCCGCCTAATGCTTCGGTGACTTCCGGCTCGACAGTGCCTAGGTCCTCACCCACCACGATCGCTCCGGCTCGCTGCGCTTCCAGCGCGAGCACGGCGAGCATGGTGTCGGCGTCGTAGTGGACGTAGGTACCCCGGTCGGCAGACTCGCCCGGCGGTATCCACCACAGCCGCCACAGGCCCGCGACGTGGTCAATCCGCAGGCCGTCGGCGTGGACCAGTATGGCTCGCAGCATGTCTCGCAGCGGGGCGTATCCGGTGGCGGCGAGCCGGTCCGGCCGCCAGGGCGGCAGCCCCCAGTCCTGGCCGCGGGGGGTGAAATTGTCTGGGGGAGCACCGACGTGAACTCCGGTGGCCAGCATGTCCGCCAGGGCCCACGCGTCGGCGCCGTCCGAGTCGACCCCGACCGGGAGGTCGTGTATGACGCCCAGCGCCATCCCGGCTTCTCGCGCGGCGTTCCGAACCTCGCCGAGCTGTTCGGCGCAGCGTTGCTGCACCCAGGCATGAAAGGCGATCCTGGGCGCCAGTTCCTGACGAGCCGCGGTGACTTCCGGCCCATCGACGTTACGCAGGGGTTCGGGCCACTGCGGCCAGCGGCCGCCGTGTCGCTCGGCCAGCGCACAGTAAGTGGCCCAGTCGCGCAGCGCCCTGGATGAGGGTGAGTCGTCCAGTGGGCAAGGTCGGTTCTCCGTGCGCCAAAGCATCTCGAGCGCAGCGCGTTTCGCGGCCCAGGCCAGGTCATGGTCGATCCGCTCGGTGCGGGACGAGACGCGCAGCGCATCGACTTCGGCGCGGGTTTGCGGGTCGGCTCGACGGTAAGCGTCGAGGTCCTCGATGCGCATCGCCAGCGGGTTGGCGAATCGTCGACTGGACGGGGTGTAGGGGGACGGTTGAACGGGATGCGTGGGCCCGGGCGCATTCAGCGGGTTGAGCAGTACCGCGCCCGCGCCATGCGCCGCTGCGGTCCAGCGGATGAAATCGCGCAGGTCACCCAGATCACCGATGCCCCATGAACGGTCCGAGCGCAGCGCATACAGCTGCAGCATCCATCCCCAGGTAACCGGTGGTTGGGGCACGCGCGGCGGGGCCGCTACCAAGGTGACTTGCTGGCCATCCCTGGTGTGCAGCCGGTACCAGCCCGGCGACAGATCGCCGGGCAGCTCCTCGCGCACGTCGATCTGGTCGCCGTCCTCGCCGACCAGCGCTACCGCTCCCGGAAAGGCGCGCGGCCGGCCGTCTGCCCGCACGGCGACCGTCGGCGCCAAGGCCCCGGCGCGCCTGCGTTCGGCCAGCTTCCCCAATTCACGACGCCGGTCGGCCTCGCTGCCCGCATCGACCTCGAGCAGCGCGAGCACTCTGATCACCACGTCCGCGTCGACCTCAACCGGTTCACGTCGTTCATTCCGGTAGAAGGTGGCCACCCCGTGGGCGACGGCCAGCTGGCGCAACTCCTCGGGCACCGGTTTTGGTCGCGCCATCAGATTGTTTGCAATGGCGTCATGACGGGGTGGATACGGGAACTGTTCAGACAGCGAAGAGGTCGGCGCACTTCGGGAACGTACCCGCCATGGGCCGATTTACACAGGCGCTCATGTGGCGTTCACTACTCGAAGGCGGTGTGGCAGTCGCGGGGTGAAAACGACTCCGCCACATGCGGAGCCGATGCTCCGGTAACGGTAGCGTGGAAAGGGCTCGAAAGTCGATTGGTCGACCGCTGCGGGCACTAGACGCGCATCACCGGGCTCAGCGCGGACAGCGGGATGTGCGCCTGCACGGTGCCGCCGTCCATGAACCACTGCGGCAGGCCCGTGGAGAAGTTGACCGGCTCGTCGTGGCCCACCGGATAGTCAGGCATGTAGATGATCAACTCGTCGGGCGTCAGCGCCCACGCCTTGTACGCGCCCGAGTAGACCTTGTCCGGAGTCCAGCGGTCGACGATGAACGGGTAGGTTCCCGGGTCGTGCGGCGGCGGCGCCTGGTTCAGCGCGGTTTCGATAAACGGTTGGGCCAGTGGGGGAATGGCGGTCAGCGGATTCGACGTCGTCAGGTCCGCCAGCTGCACCCGCCTGCCGGCCGCCATGTCGAAGGTGAACGTCCGGTAGGCGTTGTTGGGCTTGGGCCCGTCGGCGTGATAGTCCTCGTGGAACACCGCGCTGAGCAGATTGCCGTGCCGGTAGACCTCGAAATTCTCCTCTCCGTAGCTATCGGCGGCCATGCTGCCGTTGGCGATCTTCCAGTTGTTGACCAGCGTGTGCAGGTAGTCCCGGATCGCCGGGCCGGTGGTCGGATTGTCGACGAGGTCGTCGGGCACGGCGACCTTGATGTCGCGCACGGCGTTGCGTTCCGACGTCACCGAGGTGTGGCAGTACTGGCCGTCCCAGTCACCGCCGAGCTCGCCGCAGAATGACGGCGCCGACGCGTGCGTGGTGGCGGCGCTGGGAATCGTTGCGGCCGCGACCATTACGAGCGCCGCCGACAGTCTCTTGAGCATGAACGGATTTGCTCGGCTCAGAGGAGTTGGACTTTGCTCGCCCGCCAGCGACCGTCGACCTTCTCCATGGTCATCTTGATCCTGCTGCGGTCGACGCGCGGGTCGGGCGCGGCCGTGTTGGTGACGGATTGGTCGATGAAGAGCAGCACGACGACCCTGTCGGTGGATTCGGACTGAATGGCCGAGTCGACCACCACGCCGTGCGCGGTCGCCTTGTTGTCGATCAGCAGCTGCCGCAGCTTGACGCTGGACTGGGTGTACATGTCCTTGAATTCGCCGGTCGCGCCGTCGAGCACCTGCTTGAAGTTTTCGTCGACCTTGTTCGAGTCGATGCTCGTGAGCACCTGCGCGTAGGCGATGGCCGCCTGTTGGGCCTGTTCACCCGCGACCTTCAACTGATGGTCCTGCCACTGTCGCCACCCGAGGAATCCCGAAAAGGCAAGCGCGGCAATGAGTAACGCCGGCAGGACGCTGCGGCGCAGATACCGGCGCCAGGGCCGCTTGGCGCGCTCGGTCTCCGGACGCTTGCGTTTGAGCAGTGCGCCGCCATCTTCGTCCGCGTCCTCGCCCGCCTCGTCGTCAGCCACGTCGGCGGCGTCGGCCTCGTCGGTGCGCTTCTCCTCGGCGTCTTCGCCTGCGACGTCCGGCGTTTCGGCACCCGATTCGGTGTCGGCGTCGGATTCCGCGACGGCTTTCGGGTTCTTCTTGGTAGTCACGACCACGATCATCTCCTAAAGGTCGATGGATTCAACGCTCAGTGCGGTGGTTCGATCGGCAGTTGCGGACCGCCGTAGGGGGTGGGAATGGTGTAGCGGCCCCGCGGGGTCGGATCGGTTCGCCGGCCCAGGTTCGCGCCCGGTGGCGGGCCGGCGGTGTCGTCGCCACCCGGCCGTGGCGCGTTCTTGGCGCCGCGGATGGAGACTGCCGGGTCGTCGTCGCGGCAGTAGGTGTACATGAACGGCTCGTAGTAGTCGGCGGCGGACGGCGCGTGCGACGGTGTCCCGTAGTCGCACACGTAGCGGGGGTAGAGGTCGGCCGTGGCCCAGACTCCGCCGTCGTGGAATGCGCTCGTCACCGCGTCCAGTACCGACCCGCGGTAGTCGGGGAATAGCGCGTTGAGCGCCGGAACCCGCAGATAGAACAGCTGCGACATGGTGGCCATGCTGCCCAGCAGCTGCACCATGGTGTCGGCGTTGTCCGCGAACAGATTGTCGACGGCCGAAAGGGCGCGCGGCGCCTGCTGAGTCAACCGGCGGTAGCCGGCCTGCATCCTGGTCACGCCGGTCAGCGTCTGGTTGAGTTCGGTTGCGGTGGCGCCCAATCCGCTGTTCTTGTCGCCGGCCAGGGTGAGCACGACGCGGCTGGTCTTGATGATGCTGGTGGTCTGGGGCAGCACCGAATCGAGCGTCGAAAGCAGGAACGTGCCGCCGTCGACGATCGCGGTCAGCTTCGCCGGGCCCTCCTTGCTCAGGCTCAACTCCTTCTTGATCAATTCGATCTTGCGCGGGTCCACCTGGGCCAGCAGTCCGTCGGCGTCGCCGAGCAACTGCGCCAAGCTGACCGGGACGGTGGTGTGGTCCAGGGCGATCAGGCTGCCGTCGTGCAGATACGGGCCGGCGTCGGACGCGGCTTCGAAGTTGATGTACTGCTCACCGGCCGGCGAGAGCGCCGACACGTGCACGACGCTGTTCGCCGGGATCCGCACCTTCGAGGTAATGCTGGCGACGGCGTTCACCCCGTTGTCGGTGATCTGCAACGACTCGACCCGGCCGATGCGCACCCCGCGCAGCGCGACGTCCTGATTGGGCAGCAGGCCACCGGATTCCGTAAGTTGCACGGTAACCCGGTAGGACGAGGCGAAGGGCTTCACCCGCAACGCGCCGATGAGCAGATAGGCGGTCGCCACGACCAGGATGAGCACCAGGCCGGCCACCGACAGCCAGACCTGTTGCCGATGGCCGGTGCGCACCGCGCGGACAACGACATTGGCGAAGTTGGTGACGGCGCGCATCATGGTTGCGGTCCTGGCGGTGGCGGCGCCCCGGGTGCCGGCGGTGCCGGTGTCGGCGGAGGCCCGGGCGCCACGTCGATCTGGCCCGGGATGTTCGGGTCCGGGATGACCGGAACCTGTGGCGAGTTCGGCCCCCGACCGACGATGCGTTCCTGCAGCCGCCACAGCGTGTACTTCAGGGTGCCAACGAGCAGGTTCACGTTGTAGTGGTGCGGTCCGTGCAGGCCGATGTCACCGGGGAATCCGATATCGGGCAGCGACCCCAGCATGATCTTGTCCACGCCCACATTCACCGAAATCGAATTCCCGGCAGTCGATTTGACCAGGGCGGGGATCAGCCGGTTGATCGACATCCAGCTGGTATCGGGGTTCATGGCAACGTCGTTGGCGGCGCCGGCGATCGTGTTCAGGTCGCGGATCATGCTGCGGCCGCTGGTGTCGGTCCCGCCGATCGACGGGAACCTGGCGAGCAACCGGGAGGTGTCACCCACCTGTACGGCCAAGTTGGACAGCTGACCGGTGTTGTCGGCCAGGGCCGAAGTGGCGGGACGGGCGGTCGCCATCAGGTCGCGGATGGTCTGGTTCTTGGCATCGAGTTGGTCTGCCAGGTGCGACAATTGAGTCAACGCGCGCGAGATCTGGTCCGACCGGGCATCCAGCGTTCCGAGTAGCTCGTTGGACTTGCGGATCATGTCTCCGAACGCCTGGCCCTGGTCGCCGGTCGCCTTGCCGAAACCGTTGATGATCTTGGTGAAGTTGCGAACCGCCCCGCCGTTCACCAGAATCGCCGCCGAGCTCAGCACCGATTCGACGGTCGCGGCGGCCGCGGTCGAATCCAGGCCGATGGTGTCGCCGTTGCGCAGCAGCGGCGTGTCCGCGGGATCATCAGCCGGTGGCTTGAGCGCGACGAACACGTCCCCCAGCGGTGACGCGGTCCGCAATTCGGCCGTGCTGCCCCGCGGCAGTTGCACGCCGTCCCGGATGCGCAGCCGGGTCACCGCGGTGTAGTTACGCGCGACCATCGATTCGAGTTGCCCGACGTCGGCGCCGGCGAGCTTGACCTTGGCGTTCATCGGAAGGTTGAGTGCATTGGAGAACACCGCGTTGAGCGAATACCCGCCCGAGCCCAGCCCCGGCGCCGGAAGGGGCAGGCTGGCAAGGCCGTTCGTGGCGCATCCCGCGGTGACCATCACCGCGGCCACCACCGTCAGCATGCCCCGCGCGCCCATCGTCATCATTTCTGCCCCATGGCGGCCATGCCGTCGAGCACATACGTCAATCCGAAATCGGGACCGAAGTCCTGGATCGTCCCCGTGCTGCAGCCCAATTGCCTAAGGCCCATCAGGTTGCAGATCTCTTTGGTGTACTGGCTGTCGAAGAGCAACCGATCCGTGAGGAAGCGGGCCCGCACGCTGCCGTTCGCCCGGTCGATCATGTTGTAGGCGTTGTCGGCCACCAGGGGAGCCAGGTCCAGCAGCTCGGCCAGGTCGCGTCGCTGGTCGGTCACCGTCTTCAGCGTGTCGTTGCCGTGCAGGACGGCCTGTTTGACGTTGTTCCGATTTTCGTCGAGCAGGTCGCCGGCCCGCTGGATCAGCTGGTCGAGTTTGTGTCCGGTGCTGCCGCTGCCGAGGTCCTCGTCGGCCATGATCTGGCTGACTTGGTGGACGGTGGAGGCGAATTCGCGCAGTTTCGTGTCGTTGGCGGCCACCGCGTCGAACAGCGTGCTGATGTTTTTGACGATCGTGGTGATCTGCTCGCGGGTGGCCGCGCCGCCGTCGCTGGACATCCGCAGCGCCTTGGACAGCTCGCCGAGGGCCGCCTTGATCTTTTCGCCGTTCCCCTTGACCACCTCGGTCCCGCCGTTGAGCACGTTGGCGATCGGTCCGCCGCCGTGGCCGTCACCCTCCAGCGACTTGGTCACCTTGTCCAAAACGTTCAGGACGCTGCTGAATTCGACGGGCGTCTTGGTCCGGGGCAGGCCGATGGTGTCGTGGTTCTCCAGGGTCGGCCCGCCGTGATAAGGCGGCGTGAGCTCGATCTGCCGGTCGGTGAGGATGGAGGTCGACACCGTGACGGCCTGCGCGGTGGCGGGCACTGTGACGTGACGGTCGATGGTGAACTCGACCTCGACGTAGCCGCCCTTGGCGGTGATCCTGGTGATCTTGCCCACCGGCATGCCCAGCACCGCGACCTCGTTGCCCTCGTAGAGGCCTGAGGCGCTGTCGAATTGGGCGGTCACCGTGATCGTGTCCTCGTCTGAACTCAGGGACCACCAACCGATTCCGATCGCCGCGGCGATGACCGCGACCGCGGCGACGGTGGCCAGCGTCCTGGCGCCGAGCCCCCTCACTTGCAGTCCTTGAAGTACTGGATCATGCCGAACTGCTTGGCGCGGCCGCTGATTGCACACATCCACGAGTCGATCAGCGGGACGTTGGGGGCGTTGAAGTTGATCGCGTTGCCGTCACCGGTCAGGTTGGCGGCCTCGCGAAAGAAGATAGGGCTGGTCTGCAGCATGCTGTGCAGCAGGTCGTCGTGTTGGGACATCAGGTTGGTGAAGTCGCGCATGTCTTTGATCAGAGCGTCCAGGCCCGAGCGGTCGTTGACCACCACCTGGCTCATGGTGTCGACGAGGCTGGACAGGGACTGCATCATCGCGTGGAAAACGGCGCGTCGCGCGACAAATTGGCCCAACAAGTCTTGCCCCTGGTCGACCAGAGCACCGATGCCGGCCTGCTGGCGCCGCAGCGTGTTCGTGACCTGCTCGGTGCTGCGGAGCAGCTGTCCCAGCTGGTCGCGCCGTACGGCGATGATCGACGACAACGAGTTGATGTTCGTGATCGCCTGCGGCACAACGGCGGGCAGGCCCTCGAGCTGCTTGCCCAGCACCGCCAGCGACTGCGCAAACCTGTCGGAGTCGACCTGCTCGAAAGTGGTGGTGGCGTCCTGCAGCGCGGCCTGCAGGTCGTAGGGCACCTCGGTGTGCGCGAGGTTAAAGGTGTTGTTGGGCAGACGCGCCGGCCCGTTGGGGTCCAGCGCGAGGTAGCGCGAACCCAGGATGGTGGTGACCCTAATCTGCGCCCGGGAGTCCCTGCCCAGCTTGATGTCGTCGCGCACCTTCAAGCCCGCCTCGACATGGTCGCCGACGAGTTTCATGCTGGTGACGTTGCCCACCGTGATGCCCGCGACCACGATCGGGTTGCCCGCCCGCAGCGAGGCCGCCTGCAAGAACTCCGCGGTGTAATGCCGATAACCGGCGCCGATCGCGTGCACCAGCAGCATGACGCCGATCATTACCGCGACCACCGCGACGGCGATGAAGCCGAGCCAGGTCTTGTTGTAGCTTTCCAGCGGACGCTTCCCCATTTGCGATAGCCGCCGCCGTACCCACGCGTCATCCATCGACCGTGCTCCTGCAGCGCGGGGTGTGCCACGCCCGGTTGCCCGGTGTGGCGGCGTTGATGATGATCGGCACCACATCGTTGAGCCCGGGGAAGAACCCCATGAAGTTCACGTCGCACACGTAGGCGTTGCCGTAGGCGCCCTGATTACCCACCCGGGTAAGGCCTTTCAGCAGTAGCGGAATGTTGTCGCCGAAGAAGGCCACCTGCGGTTCCACATCCATGATGTGCTTGGTGACACCGGGCTGACGATCGATTAATTCGCGCAGTGCCGGGTACACGTCGGTCGCCGAGGCCGACAGTCGGTTGGTCACCCGGGCCAGCGAGCCCACCGAGGCGACCAGGTCCGGGCGGCGTCGATCGAGCTCACCGACGACGCTGCGCGTCTGCGTGATGACCCCGTCGAGATTGTCGTTCTGCTGGGCCAGGTTGCCGACCACCTTGTTGAGGTTGGTGATCACGCTGCCGAGGGCCTGATCGCGGCCTGCGAATGTTTCGGTGAGCGTGGAGGTTTGGCCGACGAGCGTGGTGAGCGACGACGTGTCGCCCTGCAGCGACTGGATGATGCCCTTGGTGAGGTTGTCGGCGTCATGCGGGTTCAGCAGGCTGAACAGCGGTTCGTAACCGTTGAGCAGCGTGGTCACGTCGAACGAGGGCACGGTGCGTTCCAGCGGAATGGTGCTGCCCGGGGGGAGCAGCTGCGGACTGCCTTCCTTGCCCAGGGACAGCCCGAGATATCGCTGCCCGACGATGTTCTGGTAGGTCACCGACGCAAGGGTGTTTCCGAACAGCCGCTGTTCGGATTGCACGACGAACGAGACCTTCGCCAATTTCCCGTCGAGTTCCACCTTTTCTACCCGGCCCACGCGCACCCCGGCCATCCGGACACCGTCGCCCTCGCGAAGCCCGTACACGTCGGTGAACATCGCCGAGTACCTGGCGGTGTCACCGGCCACGTCCCGCCGCAGGCTCACATACACCAGCCAGGTCAGCGTCAACGAGACGATCATGAACAGGGTCAGCGCGATGAGCGGGCCGCGAAATTTCATTTGGCCTCCCCGGGTGGATGAGCCAGTGACACCGTGGTACCGCGGGCCACCGGGCCCAGCAGCAGATCGGTGGCGTCGGTGGCGGGCGCACCGGTGATCACGCCCAGAATGTTTCGTTCATACTGGCTGCCAACGGGTCCCACGTTGCCCCCGAAAGACGCTTGCGGAATCCACGGCGCCTTGGGTGCCACCGGCGCGACCCACGGCTCGTGCTCTTGTGGTGTCGCCGGCGCCCCGGGCGAAGGGTTGTCGGGATTCGCGCTGCCGGGCACCGGTGGCGACGGCGTAATCCCCGGGGCCAGTGGGGGATTGGGATCAGTCAGGTTGGGAGTGGGGTTGATCAGCGGGGGGCCCACCGCGACGAGGTTTCCGTCCGGCCCGATCAGCGTGCCGGGCGGCGGTGCCAGATCCCTGGGCGGCTGATAGTTCTGCGGCAGCAGCACCTCGGGCAGATCGGGGCGTACCGGAATCAGCGGCGCGGTAAAGCAACTGGGCCCTTTGAGCTCGCCGTAGTGCGGACAGTCGGCGCGTGTATAGGTGGAACTGGGCGTGAATGTGAGCATCGCGCGCATGTTGCCCAGGTTGGTCCGGGGGTTCCACACCTGTTCCATGAACTGGTTGGCCAGGTTGTCCAGCTTCGCGACGGCGGGCACGAAGTTGTTCGACTTCTGCGCCAGGATGCCGAGCACCGGCGTGAAATCGGTGGTGATCTTGATGAGTTGGTCGATGTGGTTGCCGAAGGATTGGCGCGTCGTGCCGACGGTGTAGTCGGCGCCCGACAGCAGCGAGGCCAACTGCCCGCGGGTCTCGGCGAAGGTCCGCATCGGCTCGACGGCCTGATGCAAGGCATCGAGAAGGTCGGGCGCCGTTTGCGCAAGCCCGGTCGTCGCGTCCAGCAGTGCCGACACCGTGGAGGGGCCGGCATCGGTGCTGACGATCGAATTGAGTTGATCGAGGAGGCGATTCAATTGCGCGCCGGCGTTCAGCAGGCTCACGCGGCGGTGGTCGGTGGCCGCACCGAGCGCGGCCAGGATTCCCACCGACCTGTCGTCGCGGCCACGTCCCGCCGCGGCGAGCAGGTCACGCAGCTTGCTGACCGCCGTCTGGAACAGGACGGTCGGCAGCCGCTTGTCCTCCAGGATGTGGGCACCGTTGCGGATTTTCACGCCGGGGCCGTTGCCCACCAGTTGCACCGACGAGACGGCGAAGACGTTACTGGGCACCACTCGTGCGGTCACGTTGGCCGGAATCGACTTGGCGTAGTCCTCTTTGAGGTCGATGTGGACATAGTTGGGCTTGCCGTGGGCGGCGGGCACGACGTCGTTGACCATGCCGACGAGCACGCCGTGATATTTGACGTCGGACTTCTGCGGAAGGCCATCGCCCACGTTGATCAGGTCGGCCACCACCCGCACGTAATCGTTCAGTCGCCCAGTCGATTTGACCAACATCGCGGTGGTGACCAGGGCGCTGACCACCAGGACCGCAATGCCGATGCCGAACAGCTGCCGGTCCGACGGGCCGCGGCCGTCCAGCTCGAAGGAATTGGGCATGTTCCTACCGGCCTACCCGCCGAACCTTGCGCCGGAGTCGACGCCCCACAGCGCCATGGTGAGCAGCATGTTCACGATGATCACGACGGTGATGCTGGCCCGCATGCCGTGCCCCGCGGCGACGCCGACGCCCTCGGGCCCGCCGCTGGCGTAATACCCGTAGTAGCACTGGATCGTGGACGCGATCCACACGAAGATGACGGCCTTGATCAACGAATAGACGATGTCCTGACCGGCCAGCATCAGCGTGAAGTAGTGCAGATAGGAGCCGGTCGAGCCGCCGCTGCCGATGCCGACCACCACCTGCGTGCTCAAGTATCCGATCGCCAGGCAGGCGGCATACAGCGGGACGATCGCCACCACCGACGCGATCAGCCGAGTGGTCACCAGGTACGGGATCGGGCGGATGGCAATCGATTCCATCGCGTCGATCTCCTCGGCGATGCGCATGGATCCCAGCTGGGCGGTGAAGCGGCAGCCGCCCTGCATGGCGAACGCGAGCGACGCCATCAGGGGAGCCAGCTCGCGGGTGTTGACCAACGACGACACGAACCCGGTGGCCGGCCCCAGGCCCAGCAGGTCCAGGAAGTTGTAACCCTCGATGCCAACGAGGGCGCCGACGGTCATGCCGAGCACGACGGCCACACCGGCGGTTCCCCCACCCACCACGATCGAGCCGTTGCCCCACGTGATGTTCGACAGCAGCCGCAGGAACTCGGCGCTGTACTGACGTAAGGCCAGTGGCACGGCGACCATCGCCCGGACGAAGAAGACGAGCAGGTGGCCGAGCCGGACGATCGGCGCCCTGCCCCGGCGGTAGAGGCGGACGAGCGGCACCGAAATCGGTGCAAAAGGCTGATAAGCCGAGGCCGTCACGTCAGAGCCCCGTCCTGGGCGACAACATGATGTAGAGCTGGCTGATGGCGACGTTGACGATCATCAACAGCAGGATCGCCTCGACCACAGCGGCATTCACCGAGTTCGCGACGCCGGTTGGTCCGCCCTTGGTGGACAAGCCTTTCTGGCTCGACACGATCGCCACAATGGCGCCGAACACGATCGCCTTGATCAGCGCCAAGATCATGTCGCCGGTGGTCGCGAACGATGCGAACGTCGACACGAAGCTGCCGGGCGCCCCGTTCTGGAAGTACACGTTGAACATGTAGCTCGCGAAGAACCCGGCGAAGCACACCACGCCGGTGAGGGCCACGCCGATCATCACCGCGGCGGCGAAGCGGGGGACGACCAGGCGGCGGATCACCGAGACGCCCATCACCTCCATCGCGTCGGTCTCTTCGCGCATCGTCCGCGAACCCAGGTCGGCGGTGATGGCCGACCCGACCGCCGAGGCCATGAGGACCGCGGCCACCAGCGAGGCCCCCTGCCGGATGACCGCGAGCCCGCTGGCCGCCCCGGCCAGCGACGTGGCGCCGACCTGGCCGGCCAGCAACGCGAACTGGATGGACAGGGTGACGCTGATCGGCAGCGACACCAGGATCGTCGGCAGCACGGCGGTGCCGGCCATGAACGCGCCCTGCCGGACGAACTCCTGCCACTGGAATCGCCCGGTCACCAGGTCGTAGAAGAAATATTGAACGGTTCGCACACCCAGCACGAACTGTTCACCTACCGTCGTCAGCGAGGCGACCGGGTGACGTTTGACGTACCCGACGGACCAGTTCCGGATGGCGGTGATGCCATCAAGCTCCGTCGTCGTCATACCGGCGTGAGCTGCGGTCCGTGTAGCAAACCTATGACACAGGTCATCGCGTACCAGCTACCGCTTTCATCGGCCCTCTTCCCACCCCTAAATCCTGAGTGCCGAGCGGAGCGCGAGGGGGTGTCGTCGGGCACTATTTTTATTAAAATAGTGTCAACAAGGGTTAGAACTCCGCAGTTCATAGGTGTGTGCTGCATCACATTAGCCTACTTGATAGCGACTTTCAATAGTGTAGAGTCACTCATCTGAGATCGTCGCAGCGCGGCACCGTGGGGCTTCAATTTCGGATTGACGAAGGTGATGGCATGCCCTCAGCAAACACCGGTTCACTGCGTGACCGACGCCGCGCCGAGCTGCTTTCCCAAATCCAGCAGACCGCGCATCGGCTGTTCGCCGAACGTGGCTTCGAGGCGGTGACGACCGAGGACATCGCCTCTGCCGCCGGAATCTCCATCAGTACCTATTTTCGGCATGCGCCCACCAAAGAAGGTCTACTGATCGATCCCGTCCGAGGCGCAATCGGCGAGATCGTGGGCTCCTACGGCGCGAGACCACCCGACGAGTCGGCCGTTGAGGCGTTGATCCAGGTGTTCGTCACGCGTGCCCGCGACGCCGATGAACTCGACAACCTGGATACCTGGCGTCACGCAATCGCCACCGCGCGCCACCTGGTAAGCAAAACGGTGCTGGTCAGCGCAATCGATCACGATAAGTTTCTCCGGCAGGTCGCCCGCCGGATGAATGTCGATGCGGCGGTTGACATTCGGCCCGCGTTGTTGGTCCACACCAGTTTGGCCACGGTGCAATTCGTTCTCGATGGATGGCTGACCTCAAACATCGCCGAGAGCCCACCGTTTCATGTGCAGTTGGAGGAAGCGCTGCGCATCACGCTCGCCGGATTCGACGCACGAAGCGGCTCAGAACCCGGCCGGGGCTAAACCGCCGTGACTTTGCTCGCTGCCGCGTGAAACAATCGCTGGCCGTGAAGACCTTCGAGGATCTGTTCGCCGAACTGGGCGAGCGTGCCCGTACCCGGCCGGCCGGCAGCGCGACGGTCGCCGCGCTGGACGGCGGCGTCCATGGGCTGGGCAAGAAGATCTTGGAGGAAGCCGGCGAAGTGTGGCTGGCCGCCGAACACGAATCCGACGACGCGCTGGCCGGGGAGATCAGCCAGTTGCTCTACTGGACGCAGGTGTTGATGGTGGCGCGCGGGCTGTCCCTCGACGACGTGTATCGGAAGCTATGACCATGCTGCGGGTTGCGGTTCCCAACAAGGGCACGCTGAGCGAGCCGGCCAGCGAAATCCTCTCCGAGGCGGGCTACCGGCGCCGCACCGATTCCAAGGACCTGACCGTCATCGACCCGGCCAACCAGGTCGAGTTCTTCTTCTTGCGGCCCAAAGACATCGCCATCTATGTGGGTTCGGGAGAACTGGACTTCGGCATCACCGGCCGGGATCTGGTGGGCGATTCCGACGCACCGGTGCGCGAACGGCTGGCGCTGGGATTCGGCTCGTCGAGCTTTCGCTACGCCGGACCGGCCGGGCGCGACTGGGAGATCGCCGATCTGGCCGGCAAACGGATCGCCACCGCCTACCCCAATCTGGTCCGAAAGGACTTGTCCGGGCGCGGTATTGAGGCAACGGTCATCAGGCTCGACGGTGCGGTGGAGATCTCGATCCAGCTCGGCGTCGCCGACGCCATCGCCGACGTGGTGGGCTCCGGGCGCACCCTGAGCCTGCACAACCTCGTGGCCTTCGGCGAACCGCTGTGCGATTCGGAAGCGGTGCTGATCGAGAGCGACCTCAGCAGCAAGTCCGGCACCCAGACGGCGCGCGATCAACTGGTGGCGCGGATCCAGGGCGTGGTGTTCGGCCAGCAATATCTGATGCTCGACTACGACTGCCCCCGCTCGGTGCAGGACAAGGCCACGGCGATCACGCCGGGGCTGGAGTCGCCCACCATCGCGCCCCTGGCTGACCCGGACTGGGTGGCCATCCGCGCGCTGGTGCCACGTCGGGGCGTCAACGAGATCATGGACGAGTTGGCCGCCATCGGCGCCAAGGCGATCCTGGCGTCCGACATCAGGTTTTGCCGGTTCTGATTGCGCACGCGGTGCAAAACCCGCGGCTGTGTTAGCGTCCGCCTAGGGTGACTGCCCTGGTTGGCGTGTGGGCCGTCCCCGCATTGGCCGCCGGCGTTCGTCTCCCAGGAGGGTCTTCCGTGACACACGCACTTCTTCTCTTGCTGGCTTTACTGATTGGTGTCGTGGCCGGGCTGCGCTCGCTGACGGCGCCCGCCGTCGTCGCGTGGGCCGCCTACCCCCCTGTTCTTGGCTGGGTCGATCTGCACGGCACGTGGGCGGGTTGGATGGCCAGCATCATCACGGTGGTCATCTTCACCGTTCTCGCCGTGGGCGAACTGATCAACGACAAGCTGCCCAAGACGCCGGCCCGCACCGCGCCGCCGATCTTCGCGGCCCGGATCGTCACGGGCGGGCTCGCGGGCGCGGCCCTTGGCGCGTGGCCGCACTGGACGTTCACCGCGCTGGGCGCCGGCGTCATCGGTGCGGTGCTGGGCACCCTCGGCGGCTACCACGCGCGCAGACGGCTGGTCGCCGCGACGGGCGGCAAGGACCTGCCGATCGCCTTGCTCGAGGACGCCGTCGCGATCCTGGGCGGGTTCGCCATCCTTGCGGCGACGGGTCACGTGCTGACCGAGTACCTGCTGACGGCGGTTAAGTGACAGAGCATTTCGATGCGATCATCGTCGGGGCCGGGCAGGCCGGGCCGCCGCTGGCAGGCCGGCTGACCGCAGTCGGACAGCGCGTCGCGGTGGTGGAACGCAAGCTGATCGGCGGAACCTGCGTCAACACCGGATGCATCCCGACCAAGACGCTGGTGGCCTCCGCGCACGCCGCGCATCTGGCGCGCCGCGGCGCGGACTACGGCGTCGGGACCGGGCCGGTCAGCGTCGACATGGCGAAGGTCAAGGCCCGCAAGGACGAGATCATGCTGGGCGACCGCAAGGGCGTCGAGGATTGGCTCGAGGGCATGGACGGCTGCACCGTGTTTCGTGGTCATGCGGTCTTTCAGGATCCGCACACGCTGCGCGTCGGCGACGATGTGCTGCACGCCGACCGCATCTTCCTCAACGTCGGTGGGCGTGCGGTGGTGCCCGACATCCCGGGCCTATCCGACGTCGACTTTCTCACCAATGTCTCAGTTCTCGAACTCGACACTGTGCCAACGCATCTCGTCATCCTCGGGGGCAGCTACATCGCGCTGGAGTTCGCGCAGATGTACCGGCGGTTCGGGGCCCGGGTGACCGTCGTCGAACGGGGGCCGCGGCTGGCGTCGCGCGAAGACGAGGACGTCTCGGCAACCGTCGAAGAAATCCTGCGAGCCGAAGGCATCAACGTCATCGTCGGTGCCGACGATGTGCGAATGGCCAAGACCGGCAATGGGTTCGAGCTGACTCCTCGTGCGGGCGCCGCCCCCATCGAAGGGAGCCACCTGCTGCTGGCGGTGGGTCGACGACCCAACACCGACGACCTCGGCCTGGAAGCGGCCGGGGTGCAGACCGACGCGCGCGGCTACATCGTTGTCGACGACCAGCTCAAGACCAGCGTCGATCACATCTGGGCTATGGGCGACTGCAACGGCAAGGGTGCGTTCACCCACACCTCCTACAACGACTTCGAGATCGTCGCCGCCAATCTTCTGGACGACGACCCGCGCCGGGTGAGCGACCGGATCACCACCTACGCGCTCTACATCGATCCGCCTCTGGGGCGTGCCGGCATGACCGTCGGTCAGGTCCGCGCGTCGGGCCGCAAGGCGCTGGTCGGCAAGCGGCCGATGACCCGAGTCGGCCGGGCGGTGGAAAAGGGTGAGACGCAAGGCTTCATGCAGGTCGTGGTGGACGCAGACACCCAGCAGATCCTGGGAGCCGCCGTCTTCGGGGTGGGCGGCGACGAGGCCATCCACGGCATCCTTGACGTCATGTCGGCCAAGGCGCCCTACACCACGCTGTCGCGGACCATGCACATCCATCCCACCGTCAGCGAGCTGATCCCCACAATGCTGCAGGAGCTCTCGCCGCTCGACTAGTGGCGATCCCAAGCGCGGCGTGGCCGGGCGCGGCGGGTTGCCGCCATCTAGCCTAGGCCGGGGGTTCGGTCGGGCGCGAATCAGCCTGTCCACCAAGGGATTCCGGCCACCCGGGGTAGGGCGGCGGGGTTCCCCCGAAGAGCGGGCAATGCTGCTGGTGGGGACACCAGTCGCACAGCCGCGACTGCGTGGGGCGGAAATCGCCCGTCTGCCCGGCGGATTGGATGGCCCGCCAGATCGCCATCAGCGTCTTCTCGAACCGCAGCAGCTCGTCGCGTTCCGGCGCGTAGTCCAGCACCTGGCCGTCGGCCAGATAGATGAGCCGCAGCCGGGTGGGCTGCACGCCGCGCGAACGCAACAGTGCCACCGCATAGAACTTCATCTGGAACATGGCCTTGAACTCGGCCAGCGCTCGCGTGGCCGGCGGGGCCTTGCCGGTCTTGTAGTCGACCACCCGAAGCTCGCCGGTGGCCGCGACGTCAATCCGGTCGATGAAGCCACGCAGCAGGGTGCCGTCGGCGAGCTCGACCTCCACCCGCTGCTCGCAACATTCCGGGTTGAACCGGGTGGGGTCCTCGAGCCGGTAATACCCGGCGAGCAAAGCCTGTGCCTCGGCCAGCAGCTGCGTGCGCTGCGCCGGATCCATGTCGGCGGTCATCTCGGGCGTCGCGGCGATGATCTGGTCCCACGCGGGCTCCACCAGCGACATGGCGGTGGCGGGGCCGCGCTGCTCGGCGGGCAGGCCGTAGAGCTGTTGCAGGGCGGCATGGACCAGCGATCCGCGCAGCTGCGCGGCGGACGGCGCCTCGGGCAACCGGTCGATGGCGCGGAACCGGTACAGCAGTGGGCATTGCTTGAAGTCCGCGGCACGCGACGGCGACAGGGCCGGGCGGTACACCTGCCCCGCCGGGCGCTCCGCCGACTGGGGCGCCTCCGGCTGGACGATCATGTCGGCAGCCTAGGACTGGGCGCCGACAACCCCCAAACACGTGCGGCGGCGAGTCGGCTGGCACGCTAGACCGCGTGTCCGTAACCGGCCCGTTCACAGAGGGCGAGCGCGTCCAGCTCACCGATGCCAAGGGTCGGCATTACACAGTCGTGCTCACCGCGGGCGCCGAGTTCCACACGCATCGCGGGGCGATTCCGCACGACGCGCTGATCGGGCTCGAGCAGGGCAGCGTGGTCAAGTCCAGCAACAACGCCGTGTACCTGGTGATGCGGCCCCTGCTGGTCGACTACGTGATGTCGATGCCGCGCGGGCCCCAGGTGATCTACCCGAAGGACGCCGCCCAGATCGTGCACGAGGGCGACATCTTTCCGGGCGCGCGGGTGCTGGAGGCCGGCGCGGGCTCGGGCGCGCTGACCTGTTCGCTGCTGCGCGCGGTCGGGCCCGAAGGCCGGGTGACCTCCTATGAACAGCGCGCCGACCACGCCGAGCACGCCGAACGCAACGTGTCGGTCTTTCACGGCGGCCAGCCACCCGATAACTGGCAACTGATCATCGGCGACGTCGCCGACTCCGAGCTGCCGGACGGATCCTTCGACCGCGCGGTGCTCGACATGCTCGCGCCGTGGGAGGTGCTGGGGTCGGTCGCGCGACTGCTGATCCCCGGGGGCGTGCTGATCATCTACGTGGCCACCGTCACCCAGCTGTCGCGCGCGGTCGAAGCCCTGCGGGCGCAGCAGTGCTGGACCGAGCCGCGGTCCTGGGAGACATTGCAGCGCGGCTGGAACGTCGTCGGTCTGGCGGTCCGGCCGCAGCACTCGATGCGCGGCCACACCGCCTTCCTGGTCTTCACGCGACGGCTCGCGCCCGGCGTCGTCGCGCCCGTGCCGTTGGGCCGCAAGCGGGAAGGACGCGACGGCTAGATGGCGGTCGCCAGCGCGGCGACACCGGGCGCGGCGGGCTGCCGCCGTCAAGCGAGCGGC
>NZ_NCXM01000039.1 GCF_002104765.1 Mycolicibacterium vulneris
GCAGCCTTCTCCTCGGGACTGTAGCGCCGCGACGTGGGCTTACCCAGCGATTGTTCCTTCGACATCCCTGCATCCTCGTTTCCAAGGTCAGGAGCCTCCAGGATTTCCAGGGCGATTCATCCAGCTTCAGCGCCATGTTAGTGAAGAGGTAGTCGATCGCCGCCTCGGAGGCGCCGTCGGCGAGCAGTTCATCGCGGCTGAACCGAACCTGTTGATTCTTGGTGCTGCGCTTGATGATGCGGAGCCCCAGCCGCATGACGTCGATCAGCTCGACGTCGGTGGCGATCTTGAAGGCGTCGGCGGGCGTCGCGCCCAATCCCGTGGTCTTAGATCTCGGTGCCCACTTGGTGAACCACAGATCGTAGGTGTTTGAAAATACGATCTCGAGCCTCAGCGGTGCGTTGAAGAGTGCCGACGCGATTTCGCCTTGGATGAGGGGTTTCGCGTATTCATGCATCTCTTCGAGGCCCATCTTCGGCAGCTTGTGCTCAAGCTTCGCGATTTCATCCGTGGTGGGCACGTCGCCCGCGAACTCAGAGTTGAGATTCTGCTCCGTCGTGATCGACAGCAGCAGGTGCGTCAGGGTATCGCGATCGATCGCCAGCGCGGCGTGATCCGTCGACGCGTATTCGATGATTTCGCGCTGCAGCTGTGCTGTCGCGCGGGGCGAGATGAGCATGTCGCCATAGATGATGATTCGGTTGAGGACCTTCTCGCACAGGCCACCCTCGGCCCCGCCGGCGAGGAAGTCGCCCTCAACGTCACCCACGCCCCCGGGTGGTCGAGTAGGCTACGTCCCACTGCGCCTGCACGCGGGCGATGGTCTCGAGGGAGTGGTACAGGCTGACCCCGCCAAGCAGTTCGCGACGTTCGTCGTATGTCATTGGGTCCAGCCCAAAGAGGCCGCACACGATCAGCTGCGGCTGTGAGCTCACGAACGACATGACCTTTGCGATCGGATCATCGGACGGCCAGCCCCCAGCCAGCCCGAACGGCGGCATCTTTCCCGACGCCCACGGCGGCGGCTGATTTCCCGTCGGCTTTGGGTTGGACTTCCCGCCCTTCCACCGCGCAGGGTCGTGGTCGCGCTTCTCGGCGCGCTCCTTTCGGATTCGGGCGCCTTTACCCATCGGCGGCAAATCCTCTCTCGTTCTAGCAGCTCGTCGATCTGGCGGGTCGACGGATCACCGCCCTGTTCGCGGATCGATCGGCGCACAGCGACAAGCGATGTCAGCGCGGCGTCGATGTCTTGCGAGGGCGCAAGCATCAAGGGTAGAAGTGCCGCCCGACAAGTCGTCGCGGAATCGAGCGGCGGCCCGAGAGGGGGAGCGTGTCGACGACCGCCGACGACATATCTGCACCGTCATTGGCGGTAGGACCGGTCGTAGATGACTTCCAGTCGGCCGGTTGTCGGACGGAGGATGGTGACATGCACGTTGGGGATCTCCCCGGTTTGGATTGCGGTGTTGATGAATCTTTTTGCGTTGGTAGTGCAGACCGATTCACCGCCGGTTGGTGGGTAACAGATGTCGATAGCGTCGGAGGGTGTGAAGCGGCCGCCCCATGGGTCGAGACCGGCGATCCATCGGCGGCGACATTGCCACCACCGGTCGAGGGCCTGTTCGTGAGCTGTGGCGCGGTCGATGTCAATGCCGTAGACCTCGAGGTCGGTGTAACTGTTGTCTGCGAGTTCTCGAAAGATGTTGGGGCCCTGCTCATGCCAGGTGAGTGTGCCTTCAATGACCACATTTTCTTTGCGGCTCACACAATCTCGTCGGATCTGGTCAGCCAGAGTCACTGATTCCAGGTGCACAAGTCCGGCGAGTTCCCGGGGAGCTAGGGAATGGCCGTCGGCGAGCGGCGCGGCGGTAAGTAGATGGTCGAAAATCCCGTCGGTGAGGGCTTGTTCAATGATGCGGTCTTTGATGATGTCGGCGTCGATGATTCGGTATTCAGCGATGTCAGATACTAAATTGTGGAGCATGGTGGTCTTGCCAGCGCCGGGTGGGCCCGCCGACACAATCGCGGTGCGGCCATCATGGCGAGGGCTGTGTAGGCCCAGGTACCAGTCCACGGTTCGCTGATGGAAGCGAGCCCGGGCGATGTCGGTGATCGGGTATCGGTGGTGGGTGCACTCGTTGGAGTCGCGGTGGAGGAGTGCTCCGGGTGCGGAGAGTGCGGTCAGCTGATCAGTAACTTGTGCGCGCAGGTCAGGGGAGGTTCGCATGGAGTTGGCGGTCGGCCAGTTGTTGGAATTCGTCGTCGGTGAGTTGGCCACGGTAGAAGGCCATTTCGATGGAGTCCCAGTCGCCCGTGATGTAGGCGTCGGTGGCGACACCGTCTATATGGGCGACGTGGCCGAAGCTGTAGGTCCAGTTCAGGAGCTTGTGCATCATTTCCTCTGTGGTGATGATCCCGGCGCTGCGCTGGTCGATAATCTCGGCGGGTGTCACGTCGAGTTTCGTGGGGTCCTCGACGACCCGGCGCAGGATGCGCTGGATGGTGGCCTGCGACTGATTTCCGACCAGCTCGCTGATCTGGCGCTGTGTGAGGCCTTGGACCACGGCAGCGTCGTAGATCTCGCGTTCAAGTTCACGTTCGTAGACGCGCTGACGTGCGGCTTTGGCCGCGAGCCGTTTCTGGGCGAGCGTTTGGTTGGTTGGTTGGGTCGACATGACGGCACCTCCTGATTCATTATGAATCAGGAGGGCCTGTCCGTCAATTGGCGGGGCCGAGCTGCGTGCTCGAGCGGTGGATACCCGGGATTGCCCTTATCTGTTCGACCAGGATGTCTGCATGGCCGGCGTGGCGGGCGATCTCTGCGATGAGCCCGAGGTAGATGAAGCGCAGGCTCACTGCGCCAACGAGGCTGTGGTTAGCGGTGTCGTCGAGGTCGTGTCGGGCGGCGATGTCATCGGAGATCGCCCACGCAGCTTGGTATTCGGCCACAGCTTCGGGCAGAGTTTCGCGATCGCCGACGTGGAAGCTCACGTCACCCCCGACCGCTTGGCCGGTGCAGTCGTCAACGTGCCAGCCGGCCAGGGTGCGTTGAAACCAAATCCGTTCCGCTGCAGCGCAATGCTTCACCAAGGAGAGCGGTGTCGTCAGCGACGGCACCAAGCGTGTGCGGGCCTCAGCGTCGGATAGACTGCTGACCGCGGCCACGAGCTGTGAGCGCTGGAGTTGCAAGGTGTCCTGCAGCAGTTGCCGTTCGGAGCCGGTGAATGGGCGGCCTGGAGTCAATGCGGCGGTCATCTGTCCTTCTTTCGGGTGATAACTCGGTCCGGATGGACCGGAGCTAGGGGGCGGGAGCGGGGGGCTGCGCTCGACGATCCGCGACGCGGCAATCGGGCATACGACAAGCGGGGCAACAGGAGGGGAGGTCGGCGACGATCGCGCGTCAGAATCTGGCGATGTCTACTCGTCGGGCGAAGGCCGCTCGACGTCAAACAGAGATGCGAGGGCTAATACGGTCACGCTATCAGGGAGCCGCAACCGTCACGCGCGGAGACTAGTCATCTAAACGACGAACGAACACTCGCAAAGTCCACCGGCGGGGGAGCGGCCCCCACGCCGCGGCCCGGCCGGCCGACGTTGATGCCACCCGATCAGCTGGTCTGATTCATCTGATGTAACACCCTGGGCACTCACACTCAAAACACGCGGATTCAAAGCCGCTGCGGCAGTGTAAATTACAGTGCGCCGCAAACTTTTGGTATTGAATCATGTTGGAGTACGACACATTCCGCAATATGGCGGACTGTTAATAACTTGCCATATTCGATTCCGCAGTATTCCTGCTCGGGCGGCGGCTGGCAATTTAGGTATGGGTCCGCGCACAGCGCGCGTCACTCACACCGGGCGGGGCTGACCGGGCGGCGGCGGATGGTGAACAGCTCGCCGCTCAATTCTGACCATGAGCTCGTTGAGTCGGCTCGGATGATGAGTTCGCCTACGCGGCATTGTTCGTCCGCCGGACTGATTTGGATACCCCCGCGCGTCACGCGGATGGCTGGGCTCGAGATAAGCGGGCCCACCGGATGGTCGAGAGCGCGGCGAAGCTCGTCTGTCGTGATGCCAGGAAACTTCGGTGCGGCGGCGGACGCCAACGCGTCTGTGTACCGGTCGTCGTGGAAGGCCGCGATCGTCCCGTCGATGAGTTCTTCGCTGCACGAGACCGCGTTGTGGGGTCCATGTTTGGTGGCGTGCACGGTCAGGCGAAGTCCAAAGTTCGCCTGGATATCGAGATTGCGTTCGGACAAGGAGATCAGTCCGTTGGCGTTGGCCTCGCGCAGGGCATACCACGTGGGCCGCGCGGAACCATTGAGGGCTAATCGGCGGGGGATGCGCTGCCAGCGCGCGACCGTCTGGTCCGGCTGCCAGCGGGTCCACTCAGTGCCGACTGAATAGCGGTAGTAGTGCAGTTGACCGGCGATGAGATCGATGGGGATGGGAGGTGCTGGGGGAGCGGCTGGGCCGTGCTCAAAGCGCACCCAGGCCCACTTCGGCATGGACTCACGGAAATTGGTGAACAGACTATTTTCGGTGTCGGCGATGGCCGGATTCGTCGTGTCGTAGTAGCCGACGAAGGGGACGCCCGGCGAAATCGCCAGGTCAATCAATGCCTGTTTCAACTTGGCTTTGAGCATCTTCTGCCAATGATGCCGCTCCTCGCCGTCGTATTGGATGCGATACCCCGACCAGATCTCGACGGCAGTGTCGCTGGCATGAAGGACAAACGGTTCCATGAGTCAATGCCAGGTGAGCATGTCGAGCAGCCGCAAGTCTGTTATGCGGCTGAGGTTTGCGCCTAGGGTGCCCTCGTGGCCGAGCGCGGCGCGCAGCTGCGCGAGCGCCTCGGATTCGGTGTTGGTGATCAGATCGTCACGAATAGCAACCCAGTAGGCAGCTTTTTGATATTTCAGGCGGGGATAGCGTTCGACGGCTTGCTCGGCGTCCTGGCGGTAGACGTTGGTCACCTTGGAATCGAGGATCGGGTACGCCTTAGGCCGTTTGATGTGGAGCACTTTGCTGATCTTCGATCTTGCGACCCTGCTCGGTGCGTCCTTTTCGAAGTGCCGGTAGAAGGCCTCGAGCTGGTCGTAGAGGCCGTTTCGGATGTTCGGTTCCGCGCGTCGGAGATCGGCGTCGACTGGCGGCCAAGGTGCGCTCGTCGCGCGTTCGACAAACCAAACGAGTTCCTTTTCTGATACCCGTGAATACACAGCATGGGTGCGGGCCACTTCGTCACGGGTAAGGGTCGTGGGGTCGCCGGGGCCCGGCAGGTCATAGCGGGTGATCGTCCGGCCTGGATAGTGCCGCAGCTCGTCGACGCATTTCCCAATGGAACGCTCCTGTCCAGCGATAACAATTGCGGCCGATGTCGACATGCGCTGACGATAACCGCTGCACCCCTTGGACATCGCATATAGCGGTGCTCAAGCGCTTACGTCGTCGGCGGCGCGTGCACCGGCGAGCAGTTGCAGTCGTGTCGATCCGCCCTACATGCGTTGGTGTGCTCACCAGTGAGGCGGCGCTGCCGATGCCCAGCTTGAGCAGCTGGTACTGCACCAGGAGCTCACCGCTGCACCGACCGACTGGATGCCGAGCTTCACCGCGGGAATCGTCATCGGTTCATCCTGTCAGCGGCGCCGGCGCGCCGACGTTCGGAGTCGAGTAGACCTCCTGGTCATGCGGCCCATCGTGTTGCGGTACCGGGGATGCTAGGTCGATGGATGGACACGCGTCTGTGCCGCTCCCTGCGGCTCCGCAGGCTCGTCTGGGTCGGGTGACAGAGTGGAGCGTGCAGAGGGTCGACGAAGACGGCGCGTGCACCCGTGCGTGATGAGCGCAGCAACTATCGTGCATGGGAGTCCTCCAGCGAGGGAGGCGGCACCCCAGGGGAGGTTGGTCGTGATGTTTGACCGCGGTCAACGGGTGCGAGTTCAGGCCGCTGGCATGCCAGAGTTCGCGACAATCCGCTACGCCATTCCCGGTGATTCCGACGGTTCCTGGGACTTGATCCTCGTGGACGACGATGACCGCCGACACGAGATCAACCTCGCCGCCGGCGACACCGCGACCGTGCGCAAGCTTGTCAGCGATGGGCACGGAGATTCGGCTCGGGTGCTGGCAGCGATGTGGACGCAGTGGATGGATGCTGCGGCGACTAACGCCGAGTCCAGCGCGATGGCGTCGATGCCGCTCAAGCCGTATGCGCATCAGACCACCGCGGTGTATGGAGCGATGCTGCCGCAACCTCAGCTGCGATTCTTGCTCGCCGACGAACCCGGCACGGGCAAGACGATCATGGCTGGCCTGTATCTACGTGAGATGCAGCGGCTCGGCTTGGTGAGGCGCGCGTTGATCGTTTGCCCCGCCAACTTGGCCTCGAAGTGGGTCGACGACTTCTCACGCCTACTCGGTGGTGGTCTGCGGCAGATCACCTCGGCGACGGTGCGTGAAGATGCGTTGAACTCCAACGACTTGTGGGTGGTCTCGCTCGAGTTGGCTGCGGTCAATCCGGCCGTTCAGGACGCGCTGCGACCCGACAAGGCTGGGTGGGACTTGGTGGTGTTCGACGAGGCGCACCGGTTGACTCCGACCGCGGCTGGGTTCCACCAGGTGGGTCGCCTGCTGGCCAAGAACACCCCGCGAGCGCTGTTGATGACCGCCACCCCGCATCGCGGCAAGGAATGGCTGTTCCGGCACCTGCTGCACTTGGTCGACCCTGCCATCTATCCCGATCCTGGCATCGATCCGAATGTCGCGCTGTCGGCACTTCGGCCAGGCCCTATCCACTTCCTTCGCAGAATGAAAGAGGATCTGGTCGACTACGACGGCAAGACGCGGCTGTTCAAGGGCCGCTCCGCCCATAACCACAGCGTCGCCCTCTCACAAGTCGAGTACGCCTACTACCAGGCCGCGCTGGACATGGTGGAGCAGTTCTTCCCCCAGTCGGCGCAGCCCTTGGCCAGGATGGTGTACGGCAAGCGGGCCGCGTCAAGCCTGTATGCGTTGGCCGAAACGTTGCGGCGACGCTCCACCCACATGGGAGAGATGAGTGAGGCCGAGGCCGCTCTCATCGCCGAGAGTAGCGGCGACGGCGATGAGAGCGAAGTCGACGAGGCGAAGGTGATCCACACCGGATCAACGTCCACGCGCGCCGAGCGCACGGCGATCAAGGCCCTGGCCGACCGCATCGACGCCACCCTCTTCGATCCCGCGTGGCTGCCCTCGAAGTGGCGGCGCCTGACTGAAGACTGCCTTTCCAAGCACGCGATCCTTCCGGGCAACGGCGAACAGGCCGTGGTGTTCACCGAGTACGCTGATTCGGCGCAGTGGATCTCCGAGCGGCTCAGCGCCGAGGGCTACACAGCGAAGATGTACTCGGGCCGGCAGAGCAAGCCGGATCGCGATGAGGTCCGAAAAGCGTTCATGCGCGGCGACTTTCAAGTGATCGTCACCACCGACGCGGGCAACGAGGGTATCGACCTGCAGGCGGCGCACGTCCTGGTGAACTACGACATCCCGTGGTCGCTGGTGCGGCTAGAGCAACGTATGGGCCGCATCCACCGGGTGGGACAGCTCCGGGAGGTCTATCTGTACAACTTGGTGGCCACCGACACCCGTGAAGGGGAGACACTGCTGCGTCTGCTCGACAATTTCGTCACCGCGGCCAATGAGTTGCACGGGCAGATGTTCGACAGCCTCTCGGCAGTCGCCGAGATCACCGGCGTGGATTACGACCGTTGGTTGACTGACCTGTACGGCAACGACGAGGCCAAGAAGCAGACCGCGATCGACGCCGCTCGGGCGGTGCAAGCCCAGGAGCTGACCCGCGTCGCCCGCCAAGTTCGCGACAACGAGCGTCGGCTGGCCAGCCAGGTCGATGCCGTTGCAGCGCTGACACTGCTGCAACGAGACCTGTTCGCGCGCATTAATCCCGCGATTGTGGAGGCGTACCTCGATCGGCTCTCAGCTGCCGGAGTGCTGCTGGCCGCGCCCACCGCGGCGGGGCCAGGGTTTCGCCGACTGTCATTGGTCGGACAGACCCTGCCGCCATCGCTAGGAGGTGGCACCGATGCGCACATCGCCACCAGCGGGGAGGCAATACGCGCCGCTGAAGAGAGCATCGACGTAGGTGACACCGTCACTTTGGGACCGGGAGAGCCGGCGTTCACCGATCTAATCGCCCTGGCCGACCGCGCACTGGCCGAGGACCTCTACCAATCGGGCGCGGCCGCTGATCCCAGCAGCCTGACGCCGTATGACCTGTACGCCTACGAAGCGACCATGACCGAGAGCGACGGCAAACGAGCAAGTGTGTGGGCGACGCTGGTGAAAGTCGATGACAGCGGCAACGCCCGTGCGGTGCGGTGGGAGACGTTGGCCAACCTGGTGCCAACCGAAATCTCCGGCACAGCAGCACATCCCGCCCGCGAGGGACGCGCCCACGAGGCGGCGCGGGCGGTCGCCGACACCACGGTGACAGAGCACCGGAAGGTGCGGACCGACTGGTTTGGGCAGGCGCGGCGGGATCTGAACAACCTCCCGTTGAATCTGACCGAAGGCATAGAGGACCGTGACACTCGAGTGGCCCTTCGCAAGCAGTTCCAGGTCCAGACGTCGGCGCGGATCGCGGAGTTGGAACGTCTCACCGACGTGCAGCTGACCGACCCGAAATTGGTGGGTCGGATCCGGGTGGTGGCAGCCGCCGACGCCAGCACGCAGGCCGAGATCGACGCCGAAATGGTGTCGATGAGTCACGTCCACCAGCTGTTGGTCGACGACGGCTGGGTCGTCGAAGACGTGCACACGGAGGGTCGCGGCTACGACCTGGAAGCTCGCCGTAACAACCAAATCCGTCACGTCGAGGTCAAGGGAGTGCTGGATAGCGCCGCCAGCAACGGGATTCGGATGACGGGTAACGAAGTGCTCATCGCCACCCAGCACCGCCGCAACTATTGGCTGTACGTCGTCGACCAGTGCGCAGATGGGGTCGGTCGGTTCTTCGGCGCCTACGAGGACCCCGCCACGTTGTTCTCCACCGACATGACCGGTGACGCTATCTTCCGTGTTCCGGGCAGCAGTCTGAAGAATGCACCGGGAAGCAACCTATGACCTGGATGATCGAACGGTGGTTCCCGTGCGCGGAGGTCAGCGCGTACAGTCAGTCCGGTTGGGGCAGTGGCAATTCCGAGGTCGGCATCATGACCTGGTTCGCCAAACGGCCCACCGCGCAGGCCAAGGCGGCCACGATATGCTCACTGCTGCCGTGGCCGGATGACCCCGCCGAACAGCATGACTTGCAGCAGCTGGTCCGCGACGCGATGGAGGGCCGCTTCGCCGCAGTCGACGCAGTGAACAAGAAAATTACTGCAAGCCACGCCTCGCCGGTCTCGACGCTGGATCCGTTCAGCGGCCGCGGCATGATCCCGCTGGAGACGGCTCGGCTGGGTCTTTCTGCCTATGCGATTGACTACAGCCCGGTGGCGGTGCTGGCATCGCGGCTGCTCACCGATTTCCCGTTTCGCAACTGGGAGGACGAGCCGGCACTTCCGTTCGACCAGACGCTGTTGGGAACGCGGGCGCGGCTCGTTGGTGACGTCGATGCGGTGTTCCGCGAGGTCTCCGCTCGGCACCAGGAGGCGCTCGCGCAGTTCTACCCCGAAGTAGGCGGCCGCCAAGCCTGGGGCTATCTGTGGGCGGTCACCATGCCGTGCCAGGAATGCTCGCGGCCATTCCCACTGATTGGCCGACTTAATTTGCGCCAGTCCAGCACTCGGCGAAACCGTAAGACCAAGACGACGTTCGAGGATCCCGGACAGGCTTACTACATCGAGACCGACAACGCTTCTGGCACCTGGTCGGTCGTGGTGCACGACGGTGAGCCGCAGCGTGCACCAACGCGCCAGGTGCCCCCTGGTCGCAGCAAGTACGACAGCAACGGCCGGCTGGCGGTCTGCCCCTTCTGCGGTCACGCGCACGACCGCCACCTGCAGATGCGCATCCTGGCCGAAGGTCACGGTGACGACGCGCCGCTGCTGGCAGCCGATCTCGATGCCGACGTCGGCAAGTCCTATCGTGCTTTAGATCCGGTCGAGTTGGACGCGATCGCCGCGGCTGGCGCTGCGGTCGGTGACCAGCCGCGGTTCGGGCCCTTCCTGGCCGCGGTGCCTGACGAGCAGATCCCAGCCGGCAATACCTGGACCGTACAGGCAACGGTGTACGGAACGCGCACCTACGGCCAGATGATGAATGCCCGCCAAACGTTGTCGTTCGTGACGCTGGCGCGCGTGATCGGCGACATCGGACGCGAGCTGGCCGGCAATGGCAACAGCGACGACTACGTGCGTGCACTGACGGGTTACTGCGCTGCCGCGATGGCGCGCAAGATTCGCCGCGCCACTCGCGGCTGCACGTTGGATCCGAAGCTGAACAAGGTCAACGACGTGTTCGCGACCGAATCGAGCCTGAACTTCTCTTTCGACTACTTCGAGGTCGGCTTGGCCGACGGACCCGGCAGCTGGGACTCCGTGGCCGGTGGCACGTTGAGCGCACTGGAGGCGACGATGCCGCCGTCCACCGGACGCCCGTGTGACGTGCGCAGAGGGTCGGCGGTCAGTCTGCCGTTCCGCGACCGCAGCATTTCCGCTGTCGTCACCGACCCGCCCTATGACGCGATGATCGACTACAGCGACGCCAGCGACTTGTTCTACGTGTGGATCAAACGGGCGCTGGCTGCCTCGTGGCCCGAGATCGGTTTCACCGCGCACGAACTGGGCGTGCAGGAGAAGCAAGAAGAGATCATCGTCAAGAAGGGCGGCACCAGCAACAACGATCATCGAAACCGCGAGCACTACGACACGTTGATCACCAAGGCGTTCGCCGAGGCTCAGCGGGTGGTCGCCGAGGACGGCATCGTGACGATCGTGTTCGGCCACGGCGAGCCCGAAGTATGGCAGCGGCTGCTGACCGCCATCGGCGATGCTGGTTTGGTGTTGACCGGCGCCTGGCCGGCTAAGACCGAACCCGGCGGAAAGGTGGGCTTCACCAACATCGTCACCACCTTGACGATGACGTGCCGACCCGCACCCGCAGGACGCTCCTCGGGACGAAAGGGTGCCGTCGAGGCCGAACTCAAGGCCGAGATCCGCCGCCGGTACCCGGAGTGGGAACGGTGGGGCCTGGCGCCGGCGGACATGTTGATGGCCGCCGCCGGTCCTGCAATGGAAGTCGTCGGCCGCTACAGCGAGGTCCTCGACGCACGCGGCAACCCGGTCGACATCTACACGTTCTTACCGCTGGCGCGCGCTGCAGTGCAGGAAGCCATGGCCGTCGAAATCAACCATCAGCCGCTGGACAGCTTCGACGCCCGAACTCGGTTCGCGCTGTGGTGGGTTCGTCTCTACGGACGCCAGGTGCAAGCCAAGTCCGAGTTACGTTGGCAGACCTTGGCATCCGCGCTGGAGATCACGCAAATCCGTGATCTGATCCGCGATTCGGGTAACGGTGTCCAGTTCGTCGACGCCGCCCGTTTTTCCACCAAGATCGACGCCGACTCGGCGGCCATCGACGTGGCGCTGGCACTAGCGCGGGTGTCAGAGGACGGACTCGACGCGATGGGTCAGGTGTTGGCAGACGCCGGCCGCGACGCCGACGACGTACATCTGTGGGCAGCGACCCAGTTCTTGGCCGACCGACTGCCCGACAACGATCCCGATGCCGTGGCCCTGACCCGAATGCTGCGCACCCGGACGGCTATCGGCACAGCGGCCGGCACCGCAACCGCCACCGGAACCGCCGCGGCACTGCGACGGCAGGATGCCGACGACCAGCTCAAGCTCATGTGAGGACCGGACCCCTTCGTGACAGTGCAACCAGGAGGATCACCATGACGACCCCCGTGACGCCGTGGTGGAAGGCGCTCAAGATCCGCCAGGAGATCCTGTCGACATCCGGACAGATCGACGACGTCCAGATGTCGTTGTTCGCCGCGGTCCACGGTGCGGGCGCTACTCGGCCGCCCTACGCCGATGCTGGCTACTACGGAGACATCACGCACCCCACTGAGCGTTTGGTGGACTTGCTCACCGAGATCGCCATCCGCATCGGAGGGGGCGACGATTACCTGAAGGCCCGCGCCGTCACGCGTCTCGATCAAGGAATGGGTGGCGGCAAGTCGCACGCCTGCATCGGAGCGTTCCATCTGGCCGCGCATCCCGAGGCGCTGCTAGGCACGGAATTGGGCAAGCAGGTGGCTGCCCGCGCGAAGGCCAAGATCGGTCAGCCACTGGCTCAAGATCTGCGCGGTCCGCACGTCGTGGTTCTGCCGTGCGACAACATGACTCCGGGGGCCTCGGTTCAGGAATACGACGGGCCGGCGGTCAATCTCTACGAGCGGTTCCTATGGCGGCTGTTTTCAAAGGATTACTCGCTTTTCGAGCGATACCAACCATTTTGGAGTGACAAGCACAAGATCGCAGAGGCGATCCGGGCGGTGAACCGCCCGGTACTGATCATTGTCGACGAGGTGCTCGACTACATCGGCAACGGGTTGGACGGCGCGAACAAGCCCGACCTCGCTGCGCAGGACATGGCATTTCTGCGGGCGCTGCTCGATGTCGTCAACGACGTCCCCAACGTGGCGATGCTCATGGTGATGATCGCTTCCGACGCCGACCAGACCGCCCTGTCGAAAGCCGCACAGGAACGTCGCGACGACCTCAACCGCCTGCTCGAACGCAACGGCTTCCCTGCCGTGGTTACCGAGGTAGGCGACTTCGCCGACATCCTGCGGCGGCGTCTGTTCGACTCCGAGCCAGCCGCCGAGGTGGTGGCGGCCACCGCAGCCCAGTACGAGGCCGTGTTCACAGACAGGGGGTGGACCAAGAACGTTTGGGACACCATCGGAGCCACCTGGCGCGACCGCTGGACCGAAGAAGTCGTCGCCTGCTACCCGTTTCATCCGATGCTGATGGCGTTGGCCAAAGACGAGTGGAGCAAAGTCACCGGCTTCCAGCGAGTGCGATCGACGATCCGGATCTTCGCCGCAACGGTCTACGCGCAGCAGGAGCGCGGCAAGGCAGGAGAATGGGTGCCCACCCTCATCGGCCCTGGCGATTTCCCGCTGTCGGATTCCGCAGTGCGCGAGGCGATTCTGGGTAGCGGGCTCGTCGAGGACGAACGCACGATCGCCAACTATCGCAGCCTCGCCGAAATCGAGGTCGTCAACCACGCAGGCAACAGCGGCACCGCCCGCCGCCAAGACCTGAACCGGGAAGCGCTGTTGTGGAGTGAAGCAAACCCGCGGGCCGCCGAGCGGGCCGCCACCTTCATCTTCATGGCCAGCATTGTCGGAACTCTTCGTCCAGGCCGCGGCCGCGGCGCCAGCGCACCAGAAGTCAAAGCGGCCAGCAGCATTCCGAATGTCGCCTACACGATCACCGACGCCGACGCGGTGGTCGCAGAACTCGTTGACGTCGACCGCGGACTCAGTGCGCTCGACATCATCCCAGGCCAGGGGAACAACAAGCCAGCGCGCTATTTTCTCTCGACACGGCTCACGCACCGGATGCTGGTCAACAACATTCGCCGAACCATCACCGAGTCCGAGCGTGACGCCGTACTCGTCGAGTTCGCGCAAAAACTCGCCAGCACCGGCCCTTTCCGTGAACTCAGGTTCGTAGCCGCCGACGCCACACGCACCCCAGCAGAGGTGCTGTCCACTGCTGGCCTGGATACCGCATTTACCACCCGTCTGGTCGTGCTAGATCCCGCCCAGTTCAGTCTTCGCAACGGCGCCGAGGCCGCCACACTAGAAGCGTTGCACGCGGCCACGGGGTTGGCGCAGGGGCCAGAGCAATTGCCCGTGCAGTGGGCCAGCAGCGCGGTGTTCGCCGTGGTGAACACGCAGCGACGCAGCCTCGCGCGCAGCGTGGCCGCCGAGTACTTGGCTCGAAGCAAGGCGCTGGCCGCCCCCGAGGTACAGGCCGACGACGAATTGAAAGCCACCGGCACCAAGGAACTTACGGCGGCGAAGGAGCAACTCGAGAAAGCGTTGAAGCGGGCCTATCAACACGTGGCGTACGTCGCTCAGCCCGACCCCGACGGCGAACGCTATCTCGACCAACTCACCTTCGATGACGACACCCTCACCGCACTCAACGGCACCATCGTGTGGAAGGGCCTCGCTGATCGAGACAAGGTCTTCGACGCCGGCCAATTCGGCGCCCACGCGCTGCTGCATAACCTGCGCGAGCAGGATTACGGAAAGACCCTCTCCGACATCCGCGCCGCGTTCTACAGCGCTCCACGCCTGCCACTGCTCTACGAGAGCGACCGCGACCTCCAACAGGCCATCTACGACGCAGTGAGCCAAGGCCTGTTGCGCATCATCGATGCCGCCAGCACCGCCGTCGAAGTCACCACGCCCGGCCAGGTCAACCTGACCAGCACAGCACTGAGAATCGCAGCGCCCAGTCCCACACCCACCTCCGAAGGAGGCGGCGCCCCTACCCATGACGGCCAAGGGGAAACCCACACTGGCGACTCGGGATCGACAACAGCGGTCGGCACGGCTAGCAGCGGGGCAACGGCTACAGCAACCAGTACCGGATCCGGTGCAGCCGCCGCCGGCAGCGGTGGACAGGCCAGTCCCACGGCCGCCGCTGACCGGCAGGTGGCGTTCTCTTTCACCAGCAACCTGCTGGCAGGCGCGGAGACTGCCGACCGATTCGCCGCCCTGTTCCGGGCGTTCTACATGGCCCTCGACGAGCGGCAGATCAGCTATCTACAAGGCACTCTGCAGCTCGTCGCCGACTCCTCTGTCATCGACCAAATTCAGCCGCTCCTTGACGATCTGGGCATCACGGCAACCATCAAAGAGATCTGAGTCGTTCGCGAAGCGTATGGCGCAACTATCGCGGCTGTGCGAACGCCCACTTGAGCGCACGAGTGAAATGCATTGGCGCAGAGCATGATAACGAATATTGCGTAGTTTACTGGTAACCCTCCGTATTCGATCTGAGCGTATTCCTCCCGTGCAGCAGGCCTAAGCCCCAGGACCAATCGGTGGGTTCATCTGCGGGTTCGATCATCGACCAGGGTGGGTAGCGGTGGCTGAAGGTAATCTGCTCCTCCGACGTAGACCGTGTCTTGGGTGGGTGCTGTGCTGAGGGCCTCTGTGGCGATCGCGGACGCGAATTCGTCCAGGGTAGGGAGTGGGCCGAATGCGCGGCGCGCCTTGACGGCATCGGGGTCTCGCCGTTCAAGCAGTCGGACGATGATCGTGTCTTCGATCATGTCGCCGGAGACAACACTCAGCGAAACCCCTCGCTGTGCGAGGTCTGGGCGCATGGCACGAAGAGCGTCCTCGCCGGCTCGCTTACTTTCTGCGATCGGGATGTACTCGGCGGGTACCGGTTTGAGGCCGTGGAAGTGGGCTTGATGGCTGGTGACAAAGACGACGCGGCCGCCGGCGGGAATGAGCGGCAAGGCCCGGGTGAGCAGATGCACCGGGGCGTGACAATTGATTTGCATGGCATAACCGGGGTCGGCGTCTCGCTCGAGGCCGCCCGAGGCGTTGAGGATCAGTGTGTTCAGGCGACCGAAGTCGTCACGCACGCACCGGATGACCTCAGCGCAGGCGTCCGGGTCGCAGATATCTAGACGTAAAGACGAGGCAGATCCTCCGGCCGCGGCGATGCTTTGGACGAGATTGGTTGCACGGCGCTTCTTTTCGCGGTAGGTGATGATCACGTGAGCTTTCGCCATGGCTAAGTGGCGGGCCGTTGCGGCACCCACACCGCGTGATCCACCAGTGATCAACACAATCGGCATGTACGTCAACGGGTAACTCCTACCTGTTCAGCGTCCGGCGTGGGACCGGACTCACAAATCGTCGGTCATTCGACCAGGTCGTCAGCGGGGGGCCGTATGCCGTCGTGGGTGAAGGCGGGAAGCAGGTTTGTGAAGGCGGGCATCAGCTGTGTCGGATTGCCGTCCCAAGGGAGCGCAAGCAGCTGCGCGACGCTGCGCCGCCCGCCGAAGGCACGCAGTGCCTCGAAATCCGAGATGCTCAGAGCGACGCCACCGCGCGCCGCGCCCGGATCGCCGAGTTGTACGGATCCCACTGTGGGAGTGCACAACCGGAGCGCCGGCAGCTCAGCGTGTCGAATGAACTGGTCACCCATCATCGTCACGAAGCTCAGGGCCGCCTTGAACGCGGGGTCACCCGTACGGAAACCCGGTTCACCTAACGCACCGCGGATATCGTGCTCATGGGTCACAGTGTCGAAAACGAGCTGGCAAACCGCTGCCTCAGATGCCAGATCGAGGTTCGCCGACACCGCATCGAGCGACTGCCCCCACAGGTCGAGCAGGTCCTCGATGCCGTATCCGTCCAGTCGCGCGACCTGCGCGTCAGCCCAAGGCCCGGTGCCCTTGTTTTCCAGATCCAGCGAAATGATGTCCTGGGCAACACCCGTCAGGTGTGCAGCCACCTGCCGGAGGGTCCACCCGGGACACGCAGGGACCACCAGCTCTGCAGTGCCCGCACGGCCGCGGAGCAGCGCATCCACACGTTCGCAGATGAGACGGTATGCCGCCACCGCGACACGGATCGGCACTAGTTCGGGCAGTTGCCCGCACGGCACGCTCAAAAGGTTCTTCTCCTCGCCAACGTCAGAACTCGGACTGCTGGAAGACGCTACACCAATATTAAGAAACATAAGAGAACTGTGTGGTAACAGTAAGGGCGAGCTGGTCCGGGTTGACGGGACCCCGGCGGGGGAGCGGCGGGAGCTTTCAGTTCACCTGTCAGTCCGAGTTCCTCGAAACGGGAGCCGTCTGCCGGCTGGGGCCACGCGACCCAGCCGACGCCGAGACCGGCACGCAGGGCCGCCCGGCTTTGGTCTCCTAGCCGGGGCGGTCAGTCACCCTGAACATCAACAACGACCTTGAAGGCTGAGGAGATACCCCGGTTAGCGGGCGATCGGGGATCGCAGTGCAGAGATTTGAATTAACCTGCAGTACAACACGATCCAATATGGCGCACTTTTACTAGCAACTTTTCGTCACGCGCAGACGTCGTAGCGAGCGACCGCATAAGCTAGGCGGCCACGCGTCATCGCCCGGTGCGCCGCACTCATGACGGCGGGCAGGCGGCCGCAGCTGCGCATGATGTCGATTTGCGACCGGAAACGATAACGCGAATCTAGTTGCTCGATGTCGGTCGACCGGCGAAATGACCATGCCCAGGTCGCTTTTCCGGCCGTCTGTTTCAGCGAGGCGTTACGTTTCGCGTTGCGCAGCATCCACGGGCTGCAATAGTCCATGACGAAGGCGACCGGACCACCGCCCGCCGTGAACCGGTCTGCGATGCGGGCAAGGGTGCGTTGCACGATGGGAAGCGGAACATAGACCAGCGATGCTTCGGCCATCAGGATGATTGGTTGCCCGACGGTCCACGGCACACGGTCCACCCAGGCGGCGGTCTCGTCCTCGATCGCCAGCAGCCGCTGCTGCGGCTGCTGGCCCTCAAGCTCGCACCGAACCGACAGCACGTCGGGCAGATCAAGGTCGACCCATTCCACTGTCGACGTGTCCACCCGTCTGCCGAGCCGGACGAAGGTGGCGTTGAGGCCGCAGCCGATACTCACCCCGACCGCCCGCGGATGCCGTTGGATGAACGCCGCACACTGGTCGTCGAACCATAGTGTTCGCACACACGAAGCGCGCATCGTCGCATGATCGGATTCAAAGCGCCCCAGATCGGCGCCGAGGCGATCCGCCCACCCTGCCGCCACGGGGTCGTCCAGATGCAGCTCAGGGAAGGCGCGCGGCTGCATAGCTCGGGCAGCCAGCGGAATCAACAGTGTTTCAGATACAGCGTTGAGGCCGCCCAGATCACCACTCGACATTGTGGGTTCTCCAATCAGCCGAGGCGCACAGTCTACGATGACGGGCCAGCCGAGCGCTGACGGCACGCGCGGTTTCTGAGCCGGCACGCGATAGGTTGAGGCTATGCCTCGCCGTCGCCTGGATCGAGCAGCCAGCCTGACCGCCCAGACATGTGCCATCCAGTGGGCCGCAGAGTCGCTGCAACCGCCTCATCGTCGGTTGCTCTACGACCCAGACTCGAGGCTGTTCACTGGCCGATACGCAGCGCTGTTGGCCAAACCGGCCATTGCGCGCACGATATTGCGTGCCCTCGACAGTTACTTGCCCGGCCTACATATCTATATCGTCTTGCGCGTCCGCTACACCGATGATGTTCTCCAGCAGGCTATCTCGGCGGGTATCGACCAGATCGTCCTGCTGGGCGCGGGGTTCGACACCACCAGCTTGCGCACACCCATCACCGATGCCGGGCCCACCATCTTCGAGGTCGACGCACCCACCACCCAACAGGAAAAGCGACGACTCCTGCAACGGGCACACCGAGCCGTCGACCCGCGGGTTAACTGGGTTTCGTGTGATTTCGAATCCGATCGTCTGCCCGAGCGTATGCACCAGGCGGGATTCGACCCGAGCCGACCGTGCCTCGTGGTGTGGATAGGTGTATCCGTGTACCTCACGCGAACCGCGATTGAGGGCACTCTTGCCGACCTCAATAGCATCTGTGCGCGCGGAAGCCTTCTCGTCACCGACTACGGTGACCCCGAGATCGTCACCGGGACACACCCACTCGTGGGTGCACGCCGCACTGCGCGCCTGGTACGTCGCCGCGGCGAACCCTGGCGCACTGCCTTATCGCTGACCGAACTAACACACGCACTCGACATGGTTAGCTTCAACGTCCAAGACCACGCACGAGTCCCCGAACTCGCCAAGCGATACGCCCCAAACGGACAACCATGGTGTTCCACCGACGACTGGCTGGGTGTGCTCACTGCCGAACGCCGCCCTTGACCGCGCGGCTGTACGTATCCGATCTGGTCGGCACGCCGCACGGATTGCGATAACCGCCACCTCAATCGAGACGCACAGTGCTGGCCCGAATGCAATAAGGCCACATACTTTGCAGCGCAGATTGATTCATCTGATGAAACATAACGACAGATGGGCAGTCTCTGACCTCGCCGCGAAAACCGTTAGGGGAGCGGCAAGGGGCAACGTGGTCGAATTACGGTGGTCGTGAAACTGAAATATGTTGCTACACAACATGGTGGGTAATATGCAGTAGTTTGCTGGCAACCCGCCATATTCATCCCATCGTATTTCTTCGGCACGGACAGTGAACCGAGCGCGGCGGAGCGGGACGAGGGGCACTGACCACACGTCGAGACTGGCGCAAGGGCGTTTGCTGACCGTACCTATTCCGCAGGTCTGGGTACGGCCCCGGGGTCCTCGGCTGTATTTTTCAGTGCGAGCAGTGTGCGCTTCATGTCGTTGATCATTCGAGGTCCGCGCAGCCAGCCCAGCATCCGCCAGTACAGGCGCATCGCGGGGATGTCGTCGAGTTCGAACTGCTCGGTGACCAGTGTTCCATCGCTGTTCGCGGGTTCGAATGTGTAGCGCCATGTCAGGCAGACGGTGTTCTTGGGTGCGATCGGAAGTCCCATCGGTCGTGAGCGCACCGTGAAGGCGAATACTCGATTGGGTTCACATTCGGTGATCATGCAGGACGTCCAGTAGGTGGGTCCTTTTTCGTTGCGTTTGACCCGGCCCCGGAACTTCACGCCGGGACTGGGACCTGTTGCGCCGTTGAGCCATTCGGCCGCGGTGGTCTCTGGGCTGAATCGTCCGATCTGGGTAACGTCGCTGACCAGGTTCCACACAACTGAGGGTGGGGCGCTGATTCGGATCGCCGCTGATCCCCGCATGGGCCGAGAATCGCGGGCCTCCTGCCTGGTTGGGCGTGGCAACGGTCAGGTCCGTTCGCTGCGAAGCCGATTCCGACCGGTCGGCGGAGGGCAGAAGGTCTGATCCGGGTCGGTCGGACGCTTGGGTGGATTGCCAGTCATCGCTTCATCGTTCGTGTGAGAGCCGCCGGGTGATTACCCACCGTAGTACCTCGGCGGGCCTGCGTCACGGGGCTGCAGTCTCGCTGTGGTTCGAAACAGCCAGCCGGCCAAGCGGGGACTATCGGGACTAGCGCCGCCCGACACGCCTTACTGTTACTTAACAGTACTCTTAGTTTTCTTAGTTTTGGTGTACGGTCATTCGTCATGGGCTTGCGAAGTGTTGGCATGGGCGGTGATCGCTCGGCTCGTTTCGTGGTCGTCATGCCGCGCCGATGCTGTGTCGGAAGGGGCCGTAGGTGAGTGAGCGTGGTGAGCATGCGGTTGTGTTGGGCGCGGGGATGGCGGGTTTGCTTGCCGCGCGCGTGCTTTCGGAGTTCTACGACTCAGTGACCGTGGTGGAGCGCGACCTGTTGCCGGATCATCCTCGTGAGCGCCGAGGTGTTCCGCAGGGGCGTCACCTGCATACCTTGTTAAGCCGCGGCACGCAGGTGCTGGTGGAGTTGTTTCCTGGGGTGCTTGAGGAGATGGCCGCCGCCGGCGCCGTCGTGGTGAACGACGGTGAATTATCGCGGATCTATGTACGTGTCGGGCGCTGCGAGTTGAAGCGTTCGGGGAGATTGGTCGACCCGGCGGGGTTGACGTTGTGCCTGGCGAGCCGGCCGTTCGTGGAGTTCTATGTGCGCCGGCGCGTGGCAGCCCTGGCGAATGTGGCTTTTTTCGATGAGCACGACGTGATCGACCCGATGGGTGTCGCTGGTGCCGTCACTGGGGTGCGAATCGTCAACCGCGCCAATGGGGTGGTGTCCGTGTTGGATGCCGATTTGGTGGTCGATGCCACGGGCCGAGCGGCCCGTACTCCGGCTTTCCTTGAAGCTTTGGGCTATGACCGGCCAGTCGAAAAGCGGTCTCCCAGCGCGGTGGGCTATTCCAGCCAACGGTTTGCCATCCCGCATGGGTCGTTGACCAAGCAGTTGGTCATGTCGAATCAGGGGCTTGACCAGCACGTGGTGCTGCTGTTGGCGTGCGAGCACGACACGTGGGTACTGGCTGTCGGCCGGTCCATCGATGCTGGCGGGGCGCCTGCTGACTTCGCCACCATGCTGGCGCTAGCGCAGAACGCCCTTCCTGACATGCTCGCTGAGGCATTGGGCGATGCGCAGCCGGTTGGTGAGATCGCCATGTTCCGCAACCCGGCTGCGGTCTGGCGTCGCTACGACCAGATGCCGCGGTTCCCCCGCGGATTACTGGTAATGGGCGATGCGTTGTGCAGCCTCAACCCCATCCACGGGCAAGGCATGACGATGGCCGCGCTCCAATCGTTAACGCTGCGTGATTGTTTGCGCCTCGGCGATACCGATCTGGCCCAGCGTTTCTTCCGCGGCGCCACCCAAGACATCGGTCCGACGTGGGCACTCAACCGGGCCAACGACCGTGCTTTATCGCCCAACCGTCCACAATCGGTGCGGCAGCGGCTAATCGGCCAACTCGTCACGGCGACATTGACCGCCGCGGCCTATGACACCACCGTCACCGAATGCCTGCTGCGCGTGACTCACCTCATCGATCCACCTGCCCGGCTCAACGATCCCGCGCTGCTGCCCCACATCCTGGCCGCCAACCTGCGCCACCTGTTCACCGAGAGTCGAACCTTGCTTGGCAGGGCGTCGAACAGTTTCGACCGCGGACTCGCAGAGGTGATCGGCAACCGAAAAGGAGATGCCCGTGCATGACCCAACGGACCTGGCGGCGAATGGGTTTGAGCGGCGACTGGCGGCGATCACCGCCACCGCGCTACGGGCTGATAGCGTCGAGCGCGACGAGTTGTTGGCGGTGTTGGCCAGCAGTGATGACGATCTGCTCGACGTGATCGCCGCAGCCGGTCGGGTCCGTCGCAAGTTTTTCGGTCGGCGGGTCAAGCTCAACTACCTGGTGAACATGAAATCCGGGATGTGCCCAGAGGATTGCGGGTACTGCTCGCAACGGCTGGGGTCTACCGCCGAGATCCTGAAGTATTCGTGGATCAACCCCGACGAGGCCGCCGGCCACGCGCGCTGCGCGATTGATGCTGGCGCCAAACGCATCTGCCTGGTCGCCGCGGGCCGCGGGCCCGCCGATCGTGATATCGAGCGCGTCACCGACACCATTGCCGTGATCAAAAACTCCGCCCCAGCAGTGGAAGTGTGCGTCTGCCTAGGGCTGCTGAAACATGGGCAAGCCGAGCGGCTGCGTGCCGCCGGCGCAGACGCTTACAACCACAACCTGAACACCAGCGCTGAGAACTATGGGCGGATCTGCTCAACCCACAGCTTCACCGACCGGGCCGCCACCGTCGCCGCTGCCAAATCCGCTGGCCTGTCGCCATGCTCGGGTGCCATCGTTGGAATGGGCGAATCCGACGACGACATCGTCGATGTCGCACTAGCTTTGCGTGAACTCCAACCGGATTCGGTGCCGGTGAACTTCCTGATCCCGTTCGAGGGCACCCCATTGGGTGGGCATTGGGAACTGACCCCGCAACGCTGCCTGCGGATCCTGGCGATGTTCCGGTTCGCCTTCCCCGACGTCGAGGTGAGAGTCGCCGGCGGACGCGAAATACATTTGCGCTCACTGCAACCGCTGGCCTTGCACCTGGCCAATTCGATGTTCCTCGGTGACTACCTCACCAGCCAAGGACAGCCCGGCGAAGCTGATCGAGCGATGATTGCCGACGCCGGCTTCGTAATCGAAGGCATCGACGAATCCACTCTGCCGGTCGATCGCCACGACCTCGTCGTTACCCGCCGCCGCGGCGCAGGCACCACGATCCCCGCCAACACCTAAACCGTTGATGACGTCGGACAACGAGGTGAACTCAACCATGTTCGATAAACCGGTAATCATCGTCGGGGGCGGCCCGGTCGGACTGGCCGCTGCCCTGGAGCTCGCCCGCTTCAACGTTCCCAGCGTTGTGATTGAGCGACATGATTTGACGTCATGGCATCCCAAGGCCCGCAATCTCAATGCGCGGACGATGGAGATCGCCCGCGGCTGGGGAAGCGCGGTGTATCAACGACTGCGCAGCATCGATACCCCGCCGGGCTGGAAGAGCCCGATGAGGTATCTGGACACAATGGTCGGCCAGCAGGTGGGCCAGATCGAGACGCGAGGGTTCGAAGGCCCCGGTCCGACGATCAGCCCAGCGCTGCCGATCATGTCCTCGCAGGACCTGACCGAAGCCATTCTGCGTGACGCGGCGCATGCCACCGGGATCGTCGATCTGCGCTTTGGTCACCAGGTCACCGACGTGCTGTCCGGGTCAAGCGACCACGACTGCGAAGCGGCCGTGGCAGTCCAAGTCAACGCCACGGGCGAGACCTACACGCTCGCCGCGCAAGCGCTGGTGGCCGCTGACGGCGCCGACAGCACGGTGCGCCGCCAGCTTGCCATCGCCGTGAACGGCGAGCAGGGCATCCATCATTTCGTCAACTGCTACTTCCGCGCCGACATCGAACACCATGTCCGAGAACGCCGCGCCGTGGTGTTTTTCGTCGCCAACCCCGACGCCGCCGGTCTGCTGCAACCGCTCGACGCGCACGGCCGCTGGCTGTGCCAGATCGGCGTATCGCCAGATCAGTGGGTGCGCGAGCACTGGGACCCCGAGCGAGTAACGCAGTGGGTCCGCAGCGCGGCCGGCGTGCCCGACCTTGATGTCGAGGTGAAAGGCGTTGGGCTGTGGCAGATGAACGCCACCGTCGCCGATCGGTGGGTCCAGGGCCGCGTGGTGCTGTGTGGCGATGCCGCCCACCAGTTTCCGCCCACCGGGGGGCTGGGAGTCAATACCGGACTGCAGGACATGCACAACGCCATGTGGAAGTTGGCCTTCTGCATCGGCGGTCTGGCCGGGTGGTCGTTGCTCACAACCTATGAGGATGAACGTCGCCCACCCGCGATCACCACGATCACACAGTGTTTGGAGAATAGCCGCAACCTCGCGCGGCTTGCCGCGGCCTACTACTATCCGGCGAGCAGTGACCTCAGCGCCGAGGAAGCCGAGCGGGAGAGCCGACGCTTCGGCAATCATTTCGGCGTCGAGTTCGGCACGGTGTATCGCTCGGCCGCCGTCATCGATGACGGCACAACACCTCCCGACGTCGACGACGACTACAGCGACTACGCGCCCTGCGCGACGCCGGGCTGCCGGGCGCCACATATATGGCTGGGCAATGAACGTGACCCGATATCGACACTCGACCTATTCGGCGCCAGCTTCACGGTGCTTACCGGCCCGGACGAGGCAATCTGGCGAAAAGCAGCCGCGGCCGCTGCTCGAGAATTCGGCGTGCCCATCGCCAGCTACACGATCGGCGATCCGGGATTGGTCGACCACACCAACACGTTCTTCGACCTTTACGGAATTGGCCGCGACGGGGCGGTCCTCGTGCGTCCCGACGGATATGTGGCCTGGCGCAACCCAACCGGCTCCTCCGACGGCGTCCCGCTCATTCAAGCCGTCCGACAGATCCTGGATCGCCGGCCAGTGGGGTTGAGCATCGGGGTCGACCCGGGGTTAGGGGAGTCGTCGTGACAGTCCGCGATAATGTTGAGTCTGAGCGCTCAGCCCTAGCTGATTCGTTAGAAGCGCTGGGCCCCCAAGCGGCGACCGCATGCGGCGACTGGACAGCCTTCGACCTCGCCGCACACGTGGTTGCCGCCGAACGCGCGGCGGGCGTGCCCGCATTTTGCATTCGGACACTGGCCGTTCGCGGCGTCCAGTTTCCTTCGAGCACCGAGGTGGCCGATTGGGTGATCCGCCGACAACGACGCATCGGCTATCACGCGCTCATCGCCCGCCTCCGCGGCCCCTCGCCGCGACTGCTGCTAGCGCCGAAAATGGCGACCTTCAGCCTGTTTGAGGTGTGGACGCACCACGACGACCTCGCCACAGCCAACGGACGCACCCATGCCGTTCCCGAGCATCTCGCCGAGGCAATCCCATGGCTGATGCGATATCAAACCCACCGCCTGCCGACGGCTCGGCTAGTACTGCGCACCACCGACAACCGGGAATGGACATTCGGCCCCGATACCGGCCCGGTTGCCATCGTCAGCGCTCCCGCAGCCGATCTCGTCCGATGGCTTGCTGGCCGGAACCCACAGACCACATTGAACATCCAGGCCGACACCGCGCTCGCCGTTCAGATCCATGCTTTCGCCGGCAGGATCTAAATCCACCGCCGTGGGGAGCCGTTAAATTCCATATCCGCCAATCGGATTCATGTGCCATGCCGGGCCGCGTGGTTCGATGTCGTTGGTGCGGCCATCAAGGCGCATGGGAGTGTTTGGGGTCCGCGGATGGCTGGGTTGTCTCGCCATGTGGGATTGCCGCGGAGTGCGGGTTGGCGTGTGAGTACTTGTTGGAGTGCGATGGCGGTTTCGAGGCGGGCCAGTGGCGCTCCAAGGCAATAGTGCGCGCCGTGGCCGAAGGTCAGCGGTGCTGGTCTGGGCAGGTCGCTGCGCAGTCGGTCAGGGTTGTTGAAGACCGCGGGGTCGCGGTTGGCTGCCGCGAGCACGACGAGGGCGGGTTCGCCAGTTCGGATAGTGATGTCGCCGAAGACGTGGTCTTGGGTGGCGGTGCGCGCCACGGTTTGGACGGGGCCATCAAGGCGCAGCAGCTCGGTGAGCAATGAATCATCGACGGTGGTGATGCTGTCGAGGGGGTAGGCGCCGTCGGGCTGAGGGGCGAGAAGTCGAACCATTGCTGAGCCCAACAGGTTTGCGGTGGTTTCGTGACCGGCGATCGCGATGATGATCGCGGTTGTGACGACGTCGTCGAGTTCGAGATCGGTGTCGGCGGCGATGACGCTGAGCAGGTCATCGCTGGGATGGCGCCGGCGATCGGCGGCCAGCGGAAGAAATTCGGTGAGCAGCGTGGCCAGGGCTTCGGTGCCGGTGTCGATGGCCGCAGCATCAGTTGAGTCGGCGAGCATTCGGGTGATGGCGGCGGACTCCTCGCGGAGCAACCGTGCCGCGCCGACGTCGAGCCCCATCCAGGCCGCCGCGACCGCGATCGGTAGGGGCAGCGCGATATCGGCCATGAAGTCGAACTCGACTCCGATGGGAACGGAGTTGATTGTGTCCGCGGCGATCGTGGCGATGCCGTCGCGTAGGCCCGCGACGAAGTTGCGGGTGAAGAAGTCTCGGACCGCGCCGCGCAGCCGCGAGTGGTTGGCGCCGTCGGTGAATAAAATGTTGCGACGCAGAATGTCTGGATCCGTTGCACGTAGGGCAGCTGGGGTGTTGGGGTTGGCTAGCGGATTGCTGGTCCAGCCAGGCCCGGCCAGGATCTGTCGAGCCGGGTGGTAGCCCAGGACCAGCCACGCCGCAGCAGTGTCGTTCCAGACCACATCGCCCTCGCGCCGACACGCCTCATAGAACGGGTAAGGGTCGGCGGGATCCCACGGCAGCCGCACCGAGGCTTGGGTCTCAGGGGTGGTCATGATGGTCCAATGCTCCGGGAAGACCGCGCTCACGCACCCAGGCGTGGTGCAGCTTGCCCAGCTCGGTGATCGGTTCGGTGACACCGTCCAGGTCATCGAAGATGGCGCGAATCGGAAGGGTCGCCTGCAAACCTGCGGCCACACTGTTGAACGCGAGGACGATTCGAGAGGTGAAGACGTGCTCTGGCGGTACGTTGATCTTCGCCACCGGGTGGTGCCGGTCGCGGGCATCGAAGAATCCGCCGACGATCCGCGCGACGGCGTCGGGAGTGAATGTGACCGGCTGCGCCGCCGTCATCGGATAGTTGGTGTATGAGAACCATTGTTGCAGTTCAGCATTCGTCAGCTCCGAGCCGGCAGTGAGGATTCCCAGCCGGGTCAACCATTCACGGCTATCGTCGATGCGTCCTTCGACCGCGGCACGGAGGAACGCCACCCATAGCCATCGCTGTTTCTCAGGAAAGATAGTGGTGCAGCCGAAATCGAGGAATCCAACGGTGCCGTCGGTGTTGAAGCGATAGTTGCCGGGATGGGGGTCGGCGTGTACGAGGTTTGCGTGCCGGTAATTTGCGTTCTGGAACCGTGCGATGATCTCGGCCCAGGTGTCTCGTAAGTCCTGGTCGGCGTGCTGTGCGGCGGGGTAGTCCATGCCATCGAGGTACGTCATGGTCAGTGTCTGGTCGCCTGAGGCATCGGGGATGACCTCGGGGATGCGAATGAACGGGTGGCCGCGGTAGAGCTCGCTGAACTTGGTGATGGTCGCGGCTTCGTGGCGATAGTCGACTTCCTCGCGAATCCGCGCGGCCGCCTCGCGGGCTACGGCCCGAATGTCGAGTCTCACCCCTGCCGCGGCGGTGACAAACTTGAGGAACGTGGCGACGAGCTCGGTGTTGGCGAGATCGTCGCGGATCGCCTGGGCCACGCCGGGATACTGGACTTTAACCACCACATGACGGCCGTCGCGCAGCACGGCGCGGTGTACTTGGCCGACCGAGGCCGCAGCGATCGGCTCATCGGACAATTCTGCGAAATGCCGTACAGCCGAACCCAAGTCCTCGGCGAGGACTTGACGCACGAGTGTCGGGTGCATCGGCGGTGCATCGGCCTGAAGGCGTGCTAAAGCCTTTTGGTAGGGCCAATATCCGCCGGTCCCCAGTGCGCGGGCGTCGACCATCGACAGGATTTGGCCGGCTTTCATCAACACGCCCTTGGAGTGGCCGAGCAGTTCGGTGTAGCGCTCGGCGGTGCGCTCGTGGAACCGCTCGACCGCGCCGTCATCACCGGACTTTTCCCGAAGGCCAGCGATGAGCCGGCCCCCGGCGGCTCGGGCGGTAAAGCCGGCCAGCGGCATGGCGCGGCGGAGCCGACCGCGTGGGATGGGCGTGTCGTCGTGGGGCATAGTGTCCTTGCTTGGGTCGGTCGACTTGTCGCGATGGGCCGGCTAATCGTTGGTAGAGGGCGTGAGGTTAAGGGCGGCCTCTGGCGAAATGTCAGGGGTGGTCATGATGGTCCAAGGCTCCGGGCAGACCACGCTCGCGCACCCAGGCGTGGTGCAGTTTGCCGAGCTCGGTGATGGGTTCGGCGGCGCCGTTCATGTCGGCCCAAATGGACCGGATCGGGAGACAGGCGTCCAGGCCGGCGAGGATGCTGTTGGTGGCGAGCGCGATCCGAGAGCTGAAGGCGAACTCTGCGGGCACCGTCATCTGGGCGAGCGGATGGTCCGAGTCGCGAATATCGAGGGACCCCGCAATGGTGCGAGAAATGGTGTCGGGTGTGTAGGTGACGGGCTGCGGCATGCCCGTCTCAGAGACGAGCGTCGACAGCCACGGTCGCAGATCCTCGGCGCTCAGCGATGAATCGGCGGGGATGAAGCCCAACTGGGTCAACAGGTCGCGGCAGTCCTCGAGGCGTCCCTCGATGGCGGCCCACTGAAAGGACACGTACAGCCAACGCTGCGTCTCGGGAAAGATCTGGGCGCAACCGAAATCCAGGAATCCGACACTGCCGTCGGCATGGAAACGGTAGTTGCCCGGATGGGGATCAGCATGGACTAGGTTGGCGTGCCGATAGCAGCTGTTGGTGAATCGGGTGATCACCTCTGCCCACGAGTTTTTCAGGTCCTGGTCGGCACCTTGCGCAGCGGCCCAGTCCATGCCGTCCAGGTAGGTCATCGTTAGCACCTGGTCGCTGGATGCTTCGGGGATGACGTCGGGAATGTGGACGAAGGGGTGGCCGCGGTAGAGCTCGCTGAACGCGGTAATGGTGGCGGCTTCGTGGCGATAGTCGACCTCCTCGGCAATGCGGGCTGCGGCCTCGCGTGCCAGCGTTCGGATGTCGAGCATGATCCCTGATGCCGCCGTCACGAACCGCATGAACGTGGCCAGCAGTTCGGTGTTGGCCAGGTCGTCGCGGATCGCTTGGGCGACACCGGGATACTGGATTTTGATGACCACTTCGCGGCGGTCGGACAGCACCGCCCGGTGCACCTGGCCGACCGAGGCCGCCGCCATCGGTTCCTCGGAAAACTCAGCGAAATGCCGCACACCCGAACCCAGCTCCTGCTCAAGGACCTGACGAACAAGGGTCGGGTGCATCGGCGGTGCATCAGCCTGCAGCCGAGCTAGAGCCCTTTGATACGGCCAGAACCCGCCAGTACCAACCGCGCGGGCGTCGACCATCGACATGATCTGGCCCGCTTTCATCAACACGCCTTTGGAATGGCCCAGCAATTCGGCATAACGCTCGGCGGTGCGCTCGTGAAATCGCCCAACCGCACCGTCATCACCGGTGCGCTCGCGCAATCCGGCGACCAAACGCCCCCCAGCAGCACGGGCGGCGAAGCCCGCCAGCGGCATGGTGCGCCGAACACGCCCCTGCGGTACGGGTCTGTCGCGCTGTGCCATCTAAGAGTCCTCCCGCGAGTGCAAGTACGTGTAGTAGGCTCTTGCCAAATGTAAGTGATCACTTTGGAGAGGTCAATGACTGCACCGGTATCGACACGGGAACGACTGGTCACCGAAGCGATGCGACTATTCAGCGCCAAGGGATTTGAAGCCACCAGCGTCTCCCAAATCGAAGCCGCGGCCGGGTTAGCCGCCGGCTCAGGCGCCCTGTATCGCCACTTCAAATCCAAGGACGCATTGCTCGACGCCGGGATCGACCGCCAACTCGACCGCCGCCACGCCATGCGCGACATCCGCGCACTGTTTGCCGGGCTCGGCGACCTGCACGCCGAACTAACCGTCCTGGGTCGCTACCTACTCAGCGTCATCGACGACGAGATCCAACTGCTGCAAATCGCCGCCCGCACACCAGCCGGCCAATCAGCGCGCCTCGACACCGCCTACGCCGCCCTCATCGACGGACTCAATGCCGAACTCGCCGACTGGATCACCACCTGGGCGCCCACACTGGCCAAAGGCGACCGCGCCGTCCTCGCGGCGCTCGGGGTCAACGCAATCCTCGCGACACGTTTTACCACCAGCCTTTTCCACCAATCCGACGCTCGCGTCCCCGACGACCGCTACCTCAGCGAATGGACAGCCCTCCTCACCACGCGCATCGAAACACTCCGATAAGCCGCGCAGCCCCCGTACATGCATCAGGTGTCGCCTCCAGCGGGGGAGAGGCGCCAAGTGGAATCACTGCTTCAAGAGATGGCCATCGAAGACTGAACCAATATGGCCTAGTTCATTTTCAGGTAGCAGCAGTCCGCGCACGGATGGCGTCACGCCTTAACGCGTTTGCCAGTTCGGGTTGATCGGTGAGGTCAGCCACCGTGGTGAAGATGCGTGCGATGCGGAGAAACACAGCCGGGGGAGCGGACACATCGCCCTGCGAGCTGTCGGACTGCATAAGCCCAGCAACGGACAGCAGCTCGGTGATCTCCTGTCGGCGAGCCGCGCGTTCGTCGTCGTCAAGCGCCGCGGTCCCCTCATATGCGAGCAGACTTTCGGCCAGACCGGCAATAAGCCGGCCGAGCCCGGAAACGCTGATTTGTGCGGTGCGGGGAAGGGAGAACAGGTCACCGCCAGGCTCCTCAGTAGCGAAAGTTGCCACTAACCGGTCGGCCAATGCGTCAGGGGCGGATACGTCGAAGTTGAGTTGCGCTTGGTGTCGGCTGATGCCAAGACGGTTCGCGATGCGCGAAAGTCTCTCTCGTAAGATGGATTCGGCCGCGGCGCCTGAGATCGTCATCCCGCGGTCGTCGACGAGCGCTGCCAACCTGGTTGCAGCGTGCCGAAGCCAGCCGCCGGGCTCACCTTCGCCTCGATCGCGGGCCTTACCCACCGCGTCGTGCACCGGTTGGGGAGATGTGCGCGGCCCGATCCGGATCACTCACCACCGCGATCCGTTCCCTCGCGCCGACGTAACGCTTCGGCTCGGAGTGCGATGCCGAGATTATTAAGTCGGAACTCGTACTCACCGGAGGCCACGAGAAACCAATCACCAGTGCCGAAGTCTCCCCGGTCCATCACCAAGCGCATGGCACCTCTGATGGCGTCAGTGCTATCACCCCTGAAGCTCGCGAGATGCACGGCATGGTCGTCGTACATGTGCCATTCGGGCTGCTCGCTGGTCCGCTGCCGCAGTGGGCCATCATCGATACTGGCTCTGAACCCTTGCAGCAGCCGGTACGTCGTGGGGCAACTGCTGCTTGCAGGTCCATGGTCACTCATGAGATGCCTCTCGCACGCGTTGCGCCCATCTCTCATGGGCGGATTGTGCCGACATGCCAGCTGCTGCACCAATTCTCGCCCACGACATCTGTCGAACGCGTGCGTGCAGCACGGCCCGATCCAATTGTTGTTCGCCAGAACGAATCACCGCGAGTGCGGCTGCGATCTCAGCTTCGGCGTCGATGTCGCTGATGTGCTCGTTCCGCCACACTGCGTGGCCCGCCTCATCCGCATCACCGCCACTGACTACATCCAGGACATCGTCGTCAGCTGCGTAAATACGAAAGGCAGCAGGATCGTGTCGCACCGGGGAGGGAACGCGCGTCCAAAGCTGTTGACTGACCCACCGTTTCGTGGGCATTACGTCACCAGGGGCGTAGCAGTTGCAGACAACGCGCCAGCCAATGACGTCGCCGGCGGGCCTGGTCACAAACGCGGCATCGCCGCCGTGTCGGCGCACCGCTTCGTGGCCCCATGTACCGTCGCCATACTGGTCAACGGCAAGGTGTCCTGGCGGGATTCCGGTGCCGAGAATTCCCAGCGCGCCGCGGCCATCGTCGAACTCGGCGGCCATGAATCCCTCGTGCCATTCGCCGCCTCGGTCGCCAAGCGAATGCTCCCATCCCATGGATGGGAGTCTACTCGATGGTGTCAAGCTATCCTGATGCTGATTAATCGCTGTGTCAGGACTACCTGACGTAACGTAGATTATCGGCTAAGTGTTAGGTTAGTTGGCGGCTAGTAATTAGGCTATAGTTTTACCATGAAGAATGTACCGCTCTCGGAGGCCAAGGACAAGCTCTCCGCGCTCGTCGACGAGGCCGACACCACCCACGAAATCATTCAGATCACCCGACACGGGCGCGCCGCCGCGGTCCTGATGTCTGCCGACGATCTGGATTCACTCAACGAGACGCTGCACGCACTGCGAACACCCGGTTTTGCCGAAGACCTCGCGCAGGCCGATGCCGACTACGCTGCCGGCAATACCGTCACTGGCGAGGAGATCCGCCGGCGATACGGACTCAGGTGAGCTGCGAAGAAGCGTCCTGGTCCGTTCACTTCTCGCCTACCGCGATCCGGGCACTCGACCGTCTACCGCTGAAAGTCGCCACAGCGATCGCCGAATTCATCACAGGCACACTGCCCACCGACCCGAACCGGCTATCCAAACCGTTGAGCTTCGAATTCGCTGGCTGGCGCGTCGCCCGGCGCGGCGATTACCGCGTCGCATTCCGGATTCTCGAAGACGACCGGGTCCTGTTGATCGGTCGCATCGAGCACCGCGCACACATCTACCGCCAACCATGAGCGGCCCGCCAGTGAGCTGTCCGTTCTCAGTGGAACTGGGGCATTCTCATTGAATCTGGGGTAAGCGCGTGTCTTTCTCATTGAATCTGGGGCACGGCCTTTAACGTTGATGTGTGCTGACCTCGGCGGTGCCGGTTGACTCGATCGTCACGGGTGTTGTTGATGTGGAGTTCGACACCCGTGACGGGCTTACGCGCCTGCCCCTGGAGCGCTGTGCGGCCTTTCCCTTTGAGCTGCAGGGTTCTCCGGTTCGGAGCTTCCCGTCTTTTCGTGGTCAACGGAACTTCCCAGGCTTGTGGTGGTTTGCCACGACGGGCACTCACGTCGGTCATGAGTCCTGGACCGAGCGTGACCAGCTAATGGCGCTGGATGCGGACCCGGACGTGGTTGGCGTCCTGTCGCAGCCGTTTTGGCTTCATTGGCGCGACGGTAAACGGCATGCACCCGACTATGGCATGCACCCGACTATTTCGTACGCAACCGTGATGGCTCTGCGGTGGTGATCGATGTCCGCGACGATGCCCGGATATCGCCGGCCGATCAGGACGTGTTCGATCGCTCGGCTTTGGCCTGCGAGTCGGTTGGCTGGGGCTACCGTCGCGTTGGTGCGCTCGACCCTGTTCTGCGATCGAATCTTCGGTGGCTGTCGGGTTATCGCCATCCTCGTGTGCTGCGCGCCGCTCTGGCTGACCAGCTTGTCGAGGTCTTCACCCGGGTACGGCCCTTGATGGCGGGCGTCCTCGCGGTGGGGGCTCCCCTGGTGGTGTTGCCGGTGTTGTTCCATTTGTTGTGGCATGGCCGGCTGTCGGCGGATCTGGGTGTTATGACGCTTGCCGATGACACACCGGTCGGCCCGGGCATCAGCCGGTAGCACCTGTATGCGCACGGGGATCGTCCGAGAGGGTGACGAAATCCGTTTATCAGCTGGTGTTTTCACCGTCGCGACGTTGTCCGGAGGCGCTGCTCGGCTGGTTGATGCCGTCGGTGAGCACACGGTGATGCCGTTGCCGCAGATGCTGTCTGATCCGGCGCTGGAATTGGTGTCGGGGTCGCGCCCACCACTGTGTTCCGAGGAGATGCTCGCAGGTATCCCCGACGCTGCTGTTGAGAGCGCACGCTGGTGGGAACAGCATATTGTGGAGATCCTCACTGGGCGGGCGCCTGACTCTGCGCCTGGTTCGCAGCCGAGGCCAGAGTTCGATACAGCCAGAAACTCGCTGCGTCAGCGGGAGTTGGCCAAGTTGGCTGAACTACGTGCCGCTGGTCATGACATAAGTCGGAACGCGTTGCAGCGCCGACGATTTTCCTATGAACGCGATGGCCTGCTGGGTGTGATCGATGGCCGACACAATCGTCGCCGATCGGTGTTCGGACGCGTCGATGAGCGTGTAGTAGCCGCGGTGCAGGACGCGATCGAAGGCGAGACCGACCTGTCGACGGGGACCGTTCAACGACTCCAGCGGCGAGTCGGCAAAGCATTGATCGCCACTTATGGCGCCAATGATGCACCGGCGATGCCGTCGCAGCCAACGTTTTACAGGTTGGTCAAACGGCTGGCCGAGGGCAGGCACACGTTCGGGTCAGCGCGCACCCGGCGGTCGCTAGCCAAGCAGCCCGATGGCCCGTTCGGATCAATTTCGGTGGTCCGGCCCGGCGAGTGGGTGGAGATTGATTCCACACCCCTGGATGTCCGGGTCGTTCTCGATGACGGCCTGGTGGACCGGGTGGAGCTGACCGGGATGGTTGATTGCGCCACCCGATCAGTCCCTGCGGCAGTGCTGCGACCTACGACGAAAGCGGTGGACGCGTCGCTGCTCTTGGCCCGAGCGCTGACCCCGGAACCGATGCGCCCGGGCTGGGCTGATGCGTTGCGGATGTCCCGATCGGTGTTGCCGCACCGGAGTTTGATCAGCGTGGATCAGCGACTCGTCGATGCCGCGGCGCGGCCCGTGATTGCTCCCGAGACGGTCGTGTGCGATCACGGGAAAGCGTATCTGTCGCAAACGTTTCGGCAGGCCTGCTGCACGCTGGGTATCAACGTGCAGCCCGCCCACCCCGACACCCCGACTGATAAACCGAAGATCGAACGCACCCTGCAGTCGGTCGGGACCTTGTTCGCCCAGTACGTGGCCGGCTATGTGGGTTCATCAGTGGAACGTCGCGGCAAGAATGCCGAACAGGGCGCGGTGTGGTCGATGGTCGAGCTCCAGGCGCTGCTGGATGAGTGGATCATCGCGGTCTGGCAGAACCGCCCGCATGATGGCCTGCGCGACCCGCTGACCCCGGGCCAGGCGATGACACCAAACGAGAAGTACGCCGCGCTGATCGAAGTCGCCGGGTATGTGCCGGTACCGCTCAGCGCAGATGACTACATCGAGCTACTACCGGTGCAGTGGCGGACCATCAACCGCTACGGGGTCCGGATCAATCACCGAACCTACGACGCCAAAGCGCTCAACCCCTATCGGCGCCAGCATTCCGGCGTGGACTCCCGTAACGGTCAGTGGGAAGTGCACTACGACCCCTATGACGTATCGAGGATATGGATACGCAATCACCACGACGACGGCTGGATCACGGCGACCTGGACGCACCTGAAAACCGCACCAACGCCTTTCGGTGAGACGCTGTGGCACCACGCTCGCACGATAGCCGACCGCAATGGGCCCCAGAAGGCGCGAGAAGCCGAAATCGTCGCCATCGCCGACGAATTGCTCGACCGCGCGGCAGCAGGCCCGCAGGAGCGCACCAAAGCAGAACGACGCCTGACCGGACGCTCCGCCGCCGCCAGCACCGGTCGCGGCTGGCCAGCTCCCACTCCCGCAGACGACCCTGTGCCGCCGGTAACCCCGGAGCCGCCTGTTGAGGACGGCCAGCCCGACGCTCATGACGACGACATTGCCGATGTGATTCCACTGCCGGTATTCGATGCACGCAAGGAGGCCCAGACGTGGCGGCTGTGACCGAGAGAGCGGCAGTGAGTCAGCTGGAGGATCGCCGCCAGCCCACTACGACGTTGGAGGGCTGGCGGCGTTTCGTTGATGCCGACCCACCCGAATTCGAGTTGCTCGATGATCACGAATGGGCCGGCCTCGACCTCGCAGATCGCACCGCCTACAACGAGGCCCGGGTGGCGCATCACTCTGAGCTGGTGGTGGTTACCACCTCGGCGATTGAGGCCATCACCAACCAGGGCCGGCTCTTGACTCTGCTCAACCAGCGTGAGATCGGAGCCCGGCGCGGCCTGATCATTTCCGGTGGCGCGGCAACCGGAAAGACCACCGCGATCAAACAATTGGGACGATTCCACGAACTGCGAACCCACGCCCGGTTCCCCCACGACGAAGACCGCATCCCCGTGGTCTACGTGACCGCACCACCCAAAGGCTCACCCCGCAAACTGGCGATGGAATTCGCCCGATTCCTGGGTCTGCCGACACTGAATCCGCGCATGAACGTCACCGACATCTCCGATGCCGTTTGCCAGGTGCTCATCGACGCCCGCACCGACATCGTCGTGGTTGACGAGATCCATAACCTCAACCTGGACACCCGCGCCGGAGAAGAACTATCTGACCATCTCAAGTACTTCACCGAACGTTATCTTCAGCTCCTGCGCTGTCAGATGTGTTGACCTGCATTGATACTTCGTGGTCGGTGTCGTCGACGTGGGCCATCAGCATGGTCCGATGACTGGTTGAGATTTCTTTCTCGGCGTGTCGCCGAGCCCCCCGATGATCGAGGCGGCTCGCTGTTCACCGAGAGCGACCGCGAGTGCCTCGCGCAGTTGCCGGTTCTCGGTCTCTAGCTGGCGATTTCGTTCGGTCGCGACCTCGAGTCTGCGCCGTAGTGAGGCGTCGGATGCGCGTTGTCGGTCGGGAAGGCGGTGGTCGGTGGGTCCTGGGGCTCGCCGGGCGCGGAGTCGTTCGATCTCGGCGCGCAGGTCGGGCTGGTTGTAGAGCCAGGACCGGGAGACCTGGCCTTCGCGTGCCACCGCGTCGAACGAAATCGGTTGTCGGGCATTGTCCATCCGGCGGATCGCGGCGACGGCGCGGCGTCGGGTGGCGGTTGCTCGGTGGCGGGCGGCGGTGACGATGTGGTGGGAATTGTCAGCTCGCATCGGCGGCGTCCGTGTCCTCGTCCTCGGTCATGGTTTTCTCGACCTCGGTGATCATCCGATCGAGGTTGGTCAGTACTTGCTGGTTCATCTCGACCATGCGGGTCTGTCCGCCGCGTTCGGACACGTCGATCAGGGTCAGGGTGCGCCGCTGCTGTTCACGCAGTTCGGGCAGAAACTCCGGCCCGGTCAGGAAAACTGGACATGTCAAACAAGCATTGGCGTGCGGGCAGGTGCGTTGCAGGGGCAGCCCGCAGTAGCCGTTGGGTAAGGTCTGGGTGGACATGCCGTAGCGGGTCTTGGCCCATTGTGCTTGTGCCAGTGGGCCTTCGGGGTCGATCGAGACCCGCTCACCCTTGATGTTGACCTTCGTGGCCTGCTGCCAGTGCCGGCGCACGGTCTGATCGGTGAGCTTGGCGTAGCGGGCGGTCATGGTGTGGCTGGAGTGGTCGAGCAGTACCCGCACTATCTCTTGCGGGACGTCGCGGTTTATCAGACGACAGGCGAAAGTGTGCCGCCATTGATGGGGCGTCAAACGCACCGGACGGCCGTGTTCGTCACGGATCTCGCAGGCTTGTAGCCAGCAGTTCAGCTTGGTGCGGTAGGTGCCGGGATCGAGCGGGATGGTGCCGGAGACGTTGGAGCGTTCGCGTGGGAACAGCAGTGGTGTTCCGTCCGGCCATCGTGCGAGGATCCTGCGTTGCTGCTCACCGATGGCGGCCTCAAGTTGTTCGTCGATGGGGACAGCAGCTTCGCGTTTCATTTTGGTGTTGAAGTAGCGCAGGTAGGGGGCGCCTTGGCCGTCGTGGACGACGCAGTCGAAGGCGAGCGACAACGCGCTCGAGACCCGCAGACCGCACCGGGTGAGGATCAGGGTGACCAGCTTGGCCGACGGGTCGGACCAACGGTCCAGATTGGCCGATGATTCGACCTGGGCCATGACGAACTCGGCCAGCCGGCGGTCAACCTGGACGTGGATGGGTGGCGTGTCACCGACGTAAAAGGCCGCGCGTGCGGGCAGGCTGTCATCCCAGCCGTGCTGACGGACGGCGTGGAAGAACACGTTGAGCGAGCCGATCCGGTGCCTTTTGATGTTGTTTCCGCCGGGCTGGGACATGGCGTGGGCGAGATAGCGTTCCAGCAGCGTCCGGTCGATATCGGCGAGCGAGTCGACACCGACCAGGGCCAAAAAGTCGCTGAACCGGATCAGGGCATCGACTCCGGCGCGGGCCGCGCCGATGCTCAGCCCGGACGTCAGGCGCAGCCTGGTCCACCGTTTGCACAGATCACGCAGTCGGGGGTGAGTGATGCGGTCGAACCGCAACCGATCTCGACCACACGGGCGACCGCCGGGCCCGGCGATGCCGGGCAACCGGTCCAACCGCCAGATGTCCCTGGGATATTCGATCTCCCAGCCGGTTCCGTCGCGCAGCGCCTCGATCGCGTAGCGGGCGTCGAGCAGGAAGATCAGCGACTGATCCGGGCGAGCCGTGACGCGCCACTGCTCCTCGCTCAGCTCGAGCAGCGAGGCGATGCCCAGTGTCGAGACGAGCCGGACAGCGGGTGTGACCAAGCGGGGCGGCGCGACACGGCAGCGCGCGTCATAGCGGCATTGCAGCGCGTACTGGAATTCCAGTCTCAACTGCGGGGCCAGGGCGCGCAGATCGACGTGGGCGGTGCCGACCAGCTCGCAATCGGTGACGAACCGTTCGAGATCGGGCCGACCGTGCCGCACCCAGCGGCCGTAATGGCCGTCGCAGAACAGTTTCGTGCGACTCTCGACCCACAAATCGCAAAACGGCAGCCGGCACTCGGCCGACGCGAGGTTCTCAGGGGTCAGATCGGGGGCCTGCCAGGCGGACAGATCGGGTTGCCCGGCCCGCTTCCAATAGCCGCAGTGCTTGCGGCACAACCCGTTCCGGTGCCACCGTCCATGTCGGCACCCCTCCACTACGCAGGCCGCGAGGGCCTTGCGGCCGCGTGTCGGTGGTCCCGGATCGGCGAGGAACTGCTCTATCGACGAGTAGTTCTTCTTGCGGAACCGCTGCGAATGGGCGCAGCACAACCGATTCTGGAGCGCTTCGGCTGTCCGGTCGCAGTCGGTGACGATGCACTCATCGGAGATGAACACGGGATCGTTCGGCGCGGGAACATAGACATCGGCACGGAACTCCGGCCGGACCACGGCCATCAGCTTGGCCAGTACCGGTCCCGGGATAGGAACCTCGACGGTGCTCACCAGCGGACCTCCCGTCCGGTGAACCAGCCCGCGGCCTGCAGCGTCTGACGGGCGTCCTCGACGGTGAGGTGACCATACGTGTCGATCGTTGTGGTGATCGAGGCGTGGCCGAGCAACTCCTTCACGCTCTCCATCCCGGCGCCGCGGCGCAACAACCAGGTCGCATAGGTATGGCGATAAAGATGGGGGCCAAAGGCAATGCCGGTGCGGGTCCGTAGCCGTTCGACCAGGTCGTAGACCGCCGAATACGACCACGGCCGACCCCGCGGTGCCGACCACAGATTGACGAACACGTAGTCCGAATCCAGGGACCCGTACTCCCGGGTCAGATAATCGGCATACAGGCGCATCAGCTGGGCGCTGGCCGGGATCGTCCGCGTGCCGGTCTTGGCGCGGGCGCGGTTGGCGTTCTCGCGCCGGGTGACGGTGATCGTCTTGTCTGCGATGGCGATGTCCTCGTGGCGCAACCCCAGCGCTTCGCCCACCCGAACCCCCGTGTCGAGCATCAGGGCAAAAAGCAGGCGGTCCCGCAGATGCTCGCATGAATCCAGGATCGTTTGAACCTGCTGCACCGTAAGAACTTTCGGCAGAGCCTTCGGAGCCTTCAGCTTGATCGTGCGCCGCCGCTCGGCACCATGTTTTGACACGTGATGAAGGAACGGCCGATACGAGGTCGCCGCAGCCCGGCCGCGTCCTGTCGCCGGCTGCAAGGTGATCAGCAGCGCCGACAACTCGACACCGTGACGGGTATGGAACCCGCAGAACGACGTCACCGCCGATAGTTTCCGGTTCACACTGGCCGCCAAGCAGTGTGGTGCCACCGTCGGCAACACCGCCACCCGGCCGTCACGGGCCTGCGGCGGCAACCGCAGCCAGGCGACGAACCCGGCGACGTCCTCGAGCCGCGCTGCCCGCCAGTCGACGCCGTGCCGGTCCAGATAGGTCATCCAGTCCTTCAGGTCGTGCGCATACGCCTTGATCGTGTTCGGCGACTTCTCGATCGACGCCAGATACGACAAGAACCGCTCGACCGGCTCAACCGGCCTCTGGTCATCGCCGAGGACCGTCCATGACTCGAATCCCGTGCCCGGCATCAACACCCGCTGCACCCTCATCAATACCTCCCGCTCCGTGTTGGATAGCGGAAGGTAATCCCATCCACGACGCGATCCCAGGGATTTCCGGCTCACCTGAAATACGTTTTGAACGGGTCCGATTCAGCTGAAGATAAGGAACACCTGCCGGCGACGTTCGTTTACGCCGGGATCGACGTGGAACGCTCCGGACTATTCACCGGCACCCGAGGTCGTCAGCTGGCAGGCCGCTGCGGGGTCATCCACACCGGCGCCTTCCCCGACGCCAAAGAGTGGCGACAACTCATCGCCGCCATGGAAGGCACCCTTCGACTCCACAGCCACGAGCCGGGAACCCTGGTCGCCGAAGCCCGATACTTGCACCGGCGCACCGGCGGAATGATCGGCAGCCTCGCACATCTGATCCGCGCCTCAGCGATCCAATCCATGCTTGACGGCACCGAGAAAGTCACCCGAGCGCTGATGGACACTGTGCTCATCGACTACGCCGCTCACACCGCAGCGGCACGCACCGCCAGCTGATGATGCGCCCATTGAGGGACTGGCCCGCTGGCCCACAACGGCCGCTGCCCCGCACAGTTGTCCCGTTCCAGGCAGAAACCGTGACGTCCTACGTGGCACGGCTGGCGTGCGCCAATCACCTTGATCCCGGCCAGTTGCGCCGATATGTAGCCGAATCATTCGGTGGATGTGCGCGGCTAGATTGGCTTGCGATCGCCAGTGGACTGTCTGAAACCATCCTGCGAGTGCGACTGCGCGGCTTTGCACCCGACGAACGCTCGCTGGCCAATCAACCGAACGCTCGGCGCCCGATGTGTCGGCTGTGTATGGCCCGACGAGGAATCAACGATCCGGTCTACTGCGTTGTGCCGCAGCATATTACGGTCTGTCACCGTCATCGGCTATGGACCGGAAGCCCGGTGCGCAGTATCGAAGACCAACGAGACCTACGGAACAAACCCGAGGTTCTTACCGCCGCCAAGCGGCATGCCTGGCTAGCGCGGCGGCATAGTGACGTCGAGATCGAATCCGCCGTCCGCGATGCGCGTCACTTCTGCAGATACTGGTCTAACTCCGAAAAGCACGCGGCTACAACAGTATCAAATGATGAAGTTGAAGCGCACCTCGCGGCGTATCCCGAAATTGTCGCCATCGCCGCGACGCTGCTCACCCAGAGCGCGCGTCCAGACGGACGCGGAAGATCGGCGCCTGCCGATCTGGTCCGCCGTATTAATGCCCAAACGGATCGCACCCACACTGACATCACGCCGATCGAGCAGTGGTTGCACAATCAGCGACTCGCCGCCGCACATCGGCCGGGCAGCAGAACCCATTTCGTGGCTGCACCGGCTGGGACAGGGTGCCGAGTGTGATGCACGGCGACTTCATGACCCTGACGCGTGACGGCTACGACCGTACAGCTGCCTCCTACGCTGAGCGGTTCCATAGGCATCTCGATGACAAGCCGGTCGACTTGGCCATCATCAGTGCATTCGCAAGCGTGGTTCTCAAGGGGGACAACAAGCACGTCCTCGACATAGGCTGCGGGACCGGCGCAACGACTGCGCTGTTCGCCCAATATGGGTTGAGGGCGACCGGGATCGATTTGTTCCCAAATATGCTCTCGCACGCAAGAAGGCTCAACCCAGGTCTGCAATTCACTGTCGGGTCGATGACGAGCCTCGACGCCGCCGCCGCGAGCTCCGGAGGCCTATGCGCCTGGTACTCAATCATTCACATACCCGACCAGCATCTGGCAGCTGTATTCGACGAGTTCCACCGAGTGTTAGTGCCCAACGGCCTTCTCCTGCTGGCGTTCCAAGTCGGTGATGACTCCCGCGTGCTGACCAACGCCTTCGGTCACGATGTCAACCTGACGTTCATCCGCCGGCAGCCGCGCCAAGTCGAAGATCAGCTCGCCGAGGCAGGCTTTCGCATCTACGCGAGTACCTTGCGCCAGCCCGACAACGACGGTTTCGAGTCAACCGCACATTGTTACCTCATAGCGCAGAAGAGCACATCCACCGCCGCACGGCCGCGTCGATGAACAATCGAGTCTTCGGTGCGCCCTATGGCAAGATCGACGCGTGAAACAGACGTCCTGCGTGTTGCTCTGGTGCCGGCCGGGGACGGAGAAAGCGCTCGCTGAATATGAAGATGCAGTCCTCGCATTGGTCGGCGAACACGGAGGAAAAGTTCTGCAACGTGCGCGTGGGGATGGCCGAGACGGAAATCCCTTGGAGATCCAGGTTTACGAGTGGCCATCGACGGAAGCGAGAGAAGCCTTCATGGCAGACCCCCGAAGAACTGCCATGGCTGCACAGCGGGACCGCGCAATCGCTCGGACCGATATCTTCCCTGTAGAGCTTGTGTGATGACGCCTCAACACCGCACAAATAACCCGCAGTGGTCTGATGACGACGGTGGTCGCTCATACCTTCGAGGCCTGCCCGTGTTGACGGGCAACGGCCCGGGATTTGACATTAACGCTGTTCCCGCGGATCCGGTCTCGTTGTTCATCACGTGGTTGAAGGACGCCGTCAATGCCGAGGTTCCCGAACCGCATGCGATGACGCTGTCGACTGTCGATGCTCAAGGATCACCGCGGGCCCGGGTGCTGATCCTTAAAGCCGTCGACGCGCAGGGTTGGCATTTCGCCGTCAATTCCGTAAGTCAGAAAGGGCACGACCTGTCGGCCAATCCATCTGCGGCTCTGACCTTTTACTGGCCAGCGCTGGTTCGACAAGTACGGATATGCGGCATTGTCGTCAATGACGGAGCCGAGGCGAGCGCCCAAGACTTCCTAGCCCGTCCGTTAGGGTCACGCGCGATGGCGTTGACGCTCAGGCAAAGTCAACCACTGACTGATAGTGCAGAGCTCGGTACGGAGATCGAGAAGGCCCATCGAAAACTCAGTGATAACCCGAACTTTGTTCCCGACGAATGGATCTCGTATGGCGTGCAGCCCCACCAGGTCGAATTTTGGGAAGGAACGTCAGACAGGCGCCACCTGCGACTGAGCTATCAGCGCAATGGAGAGCGTTGGGACCGCGGCCGGCTCTGGCCGTAAAGCGGCGTGCGCAGCCAACCGTGTCAACCAGCGCAGAGAACCGCCTCCCAAGAGCCATTGGCCACACCAAGTGTCCAATTGCCAGACACACCTCGATGCATCGACGTGATGAACAGTTCGGGCCAGTTCGCGTCGAATTGTGTATGCGAATATTGCTGTCATGGCTCTGCGCACGGCATTCACGGAGTTCTTCACGTCGCAGCATCCAATCGCGCTGGCGCCGATGGGTGGATCGGCAGGGGGCGCCTTGGCGGCGGCCGTCTCCAACGGAGGTGGACTGGGACTGCTGGGCGGTGGCAACGGGTGGGATCGGGATTGGCTGAACCGTGAGCTGTCGATCTTGGCCGAGGGCACCGACAAGCCTTGGGGTGTCGGCTTCCAAAGCTGGGCCGTCGACGTCAACACGGTCGAGTATGCGCTGACGCATCAGCCGAGCGCCATCATGCTGTCCTTCGGCGATCCGGCCGCCTTCGTGGAGCCGATTCGCCGAGCGAATGTGGCGCTCATCCTCCAAGTCACAGACCTTGAGGAGGCCAGACAAGCCGTGAACATCGGCGCCGATGTCATTGTGGCTCAGGGCACCGAGGGCGGTGGCCATGGCGCACGGCGCGGGCGGTCGACGCTGCCCTTCGTGCCGGTCGTCGTCGATATGGCCGCACCCACGCCAGTACTGGCCGCTGGTGGGATCGCCGACGGTCGTGGCGTTGCGGCGGCCCTCGCGTTGGGCGCTGCCGGGGCGCTCATCGGGACTCGTTTCCAAGCCACCATGGAGGCGCTCGTCGCCCCCGCGATCAGCAGGGCGCTAATCGACGGCCATGGGGAGGACACCGAGCGCAGCCGAGTGCTCGATATCGCCCGCGGCTCCCGCTGGCCGTCGAAGTACCCGGCTCGCACCCTTGGTCACCCCTTCCTTGAGCAGTGGCGGGACCGGGAAGATGAACTCGCCGCGGATGACGCTGCCAAAGCGGCATACCAAGATGGCGTGGCGCGAGGCGATCTGCTGCCACTGCCGGCCTGGGCCGGTGAGGCCGTCGATCTCATCACCGACTTGCCGTCCGCGGCCGACCTTGTCGGCGCTCTCGTTGCGCAGGCCGAGGACGCACTCGCGCGTGCGCGCACCCACTAATGTCATGGCGCCCAACGCATTCCGAAGATTGAAAAACGATGACGACATTCCAATGTCAGATGCTGAGGTCCGTCGACGCGTTCTTGACGTCACCTAGCCAGTCAACAAGCGAACTAGGCAAAAGTGCCCCAAATATATTGAGAAATTTCGGTCTTTCGATTCTCACTACATCTGGGGCAGCGCAGGTCAGAACGCTCAAAGTGCCCCAGATTCAATGAGAACGGACATGAGCGGTGCACTTCCGCGGCGCTGGCCCTGTCGACGAACCAGGCCGACGAGGCCAGCACTATTCGTCACTGTGACGAATAGTGCTGGCGCATCAACGGATTCGTGTTGACGACGGAGTGCAACAATTGCACCGACCCGCCGGCTCTACCGGCGGCGCACCGGGCGGCCGGACGGGTAAACCACCGCCGTGTCGCACTCTTGCACGACAATGCGGATATGTACACCGATCGTGATTTTCAGGCCGTCGTCGACGATTTGCGCGCACAAGAGTCAAAGTCACACAGCCGTGGACTCCAAGCGCTGTTTGAGCTGGTCGGTCCCGAAGGGGCCACAACGTCTGTGCTTCGGGCCGCAACAGACCTGTGCTGTGCGGTAGTCCGAGGCGATGGGGCTTACCGAGTTTCAGACCATGTCCGCAGCGGTGCCGCGCAGGTGTTGGCATTGTTGTTGCGCAGACTAACCGATTACACGCGCGCGGATCTGCGGGGTGCTGACTTCAGCCAAGCCCAGCCGGTGGACTTCGACGGGTGTCACCTAGCCGGCGCGGACCTGACCGGAGCCTTCTCGAAACTCGCCGTGCCAAGCCTGGCTAAAGCTGGTAGGAGCACGGCTAATAGGTCCGTTGGGACGGTGCGGTTTTGACTGGATCGCACATCTCCATTCAGGGCGGTAGCTACCAACTCTGAGCCGCCAGGCAGGTGGTTTGTACGGAAAGGCCGGGGGGACGATAGGGGCATCCCAAAACGCAGTTACCACTGTCCTTCGACCACCCGTGCCGCCCGGCAACTTTGAGGTCTCATTATCTGCTTGACTTGCCTCCGCCTTCTCTCATAGCGGGCAGTGGTGATGACTGCAAGCGGTAAGCAGTTGGGAGAGAACCTAAGCGCGAGAGGGCCTCCCGCGCCGCCGCTCGGGATGGGCTCGATTGTCTTCAATTTGCCGCTGCAGCGATGGATTTCGTAGATAAGCGTGTTCGGCTGCACTCAAGATGACCGCTGGTTCCAACACGATCGTTCCATCGGCCTGCTCGGTCGCCAGATACTTGTCGTGGTGGCCTAGTTTGCCCAGACTGATTCGGCGCCGACTATCCACTTCAATCACCACGGGTTCCACATAGTCAATGATAACCCGCCTTGCCCCAGATGTTCAATTGGGGCTTAGGGGCAACGGGGTATCGGGGTAGGATCTGAATGTGCTAGAGATGGACCCGGAGCCTCACGACGAATTGGTGCGGCTCTCCGACGCCCACCCCGCCTTAGCGGCGCGGATTGACGAATGGCTCGACCGCATCGAAGCCGATTCTGCTGCCGCGGCGGTCCGCCGGCGCCTCATCCGGCCCGGCCGGCTATGGGCGATCACCATCCCCGACCCCAACCGTGATTACCTGATCCTGTGGGACCTTGACGGCGCAACCCCGGTCATTCGCTATCTCGGCCCCGATGTGCTGACCTGACCTTCCACTTGAAACACCGCCCCGTGATGCTTCACCCGATCTCCGACTCGTCGATTATGCCGTCAAGCCGGTTCAGCGCATGGCAGATGACTGCGATGTAGTCCTCGATTTCATCGAAAATCTCTGCTCGATCTTCCCGAACATCGAAGTTCAGCGGGCCGACCGAGGGATGCCTGCTAGCGCTCGGAACGCAAACTATAGGAACCCCCGCACCAGACTTGGCCAGCGAGCTGGGTTGGCGTAGCAGGAATCTTTCAGCTCGAGGAGTAATCACGTAGGAGCGGCTAGCGCGGTGCACCGGCTCGTTGGTGTAGTCGAAAAGCTCTGCATCACGCGGCGGTTCCAGTAGCCAGCCATCAGTCTCCACTCCGCTGATTGTTTCTGCTTCCAGGTCGGTCTCGCACATGCCCCGTCCAGCAGCTCCTGGTCGAGGTGTACGAAAGTCTGTCGGGTGGGCGCGATTTCACGAGCGCGCATCTGAGAGATGAACTCGACGGTCATGATTCCAGCTCTATCGTCGATGTTCTCTGCGCACAGGGCGCGGTCGATGATGTCCCGGGCAGCTTCTTGGATGCAGTTGTGTAGAAACAGGGTCCACTCCGCGAGGCCCGGATTTTTGCTCACACTTGGCAGTGCAAGTTCAGGTTCCCGCGCGACGGCGGTCTGCGCGAGTTCCCTTGGCTGCGACAGGGGGTACATCGTTGCGGTTCGGGTTATGACGTATCCCGGCGCCGGCCCAAATGTGGTGGGGACATACCAGCCCTCGGCGGTGACGTGGTGCATCGGTTGAAGCCAGTCGCCACCATCAGTCGGGAAGGTACCGAAGATGTGTGGTTGCTCGGCGATGCCGGCCGAATCCATCGCGCTGATGAACTCGCTGATCAGCTCGTCGGTCCGGATATCGAGCGGATGGTCAAACGGTGCGCTCACCATGGGTGTCCTTTGCTCTGGAGTCGATGCCTGTTCCTGACGATAGGCGGTCCACCTCTTCTCAGCGTCCGCAGAAAACCGCCGGCCGCCCGTATAACCGCTGTCCAGATGCATAAACAGCCAGCGCCGTGCCGCGTCGGCAGGCGTTATGGGCAAATCGTCACGGCTGCCCCGGTCGGGTGGGGCCGCCATCGTGGAATTCGCTACAGCCGAAAATTCGGTGGAATTTCGGTGAAAACGCGGTGTACTAGGCGCGCCCGTTTGCGACCCGCGCTTCTACCCAGGTACCGGGCGCGGGCAACTGACCTTCGATTTCGCGGCCCGTGAGCTCTGGGTCTGCGGTGAAAACGGGACTTAGGGGGTCAAGTCCCCCCGCCTCTGGCCGGTTAGCTACCTCAACGCTACAGCTCAGCGGCAATTTCAGTTCGTGACCCTTGAGCCCGGCCGCACGACTGCCGGTGCGTTTCAGGGTCTTCGCAGCTCAGCCGGTGAAGCTGGCAAAGGTAGGCACCCAGGACATTCCGCGCATTCCCAGGCTGGTTCTCGCACTGGTTTGCCTACGTTCAGCAAACGGGGGTGCCCATATCGCGGTGGCTCCGATCAATTGACGGTTATCAGCAAAAGACTGCTTAGCTGGTTCGGCGTGTCGCGTATGACCGGCGGTGCCGGCGCAGGTCTTCCCACCCTACCAACGCGCGCAGCTCCCGAGGTCGCCTGGACAAGACCAAGACACTTGGCGTATGGGCCTGGTCTCTCATCGACGGTCGTCAAGCGACTGCAACAGGCATGAATCACCCAGGGGCGGAGTGTAAATCGTGTGCTCGCAGCGCCGACAAGAGTGGGAACGATGCATCCGTCCGCAGCGGCAGTGCGCTACTCCGACAAGCACCTGGTTGGGGCCGAGCTCCGCGGCGCATTCGGGGCATCGTGATGGGCGGGGTTCCTCCCATCCACGCCGGGTCTGCCGAAGTCCCATTTCCGCGATCGTAGCGTCGAAGTGAAGTTGAAGCGCCTGCGGCGCTACTGAACAGTGTAGGTTCTCATTCCGCCTGGCGGATGTCGAGCCGCTTACCTGCGGGTTTGTAGGATTCTCATGGAAATGGCGGACGGGTTTTTCTCATCTTCGTGGCGGATCCTATAGCCGTACGGTTGTGCATCACCTGGCGGCGATCCCATCCCTCACCTGGCGCTAATGAAGGCCTCCGCCGCACACGGTCGGACAGTAGTGTGCGAGTCAAGCCTTGGGGTGCCATCCGAACATCGCGCTGTAGAACACCGCTCTATGCGGTGGCGGGGGTTCAATCTCCCCCGGTTGAGCTTGCACACACCCGAGGAAGCGGCTCGGAAAGGAATTCTCAGCCGGCTCGCCGCCAAGCGTTGAACCCTCTCCTGCCGCAGCACCTTCAGCGTCAAGCATTCGCTGTGGTTTGTTTCGGATGATCAGCTTCGTGAACGCCTCGACGTACTCCAGTCCTGAGCGCATCAATGTGAAGCCGGTAGTAGCAAGGTCGGCGACCATCGACTGGCCTTCGAAGAACGACATCGGCTCGGTGTGCCACACGCCGAGCGCGTCATAGTGGGCTTGCGACATGTCGTTGTCGGCGCCGGGAGCCAGCTCGGGTATCCGACCCAGGTTCAGAGCGACGTTTTTGGAGCTGCCGTAGCTGCGGCCAGGATGGGCGTCGACCGCGAGGATTCCGTCGTGGATGTGGTTGCGCAACTGCTTGCAGAGCCAGGCGTACACCCGCAGGCGCGTCACATCGATAAGCAGCGACGGATCGTACTGGGTGGCGACCTCGTTCTCGACGAAAGCGCGCGAGTCCAGCGATCCACGGGCCTTCTTTTGATCAAGGGCGGGGTTGATCATCGCTTGGTAGGTACGGCCGAAGATGTCGAAAACCGCGGACAGATAAAGAAGTTCACGGTCAAACGCCTCGGCGGCCGCCTCGGTAACATCCTCGACTCGCTTCCCGTCGACTGGATTGGACAACGCAGCGAGCAGATGGTCGAGCGCTTTCGCAGCGCGAGACAATCGAATGCGGATCGACTTGAATGCCTCGGCGGCGTCGGGACCGGCTTGGGCGGCAGCGGCGAACGAGGATGCCGCATCGAAGTAGGGCAGTCCGGAGACCGTGCCCCAGTCGTACAGATTGACCACGGTACCGGCAGATTCCGTAGTCTCCCATGCGCCGCCGCCCATCAATGGTCCGCGCTCGATCGTCACGACCGGGTTGCTTGTGATCCTGAGATAGTGACCGACGAGCGGTACCACCTCGTCGGGTGTGACGCTGACAACGAGGTCGTTGTCAGACACGTCGGACCTTCCGGCGGTCGGCATATTAGTGACAATGGCGTCGAGGCCCACTGCTTTGCCGGCGGCAGCGTATGCGGCGGCGCGGTGGCGCTCGTCGAGAGTCAGGGACGGAAGGCCATTTGGTGCTGCTTGTTCGTCGAGCTGCTGATACATAGGGAAGAAGTCCGCCGTACTCCGCGACCGTTCGTTCTCGTTGACCGTCGTGTGGACAAAAAAATGAGCTGTGTCGAGCCACCGACCCACCTCCCCAATCGACGTAAAGCCGATCTCACGGATAACCGCATTCGGAATCGCGTCGGTCCATATCGCTGGGGCTCCCTGCTCCTTAGGCACCATGAGGTGCACCTCGATGAGTTCCTCGCGCTTAAGGAAGCCGGTCAGTAACCCGTCCGGAGGTTCGGGGACCGTCTCGACGTCGATCCCCAACCTGATCGTCCGCGTCGCGGGCCGCAGCGGATAGATGGGTTCGAGTTTGGTCCTCTCGTCGGGAGGCCGAATGTAGCGCATAAACCGCCAGGCAGGCTGTCCTGAATCGCCCTGGTTTTCCCGGGGGCTCGGGCTATTGGATTTCGACCAGGGGTTGGTCGGTCCGTGGTGCATCGTAG
>NZ_NCXM01000003.1 GCF_002104765.1 Mycolicibacterium vulneris
GCCGGCCATCGGCACCGTCGCCTGAACACCCCCGGTGCTGGGGTCGAAGACGTCAGCGCTGCGACCGGACTGCCCGGTGGTGCGCTGCCCATCGATGAAGTGCGGAATCAGCGTCGTGTGCGCAGTCATTCAGTCTTGTCCTGGCCTCGTCATGGGTTTTAACGTGCGCGAAGTTTGGATACCTACGAAGTAGAACAATTAATGCTGTTTATGGTAGTCGTTAGATGCGTTAAACGGAAGTGACGGTCTACCAGTGGAATCATCCTATCCTCCATGGCTGTCAATCCGGACTCCCGGGCGCAAAGCTGCAATTCGTCTTGGGCTCAGTTATGCGGCTGCGCTGACCTCCGCGCACCTCCTGGCCGCCGGCGCAGTCTCTTTGATGATCGTCTCGCTCACCCGTAACCGCGGCGGGGACCCCGGCATCCTCTCCAGCAGAAAGAACCTGATTGCTGTGTGCGGTCTGGTCGCAATCTCGGCAACCGTCGGTGGTGTGGCCGGTGTCTTGAATATGGTTCCGTCCTTCCGTTGGTTCGCCGATGGCGCCGAACCAACGCCCGCTCAACAGCGCGCGGCTATGCGCATAGCCGCCCGCCAGACCGTCGTCCAGTTCGGCATCTGGGCTGTCGGCGGCGCAGTGTTGGTTCTGGTCAACTTTCACGCCGGCGGCGCCGTCGCCTGCGTGATCGGTACCGCCATTCTGTTCGGGGGTGCGGCCACCGCCTCCATGGGCTATCTGATAACTCAACGCATCCTGCGGCCCATCCTGGCGGCGTCAATGAAGACCGCCGAACCCTCTAGCGAAATGCCGGGGGTACTTGCACGAGTGATGATTACGTGGGTCCTCTTTAGTGCATTACCCATCGCTGGAATCGCATTGATCGTCTTGTCGCGCTCCAACGGGTGGCTTGTGCCGAAGTCAGCGCCAATCGAAACACCGGTTCTGGTGCTCGCTGTGGCATCCCTCGCCTTGGGGTTTCGCGCGATGATCTTGGTTGCCCGGTCAATCTCGGACCCAGTTCGTGAAGTCGTCATCGCCATGACCGAGGTGGAGCACGGCCATGGCGGGGCGCTCGTCGAGGTGTATGAGCCCTCCGAAATCGGACGACTCCAGGTCGGATTCAACCGGATGGTGGCAGGCCTTGAGGAAAGGGAACGCCTCCGGGACCTCTTCGGGCGCCACGTGGGCGCAGACGTGGCACGCCAGGCACTTCAACACGATGGCTCCCTATCGGGTGACGTCCGCGATGTCGCCGTACTCTTCGTCGATCTGGTGGGGTCAACGGCGATCGCCGCCGGCCGGCGGCCCGAGGAAGTCGCGAGCATCCTGAACGACTTCTTCCGCATAGTGGTCGCGGCCGTGCACCAGCAGCACGGCCTGATCAATAAGTTCGAAGGCGACGCGGTCCTGGCCGTGTTCGGAGCACCCATCGACATTGATGAACCGGCTTCGGCGGCGCTCGCGACGGCACGCGCGCTCGGCACGGAACTGAGGGCGCTGCCACTGGTGGACTTCGGTATCGGAGTGGCCGCCGGTGCGGTATTCGCAGGCAATATCGGCGCGGAGAACCGCTACGAATACACGGTCATTGGAGACGCCGTCAACGAGGCCGCACGCTTGGCTGATCACGCCAAGCAATGGGACTCCAGAATTCTGGCGTCGGGTAGCGCACTCGCTCTAGCCCAGGTGTTGGAACGGGAGCACTGGGCAACGCGCGGTTCGGCGTGGCTTCGAGGCCGATCGGCAATGACCGAACTGGCCGAGCCGGTGTTCGATGATGTCGTTTAGCATTCGCTGGCCGGTCCGCTCACAGCAGGACCGCGCTATCAGCTCTCGCACATCGGCGTCGGCGGCGAGGAAGACAGTGGCGTCCCACCCGGCCATCACCCGATCGAACAACCACCCGCCGGCGTCGTCGTCCACCTCGATGACGCTGTGGGCAGCGACATCCAGCCGATACCTGATGTCTAGCCCGCCGGCGCGCGAGTGATCGACTTCGCCTCCCGCGCGCCCACCGAGATCGCCGTTATCTCCCAACTCCATTGACGGAGGCGACATTCCCCTCCGCCTCGCTGTCGGGACTCATAGCTCACCGGGGAGTAGCGCAGACGTGGAGTTCTGCGTGCCGACGGACCAACAGGCTGTCCACCCACCGCGGTGCGCGATCCTCGTCGAGCGTGAAGCATCGGGTCTGCTCGAGGATTGCGCCGAGCACCGCACGGGCTTCGATACGCGCGAGAGCCGCCCCGACGCAGAAATGAATGCCGTGCCCGAAAGCGAGGTGACGTTTGGGGGATTCGCGCGTCAGGTCGATTCGGTCGGGGTGTTTGAACTGAGCGGGGTCGCGGTTCCCGGCCGCGAAGAGAAGCAACACCGTGGAGCCCGAGGCGATCTCGACGCCGCCGAGCGTGGTGTCGCGTGGCACGCTGCGCATCATTTGCCGAAACGGTGACTCGAGCCGCAGCGCCTCCTCGACGAAAACATCGATGTCCTGCGGCTTTTCGCGCAGCCGCTGTTGTAATCCGGGATTTTCAGCGAGCATCCGGACCGCATTGCCCAGCAGGCTGGTCGTGGACTCCCCGCCGGCGCTTAGCATGGTGTGCAGGATGATGGTGGCCTCCCCGATGCGCAAGGTGCCAGCATCCAGCGCCCGCCGAACCGCCAGCAGGATTCCCTCTTCTCCCCCCTCGCCGGTGCCCGCGATCTGATCGGCGATCCAGGCCTCGATAGTCTCGGTGCGCGCGACAAAAGTACTGAGCTCATCCATTGACATCGTGCCGCCCACCATCGTGGTGGAGTCGAAGGCCGCTTCCAATAGTTGCATGGGGTCGATGTCGCGAAAACCGATCAGCCTGGCCACCACGGTGATCGGCACCATGTTGCCGATCTTCGCCATGAAGTCGAAGCTGCCGTCATCTAGGGCTTGCTTGACTGCGGCCGCTGACAACGCGCGAATGTCGTCCTCCAGGGTGCGCATGCGCCGTGCCACTAATTCGGGGAAGACCGCGCGCCGATGCGTGGTGTGCACGGGCGGGTCCGCGGTCGCCAGCGTCGGCATGGCCGCCTCACCGAAATCGAGGCGCGCAGGCAGTCCATCCTGATCGCGGTAAAGCAGACAACGCATGATCGAGGAGAAATCCTCGGGCCGCGCGACCGCCTCCGACAACAGTGCGAAAGTGCTGATTGCGACGACGTCCGTACCAGGCACCATCCAGACCGGCGCCTGCTCCCGCAGCATCGCGTAGAAGGCGTAGGGGTTCTGCAGGACTGCCGGGTCTAGCAGCATCGATGCCGTCAACATCGTTATCTGTCCGCGTTCAACGGGAATTCCCCAGGGCCACTACGACACCCACGCTAGTTCGACCCGTTGCCACCCGTTGAGCAGCGCCGTCGAGTTGCGTTCCAGCGGCGCATCGGTCAATTTGAGGCGGTCGAGGTAGGGCAGCAGCCCGCCGATCGCCGCGCGCACTTCCTGCCCTGCCAGGTGAGCACCCAGACAAAAGTGGATGCCGTGACCGAAGGCCAGGCTTTTACCGGGAGGACGAGTGATCAAAAAACGATCGGGCTCGTCGAAGCGGCGCGGATCGCGATTCGCTGCGGCCATGTGCAGAGCGATGATGGCCCCCTTCGGAATCGTCGTACCAGCGACGACGGTGTCTTCGGTCGCCTCCCGAAATGCGAACTGGATCGGCGTCGTCAGCCGGTTCGCCTCATCGACGGCGTTGGGCAACAACGACGGATCGTCGAGCAACAATTTGAGCTGGTCGGGGTTGGCCAGCAGTTCGACCACGGCATTGCCGATAAGGTTCGTGGTCGTCTCGTTGCCGGCGACCATGATGGTGATCGCCACCATCAATGTTTCGACGTTGCTCAGCGACTCGTTGTCGATCGCCGCGACCATCGCACTGACCAAATCATTCCTCGGCTCAACTCGCCTCGCTTCGATCAACGGCACGAAGTAGGTGCTGAACTCCTTGATCGTCGTCAACATCAACTCGTTGCGTTCGGCGGCACTGCTGAAATTGCCGCCGGCGGCGGCGGCGAAAGCGTCGGACCAGCACTTGGCGCGCCCGTACTCGCTTCGGTCGATACCGAGGATGTGGCAGATCATCTCCACCGGCAGTGGAATAGCCAGCCGCTCGACCAGGTCGAAGCTGGGAAGCTCGTCAATACCGCTTAGGCAGCGGTCGACGATCGTGGCGATCGCGTCAGCCATCTCCTTGATTCGAGGGGGCGTGAAACCCCTGCTCACGATTCTGCGTATCCGGGTGTGTTGAGGCGGGTCCGCGGCGGCGATGGTCTTGGCGGAGGCCATCTCGTTCATGTCGACGGGAATCCCCGCGGTCAGGGCCATGAGTCGCTCGATGACCTCGGGCTTCATCTCGGCATCCGCCGGTGCTGAATCTCCCTCGTAGGGGTTGGGACGGGACGAGAAAACAGCGGGATTGGATTGAACGGCCTTCACATCATCAAATCGCGATATCACCCAGATATTCGTACCGGTCCGGTAGACCGGAAACCGCTCTCGCAGCGCCGCGTAAACCGCTGGCAACTCGTCAGCGGGACCAGGCTTGAACGGGTCGAACTCCAGCACGCTTCCCTCCGTCGACAATGTCCCTCCTGTTCACTGGCGAACGCCTGCGAGCCATGTTGCAACCGGTCGATCAGCACTAAGCTACAAGGCTGTGTTCGCTATAGTAGGATGTCATTTCCCAATGAAGCAAGGAGCGGTAGATTAAAAAGCACTCAACGTCATCCATCGCAGCACCGCTTGAGTGCTGACGTATCTCTGAGGAGATGAGAAAGTGTTCCCCGCCCACGTTATGGAGGTGGCAATCGCCTCGCCCGACGACACGGGGCGATCTCGCACCGCCATTGGTCATGCTCTGAATTGGTGGAACTGCGCGAGCGGGCAGCGGACCCAGATTGCGTTAATTCCGTCAAGCGGGATCACCGACCGCTGCGACGCGTTCATCGCCCTCTTCGACCCGATGGGCCGCGATGTCGTTGAGGTGATGGGTGACGTAGAGCGCGCAAAGCGAGCCGGCAAGTTGGTACTCGTTTGGCTCATCGCCGAATCACCTTCGCACGGGCCCAGTTCGGACGAACAGAGTTGGCTTGACAACGTGACGCAGCGACTGACAAGGGAAGGGATCTGTCCGCGCTACATTGGTCATGGGGATGCTGACTTCGAGGGCCGCTTGCAAAGCGCGATTGCAGCCGATCTGACCGACGCCGATCTCGGCGCGCTGACCGTGGAATCCGAACGCATCGCATCGGCACGGCAAGTAAGGATCTACCGGACGCCAGTGGCGTTTCTTGGCCCGCAGATCTGGGCCGTGACAGTGGTGAATCACGGCACCTCTTTAGCCGTCGACCTACAGGTCTCGGTAGGCGCGGTCGACTCCAAAGGACGCGCTCGACCCGGCGGTGCCAAACGCTCGACGCAAGCAATCGCCGACGTCGTCGCCAAGCTGAGCACTGGTCCGTGGCCCGACGAGCATCACCCACTGCTCGAAAGGGGCGGGGCCTTACCAACTCGGCAGCCGGCGTTCCTAGCCAACCGGATGGACCTTGTTGCTGCCCACAACGCAGTGGACTTCCCGCGCTGGCTACGGCCAAACCAACACGCTTCCGCCCTTTATTCGTTGGAACCCAACGCTGCACCCGACGTGCGGATCAAGTTTGAAGACGATGCGGGCCAGGTGTGGTCCAGAGCGAACGACGCTGAACCCGAGAGGGTTTCGTCAATATCACGAAGTTCAGGCGAGCTGCGGTAGCGCTATCGCCGCCGAGTAGAGCGGAAGGCTCGTCGTGTCATCAGATACCCGCAGGCCCATTAGCATCCCCTCCTACGAGGTGGTCGGTGATTGGGCAGAACTGTCCGCCGTCCCGGGTGCCCCGTCCTGTTGGGTGCACAACGCTGTCGTCGCCACCGACGGTGGCGAGATCATCAGTTTCCACGCCGGGCGACTCGTCGCGTTCGACACCGGAGGCCGTCTGCTCCGCGTGGTCGACACAGACCTCACCGAAGGCCATGGCATCACTCTCGTGCGCGAGGGCGATGACGAACTCCTCTGGGTGAGCGATCCAGGGTTCGTGTTCAGCTGCGGCGCCGACGACGGAGACCCCGACTGGACTCCGATGTTCGGCAAGGGAGTCCGCTGCCAGACCCGGGCACCCCGAGTGGTGAAGATGACCGTGGACGGTCAGATCCGGTCCGAGTTGCCTGTGCCCCAACAGAATCCGGCCATCCCCGCCGGCCCGATGGGACCGTATTGTCCGTGTGGTTGCGCTGTGGACGAGGAGCGGTTCGGTGGAACGGGCGACATCTGGGTGGCGGACGGATACGGGTCAGGTGTCGTGCACCGCTTCGACAAGCAGGGAAACCATCGGTCGACGCTGACCGGTGAGGAAGTCGGCCAACGACTCGCATGTCCACACGCAATTTTCATCGATCGCCGCAAAACGGTCCCTGAGCTCTACGTTGCCGACCGAGTCAACACCCGCGTGCTGGTCTACGATATCGGCGGTCGCTATCTGCGGTCCTTCGGTGAACAGTTCCTCAACAGCCCCAGCGATTTTGCGCAGTGGGGCGACCTGCTGGTCGTCGCCGAGCTCTATGGGCGAGTGGCCGTACTCGATCCCGAGGACAATCTGCTGGGATACATCGGCGACGACCCCACTGCCGCCCCGGGGTGGCCGACCCGGCCGGGCTGGCCCAACACGCTCGCCGGCGATGGGCGTACGGAGATACCGCACCTGCCCAGCCACGATCGTTTCAACTCCCCGCACGCTGTCGCAACGGACCCCGACGGAAATCTCTATGTGTCTGAATGGCTTTTGGGCGGCCGTTACACCAAGCTCACCGTCCAGCGCTGAGCGTTCGGGCTCGAGTTAGATCCGTTCGACGACCATCGCTGAGCCCATCCCTCCCCCGGCGCACATCGCCACCACCCCGATGCGCGAATCGCGGCGTGCGAGTTCATGAACGATCGACACCACCATCCGAGCGCCAGTCGCCGCGATGGGGTGGCCAAGACTGATACCGCTGCCGTTCACATTCACGATTGACTCGTCCAATCCGAGGTCACGCGTGCACGCCACGGCCATCGTGGCGAACGCCTCGTTGATCTCGAAGAGGTCCACGTCGTCCACTGTGAGACCGCTGCGCCTGAGCGCCAACGGGATTGCGGTCACCGGGGCCATTCCGGTGTGTTCGACCTCCACGCCCACAGATGCCCAACCCCGGATCCGTGCCAGCGGTGTGAGGCCGCGACTGGACGCGAAGTCAGAGCCTCCGATAACCAGCGCGGCGGCGGCATCGTTGATGCCCGCAGAATTTCCGGCAGTAACGACCGCGTCGGGTAGTTCCGGGTGCAGGACCTTCAGCCCGGCGAGCGCGTCGGGCGTGGTGTCTCGCGGGTGCTCGTCGGTGTCGAACACAGCTTCGCCGTGGTTGATGGGGACGGTGACAATCTCGTCGTCGAAATATCCCTTGGCAATCGCGTTGAGCGCCCGCTGCTGTGAGCGTGCGGACCAGGCGTCGGCTTGCTCGCGGGTAACATGGTGGAGCCGGGCGGTGTTTTCACCGATGGTGACCGACATATCGAAAGCGGGAATGCCGGGGGCGTCGGGATGGCTCTGCGGCGACCATGGGGTTGGTTCTTGGGCACCTGGTGCCACCTTGGTCAGCCGCGGCATGGTGCTCGCGCTTTCCGTTCCACCGGCGACGATCACGTCTGCCATGCCGGCCATGATGGTGGCCGCCGCCAACTGCACGGCAGTGGCGCCCGAGGCGCAGTGCCGATTGATAGCCACCCCGGGCACGTTGGTCATGCAGAGGCGCACTGCGATGTTGCGCCCGATCACCCCTCCGCCCTGCAGGGACTCCGCGAGCAACAGGTCGTCGAGGTCAGCCACGGAGATCTGTGACCGTTCGACGGCCGCGGTAACGGCGACCTCGGCGAGTTCGTAGGCGTCGACTGACGTCAGGGATCCCTTGCGGGCCCTGCCGATTGGTGTTCTAGCGGCCGAGAGTATGAGCGCGTCAGGCATTGTTGTCGCTTCCGTCGAAGGTTGGGTGCGGCGGTTGATCGGTCATAAAGTCGCTGCCCGCTTCGCGCCGAGTAGGTCGGCGATGAGATCGCGCCGCAGGACCTTTCCGGTCGAGGTTTGCGGCAGCGCGTCGCGAATGACCACCGGCGTCTTCGAGCCACGCAGCCGGCATCGCAGTCGCTTTCCCCGTGTGAGGTCAATCATTCGGTCACCTTTCATCATGCGCAGATGAGCACGCCCGCGGTATCCGAGCTGGCACGGGTAAACGGCGCGGTTGCTGGGTCGTCACGAGCCGGCCGGGTTTAGACCCAGAAGTTGTATAGGGCCCGGGCGTTGAGTTCGACGATCTTGCGCGCTTCCTCGTCGGGTACGTCGACCAGGTGTTCGGCGAGCAGCTTGCGGGTGTGTGGCCAGTTGGAATCCGAATGCGGGTAGTCGCTTTCGAACATAATGTTGTCCACACCGATGCGGTGACGCTGCTCGATCCCGGACCGGTCGGAGATGAAGCACCCGTAGATGTGCTCGCGGAACAACTCCGAGGGCAACTTGTCGGCGTTGATGTTGCACCAATACTTGTGCCGGCCGAACGAGTAGTCGATGCGCTCCAACAGATAGGGCATCCATCCGATACCGCCCTCGGACAGCGCGACCTTGAGTTTGGGGAACTTGTAGAACACCTCCGACATCAGCAGGTCGACGGTGGCCATCATCGAATTCAATCCGAACAATGCGATGCCGATGAACAGGTCGCCGTCGGGGGCGAGCCCCTGCGGCATCCCACCGGAGCCGAAGTGCATGGACAGCGGCAGTTCCGCTTCCTCGCAGATGCGCAGCAGCGGATCCCAGTGGTCGGTGTGAAACGACGGCAGTCCGATCTTGTGCGGCGCCTCGATGAACGAGATGGATTTAGCGCCCTTAGCCGCGGTGCGCTCGACTTCGGCGACCGAGGCCTCGACATCCCAGAACGGAACCATCATCAGTGGGATCTGACGTTCCGGGGCGTAGCCGCACCATTCGTCGAGGATGAAGTCGTTGTAGGCGCTGATGCACAGTTTGGCGAAGTCCTTGTCCTTGGCCTTGTGAAATGTGCTGCCGGCGAATCCGCCGAAGTTGGGGAAACACAGCTGCGCCCACACACCCTCGGTGTCCATGTCCTTGATGCGGTCGGCGATTTCATGACATCCGGGCAACATGTCGTCGTAGCTGCGCGGGTCCATGCCGAAGTCGCGTGGGTGCTTGCCCGCAACGGCGTTGAGGGCAAAGTTGCCTGACTGGCTGCCCTCGTAGAGCCAGGTGTCGTTGCCGTCGGGCAGCTTGACGATGCGCGGAGCCACGTCGGCGTACTTGGCGGGGACGCGGTCCAGCCACACTCGGGGGTGCTCGATGACGTGGTCGTCGACGGAAATGATCTTGGCGTCGTCGGGCAGCATTAAGGACTCCTCATGGCACAGACGGATAAACAAGCTCGCAGTCAGCTGTAAGGCAGACCTCCCTCAGAGTAGAACGATAAGTTCGTATTCTGCAATGTTCGTGTGCGATGTAGCGTTGCAACAAGCGCTGAGGTCAGCCCGCAGGTAGTCGCAATGCCTGCTTAGGGCAGGCAATCACCGCGTCAGTGACGGCGGACTCCACCTCGGGTGCCGGTTCCGGAAACAGGATCTCGACGACGTCGTCATCGATAAGTTCGAATACTTCGGGCGCCGCTAGCACGCATAATCCATTGGCGTCACAGAGATCGGGCTCGAAAGTCACCTTCATAAGTCGAGTAGACCATCACATTCTTTCTAGGACAACTAGGGTTTCCTCCATCGCATATTTTAAGTTGCTTTTATGGCACACTACGGCTTGTCGGCGGATTCGTCGGCCAGCGGGGCCGATGGTGATCCACCGATGGAGAGGAGCCGGATGACTGTGAACAACGTCCTGGTGATCACCGGGGGTGCGGGCGGCATGGGGCTGGCCTGCGCCCGCGCGCTGGCCGATCGTGGCCGCCTGCTGCTCGTGGACATGCGCGAGGATCTACTCGACCAGGCGCGCAAGGCGCTGACTGGGCACGGGGCCGACGTCGAGACGCTGCGCTGCGACGTGACCTCCCCCGCCGATGTCGCCGCGGTCGCCGATCGGGTACGCGAGCTCGGGCGTCTGCGCTGCCTCGTGCACACCGCGGGTGTCTCACCGGAAATGGCCGGTGCGGCGACGGTGCTCGACGTGGACCTGGCCGGATCGGTTCGAATCACCGACGCCTTGCTCCCGTTGGTCAACCCGGGGAGCTCCGCGATCCTGATCGGATCGATCGCCGGATACAGTGACGTCCCCGCGGGCGTCGAGCCGTTGCTGGACGATCCGCTGGCCGAAGGGTTCTTCGCCACGATCGAACAGGCCATGGGCCAAGAGCTCGACAGTGCCACGGCCTACGTCCTGGCCAAACGCGGCGTGGTCCGGCTAGCAGAACGGCTGGCCACGCCGTGGGGCAAAAGGGGCGGCCGCACCGTCGCGATCTCACCCGGCCTGATCGACACACCGATGGGCAGGCTGGAACTGGATCGTCAGCAGATCATCCCGGTCATGATCGACGTGACCCCGGTCAAGCGCCCAGACCGACCGCTGCCCGGGCGTCCCGAGGACATCGCCGCCGCGGTGGCCTTCTTGGAGTCCGACGCCGCGGGGTTCATCTCCGGCTGCGACATCCGCGTCGACGGTGGTCTCGTAGGCGCGGGCAAGCACCTGATGGGTGTCGGTTAATGGCGACGATCAAAGCCACCTGGATCGACCCGGAGATAAACGAAAGTCTCGATGGATTCCCCGATTTCGACTTCTCCATCGACACGCTTCCGGCCATGCGCGCCGGATCGATGTTCGAGCCGCAGTCCGCGCCCGACATCGAGCGCCTCGAGCTGACCACCGAACGCGATGGCGTCGCTCTGTCGCTGCTACGACCCGTCGAAGCCGCGGCCGAGCCGCCCGTCCTGTTCTGGATGCACGGCGGCGGGATGGTGATCGGCAACCGGCACATGGACGATGCCCGCCTGATCGAGTGGTGCCGCTGGTTGGGTTGCGTCTGCGTCAGCGTCGAATACCGGCTGGCACCCGAATCGCCTTACCCCGCCCCGCTGGACGACTGCGAGGCCGGGCTGCGCTTCCTCTTTGAACACGCCCATGAGCTAGAGGTCGACCCGCAGCAGGTCGGTATCGCCGGACGCAGTGCCGGCGGGGCACTGGCGGCGGGCCTGTCGCTACGGTGGCGCGATAATGTAAACGCCCCCTTGGCATTCCAATACCTGGAATATCCGATGCTCGATGACCGCGGCCGCACCGAGTCGAGCCAGCTCGAAGGATTGCCGGTGTGGACCCGGGAATCCAACGCGTTCGGCTGGCGCAGCTATCTCGGCGACCGGTATCGCACCGAAGACGCGCCAGAAGATGCGGCGCCTGCGCGGGCGACCGAATTAAAAGGTCTGCCAGCGACTTTCATCGCCGTCGGCACGGCTGACTGCTTGCGCGATGAGTCGATCGATTTCGCCGCGCGACTATCCCGGGCGGCGGTGCCCACCGAACTGCATGTCTACTCAGGCGCTGTGCATGGCTTCGACATGTTCGCCGACACCGCCGTGGCGCGAACCGCGGCACGCGACAGCGCGGACTGGTTGGCCCGCCAGTTCGGCCGGCGAACGGTTGCCTAGGCGGTAGCCGTTTCCAGCACCGCCGCGAGCCGCTCGTGGTGCAGATAAGGATCACCGAACAGGACCTGGTTCGCCTTGGCCCGACGATGGTAGAGATGCAGGTCGTGTTCCCAGGTGAAGCCGATACCACCGTGCACCTGAAGGGCCTCACTGGTCAGAGCGGCGATCGCCGAAGAGGTGTACGCCTTTGCGACGCTGGCGGCTTCCTCGGCATCATCCGCCTCGGCGGCCACGGCCATCGCGGCGTAATAGGTCGCGGCCTTCGAAGCTTGCAGCCACATCCGCATCGTCGCGCACTTGTGTTTGACCGCCTGGAAGCTACCGATGGGGCGACCGAACTGGACCCGCAGCTTTGCGTACCGGACAGTCATCTCCAGCACGGCCTCACCGACACCGATATTGTCAGCGCTGACAAGTACTGCACCACAGCGATTTTGGTGTGCAACCGCCGTTTCCGCAGCGTCGCCTGCGTGCAGCAGCGCCGATGGCGGCACCGCAACATCGTCGAACACGACCTCGTCGAGGCGCCGGGTGATGTCGAGGGTGTGCTGGCGCCGCACACCGATTCCTGCGGACCGTCGGTCGACAAGGAATTGCGCCACGCGGCCTCCCAGCTGGGCGGTGACCAGAATCCAGCCCGCGGCGTCGGCGTCTTGCACCGCGACCTTGATGCCGCTCAGCCGGAAGCCCCCGGCATGTTCGGCAGCCACCGCGCACACTCCGTCGGCGTCCCACGGCTGGCGCGACTCCGCGAAGGCCCACGCTGCGACGCCCCGGGCACTTGCCAGTAGCGGCAATATCTCCGAACACAGGTCGTCGCGTCCGGATTGTGAGATCGCCACTGCCGCAAGGGTATTACCGATGAGCGGGCCCGGCTGCACCGTCCTGCCGTGTTCCTCGGCGATCAGCGCGACGTCCACCAGATCGCGCCCCAAACCGTCATATTGCTCGGCGATGAGTAAGCCGGCCCACCCCAGTTCCGCGCCCAACTGCCAAACGCGCTCGTCGTAGCCGCGCTCATCGGAATCGGCGAGTTCGCGCACACGACTGATCGGCGATTCGCGCGCCAGGAACTTGCGGCTGCTTTCCACGAGCATCCGTTGTTCATCACTCACGGTGAAATCCACGACTTACCTCCGAAGACGTCAAGAACCGCGCGGTTCCCTGGGCAGTCCAAGCGAACGCTCGGCGATCATGTTGCGCAACACCTCATTGGCGCCACCGGCGATCGTCAGAGCCCGCGAATAAAGGAATGCGTCCTGCCACCAACCGCCCGCGATCGCCTCGGGGTCGTCTTCGGTGAGCAGCGCATCGGTGCCCTGCAGCCCGAGCCCGAACTCGGTGAGCGCGAGATTGGTCTCGCTGTAGAGCACCTTGGCCAAAGGCGCATCGCCGGGATCGGAATCGCCACTCAACGCGCGCGACAAGTTGTACTGGCCCAGCCGAACGCTGACCCGCGCGGCCGCGTACAGCCGGCCGATGTCTTGGCGGACCGTATCGTTGTCCAGCGCTGGGCCGGATCCGCGCCGCAGCGACCGCGCCATCACCACGGCGTCACGTACCGCACGCAACTGGATGATGCCCGCGGTGCCCACACTGGAGCGCTCCTCAACGAGACTCGTGGTCGCGACCTTCCAGCCTTGGTCGACTTCGCCGAGCACATTGTTCGCAGGTATCCGTACACCATCGAAGAAGACTTCGTTGAAGTCGCTGGTGCCGGTGATCTCGCGCAGCGGCCGCACGTCGACGCCCGGGCTCGTCATGTCCAGGACGAACGCGGTTATGCCGGCATGCTTGGGTACATCGGGGTTTGTTCGGGCCAACAGGTAGCCGAGTTGAGCGTGTTGGCCGTTGGTGGTCCAGACCTTTTGACCGTCGACGACGAAGTCATCGCCGTCGCGACGCGCGCGCGTGGTCAGGCTCGCCAGGTCGCTGCCCGCGCTGGGTTCGCTGAATAGTTGGCACCAGATGTCTTCGCCGGTCCGGATCCGGGGCAGGTAGCGCCTCTGCTGGTCGGGGCGCCCGCAGTGGATGAGGGCCGCGGCGGCCAGCAGGCCGGCACCGATCGGCGTGGGTACCCGAGCCCGCGCCATTTCTTCGCCGACGACCGTCGCGCGCAGCGCATCTTTGGTGCCGGCACCGCCCCATTCGGTGGGCCAGTCAGCGCCCACATACCCGGCCTCAAACAGCTGGGCGGTCCACGTCCGCAGGGCGGGAATGTCTTCGGCGTCGGGTGCGCGCACCCCGGCTTTACCCAGTGTGCGCACCCGCGGGCGGTGCTGCTCGAGGAAACTTCGGACCTCGGCGCGGAAACTCTCGATCTCCGGATCCTGTTGCAGCTTCATCCGTCCGTCCTGCGCATCAGTTCTCCCGTCTCAGCAGCAGCGCTCCACCGGGCGTACCGCCGCCGGTAGTGACGACCGCAACCTGTGCGTTGGCGACCTGTCGCCCGGCCGCCTCGCCACGCAGTTGCGCGATGGCCTCGGCCAAGAAGCCGAAGCCGTGGGTCCGTCCGGCAGACAACTGACCGCCGTGGGTATTCAGCGGCAACTTCCCGTCCAGCGCGATCGTGGTTCCGCCGTCGAGAAAATCCGCGGCCTCGCCGACACCGCAGAACCCGAGCGCCTCCAGCCACGAGACGGCGTTGAAGGTGAACCCGTCGTAGAGCTCGGCGACGTCGACATCGTCGGGCCGCAGGCTGGTTCTGGTCCACAGGTGTTTCGCGGGACCAAACACCTGCGGTTCGTGCGTGAGAGTGTCCTGGTCCCAAGAGATCCGGTCGAGCACCTGGGTTCCGACCGCTTCAACCAGCACCGGCGGTTTCGGCCGATCCGCCGCGGTGTCAATCGATGACACGACCACCGCGATCGCCCCGTCGCACGGCACGTCGCAGTCGTAGAGGCCGAACGGCGAGCTGATCATCCGTGCTGACAGATAGTCGTCCAGGGTGAGGCGATCGCGGTAGATCGCGGCCGGATTGCGCGACGCGTTCGCCCGCGCCGTCAGGGCGATGGGGGCCAGCGTCGAGGCGCGGTCGCCACCGTAGCGCCAGAAGTAGTGCGAGGCGTTGACCCCGATCCAGTTGGCTGCCGACATCGCGCCGAACGGCGCGCGCCACTCGAACATGCCCGACGCCCGGCTTTCCCCTCCCGCGGACTTCGCGCGCCTGGCCAGGGCGGTATGGGTCGATTCCCAGACTGTCCGAAAGCACAACACGTGCCGGCACAGTCCGGCGGCGACGGCGAGCATGGCGGCCACGACGCAGCCGCTGGGCCCGGGGACTTCGGCCCCACCCGCAATCCAGGTGGGCCGGATGCGCAATGCCTCCTCGACCGCGGTGACCCCGCCCTCCGACATCCCCCCGGCAAGTCCGCCCGGATAGGTGGCCAGGCCGTCGATGTCGGCCAGGTCTAGGCCGGCGTCGGCCACGGCGCGCAGGCACGCCGTCACGGTCAGCGACAACGGATCGACCATGAGGCGACGCCCGATCGTCGAGCTCCCGACCCCGGTCAGCGCCACCTTGTCTTCGAACTTGCGAGTGGACGACATGGGCCGCACGTCGCGACTGAGATCACCGGGCCCTGGGACCGGGCCGGCATCGGCGGCCTCGGAATCCGGTTCGAACAGTGGAATCCAGATGTCGTCCTGCCGCTCGAAAATTACTTTGACCTGCAGACCGATAGCGACGTGTTCGGGGTCGCAGCCGACGATGTTCGTGGTGAGCCGCGCCGAGGGGTCTTCGGCGAGGGCGACGACCGCGACGACGTAGGGCGGCGGGAGGCGGGGCAGCCACTGCTGATGATTCACGGTAAAACCGGCGACCGTCGCGCGTCCCGATACCGGCGTCATCGCAACCTCGTCACCGCGGCAGTGCGGACAGATCGGACGCGGCGGGTGGTGGTACCGGCCGCACGCTTGGCACTGGGCAATCCTGAGCCGGCCATCGGCGCCACTCGTCCAGAACGGCTCGGAGCTGATGCTCGGTTGCGGCAGGGGCCGCACAACCGGCTCGGCGGGGCCGGGCTCTGTCATCACACCTCCGGTGGTAACCGACGAACAACCACCACGAACCGTAACAGATTTCGAATACATCATCCGCTGTTTAAGTAGAGCATCACTCTACTTATGTGTACGGTGATGACCTCATAGGAGGACAACCGATCATGACAGCAGATAGGGGGTTGGCGTGAAGGTCAAGGGCAGCGGCGCGGTGGTCGTCGGCGGCGCCTCGGGCATGGGACGGTCGACCGCGGAACGGCTGGCAGAGCAGGGTGCACGAGTCGCCGTGCTGGACCTGCCGACGTCGGATGGAGCCACTGTCGCCAAGGAGCTGGGCGCCGGCGCGTCGTTTCACCCCTGCAACGTGACCGACAGCGACGGCGTGGAGACTGCGCTGGAAGCGGCCGTCGAAGACCTGGGTGCCCTGCACGTCGCGATCAACACCGCAGGTGGCGGGGTCTCGGCGCGCACGCTGTCTAAGAGCGGACCTCACTCCCTGGACGCCTTCCGGTCCGTGATCGAGCTCAACCTGATCGCGACCTTCAACCTGAACCGGTTGCAGGCCTGGCACATGAGTCGCAACGAACCCGACGACGAGGAACGCGGTGTCATCGTCAACACCTCCTCGATTGCGGCATTCGAAGGGCAAATCGGCCAGGTCGCCTATAGCGCCGCGAAGGCTGCGATCGCCGGAATGGTATTGACCATGGCGCGTGATCTCGGCAGCCTGGGCATCCGGGTTATCGCCATCGCGCCGAGCCTGTTCGCGACCGGGATTACCTCACGAATTCCGGAGAAAATGGCCGGTGAGCTGACTCGCGACGCGGCCTTCCCGCGTCGGATGGGCCGGCCCGATGAGTACGCCGCGCTGGCGCTCTCCATCGTCGAGAACCAGATGCTCAATGGGTCGACCATCCGACTCGACGCCGGCCAACGGTTCGCGCCGAAGTAGCCGGCGACCATCGTGGATCTTGGGTTCGCCGATGCCACCGCGGTTATCGCGGGGGGCACCCGCGGCATCGGGCTGGCGACCGCAGTGTGCCTGGCCAAACAGGGCGCGCGGATCGGCGTCATCGGCCGAGACGACACCCGGCTGAAGGAAACCGCCACGGCATTGTCGGACGCCGGCAGCCCGGAGGTGCTGACGTTGCCCGCGGATCTGACTTCGGCCTCCGACGTCGACAGCGCCTTTTCGACAGTTAGCGCACACTGGGGTGTACTCAACGTGCTGGTCAATGCCGCCGGGCCAACGGGGGCTGGTCGCTTTGAGGACCTGGGCGACGCTCAGTGGGCGGCGGCATTCGATGAGGGGGTGCTTTCCGCGGTTCGGTGTGTGCGTGCGGCGTTGCCGCTGCTGCGAGCCGCCGAGTGGGCCCGGGTGGTGAATGTGACGGCGATGTCGGTGCAGCACCAGTCTGCGGGTTTGGTGAGCTATACCGCGGCCAAGAGCGCGCTACTCAGCGTGACGAAGAACCTCGCCCGCAGTCTCGCCAGCGATGCCATCTTGGTCAACGCCGTCGCCCCGGGTCCGATTCTCACCGACTGGGCACGGCCGGTGCTCACCTCCGCCGGAATCGCGACGGATGATCCCGTGGGTGCCTTCGGACTGCTGGGACGCGGTCACGGCATGTCGGTGGATTTGGGTCGGCTCGGGCTGCCTCACGAGGTTGCCGCCGTCATCGCGTTCTGTGCCTCACCCGACAACACCTACATGACGGGCGCCCACCTCAATGTCGACGGAGGCAGCGACTTCCTTTGAGCGCGTGGCCTTCTCGGCGTATTGTCCGCGGGGGAGGCCCGTCAGCGCCGTGGACGGCTACGCGGAAACCCGAGGCGGTTTTCCACGATGAGGCTGCGCAGCACCTCGCTGGACCCGCCGTAGATCGTCGACGCGACGGCGCTGCGATAGTGCGCGTCCAGGGCGCCGTCCACAGCGCATTCCGGGTCGGTCCAGTCGATCATGCCCGCGGCCCCCGCTATGTCGACCGCCGCGGCCGATGCGCGCACGTAGCTTTCCGGCCCGAACAACGCCGATACCGGACCTGGCTTTTCGCCCTCGGCGTCGAGGAAGGCCACCCGCAAGTCCAGCAGGTCGGCCACCTGAGCTTCCATCGCCATGCGGGCCAGGCGCTCGCGGACCAGGACATCGTTGATCAGCTGAGCGCCGTCGGGACCGCGGTGCGTGCGGGCGAATTCCAGTGCATCATCGGCGACCCACGCCGTGCGCGAACCGGGGGCGACATTCTGCTCGGCCTCGAGCGCGGCCCGCATCACCGCGAAGCCTTCGTGCGCCTCACCTACTCGGTTCGCATCGGCGACTCGCACATCGTTGTAGAACACGATATTGGTGCGCTCGTGACCCATCGTGTGCACCGCCTGGATCTCGATACCGGGCGTGTCCAGCGGTACCAGCAGCATCGTCAGGCCACGCGGTCCCACCGATCCGCGTTGCGAGCGGGTAAGTAGAAAGCAGTAGTCGGCAAGATGGGCGAACGTCGTGAATATCTTCTGCCCGTTGACGATCCACTCATCCCCATCGAGCTGCGATCGGGTCGCGCAGGCGAACACATCCGAGCCCCCTGCGGGCTCGGTGTACCCCAGACAAATCAGAACCTCACCGGCGGCGACACCAGGCAGGACTCTGGCTTTGAGTTCCTCCGAACCGGTGGCGCGGATGGCGTTGGCCGGCAGCATGGTCGTACCAGGGCCCGCGGTCGGCACGCCACCCTTGCGCAATGCGTTCCACAGCGCGGCCACCTCGAACGGATCCAGCCCGGCACCACCTTCGGCGATCGGCCACCCCGCGGCAATCCAACCACGCTCCCCCAGCTTGCGGGTCAGCGCGCGATCAACGCCGTCGCCGGTGCGGCGCTCGTGCTCGATCACCTCGCGGGTGACATGCTCGGCGACGAATGCCTCTGCCTCGCGGCGGATTCGGGTCCAGTTCTCAGGTTCGCTGAAGTCCATCGAGTCACCAACCTCCGGTCGTCACGGGGCCGAACCGCCGGTCGGCGACAGTGAGGAGCTCGCGCCGCGGATCGGCGAACGCGGCCGCCCACGCTTTGGCCCTGCGGTAATACAGCTGAATGTCGTACTCCTCCATAAACCCGTATCCGCCGTGCACGTGCAGGCTGTGCGTCGTCGCGTGATAAGCCGTCTCGGCCGCGAACACGAACGCCATCGCCGCCAGCGCGCCGGCGTCTTCCTTCGCGGAATCCATTGCCCAACAGGCCTTACGGACCAGCAACTGGGCACCATCCAGGCCGGCAACCGCGTCGGCGAACGGATGCGCGACCGCCTGGTACATTCCGATCGGCTGGCCGAATGCCTCGCGCACGATCGCGTACCGGGAGCCGATCCCGACGGCCTCGGAGGCCAACCCGACCAGCGCGGATGCGCGTAGCACGCGTACTTCATCGATCGCGGTGTCGAAGATCGCGCGCGCCTCGCTGCCCTGGGCGAGGATCGTGGTTGCACCCGGGTCGTCCCAGCGGGACAGCGATAGTCCGCCGAGGTTGCGATGTCCAGTTTTGGACAAGCCTTCCGGGCGACTTATGTAGACCAGGGAGTCTCCGTCGTGCGCCAGCACGGCGTCCGCGATTGCGCCGTCGACCAAACACTGCTGCGTCACCGGGCCGGGCTGCGTGGCCAGTGACACGATGACAGATCCGCTGAGGACCGGCCCCAGCAATTCCTTCTCACGCAGCCGACCCAACGCCCGGGCCGCGGCGGCGGTCTCGGCGACCGGGATCGGGGCGAGGCGTCGACCGGCTTCCTCGGCAACCAGGGCCAATTCGAGGAGTCCGCCGCCCCCGCCCCCACAGTCCGAGGGGACCCCAATACCCAATGCGCCGATCTCGGCGTAGTGCCGCCAGAGCAGTCCGTCGAAGCCAGTGGCCTCCGCCCGCCGCACCCGCTCTGGGGTGGCCTGTTTTACGAACAAGGCCGCGACCGCGTCGCGGACCGCGCGCTGCTCCCGCGTGAGCGACAGATCCACCGATACCTCCTCCCAATCGCAAAGCCCTCGACAACGGCAACACGCGAGCGCCGCCACAGAAGGCACGTTACCCGTAAAACAGATGGGTGCACGACGAAAAAGTAAACGTATATCCTCTTTTTACGCACTCGATGCTAGAGTCAGTCGCACATCTGATTGTCGCTATGTTAAGTAGTGGCCGTTCTACACCGCAGGTAGGGCTAGGCACGAGGAGGATTTCAATGACGTCGCGATTGGGCTATCCGGTCTTCGATGGTGATAACCACATGTACGAGACACGCGATGCACTCACCAAGTTCCTGCCGCCCGAGTACCACGGCGCGATCCGGTACGTCGAAGTAGACGGGCGCACCAAGATCGCCACCCTGGGGCAGATCAGCGACTACATTCCCAACCCGACTTTCGACAAGGTCGCCGCCCCTGGAGCCCAGGAGGACTACTTCCACAACGGCAACCCTGAAGGAAAGTCGCACCGCGAGATTCTGGGGCAAGCGATCGAGTCGACCCCGGCGTTCCGTGAGCCGGGGCCCCGTTTGGCATTGCTGGACGAACAGGGCATCGACAAATCGATGATGTACCCGACACTGGCGAGCCTGGTGGAGGAACGTTTCCGAGAGCACCCCGAGGCGACTCACACGATCATTCACGCTCTGAACCAGTGGCTGCACGAGACCTGGCAGTTCGACTACAAGGGCCGCATTTTCACCACGCCGATCATCACCTTGCCCATCGTGGACAAGGCCATCGAAGAACTGAACTGGGTGGTCGAGCGCGGTGCGCGCGCCATCCTCATCCGGCCGGCGCCGGTACCCGGGCTACACGGCCCGCGGTCATTCGCCCTCCCCGAGTTCGATCCGTTCTGGAAGCGGGTCGTCGAGACCGGCGTGCTGGTCATCATGCATGCGTCGGACAGCGGCTATTCCCGTTACGCCAACGACTGGGAGGGCTCGGGTGAGTTCCGGCCGTTCCAGCCGTCACCGTTCCGCTCCTACTACAGCCTGGCCCGAAACCCGGCCGAGGACGCGGTGGCGGCGCTGGCCTGCCACGGGCTGCTGACGCGGTTTCCCGAACTTCGGATTGGCATGGTGGAGAACGGGACCACCTGGTTGCCGCGACTGCTGGAGAACCTCAGGGACACCCGCAAGAAGATGCCTCAGCTCTACAGCGAGGATCCGGTCGAGGCCATCCAACGCTGCATTTACTTCAATCCCTTCTGGGAGGAGAACGTCGCCGAGCTCGCGAAGTTGGTGCCGATCGATCACCTGTTCTTCGGCTCGGACTACCCGCATCCCGAGGGCTTGGCCGACCCGCTGAGCTACCCCGAACGTCACCCGGAGCTGAGCGACGCCGAGATCGCCATGGTGATGGGCGGCACCCTGTCGAACATGATGCGGATAGACGCCTGAGATGTCGACTGACCACGATGCAGGATCGGTCACCAAACAGCGCGAGGATGGCTCCCCGATGGAGTTCGACCCTTACTCCGACAGTTTTTTCGACGATCCGTACGACACCTATCGCTGGATGCGCGACGAGGCGCCGGTGTACTACAGCGAGCGGTGGGATTTCTATGCCCTGACCCGGAATGAGGATGTCGTTGCCGCCCACCGCGACTGGGAGACATTCAGCAGCGCCTACGGCGTCACCCTGGACGCACTGTCGATGCGCCACAGGTTCGACGAACTCAAGATGTTGATCCTCATGGATCCCCCCGAACACGAACTGCTCCGCAAGCTGGTCCGCCAGGTCTTCACCAAGGCGGCGATCGCCAACCTGGAGCCGCTAGTGACCGACGTCGTCACCTCCTACGCCGACGCCCTCAGTGGCAGAGACGATTTCGACATCGTGGCCGACTTCGCGGCGCTGTTCCCGGTTGAAATCATCTCCTCAATGCTCGGCGTCCCCCCGGGAGAGCGCCAGCAGATCCGGCATTGGACCGACGGGTTCCTGCACCGTGAGCCGAACAACCCCTTCGCTACCGAAAGCGGCGTCGCCGACTCGATGGCGATGAACGCTTACTTCCTGGCCCTGTCCAAGGAGAAGCGCCGCCAGCCCGACGACCTGATCATTAGCAGGCTGGTTGACGCGACCTACGAGGACGAGACCGGGGTGACGCACCGGCTCACCGACGAGGACATCGCCACGTTCGCGGTGCTGATCGCGGCGGCGGGCAGCGAAACAGTCACCAAGTTAATTGGCAACGGCACCATGGCTTTTCACCACAATCCCGATCAGTGGGAGTTGGTGCTCGCCGATCCCGGCCTAGTCCCCGGCGCGATCGAGGAGATGCTGCGACTCAACCCGCCCTCGCAGTATCAGGGCCGGTTCGCCACCCGTGATGTGGTACTCGACGGCGGCACCATCCCCGCCGGATCTCCGACGCTGCTTGTTACCGGGGCTGCGACCCGCGACCCGCGGGCCTACGACCAGCCCGACGCGTTCGACATCAGGCGGGGCGGCTCCACCACCCTGGCTTTCGGATATGGCGCGCACAGCTGTCTGGGCTCTTGGTTGGCGCGGCTCGAGACTCGGGTGGCCTTGCACGCGATCCGCGAGCGCTGGCCGCGGTTCACCGTGGATACCGAAGGGTTGCGGCGGGTGACAATGTCCAACGTAGCCGGCTACTCGCATATCCCGGTGCACGTCGCCTGATGGCCGCGGCGCAGACCGCCTCGGATGTATTCCTTGGGCTGCCGGGCAGTGTCCCCGAGTTGCTGTCACGGCGGCGCGCCGAGCCTGATGGCGAGTTCCTGGTCACCGACTCCGAGCGGCTCACTTTCGCTGAGGCCGACGCGCAGTCCAGGGCACTCGCCGATGCGCTGTTGGCATCGGGCGTGGGCAAGGGAACCCGCGTCGGCATCCTGTTCCCCAACTGCGCCCAGTGGCTCATCGCCTGGTTGGCCGCGGCACGCATCGGCGCGCTCACCGTCCCGTTGTCGACCTTTGCCCCGGGCGCCGAACTCGCTCGGCTGTTGCGCCACACCGACACCCAGGTGCTATTGATGGGCCGGTCGATCGCCGGCCACGATCTCGTTGCCCGAGTAGCCGATGCGTTACCGGGCTTGGCCGACGGTGAAGGGGCGATCGCGCTCGAGGCTGTCCCCTATCTGCGGCGGGTGCACGTGTGGCCCGACTGTGACCGAGCCTGGGCAACCCCGTGGCCTGGTAACGCGGCTCCGGTCGCGCCCTTGACCGGCTCCGTCGAGCAAGAGGTTGGGCCTGCCGATGAGCTCGTGCTGGTGACGACGTCTGGGACCACGGCGCTACCGAAGTCCGTCGCACACACCCACGGCAGCCTGGTGCGCCACGCGGCCATCCTGGCCCGCCACCGCGGGGTCACCGCCGCCGACCGTATCTACTCCCCAATGCCGTTCTTCTGGGTGGGCGGACTGACCATGGTGGTGTTGCAGGCGCTGTCCACCGGAGCCGCGATCCTGGCTCAAGACGTGTTCGACGCAGGCGCCACGCTTGCCCTGCTGGAACGGGAGCGAGCCACCTTCATCTCCTGCTGGGCACAAGCCAGCCAGGCCATGGCCGACCACCCCGATTTCGCCAAGCGCGACCTGTCCACCGTCCGGGGCGGCACCATGCTGCAGGCGCTCCCGCCCGACCGTCGACCCAGCGAACCCGAGCTGACCCCAAACCTGCTCGGCATGACCGAGACCGGCGGCCCGCACACCATGGTCGAGGTGCCCGACACCCCGCTTCCCCCGGAACGGCGCGGTTCCTTCGGAATCCCGTTGCCCGGGGTTGTGCAGCACCGGATCGTTGATACCGCGGGTCTTCCAGTGCCGCAGGGTCAGGAGGGCCAGATCCAGGTGCGCGGCCAGATCCTGATGAACGCGATCTACAAACAGGAACGCCACGAGGTGTTCACCGCCGACGGCTGGTATGACACCGGGGACCGCGGCTGGTTCGACGACGCCGGGCATCTGCACTTCACCGGTCGCGCCAGCGCCCTGATCAAAACGGCCGGATCCAATGTCTCACCGGCAGAGGTCGAATCGGTTCTGGACGCCATGCCCGGCGTGCTGCACAGCTTCGTGGTCGCCCTGCCTCACCCCGTCCGTGGCGAAGTCGTCGGAGCCGCCGTCGTGCCGGCGCACGGCGCCCAGCTGTCCATCGATGCCGTCACAGCGCACGCCCGCGCCAACCTCTCCGGGTTCAAGGTGCCGACCGTGATCGCGGTCCTTGCCGAGAGCGAGTTACCGATGCTGCCCACCGGCAAGCTCGACCGCCAGGGCCTTGTCGGGCTGTTGGGCGGTGGGTCAGTTTGATAGTCGGTTTCGCGGGCGACCACCCCTGGCAGCCCCGGCGGATTCTGCCAACCGGCCAGCAAGCGACCAGCGGGCGGTTACCCATCTATAGCTGGATGCGTGTGGGCATGCGTTCCATCTATGCCGCTGCGGCGGTCGGCATAGCCATCGCCGTCCTGCTCACCGCCCTGGTTGTGCTGATAGGGGCGTCGTCTGCGCACGCTGACACTGGCATTAATGGTTACGTTCAATGCCTAGGAGGCGACGCGAAGCCCCCACCGCCGGGGGTAAGTGTAGAAGATTGGTTTCCCAGCATTCATGTGATCGCAACGGATCTCAATTCGGGCGTTCCCCCGGACGAAATAGCTCTGAGGTTGGTGGATATGGGAGTCAAGCCGAACGATGCCGCTAGGCGGGTTCAGTGTTTTGTAGCCAACCAACCGCAAGGAGAAGGGCATTGACGCCGTCAAGAGTGCCGCTATCGACGCCGAGTTCGTCGACCTGACAGAAGCCCGTTCGACACGCCCCAGCCGGCGTCGATCGACCAAGCCCGCCAGCCTGCCAACGACACCTGGCGGTGGCGGGCACTCGCTACCGGATAATGCGTTGTGGCTCTTAGGTCCAGCGCTTCTGTGACTTCCCTGAAGCAACCCGCCCGGGCGCCACTCCGATTTCTGGTCCAGTTGACGCCAGGCTCGGCACGTCGAGTTTAAAGCTTGCGGTTTTCGGACTTGATCATCCAGGCGAGCTTCTCCAGTGAGTCGACGATCTCGTGAAGCAGATCGCTCGTGCTGGGGTCGTCGGCGTCGACTGCGTCGTGCACGTTACGGATGGTGTCGACGGTAGCGTACGTCCGTGCGGTCACCAGATCGACGACCTCGCCGGTGGCGACCTCGTTGGCCGGGAACTGCGGCAGGCTCGTCGTCGCCGCGACCGTGTCGGACCGTCCGTCTGGAACGGCGTCGAGGGCCCGCATCCGCTCGGCGATGGTGTCGCTGGCCTCACGAGCGGCGTCAACGAGCTCGTCGAGCTGCAGGTGCAGGTCGCGGAAGTTTGAGCCAATGACGTTCCAATGCGCTTGCTTACCTTGGAGGTTCAGCTCAATGAGGTCAACGAGCACGCGTTGCAGATTGACGGCCAGCGTTGGGGACGCCGTGAAGTTCCGGATGTCGTCGTCGAAACGACGGTTGCCACGCCTTTCGGCCACGGGGGCTGCGGTCATAGTTGACCCTCCTTCTAGGTTACTTTGCTTGCGCTAGCAAGTTTATGCTTGCTAGCGCAAACAAACAAGGTCGATGACGGAGGCGATCGGTGGCATCGCTCACAGACGACGAAGCGGGCGCGGCGTGGAAGCAGGCCGGACGCAGCGGCCCGGCCAGCAGTCTCGACTCCGACGATCATTCAGGTCGAGATGTATCGCCCCACCGGGGTGTCTGGTGATGGTTGACCGGGAACTCCGTGAGGGTCTCCGCTAGCGGCGGCCGCGATGCGTTCGAAGGCATCGCCGATGGCTTTGAGGTCCACTCCGTCGAGGTGGTCGAATAGGTGGCGGCGCAGGCTGACAACGTGGGTGGGGACGGCTTGCTCCAATCGGCTTAGTCCGGCCTCGGTAAGTACTGCGTTACAAGCGCGCGCATCCCGGGATGACTGCTCACGGCGAACCAACCCCTCGGCCTCCATCCGCCCGACGGTACGGCTGATCGCGCTCAACGACTGCTGGCATTGCCGAGCCAGTTCGCTGAGCCCTAACGTACGGTCGGAAGCCTCGGACAAAAACATCAACGCGACGAATTCGGCGTGCGACATGCGATGCTCGCGCTGCAGGTCAGCATCGAGTTGCTTCATCATGGTCACAAAACCGGGGTGCAGCGCGCGAATCACCTTGATTTCACCCACGCTAAGCGCGGTCACCTTGTCGGCCTTCGTACTTCGTGCTCGCTTCCCGCCCGTCTTAACAGCTGCCATGAGTCCAACATACGTATTATCTGTTCGCGCGAACAAGTAAAGCGTATTTGCTTCGACCAGGCCCGGCTGGTTACGGTCGGCGTGCCGACTCCGGGCCCGCCTAGACGACGCACGCGTCAGCCGGCGGCCGATCCTGGCAGCAGGATGGCGACCAATCCGTCGGCATGAGCCCGAATCCACTTGGGGCTGTGGGATCCTGCCCGGTGAGAAGGCGAACTTCGGGCGCACTGACGTACGACTGACATCGGCTCACTTGCTGCGGCCCGCGGCCTTCATCCGTTCCAGGTCGGCCATCACGACGGTCTGCCCGTTAGTCGCGGCCAGCGCCCGGGTGTGGCCGAGATGATGCATGTCAAAACATGAGGCGATCGCCGTCGAGAAGCCCATGGTGTCCATAGTCTGATTGACCGCCCGCTTGGCCAGTCGCAGGGCCCACGGATCGGTCTGAGCGACGCGATGAGCGAGATCCATTGTGGCGGAACGCAAGTCCTCCAGCGGTACGACGTGGTTGACCATCCCGCAGCGCAGCGCCTCTTCGGCCGTCACCGAACCGGCGGTGAACAGCATTTCCTTGGCTTTGCGGGGACCGAGTTCCCAAGTGTGAGCGTGGTATTCGACGCCCATGATGCCCAGCAGACCGACCGGGTCGGAGAACTGCGCGTTATCCGCGGCGACGATGAGATCGCACGGCCAGCAGAGCATCAATCCGGCCGCAATGCACTTGCCCTGCACCGCGGCGATGGAGGGCTTGGGGATGTCGCGCCAGCGCGTCGCGTACTCGAGGTAGCCGCGGGTCTCCCAGTCGTAGTAGGTGTCCGCGAGCAGCTTGCCGTCGGTGCGCTGCGGACTCAGGTTGCGCCCATCGGCGGATGGATCGGTGCCCGACATGTCGTGCCCGGCGGAGAAGTGCTTACCGGTGGTCTGGAAAACGATGACCCGAACCTCGGGTTCCCCGTCGGCACGCCGCCAAGCTTCGTCGAGATCCTTGAGGATTCCCGGGGTTTGGGCATTGGCGGCCTCGGGGCGGTCCAGGGTGATCACCGCGACCCGGTCATCGACCTCATAGCGGACGAAGTGTTGAGCTGTCATGGCTGCATTCCTTTCGGTGGGGTCCGCACGACGCTTTCCTGCGCGAACGATGCGACATGAGTTCCGGATTCGGTGTAGACGTCTCCGGTGCCGAAGCCGCGGCCACCAGCCAATCGCACGCCATGGATCTGCCCCGCAGCCACCGCGCGACGTCCAACGGTTGGTGAAACCAGACCGAATGGGTCACGACACCGGTTTGGACGCTGACGTCGGCATCGCGCTGGCTGGCCCACGCCACCGCACGCCGATGGCCCAATGACCGACCGTCGTGGGTTTGTTCGAGGTCCAGGTGCAACGGGCCGGCGGCGCGTCCGGCGCGCGGGAACGCGATCTGCAGTGACTTCACCGCTTTGGCCGATCCCGGTGGTGCGGCGGCAACGATGAGCTGTGCCATAGTTTGTCCGCCGAAGATCCGCTCTGCGCTCGGATCCGGCACCGGCAACACGGTGCGGCCCTCGATGCCGTCGCAGAGGGTGAGCATGGCGCGAAATTGATCGAGATTCATCCCAGCCTTTCCTCGGTGCTCGTGGTTGCGATCAGCTCGAACTTCTTGACCTTCCCCGAAGAGGTCGTCGGCAAGGCGTCGACGAAATGCCAAGCGACGGGGGTCTTTTGGCGGGCCAGTCCGGTGGCGTGCAGATAACGGCACAGGTCTTCGGCTGTCACCTGGCCTGGGTGGTCGAACACGACGAACGCCACGGGCACTTCGCCGAACCTTGCGTCGGGTCCGGGTACCACGGCGGCGTGGCGCACCGCCGGGTGTTTGACGAGCAGGTCTTCGATGTCGCGGGCCGAGAACTTCTCGCCGCCGCGGTTGATCACGTCTTTGACCCGCCCGGTGATGGTGACGAAGCCGGCGCCGTCGACGAGACCGACATCCCCGGTGCTGAACCATCCCGCGTCGTCGAGGGCCGCCCGGTTGGCGTCAGGATCGAGGTAGCCGAGCATCTGCTCGGGCCCGCGCACCAGCAGTTCGCCCGGGCAGCCTGCGGCCAGCGGCTCGCCGTCCGTCCCGACGACCCGGACCTGCACCCCCGGGGCGATCGCGCCGTCGGTCCCCGCGCGCAGGTCGAACGGATACGCGCGGTTCATCACCGTCACGGTCGGAAGTTCGGTCATGCCGTACACCCGGGCGGCCGGAATCCCCTGCTCTTCACTGTGTTCCATGACCGCGCGCGGCACCGCCGCCCCGCCGCAGGCGAAAATCCGCAGCGGCAGGTGCACGCGGGCGGCGCGAGCGGCGTCGGTCAATTCCTGCAGGAAAACCGTTGCCCCGGCCGAATACGTCACCCGGTGGCGCATGATGTCGGCCACCGCGACGTCAGGTTCCCAACGGTCGGCCAGCACCGCGGAGGCGCCGACCAGCAACGGGATGGTCATTGCGTTGAGCACGCCGGTGATGTGCTGCAGCGGGGCGGCCATGTAGGCGACGTCCTCCCAGGACAGGCCCCACGCATCAACGAGCTGGCGGGTTTCGGCCAGCAACGTGCGCGACGAGTGCACCGCGGCCTTAGCACCCGACGTCGTGCCCGAAGTGAAGAGGATCAGGCACGGATCATCGGGTCCGACCGTGGCGGATTTCTGGCGGCGCCCGTGCGAGACGACCGCGTCGAACGGCGCCCAGCCCGGCCGGGTCCCCCGCAGCACGATGCGGGCAACGTCGCCGAGACCGGTTGCCGCAAGGAGGTCGTCGAACGCGTCGGCGTGGGCGAATCCACGAAACGCCTCGGCGGTCACCACAGCGGCCGGCCGCACCTGCTCGATGACCTGGCGCAGCTCGTGTTCCCGGTAGAACGGGGCGACCGGGCAGCTCACCGCCCCGGCATGCCAGACCGCCAGGCCCAGCACGTGAGCTTCCCACCAGTTCGGCGTCTGCCAGCAGACGACGTCGCCAGACCCGATGCCCGCCCCGGTCAGCCACGCGGCAGCACGTTCCACCACCTCGAGCAGCTCCTGGTAAGTCAGCTGATGGCCGCCTTCGGCGAGGGCCGGCTGTGAGCCCCACTGACGGGCGGCGCGGACGACCGACGCAGAAATCGTCTGGTCGCTGATGTAGCCGAAGCGGCGGTATTCGGCGAGGCGGCCCGGGGCCACCGGCGGCGCCACGATGTCACTCGCGGTGAGTCGAGTTCGGTTCACCTTATCCACCCATGCTCATTCCGCCGTCGACGGTCAGGACGGCGCCGGTGACATAGGAGGCGAGGTCGTCGAGCAGAAACGCGACGGCGTGCGCCAGCTCCTCGGGACGGCCCCAGCGCCCGACCGGGATCATCGACGTCACCGCATCCCGGTCGGTGTATGCCAGCTCGGCCGACAGATCGGTGTCGAAGCTGCCGGGTATCACGCAATTCACGGTGATGCCCTTGCGCGCGACCGCCCGAGCACACGATCTGGTCAGCCCGACGATGCCGCCCTTGGCAGCGCCGTAGGCGATCTGCACCGGGCTGCCCAGCAGTGCCGTGACCGAGCCGATGTTGACCACTCGCCCGAAACGCTGCTGGGTCATGTGCGCCAGCGCGGCCTGGCTGAGGAAAAACGCCGCAGACAGGTTGACCGCGAGCTGGCGTTGCCAGTCCTCGGAGCTGACCTCGCTGAGCCGTTGCTCGTTGACCATCCCGGCGTTGTTGACCAAGTAGTCCAGCCGGCCGTGCTGCTCGAGAACGTCGGCAACCAGCCGCTGGCAGCATGTCGGCTCCCCGACATCGGCCTGATGCAGACTCACCGTGGCCCCGCACCGCGAAGCCTCCTCGCGCACGGCGTGTGCGGCGACGTCGTCGCGGGCGTACGCCGCGGCCACCGCGACACCGGCATGCGTCAGCCGGTCGGTGATGGCACGACCTATCCCCCGGGTGCCGCCCGTGACCAATGCGACGCGAGCCATTACGGGATCCTCGCGTTCTTGGCTGCCGCGCGTGCGCTCAGCCGCTCGAGCAGCACGCGATGCTCCTCGGTGTCAAAGCACTCGCTTTCCGCGCGGGCGCAATGTGGCAGTAACGCGGCAACCCGGTCGATGTGGAAATTCAGCAGCTGGCGCGTCTGCCGGACGGCCTGCGGCGGGAGCGCGGCGAGGCGATCGGCCAGCCGCAACGCCTCCTGCAGCACGTCGGTTGCGGGTACCGCCCGGTTCGCCAGCCCCAGGCGATGTGCTTCGGCGCCGCTGACCCGGTCGCCCAGGAGCAGATGTTCCTTGGCGGCGGACAGGCTCGTGAGCAACGGCCACAGCAGCAACCCGCCGGCGCCGTCGAGCAGCCCTAGCGAAACCCGCGGATCACTGAGGAAGGAGTCTTCGGCCATCACGACCAGGTCGCACAGCAGCGCCACCGTGACGCCGGCACCGACTGCAGCGCCGTTGACGGCGGCGACGGTGGGAAACGGCAGGCGCGTCATTGCCCAGAACAGCTCTTGGTGGGCGGCGAGCACGGTGTCGCGCAGAGAGCGGTCATCGCGCATGGCACGGATGGTCTTGAAGTCCCCGCCGGCGCTGAATGCGCTGCCCTCGCCGGTCAGCACCATCGCGCGCACGTCTGAGTCATCACGCAGCGCTAGGACGGCCCCGAGCAGTGCATCGGTGATCTCGGCGTCCAGGGCGTTGGCCTTTTCCGGCCGGGACAACGTCACGCACGCCACCGACCCGAGACGGTCGACGATGACGGCCGGATGTGTTTCCGTGCACGACGGATCGCCGCCGCTCACAGCTCTACCAACCGGGGAATCGTCCCGGCCGAAATCAAACGGGCACCGATCACCGAGGGCAGTTCGCTGGCCGAGCCCAGCACCGAATCCAGCACCAGCGCACGGGCCAAGAAGCGGTGGAAGGGATGCTCGGCAGTGAAGCCGATGCCGGCCAGGACTTGCTGGCACTGGGTGGCGGCGATGCGGGCCGCACGCCCCGCCAACGACTTCGCCAGCAGACCCGCTAAAACGGCATCATCGGCATCCCAGGCCGACGCGAGGGCCGCGGCGGCGCCCGCACGAGCGACGTGTGCGTCGGCCAGCCGGGTGCTTACCGCCTGAAAGGAGCCGATAGGCCGGCCGAATTGCACTCTGCTGCAGGCGTGGTCGACGGCAAGGTCGATCATCCGCCCGACCGCCCCGATGATCTGGTAGCCCAGCGCCACCCGGCCTGCCGTCGCCACTGCATCCCAGGCTGCAACGGCCTGTTTCCCAGCCAGGACCACCTCGGACAGCACGTCAACGCCGCTGACTTCGATCATCTGCAATGCCGGATCAAGACCATCGATCCGCCGCGTCGAGACCCCCGACGACTCCTGCAGGTCAATCCAGACCAGCTCACCGCGGATCGCGATCGGCGCCAGATACCTCAACACCGGCCGCGCTCCGATGACCAGGCCGCGCACCGCCAGCAGTTCGCCGTCAGCCGCGCCGACCAGATCGGCGCCGATGCCGGGTAGGACAACGTTGTATGCCGTCGCCGCGGCCGGCAGATGTTCGGCCAACGGTCGCAGCAGCACATCCTGCAGCGACGTCGACATCGATCCGGCGCCACCGAGCGCGGTGAACAGCGCCGACACCGCATCCCGGGGCGCCTCGGCGAGCAAGTCGGCGAACCCGAACGCATCGAGTGCCTGCGCAAGCTCGGTCCCGTCGAGTTCCTCCGCCAGTCCACGGATGGTCGTCGCCATCAGTTCCCGCTCGGCGGCATCGATGGTGTGAGGCCGCATCACGCGCTTCTCGGCAATCCGAGCAGCCGCGTAGCCACGATATCTTTCTGTATTTCACTGGTGCCCCCGTAGATGGTGGCAGCGCGCGAGTACGCCCACTCGCGGCGCCACGCCCGGCTACGCGCGGTGTCATCGGTTTCCATCTCGCCGCGCAGGAGCTCGCGCGCCGCGTCGAACACGGCCTGATCAGCGGCAGCGATCATGATCTTGTCCACCGAGGCTTCCGGTCCTGGCATATCACCCGCAGCGATGCGGTCCTGTGTGTTCTTCGAGGTGGCGCGAAAAGCCCACAACAGCTGGTAGGCCTCGCCAAGGGTCGACGTGGACTCACCGTCGGGTGTGGCGTCAAGGAGCAGACCGAGGTGGTGGGAGAGCCAGGCGCCGCGCTGCCAGAAAATCGGGCCGCGTTCACAGGACAAAATGAACTGTGCGACCCGCCAGCCGGCGTCGAGCTCACCGAGCAGACGCTGCGCGGGGACTTCGACGTCGACGAACGACGTCGAGCAGAATTCGTCGACACCGGCCATCGTCTCCAGCGGGCTCGCGGTCACGCCCGGTGTGTCCATATCCACCAGAAAAGCGCTGATACCCCGAGACCCGGCGCCACCGGTCCTGGCCAACACAATGCACCGCGTGGCGTGATGAGCCCAGCTGGTCCACAGCTTCTCGCCGTTGATGATCCAGCCGGCACCGCTCGTGCGCGCGGTGGTCCGCATCGATCCCAGGTCGCTGCCCGCGTCGGGCTCGGAGAACCCCTGACACCAGAATTCGTCGCCCCGCAATAGCCGCGGGAAGATCTCCTCGACCAGGTCGGGCCGGCCGAACTCGGCCACCGCCGGCCCGAGCACTTCGTGCATCGACCAGGACGTGGTGTGCACCAGCGCTCGGCTGGTGAGCTCCTCGCCCAGGACGGCGCGCAGCATCGGCGAGCCCCCCAGGCCACCGATCCGGGTCGGCCAGCCCCAGCGCATCCAGCCGGCGTCGAACAGCAGTCGCTGCACTTGACGTTGGTGGTGCAGCTGGGCGTCAACACTTTGGTCTTCGATCGCGGGGACCAACGGCTCTCCGACCTCGTCGATCCAGGCCCGCACGCCGGCGCGAAATTCGCGCACCTCCACTGCAGCTCTCCGTTCTCAGGACTCGATGAACCCAGAGGCGACATAGGCCTCACGGATCGGCTGCCTCAGGTCGTCGGGGAACGCGGTTTGCGGCGGCCGGGCAGGGTGGTCACCGACGGGGAGGCCGAGCAACGAAGCGCCGAATTTGAACCCGGCTCCCCAATGCGTGAACATTCCGGGGCGGGCGGGATGGGACTGATAGCGGCGGCTCGCCTCGCGCATGGCGGTCAGACCGGTCTCGGCCGCGAAGGTATCGGCACGCTCGAAATCGCCTAGCATCAGCAGTGCGCGCCACTCGCTGAACAGCAGTGCACCCGGCTTCTCGTAGAGGTAGAGCGCCGAACCCAGCGCTCCGGGGTGGGGTATCCCTAACCGGATCCCGGCCTCATCGGCCGCTTCCCACAACACCATCTCCGGGGCCAGCTTGTGAATCGCAAGGCTGTGCTCCGCATCGAGCAGCCCGTTCTTCAGTCCGCAGAGAGCGGGGATCTCACGGTAGAGCTCGACACATTCCTCGGGGGTTAACACCAGCCCTGTCGAGTGAGAGTTGAAAAAGCCCAGCGGCATATCGGTGCGATCAGCGACATAGCGCAGATATTCGAGCACCCCGGGCTTCCCCGAGCACTCGAAATACGGCGTCAGGATGTAGCAGATGTCGGCGCCCAGCTCTTGGGCGTTCAGCGTGAGCTCGACGGCCTGCTTGGCAGTGTCGGTACTCGACATCACCTGCACCAGCGCGCCGGGTTTGACCCGTCGAGCCTCCTCGATCGCGACCCGGACTACTTCTTTGAGTTCGTCGGTGGTCAGTGACCAGAATTCGGCGATACCGCCGGTCAGCCAAATACCGTCCTGGTCCAGGTCGACCAGGCAATGCCGCACCAGCGCGCGCAGTGCCCCGTAGTCGATTTCGTCGCCGTCGAGACCGCAGAACGGAGTGTAGAGCGAGCTGCAATTGCCCCACAGGTGCTCCGACGCCCAGTCCTTCGCCTCTTTGCCGGTGACACCTGTGACCACAACCGACTCCTTCTGCATTTTGCCGGACGCGAGTTCCGGGCCAGGTGATGACTATCACGTACGCGTCATGGTAGAACCATATGTGCATTGCATGCAAGGAACAAGTGCATGCTCGATGCACCCTGATCCGCGTATTTCGATAGCGCGGCAACCGGCCAGCATGAGGAGCGTGATGTCGCAGAGCATGGAGGGCCGAGTCGCCGTGATTGCCGGCTCATCGATGGGCGTCGGCCGGGCCACCGCCATTCGCCTCGCGCAGGACGGCGCGACGGTCGTGCTGCTGGCCCGCCGTAAATTGCTGCTCGACGAGGTCGTCGAGATAATCGGGCCCAGTGCCGTTCCGATCGTCACCGACATCACCAACAGCCACGATGTGCAGGCCGCCTTCGAACAGATCGCGACGCAGTTCGGCCGTATCGACGTCCTGATCAATTCCGCGGGTGCCAGCCGGATCCGGCTGATCGAAGAAGCCAGCGACGAAGATATCGCCGTGACCGTCAACACCAACCTGGTGGCACCCATCTACACGACGCGTTCTGCCATTCCGCTACTGCGCGCGGCCGGCGGCGGCGACATCATGAACATCTCCTCGGAGATCACGCTCGACGACATGCCGATGATGACCCTTTACGCCGCCACCAAACGTGGCCTCAACGGTTTCACTGGAGCCATGAGCAAGGAGCTACGCCGAGACGGCATCCGGGTGACCCTGGTCGTACTCGGCGCGGTCGGAGATACCGGAATCCACGAGAACTTCGGGCCGGGCGACCTCGAAAAGGCCTGGCCGCTGTGGGAAGCCGACGGCTACCTCACCCGGATGAGTGGTACCCACCTCCTCACCTCGGCCATCGTCGCCGACGTGTTGCACGACGTCATCACCAGGCCCCGCGAAGTGATGATGGACGTGATCCACGTCCGTCCGGCCAGCAGCTGAGCCCCTCCCCAGGATGAAGCCGAAACCGCAAAGGAGACAAAGTGATTCGACCGATGGACGGCGTCCGGGTACTGGAGGTGGCACAGTTCACCTTCGTCCCGTCCGCGGGTGCGGTCTTGGCCGACTGGGGTGCCGACGTCATCAAGGTCGAGCACGCAGAAAAGGGTGATGCCCAGCGCGGCCTGAGCGCCGTGATGGGCATGGCGGTCGGCAGCGGGTCGTTCGCACCCTTGATGGAACACCCTAATCGGGGCAAGCGCAGCATCGGCCTCGCGCTGGAGCAGCCCCAAGCGCTGCAGGTCCTGCACGAGCTGATCCGCACCAGTGACGTGTTCTTGACGAACTTCCTGCCCGCCGCGCGACGGCGGCTGGGCATCGAACTCGACGATGTCCGCAAGATCAACCCGGACATCATCTACGTCCGCGGATCCGGTTTCGGCGCCAACGGCCCTGACAGCGAGAAGGGCGGCTACGACAGCACCGCCTTCTGGGCTCGGGCCGGTGGCGCGGTGGGGGCCGCGCCTGCAGAGTTCGATGGCATTCCCAAGATGCCTGCCGGTGCCTACGGTGATTCGTTGGGCGGAATGACCATCGCCGGAGGCATCGCCGCGGCGCTCCTAGCGCGCGAACGCACCGGCGAAACGTCGGTTGTCGACGTCTCACTGCTGGGCGTGGGTGCCTGGGCCAGCGCTCTCTCCGTAGGTTTGGCGCTTCTCGAGGGCGGCCCACCGGCGCCCCGCGCACCCGGCAACACGGCGCCGACGAACCCGCTGGTGGGCAACTACCGAACCGCCGACAACCGTTGGCTCGTGCTGGCCATGCTCCAACCCGGGCGCTATTGGCCCGAGTTCTGTCGGCACATCGACCGCGAGGACCTCATCCATGACGAGCGATTCGCTAGCACCGAGGCACTCATGGGCAATACGCTGGTAGCGGCCGAGATCGTGCAAGAGGTGCTCGCCGCGCGGCCGCTGGCCGAGTGGGTCTCCCGGTTCGCCGGCATGGAAGGCCAGTGGGCCATCGCGCAGGATCCGTGGGAAGTGGGCCAGGACCCGGCGTTGCGAGCCAACGGAATGATCGCCGAAGTACTCGACATCGACGGCGCTCCGCGGGAACTGGTCGCCAACCCGGTGCAGTTCGACGAGAAGCCCGTACAGCTCAAGCGGGCGCCGCAATTCGCCGAGCACACCGATGACATTCTGCGGGCGCTCGGCAAGTCGGACGACGAACTGATCGACCTCAAGGTCAGTGGCGCGGTCACCTGAGAAGTGCCGCCTCGGCTGTTAGGTTGCCGCGCGGAGGATGGCCGCCGAGCAGAAAGCCCACAGGTCATCGACACTGGTTGTCCGCCCACCGGACAACACCGCGGAGTGCGACGTCGCCAGCAGGAGCTCCTGAAGTAGCGCGGCCTGGGTGGCTAACGGCACGTCATCGCGGAGCAAGCCTGCATCGGCAACTTCTTCGAGCAACTCAACTATGAAGGAGTGCAAGGGTTCCAGGGCGTAAGCGAGGTCGTTGGGGCGGGACTCGGCCAGCCGCAGGTGCAGGACACTGAGCCCACGCGCCAGCCGGGCCGGCATCGCGGTGATTTCAGACAGTGCCTCCATCAAGGCCCGCACCCGCTGCACGGGATCCGTGATGCCGTCGCACCGCTCGCGGATCATCGGCATCGCCGTGGTCCGCAGGATCGTCTCGTACACCGCCAACAGCAGGCTGTCTTTGCCATCGAAAAAGGTGTAGAAAGTCCGCTGCGACATGCTGGATTTGTCAACGACGTCCTGGATGGTGAAGTCGCTTTCGTCTCGCTCCCCCAGGAGCTGTATCGCCGCCGACACGAAGCGATCGCTACGTGCCTGGGCTCGCGCGCGGGCGTTGCGCAGCGAGCGATCGACACTGTCCCGCTGCCAACTCGGTACGGGCGCCTCCGCCGGCTGGTGATTTTTCTTTGCCTTCACCTCAGTTGACCGCGCCATGACGCTCCGCTCTCTCAAGGTCGACTTCGGCCAGGAAGTCGCCGATAACTCCCCTGACCGTATCTGGGCACTTCTGGTGAGCGGAATGCGCCGCGCCCGCTATCTCGACAAACCGGGCCCGCGGATTGACTTGCGCGAATCGCCGACCCTGCTGCTGACGCGTGAGTTCGTCCCGATCCCCTGCCATCAATAGAATCGGGCACGCGACGCCGGCCAACGTCTCCTCGCTCAATTCGGGCCAAGACACGCTGTCCTCGTGTAGCGCGGTGACCAGGTCGCGCCAGTGCTCGGGCCCGTGCACGGCCTCATGCAGGCGTCGTAGCGCGAACGGCCACGTGCGGTGCAGATGCTCCAGCCGAGGAGCGCGGTAGTCGCTGGGGCGTCCCGTCCCGGGAGAAATGAGGATCAAGGATCGGGCCGTTCCCGGGTTCTCCAATTCCAGCGTCAGCGCAATCTCCGCGCCATAGGAGAAACCCACGATGTGCGGGCGTCCCAGGTCCAAATACTCGATGAGATACCGCAGGTCGGAGCGGACTGCGGTCCCCGTCGTAGCCGTCGATCGGAATTCCGATCGGCCATGGCCGCGTAGATCGGGCAGGATGCACCGGTACCCCGGCCCCAGGGCCGCGGCCAGGCCAGCCCACTCGAACTCGCCCGTGGCGGTCGCGCCGTGGACGAACAAGATCGGCTGAGGTCCGTCGCCGACCACCGCATAGGCCAACGTCAACCCATCGTGTTGATAGGTGAAGGGACGAGGCGCTCCCACCTGCCCAGTCATGCACGGCCCTCAACAACCTGCTTCTCGCTCAATGGCAGACCACAGGTCCGTTTGGCGACAGATGACCCCCGTTGAGCCTCCACTTGTCTCCCCTAAACGCCCTCGGTTTGCCCGAGCAAATGCTTGCATTACGCCCATACAGTTCTACCAATAAGAAACGATAATATGCTCTCGAACGAGGTTAACATGCTAAAGCGTAGGCAGCCTGCCTATCGGGCCGGTCACTGTCTTTGCAACTCAACTCCATGCGATGGATTTGAGCTCGGTGAACTCCTCGATTCCGTGGTGGCCCCACTCCCGGCCGACGCCGCTCTGCTTGAATCCGCCGAAGACACCGGTGATGCCCACCCCGTTGGGTTGATCGGCCGACCAGCCAGGACCGGAGCTGCCCAGCGCCTCGGCGTTGACGGTGCGAGACCCCACCGTCTGCACCGAGACGTTTCCTGCCCGGATCTGACGGGCTACGTTGAAGCCGCGTGCGGTGTTACCGGCGATCACGCCGCCACCCAGTCCGTAAATCGAATCATTGGCGATGTGAATTGCTTCGTCTTCGGTCTTGTAGGTGATTGCGGTGAGGACCGGGCCGAAAATCTCCTCCTGCGCAATCCGCATGTCGTTGCGGGCGTTGATGAAAAGCGTCGGCTCGTAGAAGAACCCCTTGGCCAGGTGCGCGGGCCGCTTGCCGCCGAAGACCAGCTCGGCTCCCTCATCGAGACCGGCCTGCACGTACGCCTCGACTCGGGCTCGCTGCTGTTCTCGGATCAACGGACCGATCAGCGTCTCAGGCTCCCGGGGATCGCCGACCTTGAGCGACGCCGCCGACTTCCTGGCTCCCTCGACGTACGCGTCGAGCAGGTGCTCGGGGAGCAGCATCCTGGTCTGGATGGCACAGCCCTGCCCGGCGTGAATCATCGAGCTGATGATGCCCATGTTGGCTACATGGTCTTCGGGGACGTCGTCCAAGACAATGCACGCACTTTTGCCGCCGAGCTCGAGCTGCAGGCGCTTGACCGTAGGGGCTGCGGCCGCCATGATCGCCCGCCCGGTGGCGGTCGAGCCGGTGAAAGTGACCATGTCCACCAGGGGGTGGGTGGTCATCTCCGCGCCGGCCTCCGGGCCACCCGCGATGACGTTGAGCACGCCCGGCGGAAGGTCGGCATCCTGGGCCGCTTTGGCGATTTCGAAGGCGTCCAGGGGCGTCCACTGGTGCGGTTTGAGCACCACGGTGCAGCCGGCCGCCAAAGCTGGCAGGACCTTCACGATGTTGAGGAAGAACGGGAAGTTGAACGGAGTGATCGCGGCCACCACACCAACCGGCTCCCGGACGACCGCGTGTCCCGCCATCCCGGTTGGACCCCCGGCCGGCGCAGACACTTCGGTCCAACACACCGCGAGTTCCATCGCCTCGGCAATCCACTCGGCGATGTCGATGGTGCCGCGCACCTGGATGATGTCGGCGAGGAAGCCGACCGACCCTGACTCGGCCATCACCAGCGTCTTGAGGAAATCGTGACGCTCATCAAGGATTGCGGCGAATCGGCGTAGCGCGGCTGCGCGTTCCCGCGGCGACTTCCGTGGCCAAGGCCCGTCGTCGAACGCCCGGCGGGCGGCTGCGATCGCCGCGTGGGTGGCTTTGAGGCCCGCTTCCGGGACCGAGCCGATGGCCTCCTCGGTGGCCGGGTCTATGACTTCGATGACCCCGACCGTGTCGTCGGCCGTCCAAGCGCCGTCGATGAACATGTTGTCGTAATCCCAGCGGTCGCTCACCGCGCATTACCTCCAACTCTGAAGAATTTGACGCCCACTGCATCGTCCAGTCGGGCCTACTGCCGCAGAAGTGCCGATGTCAGAAGACGCTAGCAGCGTATCCCTAAATGGAGAATATTATGTTCCTATCACTGCACCTATCATATCCGTCTATCGTTAGTCATCATCTTCGCGGTCAACTTGGTTGGAGGAAACATGGAAGATGTACTGGGATATGCGGGGCGCCATGTGGTGGTTACCGGCGCCGCGTCGGGCATGGGCGCCGCGACGGCAACGATCTTGACCAAGCTGGGGGCACGGGTCACCGCGCTAGACGTGCGGCCTACCGAAGCGTCGGTCGACCGGACGCTCGAGGTGGACTTGCGTGATCGCACATCGATCGAGCGGGCAGCCGAGTCCATCGACGGGCCGGTCCATGGTTATTTCGGCTGCGCTGGCCTGCCTGGGCCGCCGTTCTCTGGCCTGGACGTGTTGCTGGTCAACTTCGTCGGAGCCCGGCACCTGGTGGACCTGGTCGTGCCCAAGATTCCTGCCGGCGGTGCGATGGCGGTGGTCGCTTCCAACGCCGCCATGGGGTGGCAACAGGAGCTGGAGCAACTGATGGAACTGGTGTCCACCGACGGCTTCGATGAGGGCAAACAGTGGTGCGAGGCCAATGACGAGATGGGAGCCGTCGGTGCATACCCATTTTCAAAGAAGGCGATCAACGCCTGGGTGGCGTCCCGGGCCGCCACGCTGATCACCGATGGCATCCGGCTCAACTGCATCAACCCCGGCCCCACCGACACCGCGATGCTGCCCCATTTCGTGGAATTCGCAGGGCAGAACATCATTGACGCCTTCGTCGGGCCGATCCGTCGGCGCTCCACCGCCGAGGAACAGGCGTGGCCTCTGATCTTCCTTAACAGCCCCCGATCGAGCTACATCAACGGCGAAGCATTGGTTACCGATGGCGGATTCTTCGGCGCGGTGCAGTCCGGTCAACTCGACCTCGGCAACATGTTCGACACCCCAGATACCAGCGCCACCGGAGCTTGACGGTTACTCGAGCCTTCCCCGGAGCGCAGCGCCGCAGGTGGCCTTGACGAAGCCTGTCCACCACAATCGTGCCCTGGGCCGGCGAGGTCACCACCACGCGCAGCGACCACACCGTGCGATTCCCGGTACGTGACAGGCGATGTCGCTGTTTGCTCGATGACCACACGGGTCGTGGTGCGGTGCCGTTGAGTCGAGCGAAGGCGTCTATGGAGCGGAACCGATGCACCTGGGCGGTCTCGCCGAGAATCTTGGCGGCGGTCTAGTGTGCGCAGGTCCTCACCCTCCTGCAGGCTGCGCCACTTGCCAAGCGGGGCATACGAATCAACAGTGTGTGCCCAGGGCTGATCGACACCCCCTTGATCGCCGATTTCAAAACATCCATGGGAGCTTCGATCCTTGATTGGATGACCAGCCAAAGCGGCGGCCGAAAAGCCGCCCCCGGCGAAGTGGCTGATGCGCTCGCATTTTTGGGTTCCGACGCCGCTAGTTACATCAACGGGACCAATCTGCTCATCGACAATGGGTTCTCAGCGGCCATCACGACCAACCAGATCGACTACTCGAGCATGCCGGCTGTCGACGCGCTGACCAACTCCTCGGTTTAACCGGGTTGCACACATCCGGCGCCGTGCTGGCAGTTCCGTCGGGCTGGCGGGCGCTCACTATGGCGTCCGGGCAGACGAACAACTCCCGGAATGCCGCGACTCTTGCCTGCTGTCAAGATTCAGCGAGGATTGACAGGAATCACCAAAGGGAGAAGTCGTCGGAGAACCGAGAGGTGTACACCGCATCAACCTAAGTGTCGAGATGCAGCGAAGATTGACAAGGCACGCCTGGCTACTTTGACAAAACTTCGGCGTGTCGCGGGGGCTTGCTAATCTTCGCTGAATGACCGCAGGTCGGTTGGCCGAGGTCGGCGTCAATCCGGGCTACCGAGGGAGTCGATTTGTCGAGCGTCCTTGGCCTGGACTGTCACGAATCTGCGTCGGGCTCTACCAACGCTCCGTAGATGATGGACCGCGCTATCCCGCGGATATCGGGAACCGGGTAGGGCCGCCCGGTCGTGGCATTGCCTGCGTCGACCTGCTGGACCATGCCGACGACGATGACGTCGTTGCGCGGGTCGACCCAGAACCAGGTGCCATGCACCCCGCCCCAGTAATAGCTGCCCGCCCCGATCGCGCCGCCGTTGAAATCGGCGTGCGCGGGGTCGAGCACGATGCCGACCCCCATGCCGTAGCCGACACCGGCGAACGGTTGCAGGAAACGCATCGGCACGCCGTCGGGCAGTAAGTTGCTGGTCATCAGCGTCACCGATGAGGGCGCCAGTATCCTTGTGCGGTCCAGTATCCCGCGATTGGCCAGCAGCTGCGCAAAGCGCAGGTAGTCCTGCGCCGTTGAGTACAACCCGGCAATTGAGAGCAAGTACTTCGGCTTTTCCCCAGCCGGAGTGCCGGCCAGTACGGGGAATGGAGACTGATCGGCGGCGAGCCCGAGCTTCAGGTTCTCGTCCAGGGCGTACCGGGGTGGGATGCGGTCGCGTTGGTCGTGCGGGACGCCAAAGCCGGTGTCGGTCATGCTCAATGGGGCGAAGATTCTCTGTTCGAGAAAAACGTCGAGTGATTGGCCGGAGATCCGTTGGATGATGACGCCCTGCACCTCTTGTTGCAGCCCGTAACGGAAGAGGGTGCCGGGCTGTGCTTCCAGCGGCAATCTTGCGATCTTGGCGATGAAGTCTTCGTTGGTGCCCGTGAAAAGTCCGGCAGCCAGGTACATCTCGTCCAATTTTGGGTTGGTGCTGCCCATCGGGACGAGGAACGCGAAGCCCGCGCAGGTGGCCATGAGGTGACGCATTGTCATGGGTCGGTCGAGCGGCACCAACGAACCATGCTGCAGCACTTGCAGATCGGCGAATTCGGGGATGAATTTGGTGACGGGATCGTCGAGTTGCCACTTGCCCTCTTCGTAGAGAATCATCATGGCGACGGCGATGATTGGTTTAGTCATCGACGCGATGCGGAAGATCGCGTCGTCACGAAGGGGCCTACCGGTTTCGAGCGACTGGTAGCCATAGCTCCCGGACTTCGCGAGCTTGCCGTGGCGGGCGACCGTGACGCTGATGCCGGCGTAGTGGCCGGCGTTGATTTCGGCGCGCATTGCGTCGTCGAGCCGGTCGAGGCGCTCGGGCGAGAAGCCCAGTGACGCTGGCGAAGCCGTCGGCAACGGGGTTGAGCTCATGACACGCTCCTCGCGAAGTCGGCGATGTCTGCTGCGGTGTTGCGGCTGATGTCTGGACAGAGCATTGGCAGGATCTCGGTGCCATGGACGGTGCCCATGACTTGGCGGCCACGGGCGGCGACGCCGCTGTCGAGCAGCAGGCGGTAGAAACCGATGCCTTCGTCGCGCAGCGGATCGCATTCGTTGACACTGATCACCACCGGCGGCAGGCCGCGTACGTCGTCGGGGGTGGCCATACCGGGCCAGGCGAGCGGGTTGCGTTGATTGAACGCGTCGATGCCGTAGGCCATGGTGCTGCGGTTTTCCTGCACGAAGATGAAGATCCCCTCGTTCTCGGTCGAGGAGGGGTTCTGCGGCAGCGGCCACTGCCCGGCGATGAACGGGCACATCGCATACAGCCCCGTGATCAGGTCGAGTTCGCCATCCTGTTTGAGCAACATCGCGAGCGCGAGAGTCAGGTTGCCGCCGCCACTTTCACCGGCGACAATGACGCGGTGCGGATCGATGCCGAGTGAAGCCGCGTGCGCGTGGACCCACTTCAGACCGGAGACGCAGTCGTTCAGGCCGGCGGGAAAGGGCGCCACTTCCAGCGCCGTGGACGGGTGTACCGCGTTGCGGAAGTCGACCATGGCCACTGCGACGCCGCGGGCGGCGATCATCCGGCCCCACGTCTTGTAGTTGCCGAGATAGCAGGAGCTGAACTGCATCCGGCCGCCGTGGATGTAATAGACACACGGCAGGACCTCGTCGCCGTCCGGTCGGATGTACTGGATGTTGACGATGTTGCCGTCGGGGGACGAGGTGAAGGTTTCGGTGCGCACGCTCAGGCCGCTCAAGGGTGCGAGGTCCTCGCTGTCCATCGCGTTGAACAGGGCGTTTACGCGATTTTGGGCGGCCAGCGCTGCCGGGGTGTTTTCCTGCGCCAGGAGTTCCTCGCGACTGGAGACGTTGGGTCGGACCGTCCCCAGGTCGATGCCGGCGAGGAACGCCTTGATCCGGGGATCAATCCGGGGGTCGAGTTCGACCTTGCTTGTCACATGCGGATCCTCTCGCGTTTCGGCGCTCAGTGGCCGGCGAGAACGTCGTCGAGCCAGTCGTAGATTCGCGCGAAGGCCAGACGCCCTGCGCCAGCCTGACAGTGGGCGCCGGCTCCTTCGGCCTCGGTGAAGTCGAGCAGTGTCTTCGGGCAGGTGAGGTGGTCGAACAGCAGCTGGGGTTGGCCCTCGAAGAAGATGTCGGTGGCCGCTTCGCAGACCAGGGTCGGGCAGGTGATCTGCTCGGCGATCCCGTCGGCGAGCGTGTAGTCGAGGTAGGAGGCGAAGAACGCCCGGGGGCTGTCGACACCCATGACATATTGGCCGTGCGTCGCAGCCCAGCGGATGTTCGGGTCGGATGCCATGAGCTGCGCGATCATGGCGTCGGCCTGCGGCGCGGACTCGGCCCGCAGCACGGCTTCAGCCTCGGCGCGGGGACCGGGCATGGATCGGGTTACGGTCAGACCCAGGTCGTAGACGCCGTCGAAGGCGATGCAGGCGGCGAGGCGCGGTTCGTAGGCGGCCGCCCGCGGCGCCAACAGTCCACCCATGGACGCCCCGAGCAGCGCCACCCGGTCGGGGTCGACACCGGGACGGTTCAGTACCCAGTCCAGGACGGGTGTGACGACGTGTTCCCAATCGTGCCGGAAGACCAGCCCGTCGAAGTGCAGCGCGGCCGGCTGGCCCGGCCCGTCGAACGTGACCACGTTGTAGCCACGCTCTTGGCCTGCCGCGGCGCCCAGATAATGCATCTCTTCGCATGTGCCGTCGAATCCGCTGTGCATGATGATCGTTGGCCTTGGACCGCTGTCGCCGCCGCGACGGAGGGCGGGATAGAAGTAACCGTGCAACACGGTGTCCTCATACGGGATCTCGACCGGCTCCACGGGCGGATCGAACAGGGCGGCCGCGCCAGCGAAGCATTCGCGGGCCCGGGTGTACGCGTGGTGGATGCGCGGATCGTCAGGGTTGCCGTGCAAATAGAAGTCGGCTGACCGGTAGTAGTTGCTGGCCCGCAGCAGACCGTCGCGGGCGCTGACGAGATGCCCTGCAGCATGGGCCTTCTCCGCCTCGACGGCGATTCGGTCCGCGGTGGCCAGCCACTGGTCGTGCCAGCTGTCGTAGTCGCCCGCGGTAATGGCCTGGGCCGTGGTAAGCACCTCGCCGATGTCGGCGCCGCCGTATGGGGTGGCTCCGAGCACCCGCAGTGTCTCGAACCAGAAGGAGGTGTCATCGGGGAAGAGGACCGGTTGCACGGGTGCTCCTTAAGTCGTTTGAGTTGCTTTAAGACACGGTACGGCCATTCGATGCTAAAAGCAATAGGAATGCTTTAAGCTGGCGGTGTGACAGAACCCCGGGAAGTGCGTCGCCGCCCAGGGGGGCGAAGTGCCCGAGTAACGGCGGCAGTTCATAAGGCGGTGGACGGGCTGCTAAACGATTGCGGCCCAGGCGGATTCACGGTGGCCGATGTGGCCCGACGTGCGGGCGTCAACCCGACGAGCATCCATCGGCGGTGGGGCAGCTTAGAGGCGCTCATCCTCGAGGTCGAGGCGGACAGACTCGCCGAGATCTCACCATTGCCGGACACCGGAACGCTGCGCGGCGATCTTCTCGCCTACGCCCGGACCGTCGCCGCCGACGTCGGCCGACCAGGCGGATTGGCGTTCCTGCATGCGTTGATCGGTGCCCGCGACGTGAACACCGAACAGCGGTCCGCTCCCCTCCTGCGGCGGGCGGCACAGCTTCAGACGATGCTTGACCGCGCCCGCGATCGCGGCGAACCGTCGCTGCTCTACACCGCTGTCGTGGATTGCGTCCTGGCCCCGGTCTACCTGCGGTACCTGCTCGGCGTGGATATCGACGAGCCGGACCTCGAACTGTTCGTCGCCCGCACTCTCGCCTCGCCGGAGCTGCCAAATACCGGCTGACACGGGGCTATTTGCCTGCCTGGCCGCGGATCACCGTTGTTCAAAAAGAACCGAAGCCATTGCTGGTGGTCTTCGCTGCAAGACACGCCTGCCTACTTTGACACTCAATGTCTGCTTGGCCGAAAGCCGTATGGCGCGGGCAGTAGCTTCTAGCCATGAGTAATGTCTTCTCCCGCAGCGACATAACTCTGACCGGCAGAAAATCCTTTGCGCCGAGCCTAGATGTTGCCGGGCGGGTCGTGGATCAAGACGACCTTGTCAAACAAGCTTGCACGTTTGCCAATCTTCGCTGCATCTCGACAACTACTGTCGAGATGCAACGAAGATTGACAAGACACGCCTAGCTACTTTGACGAAACGTCGGCGTGTCGCGGAGGCTTGCTAATCTTCGCTGCATAATCCCAGGTCAGCGTCCCATTCGCGGCCTGCTCTGGGCCCTTCACTCGCCCGCTCAAGTCCCTGCTCTGTCAAATTGTGCCTACGTCTAGCTAGTCAGAGGAGCTGTCGCGAGCACAGAGTTGACGTTGAATGCGCTTCCAAATCGACTGATACGCCACTGGGCCTCACCCGCCCGTCGACGGGCTCGCACCACGCCAGTGAGTCTGGGATTGCTTACGGTGAAACCAAATTCATTCATCCAGGGCGCGGACGTCGGCGCCGCCTGATGCAGCTGGCCACGCTTACACAAGCGGACCCAGTCCGCGTGAGTCGGCAGTCTGACCGAGCCTGTCTCGAATGGCGTGACCGCCAGTTCACGCGGTTCTTGGGTCAGCGCCCCCCACATTGGCTCGTGATCAGCACCTGCGCTGCCGTGATGGGGAATTTTCACCAAGTCAGCGGGCTTCAAGTGGCCGTGGTCTCGCTCAGCCAACACAGCGGCCCAGCCGCAATTGGCCGGCGTATTCTCTAGGTCAGCACCAAGCAACGCATGGCCTGCCGGGGTCTCAAGGTGAAGCACGACGCTGCAGGAATTCTGGCGGCGCAACTCGGTGCGAACTGCCGGCCAGCCCTTACCAACACAATCCGCTATCGCTACTTGTGACTCGCGAATTGCGGCATCGAGCGGCGACAGCGCCGTCAGTCGAACGTCGTCTGCGTAAGGTCGTGACCAACCGACTTGGAGAGTGCGAAGGCCGTCCAAGAATCTCGCGCGCTTCCTCTCAAGCGCGCGGTTGAGCGTGTCGGGCACTTCACCGAACACTGTCGGCTCGCCCCGATCGCTGCTGAACAAACTCTGAAAGAGACTGACCCCCAACGGTGCCGTAACCAAGAGCTGCGCATCCATGTAGTAGCCGTGCAGCAGACCAACACCTTCGAAGTGGTCCTTATGAAAATGAGTCAGATAAATATCTCTGACGCGTTCCGGCCTCACCTGCATGTTGTCGAGGTACCAACGAGCGGCCGGCATATCGGTCCAATCCTCGTCCGCTGACCCGTCAATGCCGTAGTGAAAAAGACTGTCGACGATGGCCCACTGTTCTCGGCCCACGTGCATAACCACGCACTCTCCGAAGCCTCGACCTAAAAGCGTGACCTCGAATTCGTCTGAATCAGGCGGTGTCCCAAGCGTCATCCGGCGTGTACTGCAGCAACAGCTGCAGCTAGTTGCGGGTCATCCAGCGGTGGCTCATGTCGAACTCTCACACGTGAGGTTCGATCGAAACTTTCGTCGGCGTCGCGTTGAAACACGGTCCAGACCACCAACGAGCCCTCTTGCAACGCTCTGCCGTCCCTGTCGGAAAGTCGCGCCAGCGGCATCTGCACTGTTTGCGCCTGGCTCTCGCCGGTTGCATCAAACTGGACGCTGAAGAATCCATCGCGGATTGAGACGACTTCCCCGTCGGATTGCGACAAGATATCGCCAGGTACGGCTTTCTCAATGAGAGACTTGAGCTCCTCCAGTCTCCCGACCGGCGTGGTGGTTTCGGCTCGCGTGACCGCAGTCGTGGCTAGTGTGGAAGCAACGCTTTTCAGCGGAAAGCCCGAGTTAGCCGCTCTGCAGTAGGCGTCCCATTCCCCGGTCTCGGCTGCTTGGGTGAGTGGCGTCATCGCGAGTGAAGCCGTTTCGCCTATCCGGTAGCACCGATAGACGACATCGCGGGTCTCGTCATACTGGGTGACAGGGACGATGATCCCTAAGTCGTTGCCGGTGTCAATCCCAAGCGTGATTAGTGCGCGATCCCAAGATGAGCCCAAAAGCGCATCAGGCAAAAGCGCGGCTGTCAAATCTCGCAGAGTGATTCCTTGCGACAGAACCCTCTGCTCCCTGCCGGAAGCGAACCTGTCCTCATACTCAGCGAGAGTTCGCATAGCTCGAATTGCGCTGCGCTGCGCCGCTTCATACACCTCGTTGATCTGGCCGAAAACGGAGCAAATGGCGTGGCCGAAAATTAGTCCAACCTTGCTCACTTCGCCTGCGCTCGGCCTGATCGGGGTACCGGTCGATGCGATGATTTCGCGGTTCTCCGACAACAGCTTTCGAAGAAGTGGCTCACGGAGCAACGGAGACGAACTTGGCCGCGCGATCGGAGCCCGAGTGACGGCGTACTGCTCGTCACATTTTCGTCCGCGGTAGCCCTCAGTAATCCCGTCGATCAGCTTATCGATTAATGGGGCGTACGAGCCGAAATACATCCGTACGTGTAGGGGGTCCAACCTCGCAGTCGCAAGCTCTGGATTACCTTGGTCAGCCGCGGCCAGTGCTTCTTCAAGCACGCAAGTCGCAACGTACATCTGCACCAGACGGTGTCGGGCGACGGGAGACCACTGATCCGAAGCTAGCTGGACGGAACCCATGTTGTCGACGACCGAACGACTATTGGTGATCGCGATCAGAGCCGCATCTAATTGACTTGTCGAGCACGGCGATAGCATCGCGATTGGCACGATGCGGACTCTCACCTGACGATCTCCGCCGAAGCGGACGTAACTGCGTAGTTTCATAATGTCGATGAGCTGCGCGACTTCTTGAGGCAGCCGGCCCAGGATCCGACGCACCGTCAAGTCGGTCGGAACTTGCGTATAGCAAAGCTGGCCGGGATCACCGAAAACGGGTGCCGTGACATCGGCGGCGTACCAATTTTCGTGCGACAGGTATCGCAGCCAGCGCTCCTCTGTCGTATGAATGACAGTGGTCGTAGGAAAGTCACTGAACAATGGCATTCCCTCAGCGAACAGCGTCGCGACCACCTGTTCAGCGAACCGCGCGACCTCTGCCGAAGAGCGTTTCTGGAGACCCTCAAGTTTGACCGCATCGACGAGATAGTCGGCCTTCTGCTCACTATCGATGCAAACCGCCACGCATTCGACGCTTCCGCCTTGGGGAAGGCGAGCCTCGATCTCGGCGTAGATCCGAAGAAGCGTCGTTCCCACGACCACGCTGTCGTCGAGGAGAAGAACCCGACTCCACTTCCATTTACCAGGGACGTCCAGGAACCGATCGGATATAACCTCGCAGACGTCCTCCAACGGATGCATGCCATTCGCAACCAGCAGCTGATACACGCACGCCAGTCGGCGTGCCGCCAGAACCACGACGTCGATCTCTCTTGCCTCAGCCCGCCGACGCGCCAACGCGAACACCTCGATCAGACCTCTCCGGAGGTCGTCATCTTGGATGCGATGCAGTACTCCATCGAGCTTGCGCTGGGGGCGACCCCTAAACATTTCAAATGGGGAGGGCATCTGACCACACTAATGGCGAGCGCAGCTGCAGCGTCACGCGCGGCGGCCCGACCGAAGTCAGCGTCTCGACACACGCGACCGACTGCACTCTCAAACGACCAGTTGCACAACGCGCTACCGCGATCATCCGGACATCCTCAGTCGCCACATGTTGCATCGTCCACAATTCTAATCGCGACGTGGGGAAATACGGCGGATTGAAGTCACATCTGCCTCGGCAGCCCCAAGAGGCTGGGGAGGCAACGACGCGCTTCTAATGCCAATCTGACGGGGAACTAGATGTCTCATTTCTCTCAAAACTGAATCCCGCATACCGGCCACTTGCATGATTGCGGTTACCAGTCGACCACTCTCAGCAGGATCCGCGTTGGCGGAACTTACATAAGGCGCTGAGCAGTGCAAAATCAGTGGTTGATCAACGGGGTCGAACGTAGACACGACACACGAGGCGCGGGTGGTTGCAGCGGGCGAAGTAACAAACTGCGGCTGAACCAATGCCCTAGCGGGAGGTCCAATGGCGAACAGCTACACACCAGAAGAGCGCACACAGCTCGCGTCCGTCCTCGGATGCTCGATAGATGAGATCGACGACCGGATAAAAGGATTCGTTGCTGCCGCGCACGAGGAGTACGTGCGAATGATGTTGGGGCAGCACGTCTACAGCAGAGGTCAGGATATCAAGGTCTACCGGCTCTGCCTTTTGATTAAGCATGCATTCGGCGAAATACCTACCGAGGGTGAAGTGAGCGCAATCTTTCAGACCACCACCACCGAAAGTCGTAGCCTCCTGCGAGCCGTGAGAGCGAAGTATCAGTACGAATTACGACAAGCGACCCACGATACAATGGCCAGGGTATTCACGCAGGCGACGCAGGATGCCGATGCCGACACCTGGTCCCTTATCTGCGGGTCGGAGAACATCATCGAAGAGATGAACGACGCGATCGCGCGGTACAACGGGGCACTGCCTAAGATTAAGCGGGCGGCCGGAACTGCGGGTCAGTACGTTATCGAAGCTTCCACACATGCCGCTCTCACCTCAATACTCTGATGGATGTGACCGGCGACCTACTCAGCGCAGCGAGCCTTCTTCTCGCCAGCGTCGGTTTGCTTTTCTCCGCATGGCAGGCGGAAATAACCTCCGCCGTGGAGGTCTCGATCAAGGGAATGCGAGCCGACCGAGGTCCTCGGATCTCTCAAGTCAAGCAGGCGTTGCTTTTTCGCGCCCTCCCCTTGCTACTTGCCGTCTTGTTGATCGTAGCGACTCTCGCGCCACCAGCTCTCGGCGTAATTATTCACTCGCTGACCGACTGCCGCGGTAATCCGTATGACCCCATCAGGGCGATGTTTCTTGGAGTGTGGATCCTGGCGGTGGGACTGGCATTTGCGGTCGGATCCCAACTGATAAAGCTCAATTCGAAGCGACGGCTCCTCAATCGGCCCGATGCAGCGACGACATAACGCGTTGCCGGACTCAAGCAGCGTTGCTATTTCGCTTTAACACCCGTGGCGCTTCGTCCACGGCTAGCTACGAAGCTGCGAAACTCTCTGGTCGTCAACGTAAGTCAGCGCAACAGCTGCTCGTATTTCTTGTCGAGATGCAGTGAAGATTGACGAGACACGCCTGCCTACTTTGACAAAACATCGGCGTGTCGCGGAGGCTTGTCAATCTTCGCTGCATAATCCCAGCTCAACCCGGTTCCAGGCCTGCTCGGTCTTTCCACGATCTCAAATAATCCGTTAGTTCGAATGGCGCCAGCAGCGCTGCGATAAGCGGCATTCCGCTGCCAGCGTCAATGCGACGTTTGGAATGTCGCAATCACGTATCGCGATGGTTGAGCCATTGCTTCACAGCGCGCAAACTCTCACTTAAGCTGTCAATAGCTTCGATAAGGCGCTCGGTAGCTACCGACACCGGCTCGACACTGAGAGATTTGTCATCGGCGGTGTCTGAAGTGCCATCAAGGTCCTTGCGCGGGTCGCTGCGCAGGCGCTCCAACCGTCGGATCGCTCTGCGGTAGTCATCCTCCAGGACATCTCGAGCTACTGAAGTCCACTCCTCTTCTTCATCGGATGCTTGCGCTCCTGCGACCGCTACAGCCAACCGGACTACTTTGCGTGCACCGGCGTCGAGCGCGCACGCCGCTTCCAGCAGATCGGACACCATTAAGCTATCCGGCGCTGGGGCCCGTGAATTTCTGAACAGATCGAAGTAGCCCCAACGCGTATCCCCAGCGAGTCGGTCCAGCGCGGCGAAAATGTTGTCGAAATTGCCAAGCGGTGTTCCCGCCATCGGTAGCTCCCGCCGTCGCTGCCACAACTGAAGTACAACGTCAAACGCCTCTCTACGGGCAGAATCGCGCGCTTGACCTGACAGACGTTCGCTTTTAGCGAGGACCTCTGCTAGGTACTCAGCCATCCAGCGCCCCAGAAAGTCGTCCTCGTCCAACGTGGATGCAAGTCGTTGGCCCAGTGCAACAACATCGTCATAACTCAATGCGAAGGCCGTCCTTCCCGATCACGTAGTACATCGTGGACGATTCGACGTAGGACACGTTGTCCTCGTCCAAATGATCTCTGTAAGAGCGCCTTTCGTGATGAGAGAAAGGGTGGATAGTGACTTGAACGAGCAACAATCGTCTTTCACAGGCTATTAGCTCCGCCAAAAAACCCCGATCGATCACTAGTTCGTCACCGGACGACCCCACCATCTCGCTCTGGCTCACCTCCTCGCGATCGTCCCAAACCACCGAATGCATCACCGCGCGATCGCCTCTCGTCCATGACCGTAAATCCTCGTCTCCGCGGAGCCCGTACATGGCTACGACCTCGTCGCACGGCCGAGCTGGTGGGTAGCCGATCCGACCTGCAAATGGGTCTTGGGCATCCCGCCCGGTACTCGCGCCACCGTCGCGGATCCAACCCTTCAGCGAGAACCGTCCCGCCTTCGACGACTCATAGTCCCCTGCTGCCGGCAGCGATAGCGGCGTAGTGGATTGCGCTGAGCGGACGGCACGAAGAAACGACTCAGCGACAACAGGATCAATCAGCGCACTCCTCACGTGGGAGTCCAGCGAGCGCGATCGGGTCACGACTTCCCGCTTACCCCATACCATGATGGTCGTCGCAGAAGGCTCCAGGATCTCCTCGAAATCGTCCCGGCGAACGGCGAACAACCAGTCGTCGTCTCGTACCGACGAATCAGTGGAGGAAAACTCTCCAATTGCCTTCACCGGCGGAGCAAGGTCTCGGCGGTCTGAGAGCCATCGCCCATCGCCGCGAGTCACTCGATGTTTGGAGAGAAAGCGTTGGTACTCGTCGTCACCTTCGTCGTAGCGGCGCACAACCGGAAGGCGGCGCACGAGCCTGCCTGCTAGCTCACTAATCGCGTGTATCGCACCATAGAAACCAAGATCATCACTGCTGGGCCAATCTGACCGGTACGCCTTCGTCGGCCCCTCGTAGAGGCCGAGTTCGCGCCGGGCATCCTGCGTAGGCAATCGCCCCGCCCCGTCTCCCGCCTCGGCGCCCGCAAGGTCTCCCACGAGTCGTTCGACCGCGTCCCTGTGCAGTCCGAACGCGTCTCCCAACGGTGCGCACCAGTCGTCTCGGAAGTCGATGAAATAGCGGAATTCGTTGTCGCCCGGATACTCCTGCATCGACTCGTCGTCGTCGAATTCGGCGATGCACGCCGAGAGATCACCGTCGCTCGCCTCGACCGTAAGCAGGTCGGAAAGCGTGAGGACTCTGCGGTATTTGAAATCTAAATCCTCGTTAACCTCGGCGACCGGCGTCCCGATAGTTGCGATGTAGTCCATTTCTTTCTGAGACCAGCGAATGAGGCCGGCGCTGTGCAACGAGCGCACGCAGTGTCGCGCTGAATGCTGCATCACGACGTGTGGTGGTTGGTCCAGAAGGAGAGTTCGCAATAGCGGCTCGAAGATCGCGACCGTCACGAGTTCTGCTCGCGCTTGAGACGCGTGAGCCATCGCGAACAGTAACCACTGCAAGGCATGTTTGCGATAGAAAACGAGGCGCGGGTCCACGAAACCCGACAACCAACGGGAGTCGGTGGCAGCAGCGAACAACGCAATTGCCATGGGGAGTTCGCCGAATTGCAGCAAGAGATCGACGGCGTGGGCTGCGCGCCAACGGACCTCGGCGCGCGGGTCGCCAAGCGCTGCCCAAAGAAATGCGGCGACCGCTTCGGTGACAGTCTTGGGCTGGAGCGCCGCGGCTTCACCCCGATCGTCAGTCGAACATTCTGAGACAACGTCGCCGAATAGTGAGGCACATTCGTCGAACACCTCGGCAACGCCGTTATCGTCCAGTCGGTCACTTAATCTGGTCGCGAGGGAATAACATTCGTCTGAGCTAAGGCGATCCGGAAGTTTCCCCAGGCGCTCGAGAGCGTCACCAATGAACTGATCGGCGTCCCACCCAGTGAGGCGGGCCAGTACGTCGAGATCCAAAGGCTCATACCGCGCGCACGTCAGCTGACGCGGAAACCGTTCGAGCACCACCTCGCACAGGGCGCGAGCTTCACCGCGTAGCGCAAGGGGGAGGTAGTTGATGGATTTGAGACGACCGAGCACCCTATTGCAGTCGAACAGATTGAACTCGTCACTGCCCCGGAAAGCAGCGAGAACCTCAGCCAGGTCCACCGTCGGGCCGCTCAGGGCCGCATCGATGACGTCATCACTGGAACCTCGTGAAACGTTGCCACGCGCAGACCGCAGTGCAGAGTTCCATACCTCGGCGGAACGGAAATCCAGCTCTTCATGGGATTCGGCGACGTTCAGGTAAGGAGAACTCCCACTCGCACCTGTGGAGAACCAGTCACGGCTGGTGAAGCCGTCTAATCGGACAGGCTTGCGCACAGCACGGTAAATCGGGTCGTACTTGGTCCCTCCAAGGTCGACGGCGGCCTGAGCTGCGGCCGCATCAATTTCCGCGTAGTCCTCGTCGGAGCGCGGGGTGGACCGTTCGAAGTCACCGAACGCCTTCGCAATTAAGGCCCCTCGTTCTGGCGCGCTTCGGAACGCAGCGGTCAGCCAGTGCACCCTGGGAACCCGCTCACTTAAGGCGGCGAACGCTAATGCGATAGTCGGTTCTAATTCAGCATCGCTGTCTCGGCTGGCGAACGCGACGGAGATGGCGTCGATGTCGGCAACGCAGCGATCACGCCAACGCGAGGCACCCGCGATCGCCTCAATGGGACTTAAGGTTCCGGCAATCATAAGAGGATCAGCCGCCCAGATGCCGTCGCCCATGTAGGGCATGACGCACTCTGCGATTCGCAGTAGGCGCTGCGCTCGTTCATCATCCGGCGACGAACGACGCCCGAAGTGTTTGGCGAGCAGAGTGAAAGTCCGCCAGCGTTCGTATAAGTCGTCGCCTGCGTGCTCGGAGATCTTGAGGGCCTCGTGAAAGTGTTCGCGGCCTTCGTTGGGATCGAGTCGGTACGAGGCTCGCCCGAGAGCTACGAGCGCATCGCATGCCGCGGCGGACTCATCACGGGCAGTGGCGACGCTATCGCGCACTAATTGCGCTGCAACCGGGACGATATCGCGCAATTGGACAGATCCACTTGCCACACGAACAACTTCTGTGAGCGTCGGCCATGACATGAACTGGGCATTCTGTTCACACCACACGGCGAGCTTGTCGCACATTTCGGGGGCTTCGATGCGTGACAGAATCCGCACGGCAACCCGGGGTAACGCGTTGATGAGAAATCTTGGCGGGTCGTAGTCGGAGTATTTGCGCATGTGCTCGCCGCGGAGTTGATCGTAGTGACACGCGATCTCGTGCTCAGATCCCACGACCGAAGACACCCAAAGATTCATCCAGCGGCACAGCGGTACGACGGTCGTATTGTGTTCGTGAAGCGTTCTGCTACCTCTAACGCCCCGCTCTTTGTCCTTCTCCAGGCGCGGATCGGCAATCGAATCGGGGTCGAGTTGCGATCCGTTCAAGTGCGAACGAACCGCGAACCCACGCATCAGAGTCGCAGCTTTCGGGCGGTACCACGACGCTACGGCGGAGCCCGGATTATCTGGCAGGTACAGATCAAGGATCTGAACGCCCTCTTCGCGTGAGACGGTTCCGAACCGAAACGCCAAAGCCACAATCCAGACAATCCCGTCCAAGCCGGGCAACTCATCGGAGTAGTCATATTTTCGTCTGGCGACCAGCTCCATAGGCTTGCGATGTCGTCTCAAAGTGGAAAGCAATGTGCGCACGACATCTTCTGGCGCGTCGATGTCATACTCCCAAAGAGTCTGCGCTACAGCTAATTTCAGATGCTTTGGTCGGCCCTTTCCCCTTACGAGTTCTAACAGGTCGTCGATGCGCCCTACGTCGCCAAGACGGCGGGCGACGATCAACCCAGCCTCGAACGCGATGGTGAGGGGTTTCCACCGCTCGAGAAATGCGGCGCAGGCGGCAGGGCCGTCAGTGTTCAACGCGCCCCAGGCGAGGTCGGCGATGTCACGAATCTCGACACTAGGCGTGTGATCTTCGGTTGACGGCCGGCGAACCCAGGCGGTGGTCCATTCGACTGCACCACGTAGGTGGTGTCGTGCGAGATCACGTTGTCCCCTTGCTGTTGCGAGCATGGCTGATTCGCTCACGACGTTCGCACCGGGCCAGTCTCCGGCAAGTGCTCGTGTGGCGATGAGGTGCTCTTGCAGACTGGGATCAAGAAACTCAGATGCGAGATCCGGGTTGTCGCGGATGAGCTTCAATCGACGACCATGCCCCGCGGCCAGCTTGCCTGCATTGAGCGCTAGCCGAGCAGCGGCGAGTTCGTTGCCGCCACGCAGCGCGCCTTTGAGTGCAACCTGCACTGTATGTTGCGCTATCTCGTATCTCTCGAGATCCGATTGGTTATATGAAAGTTGCTGGCCTTCAGCGCGATGTGCCAGATTCAGTGCTAAATCGATGAGTGCATCGATGCGGCCTGCCTCCAGTAATAGGTCGGGAAGCGATGTCGCGAGATACGGGTCATCGTCAGCAAGTTGCATCACACGATCGAGGAACTCATTTAGCCTCGTACCGGTGGGGCGGCAATTCTCGTGAAACCAGGTTTCGGTTGGCTCGTCGCGAAACTGCACGGCGCCTGAGTCGATGAGTAGCGGTCGGCCTAAGTCTGAGACGAAGCTCTCGACGAGTGGTTCAGGTACTCCGGCGACCGCGGCTAGCACTTGGGTTGGGATCATTGGCCGCAGCGCTGCAAGCGCTTCGCATAGACGATCGACCTCGTGCGGCGCGTTGCTATGTGCATCGCGCGCGTTTTCGATCGCATCACGAATCGACTTGTATATGATGGTTTCTGGAGTTTGGTCGAGACCTCCGAGATCGCTGAGCGCCTGCTGCACTGACGCTTTCGAGGCAAGTGCTGCTGCCTGCGCTCGCGGATGTCCCCGCGTAATCCGGTGGAATTCGGCTATGTCGCCGCCGGGAACCGAAAGGAATCGAGTCCGCAGAAATCGTGCCGTTTCCTGCAAAGAGAAGCCTTTCAGCTCACGGGTCACTGCGCTGGGGGGCGGATTGAGCAAGTCCAGCCGCTCTGTGCGGCAGAACAGCACTAGGCGGCAGTTGGCCGGCATCGATTCACGCAGCAGGCCTGACACGAACGATCTTGTGCCGGTGTCTCGAGCGACCAATGCTGCATTATCCGCAGCATCGACAGCGATTGTGACTAGCGATCGTGGCTCGCGCTTCGCAAGTAAGTTACAGGCTTGCTCGATGCGCTGACGAAAAATTCGAAAGTAGTCGTTGTCGCTGGCCGTTGGCGACGGCAGAACGAGATCGCTTAGGCCCTTGGCCGCCAGCTCGTTGCAGATTTGGACGAGCGCATGGCGGGCTTCGTGCCTCGGGCTACTGGGGCGCCGATATGTGCCGTTTCCGAAACAGTCGTAGACCACCGTAGTGGAGCCGGTGGGCATGAATGCTCCGAAGGCGTGCGCGAGCACGCTCTTGCCGACACCCCCCGTCGCGTGACCGATCACTGCAGACGAGTCGTTGCTTTCTGTCACCGTTGCCGCGAAGGCATGGAACTGATCAGTTTCAAGAAGATCTTCAGGAGAAGAAAACAGATTCGGAGCGGGCAGGATTTGGTCCTCGGTGACCTTCAACGCGGCGAGGACGTCGTGTCGTGTCGCGAAATTCCTCGCCGAATATTCAGATGTGGCTCGAACGGCAATCATTTCCTTGAGGAGGACGTAGCCATCGGTCGGCGCTCCGGGGAGGTAGCCGCTCACCTGGCGCTCGAGTTGACCACGTTGATCGATCAAGCCGCGCTCGGCGTCCTCAAGTAGAAATTTTTCGAGGAAGTCAGCTACCCGGTCGTCGCCAACGATTGGCGCAACTAATCTTGATATATATGAGATGTCTCGGCTCGCCTTGCGATTCGGCCCGCCAGAACCTTCGCGCAAGGCGGCTAACGCCCTGTGTATCTCAGGCTTGGCGGGCCGGTTCGTCGTCAGTATGTAGGTCGTCCGCCCGATCCTGGAAGGATGTTCGTCCCGAATGGCAGCGTACTTCTTTGCGAAGCCGACCAACGTCTTCTTCATCCAGGAGGCGGTCCACTGACTGTGATCGTTGACGGTCGAGTGCTTGAATTGCCGATAGATGACCTGTTCAGCAGTGGCAAGGTTTTTCGTGCCGTAGTACTCAGCTATGTCGATGACTTCTTCGCCGCCCCCGGACTGGGTGTCCGCAGCGGACGTGCCTTCGACGGCGATCATCACCATGCGGCTGGTCGGGTCAAGCATGGACAGCGATCTCCGTGCCGCCCAGACGTAGTGAAATTGATCGCCGTCGCGACTCGGGCGTACGTACTCAGCGGAGTCCATCAAGCTAGATTACGAAGCGCGACAATCCGAAAGCCGCTGAACTCGATAGTTCATGCCGATCTTCAGGGTTGCGAGAATCTCCACAGTTGAGATCCGCGATGGCTGATCGCGACGATGCTGTATCGAATATCCGAGTTTGGCCAAGATACCTTCCGGTAAACGACAAAAATATTTGCCGCCAGATCCCTGGCCATATACGCCTTGGCTACGGGCACAGGCGGATCTTCAGCGAAGTCATCAGACTGCATTTCGTTTACGAGATCGAGGACAGCCCGCTGCTCCTCGCTAGATAGACCCAGCAGGACGCCCAGAGTGCCACCCGAGAACGACACACGCGACCGCTGTGCTCGCACTTCCTGTTCGAACTGCTCTTCGTTGGCGATAGTTAGCCCCTCGCGCGAAAGCCTCGGCGTCTGAATTTTTCTGGTTCTGAGGCTACCCGCCCAACAGACTTTCTCTTCCCTAATCTCGAGTGATGGCCCGGACAGGAGCTATGCACCGGCAACGCCTCAGCTACTATTAGGTGGCTGGATTGAGCCCGGTAACACCGGGTCTGGCACTGCTCATGGTTGCGGTGGCTGTAATGCTCTACGTCACACCAGCGCTCGTGTCTCGTCTCCGAGACGGCAAGCGAAAGGAGGCAATGCGTATGAACGGTGACTGCAATGAGAGTCAGATGCTTATCGCATCTACAACTGTTACATCAGCTCTGATGACAAACATCGCTGCCGCAGCTGTAGTGCCGGGCTGAGTCCAGCAAACTCGCACATTGGATGCCTGTCAGATCTGGCTCATTTGGTCAGAATCCGATTCGTCACGCGGCGACCACATGAGCGACGGGCGCCGATGGTGAACCGGACCGCCGCTCAGACAACGACAACTCGAGTTGGTAAGCCGATAATTCCGAGATGCGTCACTGGGCGCAGCGGGGGTCGCGGCAATCCCGACGAGATGGCTCTGCTCAACGCGAGCCGACCTCGCGGGAGATCTCAACGATCTGCCCGCGGATCGCCCAGCACTTATCGACCGGTTCGGCTGGCAACAGTTCGCCGGCCAAGCACCAGTGATCGCCGGGGTTCCAGGTGCCGGCCGGTCGGTGCGGTCGGACCAGTTGCGGCACCGTGCCGAGCACCGCGCGCTGTTCGTCGCTCAGATAGTGGGCGATTTCGGTGCTTGGCGCCGGCAGCGCGGTCGCAAGTCGGGCCGCGACATCGGCGAGGACGGCGGTGTCGGTGTGGGCCTGGAAGGAGGCGATCACGCCATCGAGGATGTTTTTCATCTTCAGGTCCGGCCGCGGCTCTCCGACGGTATGCGGCGATCGGATCGTCACTGTGACGGCAAATGGTGTGCCGGCGCGCAGCGGTATCGGAGCCACGGTGGCGGTGTGGTTGCGCTTTAGTGCCAGCCACACCTGGGCGACCCTCCGATCTTCGGGGAAGGCGCCGAGCTCGACCCAGTCGAACGACGCCAGCTCTCGCACTGCGTGCCATCGTTTGAAGCCTGCGGATGCTGGTTGTAGCTCGTAGCGGTAGTAGAACGGATAGTCGGCGCCGTCGCTGGCGGGTGGAACTTTGGTGCCTTGTTCGAAGCGGATTCCGTTCGCTCCCGCTGTTTTGAAGGCGTCGATGTTGTACAGCAGGAGGTTTTCGACGTCCGAGTCGTCGGGTCTGTCGCCGACGAAGGTGGCGTGCAAGATCTGCCCGGCGGAGGGCTTCAGCTTCCGGAGCAGCGTGCGCAGGTCGTTGCGCAGATCGTGTTGCCACGGTGGACGCGCGGCACCGTAGCGGAGGTAGTCATCGGCCCAAGCCTGAACGGCACGGCACTGTGTGGTCGGGCCCTCGGTGCGGGCGCGGCCCTCGGGAAGCGGCGCCTTGGCGTGGCGGCGAACTGCCGCGGCCGGGCGGGCCGGCTGAGCGCGGTAGCAGGAGCCGCATGGCGGCGGCAACGGAAGCGTGTGTTCGGCCGCCCACTGCTCGAGCTCGGCCACCTCGACGGCGCAGACCTTTGTGTACGAGCCGGTCGCGGACTTACCTCGACGAGGGGCGATGTGGGAGCAGGGGGCGTGGTGCACCTTCGCCTCGGTGGGACTGTGGCTGGCTGCAATGTTGAGCACATAGCCGGTGCGATGGGTTGCCAGCCATGTCGCGTAGCCGCGGTCGTCGTTGCGGAACTCATGTGCTGCCACGGGTTCATCCTGCCGCGCGATCCGCATTTCGTGACACTGGCTGTCAGCGGGACCGGGATAATGGTGGACGCACACGGACCGAGACGGGGAGGCGGCCAATGAGTGGCTCCGGGGTCGGTGAGCTGTTCACGTCGAATGAGTCGCTGCAGGATGCGCCGGCGGTGCGGCTGTTCGCCGCCAAGAATTTGGCTTCCTACGTGACGTTGATGGAACGGCACCTGGATGGCAGCGCGAAAATCACTGAGGCAGAACTTGTCTCGCGTATCGAGCAGGATTTAGCCGAGGTGGGGCTGCCGGATCAGACTGGCTTGGGGCTGATCAAATGGTGGGCCAGTTCAGGGTGGTTGAACCGGGTCTCCGATGGCACTGGTCAGGCCGCGCAGAACGTGTGCTCCCTGACTGAGGATGCCCGAAGCGTGCTGGCGTTTCTGCGGCGGCAGCGGCGCGCGGACAGCGTGGCAACCGGTGGGTCGATGGTCAGTATTGCCAGTGGTCTCAAGCGGATCGCCTCGCAGCTCGACGGCGATCCCGAACGGATCCGCATCGACCTCGAGGAGCAGATCGAGGCGCTCTACCGCCAGCTCGAGGACCTCGCCGAGGGGCGGCGACCCCAGCCCAATCTGGTCGACCTCGCCGATGAAGGACGGGCGATTGCCTATCAGATGGAGCAGATCATTACCGATATCGTGCGTTACGGCGGGATGCAGAACGAGATCACCACGGCGTTGATCGAAGGTCCCGAGGATTCCGACACCGCGTTTCGGGACCGGTCGCGGCGGCTGTTCACTGACTACGAGGCGCTGTTCGATTCCCGGGAGAGGGCTTCCTACACCGCTTTCACCCGGATGGTGCAAGACCCGGATCAGCGGGCCCGGTTGCGCTCGGATATCACCACCGTCGTTGAATCGCTGCCCGACCTTGACGCCAGTCTGCGCGAGGTCATGGTGCAGTTCTTCCCTCGGGTCGCCGAGCAGATCGGTGAGGTGATCCGGATCGAGCAACGCTGCGCGCTGCGGATCAAACGGTTTTTTGCGGCCGGCACCGCCGAGCAGGCACGCGGGTTGGCTCGCCAGATCAATGAAGCCATCGGTGTGGGGCATGCGTTGTTGAGGCAGTCGGTGGTCGACTCCCCTACCCGAGCGGAGTTGCCGATCGGGCGTTCAGCGTTGACCAGTGTGGGTGCGATCGCTTTCGATATTCAGGATCCCTCGCCGCCGCGCCCGGCGCGGCAGGCCGAAGCCACCGCTGACCTGAGCGGGTTCACCGGTCTGGCCAGCCAGGTCGACATTCCGCAACTGACTGAACTGGTGAACACCGCCGTGCAGGCGGGGCCGGTGTCGTTGCCGGAGATGATCGGCATGGTTGATGCACCGTACCTCGGTGATGTGGTGGTGTTGTGGGCGTTGGCGGTGCGCCAAGACCCCGACGCCGCGGCCTCGGCGGCAGCGTCGCGGGTGCGGTTCCGATCGCGCGACGGGGTCGACCGGGAAATTGAGGTGCCGGCGTTGATGTTTCGTGACCGAGCGGCCAGCGCAGGCGGGCTATGAGCACGCATCTGGACAATTTCAACTTCGACGACCTGCCCGACGTCGACGTCGATGCCTCGGTTGCCGATGCGGTTCGGGTGCCACGCTTTGACGGCGACGTCAGCGAATTGTCCAACCAGGCGTGCTGGGCGTTGCAAAACCTGCTGACCCGCCGCTACTTGACCAAGCAGGACTCCCCTGAGCGGTGGGCGTGGCTGCTGGAGCACCGCAAAGTGCTGGCGTCACGGTTGTGTGAGCTTGATCTGCGGCTACGGATCCACGACGACCTCGAGGTCGCCTACGCCGAACCGGCTTTGCTAGACAGCCCAAATCAGCACAGCCGCAGGGTGTTACGCCGCGAACCGATGGGCACCTATGCCTCAATCGTGGCGTTGCATTTGGCCAAGATCATGCGCACCTCACACGACGAGCATGTGCTGATCAGCAAGGCCGACATCCACGACCTTTTCGCCAACGTCAGGCATAGGGTCGATCGCGACGAAGCCATGCTGCGCAACCGCATCGACGAGGCCATCACCAAGCTGGTCAAAACGCAGATCTTGCTGCGCACCCGCGACGACGACGACACCTACGCCACCAGCCCGGTGATCCTGGCGATCATGACCGGACAGATGGTCGACGAACTCAGCAAGGAATTCGAGCAGCTACTTACCCGCGGCGCTGATCGCGACGCCGCCGAGACCGCAGCCGACGATGAGGGCACGCTGATCGACGACGGGGAGGGCCGCGACGATGACGACTAGCTCGCCGGCGCGGCAGGTGTGGCTGTCTCGGCTGCAGGTCATCAACTGGGGTGTGTTCGACGGCTATCACGACCTGCACCTCAGCCGCAACGGCACGTTGATCACCGGCGCCTCGGGAAGCGGGAAATCCTCACTGCTGGACGCGGTCTCGCTGGCATTCCTGGCGGCGTCGCGGCGGAACTTCAACGCCTCAAGCGACAGCACCGCGGCCGGATCCAACCTAGGTAAGCGCACCGTCGACAAATACATTCGCGGACTGTGGGGTGAGCGCCAGGAGGCCGGCGAACGCGCCAAGCCGATGTATCTGCGTGGCAGCGGGCCGGCCTGGTCAGCGGTGGCGATCACCTACACCGGCAGCGACGACACCGTCATCACCGGGCTGGTCCTGAAATGGCTGGCCGCGGGTGCCGACACCGACGCCTCAAGCTCTTATCACCTGATCAACGCCGACGCCGACATCCTCGAACTGTGTAACACGTGGCGCGACAAGAACTACGCCCGCAGCGTGTTCGAATCGGCCGGCTGGCGCGGCAAGCGCGATAACGAACGCTGGTACCTCGACCAGCTGTACACCAGGATCGGCATCCACGGCTCGACGGCCGCCCTGCAGCTGCTGGGCAAGGCTAAATCGCTGAAAAGCGTGGGCGGGCTGGAGCAGTTCGTCCGCGACTACATGCTCGACACCCCGGAGAGCATCACCGGGATCCGTGATGCGGTCGAAGCGATCACCCCGCTGGTCGATGCCCGTAAAGCGTTAGGGGTGGCGCAGTCCAAACGTCGGGTCCTTGGCGACATCGAGATCATCCACGACCGCTACGTGACCGAGTCCGCGCAGTTGGCCAGCATTGGCATCGTCGACAAACAGATGGTGCATGACTGGGTCGACGAGCTGCGCCTGGCCGCCATCGGACCCGAGGTCAGCGTGCTGGACGCCGACATCGAGCAGATCGGCGCCGAGCGCGATGAGTTGAATTCGAAAAACAGGGTGCTGGTCCGCACCCGTGACGAACTCACCGCCCGCATCGCAAAGGCTGGGTCAGGTTTGTCAACGCTGCGCCACGAACTCGCGGTGGCCGAAGACCGCGCCGACACGACTTCGCGGCGCCGCCATGACTACGACACCCAGATCTTCGACCTGGGTTGGGCCGCGCCCCAGGTGCAGTCCGCCGACGATTTCGACACCATGCGCGCCATGGCGCAGACCGAAATCGTGCGGATCGCCGAGGAGCTCAAGGCGCTGCGGGAACGGCTGGCCAACGAGGAGGGTCCGCGACGTGTAGCAGCGCGTGACCAGATGACGGCCGCCCGCGAGGAACTCGCCCGCGTTGAGCGGCTCGGCACATCGGTACCGGCCAACGAAGACCGCATCCGCGGAGAGATCGCGGCGGCGCTCGGCGCCCCGGCCAAGCAGTTGCGGTATGTGTGCGAGCTGCTCGACCTTAAGGCTGAATACACGCCATGGCGCACCGCTGTTGAAAAAGTCTTGCGGACAACAGGTCTGGTGTTGCTGGTGCCCGACCGCTACCACCGTGAGGTGCTGCGCTATGTCAACGACCACCACATGCGGGGCCTGGTCCGCCTCGAGCACGTTCCCGCTGGCGGGATCGCGCCGATCGCGCCGCAGTCGGGCACGTTGGCTGAATGCCTCGGGCTGACGGATGCGAAGCATGAAAGCGCCGGCACAGCAACGCGACTGATTGCCAAGGTCGGTGACTATGTGCGCGTCAGCGGGACCGACGAATTCCCCCACCACAGGCGTGCGATTACCGTCGAGGGTCTCTACAAGGAAAGCGAGACTCGCTCGGTCAAAGACGACCGCGCCACATTGTCAGCCTCGCAATACATTTATCAAGGCGACATCGCCGCCAAGATTACCGCGCTGCGAATCGAACTCGAGGACGCCACCGCCGACTTCGAGGCCAGCGACGCCGCGATGACCGAGCTGCATAACACAATTGAGTCGCTGTCGATCGGCAGGGACCGGTGGAACACCCTGCACGTGAGTTTCACCATGTTCAGCGACATCGACACCGACGGCGCCGACACCGAGGTTCGCCGGCTCCAAGAACAACTCGAAGCCCTCGAGGCCGCCAATCCCGACCTGGCCAAACTCGAGAATCAGGCCGAAGATCTACTTGATCAGAGCAGCGCGCTGACCGGACGGATCAGCATCCTGACCGAACGCGAAACAGCCAGCGACGATCGCCGCACCAAGCTGCTGGATCTGCAGGAGACACTCAAACCCGGCGTGGTCGGGCCGAGCGCGCGCGCCGCGCTGGAGATCTATCGGGGGCAACTGTCGATCCCCCTTGAGATCCTGGCGCCCGCCCCTTACAAGGCTGAACTCGTCCGGGCGATCGAGAAAGACCAAGGCACGCTGCAAGATTCAGTTAATCGATTGACCAACGAGTTGAAACGGATCATCAGCAACTTCGATGCACAGTTCGAAGATGCGATCCCCAACAACAGCGACGATCTCGACGAAAAGATCCACGACTACGTTGCGTTGTGCCGGCGCATCGATGACCGCGAACTGCCCCAGGCCCACGACCGTATGCTGCGGCTGATCACCGAACAAGCGCCCATGGCAGCGCTGCACCTCTACCAGAAAGCCGAAGAGGAAGCCCAACACATCGAGGAGCAGATCGCTCGGGTGAACCGCGGCTTGGGATCGGTGGAATTTAACCGCGGCACGCGGCTGTCGCTGCACGCCGACCCCAAGAAGCTGACTGCAGTCACAGATCTGCACGAACGGGCCCGGCGGATCTCGGGGCGCTCGCTGGCGGTGTCGATGCGCGATGAGAAGGCCACCCACGATCAGTACCGCGACATTCTGGAGCTGCGGAACCTGCTGGCCTCCGACAGCGCTGAGGCCCGTCAGTGGACGCGCGACGCCCTCGATGTACGGAACCGCTTCACCCTGTATTGCGCCGAAACCGACTCCACGACAGGTGCACTGATCCGCACCTACAGTAATGCCGGCGCCAACTCGGGTGGTGAGCAGGAAAAGCTGATGGCGTTTTGCCTGGCCGGGGCGTTAAGTTTCAACCTGGCCGATCCTTCCACGGGCGATAACCGGCCGGTGTTTTCACAGCTGATGCTCGACGAGGCGTTCTCGAAATCAGACCCGGTGTTCGCCGATCAGGCGCTCTCGGCATTCCGTAAGTTCGGGTTCCAACTGTTGATCGTGGCGACCGTGCAAAACACCACCACCATCCAGCCCTACATCGACAGCGTGGTCATGGTGTCCAAGCGCGATACCCCCGGCACCGAACCGATCGCCTCCACCCGCACCGTGACCGTGCGGGAATTCGCCGAGATCAGCCACGAGCTTGCCGGCACACCGGCAGCCGCCACGGTGCGGTGATGCCGCGGTGATGTTGTCGGTGGAGGCCGCGATCGGTGAGCTGCGCCGGCGTTGCGCCGACTTATGGCTGCACTGGGCACTCGGGCAAGACGGTCCGTGGCCGCTCAAGCTGAACCTGAAGGCCCCCCAGGGCACGCTGTTCGACGACCACGTCATCGCCGCCACTGCCTGGGCCGGCTCCTGGCGCTCAGCCATCGACGAGCAGCGAATACCCGGCCGCATCGTCACTGCCGCGCGCCGCGCCCGCCGGCTGGGCACCCACGCGCTTCCCATCACATGGGTGATCGATGACCTTGACTCCGCGCTCTCGGTCGCCGACCCTGACATCGTTGCCTCGTATGAGCTGGCTGCCGACCGATTCGCGCAGGCCTTGGCCACACCGGAAGTCGCGTGGAATCTGCTGAGCGACATCCCTTTTAAGTCCGGCAAGACCATCGCTGGCCTTGACGACGATGAGTGGGCGACCGCGCTCACCGCGGCGACCCACCTCGTTGCGGTCGGGCCTGGTGATGCGACCGTGCTTCGCCAGATCCGCATACCTGGCGTGCACAGCAAATGGATCGAACAGAACGCGACCTTGCTGTGCGCGATGCTAGGCACCGACTCCGAGGGGGCTGATCCACTGACGCGGCTCATCGCCCGACTGGGGCTTGACGCCAAGCAGACGCGCCTTCAAGTGACGTTGGCCTGCCCGAGGCTACGCGCTCACGCCGCGGGGCTGCGGCGCTTTCAGACGACCATCCCCATCCTCAACGACACCGTGCTGGCGCCGGCGATCATCCTGATTGTCGAAAACGAAGCTCCCGGTCAAACACTCGACCTCGATCTCGGCGGGGTTGCGGTGATCGGCGGCCTCGGTAAGGCCGCGCCAATCTTGGCCCAGCTAAACTGGATTCATACTGCAGAGCGGCTTGTGTATTGGGGTGACATAGACCGCGCCGGGCTTGCGATACTGGCGTCGGTGCGACAGGCCGGGCTGTCGGTGTCCAGCATCCTGATGGACGAGACGGTCCTCGACGCGCATCGCGGTGCCTGGCACACTACCGGCACCCAGCAGGCCACAGACACGATCCCCGCCGAACTCACTGATAACGAGGCTGCGCTATATCAGCGGCTCAACGCCTACCACGGTGAACATGGTCGCGAACTGCAGCTCGAACAGGAGCATCTGCCGAAATCAATGGTAGACAACGTGATCCAGGAATCGACAGTGGCTTCAGCAGATCTGCCCACATAGCGCCGCGGCAGCGTAGGACACGACGACGGGCGCTTTTGGCACCACCTGCATGTTGACCGGCATTCAACATCAACCCCCGCCGTGGCTACAATCTTCGCTGCATCTCTACCAAAAGCTTTTCGTGGGCCAGATAATCCTCAGTTGCGTCAACCGCGAGATGTGAAGTTGCTTGCGACGCTCGCAGTCTTGGCCGGAATTGCTAAGCCGGCGTTGCACGACTGACGGCCAATCATGCTGATGTAACAAAATCGAAATGACCGGTAGGACAACGTACTTGGACGAACCTACACCTCCTACGAGCCGAACTATTGTCGAGATGCAACGAAGATTGACAAGACACGCCTGTCTACTTTGACGAAACTTCGCCGTGTCGCGGTGGCCTGCTAATCTTCGTTGCAAAAGCGCAGGTCAGCGATAATCATCAGGACAGTGCAGAAGGATGTTCCGTGCCGCCTGCCTACCGGTCGAATCGGTGATGCCACGTCTGCGGGCGGTAATCCCCCACATCCATATCGGCGTTCTTCTGATCGTCGGGGTTCTCGATCCCATCCAGTTCGGGCATCCATAGCATCTCGATGTCGATATCACCAGCAAGTGCCGCAGAGACTTCGTGCCAGTCGTAATCTGGCCCATCGTCGGTGTCATCGTCAGGCATCTGTTCACTGGTATCCCACTCCGTTCCGTTTGGAATTTTTTTCAATTGCTTTCGCAGTGAACCAGTTTCGTTGATGTGATTCCTCGCCGACGTTACCCACCCACCCCGGCATGCAATGTAGATCAGTGCTTCTTCTGCGGGAGTCTGGGGACTCTAAGACCTCCCGGTACGAGTCGCCACCACCAGTCGAGAGCAAGACTCGCGCATCGCAACCCACCAACTCCGAGGCTGGGGGGCGCACCAACACCGGAAAATCTGCTATGAAGTCGTCGTCTTGCGCCCCCTTTGCCGGCGGGCATGACATCGCGTCACAACATCGCGAACATTGGCCTCCGACTGACCATGCCGCAGCCGATTAGTCGTTGAGGATCTCGGTAATCCCTTCTCGGTAGGTGGTGACGTCGAAGTCGGGGAATCGGCTGGCTAACTTGGTGGAGTCGAAGATGTTGTCGTCGCGGTAGCGAGGCAGCAATTAGGAGGCTTCCTTGACCGCGGGGTTGAACCATCCGCCGATCTTGAACACAACCTCGGGGACCGTCGTATAGCGGATGTCGCGCATCGTGACCTCTGAGGAAATGTCGAGCATCTGTGCGTAGGTGAGTCGTTCCGGATCGGTTGGTAGGTGCCAGGTTTGGCCGTAAGCGTCGGGCGTGTTACCGATCAATCCCATGCCGCGGCTGGCGTCGGGGGTCCAGATCAGGGTTCTTTTTGTGTGAGCGTTGACCGGGATCATTGGTCGTTTGCCTTGTTTGATCCGGTCGAAGATAGCGGAGTTGGTAAGGCTCTTGGTTTTGCCGGGTCCATAGAATTCTGGCGCCCGGCAGATGACGGCTTCGATGGTGCTGGCGTGCATCTCTAAGAGCAACATCTCCGCGATGTGCGCGCGCACGGCCGCTTTGCGGCTGACTGGTTCAAACGCGGTGTCTTCGACCTGCGGTGCGGAGGTCCGCGGGTACATGTAGGTGTTGTCGAAGAAGACCAGCTTGGTGTCGTGTTTCTGGCACGCAGCGATGGTGTTGGCCATCATTACTGGGAATTGGTGCTCCCACAGCGTCGAGTCGATGGGCAGCCCGACGGTCAGGTAGGCGATGTCACTGCCCGCGTTCCGGTGGTCTCAACCTTGAACTCCCATCAACTGGCGGCCTTGTCCGGGCTCAACCTGCTGATCCTGGTGTCGGTATACATCAAGTTCTTCGACGGACCGAAACTGCTTGCCACGCACACCGTTTGGTCGCTCGGATGGGTGCTGGTGTTCTCCTACCGCATCGCGACCGGCGCACACGCAGACCCCTACCTGGCGACAGCAAAGGCGCTCGCGGGCATCGCGGTGTGGGTGGCGACACCGATAGCCGTGCACTTCGGTATCTGGGTCCTGCGCGGCGGCGCCGACTCGGCGATGACAGATGAACTGACCGGACTGCTCAACCGCCGCGGTCTGCACCTGCTGCTCAACGGCTTGGTCGCCGGCAATCCCGCCCACAATGCCCCCGCTGACACCACGGTGATGATCATGGTGATCGATCTCGACCGATTCAAAGAAATCAACGATACGTACGGGCATGTCGTGGGTGACGACGTGCTTATCCGCACCGCCCGCAGAATCAAGGCGGCGATGCGAAATCCCGCCCTGATTGCCCGGATCGGGGGTCAAGAATTCGTCGTGATTGACGTCGTCGCACCGCACCACGTGACACTAATTGCCGAACGCGTACGCAGCGTCATCGCTGCGCCCGCCGATCACGCCCACGTAACAGCCAGCATCGGCGTCACCACGGTATCCCGAGAACAACTCACCAACCCGCTACACGACACCGCCGCAAGCCTGGAGCAGGCGATCACCCGCGCCGATCACGCGATGTTCACCGTCAAACGACAGGGTGGAAACGCAACAACCATCATTGCAGACTCTTCTCCCCTGACTCCCGGATCGGGACCGCTAAACCCCGCCTGAGAACCGCGCCCGCACAGGTTGATTCAGCGGAACATTCCGGCAAGCGTGACTTATTCCTCGTCACCACCAAATGAGAATCGGGTGACATCCAGGTGACATCAGACTCGAGAAGGTGCCATCGCGCTGAGTCGATCAAGATTCACCGCTCGTCGATCGAACAGTCGACCGGCATGCCCGGAATCGCGCTCGATTCCAGAGTTCAGGGCGCCTGCAAGTTCGGTGATGCGATGCCGCACGCCGGTTCGGACGCTCAGCGCAGAAGCTGCTCGTTGCAGACGTCCAACCGCTAAATTCGGCGCTTGTGGATCAAGCGCAGGTGCGTATCTCGGGCCTACAGAATGGAGGGTCCGCTTCGCACTACGCCGTAATCGGACCATTAGTTCCGCCAGCGTGGCCTGCGCTCGTAGCGGTCGTCATGGTGCGGAACCAATCAGCTTCTCGCACGCGCAAGCGTCCTCCAGTTCGCAGAGCTGACCAATCTCAGCGTAATGAAGATCAGGCCCGAATGCTTGTCGCGTCTCACATCAGTGTGGCCATTTGGCCACGGTGTGGCCAAATGAAGCGAGATGTGGCCAATTCGTTTGAGAACTCCGCGCATCGGGTCGCTTACTCGGACCAGTAACCGAAGATCCTGTGACGAACTGTTCCATGCGCTCGGGTCTCCAACTCCTGATCAGCTGCCCAGCCAGGTTCGCACCCAAAAGCCATGGCTCCGTTGGCGCGGCCCACGGAGGGCCGCCTGCTGGCCGAGCAGGACGCAGACGTTTTGGGTGCGATTCGCCCTGCTGCTTATCCATCCCACGTATGGCGCCGCTGCTCTCGACATCTGTTCGCTAAAAAATTGGCCGACGCCCGAGCCCGGCCTGTATTAGCGGAACTGTCGGCTGGTCTGCAAATATTTTCGCTCCGCGCGGATATAGGAGGTCGTAGGGGACGGTCTTGGCGCGGACTGTGTTGTGAGTTGGGCGATCAACACTGCGCTGAGGCTTGCCGCGCCCAGAGCGTCCTTATGTGCGGCCCACCATACCTGCAGCGCCGCTGCTGCATCGACCGATAGTGAGATATTCTCTCGCGCTGCCGCTTTCACCAATTTACTGATTGCGGTGTGGGTATCTCCGCCCCCTAATGCCACATACACAGCGCATTTCTCGCTCTCGCTGAGACATTGGCTGCATGTTTCAGCGAGCGACCAGGCTAACTGGACATAGCTCATCTTTGCTCTCCTCGCAAACCTTGGGTGACAGGCGCGGACAGCACACCTGCCGCGAAAATTATTGGCGCGTGACAACAGCGGCGTAACTAACGAATGGCGGCGGCGACATCGCCGGACATGGCGCCGAGTTCCGGTCCCCAGCTCGACCAGCCATGATCTCCGGTAACCGGGAAGTCGAAGTGGCCATTCTGACCTCGAACGGTCCGATACTGCGAATAAAACGACCGGCTCGTGCCTTGGGCCTCGGCTGCTGCGCCGAGCATGGCAGCTGGGTCACTTGCTGTGTCCGTCTGGGGGCTGAACACCCATGTGCGAGTCTTGTTTTGTGCCAGAAGTGCAACGTGCACGTACGGGTCGTGCCACTTCCATCTGCCTGCCTGCGGCGGACCCCACATGGCGTTGCCGTCGACTCCGCCGAACTGCTGAAGGCCGGCGAGAATGGCGCCGTTGAAGGCGGTCTCTGACGGGTAGAGAAATCCTGACATTGAACCGGCGTACCGGAAGCGGTCGGGATGGAAAGCTGCGAGTGCCATTGCGCCGTAGCCACCTTGCGCGGCGCCGATGATGGCGTGGCCGCCTGGCGCCAGACCTTTGTTGGCGGCTAACCAATCGGGCAGTTCACTCGACAGGAAGGTCTCCCACTGCTTGCTGCCGTCATGCTCCCAGTCGGTGTACATGCTGTACGCACCACCTGCAGGTGCCGCTACCGAAATCCCTTTTCCGGCCAGCGCGTTCATGGCGTTGCCCGCGGTGACCCACGTGCTGACGTCAGGGCCGGCGTCGAAGGGGTCCAGTAAATAGACAGCGTGTGGCCCGCCAGCCATAAAGGTCACGGGTATGGCACGACCCATGGCCGCAGAGGGCACCATAAGGTTCTCCACCCCGGCCGCGTGAGCCTGTCCAACCCATCTGTGCGCATCCCCGACCACCGCTGCCCCCACCACGAGCGCCACGGCAGATAGCAATCGTAACAATGTCAGTCGTCTTCGCATGCCCGCCTCACTTGTTTCGCGGGAGCGATCCAACTCGTTCGCTCCGCACCGACGCTCCATGACCACACCATGAAATCCGAGTGCGGCGCTCGCCGCTTGCGCAGTGCTTCTGCGACGCGAAGACACCGCGCAGAGAACGCGATTCGTCGCCGATACCCACGTTGCGTCACGGCGCCTCCTGCGTCGGCAGGACGCGGGACTCGATACAAATCACCGTGCAGGCCGCAGAGTCCGGCGCCGGTGATGCGATGAGATCGATGAGCGGCGTCTGCGACAGCGGGTCGCTGGGCGGCAGGCCGTGGATATTGCGAGGCAGCCCAGGCCCGAGCCCCTCAGTTTTCTCCAGATGAAGATCACCGAGCGGTGGCGCCGGCCCGGTAACGGGAGGCAGGTCGACGGGAATTACGCCCGTGGCATAGGCCGCAGCCCAGCCCCACACATTGCGGGCGTACGACATCGAGTTGTTGTAACGCAAGATCGCGGCCATCACCTGCGACTGGTCCCGTAAGTTCATACCACCACTGCACAGATACCGGGCAGCAGCCAGCGTGGAGTCGTATAGATTTTGCGGATCGACCACGCCGTCGCCGTCGCCGTCGGCGGCGTATCGCACCCAGGTGGCAGGCAGAAACTGCATGGGTCCCATTGCCCGCGCATAACTCATTCGCCCGTCGACAATGCGTTGGGCCACAACCTCGTTGCCGGGCAGCGTGCCATCCAATGCAGGTCCATAGATCGGCCGGACCGCGTTACCGCGAGCGTCGGTGGCACCGCCGTTGCCATGCGCAGATTCGACGCGTCCGATGCCGGCCAAAAGATTCCAACTAATCCCACAGCCAGGGTTAGAAGCGGCCATCTTTTCCTCGGCATTACGGTAAGCAGACAGGGCCGTAGACGGAATGCCCAGTGCGCTTGGGGAATTCACCACCGCCGCCGGGGGTGGCACCGGCCTGTCGGCCTGTGCGATGTGAAGGCCCGACGGTGGTCGCGCGGCGGCAACCACAGACGGACCTGAAAGCTCATTTACCACGTTCGTGAAAATTGCCACCGGGGTAACAGGAGCTCGAGCTGGGGCGGGTGAGACCGCGATACCGGGACGCCCCACACCGCTGACTGCGCACGCAAGGACCAGCGGAATCAACGTTGCGACATTCAACGTCGGGTTCACCACCATGCGGATGACCTGCTTGCTCAACGCCCCGCGACGACGCTGGCTACCCTGCCAAACACTCCGAGCCTCAGGCGCCCCGGCTATGAACGACTTTTTGGCAGGTGGCTTCAGGCGGTGCAGAGCCATGTTGTCTCAGTAGCGATTTTGGGTGGGAATCGACATGGTGTCGGCGTCGTCGCGGTACCGCGCGTGGTCGCCGTAATCCGTGGCACGCTGTTGCTTGCTGCTTTCCTGCTTGTCGTTCTCGAACGACTCGAGGATGGCTTCTTGGGCGTCCTTCGGCAGCAGGTGCAGGCTTTCGCGAACCCGGGCTTGGCGGCGGGCTGCGGCCTTACGCTCCGGCATACCGGGGGTTGCGGTGATCTGCGGCGGCACACCGGTGATCTCGTCGACACCGCCGTCGTGGTGGCCGGCCTCCAAGTGGGCCTGCTCCTCGGCCATGGTCGCCTCGTCTTTTTCCTCCGACATACCGATCGGGCCGATCCGGCGACCGTTGAGGAACTGTTTGACGACTGGCTCGTCGCTGGTCAGCAGCACCTCGCGCGGTCCGAACATGACCAGCTTGCGGCGAAACAGCATGCCCATGTTGTCGGGCACCGTGCGGGCGATGTTGATGTTGTGCGTCACGATCAGGATCGTGCAGTCGATCTGGGCGTTGATGTCGATCAGCAGCTGGCTCAGGTAGGCGGTACGGACCGGGTCCAGACCGGAGTCCGGCTCGTCACACAGGATGATCTGCGGGTCGAGCACCAGCGAGCGGGCCAGCCCGGCACGCTTGCGCATACCGCCGGAGATCTCACCGGGGAACTTCTTCTCATCCCCGCCCAGACCCACCAGCTCCAGCTTCTCCATGACGATGTCACGGATCTCGCTCTCCTTCTTCTTGGTGTGCTCGCGCAGCGGGAACGCGGTGTTGTCGTAGAGGTTCATCGACCCGAACAGCGCGCCGTCCTGGAACATCACCCCGAACAGGGTGCGGATGTCGTAGAGCTCTTTGGCGGAGCACTCGGTGATGTCGGTGCCATCGACGATGATCGAGCCGCGTTCGGGGCGCAGCAGACCGATCAGCGACTTCAAGAAGACCGACTTACCGGTACCGGAGGGGCCCAGCAGCACGCTGACCTCACCCTCGGGAATGTCCATCGTGACGTCTTCCCAGATTCGCTGAGCACCGAAGGACTTCGTCAGCCCCTCAACCTGGATACCGATGCCCATGTTGCTCATCGTCGCCGACTCGACCGTGTGGATGCTTCCCTCGAAAGAGCGCACTTAGCTCTCCTCTTCGAGGCATGACCCTCGTGGACGCGGGCTTCGGGTGGCTCTGCGGGCTCGAACGCGTGTCGCCGGCACTGGCTGGCTCTGGGTCCTCATCCAAAGGCCGCATTGGCAACCAAATGCCCAAAATCAGTTTCGACCGCAGGCCAACACTGGAACGCACCAAGCGTCAAATCGGCGCTGCGATAGGGCCGCACAGCTATTCGCCGACTACGACTGCCTCGCGGTCGTTGGATTCGGCAATGGCGGTAGCGTAGCTGTGCACGTGCCACCGCATCCGCCGTGAAGCGGCCCTGGCATCGCGATCCCGGATCGCTGCGGTGATCGCGCGGTGGGCCTTCTCGGTCACAGCTCGAACTTCGGTGTCAACGAAGGCCGCATCTTTGGTGCCGGCATAAATCGCCTGCGACAAAGCGGTCATCAAGCCAATTAGGAGTTCGTTGTGACTGGCGACCGCGACACCGACATGCCAATCCAGGTTGGCCTGTAAAAACTGCTCGAGACTGGCCTCCGTGTCGGAGATCGTGTCGTTGGCCCGCTCGAGTTCAGCGAGGTCCTCGTCGTCGCGGTTGCGGGCAGCAAGTTCGGCGCAGAACGGCTCCAAAGCCTCCCTTGTCTCCATCAGGTCGACTAATTTGATGCGTCTGCCCCGGATGAGCATGCTCACCGTGCTGGCCATCGACGTCGTGGTGGGGCGCTGCACGAAGGCGCCGCCCGCACGCCCGGCTTTGACCCGAATTAAGTTTTGCACTTCGAGGATTCGCAGCGCTTCGCGCACCGTGGCCCGACTCATCTGCGTCTGTTTGACTAGGTCGCGTTCCGCCGGTAGAGCGACACCCTCGGCCAATTCTCCATTGAGGATCCGCTCGCGAAGCAGACCGGCAAGCACGTCAGGCGCCTTGGGCGCGTCGAATGGGCTAAGCGTGGTGCCGGATCGCGAGGGAGTGGTCACGGCATCCGCTGCATCCATCGCATCCCTAATGGTTTATGGTCAGACCTAAGATACCATTTATCCATTTGGCGTACCGATCTTCGGTACCCGAGGGCTGGCAGGAGAAACGCCGATGCGTTGGGAGCTCTCCAAAGAACAAGAGCTGTTCACCACCTCGCTACGCGAATGGTTGACCGATCGGGCTGGCGTGCAGGCGGTTCGGGGCTGGTTGGACGCTGGCGATCTGTCCAGCTTTGAGCGGCTGTTTGTCGGCGAAGGCTGGGCCGGCGTTGGTTTCGATGAAGAGCTCGGCGGCCAAGGCGGCGGCCTTCTGGAGCTCGCGCTCACTGCCCGGGAGCTCGGGCGCGCTGCGGTACCGTCGGCCGGCTGGCTGCAGTCGGCGATCGTCGTTCCGGCGCTCACCGACGAGCCAACTTTGGCCGTTGCCGCATCCGAGTCCGGCGAGGTGACCGCACTAGCGGTGCAGGCGGACCGCATTCCGGCCGCGGTGACCTCGGTAGACGACCGCACCGAAAGGCTGTTTGGGCAGATACCCTGCGTGCTTGGCGCCGCACGGGCGCGGCAGTTCCTGGTCCCCATAACCGATGGCGAATCAATATCGCTGTGGCTGGTGGATGGCGCTGATCCGGGTGTACGGATTCACCCCCGGTCGCTGCTGGACCGTTCCAGGGATGTGGCTGATGTCGTGCTTGATGACGTCACGGCACGCCGCCTCGAGCTCGACGCGGCCGCAACGATAAACGAAATCGCGGCGCGGGCGGGGGTTCTGGTTGCAGCCGACGCGTTGGGCGCATCGGAACGTATGCTCCAACTCGCCGTCGATTACAGCAAACAACGTGAGCAGTTCGGTCGGCCGATCGGATCATTCCAGGCGGTCAAGCATGCCGCCGCCCAGATGCTGGTCACCGTGGAGTCCTCGTTATCGATTGTGTTCTACGCGGCACAATCTGCCGAAGAAGGTTTACCTGAAAGAGCGACCCATGCGGCGGTCGCCAAGGCGCAGGTCACCGGTGCGGGAGCTGCGCTCGCCGACAGCGCGCTGACCCTTCATGGCGCGATCGGCTACACCTGGGAGCACGATCTGCACCTCTTTTACAAGCGGGCCAAGCTCGACCGCGTGCTGTTCGGCACGCCGACTGCGTGGAACGAGCGGATCGCGGATGCGCTGCCGCTAATCCCCGCCTCGGCATGACCTCCGGCGGTTGAGCGAGACCGCAGGAGGTGACCTATCTTTTTGGTCTGTCCATTAGTATCATTGATCCTTAGGGTGATTACTTACATCGAGCGGAGAGTGTTGTGGACTTCCAGTTGAGCGATGATCAGCAGACGATCCGCGCTGCGGTCGCCGAACTGGCAGCAAAGTTCGACGACCACTACTGGATGACCAAGGATCAACAGCACGAGTTCCCAACAGAGTTCTACGATGCATTCGCCGACGGGGGTTGGCTGGGCATTACGACACCAGAGGAGTACGGGGGCCACGGATTTGGCATCACCGAGGCGTCCATTCTCCTGGAGGAAGTCGCGGCCAGCGGTGCGGGAATGAACGGCGCAAGCTCTATGCACATGTCGATATTCGGCATGCATCCGGTGATCGTGCATGGATCCGAGGAACTCAAATCGCGCACTCTGCCCCGTATCGTGACCGGTGATCTGCACGTATGTTTCGGTGTCACCGAACCCGGCGCGGGACTGGATACCACAAGGATCAGCACGTTCGCGCGCCGCGATGGCGATCACTACGTCGTCAACGGGCGCAAGGTGTGGATCTCAAAAGCGCTGGAGTCCGAGAAAGTGCTGTTGCTGACCCGCACCACCAAGTTCGAGGACGCGACCCGCAAAACGGATGGTATGACGCTGTTCTTCACCGACCTCGACCGCAGCAAGGTCGAGATTCGCCCAATTCCTAAGATGGGTCGAAACGCGGTGTCCTCAAATGAGTTATTCATCGATGGCCTCGAGATCCCGGTTGAGGATCGTGTCGGCGAAGAGGGCCAAGGATTCCGTTACATCCTCGACGGCCTAAACCCCGAACGCTGCCTCATCGCCGCCGAAGCGCTGGGCATTGGGCGTGCTGCGTTACGGGCGGCGGTGCGCTATGGCAACGAGCGTGTGGTATTCGGCCGGCCGATCGGGATGAACCAGGGACTCCAGTTCCCGCTAGCCGATTCGTTGGCCCGACTGGACGCCGCCGAACTAATATTGCGCAAAGCGACCTGGCTCTATGACAACGGGAAATCTTGTGCCCGCGAGGCAAATACGGCCAAGTACCTGTGCGCCGATGCGGCGTTCGACGCCGCCGATCGCGCCCTACAGACTCACGGTGGCATGGGTTACTCGGAGGAGTATCACGTAGCGCGGTACTTCCGCGAGGCACGCCTTACCCGCATCGCCCCGATCAGCCAGGAAATGGTGCTCAACTACCTGGGTGAGCACGTACTCGGCCTGCCGAGGAGCTACTGATGACCCCGCGCGACGTCTTCCGGCTCGACGAGCGATCGGCGCTAGTGACCGGTGCGGGCAGCGGGGTCGGCCAAGCGATCGCCCGCGCCTTCGCCGCCGCGGGTGCCGCCGTTGTCGTGACCGATATCGACAAGGACGCCGCTGTGGCCACCGCGGAGTCGATCACCACCGCCGGCGGTACCGCGCAGCCTTTAGTGCTCGATGTGCGCGACTCGGCAGCAGCGAAGGAAGCCGCCTCGGCCGCAGCCGAATTCGGCCGCGGCGCGCTGCACATTCTGGTCAACAACGCCGGCGCCATCGCACCCGCGATGTTCGCCGACCTTTCCGAGGAGAAGTTCCGCCGTATTATCGACATCCACCTCATCGGCAGCTTCGTGTGTAGCCAAGCGGCGCTGGGACATCTGCCGACCGATGGCACGGGGCGCATCATCAACGTCACCTCAGCGGCCGGCCTGACCGGGACCATCGGCCAAGCCAACTACGGGGCCGCCAAGGCCGGCATCATCGGCCTGACGAAATCGCTGGCCCGCGAGCTGGCGCGCCAATCCATCACCGTCAACGCCGTTGCACCGTTGGCTGCCACCGCGATGACCGCAAACATCCGCAGCAACGAAAAGCTGGCTGCCAAAACCCTCGCCCGAATCCCCCTGGGCCGGTGGGCCTTCCCGGAAGAGATCGCACCGACATTCGTTTTCCTGGCCTCAGACGCCGGGTCCTACATCACCGGACAGGTGCTGCCCGTCGATGGTGGGACGGTGATCTGATGCGCCACAAAGTAACGGGGCGGTTCGCCTCAACGGGTCGCGAGGTCTACATCGTCGAGGCGGTACGCACCCCGATAGGCAAATCGCATCCCGAACGTGGCTGGTACCGCGACACGCATCCCAATGCGATGTTGGCCGCGTGTTACAACGAGCTGGTCAAGCGCACCGAAGTCCCGCCTGATGTGGTCGAAGATCTGGTGATCGGCTGCACGGCCCCGTTCGGTGAACAGTCACGCAACATTGCCCGCAACGCCTGGCTACAGGCGGGCTATCCGCCCGAGGTGCCGGCCGTCACGCTCGACCGGCGCTGCGGTTCGGCGCAAACCGCCGTAGAAATGGCTGCGGCGCTGGTGGCCTCGGGCACCCACGACGTTGTCGTGGCCGGCGGCGTCGAGCACATGGGTCACGTGCCTATCGACTCCCCAATCAAGGTCTCCGAACTGTATGGCGACCCGTGGCCGGCCGAGCTGCGCGACCGCTATCCCTTTGTGCACCAAGGCGAAAGCGCTGAACTCATTGCCGACCGCTGGCAGCTGGACCGCGAAGAGATGGATGTCTTCGCGGCGCGATCGCACCAGAACGCCGCCAAGGCCATCGCCGACGGCCGCTTTGTCACCGAGATGGTGCCGATGACACTCGACGGCCAGACCCGCTATGCCGACCAGTGTGTGCGCCCGGAGACCACCGTGGAAACCCTGGCCAACCTTAAACCGGTGTTCCGCAAGGAGGATGGGCGGATCACTGCTGGATCGTCCTCGCCGATCAGCGACGGTGCGGCTGCAGTGCTGTTGTGCTCCGGCGACGCCGCGCACCGGCTCGGATTGCGGCCGCGCGCCCGCGTTGTGGACCAAACCACCGTCGGCGTCGATCCGATCATCATGCTGACCGGGCCCATCCCGGCGACGCAGAAGTTGTTGGAACGCAACAATCTCAGCATCGCTGACATCGACCTATTCGAGGTCAACGAGGCGTTCTCGTCCGTGGTGCTGGCATGGCAACGCGAGATGCGTCCGGACACCGATCGCGTTAACGTCAACGGCGGAGCTATCGCGCTGGGCCACGCCGTCGGCGCGACGGGGGCCAGGCTGATCGCCACCCTGATCCCTGAACTCGAACGCCGCGACGCCGACCTTGGCCTGGTGACGATGTGTTGCGGCGGGGGTCTTGGGACGGCAACCCTGATCCAACGGGTACCCACGTGATCGATTTCAGGCAATTTCTGTCACGAGGTGACGGAGTCTGGTGGGGTCAGGCCGCCGCGGAGCCGCGGCCGTTGGTTGACGCGCTGATCTTACAGAGTGCCCGGATCGGTCCGATCCGGACGTTCACCGGTCTGAGCTGGAACGACCAGCTCGACATCACGATGCCCGGCCGGATGTCGATGGTGTCCTATGGCGGGCTTGGTGAGCTCCGCGAACTCAGCAAATCGGGGCGGCTCGACGTGGTGCCCTGTCACTACTCGGCGCTGCCGCGGATGTTCGCCGAGCGCCGTCTGCCGTGCGATGTCGGGTTGGTCCAGGTGTCACCGCCTGACGCCGAAGGGATGTGCTCACTGGGTGTTGGGGTCGACTATGTCGCGGACGCCATTCCGCACACGCCGACACTGATCGCTGAGATCAACGCCCAGATGCCGGTCACTCTGGGAACTAAGCCGATATCAGTAGATCGCTTCGCCGCCACCATCAGCACTGACCGTCCGCTGCCCGAGGACACACTGCGGGCGCCGGGCGAAGCCGACCGGGTCATCGCCGCCCAGATCGCTCAGCTCATCGACGACGGCGATACCGTTCAACTCGGGGTCGGATCGTTGGGTGCGGCCGTGCTCGGCGCACTGGCTTGCCATCAGGATCTGGGCATCCACACGGGGATGATCACCGACGGCCTGCTCCGATTGGTCGACGAAGGCGTGGTCACCGGCAAGCATAAGGAGATCGACACCGGCCTGGTTGTCGTGGGGACCGCGCTGGGCTCGGCAGAGCTGTATAAGCGTGCCGGCGACCTGCCGGTTCGCTTCCTGCCAACCAGTTATACCCATGCACCGCAGGTGCTTTCGCAGCTACGTTCGCTGGTCTCGGTCAACTTCGCCGTCGAGGTCGATCTCACCGGCCAGGTCGGTGCCGAGGTTAGCCGCGGCGTCTATATCGGTGCCGTCGGGGGTCAGGTGGATTTCGCTAGGGCCGCCGCTTTGACCGGCAAGCGATCCATCTTCGCGCTGCGGGCGACTTCACACGCCGCCTCGACGATCAAGCCCGCGCTCGAAGGCGGGGTCGTCACGACCACGCGCTCCGACGTCGACACCGTCGTCACCGAATATGGCGTCGCGAATTTGCGCGGGTGCAGCCTTGGTGAGCGAGCACGCAGGCTCTGCGCGATCGCCGCCCCTGAGTTCCGTGACCAGCTTGACCGCGAAAGGAGCAGACTGTGAATAGATTGCCCGCACATGTCGACATCCGCGAGGTGGGTCCGCGCGACGGCTTTCAGAATGAACCCGAAACCATCGCCACTGCCGACAAAATCGATCTGATCAACCGGCTGGCGCGGACTGGGCTGCACCGCATCGAAGTTGCCAGTTTCGTGCGACCCGACGTCATCCCCCAGCTGTCCGACGGCGTCGAGGTGCTGCGCGGCATCGATGTGCCCGACCATGTATCGCTGATGGTCTTGGTGCCCAACAGCAAAGGACTCGACAACGCGCTCGCGGTGCGCGAGACGTTCTCCGAGGTGGCGATCTTCGTCAGCGCGTCGGAGACACACAACAAGAAAAACGTGAACCGAAGCATCGCCGAGTCGATGGCAGACAACGAAATTATCGCCAAGCGCATTGTCGCCGAGGATCTGCGCTGCGCTGCCGTCATCGCCACCTCCTACGGTTGTCCCTTTGAGGGCAAGGTGCCGATGAAGCGGGTGCTCGATATCGCTGAGCAATTCGCAGCCGCGGGCGCCAGCGAGGTCGGGTTCGGCGACACCACCGGGATGGCCAATCCCGCCTACGTCGGTGAGTTCTTCGCTGCCGCTATCGAACGGCTGCCCGGCGTAGAGGTCACCGCCCACTTCCACAACACCCGCGGCCAGGGCCTGGCCAATGCTTACGCCGCGTTGCAGGCCGGATGCACCAGCTTCGAATCCAGCTTCGGCGAACTTGGCGGCTGCCCGGTGCCGGCTGGTTCGACCGGAAACATCGCCTCCGAGGATCTGATCAGCATGTTCCAGGAGATGGGCGTGTCCACCGGAATATCACTACCAAGCCTGATTGATGCGGCTCGCGCGGCCCAAAGTGTGCTGGGCCGCAAACTCACCAGTCACTCTATCGTCGCCGGCCCGATCAACTGGGCGCCCAACCCGGGCGCTCCGTCCTGCCGCTAAGCAGTCCATTCACTCAAAGGAGAGAGCAGACTATGACCAACCGCGTCGCATTCGTCACCGGCGGAGCCCAAGGCATCGGTCAAGGTATTTCGGAAACGCTGGGCGCCAAAGGGTTTCGGGTCGCAGTCGCAGACCTCAACCTGGAGGCGGCCGAAGCCACCGCGAAGCGAATTGCCGAGGCCGGCGGTGAAGCCATCGCGGTCCACGTTGATGTGACCGATACGAACTCGGTACGCGGCGCGGTGAAAACAGTCGCCGACGAGCTCGGGGACATCGAGATCGTGGTGAACAACGCCGGTTGGGACGACTTCATGCCGTTCCTGAAAACCTCAGAAGACTTCTGGGACAAGATCCTTGACATCAACTTCAAGGGCGCACTGCGCGTCATCCACGCCGTGGTGCCCGGCATGGTCGAACGCGGGTTCGGCCGCGTCATCAACATCGGTTCCGATGCCGGCCGCGTCGGGTCCTCATTGGAAGCGGTCTACTCAGGCGCCAAGGGCGGCACCATCGCATTTACCAAGACCCTGGCCCGTGAGGTGGCGACCAAAGGGGTGACCGCGAACACGGTCTGCCCCGGCCCGACCGACACCCCCGCGCTGCGCAAGTTCGCCGACAGCTCCGGGCAAGACGCCGACAAGGTGATCGGCGGGATGACCCGCTCCGTGCCTATGAAGCGTTTAGCACAGCCCTCGGACATCGCCGCTGCCGTCGCCTTCTTCGCATCCGACGCAGCGGAGTACATCACCGGCCAGACGCTGTCGGTCAGCGGCGGCCTCACCATGGCGTAGCGGTCAGACCGTTGTGCACAAACCAAGGAGGTACATCAATGGTGCTGTCCGAAAACGGTTCTCCGGTAAGCCTGCGCATCGCGAAATCGGTGGTCGAGATCACGCTCAACCGGCCTCCGGCCAATGCGCTGGGCATGCCGATCATCGACGGGCTGCACACCGGGCTCGATGCCGCTGACGCGTTGCCCGCCAAGGTCATTGTGGTGTCCTCGGCGCTGACCGGCTTCTTCGCCGCCGGCGCCGATATCAAGCACATGTCGTCGGTGGACGCGGCATCGTTCGGTGCATACGGTGATGCGCTGCGCGGCGCTGTCGAGCGCCTGGCCGCCCACCCAGCGGTGTCGGTGGCCGCGGTCGACGGGCTCGCGTTGGGCGGCGGGCTGGAGCTGGCGATGGCGTGCTCGTTGCGCGTCGCCGGTTCATCGGCGCGGCTCGGCCTGCCTGAGGTCAAGCTCGGCCTCATTCCGGGCGCGGGCGGCACCCAGCGGCTGCCCCACCTGGTCGGCCGCGGGCGGGCCCTAGACATCATGCTCACCGGCAGGGAGGTGGACGCCGGGGAAGCGTTGCGCATCGGCCTCGTTGACCGGCTTGTGCCGGCGGGCACCGCGGGCGAGGCCGCGCTGGAGCTGGCCCGCGAACTGTGCACTGCCTCATCGCCCGCGCAGCGCGCGGTGGTCCGGACAGTGGCCGCGGCGTACGACCGACCGCTGTCGGAGGGTCTGCACTATGAGGCCCAACAGGTCCAAGCGGTGTTTGAACAGGGCGAGGCAATCGAGGGCATCCGGGCGTTTATCGACAAGCGCGCCCCCGAATTCGTCGGATCAGAAGGAACTTCCGATGATTGACCTCGAACAGCGTTATGAGACGTTGCTTCTCGAGTTCCACGCGGACGCTGTGGTCCAGGTGACGTTGAACCGGCCCGACCGGTGCAACGCGATGACAATGCTCATGTTCGAGGAACTCGAATCGGTCGCGCGCGCGATCGGCGACGATCACGACGTCCGGGTGGTGGTCCTGACTGGTGCGGGCCGGGCGTTCTGCGCGGGCTACGACCTCGACGAGGCCGAGGAATTGGCCTCGTTGTCGGCCCTGGGTATGCTGGATCGTCAGGAGCGGGCCGCCCGCGCGCTCAGCGCCGTTCGTGCGATACCGGTACCGGTCATCGCTGCGGTGAACGGACCCGCAGCCGGTGGCGGCATGTCGCTTACCCTGATGGCTGACATCCGGCTGGGGTCACCTGCGGCGAAGTTCAGTGCCGCGTTCGTACGGATCGGGCTTTCAGCGGGTGACCTGGGCGCCTCCTGGCTGCTGCCCCGGTTGATCGGTCCGTCGGCCGCCGCGGAAATCGGTTTTACCGGCCGCGTCGTCGAGGCCGATGAGGCAGAACGGCTCGGCCTGCTCAACCGGATGACCAGTCCGGACGACCTCCTCGACCAGACGCTGGCGATGGCGGGTCAGATCTGCGCCAACTCTCCGGGCGGCATTCGGATATCCAAACGGGCATTACAAGCCAACATGGAAGTCGCCTCCTTCGCGGCAGCGCTCGAACTGGAAAACCGCGGGCAGGCACTACTTACGCGCTGCGACGACATGGTCGAGGCGCTGCAGGCCTTCAAAGCCAAGCGACCGCCGAACTTCTCCGGGCGGTGATCATGGGCACTGTCACATCGCAGTGGAATCGAGTGTCGCGGCGCCCGTTTGCCGACGTCCTCGATGAGCTGCGTGCGGCGCATACACTGACCTTCGAGGACCACGGCTCGGGCATCGCGGTGATGTCGGTGAACCGCCCGCAACGCGCGAATTCTCAAACGGTTGAGATGTTCGGCGAAATTGCTTGGGCTACAGCTGTATTGCGCAACGCGCCGCTGCGGGCACTGATCGTCACTGGCGCAGGGGGGAAAGCGTTCTGCACCGGTTTCGATCTAGACGAGATCGATGTCCTCACCCGGATGTCGGTGTCAGGCTTCACTGATCTCGTCGAGACGGCCGCCGCTGGATCCACCGGGCTGCGCGCCCTGCCGTATCCAGTCATCGCAGCGGTCAGTGGCCCGGCGGCCGGCGGTGGTTTGTCATTAGCACTAGCTGCCGACATCCGAATCGCCGACCAGACCGCCAGTTTCAGTGCAGGATTCGTGCGGGTCGGGCTATCCATCGGCGAGCTCGGGACATCCTGGAACCTGGTCAGGTTGATCGGACCCGGCCGGGCCGCCGAGTTGACCTTTACCGGACGCACGGTGCGGGCCCCCGAGGCCCAGCGAATCGGACTGGCCGACCGGCTCGCCGAGACGGGCCGCGCACTCGACGCGGCGATCGAGCTGGCCCAAACCATCGCGGAAAACTCTGACGACAGCATGAGATCCACCAAAAACGCACTGCTCCGCAATCTCGAGACCAACTCCTTCCAATCCGCGCTCGAGGTGGACACCCGCGGGCAGGCTCTCGCCATTCAGGTGCCTACGACCCGCAGCGCTCTGGCGAGCCTGCAGGAGCAGACGCAATGACCGGATCAGGAGAGCTCTCAGCAGGGCTCGGTCCCGCTGACGACCTCCGGCACCGGTCGGTCGCCGGAGAGAGAACGCGCGACAGTCTGTTCTGGGAACTGATCATGCCCGAGGAGGAGCTCGGCCTGCAGGTCTACCTCTATCTAACTGGCAGCGGGAAGGCCGGCTACAACGTGTGCGTCTGGGGTCCAAACCCAGAGCCGCTAGCACAGCACCTGCACCAAGGGCGGATACCGGATCACGCTGACCTCGACGACTTCTCATTCGACGGACTCACACTGACGCAGCCCGAGCTGCGGAAATCCTGCATTCTCAATTACCAGCGCGACGACGTGAAGATCGAGTTCGCCTTCGACGGCATCCACGATGCCTTCAGCTACCACCACAATCCCGACGGACTGCCCCAGTGGTTCGCGGCCAACCGAATCGAGCAAACCGGGCGAGTCCGCGGAGCAATCGAAGTCGCCGGCCGACGCATCGACTGGGACCGCATGGGTCACCGCGATCACTCGTGGGGAGTCCGCGACTGGGGCATCCCACAGCATTGGAAATGGTTCGTCGCCTATACCGAATCGGGCCGTGCGCTCAACGGATGGATTTGGATCGCCAAGGGCGAGTGGGGCTTTGCAGGCTACGTAGTGCGTGACGGTGTCACCCACCCGATCTGTCACATCGACCACCACGCCGACTACGACGCACAGCTGCGGCAACGTCGATTGCGAGCGACCCTGACGGACACCACGGGTGAGCAAACCGAGCTGGAACTCGACGTCTTCGGCGTGATCGAACTACCTACCCACGATAGGCTACAGACTGTCATACGCGAAGGTGCCTGCCAGGCGGTCATCGACGGTGAACCCGGCGCCGGACAGTTCGAGACCCATTGGCAAGGAAGCTATCTGGACTACCTCGCAGCACAAGGCACCTGATGTGGTCATGGTCTGACGCCGAACTGCAACACCTCGGCCGCTTCCTGGCCGACCATCATCTTTGCGGCGCCACGGTCACCGCTGAGGCCATTGGCGACGGGCACTCCAACCTGACATTTTTGGTGTCAGACGGCCACTCACGCGTGATAGTGCGCCGACCACCCCCGCCGCCGCTACCGCAGGGTGCACACGACGTGTCACGGGAGGCAACGCTACTCAAGGCGTTATCGCATACTCCTGTACCGACCCCGGCGGTGTTGGCCACCGCTGCGGCCGGTGAGTTGCTCGACGTGCCACTATTTGTGATGGAGTTCGTCGATGGCGCCGTGATCACTCAGTCCACCCCGGCACCGGCGCACGACCTAGAAACGCGCCGGCGGATCGGCGAATCATTGGTGGACACCCTCGCCGAGCTGCACTCGGTACCTTGGCGTGAGGTCGGGCTCGGCGACTTCGGCAAACCGGACGGATTCAACGGCCGCCAAATACGGCGAATGCGATCGCTCATCGCGGTCGAGGGAACCCTACCGCCAGCGTTCACCCCGCTGGACACCTGGCTGCAGACAAACCTCCCAGGAGAATCCGCAACGTGCATAGTCCACAACGATTTTCGGATCGCCAACACCATCGTCGACATCGCAACAGGTTCGGTCGCTGCCGTGCTTGACTGGGAGCTAGCCACCGTCGGTGATCCGCTCGCCGATCTGGGGTACTTCCTGACCTCCTACCCTGCGCCGGGGGAGCCGCTGGTCCCAACGTCCGCGATGGGTACCGCGGTGCTCGAGGCCGGCTACCCCAGCCGCCGCGCGCTGCTCGACCGATACGCCGACCGCACCGGCGCCGATGTGTCGGTCGTCAACTGGTATGCCGCGCTCGCGATGTACAGGCTTGCCGCACTTTATGAATACAGCCGCAGGCGGTTTGAAGATGGTGTCGGCGACCCGTACTACGCCGAACCTGGTTTAGTCAGTTCCTTCCTAGCCGCTGGCGAAAAGCTGGCAGCCGAAAGTTCTGCGTTCGCTTAGTGCCCGTCATGCACTCACCCTTGGTGCCAGCAATATCCCTGGTTAGGGGGACGCGGTCCGTAGACAGTTGCCCTAGCGTGACCAAGGACGACCTGTCGTGAATTGAACTCACCACACGGGCGACTCTGAATAGTCCACGCCGCATAGGGAATCAGCCATGAATAGTCCTAGGCCGCTCGCCATGACGATAGTCCTCGCCGCTGCGCTCGGTGCCGCTGCCGCGACATCGATCCCCCGGTCGACTGCGGCGCCGGCGCCGCAGGTCGAGTATCTGTATAACGTCACGGTGCGCCGCCACTTCAACTTTGCCGCTGACGACGCGGTCGCTTACGGCTATGCCCTGTGTGACAAGGTCCGCGCGGGCGAGAGTTACGCCCAGGTGATCGGTGACGCCAAGGGTGACGTGACGCCGAATGACGAAGACGCGACCAACTACTTGGTCTCGTATTCGGTCAACTTACTTTGCCCAGACCAGATCTGGCAGCTGAGGAACTCAGCCGCTGGCTATCAGCCGTCTCCGTCGTGAGCCCGCTGATGTATGACCACAGGAGTAGCTCGATGCCGGTTTCTCGATCCACGAACATTCGCCACGCCTTCTTCCTGCTCGCCGGCGGTGTGGCTCTGATACTGACGTGGCCCCACGCATTTGAGTGGATGGCTGCTGGTGGAAACATCCTCGATCCGTTCGCGTTCTTCCGCGATGCGATCGCTGCCGGTGGCACCGCCGCATTCTTGGCCATCGACATGGCCATCGCCTGGCTGGTGTTCATGGTGTGGGTCGTGACGGATAGCAAGCGCATCGGGCTGGGGTACAAATGGGGCTGGGCCTTCGTCGCCATGTCCTATGTCGGTGTCTCCTTGGCGTTCCCGGTGTACCTCGTCGCGCGAGAACGATTCCTGGCCAAGCAGTCCCGCCAAGCAGTCGAGGCGGCACCCTTTTGACGCGGACGGGGCCGGATACGTAGCAGAGCCCGCCTGCGGCTCGGTCTAGCCGCGCATTTGAACAGATTTCGATCCTCGCGACGACGCAATTCTCGACGCGAGTTGGACGATTCACGCAGCAACACGACTCGAACGTCAACCGTCAGTGGATGCGTGCGTGGCGCCAAAGGGAGCACCGCGCGGTGTGAAGGCCCTAGCGGACGTCGTCGGTGATCTGGCTGTGGGAGACGGCGAAATGGTCTGTGAGATTGTCGATCCCGCGCCGCTCACGTCCCATTGCCGAGGTTTCGTCGCTATTGAGCCCCTCAACGGCCTCGCCGGCTTTGCGCCGCCGCTGTCTGCGTCCGTCGACGATCAGCGTGATCAGGCCACATACACTGATGGCGACGCAACACCAGGCGACAACCTCGTTGGACAGACTGAAGGCGGCGGCCAGTGCAGCGACGCACCCGACGGCGATAAATGTGACGAACATTAGCATCAACGCTCCTCCAGGACTATCATCGGCGGCAAAGGACGGCTGGGGCCCGGAGCCCCACGGCGAGCCGGCCTGCTCAAATTCAGATTTCCGCTAGCCACCATTGCGTGCGACGTTCGGCGGCAGGCCGGATACGTTGGGGCCATTGGCATCCTGCGTTAGGTCAATATCGTGATCCAACTCGGGCAACGCCGGGATCATCGAGCAGATGAAGCTCATCGCGAATCCACACTGCCCGGGGTTGGGCCCGGCGTGTGCCGGCGAGGACAGGCTGATGACCGTCGCTAGCGCCCCTACAATGACGGTCAATCCCACGGTGATACTGCGCATAGTGCTCCTTAGGACGGGGACTGCGTAGTGCCGATTTGCTGTCTTTAGTTCGGTGGGATGCCAGGCGGTGGATACACGCCGCGCAATATCCATGCATACCAGTTGATTCCGTACTCAAGTTCGTCGCTGAAGTCGTAGTCGGGGCTGGGATCTTCGTTCATGTGATCAGACTCCAATCGTTGATGGTGGATGTGAGAAGGCGCTCCTCGGTTCCAATTTGGGTCGGACGGTCATTTTGGCTGGCCGTACACTGCGACGACGACGGTACGGTTGAAGCTGTTTGCCGACCACACGCCGATCTGGGTGTTGGCGCAGTTGGCCATGATCGCGAAAGATGCCGGGTTGTAGACCCATTGGTTGAGGATTTCCACACCGCTGATTGCCAGAGCTGGGTTGATCGCTACCGTTTCGGCCGCGATTCCGCGGTAGCCGGCGTTGTTGGCCCGGTCTTGTGGCGTGGTCCCGTCCGAGCCGATGTCGCCATCGATGTTGCGGTTATTCAGCACGTCGTTGGTGTGCCATTGGGCGGCGCGAACCAACTGCGGGTTGACCCTGACGTCGTTGGTGCAACCCGCCTGATGCTGCACGGTATAGACATTGGACACCACGCTGTCGTTGAGACGTTTGTTGTTAGGTACGAGTGTGTTGTCGTCGTTGTCGGCCCGCGCATTCGCACTCGCCGGACCGACAGCAATCAGTACACCAACTGTCGTAGTCAAAATCAGAGTTCGATGCCGCACTGTCGTCTCCTCGCATTTCATCCCGGTGACACCCAGCGGCCGCCGATTGACGACGCCCCGCCAGGGATTTGATCGATGAACTGGAGTGCCGGGATTTGCTGCGGCGCAGTGATATTGACTTCGCTGACTGACGGTGCGGCGTGTCGGTGCTCTCGGTCCCCGCGGAACCGGCATTTGCCCGGCGATGCGCAACACCCATGCCGATATGGCGCGGAGCTGGCTGTCAGGTGCCAATCGGTGCTGCATCATCAGACCTCAGACGGGGTCGAAGTGTGAGATCAGCCACCGGCCGCCGACCTTGTCGAGGGTGACGCGAACGGTGGATGCCGTCGATGTCGGCGCGTCCTGATTGATGATGACGCTCTGGTCGACGAACAACAGCACTACTGCGTGGTTTCTCGTTGCCTGCACCGATGCGGCGGCGGGGACGGTGGCGATCGCAGAGATCTGCTTCTGCTTTGCTCCCGGGATTACGACGTCGTGGGTGAGCGACGTGTACGAGTCCAGGAACTGACCTGTCATGCGGCCTCGAGCCGCCTCGAGGTCTTTTTCCACGGTTTCGGGTTTGTAGGACAGCAACGCGATCGTGCTCTCGGTGGCGGCTCGCACGGATTCAGAGCCCGCCGCTGAGGCGTCTCGTGCCGAAATGTCCTGCCATTTCACGTAGCCTGCGCCAGCCGCCAGCAGCATCGCCAGCCCAGGTAGCACCGCGTAGGCGATGGCCCGCGACCAGCGGGCCTCACCACATGGGTCCGTCAGCGGCTCACCGTCATCTGGCTCATTCGTCTCTGTTGACGCGTCGCTGCCTTCGGCGTCGTCAACGTCCACGGCCGCCGCCGGCGCCGGGTCGGCGGGGGTGTCGTCGACCGGGTCGATTTCGTCGGGGCGGCCGAGGCGGCGCCACGTCGGCCGCCTCACGGCACGAACCCGACGTTGGACACTTTCACCTGATCGCCGACCTTTTGCACGTCGATGCGCATCCGCCATTCGTGCGGCGACTGGGAGGGTTCATCAGCACTTGACGTCAGGACAGACAGAGCCACCAGCGCTCGGGCCGAGTCGGCCGTGTCGGACTCCAACCCCGCCTCAATTACCGTGCCGACCGTTTTCGCTTTAGCTTGTTTGACCACGTCGATGAACGGCTGGGACCGCTTGGCGAAGTCGTCGTAGAACTCGCCGGTCGCCCCGTCGAGAATGCGGTGCACATCGGCGTCGGCGTGCTGCCAGTCGATGGTTGTCAAATTCAGCGCACCCTGCCTGGCCACCTGGAGGAATTGACTTCGGTGCGCTTGGGCTTTGTGCGACTGGACGAGGTGAAACTCGGACCACCCGAGTAGCGCTGCGAGCACCGCGACGAAGACCGACCCGAACAGAATGGCGCGCCGCGTGGTCGACGTGGGTTTTGATGGTGTCGGGGTCGAGACTTCCGTTGCGGCGTCGGACGGCAGGGCAGTGTCCTCGGATGTTTCGACGCGGTCGATGTCCCTGGTGTCCTCGACAGTGTCGATGCCCTCGACGATGTCGCCGTCCCGGGCAGACTTGATGTCAGTGACTGTTGTCACCCTGTTGCTCCTTTCGTGTTGCTCCGTCGACATTCCGTCCATATGGTCAGCCGCCCGGTGGAACCAGCATCGCCTGCCACGACTTGTCTTTGGGGGTGGGGCGAGCCAGGTCAGACTGGGTGTACTGCTTGCCGTCGGGTCCGGTGTAGGTGCCGGTCGCTGGGTCGTATTCGGCGGCGGCCAGCGGCGGTGCCGCACCGAGGCCGGCTCCCAGTTGCGGTCCGGGCGTGGCTGCCTGTGGCGGGGCGCCGGGCGGCAGTTGTGGAATGTCTTGGCCGGTGTACGTGGCGTTGGGGTCGCCTTTCCAGTTATTGCCGTCATTGAGCGGCACATACTGTTCGTCGCTTTCACACAACTTGATGGTGGGCGCGCGCTTGCCGGGTCTGGTTTCGCAGGGGATGTTGCGGGCGCCACGCACTTCGGTGATCGGCGCATCCTGCGAGATTCGGCAGTAGAGCTCGCCGGCCGGCCGTTCGGGGGCGTCCTCGAAGACGGGATTGCGTATCTGCTGGGCCGGCAGGAACCCGGTGTTGCACGGCGGCGGAAGGTTGAGGTTGAGGTTGAAGGCGAGGTACTGGCCCTTGTATTTCTGTTTAGTGTTCGCGTTGGCGACCAGACCGGCTGATTCGGCGGACACGAACTGGGGAAACACGGCGAGAAGTTGTTCGACGTCGTTGCGATAGCTCAGAGCGACCTGGCTCGGAGCGACCAGATTGGCCATCAAGGTGGGCAGGGTCGGTTGTAGCCGGTCGACCAGTTGGCGTGCCTCCCCGAGTGCTGGACCAGCATTTTCGATTATGCCTGCCACGGACTGGTCGTGTGTCTGCAGTTCGCGAGTCACTGTGGCCAGATGCGACGCCCACGCGGTGATTGCATCCGAGGATTTGGTCTGCGAGTCCAGGACCGGGGGCAGGTTGTCGATGAGAGAGACCAACGGGTCGAGGTTTTGACGGGCGTCAATCGACAGGTCGCTGACGCCTTTGACGAGCCGGGAGAGTTCGGGGCCGAGACCGCCGACCGCGGTGTAGGACTCGTCGATGACCGTCTTGAGGTTGTCGCGCGGTACCGCCTGCAGGCCGGTGACGACCGCGTCGAGGACCGAATTGATGTCGGCAGGCACCGAGGTGTCTTTCAGTGCGATCACATCACCGTTTTTTAACGGTGGCGCGCTGCCATTTCGCGGCAGCAGCTCGACGTACTGCTCGCCGATCGCTGACTGGCTGTGTACCTCGGCTTTGAGGTCTCGCGGGATCGGGGTTCCGGAATTGAGCGACAAGACGGCGGCCACGCCGGTGTCTGTCAGCCGCACCGACTGCACTCGGCCGACCTCGGTGCCGCGGTACGTGACGTTGCCGGTGGCATATAGGCCGCCGGCTTGCGGCAATTGCATGGTTACTGTGTAGCGGCCGACACCGAACAGCGTGGCCGGCAATTTCATGAAGTGCAGGCTCATTAGGGTCAGCGCAGCCAGGGCGATCACCGTGAAGATGGCCAGCTGAATTTTCGTCTGTCTGTTCAAGTGCACGTTATGGCCCCTGGTCGCCGTTGTACGGAATCGAGATTGGGTTGGCCTGACCGAACCGGCCCGGGTTCAGGCACGGGCTTGGGTACTGGCCGACAGTCCGGCCCCACTGCAACTCGAGCGCGGTGAGGTTGCACTCGTACCTGGTGCCGGTGAACAGGCCCGCATCAAGACGGCTGAGCGTGAGGTCGATGATCGCGGTCAGGTTGGCGTAGTCACCCCGTTGCCATTTTTCGATGGTGTCGGTCGGGAACGGAATGGTCGGAAGGAAGTGCAGTGCGCGGGTCAGGCTGGGTCCGGCATTGGCCAGCGACTCCAGGACCGGTCCGACCTCTTTGAGCTCTTTGACCAGGTTGTCTTTGCTCTTGTAGACGGTGTCGGCGGTCAAGGCGCTGAATTTGCCCAGCTGATCGGCGGCCTCGACTAGGGTGCCCCGCTCGTCGTTGAGCACTGCCAGCGCGTCCGGAATGGTCTTGAGCGCCTTATCCAGAACGGGACGTTGTGCGGCGAATTTTGCGGTCAGATCGTTGAGGCTGTCGCTGGCGGCGATAATGTCACCGGTCTGGTCGTTGAGGTTCGCGGCAAACTTGTCCAGTTGCCCGACGAGGCTTCGCAGGTCTTTTTCGCGGCCACGGAAGGCGGTGCTCAGCGCTTCGACGATGTCGCCCACTTGGCCGACGCCGCCGCCGTTGAGCACCATCGAGACCGCCGCCAGAGTCTGCTCGGGTGTCGGGAATGCGCCCGCGCGAGACAACGGGATCAGCGAGCCATTTACCAGCTTGCCCTGCGGCGGTTCGCTTTTCGGTGGGGCCAACTCGATGTGCTGCGTTCCCAAGAGCGTGGTCTGGCCGATCTTGACGGTGGCGTTGGCGGGAAGATTGACGTCGCCGTCAAGGCGCATGGTCACCAGTGCATGCCAGCCCTGCAGCTCGATCTGGGTCACGTGGCCGACGAGCACGTCGGCGACCCGCACCCGCGCATTGGGTTGGATGTTGTTGACATCCCCCATTTGCGCACGGATAACAAACGAGTTCGGACCGTTGCCTTGCGTGCCGGGCAGCGGCAGCGAGTTCACTCCACGCCAGCCGCAGCCAGACAGCCCGGCCATCACGGCCAACAGCGCAAAGCTCACCACGATGCGGCCCCAACGGTTACGCCTCATGAGCCGGCTCCGGGAGGCACCATCATGCCGGACAAGCCAGCCGCTGGGTTGGTGGGGACCGTCGGGCTCGACTGGGGCGGCGCTTCGGCGGGCAAGGGCGGCGACCCTGAGGGCGCGGCCGAACCCGCCGCCGGGGGCGGCGCGGTTGTGGGAGCAGCAGCCGGCGGAACGTAGTCAGGTCGCATCCAGTTCTCGCTGTAGGTGACCTCATTGGGCCTGGCCTGCGCGCCGACAAACAAGTCTTCGCCGATCGGCGGGAAGTTGTACTGGCGGGTCTTCATGATCGGCGCCAGGTACTGCACGCACAGCTTCGACGCCTGCTCGGCACCCAATCGGGAGGCCGCCTGGATGGCGCCGCAGAAGAACTGCAGCGGGTTGGCGAAGTTGTTGATCTGCAGCGCGCCGGTCAACGCGCCGTTGGCGGGTTCGTAAATGTTGTACAGGTTCACCAGCGGCGTCGGAGCGATGTGCAGGGTCTGCTTGATGTCGTCGAGACTGCCGACCACTGCGGTGCTGATCGACGTCAATTTGTCCGAAGCGGTGCCGACGGCCTCCCGGTTGTCCGCGATGAAGCTTTGGACGTCACCGACGACTGCGTTGAGGTCCTCGACGGCCCTGCTGACCTTGTTCGGATCGTCGGCCAGCAGCGACGATGCACTGGCCAAGTTGTTGTTCAACTGGCTGAGTAGTCCGCTGCTATCGCGCAGCGCCGTAACCAAGACCGACAGGTTCTTCACGGTGCCGAAGATGTCCTTGCTGTGGTCACCGAGCGCCGACACCGCCTGCGACAACTTGATGACGGTGTCGCGGATGTTGGCTCCCTGTCCGCGTAGGTTGTCGGCCCCACTGTTGATCAGTTCACCCAGGGTGCTTACCCCACCTGGTTTGGTGGGCTGCAGCATGTCGGTGAGGCGCTCGAGCTGCGCACGCACTTCGTCCCACTCGACCGGCACCGCCGTGCGGTCCTGCGGAATGGTTGCACCGCTACCCATGGTGGGGCCATGCGTGTAGGGCGGCGTGAGCTGGATGGCCCGGCCGGTCACCAGTTGAGGCGACAAAATCGCGGCCTTGGCGTCTGCAGGAACCTTGTAGTGCCGGTCGAACCAGAACGTGATCTTGGAACGCAGCGGCTGCGGCTCGATCTTTTCGACCTTGCCCACCGGGACCCCGCGGATACGGACGTCGTCGCCCGGGAAAACGCCGCTGCTGTTGTCGAAATAGGCGACCACCGTGACGCGTGCATTCTGGTCGGAGGCGCGCATGGCAGCGAACACTCCTGCAGCCAGCACCACCGAAAGGGTGGTTGCCAACGCCAGACGAGCGTGACGGACCGCCGCCGCGGCCGACTGGCGCAGGTAAGACAGCCACTCCGTCACGGTTGACCTCCCGGCTGGTTTGGTGGCCCCACGTCGACGTTGATCGGCGGGGATGTCGGAGCGGGAATGGGGACAGCGGGGCCGCCGGGTGGCGGTCCGCCAGGCGGCGGGGCCGGCGGCGGCTGCCGGTAGGGGTAGCAGCCAGGGCCCGGCAATGCCGCGCCAGGCGGACCGCACGGGTGGTCGGCAGGGTTGCCGGTGATCGCGTCCGGGATCGACGTGCGAGGCGGGCCACCCTGGCCGGTCCGGGGGTAGGGCACCGGTAGCGGCGGGGTTCCGGCCTGGCCGGTTTGCGGGTCGGTGATCTGCGACGGCAGCAGGGTCGCGGGGTCCAGCCCCAGGTCGGAGAACGCCGAACTGATGAATGGTTGCAGGAATTGACCCGGTAACACGTTGGCCACGTAGGCGTTGAAGAACGGCCCCGAGGCCAGGGACTCGCCCAGCGACATAGCGTAGGTGTTCAGCCCCTTGATGGCCTGCTGGATGCGCTCCTTGCGGTTGTCGACGATGGTCAGCACTCCATTGAGCTTGTCCAGCGCGGGCTGCAGTTGCTGACGGTTCTCGCTGATCAGCCCCTTTAATTGCCGTGACACCGCGGAGATGTTGACGGTGATTTGGTCCAGGGCGGAGCTTTGCGTGCGTAGCTGCGCCAGCAGCGCGTTGGTGTCGCGCACCAAACCGACGACTTGGTCGGTGCGCTTGGCCAGCACTCCGGTGGCCTTGGCCGCGTTGTCGAGCAGGCTGCGCAGCTGCGCGTCGCGGCTGTCGAGGGTTTGCGCGAACCGGGCAACGCCTTGGACCGCGTTCTTGAGGTCCGGCGGGGTGTCGGCAAAGGTGCGCGCCAGGGTGGCTAATGAGTCGGACAGCAGGTGCGTGTCGAGCCCGCTGATGGTGGTGGTCAAATCGCCCAGGGCGTCGGGCAATTGATAGGGCGACGTTGTCCGTTCGATCGGGATCGGACCGGCCAGTTGGCCGCCGCCGCGTGGTGTGACCTCAAGAATTTTGGCGCCGAGGAGGCTTTTGGCCTTGATCGCCGCTTCGGTCAGCTCACCGAGGTGAATGTTGCTGGCGATGTTGAACTGGACCAGCACGCCGGACTCTTGTAGGGCGATGCTGGATACTTTCCCCACCGGATAGCCCGAGACCTCCACGCCTGCTCCGCCGAACAGGCCACCGGCATCGGCGAAGTACGCCGAAAATTCCTTGCCCTGTTTTAAAAACGGCAGCTCCTGCCATTGCAGCGCGCCCATCACCAGCCCGGCTGTCACCACGATGCCGATGGCGCCCACAATCAACGGGTTGCGTTGCGAGAGTGGTTTCCTCATTTCGGGGTGCACCGCCCCGTCGGCTGCCCGGCCACTTTCACAAATACCGGCTCGCCGCCCTTGCCGTTCAGCTTCAAGACGACGTCGCAGAAATAGAAGCTGAAGAAGTCGCCGTACATTGCCTGACGGTTGAGCGCCCGGTACTTGTCGGGCAGCACGTTGAGCAAGTTGTCGACGCTGTCGTGATCGGCCATCACGGTTCCTGCGACGCGGTCGGTTTCGTGCACCACTTTCTGAAGCGGCTCGCGGGCGTGGGCAAGCAAATCGGCGATGCTGCCGGTGGCCGCGTTGGTGTAGGCCACCGCGTTGGTGATGTCGGTTTTGCGTTCCGCCAGGCCGTGGATCAGTCCCGACAACGACATGACGGCTTTGTCGAGCTGGTTGCTTTGGCCGCCCAGCGATCCCAGCACGACGTTGAGGTTGTCGACGACCTGACCGATCAGCAGATCGCGGTCGGCCAGCGTGTTGGTTGCCGCCGCTGCCTCGTCCAGAAAGGTGCCGATCGTGGCTCCCTCGCCCTGCAGGGCTGACATCAGCTGGCCGCTTAGCGCGTTGACCTGCTGCGGCTTCAGCGTCCGAAACAATGGCCGCAAGCCGCCCATCACCGACTCGAGGTCCAGGGCCGGTTGGGTGCGGGCCAGTGGGATGGTCTGGCCGGGGCGAAGGACTTTCGGGCTGCCGGCCCCCTCCTCCAGTCCGAGGTAGCGGCCACCGATCAGGTCGTCGTAGCGGATGACCGCGCGGGTGCCTTCGGTCAGCACGGCCGATGGCGCGGCGGTGAAATCGACCCGGACGGTCGCGTCCTCGTTGACAGCGATGTCGCTGACCTTGCCGACCTCGACGCCGGCGATTCGGACCAGATTGCCCTTCTTAAGCCCTGAGACGTTGGCGAACTCAGCGGTGTAGGTCTGGCCGCCGCCGAACCGGAACTGCGCGAAGACGGTCAGCAGCACGAACGCCACCAGACCGCAGATCGTCATGAAGATGCTGAGGCGTACGACAACGCCTCTCAGGTTGTCCTTCACAGCATCTCCTCCTCGTCACGCGGATTGTTGGCGCTCACGGCGGTGTCCCTGGCCCCGGCGGCGCGGGACTCAGTGGTGCCGGCGGTATCCCCGGCCACAGCGGAACCCCACCCGGCCCGTAGAGCGGTGCCCCGTAGGGCGCCGGCCCGGGCGGCCCCGGCGCGGGACCTGGTATGCACTGGCGGATGCTGACCGGCTGCGGAATGCCTCGGGTGACGGGCAGGTAGTCAACCCAGCAGGGATGCCCGAGGCCCGGGTTCGGTCTGATATCAACCCCGGTCCCCCACCCGGTGTTGGTGATCATCTGTCGCACCGGGAAGTTCTTCGTGGGATCAGGTAACGACCCGCATCCTGGCTTGCCGCCTGGTCCTCCCTTGGCCGCGACAACGGGCAGATTGTCGGGGTAGATGTAGGGGTCGTTACCCAGCTGCAAGGTCGCGTCGAGCACAGTTGAGCGACCATCGCCGCCCCAGACTTGCTCACCGCCGTGGTCGAGGAACCACGCTGCGCCCTGCACGAAGCAGGTGTACTCGGGGTTGTACTGCAGCAGCAGGTTTGTCGTGGGTTCCAGGTTGTTGACCGACGTGATGAAGCTGTTTCGCGTGGGGCCGAGCAGGTTGGTTCCGGCCTTGGACAGCCCAACCACGTCGAGCAGCAAGCTGTCCAGCGCTTTCTGGTGACTCACGACTGTGGCGCTGGTGGTGGTCGCGGCATCCAGAATCGCTGTGATGTCCTGCGCTGCAGCGTCATAGGCCTTGTTGAAGTCGGTCAGTGAGCGCCAATCGCGGTCGAGGGTACGGCTGCGGGCGTTGACCGCCTGGAGCACCTCGTTCAGATCGGTGGTGGCCTCGCCGATGCGCTGGCCTCGTCCGCGCACCCCGTCGGCCACCGCGGTCAAAACCGCGTTGAGCTTTTGCGGATCGACCATCTTGAGCAGATCGACGACGTTTTCGAAGACGGTATTCACCTCGCTAGTCACGTTGCTCGAATGCAGAACAGCGCCGGCGGCCAGACGTTTAGGGCTCGGATGCTCGGGTGGAATCAGGTCGACGAACTTGGCGCCGAAAACCGTTGTGACGGCGATCTTTGCCTCTACGTTCGCCGGGATGTATCGCACCTGATCGGAGTCGATGTCCAGCTTGAGACCGGCGCCGCCGTTTCGGCTGTCGATTTGGGTAACGTGCCCTACTTGCACGCCGCGCAGCATGACCTTGGCGTCGGTTTCCATCACCAGCCCAGAGCGATCTGCCGTCAACGTGACCGGCACAGAGGAGCGGAAGGTGCCCTGAAAGGAAGCCCACGCGACAAACAGGACGGTGCCGATCAACGTCAGAAGGCCGACCGTCCACCACCCCGCGTGCACGCGGTGCTCTCCATACCTGATCTTCCCGGATTTCATGCCGTTAGCTCGCCAAATGGAAGTTGCCGGTCTTGCCGTAGATCGCGAACGTCATGACGACGATCAGGATTGATCCGGCGACCATCGAGGCGCGCACGGCGCGGCCCACGGCTTCGCCCACTCCGGCCGGCCCGCCGCTGGCGGTGTAGCCGTAGTAGGTGCAGACCAGCATGATCATCAACGCCGCTGCTTCGGCTTCAAACACCGACCACAGCAGGTCTGTCGTACTGAGGTAGGTGTTGAAGTAGTGGTCGTAGACGCCCGAACCCTGCCCGTAGATGGCGACCGTGAGGTTGCGTGCGGCGAAGAACGCCGTCATCAGGCCCACACAGAACAGCGGCAGTGCCACGACCATCCCGGCCACGACTCGGGTGCTCGCGAGGTAGCTCACGCTGCGGATGCCGACCACCTCGAGCGCGTCGATTTCCTCGTTGATCCGCATTGCGCCTAGTTGAGCTGTGCTGGCGGCTCCGATGGTGGCCGCCAGCGCGACCATGACGGTTCCCTGCTGAATCTCGCGGGGGTTGAAAAATGCCGACGCGAACCCGGTGAGGGCTTCCACGCCGACGGATTCAAACTGGTTGTAGCCCTGCACCGCCACGATGGCGCCAGTGGTCATCGTCAAGAAGCCCAGGATCACGACCGTTCCGCCGATGACCGCAAGAGCTCCGCTTCCCATCCCCATTTGCGCGATCAGCCGTAGCAACTCGGAGCGGTAGCGCAGGACGGCATCAGGAATCCCCATCAGAGTGGTCACATAGAAACGCGTCTGCGACCCAATCCGGTTCCACTCGCGTGCAAAGCCTTTCGGCATTGCCATAAGTCGCGGGTGAAGCTTGCTCGGCGTACTTAGAACCACGATTTCACCTCACGTAACGATGAACGAGATAGTCACGGCGGTGACGACGATGTTGGTCAGGAACAACACGATGAAGGCGAACACCACGGTTTCGTTCACCGCGTTGCCAACGCCGGCCGGCCCACCGCCAACAGAGACGCCCTTGTAACAGGCGATCAGTCCTGCCGCGAGCCCGAAGAGCGTCGCCTTGATCATCGAGATGACGACATCGGCCATGTGGGTCAGGGTGGTCAGGCCTGTTACCCATGCGCCAGCCGAGACGTGCATGAGAAACACCGAACAGAAGAACGCGGCGACTAGTCCGGCCGCGATGACCACCGAGCTCAGCGCCAGCGACACCGTCGTCGACGCAAGGACACGCGGCACGACGAGTGCCTGGATTGGATTGATCCCCATGACGCGCTGTGCGTCGAGCTCCTCGCGAATCGTCCGTGCACCCAGATCGGCGCACATGGCGGTGGACGCCGCGCCGGCAATCACCAACACCGTCACGATCGGCGCGCTCTGGTCGACGGTGAAAATCGCGCAACCTGTGCCGGAAAAATCTGCAGCGCCCATGTCGGCGAGCAAGACGTTGAACAGGAATCCCGAAATTACCGCCCACGGGATCGACATCAACACCCCGGGCACGGTCGACACCCGCGCCACAAACCAGCACTGGAGTAGGTATTCGCGCCACGCGAAGGGGGGCTTGACCATCGCCGCGAACGTCTCGGCCGTCATGGAGAAGAAGTCGCCCAATCCGCGAATCGGCTTGGTGAGCGGATGGGACGCCAAGGTCACCATGTGTGCCCCCACCGAATGGTCGTCAATGGGCCGCAACGGGAAGCGGTTGTCGCCGCGTCGAACTGTTGCTGCACGGATCGATGCGCAGCCGGTGGTCGGCGCGTGGCCGCGGCGCGTCGGCGGTACTGTTTTCGCGCTACACCTGGATCGAGCAGGCAGACCGGCACGCAGCCCGTTGGGGCCGTCCGAACCTTTATCTGCGTATCATCGGGTTCCGCCTGCGGCATGACGGGAACGCTATCGACGGTGTGCGCACTTCGACTGCTCCACCACGAGGGATTATCGGTCTCCCATCAGAGTCACTTTCTGTTCGGAGATCCGCCGAGCTAGACGTTGCTGTTCATGCGTCAAATTAGGAAGCAGTCAGCTGATATGCCGTAGCGGTTGTGAGTTTGTACCGCGCAAACCACGGAATGCTCGGTGGCGCCGCGTTTCGCCTGAACTGCGCTTCGCCCGGTCGGCCCCGGCCGACAGGTCCGCGTTGCATTCTGCACTTTCCCGCTAATAGCCTGTTCAATGTCAGCGCTGTAGCGTGAAGTAGTACGCCCTATCTGCGTTAAGCCCCGGACGCCACTCGCGGCAGCGGTGCGGATTGGCAACGGCCCAGACGCCGACCCGCGACGCTCAGCCCATCCCGGTATTTCAACAGCGATCGGGCAGCGTGGGGAGTTTCCAGCTTCTGTCAGGTCGCAGTCGCAGGCGTCAATTTCCGGTCTGCGGGGTGATCTGCGGCGGTCAGCGGGCGCGGTATTCCTGCCTCGCATCCGAGGACTCAGTGTCGTTCTCCCGAGCCCGCAGGTCTTTTCGTCGAATTTTGCCGGAGGTGGTTTTCGGCAACTCGATGAATTCAATCCGCTGAATACGTTGATAGGGCGCAAGCTTTCGGTGCGCGTGGACGAAGATCTCGTTAGCGGTGGCCTTATCTGGCGCCCAGCCGGCCGCCAGGCTGATGTAAGCCTTGGGCACCGCCAGCCGGATCGGGTCAGGAGCTGGGACCACCGCCGCCTCGGCCACTGCCGGATGTTCGAGGAGCACACTTTCCAATTCGAATGGCGAGATCTTATAGTCGGATGACTTGAAGACATCGTCGGTGCGCCCGACGTAGGTAAAGTACCCGTCGGTGTCGCGAATAGCTACGTCGCCGGTGTGGTAGTAACCATCGCCAGAGTTCACGCCATTGCTACCCTCGTCGCCCAGGTAGCCGGCCATCAGGTTCACGGGCCGGGGATGAAGTCGCAAACAAATCTCACCCTCACTGGCGGGCTGGCCTGTCAGCGGGTCAACAAGCTCGATATCAACGCCGGGCAGCGGGCGGCCCATCGAGCCAGGCTTCACCAGAGATCCCGGAGTATTGCCGATCAGTGCCGTCGTCTCGGTCTGCCCGAACCCGTCGCGAACGGTCAGTCCCCAGTGTTTGTGAACGTGCGCGATGACCTCAGCGTTCAGGGGTTCTCCAGCGCTGAGCAACTCTCTGAGCATCGCCGGCTTGGTACCCAGTGTGGCCTGAATGAGCATCCGCCACACCGTCGGCGGAGCACACAGCGACGAGACATCAGCCTGTCGCAGCATCGTCAGGAATCGCGATGCGTCGAACCGCGCGTATTTATAGACCAACACCGTGGACTCGGCGATCCACGGCGCGAACAGGGAACTCCACGCGTGCTTGGCCCAGCCCGAGGCGCTGATGTTGAGGTGTACGTCGCCGGGACGCAGTCCAAGAAGATACATCGTCGACATGTGCCCGATGGAGTACGACTGGTGGGTGTGCTCGACGAGCTTTGGCTGGCTGGTGGTGCCAGAGGTGAAGTAGATCAACATCGGATCCTTCGCGCGTGTGGCGGTCGCCAGCGCCGAGCGCGGGCCGGCAGCGTCAGCGAGCCCGTAGGTTCGCCACGCGGCAGGGGCATCGCCGATCGCGATCCGTCCGAAATCTCCTGGGATGGCGGCGAATTTGACAACCTGATCGGCAGAGGTGATGACATGACGCACCGCGCCGCGAGTCACCCGATCGGCGACGTCGTCGGGTCCCAACGCGGTCGTGGTCGGCAGGATCACGGCGCCCAGTTTCATGAGCGCCAGCATCGAATCCCAGAGCTCGACCTGATTGCCCAGCATCACCATCACACGGTCGCCCGCCATAACGCCGCCAGCGGCCAGCGAGGTGGCGAGCCGATCAGAGCGTGAGGCCATCTCGGCGTACGAGTAGAAATCATCTGAGCCGTCCTCGCCGATGATGCGCAGCGCACACCGCGGATTGCCTACGGCGAGCGGGTCGAACCAGTCCAGTGCCCAATTGAACCGTTCTCCGAGGGCCGGCCACCGAAAGGCTGCGGCGGCGCGGTCATAGTCATCGCGGTGTTGGACCAAGATGTCGCGGGCGGCGCGGTAGGCTGCTCGGCCAGCTGTCGGGTCCATCGGGCGGGGCTCCTCACGTCGGTTCATCTGGGAAACTTGCGGTGACGGCACCGAGACCGGGCCGCGGCGATTCGAAGGAGGGCGCGTGGAACGTCGCGATCCCGCGTTGCGGTCATCTCGGGCTGAACGCGTCGCGGCCGATCTGGAACACGAGATCCTCAGTGCGCGGCTTCCGGTCGGGTCCCACCTGGGGCGCCGCTCGGAAATCATGGACCGCTTCGGCATCAGCCCGACGGTCATGAACGAGGCGCTGCGCATCTTGCGTGATCGCGATCTGGTGCATGTTCGGCCCGGACCAGGCGGCGGAATCACCGTAGCGAGCGCACCCGCGCAAGTGCGGCTGGGAGCGCTTGACCTCTGGTTTCAGACGTCGACCCCTCATCCGTTGGACCTGTTCGAAGCCCGGTTGTATCTCGAGTTCGGCATGACCAAGGCTGCGTTTGAACGCGCGACGGGCGACGACGTCGCTGCCATGAGATCGGCCATGGTCACGATGCGCGCCAGCGCACACGCTGCTGAATTTTTCGACTCCGTTCTGGCGTTTCACCGCGTCGTCGCCGCCGCCGCCCACATCCCCGTCCTGGAAGGGATGCACCAGCTCGTCGTGACCAGCATCAAGGCGGTGCTCAGTCGCGTGGTGTTCATCCCGGATTACGAACCGATGCTCGCCCGGAGTCTGGACGTTCACGACGACATCGTGGCCGCGATTGCGCTGCACGATCAGGTGTCGTTCGTGGAGGCGATCAATCGCCATGATCAGGACCTGATCCGCGCCGACGACCCGGATCGCACTCCTCACACACCGCAGCACCCGTGAGCTGACCCCACCGGTCACCGCCGTGCTCGGCCCCGGGCCCGATCCTGCTTGCATGCCTGCTACATCTACCACCGCCGCGGTGTGATCCACAACATTGTGCATATATATCTTGAATTGTGTATGCATGTTCATTATTCTCGGAGAAACCGACCATCACAACGTTGTGCGGAGCCAATCATCAACGCCGAGCTAACCGTTCCTGCCGGCCTCGTCGATGTCCACACCCACGCCATCGACGCTGACCTGCCCGATCTGGGGCGTCGCTATCCGCATGACCACTGGCCCAGCCTCGAGCGTGACAGCGAGACCGAAGCAGAGCTGCTGTTCGGTGGGGTTCCATATCGGCGCATCGATCACCGGTGCTGGTCACCGCACGCTCGAATCATCGACATGGACCGGGACGGCGTTGCGCTGCAGGTACTTTCACCCATTCCGGTCACGTTCTGCTATCCCGCTTCGCCAGCCGGAACCGCTGAACTCGCGGCCGCACAAAACGAGTTCTTCGCCAAAGTCACCACCGAGCATCCGAACCGCTTCGCCGCGCTAGGCGCCGTCGCCCTACAGGACCCCGACCGAGCCGTTGACGAACTGCGCCGCTGCATGGGCCAGCGCGGGTTTCTCGGTGTCGAGATCGGAACTCGGGTCGGAGACACCGAGCTCGGCGACCCGAGCCTGGACCGCTTTTTCGGGGTCGCGCACGAACTCGGCGCCATGGTCTTCGTCCACCCCTCAGACCAGGACCTACCCCAGCGTGTCATTGACACGGGCGTGGGCTTTGGTGTCGGGATGCCGACCGAAACAGCACTGGCCGCAGCAGCGTTGATCGCCAGCGGCGCGCTCACACGCCGGCCCGACGTGCGCATCTGCCTGGCGCATGGCGGAGGCGCACTGCCAGCCATTATCGGGCGACTCGACAAAGGAGCGACACTGACCGGCGCGTCTGCCGACTCATCTATGCTTCCGAGTCGGCAGGCCCGCCAATTGTGGTGTGACTCACTGACTTACAGCACCGACGCACTGCATGTAGCGGTCGGCGTCTTCGGCCACGACCACATCGTCTTCGGATCAGACTACCCGTTTCCCGCGATGCCGCAGCCCGTCGACGACATCGTCAACACCCTGCATGCCGATCTGCATCAGCGGATCTGCCGCACCAATTTAGAGGAGCACTATGGCGCACTTCTTGGGCCTGGGCCTGACCCACTATCCGCTACTAGCCGGCACCGACGAGCACATGGCCGACCTGCTGCGATGGACGCTCACTGACCCCGACATCCCCGCCCCAGCCAAGGATCCCGCGACATGGCCCGCCTCGATGCAAGCCGAATGGGGTAGCGACGGCGGCCTCGCCGCAGCAGCGCATCATCGAAAGCTTCTGGTGGAGAACCTTGCTCGCTGCCGCGACGCCCTCGACGACTTTGCGCCGGACATCGTGGTTGTGTGGGGCGACGACCAATACGAGAACTTTCGCGAAGAGGTCGTCCCCCCGTTTTGCGTCCTCGCCTATGGCGATGTCGATGTCAACCCCTTCGAACTGATGACACGCCGCGGCAGCCCGAACGCATGGAGCCTGCCCGACGACACCACCATCACCCTGCACGGCGACGCCGAGGGGGCCCGCCGACTCGCCGACGACCTCATCAGCAGCGGATTCGACATCGCCTACTCCTACCGCAAGCGCAGCGAAGCACCTTTCCCACACGCGATCCTGAACACCCAACTGTTCCTGGACTACCCCAACGCCGGATCCCGCTTCGACTATCGGCTGATACCCATCACGGTCAACTGCTATGGGCAGCACGCGATCGCACGTCAGGGAGGCCTGGCGCGGTTCGCCGAGATCGCCGACGAACAACTCGATCCGTCCGGGCCGACACCGGCGCGCTGTTTCGAGCTGGGCCGGGCCGTGGCACAAGCTTTCCGCAGCACCGATTTACGGGTCGCGCTGGTGGCCTCATCGAGCTGGTCGCATGCATTTCTGACCGACAAGACCTGGCACATCACACCTGACACCGACGCCGACCTGCGGCTCTATCAGCTGTTCGTCGACCGGAACTACTCCACCTGGAAAGCCACTCCGAGCCACGACATCGTCGCCTCTGGACAACACGAGATGCTCAACTGGTTTTGCTTGACCGGAGCGGTCGACGAGCTCGGCCTCGACCTTGTGTGGTCGGAGTTCGTCACAACCGATGTCTTCAACTCGAACAAGTGTTTTGCAGTGTTCACCGAAGGAGGCGCGCAGTGACATCGACCGTCCCAGGCATTGGGTTCGAAACGAAGACCATCGAGGCTGGTGGCATCCAAACCAGTTACCTTGAGGCCGGTTCGGGTGACACCGTGGTCATGCTGCATGGGTCCGGACCCGGAGTCTCGGCGCAGGCCAATTGGCAGCTCAATATCCCGTCGCTGGCCCAGCACTTCCGTGTCGTTGCCCCCGATATCGTCGGCTTTGGCGCAACCGAGCGGCCCGAGGACGTCGTCTACTCGCTGCGCTGCTGGACCGACCATGTTTGGGCATTTCTGGACGCTCTCGACATCGAAACGGTTAGGGTCGTGGGCAATTCGTTGGGCGGTCGGATCGCGCTGCAGATGGCCGCCGACCACCCAGACCGAATCACCAAGATGGTGCTGATGGGCGCACCCGGCGTCGGGATGACACCCACCGAGGGACTGGCGGCTCTGCGCGCCTACGAGCCTTCACACCGGGCCATGAGCGATCTGCTGCGCAACTACTTCGCCGTGAATCCATCGCTGATCACCGACGAACTCGTGGAGATCCGTTACCAGGCGAGCATTGCCGACGGCGCCTACGAGGCGTATCGCGCCATGTTCTTCGACCCGCGACACGCCGGATCAGCGCTGGGAATCACCGAAAGCGAGGTGCGCGCCATCACCACACCGACGCTGCTCGTTCATGGCCGCGAAGACAAAGTGGTCCCCGTGCAGGTCTCCATGACGATGCTGGGACTGCTGCCCCACGCCGACCTGCACGTGTTTAGCGCCTGCGGACATTGGACTCAGATCGAGCGAGCCAACGAATTCTCCGCGGTGGTCACCGATTACCTGGGCCGCTCATGAGCACCGGTACCGAGACCCGGCGCCCGGTAGAGACCGAGGCTCCCGCATACCGGCCGATCGTCGACGACGACCCGACTGCCCAGCGGTTCCGAGTACATCGGTCGGCGATGACCTCGCCGACCATCCACCAGGCCGAGGTCGAGCGCATCTTCGCCAAGTCGTGGTTGTACGTCGGACACGAGTCCGAAATCCCCGAACCGGGCGACTTTGTACGCCGACCCGTGGGCGGCCGGCCGATCTTCATGGTACGAGGGGCAAAGACTGGAAACGTCAACGTCTTCCACAACACCTGCACACATCGTGGAGCACTCGTCTGTCGGCAGGACTCGGGCAACGCCAAAGTATTTCAATGCTTCTACCACGCGTGGACGTTCAACTCCGAAGGCCAGCTCAAAGGAGTGCCTGATCGCGACGCCTACGCCGGCGGTGTGAACTTCGACGAGTTGGGGCTCAAGCGGGTGACCCGCGTCGAGTCCTACCGCGGCTTCGTCTTCGCCAGCTTCGACCCCGGCATCCAAGACCTACCAAGCTATCTGGCCGGCGCCAAAGACTACATCGATCTCGTCGTCGACGGCTGCGGCGGATCGGTCGAAATGGTCCGAGGCACAAACCAATACAGCTTTTCAGCCAACTGGAAGCTGCTGATTGAGAATAGCCTCGACGGCTATCACGCCGAGTCCACCCACGACACCTACTTCAAGTACCTGGTGTCGCTCGGCACGGATCTACGCGGCGGCGTCAATGGTCGCGAAGTCGATCTGGGCAACGGTCACGCCGTGATCGAGTACAGCTCTCCGTGGGGGCGCCCGGTCGCCAAGTGGGAGCCGCTATTCGGCGAGGAAGCACGCACCGAGATCGACCGGCTGCGCGCCGATTTGATCGCCCGCCACGGCGAGGAGCGCGCGCACGCCATGTCCGAGGTAAACCGCAACCTGCTGATCTACCCCAACCTGGTTATCAACGACATCATGGCTGTGACCGTGCGGACCCTGTATCCGTCGGCTCCTGACGCCGTCGACGTCACCGCCTGGGCGCTCGCTCCGGTCAACGAGCCTGCTCCCCTTCGTCATCGCCGATTGGACAGCTTCCTGACCTTCCTGGGGCCCGGAGGTTTTGCCACTCCCGACGACCTGGAGGCGCTGGAATCCTGCCAGCACGGATACGCCAGCGGCGGCGTGGAATGGAACGACATCTCTCGCGGCATGGGACGTGTCCCGATGGCCAACGACGAGGAACAGATGCGCGCGTTCTGGCGGCGCTGGCAGCACCAGATGGGCGCCGCGGCGAACTTGGGAGGTGACCAGTGACTGCCGCGACCGTCCCGGTGTCGCGTCAACAGATCGAGGACTTCCTCTACACGGAAGCCGCGTTGCTCGACGCCTGGACGCTCGACGAATGGTTGCAACTGTTCGACGAGGACGCCAAATACGAGGTGCCCTCCAACGACGCACTCGACGGAGATCCCACGCGCGATCTGATGCTGATCGACGACAACCTCACGCGGTTAACAGCCCGAGTCGAGCGACTCAACAGCCGACGCGCCCACCGCGAGTACCCGCACTCGCGCACCAATCACCAAGTTTTCAACGTGCGCGTCGACGGATCGGCCGAGGACATCTCGGTCACCGCGTCGTTCACGGTCTGGCGATTCCGAGCCCGCCGATCCAGCTGCTATGTGGGCCACTACCGCTACCTGCTGCGACCAGCCGGTGACACCTTCCGCATCAAGACCAAGCGCGCAGAGCTCGCCATGACCGACCTACGCGACGTCGCCGACGTGGCGATCATCCTATGAGCCTTCCGCTGTGGGGCCGGACCGTCGTCGTCACCGGCGCGGCGTCCGGTATCGGCTTAGGCATCACGACGCGCCTCATCGCTGATGGCGCAGTCGTTTTCGCGGCAAGCCGCAGCAAGGAAGACCTCGACCACGTGTACGCCAACGCGGCGATAGTCGACGGTTTCGTGGGCGAGCTGGACGATCCCGGTGTGGCCGACGATCTGATCGCTACGGCCGTTGACGCGCTTGGCGGCGTCGATGTGCTGGTCAACAATGCCGGCGGCGGGACTATTCGCCCGACCCTCGAACACACCGAAGAGACTCTGCGAGCCACCATCGACAACAACCTTTGGACGACGATCTACAGTGTGCGAGCGGTTCTGCCGCACATGGTTTCTCGCCACCACGGGCGCATCATCAACATCGGCGCCGATTCGGTGCGGACCGGCCTGCTGGACCACGCGATGTACAACGCCGCTAAGGGCGGCGTGCACGCGATGGTCACCGGCCTGGCACGTGAGTTCGCTGGATCCGGAATCACGGCAAACACTGTGGCGCCCTGTTACGTACGCACACCAGAATTGGCCTCACTGCTCGAATCTGGCCAGGCGCCGCCGCGCCTGGGGCGGGTCGTCCAGGAAGGTACTGCCATCATCCCGATAGGTCGTCCCGGCAGTCCGGACGAGGTCGCATCGGCGGTTGCCTTTCTCGCCGGCGAGGACAGCCGCTTCATCACAGGGCAAACGATCTACATCAACGGCGGCAGCAGCATGGGCTGATACGCCCTCTCCAACCGAAGGACTCAACTCCGATGACCCTCACCACCGCTGATATTCGTGTGGCTGCGGACCGCCTGATCGCTGCCGCCGCCGCACTCCAGCAATGCGACCCGGTACGCGACATCTTAGGCGCAGCAGATGTACCGGCCGCGTACGCGGTGCAGCGCTTGCTCACCGAGGATTCGCTGCGACGCGGACGCCACATCGTTGGTCACAAGATCGGCCTGACCTCTCCGGCGGTGCAGCAACAATTAGGCGTTAACCAACCGGATTCCGGTGTGCTCTTCGCCGACATGCAGTTCTCGTCAGGTGCGGTCGTCGCCTGGGACGTGCTGCTACAACCCAAGGTCGAAGCAGAGATTGCCTTCATCCTCACCGAAGACCTCGACGGCGACTTGTCCGACTCGCAAATCAGGGCCGCCGCGGGCATCGCTTTACCGGCCATCGAGATCGTCGACTCGCGGGTGCAAGACTGGTCGATCAGCATCGTCGACACCATTGCTGACAACGGTTCGTCCGGGCTGTTCGTGTTGGGCTCTGAAGCGAAGGTATCTACCGACCTCGACTTCGTCTCGCGCACGATGCGACTCACTCAGGATGGTGTTGTGGTCTCCAGCGGCCGGGGCTCGGACTGCTTGGGCAGCCCGCTCAACGCGTTGCGCTGGCTGGCTCGCACCGCCCAGGACAACGGCTCGCCGCTGCGCGCCGGCCACATCGTGCTCTCTGGCGCCCTGGGACCCATGGTTCCCGTGCGACCGGGAAGCAGCTACACCGCCGAAATCGACGGAATCGGCGCCGTCGAAGTATCTTTCGAGGAGGCAGCATCATGACGCGCATCAAGGTCGCCGTCATCGGTTCGGGCAACATCGGCACCGATCTGACCATCAAAGTCTTGCGGCTGTCTCAGCACCTGGAGGTGGCTGCGATGGTCGGCATTGATCCGGCGTCCGACGGGTTGCGGCGTGCACAGCGCCTTGGCATACCGACGACAGCGCACGGTGTGCAAGGCCTGATCGGCATGCCCGAGTTCGATGACATCGCTGTTGTTTTCGATGCCACCTCAGCAACCGCACACCGCGACAACGTCCGTCTTCTAGCCCCCCACAACAAGACGCTGGTCGATCTCACTCCCGCGGCAATAGGTCCATTCGTCGTGCCGACGGTCAACCTGGATCAGCACCTCGACAGCCCGAACGTCAACATGGTGACCTGCGGCGGGCAGGCCACCATCCCCATCGTCGCTGCGGTCGCCGCGACAACGCCGGTGCTCTACGCCGAGATCGTGGCCTCCATCGCGTCGAAGTCCGCGGGCCCGGGGACCCGGGCCAACATCGACGAGTTCACCGAGACCACCGCACGCGCGCTCGAGGTTGTCGGCAAAGCCCGCCGGGCGAAAGCCATCATCGTGCTGAACCCCGCCGATCCACCCCTGATCATGCGCGATACCGTGCACTGCCTAGTCGGCGAAAGCGACCTCGGCAGCCTCGAACAACACGTCACCGCAATGGTGGATGCCGTCGCGACCTATGTGCCTGGCTACCGCTTGAAACAACAGGTGCAGTTCCGCCGTGTTGAAACCAACGACCCTGCAGCCGAATTGGTAGATCCCACCCACGGCCGCCCAAGCTGGCAAGTGTCGGTCTACTTGGAAGTCGAAGGCGCCGCTCATTACCTACCCGCGTATGCCGGAAATCTTGACATTATGACCTCAGCCGCGCTGCGTGTCGGTGAAAGCCTCAGCGCGCGAGCCAAAGACCGAGTCGCATGACAACAACGCTCTACATACAAGACGTCACGCTGCGCGATGGCATGCACGCCATCCGTCATAGGCTGGCGACCGAGCAGCTGCGCCACATCGCCGCTGCCGTCGACGCGGCCGGCGTTGCGGCCATCGAGGTGGCTCACGGCGACGGTCTGGCGGGTTCTAGCCTCACCTACGGACCGGGCAGCTGCACTGACGGGCAATGGATCGCCGCCGCGGCCGAGGTCATCACGAGAGCGCGCTTAACGACACTCCTGCTGCCGGGCATCGGCACCGTCCACGATCTCGTGGCCGCCCACGACCTCGGTGTCACCTCTGTGCGCATCGCCACCCACGCCACCGAAGCCGACATCGCCCAACAGCACATCGCCAAAGCACGCGACCTAGGTATGGACGCCTCCGGCTTTCTGATGATGTCGCACATGGCGGCACCCGATTGCCTTGCGCAGCAGGCGAAGCTGATGCAGGACGCCGGTGCGCACTGCGTATATGTCACTGATTCTGGTGGACGCCTGACGATGCGAGACGTGCGAGACCGAGTGCGCGCCTACCGCGACCTGCTGGACTCGACCACGGAGATAGGTATCCACGCCCACGAAAATCTCTCGCTTTCGGTCGCCAACTCTGTTATCGCGGTCGAAGAAGGCGTCTCTCGCGTCGACGCGTCGCTCTGCGGGCACGGCGCCGGGGCCGGCAATTGCCCCATCGAGGCGTTTATCGCCGTCGCCGATATATACGGTTGGCAGCACGGATGCGATCTGTTCGCCCTGCAAGACGCCGCCGAAAATCTGGTCCGCCCGATCCAGGACCGGCCCGTCCGAGTCGACCGTGAAACACTGACACTGGGCTACGCCGGTGTGTACTCGAGCTTTCTACGCCACGCTGAACGCGCCGCGCGGGACCACGATCTCGACGTACGCGACATCCTCATCGAGGTCGGCCGGCGCGGGCTGGTCGGCGGCCAGGAAGACATGATCGAGGACGTCGCGTTGAACCTGGTCGGCGTCGCGGATTAGCCGGAGCTACCCCTACGCGGCGCCACGGAAGATCGCCCGCACGGCCCGACTCCACATTCATATGACCCGACTCCACCATATGACCCGACTCCACCTGGATATTAAAGCCGGACGTCCGTCGACATGGGGGTAACTTTGATGGCCTTGTCAACTGACCTTGACCATAGGTCTGACCATTACTATATTACTGCTGTGTTGTTCCGAGACCTTTCGTCGTGCACAAGCGACCACGCATGAACGAGATGTCGTGACGGCACGACCGATATCGAGCTTTCGGTGCGGGGAAGGTCAGCAGCTTCTCGGCTATCACTGGGCTGCTACTAGGACACACGTGGACGGCGCGGGGGTCGTCGTGCTGGTGCATGGCATGGGTGAGCACATTCGCCGCTACGAGCACGTTGCTCAGGCGCTCACCGACGAGGGTTTTGCCGTGTATGGATATGACCATCGTGGGCACGGCGGTTCGATTGACGGCAGCCGTGAACCCGGCCATCTCGGCACTAATGGGTGGTCGGCACTCGTCGACGATCTAACAGCGGTGATCGATCACGCGCGATCATCACACCCTCGAGAGCCGGTCTGCATAGTTGCCCATAGCATGGGCTCCTTTGCCGTCCAACAATTCCTGTTAGACCATGGCTCCGACGTTGACGCGGTAGCTCTGACGGGAACTGCCGCTCTGGACCTTCTGGAGCCGGCGTTGGATTTGTCCAGCGATCTGGACCTGTCCGCATTCAACGCTCTGTTCCAACCGGCGCGTACCGACTTCGATTGGCTTTCTCGCGATGAGGCCGCCGTCGACGCCTACGTTACTGACCCATTGTGCGGGTTCGGGATTGATGCTGCCTCGCTCAAAGACATGTTCGCCGGTGCCCGCCGGCTCGCCGACCCCGGTCAGTTAGCGCGCATACCGAGCGACCTACCGGTATACGTGGCAGTCGGTTCCAAAGATCCCGTCAACGCCGAGCTCACCCTGCTATGGGCATTGGTGGATCGGTATCGCTCTGCAGGACTCTGTGATGTTTGCGTTCGCGTCTACGACGACGCACGCCATGAGATTCTCAACGAGGTCAACCGGGCCGATGTCATAGCCGACCTTATTCAGTGGCTACGCCGCGCATCGGCCGGAAGGACGAATGCATGACCGATACCAAAACCGCTCTGCCGGCGCCCAAAGACCTCGCCGAGTCGAGTGCTCTGATCGTTGGCGGCACTGCCGGCATCGGGTTGGCTTCGGCCCGCGCACTGGCCGAAGCCGGCGTGCCACGGATCGCGGTCGTTGGGCGCAACGCCGAGCGCGGCCAGCTGGCGGCGAAATCGATCGCCGAACTAGGTGCAACGGCGCACTACATCGCAGGTGACGCAACCGATTCCAACGACGCAGCGGCCGTCACGGCACAAGCCGATCAGCTCCTGTCCGGTATCGATATCTTGATGTGCAGCACCGCCGCCGACGTGCGACCTGAGTTGTTCATCAACATTCCAGCGACTGATATAAGTCGGATGCTTACCGAACTTGCGCTGCCCTGCATGCATATGGCCGCCGCGGTCCTGCCAGGCATGCGTACTCGCCGAGGCGGCGTGATCGTGAACGTCGCGTCGGACGCGGCCAAGACGGCCACACCGGGTGAAACGATCATCGGTGCGGCAAAGGCCGGCATCGTGATGTTCACCCGGACGATCGCCATCGAGGAAAAACGATACGGCATCCGCGCCAACGCACTCACGCCGTCATTGGTCCACGGCACCGCCTCGACGGAGCGCATCACAGCCGACGGATTCAGCGGCAAACTCTTCGCACGCGCTGCACAACAAGCCCAACTCGGCGTGCCGAAAGCCGACGATCTCGCTGCATTGACGGTGTTCCTGTGCAGCCCGGCGGCCGCTCGGTTGACTGGACAAGCGATCAGCGTCAACGGCGGCATCTCAGCGGCGTAGCGCTCTTCCGCGCGACAACGCGGGGGCGAAGGCGCGCCCGGCCTACGCCATCAACAGGAAGCGATTCAGCGTGACGGATGAATCCGACGAGGTTGTGAGCCGCGTCGACAACGGTGTCGGCTTTGTGACCCTCAATCGCCCGAAGGCGATCAACTCGCTGAATCAGACCATGATCGACCAGCTCAGCGCCGTCCTCGCGGCGTGGGAGCAGGACGCCACGGTCGGCGCGGTGGTGCTGTCCGGGACCGGGGAGCGCGGGCTGTGCGCGGGCGGCGACGTGGTGGCGATCTACCAGAGCGCACGCGCCGACGGCGTCGAGGCGAAACGGTTCTGGCACGACGAGTACCTCCTGAACGCCAAGATCGGTCGCTTCCCCAAGCCGTACGTGTCGCTGATGGACGGCATCGTCATGGGCGGTGGGGTCGGGGTGGGCGCACACGCCAACACCCGGGTGGTGACCGACACGTCGAAGGTGGCGATGCCCGAAGTCGGTATCGGCTTCATCCCCGACGTCGGTAGCGCCTATCTGCTGTCGCGGGCGCCGGGAGCGTTGGGCCTGCACGCCGCGCTCACCGGTGCGCCGTTCTCCGGCGCCGACGCGATCGCGCTGGGTTTCGCCGACCACTACGTACCGCACGACAAGCTGGACGCGCTACGCCAGGCGATCGCCGCCGACGGCGTCGCACAGGCCATCGCCACCCATGCCATCGAGCCACCGGCCAGTACCATTGCTGCACAACGGGATTGGATCGACGAGTGTTATACCGGCGACACCGTCGCCGACATCGTCGCCAATCTGCGGAAACACGGCGCGGGGCCCGCCAATGACGCCGCTGACCTGATCGCGACCCGCTCCCCCATCGCGCTGTCGGTGACGCTGGAGGCCGTGCGCCGCGCCGGCAAGCTAGACACGCTGGAAGACGTTCTGGCCCAAGACTATCGGGTGTCGTCGGCGTCGCTGCGCTCGCACGATCTGGTGGAGGGCATCCGCGCTCAGCTGGTCGACAAAGACCGCAACCCGAAGTGGTCGCCGGCATCGCTGTCCGCGGTGACCGCGGCTGACATCGAGGCGTACTTCGCACCCGTCGACGACGAACTGACGTTCTAAAGGAGAGCACATGAGTTACGAAACCATCCTGGTCGAGCGCGAGGCGCGGGTCGGCATCATCACGCTGAACCGGCCGAAGGCGCTCAACGCGCTCAACAGCCAGGTGATGCACGAAGTCACCACCGCAGCAGCAGAATTGGACAGTGACGCCGGCATCGGCGCGATCATCGTCACCGGTTCGGCGAAGGCGTTCGCCGCAGGCGCCGACATCAAGGAGATGTCCAGCCTGGCCTTCGCCGACGCGTTCGACGCCGACTTCTTCGCGCCGTGGGGCAAGCTGGCTGCGGTGCGCACGCCGACGATCGCGGCGGTGGCCGGGCATGCGCTGGGCGGTGGCTGCGAACTCGCGATGATGTGCGACCTGCTGATCGCCGCCGACACAGCCAAATTCGGCCAACCGGAGATCAAGCTCGGCGTGTTGCCGGGCATGGGCGGTTCGCAGCGGCTGACCCGGGCCATCGGCAAGGCCAAGGCGATGGACCTGATCCTGACCGGCCGCACCATCGACGTCGAAGAGGCCGAGCGCAGCGGTTTGGTGTCGCGGGTGGTGCCCGCCGACGACTTGCTGACCGAGGCCAAGGCCGTCGCGACCACCATTTCGCAGATGTCGCGCTCAGCGTCCCGGATGGCCAAGGAGGCGGTCAACCGCGCCTTCGAATCCACATTGGCCGAAGGTCTGCTGTACGAACGTCGGCTGTTCCATTCGACTTTCGCGACAGCTGATCAGTCCGAGGGGATGGCCGCGTTCGTCGAGAAACGGGCACCGAACTTCACTCACCGCTAGTCGCGCGGCGACCGAGCCCGACCAGTTGACCGAGGCCACCCCGGGGCAGCTCAGAAAGCTTACCTAGGCGTGCCGACCTCCGATGACATCACCGCATTGACGGTCCTCTTGTCCAGCCCGGCAGCAGCGGCGCGGTTGACGGGTGGGCGATCAGCGTCAAAGGCGGCGTCTCTCAACATAGAACCGGCACCAGCAGAGAGAGAGCGTCACACGAAACCGCAACGCGGTCTGATGTTTTGGCCTCTCTACGCCAGCCAGTCAGAAGTAGCGGGGGAACCGGCCGTAGTCGGGGTCGCGCTTCTCCAGGAAGGCGTCGCGGCCCTCGACGGCTTCGTCGGTCATGTAGGCCAGCCGGGTGGCCTCGCCGGCGAACAGCTGCTGGCCGACCAGGCCGTCGTCGAGCAGGTTGAACGCGTACTTCAGCATCCGTTGCGCCTGCGGCGATTTCGCGTTGATCTCGGCCGCCCACTCGATGGCCTCGGTCTCCAGCTCGGCATGATCGACGACGGCGTTGACCGCGCCCATCTGGTGCATCTGCTCGGCGGTGTAGGCGCGGCCGAGGAAGAAGATCTCGCGGGCGAACTTCTGGCCCACCTGCCGGGCGAGGTAGGCGCTGCCGTAGCCGCCGTCGAAGCTGCCGACGTCGGCGTCGGTCTGCTTGAAGCGGGCGTGCTCTTTGCTGGCCAGGGTCAGATCGCACGTGGCGTGCAGGCTGTGCCCGCCGCCGGCTGCCCACCCGTTGACCAGGCAGATGACCACCTTGGGCATGAACCGGATCAGCCGCTGGACCTCCAGGATGTGCAGCCGTCCGGCGCGCGCGGCGTCGACGGTGTCGGCGGTTTCGCCCGAGGCGTACTGGTAGCCGCTGCGCCCGCGGATGCGCTGATCGCCGCCCGAGCAAAACGCCCAGCCACCGTCTTTGGGCGAGGGCCCGTTGCCGGTCAGCAGCACGACCCCGACGTCGGGGGACATCCGGGCGTGGTCGAGCACCCGGTAGAGCTCGTCGACGGTGTGCGGGCGAAACGCATTGCGCACCTCGGGCCGGTTGAACGCCACCCGCACGGTCGCGTCGTCGACGTGGCGGTGGTAGGTGATGTCGGTCAGCTCGCCGAACCCGTCGACGGGCTTCCAGGATTCAGCGTGAAAAGGGTTGTCGTTCACGGCTGCCGGCTGCGTCGCCGAGACGCCGTTCGGGCCTCGTCTAGGTAGAGGGCGATCGCCTCTGACCGGTTGATGGCGCCGATTTTGCGCAGGATCCGCTTAACGTGCGTCTTGACCGTTTCGACCGTGATGACAAGTTCCTCGGCGATCTCTGCGTTGGAGGCTCCCAGGACCAACCTCTCGAACACTTGGCGTTCACGTTCCGACAGCGTCTCGGCCAATGCGGAATCGGCTGCCATGGTCGGGGGCTCCACTCGAGTGTCGTCTTCGACATCAAAGCTGATGGCAGCCGCGGCGATGCGGTCAGCTTCCTCGGTCAGCCACGCCGCCGCGCGGGCAATCGACGTTCGCTGTTGGTGGACTCGTTCGTTATTGAGCATCCTCTCGTGGAGCAGCGAATACGCCGAGGCGAACGCATCGAGCACGTCGGAATCACCCGTGGAAACGCCGCCATCGGTGCGGCGGCCGACGTGAAGGAGTGCAACCACCCGCGATTTCGCGATGACGGGGGCGACGAGGTATTGCACCGAGCCGAGCAGCTCCCCGTAGCCGGGTGAGGCGGGCATGTCGACCTCATCGGTCCGGACGGTGTCACGCAGGCGAATACAGGCACGCTCGGGTGCACATTCGCGACGGGGGATCACCGTGGGGCCGCCCAGGCCGTGGTCGGATTCCTCGACGACGAATCCGTCGTCTTCGACGAACGACAGCAACGCACTATCGAAACCGAGCACATCACACAGTTCGGTACAGGCTTGGCGGCCAAGGCCTTGCAGCGATCCGGCCTTCTTCATGCGACGGACGCCAGCAGTCAATAACCGCACCACTTCGACGTGCTCACCTGCTCTCAGCTGGCGCGCCTCGACCTGCGCCTGAAGAAAGTCCGTAAGGAGGCTCTCCCCGATCGCTGCTGCGGTGTCGTCGCCGACGCCGCGTTGGCGGGTCAACAGCTGCTCGGTGGTGGCGGCCGACATCGCGATGACCTCGTCGAGCGTGATCGCATCGCTTGATCGGGAGATGCCGAAGGCGTCACATAGCTGTCGATCGAGTTCGTTGAGTCTAGCGACCATGGCGAAGGTGTTCATCGTGATATCCCATTATCAGCTGGCACTGCCAGCGTAGATCGCGACCGCCGCCGCCCTGCTGGACGTATTAAGCTTTTTAGCAATGTGTTTCAGATGGGACTTGACGGTCCCTTCAGAGATCACCAAATATCCGGCGATCTGGCCGTTAGTGGCCCCGGTAGCCACGTGCGCCATGATTTCCCGCTCGCGGGCGGTCAACGCAGTGACGGCGGGTTCATCGCCCCGGTAGCAAGCCTTGTGCCCCTGTCCCGGCACTGGCCACAAGACCGATCGGGCTGACCGGCCCAGCAATTCGTCGACATTGCCGCACAGATTGTCGACTTCGATACGTTGTCGCGCGGCCCTCTCGTCTAGTGCCGCACTCTCGAACGCCACCGACAGACACTCGGCGAAGGCCTCCAACTGTTCGAGATGCTCCATCGTCACTATTCCGTGGGGTTCAGGCCGGTCGGCATGCAGAATTCCGATGGCCCTGCCCTGAACGGTGATCGGGGCGGCGATATATCCAAAACAACCGGATACCTCGACGATCTCCTTGAAGGTGCGCTTGTCGTCCATCGGTGAGGGCGCAAATACCGCGCACCGCTTACGGACGAGTTCGGTCTCCAATGGAGCATCCGCGAGTTGGATATGGCGATCGGTCACGTACTCGACGAACCCTCGCGCGTGGGGATCGGCCTCCTCGTCTTCGATGTGAATCCGCGCGGGCAGCCATAGCGATCCGCGCACCGTGGAGATCATGGTCCGCGCGAAAGCCAGCTCCCGGCTCAGGACCTCCGGGGCGGCGTAAATCATGTCGCGCGGCGGAAGACCCCGCAGGTACCCCAGGGCCTGACGGATCTCCGACATGGTCTTGACCCGACGAGACAGGTCATGATCGAGAAGTTCGCACTGCACCCTAAGGATCGAGACCAGCATTTCGGCGGTTGCCGCCCAGTCGTCTCTCGGATCGGGTGGCAGCGCGATCCGTTGCTCGAGGCGTTGCCTCAAATTGTCCAGCTGGTGCCCCAGGGCGGCCGGTGTCAGCTCCGGGGGCGCCAGTTTGAGATGCTCAGCGGCGGCCTCGACCGCCGCCTCGGCACGCGCAACTACCATCGGGTCCTCCGCAATGGACGTCAGCACCATCCGCGAGACCATCTCTACTCCTCTCCCCCAATGGAGCGGCCAGGGGCTCCTTACATCGGTCATACCATTGAACCAAATCATAGACCATGTGTTGTGTAGGTCATAGTCGATTCGCAAAATGGCGTAGCTCACCCGTGCGCCAGTGCTTGTGTGCCAACCTCCGCAATGGTCTAATGGTCAGGCCATAGGAGGTGGGATTTGCACGCCGTGATCATGGACGAGTTCGGCACTGCCGCAGTGTTGCGTCCCGGTGAATTTCCCGATCCGGCCGGACGGCCGGGATGGGTGACCGTGGTGCTGCGTGCTAGCGCGCTGAACTGGCATGACGTCTTAGTTCGCCAGGGACGCTATGGTTCACCGCTGCCGCACGTCATTGGCGCCGACGGAGCTGGCATACGTACCGACACAGGCGAGGAAGTGGTGATTCTGCCGTCGCTGAACTGGGGCGACCGGGAGGAGGCACCGGGCAATGGCTGGGAGATTTTGGGCGACCACACGCCGGGGACCTACGCCGAACTTGTCAGCGTGCCGGCCGACTGCGTGGCGCCCAAACCCCGTGGTCTGAATTGGGCCGAGGCCGCAGCGCTGCCGCTGGTCGGTTTGACGACGTTTCGTGCGTTGTTTGTCCGCGGACGGCTACGAGGAGGTGAGTCGATGCTGGTGGTCGGCGCCGGTGGTGGAATCGCCACCACGGCGATCGCCCTCGCGGTCGCGGTCGGTGCCGATATTACGGTGACCTCTTCCTCGGCCGACACCATCGAGCGCGCGGTGGCCGCGGGAGCCCGCGATGGTGTGTTGCACAGCGAACGGGGATGGCCGGAGCACGCTCTTGCCACGTCGCCAGACAAGGCCGGGTTCGACCTAATCCTCGACCCCGTCGGCCGCTGGAACGAATCGCTACGCGCACTGCGCCCCGGCGGCCGGCTGGTCGTACTCGGCGCGAACGCCGCACAGACCGCCGATATAGACATTCGCCGCTTCTATTTCGGTCAATTCGATCTGCTCGGGACAACCATGGGCAGCCGCAGAGACTTCGCTGGGCTGCTCGAGATGTTCGATCGGTACTCCGTGCGCGCACCGGCGATAGACCGCGAGTTCCCGCTGGACCGAGCCGCCGAAGCACACGAACACCTCGAGCATGGACGCGCGTTCGGCAAATGCGTACTAAGACACGGCTAGGGGAGCAGAGTGAGCGAACCAACCGAACTGGTCGCCTACCGGCTCGAGGCCGCCGCCCCCGGCAGCGATGCGCTGGCGGCCTACCTGACGCTGAACGACCCCGCGCGGCGCAATGCCCTGTCGGACGCCCTGCTGGATCAACTGAGCGCATCACTGCGACGCGCAGCAGCCGACTCACGCGTCCGGGTAGTCGTGCTGACGTCGTCTCACCCGCGGGTCTTTTCCTCCGGAGGCAACCTCGACGCATTCGCCGACGATCGCGCGACGATCACCAAATATGCTGGCCTGGGACGCTTTCCCGCCCTCTTCCGCACCCTGACCGGAATCGACAAGCCGGTGATCTGTGCGGCAAACGGCGATGTGTTGGCCGGCGCTCTGGGCATCGCGTTGGCCTGTGACCTGATCATCGCCAAGGCATCCATCCGACTGGGCTGCCCCGAGATCAACGTCGGGGCCTTTCCGTTCATGATCTCGGCATTGATCTTCCGCGCCACCGGGCGCCTGCTTGCTAACGAGCTGATGATGACAGGTCGGCTGGTCAGTGCCGACGAGGCCGCCGCCGCTGGCCTGGTCAATAAGGTGGTGCCCGACGGAGAGTTCGACGGCGCCCTGCACCAATGGGTCGGCGACATCGCCGGCAAATCACCGTTGTTGCTCGGTATGGGCAAGCGGGCGTTGGCGGCGACGCGGGATATGCCGCTGGATTCGGCGTTGGACTATCTGCAAGCCCAACTCGCCCTCGCGTTCACTACTGACGATTTGGCCGAAGGGGTCCAGGCCTTCAAGGAGAAGCGTCCGCCGCGATGGCGCAACGCTTGAGCGTTCGCCGTCACGTTGCCGAACCTTGCTGTTACGGTCTGACCATTCTATGATTTGAAGGATTACGCCGCGGCGCATTTTCCCACGGCGTATCCCGAGAACTGAGGACCAGCGCAATGAAGCCGAGCCGCCACACCACCCGCTACAGCCAGCAGGAAATCGACGAATACTTCCGCGCAGGGCTGTGGTCCACTGAGACGTTTCACGACATGTTGGTCCGGCGGGTCCGGGAAACTCCCGACAAGGTGTTCGCGACCGATGGGACTAGATCGCTGACGTTTCGTGAACTCCTCGACGCCGGCCAACGGTTGGCCGTCGGTTTACAGCGGCGAGGCTTGCGGCGCGGTGACACTGCGGCCGTGCAGTTGCCCAACTGGGTTGAGTTCATCCAGGTGCTGACGGCGCTGTCGCGACTCGGCGTCATCATGGTCCCGATCATGCCGATCTATCGGCGCGACGACGTCAGCTACGTGCTCTCTCATGCCGGCGCAGGGACGGTGTTCACAGCCGCAACCTTCGGCAAATTCGGCTACCTGGACATGTATCTTGGTCTGCGCCAAGAGCATCCCGAACTTACGATCGTCGTCGTCCGGCCGGACAGCGCCGCCGCAGATGTTGCCGATGCCGATGCCAACGTCTTCACGCTCGACGAGCTGGAGGCCGACACTAACGACGACAGCGCGAGACAGGAACTCAACGCTCCGCCCGACCCAGACGACCCCTTCGTCATCGTCTATACCTCCGGAACCACATCGCGCCCAAAGGGATGCGTACACACGTTCAACACTTACTGTGCGGGTTCGCGTGCACTCGTCGAACCATTCGGCTACACCGAGACCGATGTCCAGTTCGGCCCCTCCCCCATTTCGCACACCACTGGGCTGGTCACCAGCGTCTTGGTACCCATGCTTGCAGGGGCCTCGACACACCTCATGGACAGGTGGGATCCGGCCCGCGGGATCGACGAGATTCAGCGCTTCGGCTGTACCGCGGCGGTCACAGCCCCCACCTTCCTGCACACCTTGTTATCTGAGTACAACCCCGAGCGCCACGACCTGTCCACGTTGCGGCTGTGGACATGCGCAGGCGCACCGATCCCCGCAGCGATCGTCCAGCAGGCCAACGCGGCCCTGCCCAAGCTGAGAGTGCTCAGCCTGTACGGGCGCAGCGAAAACCTGGTGACCACAACATGTTCGGTCACAGACGAGGCGTCACGCGCCCTGACGTCGGATGGCAAGGCGCTACCGGGCTCCACCGTCAAGATCGTCGACGACACCGGGAACGAAGTGCCACGCGGTACCGAGGGTGACATTGCCTATCGCGGACCCGCCCACATGATCGAGTACTTGGCAAATCCCGACGAGACCAGGACGCTGTTCACCAAGGACGGCTTCTCCCGGTCAGGAGATCTCGGGAGGATGACCGACGACGGATATGTGCGAGTCACCGGCAGAACCAAAGACATCGTCATTCGCGGCGGAATGAACATCAGTGTGCGTGAGATCGAGGAGCACCTAGCCCACCATCCCGCGTTGCAGGCGTACTCGGTAATGGGCATGCCTGACGAACGGCTCGGTGAAAGAGTGTGCTGCTACCTGGTCAGCAAGCCGGGACATGAACCCCCGACCGTCGAGGAACTGCGCGAATACTTGCTCGGGCAGGGGATGCCGATTCAGAAGACACCGGAGCGCGTGGTCGTTGTCGACTCGCTCCCGATGACCGCAACCGGCAAGATCGTCAAACACGAGTTGCGTGAAGACATCGAACGCCGCCTGCAGCAGGAACGCACGCGGTCTCGGGAAACGGCGGGCACCCCCTGATGGAACTGAGAGACTCTCCCGACGAGGCCGAATTCCGTGCCGATGCGCGGGTATGGCTACAGGACACGCTGCCGCGGCTCGGCGGACACGAGCCCGCGCGCCTTGAGGACAAGCTGGAGTATTGGCGTGCGTGGCAACGGTTGCTCTACGACGCCGGATATGCGGGGCTCTCATGGCCCAAGGAATACGGTGGCGGCGGCGCCGATGCCAAGCTGCGTGCGATCTTCAATGAGGAGCTCGATCGCGCCGGCGCCCCAGAGCGGCTCAATATCATCGGCGAGGATTTCGCGGGTCCCACGATCATCGAATTCGGTACTCCGGCTCAGCAGCAACGCTATCTGAAACCAATCCTGACCGGAGACGAGATTTGGTGCCAGTTGTTCTCCGAGCCCGAGGCCGGCTCGGACTTGGCCTCGTTGCGCACCACCGCCACCAAGGTTGATGGGGGATGGAGAATCCAGGGCCAGAAAATCTGGACCAGTCGCGCCCAGTTGGCCGCGCACGCGATCCTGCTCGCCCGCACCGGCGGCGGACCGCGGCACCACGGAATCACGTACTTCCTGCTCGCAATGGACACCCCGGGCGTCGAAGTCCGTCCCCTGGCGCACATGCTGGGCGAGGCCGAATTCAACGAAGTGTTCCTCGACGAAGTGTTCATCCCCGACGGCGGCGTCCTCGGTGAGGTGGACGGCGGCTGGCAGGTCGCCATGGGCACCTTGGCGTTCGAGCGCGTGGCCATCGCCACCGGCAGGGTGAACACCGCCGGTGCGGTCAACGATTTGATCCGCCAAATCTCAACTCGTACAACGGCCCACGACAACCCACTGGGCACCGACCCGCTGGTGCGGCAACGGATCGCAGATCTGTACGGGCGCGCGCTCGTGCACTACCTGATCGGACAGCGGGTCATCACCGGAGCGGCCGGTGCCGGGCCCCCAGGCCCCGTCACCTCGATCGGGAAACTGTTCTTCTGCCCGCTGGTGGAGGACATCGCCGACTTCGGGTTGGAACTCGACGAGATGGGTGGGCAGTTCACGCTTGCCGAGAAGGGTGCCTCCGAGGCGCCAGCTGGCGACCAACGTTGGCTGCGGCTCGCCTATCAAGCCCGCGGCACTGCGATCGCGGGAGGGTCGACCTTCATTCAGCGCAACATCGTCGCCGAACGCATTCTCGGCATGCCCAAAAGCTAAGACCGACGGCCAACTTGAGTGCCGCGCGAACGAGAAGGGTTGTGACGATGGACAAAGTCGTGACAACGGCGGCGGGCGCTGTTGCCGACGTGACGGACGGGTCGTCGCTGGCCGTGGGCGGGTTCGGGCTGTGCGGCATCCCTCAGGCGCTGATCGCGGCGCTGCTGGAGCTCGGAGTCCGCGATCTTGAGACGGTCTCGAACAACCTGGGCGTGGATGGGATCGGCTTGGGAGTGTTGTTGGAACACAAGCGGATTCGGCGCACTATCAACTCATACGTCGGTGAGAACAAGGAATTCGCTCGGCAGTACATGGCTGGTGAGCTTGAGCTGGAGCTGACCCCGCAGGGCACGCTGGCCGAGCGGCTGCGCGCCGGCGGGGCCGGGATTCCCGCCTTCTACACGTCCACAGGGGTTGGGACGCAGGTGGCCGACGGCGGCCTGGCGTGGCGCTACCACCCCGACGGTACGGTGGCACTTGCCTCGCCGCCGAAAGAAACCCGCGAATTCGACGGGATCACTTACGTGCTTGAGAGAGCCATCCGGACTGACTTCGCACTCGTGCACGCCTGGAAAGGCGACCGGCACGGCAACCTGGTCTATCACGCGGCGGCGGCTAACTTTAATCCAGACTGCGCGGTAGCGGGACGGATCACCATCGCGCAAGTTGAGCATTTGGTCGAGCCCGGCGAGATTGACCCCGCCCGGGTACACACCCCCGGGATCTATGTGCAGCGGGTGGTGCATGTGCCCAACCCGGTGAAGCAGATCGAGAAGGAGACGATACGGCCATGAGCACGCCGGCGACGATGCAGATCGAAGCGATGGGGTGGGGGGACTTCCCGTTTGTGGGGGGGAGCGGCACCTTATGACCTGGACACGAGACGAACTGGCGGCGCGGGTCGCCGCCGAGCTCCGCGACGGGCAGTACGTCAACCTCGGCATCGGGTTGCCCACCCTGATCCCAAGCCACATTTCCGCTGGCATCACCGTCGTCTTGCATTCGGAAAACGGAATTCTCGGTGTCGGGCCGTATCCGCGGCGCGAGGACCTCGACGCCGACCTAATCAACGCCGGCAAGGAGACCGTCACCACGCTGCCAGGGGCGTCGTTTTTCTCCTCGTCGTCCTCGTTCGGAATCATCCGCGGCGGTCACCTCGACATCGCGGTGCTCGGGGCCATGCAGGTCTCGGCCGCCGGCGACCTCGCGAACTGGACGATCCCCGGGAAGATGATCAAGGGCATGGGCGGGGCGATGGACCTCGTGCACGGCGTGGAAAGAGTCTTCGTGATGATGGAGCACACCGCCAAGGACGGCAGCGCGAAGATCGTCGAGCACTGCACGCTGCCGCTGACCGGTAAGCGCTGTGTGAACCGTATCTTCACCGATCTCGCCGTCATCGACGTTGCCGCCGACGGTCTTCATCTGATCGAGACGGCGCCGGGGGTCAGCGTGGACGAAGTTGTCGCGAAAACCGAACCACCCCTTGCGCTTCCCGCCGTGCCGTGACGGCGGCAACATCGACACCCCTTGTCGACGACCAACGCCGAAGAACTTAGCGGTGGAGCGTGGGCACCTTCGGCCCGCACGGCCCATCGGTCAGTCGTCGACGTCGATCGCCTCACGTTTATCCACCGCCAGTGCGGCTTTGGCGTAGCTGTGCACATGGCGACGCATCCGCCGGCCAGCCGCCTCGGCGTCGCGGCTGCGGATCGCCACGGTAATCGATCGGTGCGCGCGCTGGGTGACCGCTCGCACGTCTTCGTCAACGAACGCGGGGTTCTCGGTTCCGGCGTAGATCGCCTGCGACAACGCGGTCATGAACCCGATCAACAATTCGTTGTGACCGGCGACAGCCACCCCTACATGCCAGTCGAGATTGGCTTGCAGAAACGCCGGTAAATCAGCGTCGGGATCGGCGATGTCGTCATTGGCGCGGTCGAGCACCGCGAGGTCGTCATCGGTGCGGTTGCGCGCGGCCAGTTCAGCGCAGAACGGCTCCAATGCCTCGCGCGTCTCCATCAGGTCAGCCAGCTTGATCCGCTGGCCGCGGATCAGCATGCTTACCGAGTTCGCCATCGATTTGCTCGTTGGGCGCTGGACGAAGGCGCCGCCGGCCCGGCCGGCCCTGACCCGGACCAGGTTCTGCACCTCCAGGATCCGTAACGCTTCTCGCACCGTGGCCCGGCTCATCTGCGTCTGCTTGACCAGCTCGCGCTCCGCAGGAAGTGCGGTCCCCTCGACTAGTTCGCCGGAAAGGATCCGCTCGCGCAGCTCACGCGCCAACACATCAGACGCCTTGGGGACATCCATCGGCTTGAACAACACGCTCGACCGTGTCGAGGCCAGAGCCGACCCGTCTGGTTCCATGACCGCTCCGTCCGTCTACGCTTTGGCATAAAGGTAAGACCTAACGTACGGTCAGTCTATTACTCGCGGCTGCCGAACGCAGCCGGCCGGGCCTGACGTCCGATGTCGCACGCGTCACATCCCATCTTCGACGGGCGTGTGCTCGGGTCGCACGTCGCGGCGGCGCTAGAACGCCATCCGCGCGATCAGCTCGGCCACGGCGGCTGGCTTAGCTGAGCCGTCAAGCTCGACGGTGTGCCGCACGGTCAGGTCAACCGTGGAGTCGTTGACCTGGGCGGCGGCGAGTATCTCAGAGCGGACCCGGACACGGCTACCTGCCGGCACCGGCGCGAGGAACCGCACCCGGTTGAGGCCATAGTTGATCCCCATCTTCGCGTTGTCCACGCGGTAATTATGCTTACTCAACGCCGGAATGAGGGACAGCGTTAGAAATCCGTGGGCTATCGTTGCGCCATAGGGACTTTCGCTACTCGCTCGTTCCGGATCGACATGGATCCATTGGTGGTCCCCTGTGACATCGGCGAACGCGTCAATGCGTTGTTGGTCGACGCCTGTCCAGTCGCTGACACCCAGCTCTTGACCGACGGCCCCAACAGCTTCCTCGATGGATGAAATGACTCGCACTGCGCACCTTTCTGATCAAGGGTGGATCGGACCCCCGTGACGTCCGCTCTACGCTGCGCCGACGCCATCGGTGCAGCGCCTTGCCTAGCCCGTTGACCGCGATTGAGCCGGATGTGCCGACTAGCATGCCCGTGTCAATCATCGCCGCGTTGTCTATCACGAAACCTGTTACTGCAGAAGCGAATCCGGCCAGAGCAATGATCACTGCTGTGCCCATGCTCACCAAAGACACATCACACTCGGCCGCCGCAGTCGATGCTTCTGTCATCGTTGTCCGATCAGCTACACCGAACGGGCGGCCTTGGCGGTTTCCGATGCCGCCTTGCTGCGCTCCCGCGCGGCCGCCCAGTCCTCGTCGGTCATTGCGGTTAGCCCGGCGAATGTGTTGGGCCCGGCCAGCCGCTGCCCACCGTCCATCGCAATGGTCTCACCGGTCAGGTAGTCGCAAGCGTCGGAGAACGCAAAGATCGTCAAGTTCGCCAGTTCGTCGATCGTGCCTGGGCGGCCCAGTGGTATTTGCTCGGATTGAGTGGCACCGACAGCGCTCTTATCTGTGGGATTGAGCATTTCCCATGCGTACTCAGTCGGAATCGGCCCTGGCGCAAGGGCATTGAGTCGGATGCCATATCGGCCCCACTCGACCGCTAACGACATCGTCATCGCATGTACTGCAGCCTTTGCCATAGCCGACGGCACCACGAACGCCGAACCGCTCCATACCCATGTCGTCAAATTTGAAAGCACCGATCCGGGCACGCTCTCGGTGATCCAGCGCCGGCCGACCGCCAGCGTGGTGTTGAACGAACCGCTCATCACCGTCGAGGTCACGGCGTCGAAAGCACGTGAGCTCAGGCTTTCCGTTGGTGCGATGAAATTCGCGGCAGCGTTGTTCAGCAAGCCGGTCAAGGCTCCGTGCCGATGCCAGATCTCTGCCACCGCGGCGGTGACCTGGTCAAAGTCGCGGACGTTGACAGGTTGGTAATGGGCGCTGCCTGAGTGACCGGCAGAGATCTCTGCGGCGGCCTCGGCCAGCACGGATTCTCGTCGTCCCCACAGATGCACCTGCGCGCCGTGCGCGACCAGGCGGGCCGCCACTCCACGGCCCAGTCCGGTACCGCCGCCGGTGATGAGGATGCGCTTGCCCTGCAGCACTTCAGGATCAAAGATGCGCGTCACAGTCCCAGGCTCTTGCCGATGATCTCGCGCTGAATCTCGTTGGCGCCGCCGTAAATAGGGGGCGCCAACGCCTTACGCACCTGTAACTCCATTCCGAATTCCACGGCGTAGCCGTTGCCGCCCATGAGCTGCACACCCTCGAGTGCGGCCCGCTTGGCCACCTCGGTGCATTTGAGTTTGGCGATCGAGCCCTCGCGCGCGAGCTGGTCCTCCAGACCGGCGTCGATCTGCGCGGCAACCTGATAGGCGTAGGCGCGGCAGCATTCGATCTCAGCGGCCAGATCCGCCAGGCGATGACGGACCGCCTGGAAACTGCCGATGGAACGCCCGAACGCTTCGCGTTGGCGGACATAGGCGATGGTGTCCTCCAGCGAGCGGCGTGCGGCGCCCAGCGACATTGCCGCGATGATCAGCCGCTCCACGTTGAGTCCGCGCATCAGCCGGTGCCAAGCGTCGCCGATCTCGCCGACCACGTTGTCGACGGGAACGACGACGTCGGTGAAGAAGACGTCGTTGACGGTGTGGCCGTCCATGGTCTGGATCGCCTTGATGTCCAGTCCGGGCGTCGCGGTGGGAAGATACAACAAGGTTAGGCCGTGGTGCTTTCCGGCATTGGGATCGGTGCGAGTGAGCACCAGCAGATGATCGGCCAAGTGCGCGGCCGTGATCCAGGTCTTCTGGCCGTTGACGACCAAGGAGTCACCGTCGCGTACCGCCCGGGTCCGCACCGCACCCAGATCGGATCCGGCACCAGGCTCGGACAATGCGATCGCCTCGAAATGGCCGGCGCACAGGTTGCCGAGAACCTCCTTTTTCTGTGATTCGGTGCCGTGTCGCAAGTACGTTTGTGCCGCGGTCAGCCCAGTGCCGTAAGCATGGATCGGTGCCTGACCGCGTGCAGTCTCCTCGAGGAAGATGCACTCCTCGACCATCCCTGCTCCACCACCCCCGTAGTCGACGGGGACCGACACACCCAACCAGCCGAGTTCGGCCAGCCGCTGCAGCAGTTCGGGGCTGTTGGACAGACCCTTGGTCAGCTGCGCTCGCTGCTCGGCGGTGGCGCAGGTGTCGGCGCAGAATCGCTCGATCGCCGCGGCGAACTCGAGCTGCTCAACGGTGAACATGCTCAGTTGCCGCGATAGGCAGCGAACTCGGGCACTCGCTTCTCGTTGAAAGCGGTAATGCCTTCTTGAGCTTCGGCGGTTTCGCCGAACATCTTCAGGGTCGAGTACGCCATCTGACCGACCGACGCGAACTGTTCGGTGTCGGTGTTAAACGACTGCTTGAGAACCTTCAGTGCGGTCGGCGAAAGCGCCAGGATTTCGTCGGCCCATGCCCGCACCTCCGACTTGAGCTGATCGGCCGGCACCACCTTGTTGACCAGTCCCCACTCGGCTGCCTGCTCCGCCGAATACCTGCGGCACAAGAACCAGATCTCGCGGGCGCGCTTCTCTCCCACTATGCGCGCCAGAAAGCCGGTGCCGAAGCCGGCGTCAAACGAGCCAACCCGGGGGCCGTTCTGGCCGAATACCGCGTTGTCGGCGGCGATCGTCAGGTCGCACAGCACGTGCAATACATGGCCGCCGCCGATCGCGAACCCGTTCACCGCAGCGATGACAGGCTTCGGCACGTCGCGAATGACCCGATGCAGCGTATCCACCTCGAACAGGCCGGTCTCCGATGGTCCGTAGTCGCCGGTTTCGGCGCGCTGCTTCTGGTCACCTCCGGTACAGAAGGCTTTCTCGCCCGCCCCCGTCAGGCAGATCACCCCGACTTCCGAACTGCCCCATGCCAATTTGAAGGCCCGGATCAGCTCGTCGAGGGTGCGCGCCCGAAACGCGTTGTACCGCTCGGGCCTGTTGATCGTGATCCAGGCGAGGCCGTTGTCGACCTCGTAGGTGATGTCGGTGAATTCGGTCATCGAGCGCCTCTCCTCGTTGAAAGCCCCGGGCCCATCTGCCCGGCCAAGTTTATGGTCTTACCATATTACCAAAAGGGTCATCGGTCGTGGAACCCCGGGTTGCCGCGGCATGTGTCAGACCGGCGCAAATTCCGACGCATCCGCGCCAGTTCATCGATCGACTGCTGCAGGTCCTCGAGCTCGGTGACGAGGGCTGCCCGACCATCCATGAGCACATGTCTGGCGGCTTCTGCATCGAGAAGGCCGCGGTGTCGCGCCATCTTCAAGGCGGTGGCAAACATTTCCCCCGACACCGATTCCTCGGTGATCCGGTGCTGCAGTGACCACTGCCGGGCCAGACGAAGGCACTTCGTGAGCAGTTGCTCTTTGTCGATGTCGGGAGCTGGACCGAGGTTCATTAACTCCTCGGCCACCACGCGGTAGGCGTCAATGAACGGTCTGAGCACGAGATGGGCTACCAGCAGGTCGCTTTCATGCAAACTCCGTGCGGCCTCTTCGGTATCGAGCGGCGCGCTCGGGTCATGGCGGCGTCCGGTCATGGTCGCAAACTCATTCCACAGTTCATCGGCGAATTCAGCACGTCCGGCGAAGAAAAAATCGAATTTGAGCAGTTCGCGAACCGCTAGCGCCTTCTCCCATCCGGTGCGCTTGGTGGCTCCCGGTATCCGCACGATCGCCAGCAACGCCAGTTCGGCGATCGCTCTCATCACCAGAACATGGATCGCGCTGTTGCGGTAAACCGCAACAATCAAATGCTGGTCGCCGCCGATCCCCCACACCTTCGCCGGCCCCTCGGAGTAGCAGGTCAACACGCCGGAGCCGACCAAGGCGTGCAGCGTTTGCGACACCGTGGCGCGGTCGGTCAGGTCCGCACCCCCGGCGACGGGCCACCCCCGGGCGCGCAAGTAACGGGCCAGCGGCGCTACGGTGGCGCATACTTCGTCGAGGGTCAGGCCGCGTGCTTCGCCGAGCATCGCGACGCACACGGCGGCCGTCGCAGTTACCGGGGTGGCCTGGTTGATGCGGTGGCAGATGTCCAGCGCGATGCGTTCGACGACCTGCCGGTCGGTCAATCCGTCGGCGCGCAATGCCACCATTCGCGCATGCAACGACACCGGCGACCCGAAGTTGATGTAGATGCGTCCCAAGCGATGCCGCAGGCTGCGCGCGTAACTAAGCAGCCAGCGCGCGTTCTCCGGTTTTTTGGGAAGTCCGCGCGACTCCGCGGTCATCAGTTTGACTTCGTGCAATGGCAATTGGTCGAAGAGGATCGAGACCGGGACAGCGAGGGTCCGCTCCGACCGGACGGATTCGACCGCGTCGGTCACATACCGCAGCAATCCATATCGCGGGGGGCGTAGTTTGCCGGTGCGTGTCCGGCCTCCTTCGATCGACCACACCAGGTTGCGACCGCTAGCCACCATCTGGCCGACGAGCGCGCGCAGGGCCAGCCGGTACACGGGCATGTCCGCCGTCGCGCGGCGCACAGGGATGAACCCGTTACGCCTGGCCAGCGTGCCCAGCGGAAAGAAGTTGAGGTTCGCACCGGCCAGCCCGAACGTCGGCGAAATGCCTTCCTGCGTAAGGCGCGGTGGGAACGAGAACTGATCCAGGTAGGAGCGGTGTGAGATCAAAAAGATCAGGGCGTGGTCGCGGTCAAGTGCCCGCAGCTTGGCTAGCTCGTCGTCGTCGATGACGAGCTGAAAGCCACGGATCATCCATGCGGACACCGCTTTCCAGGCGCAGACGACGGCAGGAACGTGGGTGGCCGCCATCTCGCGCACGTAGTCGGCCGCCTCGGCTCGTACGTCAGCTTCATCGCGACCCAACTGTGATGCCAATCGCACTACGGCCCGGAGAAATCCGTCGGAATTCAGTAGAGCCTCGGCGTCGTCGGGCGCGTCAGTCGCAGCGGCCCCGGTTAAGTGCAGCAGCCGCGTTAGGCGATCCGGCAACACCGTCATCTTCGCGCCGCCACCGACGCTTTCGCGATCGCATCCGACCACTGTTTACCGGCCGCAACGCCCGGCCACTCATCAAGTGTGTCGATGTACAGCTGGCGCATGCGGGGCACCCACTCATCGAGATCGGCTTTGGTCCAGGCCGTGGTCGGAACCGCTTCGTGGACAACAACCTCGATTGCGCCTTCCTGGGCTACTTTAGCGTTTCGCGACATGATCTCGCCGGCATTGCGGATGACGATCGGAACGATTGGCACTCCCGCGTCGCGGGCCAGGTGAAAGCCACCTTTCTTAAACTCGCCGACCCGCGGACTCAGCGACCGAGTGCCTTCCGGCGACATTGCGATCGAAATGCCCTTACGCAGCTTGTCGACCGCGGGCTCCATTGCTGAAATAGCTTTCGCCGTGTTGGAACGATCGACGAAGGCGACGTCGGCCAACGTCAGCAGTTGTCCTAGCACGGGCATCTGCTTCACCTCGGCCTTGGCTACCACGGTGAAACCCCGCTGCACGACCCTAGACGTGACCAGTGCGTCAATCAGCGTGCTCTGGTGGTTGATGAAGAACACCGCTGGGCGATGCGTCGCGTGCTCCTGACCGGTGATTTCAATACGGATGTTCCCCAAATACCCACCGATGCGGCCGAATAGAGAGGTGGCGAGGTCGACTGCGCCGCGACGGTCGAAGGTCAACGCCCCAGCGACGGCGCCCGCACCCACGGCCGCGCCGAAGCCGCCGTACAACGCCGTCGTCCGGGCCAGCGCCACCGGATGAAATCGGCCGCGTTTGGTCTGAAACCGCGCGACGTCCCATCCGCGCTCTGCGGCATGGCGGGCCAGCAACGGTGCCGGGTTGACAGGATGCGGGAACCCGACCGCGTCGAGCAGGGCGACATCCTCGTCGCCGTTGGCATAGGCGTGGCTGTTTTTCAGCGAAATCCGTTGCCGTCGCGCGAATTCCTTGGCCGCGGCGGCCTTGCCTTTGCCCCATAGCGTGTGTCCGACTAGTCCGCCGGTGAGCACACCCTGCTCGGTCTCAAGCTCGGTGCATAACACGTGATCAATACCCAACTCGCGGGCCATGGGCTGTGCCTGCATCCGGGTCGCCGACGTTGCGATGACAACGGTGTGACCGCGGTTTTGATGGGCGCGGACCAGTCGCCACGCCCCGTGGAAGAGCGCCCCGGCGATTTCTTGGGCGAACAGTTGGTCGCCGAGCTCCAGCAGTTCGTCTTCAGTGCGGCCCACCCAACCACGGATCCCTTGCACCAGTAGGTCTTCGAACTCGGCTTCGTCGAGGGGGCCTGAAAGCGCAGCACGTAGGGTGCGCACGAACTCGTCGGGTCCGAGTTCGAAATGGCGGGCGCGGTGAGCGTAGAGAGCGCCAGCTGAGTAACCCTGGATCAGAGTTCCGTCGAAGTCGAAGAAGGCCGCGACTTTCGGACCGCTGGGCCCCGCCTTGATTTGCTCGATGAGCCGGTCGACGGTGATCACCGAGGGCGTCGTACCGGCCATCTCACATCACGCATCCGCAGTTGACGCCTACACCGGGACCGCGCTGGTACCAACTTCATCCCGGCGCAGCTGGTGGGGTCCAGCACGATTCTCACTTCACCATTCCTGTGCCGTCGCTGTCCTGATCGATCCGCCGCCCGCAAATAGACCAGGCCGCAGTGGCGGGCGACCGTGGCTAAAACCCCGACCTCGACACCACGCACCGCATGCCTGAAACGGGGAAAGGCACACCCACACGGCGCCGGGGCGGGTGGCTTGCGACCACCACCTCGGCCTGGTCGTCTCACTATGAAGACTCGACCCGGCTCCGCCAACAGTGTCGGGGCGAAATACCTCTTCTGTGGGGTGGAGAACCGCTCGATGTGGTGACGCGGCGACGCGGATTGTTCAGCCAAACTCGCTGCACCGGGGTCAACGCGGTCGCACTCGACTTTCCTCGTCGCAGGCAGTGCTGCTTCGGGCCAATCGCCGCAGAAGAGAGAAGGCAACGGATGCACATCCCAGCCGCGGTGGCTCAGGAGGTCAGTACACCGTTCGCCCTTACCGAAGTCGAGCTTAAAGACCCGACACCCAATGAAGTGATGGTGCAGCTCACCGGAGTCGGCATCTGCCAGCCAGACCTACATGATCGGGGCGAGTTTTCGCTCGACAAGCTACTCACCACGACGCCGTTGGACCAGATCAACGACACGCTGGCCGCCCAGCATCGCGGAAAGGTCCTCGAGGCCGTGCTGACACCCTGATGCGAGCTGGGACAACAGGTATGGCGAAGAACCCGCGACAATGGGTAACCGCCGTGGCCACGGTGCTGCTGGTGGGGGGCGCCGTCGCCACGGCGGCCAAGTTCGTTCGCCACAACCGCACCACGCCCCATGCGGTGATCCCTTCGCTGGAGCTGACTCCCATTAACCGCAGCGGCGGGGGATCGCCTTTGCTGTTGCTCCACGGCATCACCGCCATTTGGCGGGCGTGGTCACCGGTCCTGCCATCTCTGGAGCCATACCACGACGTGATTGTGCCGACGTTGCCCGGGCACGGTGGGGGTCCGCCGCTGGATCCACAAACTGAGCCTTCGGTTCAGGCGCTGGCCGACGGGATTGAAGAGGTACTCGATCGGTTGAGCCTGCCAAAGGTGCACATTGCCGGCAATTCTCTCGGCGGGTGGGTCGGAATCGAGCTCGCGCGCCGCGGCCGGGCCAGCTCGTTGGTTTTGTTTAGCCCGGCAGGAGCCTGGCGCTCGCAACGTAGTACCGAGTTGCGGGCCATCGGGATCGGGCTCTTGGTTGGTTCCGCGGCCCTGTGTACCTCCCGCGCAGACGCTATCGCGTCCAATGCGGTGCTGCGTCGAATTCTATTGTCCCGACAGGTCGCCCATCCCGATCATGTGCCGCCGGAGGAGTTGGCGGCGTGGTTCCGGGCCATCGGTGTCGCTCCCGCGCTGGTGCCACTTCTGCGCGCGATCCCGCGCTGCCAGGTGCAACCCCTCCCGGCGGACCGCGACTACCCCGTCCGCTTGGTCTGGGGCGACCGTGACCGGGTGTTGCCGTTTAACGGTTTCGGTGAAGCGATGATCGAACGGCTACCCGGGGCGGAGTTGGTCCGCCTCCCAGGCGTCGGGCACGTCCCAATGTCCGACGACCCGACTCGAGTCGCCAAACTGATCCTGGAAGTGACCCACAGCGTCGATAATGCAACGGCGTCGACGCAAGGGGGCGATGGCGATGCCCAGCAACGACGCTGACACGCTTAGCTCATGGGGCGGCGGCCAAGACCTCAGCGCCTGGGAAGCGCTGATGTGGCGCACCGGTGGCGACTACCGCACCCGCTCGACCGGGGTGATCGTTGAGTTGCTCGACACCGAGCCGGACTGGGATCGGCTAGTGGCCGCCCACGATCGGTTCACCCAACGGGTGCCGCGGCTGCGAGAACGCGTCGTCGAACCGACGCTGCCGCTAGTTCCACCGGCGTGGTCTCCCGATCCACATTTCGACTTGACCTATCACCTGCAACGGGTACGGCTACCGGGCGACGGGTCGATAGCCGAACTTCAGACGCTGGCGGCACAGTTCGCGGCTCGCCCGCTCGACCCCGAGCGTCCCCCGTGGGAGGCCCTGCTCGTGCTCGGCATCACCGGCGGTCAGGCCGCCTACCTTTTCAAACCGCATCACAGTCTGAGTGACGGGATTGGTCTGCTGCAATTGTTGGATCTGGCCCACGGGCACAGTCGGGAGCCCGGACCTGCCGACGATAGGCCGATACCTGAGGCTCGACGGACGGAGTCACCAGAAGGACTGCTGGTAAACCGGTTGACCGACAAGGTCGTGAGTGCGCCCGGGGACGCGTTGCGCGAAGCGTTCCACGTCGCTGGCCGATTCGCCGGCGACCCTATCGGAACTGTAACCGAAGCCGTAAAATTCGCGATGTCGCTGCGGCGCGTGTTGACATCGCCGGACGCCCCCCACTCCCCCGCGTTGACCGGTAGCGGTTCGGCTTATCGGCTGGACACCTTTGACGTGCCGTTCGCTGAGCTTAAAGCAGCGGGACGGGCCGGCGGGGGCTCAGTCAACGATGCATTCCTGGCGGGTCTGCTCGGCGGAGTACGTCGCTACCACGAAAGACTATCTCTCCCAGTTGACTTCATACCAATGGCGATACCGGTCAGCCTTCGGACCGACAATGACCCGATGGGCGCCAATAAGTTCGCCGGTGCACGGTTCGTAGCGCCGGCGGGTGAGCCAGATCCCAAAACTCGTATCGCCACTATCCACAAGTTCATTGCTGCCGCGCGCCTAGAGCCTGCGCTCGGATTTCTCGACCTCCTCGCGCCGGTGCTGAGCCGACTGCCGAGGATTGCGCTCACCCGCATAGCCGGCGGAATGACTGGCTTATCCGACCTACAGGCTTCTAACCTCGGCGCGATCGGCCGGTCGCTATATCTCGCAGGCGCGCGCGTAACGCGCATCTACCCGATGGGTCCCCGACCCGGCATCCCAGCCATGATCACGATGTTGACTTACGACGGAACATGTTGCATTGCAGTCAACTTTGACGACGCCATCGCCGAACCCACAGTGTTCGCGACCTGCCTTCGTGAAGGCCTCGACGAGGTGCTCGAGTTGGCGAAGGCCAACTGAAATGGGAGCGTCGAGCAAGCCCGCGAACTCCTCAAAGCCGCTGAAGAACTCCTCGACACCGACGCGATCCACCCCAGGGTTGGCGACGACGGCCTCGACTGTGCGGCGAACGCATCCATCGGCGGGACGTCGCAGGCTCAACAAGTGTCTAGATGCCGGCGACGACAAGTCGAACGTTGCACGGGCCAGACAGATTGCGGCACTGCTGGTTTGATCGGAAAGTGCTCATGCCACGGCCCTAGCCCTACGGGTCGCCGAGGTCTTCTCCGTCCGTACACGTTGGGGCGGCTCCACTAGGCCCGTCCACGGCAGACCTTTTCCACCGGGCAGTCGCGAAGTTCATTTTTATGTGGTTCGAACGCATTTGTTGTTTCGCATCCATCACGGGCTATGGCTCGGTCTACGGCACGCAGGCGGCCGACGAAGGGTTCGCCTACACATTGGTCGAAGTGAGACTCGCATCCGCGCAACTAACCGGTCCGCTACGGGGGCCGAAATGGTGCGCCGTGGCGCAGACAGTGGTCCGAGATCCCCGGTCAAATCCCCCTGTGTAACCCATTAGTCGCCCTTACCGAATGGAAAGCCTATCTCGCGCCACCGACATCCCTGAGCCAGCCGATCGGTCTGCTCCGCGCCGACCAGAAGCACAGCCAGTCCTTGGCAATTGAGTCGACCTGCGATGTCTTCGGCATCTTCGCCGAGGGCCTTGGCATCGCCTTCGAGCGAAACCAGTTGCTAGACAGGCTCAAAGAGTATCACCGGGTGATCCCGTGATCTACTGCCCATCACCCCTCGATGAGCGGTGAGCTGCTTCAGAATTTGATCAGCCCACGAATGTTGCGGCCGGCCAGCATGTCCTCGTAGCCCTCGTTGATGTCGTCGAGCGAGTATTCCTTAGTCACTAATTCGTCGAGCTTCAGCTGGCCGAGGTTGTACATCTCAAGGTAGCGGGGAATATCGTGGCGCGGATTCGATGACCCGAATAGCGCCCCATGGATGGACTTCTCGTACAGCGTCAGCTCGAACAGCGATCCACTGATGGAGAATTCGGTCGGGTGTCCGATCGCGGTGACGATAACCTTCCCGCGCTTGCCCACCAGGCTTAGCGCCTGGCCGACATAGGCGCCCTCGGCCACGTCGGTGGTGATGACGCAAGTGTCTGCGAGCTGCCCACGGGTCCGTTCTACGACCACGCCGAGCGCCTCGTCGACCGTGGCCGCGGTGTGGGTGGCGCCGAACTCAACAGCCCTGTCGCGCTTGTAGTCGACGGGATCCACCGCGACGATATGCCGCGCACCCGCGGCTTTCGCGCCCTGGATCGCGTTGCTGCCAATCCCGCCCACCCCAAGCACGACCACGGTATCGCCGGGCCGAACCTGAGCGGTGTTGACGACACTGCCAAAACCGGTAGGCACGCAGCAGCCGACCAACGCGGCGCGATCAAGCCGAATACCGGGGTCGATTTTCACCACCGACGCGATCGGTACGACGGTGTATTCGGAAAACGTTCCCAGCAGACACATTTGGCCGACCCCGGCACCGCGCGCGTGAAACCGATAAGTGCCGTCTAGCTGTGGACCCTGGATGATCGCGGCGCCGAGGTCGCACAGATTGGTCATGCCGCGCGCACAATACGAGCATTTCCCACATGCCGGCAGAAAGCTCAACACAACGGAGTCGCCCTCGGTGACGTCGGTGACCCCGGGGCCGACAGCGGCCACGACACCGGCACCTTCATGTCCGCCGATGACCGGGAACGGCACCGGAATGTCGCCACTGACCAGATGGTAATCCGAGTGGCACAAACCGGATGCGGTCAGCTTGACCATGACCTCGTTGGGCCCCGGTGGGTCAAGGGTGACCTCTTCGACTTGCCACTTCTCGCCCACGCCCCACAGGACTGCGGCTTTCGTCCTCACCTGACAAACCCCTCCACGTCGTCGGAATGCGCATGCGGCGAGCTCATCCGAGCCTCTCGCTCACCCGCATGACCAAGTCACCGATTGTTGTCACGCTTCAGTCATTGGGCGCATCTCCCCAACGAGGCATTTTTTGTCCCTGAATGGGACGGCTCACGATGCGGCCCTCGACGAGCACCTATCTCGGGGCACTGAAATTAGCCCGGACGAGGGATGTGCGGGCGATCACTGCGGCTTAGCGTCGTCTGGGTAAGCGGCCGAATCCTGTGTGGGTCCGGCGGTCAGGACGATGGATGGGACCGATCATGACAGTAACCGAGGAAGGCGTCCGAACCGACCTCAACACGTTGGCATTCTGGGCGCTGCCGCGCTCCGAACATCATCGGACCTTTGCGTGGCTTCGGGCCAACCGGCCGGTCAGCTGGAACGACGCGCCCGAGGCCATCGATCCTAACCTCGACAACGCCAAGGGATTCTGGTCGGTGGTCAAACACCGCCACATTCAAGAAGTGTCACGCCAGCCGGAGGTCTTCAGCTCCGCCGATGGGGTGTTCATCGATGACTTCCCCCAACTGGTGGAGATGCTGTCATTCATCGTGACCGACCCGCCGCGGCACACCGAGATGCGCAACATCGTCAGCGTCGCCTTCACCCCCCGTAACATCGGCCGGATCGTCGACCAGATCGGCGGCATCGTAGAAGAGATCATCGACAGGGTAGCCCCCCTCGGCGAGGGCGACTTTTGCCAACTGATCACCAAGGAGGTGCCCGGGCGGGTATTCGCCAACTTCATGGGCATCAAAGACCCCGAACAAATTCAATACGTAATGGACGCCGCCGAACAGTTCGCGTCCTGGAGCGACCCCGAATACGCCCACATCGGATCACCTTTGATGGTGTTCGCCGACGCCTCCCAGAAACTGGCCAACGTCGCACTGGAGCTGGCCAAGGAACGTAAGAAGCATCCGGGCGATGACCTGCTGACATGGGTGGCCCAGGCGCAATTCGAGGGCAACAAACTGTCCACCGAAGAGGTCGGAGTCTTCTTCGCATTGCTGGCGGGCGGCGCCAATGACACCACCCGGCACGCGATGGCTCACCTTGCCCTGCTGTTCCAGCACAACCCGGACCAACTCGCCTACCTGCTGGAGGACTTTGAAGGCCGTGCCGAGAACGCCGTCAACGAAGCCCTGCGTATGGAGCCGCCGCTGATGCATTTCCGCCGCACCGCCCTGCGGGATTACGAATTAGACGGAGTGACCATCAAGGAGGGCGACAAGGTGGTCTTGTGGTACATCGCCAGCAACCGGGACGAAGAGATCTTCGACCGCCCAAACACCTTCGACATCAGCCGGTCCGCCAAGCATAATCCGCATCAGGCATTCGGCGGCGGCGGCCCGCACTACTGCCTCGGTCACGTGCTGGGCAGGGAAGTCCTAAAAGCCCAGATGCGGCAGATCTATACCCGGATGACGAATTTGGAAGTAGGAGAACCAGAGCCGTTGCTGTCAAACTTTATGAACGGCATCAAGCGGCTGCCCGTCACCTGGACACCCGAACGCCGCTGATGTCGGTACGCCACCTACAGTTCAGCAGGCGACGCGTCCTTTTCGGCGATGACACACGGGAGGCGGAGTGAGAATCGTAGTGAACCGCACCACGTGCACCGGAATAGGAATCTGCGAGGGCATCGATCCCGAAATGTTCGAAGTCCAAGCCGATGGCAAGACAAAAGTGCTGAAGGGCGACCTCGAGGACGACGAGGCCGTCGAGGTCGCCCGTGATGCGGTGGAGAGGTGCCCTACCCAATCTCTTCGGATCGAGAACTGACGCGGCTGCGGTATCGCTATCTGCGCGCGAATGGCCACGGTCGATGAACTCAGCGACACCAGCAAGGTCAGGCTTGACGGTCCGAAAGTCGCCACCTTCTTCGACTTCGACGTAACCCTGATCTAGGGGTTACTCACTCGGCGGGCTCGACCCCCATCGCGCCCCTGAATTCGCACGGGGATCGACGAACTCGTGTGCGCGCTGCGTGCCACCCTCGGCATCACGTGCCACCAAAGTGCGTTCAAACCACCCTTCTCCTTCGCGGACATGCCGGTGCAAGATCGGGCACTCCTTGTTGAGGTCATCGGCCGGCAGCACACCACGCGTCGATCGACAGCACCGCCTCGTCGAAATGCAGCTGCTCGGCACAGCTTGTGCCCCTCGGCGACGGAACGAAGTCAAACCTGGTGTTGTCGTTGAAAAGCGAAGCACCATGATTTGGAGGTCCCCTCCCGCAGGCGCAGTGACGCCCCGCGTGCCTGCATCCCTTTGCCGGCGAACGACATCAGCGCTATTCGGCAATGGACAACCGGCAGCTGTCCGACGGATTGATGTGGCATCTGAATTGTCCTTCAGCAAAGCCGACTCTCGACAGTGCTGACCGTGGGCGCCCATTTACCCCCAACGCGGGAGAGATGACCCCCCGTCATGGTGACGCACAAAGGAGCCCTGGCGATGGAAAATTTAAATCAGAACGCCCGCCCAATACGTCTCGCGGACAGGCCATTTAGGTCGCTCAAGGCAGTAGAAAGAAGATATCAGTGACGACCACTAGATCAGCCATTCTTCACGATGAGATCACCCGAGGGCCAGAACGGGACTCGCAGGTGATGTTGGAAGAACTGCTGCCCCTCCTGAAGTCAATTCGAGGTGCTCGCACCCGCAGGGACATCACAGACGAATTTCATCGGCGTCCTGATGTACTTGCCGACCAAGCTCACCATCACCTGATCGGCTGAAATAACCATGACCACAATTGATTATCCCCAGCTTTACATCGGCGGTACGTGGGCCGCGCCTGCTGGCCACGACACCATCGAAGTCCATTCCGCGGCCACCGAAGACCGGATCGGTTCGGTACCCAGGGGCCGCGAGGCCGACATCGACGCTGCCGTCGCAGCGGCCAGGACGGCGTTCGACGCCGCCGACGGATGGGCGAGCTGGGATCCGAAGGAGCGAGCCGAGGTCCTCGAGAGGTTCGCGGTGGAATTGGAAGCTCGCGGCGCCGAAACCGCGCGGCGCGTGTCGATGCAGAACGGGATGCCGATCTGGCTCGCCCAGCAGTTCGAGGCCGGGTTTCCGCCGCTGCTGGTGCGCTACTACAGCGACCTGATGACCAGTGCCCCTTTTGAGGAATCGCGTCCCGGCATGCTCGGCGGCGCAGCGCTGGTGTCCAAACAGCCCATCGGCGTCGTCGGTGTGATCGTGCCGTGGAATGTCCCGCAAGGGATTTCGTTCCTGAAACTCGCACCCGCGTTGGCAGCCGGCTGCTCTGTCGTGCTCAAACCGGCCGAGGAAACGGTGCTCGACGCATTCCTCATGGCCGAGGCCGCGGCCGCAGCGGGCCTACCCGAGGGTGTCCTCAACATCGTGCCCGGCGGCCGTGAAGTAGGAGCCTATCTGGTCGAGCACCCCGGCGTCGACAAGATCTCGTTCACCGGCTCCACCGCCGCGGGCCGCTGGATCGCCGAAGCCTGCGGGCGGCTGCTGCGGCCAGTGACCCTCGAACTCGGCGGCAAGTCTGCGGCAATCGTCCTCGACGATGCCGACCTAGGCGCCTCGATCGAGCAGTTCTTCGGAGTTACCCTGCTCAACAACGGCCAAATTTGCTGGCTCAACACCCGAGTGCTGGCGCCCCGTAGCCGCTACACCGAAATCGTTGACACCATCACCGAATTGGCGCACTCACTGAAGGTGGGCGATCCTCTCGACCCCGAGGTCAAGGTCGGTCCGCTGGTGTCGAAGCAGCACCGTGAGCGCGTCGAAGCCTACATCGCGAAAGGTCAAAGTGAAGGCGCCCGAATGACCACCGGCGGCAAACGACCGTTTGACCGTGGCTGGTTTCTCGAACCCACCATTTTCGCCGACTTGGACAACAACGCAACAGTGTCACGCGAAGAGATCTTCGGCCCGGTCCTGTCGTTGATCCCTTACTCCGATGAAGAGGAAGCCGTGGCAATCGCCAATGACAGTGTCTACGGCCTGGGCGGATCGGTGTGGTCATCGGATCCCGAACGCGCGACCAACGTCGCCCGCCGTGTTCGGTCAGGGACCGTCGGTGTCAATCACTACGTCAACGATCCCGTCGCCCCGTTCGGCGGCATCAAGCAAAGCGGGATGGGGCGCGAACTCGGTCCGGAGGGACTGCAGGCGTTCCAGGTATTTAAGACCATTTATTTGCCGCCACTGTCGGATGCCAGCCAACCACCGCCCACGCCGCTATAGCACCTGGCCGACCAACACAAAGTGCAATTCGACTGGAGTCGAACTGATTTACTGCCACCTCGCGGATCGGAGCAAGTAACCAATGTCTGCGCCCGCCGCCACCACGCCCAGCGCTAACGTACATGAATTCACGACCGAGCTGGTTGTGCGCCGCCGCTGCATACCCGCAGAAGGCGTGGTGTTGCTTGACCTTGCCCATCCGGAAAACGTAGAACTCCCGCGCTGGGGGCCGGGCGCCCATATCGACTTAATTCTCAACGACGGAATGACACGCCAATACTCGCTGTGTGGTGATCCTCGAAATTCGACGGTATGGCGCGTTGGGGTCTTACTGGATCCCAACAGTCGCGGCGGTTCACGGTACATTCACGAGCACCTCAACGAGGGGGCCTCGGTGCGCGTGCGCGGACCCCGCAACCATTTTCCGCTTATCGATTCGCCGCAGTACCGGTTCATCGCGGGAGGTATTGGCATCACCCCCATCCTCGCAATGATCGAGGCCGTGCAGCGGGCAAGCGGCGACTGGACCCTTCTCTACGGCGGACGGACGCGGGCTTCCATGGCTTTCGCAGAAGACCTTGCCGAGCGCTACCCCGAGCGGGTGACGGTGTGGCCTCAAGATGAACGGGGTCTTCTCGACCTGGAATCGCTTCTTAAGGACCCCGAAGACAACACCTTGGTGTACAGCTGTGGGCCCGAGCCACTGCTCGCCGCGGTCGAGCAACACTGCGGCCACTGGCCTACAGGGACACTGCATATCGAGCGGTTCGCCGCCAAGGCACCCTCTGCCGAGCAGGTCGCTGAAGCGCTTGAGCGCTTCGAGGTGGTGTGCCAGCGTTCGGGGGTAACTTTAGAGGTGACATCGGACAAGTTGATCCTGGAAGTCCTTGAGGACGCGGGCATCCCCATTTTGGGCAGTTGCTATGAAGGCACCTGCGGTACTTGCGAAGCCAGAGTGCTGGAGGGAACCCCGGATCACCGCGACTCGGTGCTCACCGATGCTGAGAAAGCTGCCGACGACGTAATGCTGGTCTGTGTGTCGCGCTCACGCACCGAAAGGTTGGTGCTTGACTTGTGAAGCCCAACTACCCGACGAAATGTTGGTATGTTGCGGCCACCTGCGACGAGATAACTGCATCGCCACTGGGGCGCCGCCTGCTCGGCGAGGATGTCGTGCTATGGCGCGCTGCCGGTGGCGGAGTCACCGCCTTTGAAAACCGCTGCGCGCACCGGGCCTTCCCGCTATCTCACGGTAGCGTCGACGGGGATCGGCTGGTCTGCGGATACCACGGTTGTACCTACGACACCGACGGCAAGTGCGTATCCACGCCGACCCAACCGCAGGTCCCGACTGGGATGAGCGTGCCCGTGTTCCCCGTTCTCGAGGAGCCGCCATTCGTGTGGATCTGGCTGGGTCCGCCGGCGGCCTCGGCGGGCAGCCAACCGCCAAACATGGCGTGGGTCAATGACCCGGCTTGGTCGACATTCTCAAGTGCCTGGCAAGTGAACGCTAATTACATGATGATCCACGAACACTACCTGGACTTCAGCTACGCTCCCATCCTGCACAGGCGCGACGTACCTTCGGAAATCGCTAGCATGCCGGCCTTCAACGACGTCGAAGTCACCGAAACTAGCGTGTCCTACAGCCGTCTTTTGCCGGATGCACAGCTAACAGACTGGGAGGCAGCCGCCACCGGACTCGACCGCAGGGTTAGGTATAAGCGGTGCGAGAGCGGCACGTTTGTCTCCCCAGCGGTCCATCGCCAGTATTGGCAGATTACAGCCGCGAATGGCGATCTCTACACCACCACCCGAACCCACGCCATCACACCCGAGACCGAAGCATCGACTCATGTGTTTATGCAGGGCTCGCGTAACTACGCGCTAGATAGTGACGCGGTGAGATCCGGTCTGAGCTCGTTTCTGGCCGAGGTTGCCCGACGTGACACCGGCATACTGGAGATGGCATCCGATCACTCGGGCTATGACGGATGGCGAGGCGGCGTGGAGTTCCAGGCGGATGCCGCTGCCTTGCGGGCCCGCCGAATCGTTGGAGTGATGCTGGCGAAGGAAGCAGGCCGGTCCGCGATGCGGCCTGCTCCCGCTCCTACCAATGGGCGGAACTCGCTCCGCCCCGTCGACCCGTCAGTGGCTGAGTAATTCACGGGCGACCCGGGTCGGCGATAATCGCATTCGCGGGCATTGCGGGGCGGTCAATTTGTCTCTCCGCTGACCGCGGTTAGCAGGTCGCTGCGCGCACCTTCTGCTAAAGAAGCCCGCGTGGCTGACGATGTCGGCTAGACCCAAGCTCGAGGCACACTACGGGTCGTGCTAGCTTTCAAGGCTTCTCTAACCAGAGATCTCCCGCCCGCAGGGTCTCGATGATCGCGCTGAAGTCCTTGTCGCCGTTGGTGACCGCGAATTTGGCATAGAGATCGGCGGCGTGGCTGCCCAACGGTGCGGTCGAGCCGGTCGAGTTGACCGCATCCATGGCCAGAGCGAGGTCTTTGTTCATCAGCGCGGTGGCAAACCCCGGGGTGAAGTCGTTGTTGGCCGGCGAGGACGGTACCGGTCCGGGCACCGGGCAGTTCGTGTGGACCGCCCAGCAGTTTCCGGTCGCCCCGGTGATGACGTCGAACAGTGCCTGGGCCGACAAGCCGAGTTTCTCGGCCAGCACGAACGCTTCGCCGATCGCGATCTGATGCACGGCCAGCACCATGTTGTTGCAGACTTTCGCGGCTTGGCCCGCGCCGGCGTCGCCGCAGTGAATGATCTTGCCCGCCATCGGCTCGAGCACCGAGTGAGCTCGCTGTAGTGCTGCGGCGTCGCCACCGACCATGAAGGCCAACGTTCCGGCGACCGCGCCCTTGACGCCACCGGAGACCGGCGCGTCCAGCTGGGCAAAGCCGTGCGAGCCGGCCAGCGCGTGCACCTCGCGGGCGTCGTCGACAGAAATGGTTGAGCTGTCGATGAATAACGTGCCCTCGCCGGCGGCGGGCAGGATCTCGGCGTAGCAGCGCTTCACCAGCTCGCCGTTCGGCAGCATGGTGATCACCACGTCGGCACCGGTGGCGGCGGCCGCGCCGCTGTCCAACACCTCGACGCCGTTGGCCTTCGCGGTCTCGACGGCCGCCGGAACCGGGTCGAAGCCCCGCACCGAGTGGCCGGCGTCGACCAGGTTCTTCGACATCGGGCCGCCCATGTGGCCCAACCCCAGGAACGCAACCGTGAGAGTCTTCGTCATCTGCCCCTACCTAGGCGCTGGCGCGGACTCGGGCGGCTTCGGCCCGCCCGATGACCACCCGCATGATTTCGTTGGTGCCCTCCAGGATGCGGTGCACCCGCAGGTCGCGCACGATCTTCTCCAGACCGTACTCGCGAAGGTAGCCGTAACCTCCGTGCAGTTGCAGGGCCTTGTCGGCGACGTCGAAGCGTGCGTCGGTGACATAGCGTTTGGCCATCGCGCACAACTCCACCTTGTCCTCGGCGCCATCGTCGAGCGCGGCGGCCGCCCTCCACAACATCAGCCGCGACGTTTCCAGCGCGGTGGCCATGTCGGCCAGCGTGAACCGGATGGTCGGCTCGTCGAGCAGTGCCGCGCCGAACGCCTCGCGGTGCGCGACGTAGGTTGCGGCCTTGTCGTAGGCGGCTTGTGCGCCGCCCAACGAACAGGCGGCGATGTTGATCCGGCCGCCGTTGAGGCCGTTCATCGCGATGCCGAAGCCGCCGCCCTCGCCGTCAGTGCCGCCGAGCATCGCCTCAGCCGGCACCCGCACCCCCTCGAGAATGACCTGTGCGGTCGGTTGGGCGTTCCAGCCCATCTTCTCTTCATCGGCGCCGAAACTCAGCCCCGCCGCGCCCTTTTCGATGATGAACGCCGAGATCCCGCGGGGCCCGCTCGATCCGGTGCGGGCCATCACCACGTACACGTCCGACGCGCCGGCCCCGGAGATGAACTGCTTGACGCCGTCGAGCACGTAGTCTGCGCCTTTTTCGGGGCCCTGTTTGACCGCCTTGGTGCTCAACGCGCCGGCGTCCGAGCCGGCACCGGGCTCGGTCAGGCAGTAGCTGGCGATCGCGTCCATCGACGCCAGCCGCGGTATCCAGTCTTTGCGTTGCTCGTCGGTGCCAAACGCGTCGATCATCCACGCGCACATGTTGTGAATCGACAGGAACGCCGCGGTGGTGGGGTCGGCCATGGCGAGCTGTTCGAAGATGCGCACCCCGTCAAGCCGGCGCAGCGCGCTGCCGCCGACATCGTCGCGACAGTAGATCGCGGCCATCCCCAGCCCGGCCGCCCCCCGCAGCTCGTCGACCGGAAAATGTTGCGCCGCATCCCATTCCAGGGCGTACGGCGCGATCTTCTTGGCGGCGAACGCGGCGGCGGTCTCGGTGATGACCTGCTCGTCGTCGTCGAGCCCAAACAGTGGCATCTTTCTCGACTACTTCATGGTCGGGATCGAGAATTCGGCACCGTCTTTGATGCCCGAGGGCCAGCGCTGGGTGACGGTCTTGACCTTGGTGTAGAACTGAATCGACGCCGGGCCGTGCTGGTTGAGATCACCGAAGCCGGAACGCTTCCAGCCGCCGAAGCTGTGGTAGGCCACCGGCACCGGGATCGGCACGTTGACCCCGACCATGCCGACCTGAACCCGGGACACGAAGTCGCGGGCGGCGTCGCCGTCGCGGGTGAAGATCGCCACCCCGTTGCCGTATTCGTGCTCCGACGGCAACCGCAAAGCGTCTTCGTAGTCGTGCGCGCGCACGATGCACAACACCGGGCCGAAGATCTCATCGGTGTAGATCGACATGTCGGGGGTGACATGGTCGAACAGCGTCGGACCGATGAAAAAGCCGCCGTGCAGGTTGGCGTCACCATACGCAAACTCGTCGGTGGTGCGCTCGCGACCGTCGACCACCAGATCGGCGCCCGCCTCGACGCCCTGGTCGATGTAGTCACGCACCCGAGCCAGTGCAGCGATGGTCACCAGCGGGCCGTAGTCGGCCTTCGGATCGAGGCTGTGCCCGACGCGGAGTTGGTTGATGCGCTCAACGAGCCTGTTGCGCAACCGGTTCGCCGTCTCCTCACCCACCGGCACCGCGACGCTGATCGCCATACACCGCTCACCGGCGCTGCCATAGCCGGCGCCGATCAGCGCGTCGACGGCCTGGTCGAGATCGGCGTCCGGAAGGACGATCATGTGGTTCTTCGCACCACCGAAGCACTGTGAGCGCTTACCGTTGGCGGCGGCGGTGGAGTAGATGTACTGCGCGATGTCGGAGCTGCCGACGAATCCGACGGCCTCGATGTCCGGGTGGTGCAGGATCGCGTCGACGGCTTCCTTGTCGCCCTGGACCACCTGGAACACCCCCGGCGGCAAGCCCGCCTCTGCGAAGAGCTCGGCAAGGCGCACCGGAACCGACGGGTCACGCTCAGAAGGCTTGAGAATGAAGGCATTTCCGCATGCCAGCGCGGGCCCGGCCTTCCACAGCGGGATCATCGCCGGGAAGTTGAACGGGGTGATACCCGCGACCACGCCCAGCGGCTGACGAATGGAGTAGACGTCGATACCGGTGCCGGCGCCTTCGGTGAACTCGCCCTTGAGCAGGTGCGGGATGCCGATCGCGAACTCGATCACCTCGACACCACGCTGAATATCGCCCCGCGCATCCGGCACCGTCTTACCGTGCTCGCGTGACAGCAGTTCGGCCAACTCATCCATATGCTCGTAGATCGACTCGACAAACCGCATCATCACCCGCGCCCGGCGTTGGGGATTGAACGCCGCCCACTCCTTTTGCGCTTTCTTCGCCGAGGCGACCGCGGTGTCGACATCAGCCGCGGACGCGAGCAGGACCTGTGCCTGCACCTCGCCCGTGTTGGGATCGAACACATCAGCAGTCCGGATCGACGAGAGATTGCTGCGGCGGCCGTCGATGAAATGCGGAATCTGGGTGGTCATGAGTGTCCTCGGACATAGATACAGAGCATTGGTTACTAGGACATCCTAGTAACCTACGGCGCGATGCCATAGACCCGATGGAGGGTATCCGGGTCATTCCTTGGAGTGATCTCGTGGTCTTTACAAGTCGAACTGCCGAGGTCGGTGCGCGGCGCTGTAGGTTCTCACGCTGCGTGGCGGGTGGTGCGCGCCCTACCTGCTGGTCTGCGAATGCCCAACAGGATGGCGGAGCCGTTTTTCTCACCTTTGTGGCGAATCCGAAGGACCGCACGATCGTGGAGTTCAGAAGGCGCAACCCACGCAGATCGGCGTCACTGCTGTTTTGTGTCCCGCGCGGCGGTCGCTTATTGCCCGGAATTTGTTCTTACCAGCACTCGCTGGTAAGAAATGAACGCAACAATTGCGGCCATGGCGGTCGCGGTCATTGTCCCGTTCACAGCTATGGTCCCAGCCCACGCAGACAGCACAGATGACGCCTTCCTGCGAGACTTAGTAAGTTCATCGTCGACGCCGAACCAATGGGCTGGCAGGAGTTTCGATCACGCCGCTGCGGTCGCCGAAGCTCACCAGGTTTGCGCGAATATTGGTACGACAGAGTCGGACTCAGCCATGATGACCGACATCATCCGCAAGTTCATCGACCCCGACGTTTCCGGCCCATCGGTCTCACTGATCGACGTGGAGGCCGCAACGCAACTCATCAGCGCGGCGGGTAAGAACTACTGCCCCGGCAAAAAGATGTAACGCGGCGTGCGTGCAATGCAACCAAGCGCTCTGACGCACAAAGGAGGAAGAGAATGGGTGAAGTGATGCGCGCGAGGCTGCTGGGGGCAACACTGCTGGCCGGGATCGAGCTCGGGCTCTCCGCGCCGGTGGCGCACGCAGACCCGATGACGATAGATAAGGATCCCAGCCCGTGCAACATGGTCAGGAAGTACGGCCAGCACGACGCGGTTGAGCTGATCGTGGCCTTTTACTCCGTTTCGCCGGACCGCGCGCGGGCGGAACTGGCGAGCCGCGGCTGTCTGGACTGACTGACCGCTACCAAGCGAGTGCCAGTTCGACCCCAGTCAACCGTGAGAAGGCGCCCGACGAAGCGCCTGCGCCTGTCGGCCGTACGATCGGACCCTAATCAACTGCCGATACTGGTGAGTATGTCGGCTCAGGGCCAGCATCAATCAGATACGACTGGCGGAGCGCTGGGCCCGCCGATAATCCCGACTTTATGTCGAGCGAGGTCCGGCCTACGCCCGGCAGTCGTTGATGAGTTCGGCGACTATCGGGTCTAACGTGCAGCGGTTGCCTTCATCAACCATGGCAAGGTACTTGGTGATGCGTTGCCAGGTTCTGCGAGTCGCCATCCATTACTTACCAATCGTTTGGCGTCGCAGCAGGGATGGGCGGATGGTGATGACGTTGACAGGTGGTCAAGCTTCGATCCATTTTGCCGTTTCGATCAGGCGCAGGACGTGGTCGGCGCCACCGCCCTTCAACCACTTTTGGACGGTGAGGGCAGTCGGTTCCTCCTCGCTGACATGCTGATCCGCGCGGGCGTAGGCCACCTCACTCTGGCTGACGGAGACTTTCTGAAGCCTGGCAACCTCGTTCGGCATCTCGCGGACGAAGGGACTATTGGTCTACCGAAACCATTGGCGGTCAAGGCCAAATTGGTTAAGACACTGTCTGTGGAGCCGCGACAAATCCACACAAGCGGCAAAGTCGTGACAGCAGCCGAGGCCGTCACGATGCTCGACCAGCATGACCTGAGCTCGCCTCGATTCTCACCAGCCGCCTCTGATCGCCAGCGACGATCGCAGCTCGCAAGTGGCACAATTCACAGGTAAATGTATAACTATATACCTTATTATGAGCGGGTGAGTTATTCCTGGCAGAGCAGCGCCGTTCGGAGTTTGTGCGCTTGCCCCACCGAGCGCGTGGTAGACGACCGTGACTGATGTTGTGTCGATTGGCACTTACCTTCCGCCCTGGACGACTGGCGTGGGTAACCGCGCTCGTCGGGTCAAGGGACCTGACGAGGATGCGCTGACCATGGCGGTTGCCGCCGGTCGCGCGGCCGATCCGGCGGCCTCTGCGCAGCGCGTCGTTCTCGTCTCGCGTGACTTTCCACTGCTGGAGGGTGGCAACGGTGCTGTGCTTCTCGCCGGCCTTTCGCTGTCCGCCGACGCTGCGGTGACCGAGGTTCTCGGAGGTGCGCCGGTGGTGCTCGACCAAATAACGTCTGCCCCCGCCGGCACTCTCGTCATCGCCGCCGATGACACCGATGGCGTCGCCTCCGCCGCCGCGGTACTGACCGGAGTCGACGGTTCCGGTGCGGCGGTGAATGCAGTCGCTCGACAGACCCGCAGCCTGCCGACGATCGCGCGCGGGCCAGACGGGGCGCGGCACGTGTACGCCGATCCGCGGTTGCAGCGCGAAGTCGGTGTGAAGTCGACGGTGGCCTTGCTGGGACTCGACGGGACACAGTCCGTGGCCGCGGTCGCGGGAGTCGCGGCAGGCCAACTCGGGGGTCGTTTCGATGCGGGCGCCGCGGCCGAAGACGCGACTGTCTCGGCGGCCGCACTGATCCGCGTCTTGGCCGCAGCCATCGAGAAGGGCACAGCAGGGTTGGTGCTGGCTGTCGAGCAGTCCAGCGTGACCGCCGCGCAACTGGAGTTGCGCGCACAACCGCCGGCGATCACCCGCGATGAGGTGACCGCTCGCGATCTGCCTCCCTTCAGGACGGCCGAGGGCATCGGCATCCCGATCTCGCTTCCTGCTTATGCGCGCGCGTTCGATCCGAAGCTGCGGTGGGAGGCCGCTGTATTCGAGGAGCGGCCCGGTATCGACTCCGCACCGCAGTTCCCGCCACGTACCCGTGTCGACGACAACGGTGTGCTCGCCGCCGATTACCGGCTCGAGCCGCTGCCGCGCACCGGCACCGTCTACACCCACACCACAGTGCGGATCCCGGTACCCGATCTGCCCGGCCCTTATTCGCTGGCTGTTGTCCAACTCGACGACAGCCCGGTACGGGTGCTGCTCAAAGTAACCGGAGTTCCGGCTGGAGAAGCCGCTATCGGTCAGCCCGGCTCGGTGGTGCTCCGCCGGCTCGCTACCCGCGCCGGAATTCCCGACTACGGCTACGCGTTCTGGCCCGGCCGCGATTCACGAGGAGCAGTGGCATGAGAAACGTCGCCGTCGTTGGGGCCGGAATGACCGCATTTGCAGAGCATTTCGACCTCGGGATCAAAGATCTCATCCCGATGGCCTACGCCGAGTGCGTCGCCAACGTCGACAAGGGCATCGCCAAATCCGAATTGCAGGCCGCCTGGTTCGGCGAGTTGACCACGACGGACGGCTTCCCGGCCGGCATCCTGGCCGATACCCTCGACCTCACCGGTATTCCGGTAACCCGGGTCGAAAATGCCTGCGCCACTGGCAATGACGCCGTCCGCAACGGCGTGCTGGCGATTGCGTCCGGCGCCTACGACGTGGTGCTCGTGGTGGGTGCAGACAAGGTCCGCGAGACCGCGACCAACGCCACATTCTGGGAGTGGGCCGGGCTGACCCGCGACACCGCCTGGGACTATCCTTTGGGGCTGGTCGCCCCGGCCAACTTCGCGTTGCACGTCACCCGTTACCTGCACGAGTCGCCGGCCACCAAGGAGCACATGGCGATGGTCGCGGTGAAGAACCACTTCCACGCCCTGAAGAACCCCAAAGCCCAACTGCGCTTTGAGATCACTGTCGAGCAGGCACTGGCCGCGCCAATCATTGCTGACCCGTTCGGACTGTATGACTGTACGCCGCAAAGTGACGGTGCCGCCGCGCTGATCCTGGCCGCCGAGGACGTCGTTGACCGTTACACCGATCGCCCGGTGTGGGTGCGCGGAGTGGGGGTGGGCATGGACCGTGTGATGCATCAGCACAAGTCGGATATGACGAGTTTCCCGCCGACTGTGCGCGCCGCCAAGGCCGCGATGAACATGGCCGGACTGACGCCCTGCGATATCGACGTCGCCGAAGTGCACGACTGCTTCACCGGCGTCGAGCTGATCAGCTACGAAGACCTGGGTTTCGCCAGCCGATTCGAGGCCTACAAACTGGTCGAGGGCCGCGAACATTACGTGGGAGGCTCCATCCCGATCAACCCCAGCGGCGGGTTGAAAGCCAAGGGGCACCCGCCGGGCGCGACCGGTGTGGCGCAGTGCTACGAACTGTTCAACCAGTTACGTGGCGAAGCCGAAAACCAGGTCGACGGGGCACGAGTGGGGTTGGCGCACAACATCGGCGGACCGACCGCGGTGTCCGCGGTCACCATCCTGTCCAGCGACAAGCGCTGACACCGCGGATTCGGCGATGAAGGTCGGCGTGTACTTCGACATGCGCAACCCGCCCGCATGGCGCCAGGACTGGAATCGGCTCTACGGGTTCACATTGGAGATGTGCCAAGAGGCCGAGCACCTCGGCATCGACTCGGTGTGGACCAGTGAGCATCACTTATTCGAAGACGGCTACCTCACACAGCCGTTGACGATGTTGGCGGCGATGGGTGCCGTCACCCGGAAGGTTCGGCTCGGCACCGCCGTTCTGCTTGCACCGTTGCGCTCGGCGATTCAGATCGCCGAGGAGGCGACCATCGTCGACGTGATCACCGGCGGACGGGTCGACCTCGGTCTCGGTGCGGGGTACCGCCGTCCAGAGTTCGAACTGTTCGGGGCGGACATCTCCCGGCGCTACACCACGACTGACCGTCGGGTCACGGAGTTGCGGGAGATCTTCTCTGATGCCCGGCATGTGCCTGCACCGGTCCACGGTCAGATCCCGATCTATCTGGGCTACCAGGGGCCGAAAGGGGCCAGAAGGGCCGGGAAACTCGGTGCCGGTCTGCTGAGCGCGAACGGCGCTCTGTGGCCGCACTACCGAGAGGGGCTCGTCGCGGGTGGTCACGATCCGTCGGTGGGCCGCATGAAGGGCGCCTTCTCGGGTTGGGTGACCGAGGACCCCGATGCCGACTGGCCCGTGGTGAGCGAACATCTGCGGTACCAGCTCGACTCCTACCGGCGGTACATGGTCGAGGGCACCGACGCGCCGCTGCCCCGTCCGGTTGACCCCGACCGTATCCGCAGCGAATCCGACTTGGGCAGGGTGCTCGGGGCGTTCGTCCACAACACCCCCGAGGTTGTCGCCGCGTCAGTGCGCGCTTATGTCGACGACGCACCTGTCGAGGAGATCTTCCTGTGGTCATCCATCGCGGGAATGCCAGAGCAGTTGGTGGCCGATCACATCCGACTGATCGCCACCAAACTCAAACCGCTCCTCGCTCAATAGGCGACGACTCCTCGGGGGCAGTGCTGTTACGCAAAGCGGCCTGTTGCGGTCCGACCGCAACGCCGAGTTCGCTCAGAACACATACCGTGCGATCAGGTCGACGACTGCGGCCGGTTTGTCCGATCCGTCGATCTCGATGGTGTGGCGCACGGTCAGGTTCACGACGTTGTCGGCCGCGTTGGCGGCGTCGATCAATTCGGAGCGAACGCGGATCCGACTGTCCGCGGTGACCGCGGCGACAAAGCGCACTTTGTTGAGCCCATAGTTGACGCCCATCTTCGCGTTCTCGACGACGTAGTTGTCCTTGCTCATCTTCGGGATCAGCGACAGCAACAGGAAGCCATGTGCAACCGTGGCGCCGTAAGGGCTGTCGGACGCTGCGCGGTCGGCATCGACGTGTATCCACTGGTGGTCTTCGGTGACGTCGGCGAAGGCGTCGATGCGCGCCTGATCGATCTCCTTCCAGTTGCTCACTCCGAGCTCGTGGCCCACCAGTCGCAGTGCATCGTCGACGGACGCGATCACCTTCATCGGTGCTTCTCTCCTCTGTTGGGCACGCGCTCTCGCGTACCGATGGTCGGGTCCCGCCGCGGCGCCCGGAACCTGCTAGCGCGTGAACAGCTCGGTGATCAGGGTGCGGCGCTGCGCCCAGTCCGCTAAACGCACATCAACGCAACCGTTTTCGGTCACGATGATGTCGACGTCGAATGCCGGGGTCGACGCTGGCCGGCTCAACTGATCCACCAGCGGTGAGCGCCCGTTGAAGGTGGACCCGACGGCGATGATGGATAGACCGCCGCGGCTCAGTCGGCCGGCCCGGCAGTAGTCGGGGTGCCCGCCGATGCCGCCGACGACCTTGTCGGCGACCCCTTCGACGTTGACCTGTCCCGTGGGGTCGATTTCGATGGCGGTGTTGACCGTGATGAGAGGCTCGCCCTGGCTGAGGCGGGTGAGGTCGTGGGTGTGCGCGACGCCCCGCAGGATGGCGCGGCCATCGGCCCAGTCGTAGAGGACGTCGCTGCCCAGCAGATAGGTGGCCGAGGGTTCACCGACAAGCAGGCCACGCCGGTCGAGATCGACCACGGCGTCGGTGAGCAGTCCGGTGTCCAGGCGTAGCGGAACTTGTGCGCGCTGGAGCAGCGCGGTGCCCAGCTGGCCCGGCCCGTACTGTAGCCGGGCTCCCGCGGGCACGAATCTGAGCACCTCATCGGCGAGCGCGTGGTGCACCGCTTCGGGTTGCTTCTGCGGGAACTGATACGGGCCATCGCAACTGCGTCCGATGATGCGCACCTGATGGGGATTCAGCGGTGACTCGGCGCTCGCGGCCGGGGCGGTGCTGTCGATGACGGCCAGCACCGGGATGCCCGCGTCGATGAGCTCTCGCTGCCAGGACACCTCGGTGCTGAACAGGAGCTGGTCGCCGCGCTGCACCAGCCGGGTGATCAACACGTCGGGCCGCAACGGCCCGAGCAGCAGCGCCGGCTGCGCGGCGAGGCTGGTGGGCAGGAATCGTGCTGACGGGCTGCGCAGCACGGCCCGCATTCCCCAACCGGGCATCAACGCCACCACCTCGGCGAATGCATCCGGCTCGAGGCCGTCCAAGGGCGCGGTCAGCCAACTGAGCACCAACCGCATTGCACCGATGTCGCGTGCCGCCGCGCTCAGCGCGGCACCGAAAGCGGTGCCGTCGTCGAGTGTGCGCAGCTGGCCGACACCATCGCCGACCGCGACCGTGAAACCAGCGCCAGGCGGTCGTGACGGGGCTAACGCGTGTAACTCTGTGCGCAGCGTCGCGGCGAAGTCGCCGCGCCCATGGGTCAGGGTCACCGCGGCGCCGCCCGACATGGGAGTGTCTGCCTGCCGATGGTGGTCATGGACGTTCTTGTCGGATTTGTGTGCGGGGCATTGATTGCCGTCAGGCCACCTCGATCACCATGGCTGCACCCATTCCGCCGCCGGCGCACATGGACAGGACGCCGATGCCGCCGCCGCGGCGGCGCAACTCATAGATCGCCGAGGTGACCATGCGGGCCCCGGTCGCGGCGATTGGGTGGCCCAGACTGATGCCCGAGCCGTAGACGTTGACGATGTCTTCATCTAGACCCAGTTCGCGGGCGCAGGCCACGGCTTGGGCGGCGAATGCCTCGTTGATCTCGAACAGTGCGACGTCCTCGATCTTTCGCCCGGCCAGTTCCAGCGCCTTGGGGATCGCCGTGATGGGCGCGCTCCCGGTGCGGTTGGGCGCCACCCCGACCGCGTTCCAGGACAGCACGTTGGCCAGGACGTCGTTGCGTGTCGTCGGCGCGACCAGTGCCACGACGGCGGCCGCGTCGTTGATGCCCGAGGAGTTGCCGGCGGTCACGGTGAAGCCCTCGATCTCGGGGTGGAGCACTTTGAGACTCGACAGCGTCTCCAGGGTGCTGCCACGACGGGGGTGCTCGTCTTGGGCGAAGGTCGTGGTGCTGCCGTCGGCCTGCGGGACCTCGACCGGGATGATCTCCTCGACGAAGGCCCCTGCGTCGATGGCGGCGATGGCCCGCTGGTGGGAGCGCAGTGCCCACTGGTCTTGCGCTTCCCGTGAGATTCCGTATTGGACCGCGCAGTTGTGGGCCACCGTGATCGACATGTCCATTGCCGGCGCGTCCGGGGTCGGTGGGTGGGAGAGGGAGAACCACGGGCCGACCCAGTCGTCGGGGTCCTTGCCGGTGGTGAACGGCTTGCGCTTGCGCGACATCGGCGCCGTCGAGGCTGATTCGGCTCCGCCGGCCAGGATCGCCCGACCCATTCCTGCGGCGATCTGCCCGGCGGCGACCGCGATTGCGGTGAGGCTCGAGGCGCATTGGCGGTTCAGCGCGAGCCCCGGCAGTTGGGTCAATCCGAGATCGACCGCGACGTAGCGGGCGATGTCACCGCCGCCCTGCATGACCTCGGCCAGGATCAGGTCCTCGAAGTCGGTGGCGTCCATACCGGATCGATCGATGGCCGCGGCCACGACCGGCTTGGCGAGGTCCTTGGACTCGACGTTGGCCAGTGTGCCCCTGCGGGCGGTGCCGATCGGGGTGCGCGCCGCGGCGACGATGGCTGCGCGGCTGGTGGTTACGGCCATTTTCGGACTCCCATGGTTGTGTGTGGGTCAGGTCGACAGGATGGTGACCGCGGCGGTGCCGGGGGCGCCGTACAGCTGCGCATATCCGACCCGCGGTGCGTCCACTTGGCGTGCGCCCGCACGTCCGCGTAGCTGGGTGACGAGTTCGTAGATTTGCCGCAATCCCGACGCGCCAACGGGTTCGCCGTTGGCCAACAGGCCGCCGTCGGTGTTGACGGGCAGGCGGCCACTGATCTCGGTCTCGCCCGCTGCGATCAGCTTTTCCTGATCACCGTCGGCGCAGAAGCCGTTCTCGGCCAGATGGATGACCTCGGAGCCGGCGTCGGTGTCCTGTAGCTGGATCACGTCGACATCCTCGGGACCGATCCCGGCTTCCTCGAAGGCAGCCCGGGCCGCGAAGACCGTCGGACTGGGCGCCGGTGTGAGTGAGATCGACGGGCTCAGCACTTCCAGCGCGCCCGCGCGCCGGGAGAACAGTTGGGACGCCCGCAGGTAGATGGGCTGTTTGGTGTACTTGTGGGCTTGGTCAGCGCGGCACAGCACTGCGGCCGCCGCACCCTCGTCGGGCCCGCAGTACATGTACTGGCGCAGTGGATAGTTCAGGATCGGCGATGCGAGGATCTCCTGTTCAGCGACCGGTTTGCGCCGCCAGGCCGTCGGGTTGGCCGCGCCGTTGCGGAAGGCCTTAGCCGCAACCCGTGCCAGGGTTTCGTGGCTGATCCCGTAGTCGTGCATGTAGCGGTTGATCTTCATTCCGAAGAAGTGGGTGGTCAAGAACAGACCCGCTTGGCCATACCAATCCGGCAGCCCAGATACCGAGGGGTGATCGGAGAACGCTCCGCGGGGATGTTTGTCGAGGCCGATCGCGATCGTCAGGTCGTGGTCTCCTACGCGGATTGCGTTGGCGGCCATGGCCAGTGACGTGCCTCCGGTGGCGCATCCGGTGAATACCGCCCGCGCGGGTATGCCGGTCATACCGAGCAGCGCGGTGATGGCCTCAGGGTTCTTGACCTCCATGCTGCCGGCGTAGAGCGCCTGGATGTCCGTCCACGCCACCCCGGCATCGACGAGTGCGTCGTACACGGCCTCTTCGCCCATCTCCAGCGCCGACTTGCCGGGATAGCGGCCGAACGGGTGTAGACCCACCCCGACGATTGCGACGTCACTTGCGGCCATCGTGGTCTCCTTCTGCAGCGTCGTCACCGTCAGCCGGGGCGAAGGCGAAGATCATCGTTTGATCGCCGTCGGCGTTCGTGCCGAACGGCACGATCCGAAGCTCCATCGGCTGACCGATTCTCAGCTTCTCGGGGTCGCTCTCGGTGAGCCGGGTTTCCACCCGCAACGCTCCGGGCAGCTCGACATAGCCGATCGCGAACGGCGTGAACGTCGTCGCGTCGTCATCGCCGGCATACGGCGGCGCCGGAGGCCGGAATTGCTGGGTGGTGAACGTCCACAGCGTGCCGCGCCGCGGCAGCTCCACCGGCTCGAGCGCTTCGCGCCGGGTACCGACAATGCGGTGGGAGCGATACGGGAAGACGATCTGTCCGTCGGAGGATCGCCCGCCGATCAAAGCGGGATCCTCTGACGGCCAGGTGAACAATCCTTCAGCCAGCGGAACCTGTTGGCTCACGGTCACTATCCTCTCGGTGTCAGTACTGTCCACGCGGCCATCACCGCGACGGTGTCGGTGCGAAGAACGACAGGGGGCGTTCGACGAATTCGAACAACACCCCGTCCGGCGAGCGCAAGAAGGCGATGTAGAGTCCGTCGATCTTGGTGCCGGGCAGCGGGCACCACACCGGATCACCTTGCACGGCAATCCAATCCGGCAGCAAAGCCAGTGCGCCTTCTACGCTGTCCACCCGCAGCGCGCAGCGGTACAGTCCCTGGCTGTTGCCGCCGTCGGCCCTCGGGTGCCGGGCCGTGTCGGGATGCTCGACCACGGTGAGGGTGAACTGTGCGCCGTCCTCAGGCAAGCCGAGCCGCGCCACCACGCAGTCCACGGGTTCTGCGGTGCCGCCGGGGGCGAGCTGTTCGCCTGAGGCGGAGACCCGCGTGGGTCCGTCGATGACGGCGAACCCGATCTCGGTGAGGAAGGCGACGGTCGCCGCGGCGTCGATGGCTGCGATGCGGATGCCGCCGAACAGCGCCCCCTGGTGGGGGTCGGCGTCCGGGGGCGCCTGGGTGAGCTCGATCACCGCACCGTCGGGATCCAGGGCGAGCACCGACTCGGTGCCCGAGATGAGCCCGTCGATGGGATCGGAGACCCGTACTCCGGCGGCGCGTAGGTCCGTGCTGATAGCGGCGAGATCGGTGACCGACAGCAGCGTGGAGCGGATGCCGGGTCGCACCGGATCGGTGTTGGTGTCGCGCCGCAGCGGTGGGGTGCTCCACTCGATGGCTTCCAAAGCGCAACTGCGGCGGCCCCCGCGACCGTCGTAGAGGAACGCGGTCTCGGTGTAGGTGGGGCCATCCAGGCCCATGATGCTGCCGTCGCCGGGCACCTGGGGATCGGTCCGCATCCGCGTGGTCAGTCCGAGTACGCCGCCGTAGAGCTTCTCGGTGGCCTGCACCGAGGCGCAGTTGAGGTTGACGTGCAGGAAGCGGCGGGCGAGATCCTCGGAGATCGGCATGTCACAGCACCACCGAGTTGATCTTGAAGTCGATGATCTCGTCCTCGCTGAATCCCAGCTCGGCCAGCACGGCGTCGGTGTGCTCACCGTGTGCCGGCGCGCACGTGAGGTCCAGCGGTATCTCGTTGAACTGGGCGGGGCTTGCCGCCAGGGCGAACTCGTTGGCCTTGGCGTCGGTGACCCGAGGCAGGTACCCGTTGGCGATCACCTGCGGATCGCTGTGCACCTCGTGGGCGGTGCGCATGACGTCCCACACACCATCGAACCCGGCGAACGCCTTCTCCCAGTGCGCAAGGTTCTCCGACGCGAAGCTCTCCCGCAGTTCGGCGATGCACTGCTTGCGGTTGCCGAACCGCGCGGTGGCATGGGCGAAGCGCTGGTCGTCGATCAGGTCGGTGCGGCCCAGTCGGGTGCAGAAGTCCGACCAGAATCGGTCGGCCTGCAGCAGCACGAAGGCGATGAACCGGTTGTCGCGCGTCCGGTAGATGCTGGCCACCGGGTTGGGCATCTCGTCGAGGTTGAACTTGGGGATGTCCTGTCCGGTGACGCCGGCGCCGACGATGTCGGGGCCCAGCTGCCAGATTGCGGCGTTGAGCAGCGAGACGTCGACGACCGATGGCTCACGGGTGCGTTCGCGTTTCACCAGGGCTGCGGCAATACCGGCCGCGAGCGCCAGACCTCCGTAGGAGTCACCGAAGCCCGGTCGCTGAATCGGCGGATAGCAGCCGGTACCGTCGGCGTACGCATCGCCGATGCCGCCGCGCGCCCAGTACGCGGCCAGGTCGAAACCGCCCTGGGCGGTCAGGTCCCCCTTGGTGCCGTAACCATGGCCGCGGGCGTAGATGATGGTGGGGTTGCGGGCGCGGATCTGGTCGACGTCGATGCCCATCCGCTGTCGGGAGTCGGGCAGCAGGTTGGTGATGAAGACGTCGGCGGTCTCGATCAGCCTCATCAGCAGTTCAAGGCCTTCGGCGGTGGAGGTATCCAACCCGACACTGCGCTTGCCGCGGTTGGGCTGCTCGACGAAGTGGTTCACTCCCCCCGCGCCGGTGACGATCCCTGAGCTGATGAGCCCGCGCTGCGGGTCGCCTGTCTCGGGATGCTCGACCTTGATGACGTCGGCGCCCCAGTCGGCAAGCACCGCGCCGGCGGCCGGGACGAACGTCCACGCGGCCAGCTCGACCACACGGATCCCGCTCAACACGTCAGTCATAGCGTCCATCGGTTCATCGGTTGAGTGCTGACGGCCGGCGTCAGTCGACTAGCAATGCGATCAGCCTGTGGATGGGGCACGAGTCCCCCATCACGTGGCGAAGCTGCGGTCAGCACACTCACCCGGGCATCGTAACCCGGTTGTTGACGTTTTTGTCAAATGGCGGGTCGCGACGGGCGCTAGCCTTTCGTGCGGCCAACATCTAGCCACTTCAGAGGCGCTTCAGCGGGATTTTGACAATAATGTCAACCGTGGCCGAGCTGGGGTTCGATCCATTGAGGCCCGGGCGCGCAGGACCGTTGTGCCGTCCGGGTGGACGTCGTGGTGTCGGGCTGCCTCATAGCTGTGCATCGGCCCCTGGCGTCTTTCTGGTGTCTCGCTGCGCGTGGCTTGTCGTCCTTTGGGGCGACCCTGGGCGAACGCCGCCTGGACGTCAGCGGGTGGCGCGTCTTCGATGACTCGCCCAACGATGACTGCGCGGCGGCGGGCTTCGCGAGCGCGGGCGCGGTCGATGCTGTGCCGAGATCGGCGACTGGGCGAAGTCCATCGTGATGGTCTCATTGCTGAGATCGCTTGCAGGTGATCGTCATTCAGTGTCGCTCGCCGCCTCTTGGGCTGAGGAACGACCGCCGGAAAGCTGCGTGACCGAGGCTAGCGAAGGAGGTCTGCCGAGGCGCGCGGTTACCGTTGGCCCGGCTTGGCGGTGCGAGCAGAATTGCCTGCATGTTCCAGCCCAAGCCTGATTGGACTTTGGCAATACACTGTCATAGTTGGCGTCGGAGCCTCTGCGCGGCGGGGGTGTCAAATCTGGGCCGACGCCGTGGTTGTCGCTGTCGGGACATCGGAGACAGTCGAGGAGGGGCGGATGGCGCGAGGCGATCGTTCACCGCGTGACGAGCATGCTGATCGGACGCGGAATGCGCTGCTGGAGGCCGCCCTGAATCTGTTCAGCGCCAACGGGTACGACGCGACTACCACCGATCAGATCGCCGAGAGCGCGGGCGTTTCGCCGCGGACCTTCTACCGGTACTTCCCCGGCAAGGAGTCGGTGCTGTTTTTCGGTGAGTACGACTTCATCGACGCCGTCAGCGGGGTCTACCTCGCGCAGCCCGAGGAGCTATCCGACTTCGAGGCGCTGGCAAGCTCGTTCGCGTTGCTTGCGCCGGGGCTTAAGCGCATTCGCAAGCGGATCGCGCAGTACCACGAAGCGGTCGCCTCGTCGCTGGTGCTGATGGGCCGGGAGCGCAGTAATCACGAGGCCAATGCCACGACAGTGGCGAAGGTGATCGCCCAACGGCGGCATCTGCCGGCACCCGACGACGAGTGCCGTTTGCTGGCGGCCGTCGGGATGCTGCTGGTCCAACGTGCCCTCGATCAATGGTTGTCGACACCGGGTCGCGCTCTCGACGATCTGATCCGTCAGGAGTTCGCGGCGCTGCCCGCGGTATTGAAGTAGCGGCCCCGCTGACCCTGACGGTCATCGGAGGGTGGGGCCGTCGGGGCCGCGTCCGCCGGTTGCCGGCACTGGACTTGCCCTTTCAGAACGACCCGCGGTCTGTCGAGCAAAGCTCACGTGTGGCACCGCTCTGCCGGATCGTTGACTACATGTGGGGCGGGGAGTTGCGTTCCCCGCGCATCACGTGATGCTGGCGGCTTCCGCGGACGTGTGAGCTGGTGGTGTCACGGGCCCGTGGGCTGGTCCGGCTGGCGGCCACTCATGCCTCGAAAAGGGGGGTTGTTGCGGCCCGCCTGGGTCAGTGCAGTGCGCCCACAGTGCCCGGTGCCCGGTGCCGTTCAGCCCAGCACCGGGAAGCGGCGCTCGTCGGCCAGACTGTCCAGGGCCTGCTGCATGACGTGGCGGACATGGGCGTCGACCTGGTCGATGTCGGGGTCGGCGCCGAACTGGGCGAGGATGTCGATCGGTTCGAGGACCTGGGTGACGATCTTGGTGGGCAGGGGCACGTTGACCGGCAACAGGATGCTCAGTCCGAAGGGGAATCCGAACGAGATGGGCAAAATCTTCAGCCGCAGCTTGTCGAGCCCGAGCAACTTGGCCAGCCCTTCACCGCGCGACAGATAGAGCTGGTTCTCCTGCCCGCCGATGGATACCGCGGGGACGATCGGCACTGCAGCGTTGAGCGCCGCCTTGACGTACCCAGTTCGGCCATTGAAGTCGACGATGTTGGCTGACCGGGTGGATCGGTAGACGTCGTAGTCACCGCCGGGGAATACCACGACCACCCCGCCGGCACGCAGGGCCGCATCGGCGTTGTCGTGATTGGCGCGGATGAAGCCTGTCTTGGACAAGATGTCGCCGGCCGGGCCGGTGATAAGGATGTCGTGACTGAGTGTGTAGACGGGCCGGTCGTAGCCGAACTTGTCGTAGAAGCCGGTCGCGAACACCGGGACATCCAGCGCGAACAACCCGCCCGAGTGGTTGGACACTACCAGCGCCCCGCCAGGCGGAAAGGATTCCAGACCGCGCACCCGGGAACGGTGATAGCCCTTGATGATCGGCCGAATCCAGCCCATCACCCGCTCGGTCAGCTCAGGGTCCCACTTGGTGACCTCCGAGGAGCTGGTATCGCTCGATCCCACTTTCCCCCTTCGGTTCATTAAGCATCGTCGGGTGTGGCGCCTGCGTGTTATTTCGGGGTGAAGCGTTGCGCGCCGTCGAGCCGCAAGACCTCGCCGTTGGCGTAGCCGTTGGTCAGCAGGAACGTAGCCGCGTCGGCGAATTCTGCGGGGGATCCGAGCCGCTTCGGGAATGGCACGTTCGCAGTGAACTTGGCGATGGCGTCTTCGCCGACCGATTCCATGATCGGCGTCTTCATGGTTCCCGGTGCGATGGTGTTGACCCGGATGCCCACCGAACTGAGATCGCGGGCCGCGGCGATGGTCAACCCGATGACTCCGGCCTTGGCCGCGGCATAGGCGGTCTGCCCGATCTGGCCCTCATAGCCCGCGATCGACGCGGTCAGCACCAGCGCGCCCCGCTCACCATTTTCCCGGGGTTCGGCCGCGGCGATCGCGGCGGCCACCAACCGGGCCACGTTGTAGGTGCCGTTGAGGTAGAGGTCGATCGTCTTGGTGAAACCAGCCATATCCGCCGGGCTGCCGTCGCGCTGCACGATCCGTTGTGCCACACCGAAACCGCCGTGTGCCACGACCGCATAACGCAGTTGACCGAGCTGGTTGGCCTCCTCAATCGCGCCGAGGATGCTGTCCTCGCTGGTCACGTCGGTGCTCACGAACAGCGCCCGGCCGCCCAGCTCGTCGGCTAGCGCCTTGCCCTTGTCGGCGGCGAGATCAGCGATCACCACACCTAAGCCGTCGGCGTGCAGCCGGCGAACCGTCGCCTCGCCCAGACCGCCGGCGCCGCCGCTGACGATCGCCGAGGCACCTTCGAATTGCTGCACCTTCACCATTACTGACTCCTTGGGTTGGGACGGACTAGCCGTCGAGATAGTCGTTGTATTCGGCGCGGACTGACTCCATCGCGTTGAGGCGGCGGGCCAGCAGGGTGATCTCGGCGTCGATCTGGGCAGGATCGCCCGAGCTTGCCTTCACTTCGTCGAGCCGAGCGTGGGTGCGCTCGATCTCCTCGACGAGGCGCTCGCGGGCCTCGTCTTTGGTGAGGAGATCCTGGTCGGTCCAGTCCGACCGAGGAAGCTGCTCAACCCTCCCCACGTCGTCGCCGGCGGGGGTCACGCCACCCGCGGAAAGTTGTAGAACTCACGGGCATTGAGCTCGACGATCTTGTGGGCCTCGTCGTCGGGCACGTCCTTGAGGGCCTGCGCGGCCCGGTCGCGGCTCTGCGGCCAGAACGAATCCGAGTGCGGGTAGTCACACTCCCAGGTGATCTGGTCGACACCGATGTGGTGGCGGACCTCTACGCCGAAGTCGTCCTCGATGAAGCAGCCATGAAAGTGCTTCTTCCACAGGTAGCTCGGCGGATGGTCTTGGTTGACGTTGTTGTAGAAGCGGTGCTTGCGCCACACGCTGTCGGCGCGCTCCAGGATGTAGGGGATCCACCCGACGCCGCCCTCGCTCAGGCCGATCTTCAACTTGGGATGCCGGTACAGCGTGTGGCTGAACAACCAGTCGGTCAGTGCGGTCATCGACATGGTGCCCATCAGCGTGACGAACACGGCGAAAGGGGCATCCGGAGCAATCGGCGGCGGGAACCCGCCGGAACCGAAGTGCTGAGCCAACACCAGGCCGGTGTCCTCCATCGCCGAGAGCAGCGGGTCCCAGTGATCGGAGTGCACTGACGGCAATCCCAGCTTGTCGGGCAGGTCCGGGAAGGTCACGCATTTCGCGCCCTTAGCGGCGACGCGGTGGATCTCCTTGACGCTGGCCTCGACGTCCCAGAACGGCAACATCGCAACCGCGACGAACCGATCGGGCGCGGTGGCGGCCCACTCGTCGAGGTGAAAGTCGTTCCACGCTGCCGAGCACAGCCGTGCTAACTCTTTGTCCTCGCCCTCGTGGAACACCGCGCCCGCGAACCGAGGAAATGACGGGAAGCAGGTCATCGCCTGCACGCCGTCGATGTCCATGTCGGCGACCCGCGCCTTGGGGTCATAGCAACCCGGGATCATGTCGTCGTAGCGCACCGGCTCGACGCCGTACTCCTCGGGCTTCTTACCCGCAACCGCGTTCAGCCCGATGTAGGGGTAGATCCGGCCCTCGTACTCCCAGACCTGACACATCGCCTTGGTGTCGGGACGCTCCCATTCGATGATCTTGGGACCCGCCTCCAAGTATTTGGTGGGCAGTCGATCACTCCAGACCGTCGGGTGCTCGATCAGGTGATCGTCGACGGAGATCAATTCCATCCAGGGCTGTAGCGGCACGGGTGCCTCCTTTGTCGGGGTGAGTAGAACAGCAGGGGAAATGCATCCGGGTTTTTCTTGCGGGTCTATTGGGGGGCTGTGACGACGTCAGGTTTCGGGTAGAAGCCGCGCGCCCAGTGGCGCAGCCGTTGAAAGCCCGCGGCCTCGGTCGGCGCGAGCCCCGGTTTATCTAGGTACTGCTGGTGATCCCAGATCTTGATGTCGTCGGGCAGCGCCATTTTGGCGACCCGGAGTCGTTCGTCGTAGTTCTCACCCTCGGAGATCCAGTAGGTCGCGAAGATGTCGGACGTGGCGTCGTCGACGGGCGTTGTGCAGATCGCGATGACCCGCACACCGTCGGCGGTGTGCTCACCGTTGAAGCTGACCCCGATTCCCGACCAGCGGATCTCGATGGTGTTGTGGGTGTCGCCGGGGCGGTCGTCGCCGTTGACCCATCGCCGGCCGAACCCCACCTTGGCGTGCCAGGTCTCTTCGGTGACGTGCTCGGTGAGCACGACGGGGCTGATCGGGGTGCGGTGGACGAATTGGAAGTGGTGGGGGTCGACGCCGTTCTCCGCGACGGTCTGCGGGTGCACGTGGATTCCGGGAAACAGGGCGCGTTCCTGGCTGCCGACCGCTCGGTAGCACCGACTGCTGACGTGCTCGCCGAGGGTTTCGAGCGCGTGGGGTAGCTGCCAGAGCGGATCGCGGCGTTGCACGTCGTGCCAGAGATAGAGGCATTCGTTGATTTCTGACACCGGCCAGGCCCGTACCCGTCGTCCCCGGTTGGGGCGTTGCTCGTAGGGGATGCGGACGTTGCGGCCGTTGCCGTCCCAGACCCAGCCGTGGAACGGGCACTGGATCCCGTCCTCGACCACACAGCCCCCGACGGACAGATTGGCCCCGAGGTGTTGACAGTGCGCGTCGAGGACGTGGACGTCGCCGTCCAAGTCTCGGAAGGCGACTAACTCGGTCCCGAAATAGTGCAGTGGCTTCACCGCGCCGACGGCGAGATCGGAGCTCCAGCCGACCTGGAACCATCCGGTCGGCTGCATCGTCGGCAACTCGCTCACGCAGCGCATCCGCCCGTCGTGTCGATTCAGTGGGTTGGCAGGACGAGCGGGACGGCGTCCAGGCCCATGGTGGCGTGTGGCCACGGCACGGTGGGCTGGGCGCCCTCGCGAAGCGCGTAGTCGGGGATGCGGTTGTGCCATTCCTCGAGGATCAGGCGCAATTCGAGGCGGGCCAGGTGCGATCCCAGGCAACGATGCGGGCCGCGGCTGAACGCGAAATGGGGTGGCTGCTTGTCGAGATGCACGGTGTCTGGGTCTGGATATTGGTGGGGGTCGCGGTTTGCGCCGCCCAGACTGATCAGGATGGTGGTGTCCTTGGCCACGGGACACCCCGCTATTTCGACGTCCTCGGTGGCAACGCGCGGCGCGAACGGAACCGGGCTGTCGACTCGGAGCTGCTCCTCGATGAAGTACGGAATCAGGGAGTAGTCAGCGGTGAGTGTATGTCGCAGTTCCGGGTCCGCGGCCAGCCTCGCAAAGGAGAACCCCAAAGCGGACGTCACGGTATCGAGGCCGGCAAGGACGAACAGGAAGCACAGCCCGAGGATCTCCGGGTCGGTGAGCCCGCCCTCATCATCGAGCGCGGTCAACTGCGAGAGCAGGTCGTCACCCGCGGGGTTGGCGCGCCGCGCCGCAATGTGCTCGTTCAGGTAGGTGTAGAGCTCGAGGGCGAGCGCCAAGACCTCCGGGGTCGGCTCGCCGCTGGCGGGGTTGGTGAACTCCAGGATCGAGTCCTTCCAGTGCACCAGGCGGTCGCGGTCTTCTAGCGGCAACCCGAACAGTGTCAGGAAGACCTGGGTAGGAAACGGGACGGCGACGTCGGCGAGAAACTCACACTCCCCCCGTTCCTTGATGGCATCGATCAATTCGCCCGCCTGCCGCCGCAGCTCGGGTTCGCGTTCGGCCATCTTTCGCGGACTGAAAAACGGGTCCAACAGCCGTCGGAACCGGGTGTGATCGGGGGGGTCGATGGCGATCGGAACCAAAGGGACCGGGCTGCCGAGGCGGTCGAACGCCCGGGCCGAGGAAAAGAGTTCGGGTCGCTTCGCCACGAACTCGACGGCCGCAGCGCTGGTCAGCACCACCTGCTCGCGACCTTGCACGACCTCGCCGTGCTGGCGCAGCTGCTGCCACGCCAGTGTTCTGTCCCGGGTGAAAGGTAGATCGTCGACGTCGAAGGTGGCGTCGGTGCTCATGTCGGTCATGCTGGCGTGGTCCCGTCGTTCGCGAGCCGGATGGTGAATTCGGGTATGCGGTAACCACTGTCACCGAGGTCGACGATGCGGGCCTGCACTGGTTGGCCGATCCGCACGTCGGCGGGGTCGGCGTCGATGACCGCATTGATACGTAGGCCGGGCTGTTCGTCGAGTTCGATGAGGCCGACGACGTAGGGCGGTATGCGACCGGGCACCAGCGCTTGGCGTATCACGATGTAGCTGAAGACGGTGCCCCGTCCGCTGACTTCTTCAAAGTGCACCGGGCCGCCGGTGTATCGGCTGCGTTCCAGCGGGGGGTGGATCCACTTGCCGGTGTCGTCGCAGCGACACAGCATCAGCTTGCCGGCCTTGAGGCCTTCCCAGTACGGCGCCGAGTCCGGGTCGGGTACCGGGATCGGCGGCATCAGTAGCGGATTGGTGGCCGGGGGTGATGTCATGGCTTCTCCCTGCTGTAGACGTTAGCGCCGCCGAACGGGCCGCCGCCGGCAGTGACGAGAGCGAGTTGGGCGCCGTCGACCTGGCGCACACCGGCCGCGTGACGCAACTGCAGTGCGGCTTCGTAATGGTGGTTGAGGCCGTGAATGTAGCCTTCGGACAACAGGCCGCCGTGGGGGTTCACCACCACGTCACCGCCGTAGGTCGCGCGGCCGGTGGAGAAGAACTTGCCGACCTCGCCCTTCTCACAAAATCCGAACCCTTCCATGGTGGCCATCACCGTGTAGGTGAAGCAGTCGTACATGCAGGCCAGATCCATATCCGCCGGGTTCAGCCCCGTCTTCTCCCAGATCTTGGGACCGGCTGTGCGCGAATACATTTCGGTCGGATCGCTCCACTCCGTCCAACCGGCACCGCCTTGAGAGTTGGACGAGCCGACGAGCCACATCGGATCCTGCTTGGCGTTGCGGGCGATGTCCTCGCCCGCAATCAGGATGGCCACCGCGCCGTCGACCTCGGAGGTGCAGTCCAGCACCCGGAACGGCTCGTTGATCCAGCGCGCCGCCAAATAGTCATCCATCGACAGCGGCTCGCGGCGTAGCGCGTGCTCATTGGGCCCGGCGTGCTTACGCTGGGTGATCGCGATCTGCCCCAGATCCTCTGAGGTGGAGCCATATTCGTGTTGGTGGCGGCGCGCCCACATGGCAAACCATTGCGGCGGTACCATGAACCCCGACGCGGTGTCGAACTGGTCATGGTGGGGCACCTGCATCGGTCCCTCGATGTGGCCGAAGCGATGTCCGGAGCGGCCGTTGAGTGAGCGGTACACCAGCACGGCCTTGCAGATCCCGGCCTCGATCACCGCGGCGGCGGTCGCGACCTGGTCGGCCACCAGATTCCCGCCGCCGAACATGGCGTTGGCCCACGCCAATTCCTCGATGCCCAGCGCCCACCCGACGAAGATCGGCTGTTCGGAGTCGTTGGCCATGAAGGTGCAGATCCCGTCGATGTCGGCAGGTGTCAGCCCGGCGTCGTCGATGGCGTCGCGGCAGGCGGCGACAGCCATCCCGCGGGTGGTGCGACCGGAGTTCTTCGAGTAAGTGGTGCGGCCGATTCCGATGACGGCACAGGTCATGTCATTTCTCCAGTCATCGCGTTACTTGGTGATCGGTGCAGGCGCCGGGTCCCTGGGCAGGCCCAAGATTCGTTCGGCGATCAGATTTCTGACGACTTCGGAGGTGCCGCCGGCGATGGTCAGGCAGCGGCTGAACAGGTAGTCGTGCACCACCGTCCCGGCGGCCTGCCGGCCCAGCGGGTCGCCGCTGACGGCCTGGCAGCCGTCGGGTCCGGTCAACAGGGCCGGTCCAGCGATGCGCAGCGCGAGTTCGGCGACGCGCTGGGCGTGCTCGGCGCCGAAGAGTTTGGCGATGTTGCCTTCGATGCCGGGTCCGGATTCGAAGACCGCGCGCGCAGCTTGGCGCAGGTTCACCGTCGCCAGGGCGTAGGCCTCCACGAGCAGCGCCCCGACCTCGCCGGCCAGCCGGTGACCGTTGCCGCGGTGACGCGCCAACAGATCGAGCAGGTCCTCGGCGACCATGGTCACCGAGCCGCCGCCGATCGACACCCGCTCATTGCCCAGAGCCGCCATGGCCACCCGCCAGCCGTTGTTGACCTCGCCGACCACGCGATCGTCGGAGACGAACACCTCGTCGAAGAAGACCTCGTTGAAGAGGGCTTTCCCGGTGATCTCCCGCAAGGGACGGATCTCGATACCCGGTGCGGACAGGTCGATGATCATGGCTGTAATGCCCTTGTGCTTGGGCACATTCGTGTCGGTGCGCACCGTGGCCAGCCCGAGCTGGCAGTTCACCGCGTCGCTGGTCCACACCTTCTGGCCGGTGAGCGTCCACCCGCCGTCGGTGCGGACGGCCTTGGTGGACACCGCAGCCGCATCCGAGCCGGCTCCCGGTTCACTGAACAGCTGGCACCACCGCTCCTCACCCTCCAGGCTGGGCCAGATGAACCGGTCGATCTGTTCAGGGCTGCCGTGTTGCAACACCGTGGGCACCATCCACTCGCCCAGACCCAGGCTGGGGCGTTCCACGCCGCGCAGCTCCTGCTCGATGATCAGCTGCTCGATCGAGCCGGCGGCGCGGCCGTAGGGTTTGGGCCAGTGCGGCACCAGATATCCGGCGTGAGCCCACAGCTTCTGCTGCGCGGCGGGTTCGGTCTTGGCCAGCTCTGCCCGGAAGTCCCTTACCGCCTGCCGGTACTGTTCGGCTTCCGGCGGTAGGTCCAACGACGTGCCTTGGCGTGCACCGCCGATCTGCAGGGCTGCGACGTCATCGCGGAGCGCGTCCTCGCCGCCGGCGAACGCCAGCAGCACCGTTGCGCGGCGGACGTAGAGGTGGGCGTCGTGTTCCCAGGTGTAGCCGATGCCGCCGTGGATCTGGATGTTTTTCAGCGCCGCGCGTTGATAGGCGGGCAACACGTGCCCGGCCGCCATCGTCACCGCCAGCTCGGCCTCGGATGCCTTGGTGCGGGCCGCATCCCAGGTGGCGGACACGGCGAGCTCGGTGTCGACCAACATGTTGGCGCAATGGTGCTTGATCGACTGAAAGGACCCGATCGGGCGGCCGAACTGTTCACGGGTGGCCGCATAGACGCTGGCCATCTCGGTGCACGCGGTCAGACCGCCGACGGCTTCGGCCGCGGCCAGCAGGCGCACCGTCCGGGCCGCAACGCGGGCCGCCCCGGGGAAGCTGTCCGCCACCGGCGCCGACACCAAGTTGGCCACGGTGATCGGGCGCATCACCTGATCGACGGAGTCGCTTCGCGTTGTACTCACCGCGTCGCCCGCCTCGACGAGCACCAGATCGTCCCCGACCGGAATGAGGAACAGATCGGCGTCTCGCTCCCCGAGGGTCGCGATTGCGTCAGCCGCGACTGCCGATCCGCTCAGCGCGGCATCACTGGTGGTGCCGACCGCGGCCACGACGTCGCCGGACACCAGCTTCGGGAGCCAATGTTGTCGTTGCTCCTCGGTGCCGACCTCGGCGATGACTGCCGAGACGGCCACCGTGGGCAAAAACGGTCCCGCAATCGCGGCGCGGCCGAGTTGTTCGAGCACAATGGTCAGCTCGGGTAGTCCGAAGCCCTGACCCCCGTAGCGTTCGTCGATGTGCAAACCAAGCCAGCCGGTGGAGACGATCTCCTTCCACAGGCCGTCGTTCTGCCACCAGCGCCCGCTGTCGTCCGCGTCGAGCAGGATGCGGCGCGCGGCTGCGGTTCCGCCGCGACCGGCGACCAGTGATTTGGCGACGTCGGCGAGTGCACCGTGGTCTTCGGTCAACGCCAAGGGCATGATGCGGCCTCACTCATCGGGACGAACAGCGAAAGGTCGTGAGTTCGAGCGGATCTCGCCCGCACGCGTGTCGCGTGGAACGGGGACCCAGCCGTCATGTCGCTACCCGGCGTTCGCCGCGGGGGGTCCAGCCGGTCAATGACACGGTGCTCAGGTCCAACGTCTCGCCCAGCGTCAACGTGCCCGCCATGACCCGCTTGAGGAACTCCGCCATGACGGCGTCGGGCTCGCGATCGAGTTCGTAGACCACGAGATAGCGGTGCGTCGGCGGCGGTAGCTGTGCGGGCAGGTCCTCGTCCTCAGGCACCTTGACCTCGGACAGGTCATAGCGCTGGGCGGCCACGACACCGGGAACGTCGAGAACCTCCGGCACGTGCGTGGAGTCGTACCACGCATTGAATGCGTCGTCTTGACCCTCGATGGGGTTGCTCAACACAAGGAACACGTTCTCCGCCACGCACACGCCTTTCGGGCCGATGGATTCGAAGCCTGGCTTCGTTAGCGAGAGTATGGCAGAGGACTGTCATAGTCAATGTACGGCTGCGGGCTCGGCGTCCGATCGACAGCGACCTGCGTCGCCAACCGTCGTGCGCGCCCCGGCGCGCGTGGCCTCCCTGCGCGCGTCGATGCCAGCGCACGGCTTGCGCGATGATGCGCGCGCTTCCCGGGATTGGTGGCGCCAAGCCGGTGAATAGCCTGTTAGGAACCGTTATTTGAATGCCTGGACCGGCCTGCATAGGGTTGCTTCGTCGCTACGCGCCGGCACGGCGCGATCACATTCTCCGATACCCCGCCCGCCGCCGGCACCGACAGCTGCGTGCAGTGCTTGTGATCCGGCTATCACCGCCAACCGTAGAGGATTTTGACAGTTCACTGTCATACTGTCGGAATAGACGAGGGCTTGCCCGTGGTGCGGGGATCCTTCGAGGCCACTGTCACCCAGACCCGCACATCGGCTTGAGGAGGTGCGCAGCGATGGTGCGCGGTGAACGCTCGCCCCGTGGCGATCACGCCGATCGGGTGCGTAGCACGCTGGTCGACGTCGCACTCGATCTCTTCAGCGCGCAGGGATACGACGCAACGACCACCGACGAGATCGCCAAGGCGGCCGGCGTGTCCACGCGAACGTTCTTCCGTTACTTCCCCACCAAGCAGTCCATCTTGTTCTTCGGAGCCTATGACTTCATCCAAGGATTCCGGGGGGTCTATCTCGCCCAACCGACGTCGGTGTCAGACCTCGACGCCATGACCGAGTCGTTCGCGTCGCTGGCAATCGGCCTGAAACGGATCCGCCGCCGCGTCTCGCTCTATCAGAAAGCGGTCGCCACCTCTGTGGTCCTGCGCGGTCAGGAACGCCAGGACCAGGATGGCAATGCACAGATCGTCGCGATGGCGGTCGCAGAGCGCCGCGGGCTTCCGACGCCGGATGCCGCGGCGGAGGTACTCGCCGGGGTCGGGCTGCTGCTGCTCGACCGTGCCGTCAAGCGGTGGGTATCGGGCCCCGATCACACCGTCGACGACCTCGTCCGGCACGAGTTCGCCGCGTTATCGGCCGCCTTGCGCTAGTTTCCTCGATGCCCCGAGGCCTGGCAGGTGACTGCCATATTGTCTTATCGGCGACGCGCTGGATTCAGCGTCGATTCGTGCCGTGGCGGTACGACGCCCGGCGATGCGGGTGATCAGTGAAGAACGTCGGACTGAAGACGTTGAACTGCGGCGATAATTCCTGTTTGGACAACGTGACAGGCCCGCCGCTCGATGGTGATCGGCGTCCTCGTGTTCTCTGCGGCTACCCGTGAGATTCGGCTGAGCTCCCGAGAAGCACCGTCTTGACCTTTGACACTTGGCTGCCATACTGTCGGTATCCCGCGGCGTGGGCTGCTGACAGCTGTCCACGCGGACCTCACTCCCAGCGAGGCGACATTGCGCGGCACAAGAGCGAAAAGGGTTGACGAGCATGGGTGTGTTGGACGGTCGGGTTGCTTTCATCACCGGCGCCGCGCGCGGGCAAGGACGTGCCCACGCGGTGCGGTTGGCTGCCGACGGCGCCGACATCATCGCGTTGGACATCTGTGCCGATATCGCGTCGATGGACTATCCCAACGCCACCCGGTCGGATTTGGACGAGACGGTCAAGCTGGTCGAGGGTGCCGGCCGGCGCATCGTGGCGCGTCAGGCCGATGTCCGCGACGGCGACGCGGTGGAGGCGGTCCTCGCCGACGGCCTCGCCGAATTCGGGCGCTTGGACATCGTGATCGCCAACGCCGGCATCATCCGGCTGTCCGGTGGTGGTGACGACCGGCAGGTGTTCCGTGACATCGTCGACGTCAACCTGACTGGGGTGTGGAACACCGTGCATGCCGCGATCCCGACCCTGATCGAGGGCGGGCGCGGCGGATCGATCGTCATCACCAGCTCCAGCGCCGGGCTCAAAGCCACCGGCACCGACCGGACCGGCGGTCAGGCCTATTCAGCCGCCAAGCGAGGACTCGTGGGTCTGATGCAGGTGTGGGCCAACGACCTGGGGAAACATTCCATCCGGGTGAACACCATCCACCCCACTGGGGTGGCGACCGGCATGGTCATGAACGAAGCGATGGGCAAACTGCTCGAGTCCGGGGACGTCGCGATCGAGGCGATGCAGAACGTGTTGCCGATCCCGATGCTGATGCCCGAAGACGTGGCGAACGCGGTGGCCTTCCTGGTCTCCGATGAAGCCAAGTTCATCACCGGAACGGCCTGGCCCCTTGATGCCGGCTTTGCCGTGCGCTGAACGCCGCGGCTACTCACTGAGCACGGCGCGACTGTTTTGGTGGCGCGTCGTGACTGATCTCTACGCCCTGACAGCGACCTTCGTCCGCGCCGGGCTTGTAACGGTCCTGCGCCCCGACAAATACCTTCGGATCCTCTCCGCGGTGCGGCGTGAAGGAATGTCGGCGACGGCGGGTTTTGCGATCGCCGCGGCGCGGTGTCCGCACCGGCCCGGTCTGATCGATGAACTCGGGACATTGAGCTGGCAAGAACTCGATCGGCGTTGCAGCGCGTTCGCGGCCGCCCTGCAAGCGCGGCGCAGCGGACCGCCGGCCACGATCGGCGTTATGTGCCGCAATCATCGTGGCTTCGTCGAAGCCGTCGTTGCGGCCAGCAGAATCGGCGCCGACGTTCTACTGCTGAATACGTCGTTCGCGGGCCCCGCCTTGGCTGAGGTCGTGGCGCGGGAACGCGTTGAGGTGGTTGTCTTCGACGAGGAGTTCACCGAGACGGTCGAGCACGCAATGGCGGCAGACCCCGACGTGCACCGCATCGTGGCGTGGACCGATGATCCCGCCGCTCACGAGGTGACGGTCGAGAAGATGATCACCGCCTATCGCGGGCAACGCCCCTGGCCGGCGACGCGCACCGGCAAACTGATCCTGCTGACCTCCGGGACGACGGGACTCCCCAAGGGCGCCAGGCATTCCGGTGGTGGGCTCCGGGCTGTCGAGGCGATCCTGAACCGGACGCCGTGGCGCGCTGAAGAGACGACCGTCGTGGCGGCACCGATGTTTCACGCCTGGGGTTTCGGGCAGTTGGTGCTCGCGGCGATGATGGCGTGCACCGTGGTTACGCGCCGCAAGTTCGATCCCGAGGCCACCCTGGACCTCGTCGACCGATACCGCGCCACCGGGCTGGCCGTGGTTCCGGTGATGTTGGACCGAATCATGGACCTGCCCGACGATGTCCGCAACCGCTACAGCGGGCGCTCGCTGCGGTTCGCTGCCGCATCCGGTTCACGGATGCGGCCTGATGTGGTGATCGCCTTCATGGACCAGTTCGGCGATGTCATCTACAACAACTACAACGCCACCGAAGCCGGCATGATCGCCACCGCCACCCCGGCGGATTTACGCGCGGCGCCCGATACCGCCGGCAGACCTGCTGAGGGCACCGAAATCCGGATCCTGGACGCCGATTTCACCGAATTGCCGACCGGTGAGGTGGGCGGCATCTACGTCCGCAACTCGACGCAGTTCGACGGCTACACCTCGGGGACCACCAAGGACTTTCATCAAGGATTCATGTCCTCCGGAGACGTCGGCTACCTCGACGAGGCAGGCCGGTTGTTCGTCGTCGGGCGCGACGACGAGATGATCGTCTCCGGAGGGGAGAACGTCTATCCGATCGAGGTGGAGCGAGCGTTGGCGCTACATCCCGCCGTGGAAGAGGTCTCGGTCATCGGTGTCGATGACGAGCAATACGGGCAACGTTTGGTCGCGTTCGTGGTGTTGGCCGAATCCGCGACAGTCACCACGGATGCACTCAAGCAGCACGTCCGCGACACCTTGGCCAACTACAAGGTGCCGCGTGAGATCGCTGTCCTGGCAGAGCTGCCGCGCAGCAGCACCGGCAAGATCCTGCGCGCCGAACTGCAAGCGCGCGTCTCCACCACCGACAGTGGGTGAACCCGACTCTGCAGCGGACCACCCTGCGGCAACCGTCACCCCGACACAGAACGGAACCCGTGGCAACGATCGAACGACGACTGAAGAGTTCTCGGCAACGACGTGACGGCACGCCATGGTGAAATATCCGTTGCCGACGGCGCCGCGACGCGACGCCGAAGGTGCCGAAATGATTTCGACCGACCGCGAGGGCACCACCCCGGGCCTGCGGTCAGTGGCCAAATGGGTCGTGCGCGCCCGCGCCACCGATTACATTGTGGCGCTGGCAACCTCGTATGGATCGATACCGATGATCGGCAGGTATTTTCAACCGTTCGGGGGCGCCGCCGCCGTGGGCGTGTGGGGGTATCGGCATGCCCCTGACTTCGTGTCCGCGGCGGTGCGGTCGCGGCTAGCGCCGGGGGCGGGCGAACTGCGCAAGCGGGAGCGCGATCAGACCAGAGAAGCCGCTGAAGCCGTCCTGGCCGACGTGACGCCCGACCGCACCTCCGTCGAGTGGCCCGCTCCCGAGCGAATTGCGCCGCTGTTCAAAGCCGGTCAGCAACGCAGAGATTATCTCTATCGACGGTCAGTCCCCTACGGCGAGAGCCCCGGCCAAGTCCTCGACGTGTGGCGGCGCCGCACCCTGCCGGCCGACCCTGCGCCGGTCCTGATCTTCGTGCCGGGCGGCGCATGGGTGTACGGCAGCCGCGTGATGCAGGGCTACGCACTGATGTCGCATCTGGCCGAACGGGGCTGGATCTGCCTATCGATCGATTACCGGGTTGCGCCCCAGCACCGCTGGCCAAGGCACCTACTCGACGTCAACGCCGCCGTGGCGTGGGCCCGCGCGAACGCCGACCAATTTGGCGGGGACACCGAGTTCGTCGCGATCGCAGGCTGTTCTGCCGGTGGTCACCTCTCGGCGCTGGCCGCCCTCAGCTGGGACGACCCCCGCTTTCGCGGTGACCTACCGCCGGGTGCCGAGACGTCGGTGGACGCGGTGGTGAGCATGTACGGCCGATACGATTGGGAGGACCGCTCGACACCGGAACGCGACAAGTTCGTGGACTTCCTTGAACGTGTGGTGGTGCGGCGTCGCTACACGCGCCACCGCAACATCTTCCGTAGCGCATCGCCGATCGCGCGCGTACGGCCCGACGCGCCGCCCTTCCTCGTGGTGCATGGCACGGCCGACACCGTGATCCCGGTCTGGCAGGCGCGGGCATTCGTCGACGCATTGCGCGCCACGTCACAAGCGGCTGTCGGCTACCTCGAGTTACCTGGCGGTCACCACGGATTCGACATGACCGACGCGACACGCACCGCCACAGCCGCAACCGTCATCGGCATCTTCCTCGACCAGGTCCGGCAAAGCCACGCCGAGCGGACAGCAAACCCGATATACAGGCACCACTGACCCTGCGATCGCCGCGGAGGTGTGAATTGTGAAGCGGCTCAACGGCTGGGATGCGCTGATGTTGTACAGCGAGACACCCAACATCCACATGCATACCCTCAAAGTCGCCGTCATCGACGCCTCCAACCATCCCGGCGACTACACCTTCGAACTGTTCCAACGGACACTGGGTCGCCGCCTGCACCTCCTGGAGCCACTGCGCTATCAGCTCGTCGACATGCCCTTCAAACTGCATCGCCCGATGTGGCTGGAAAACGCGCGAATCGACCTGGACTACCACGTGCGCCGCGCCCGGGTGGCAGCACCGGGAGGCCGCCGAGAACTCGACACCCTGATCGGCGAGATCACCGCTAGCCCCCTGGACCGCACCCGTCCGCTGTGGGAGTTCCACTTCGTCGAAGGCATGGCCGACAACCGCTTCGCGGTGATCGGCAAGGTGCACCACGCCCTGGCCGACGGGGTGGCCTCCGCCAACCTGATGGCACGGGCCATCGACACCCGCAGCACCAGCCGTAGCGAACGCGACAACGACGGCGGCAGCGTCCCACCATCCACGGGTGTCCTGCTGCGCGCCGCGGCCCGCGATCACCTCGACCAGATCCGTGAACTGCCCGCCCTGATCACCAGCACCGTTAACGGAATCACCCGCGTTCGCCGTCGATCTCGCGAACGCGATCACAACGCAACCATGGCCAAAAATTTCCGTCCTCCCCCGACATTCCTCAACCACCTCGTACCACCCGGCCGAACGTTCGCCAGCGCCACGCTGTCACTGGCTGACGTCAAGGCGACCAGTAAGCACTTCGGCGTCACGATCAACGATCTCGTTCTGGCGACCGCCGCGGGGGCACTGCGAGAACTGCTGCTGCGCTACGACGGTCGCGCTGCCGAGCCGATCATCGCGTCGGTGCCGGCCAGCCTCGACACCTCACCCGACCGCATCGTCGGCAACCAACTGGGGGCGATGCTGGTGTCGCTGCCAGTACACCTCGACGACCCGGTGGAACGGGTGACGCTCAGCCACGCCGCAGCCGGGATCGCCAAGGAGAACTTCCACCTGCTGGGGCCCGCGATCATGAGCCGGTGGTCGGCCTACCTGCCGCCGCCGGTCGCGCCCCGCGCATTCGCCTGGCTGGCCCGCCACGAAGCGCAGAACATGCTGATGAACGTGCCGATCTCCAACGTGCCCGGCCCCAGGGAACGGGGAACGATTGCTGGGGCACCGATGACAGAGATCTACTCCGTCGGACCAGTCATGAACGGCAGCGCAATGAACATGACGGTGTGGAGCTACGTCGACCAGTTCAACATCTCCGTGATCGCCGACGACCACACGTTTGCCGACACCCACGAGGTCACCGATGCAATGACTCGTTCCTTTGCCGAGATTCGCAGTGCTGCCGGGCTTTCCGGAGCGCTCACCGCAGTGGGTACGGCGATGGCTCATGTCACACCCGACGCTCAGCGACACCCTCGGTGAACTACCCGCTTTCCAGTGGCCTGCCGTGCTCATGGCCGGGCTCCTCGCTGAGCTGATCTGACCCTCGCGCCGAAGTGGTGCGTCCGTCGTCGGCACTGGGTGCCGGTGCTTAGCGCACCGCCGGCCGAGTGCCCCCGGCTGCAACGCGCTACTACATGGCGGTGTATCCGGCGTCGACGGGCAGGCACACCCCGGTGATGTAGCGGGCGTGGTCGCTGGCCAGCCACACCACTGCGTTGGTGACGTCCTGTGCCTCGATGAACGGGACCGGAAGCAGGTTGGTGGCCAGCTTCGCCGCCGACGGATGCTCGGTAAACACTTGCGCCATGTGCTCGTTGACCACCATTGGAGTGAAGACCCCGGTCGGGTGCACCGTGTTGACCCGAATGCTGTGCTCGGCGTAAGAGGTAGCCGCCACCCTCATCAGGCCGACGACACCATGCTTTGACGCGGCGTAGGCGAAGGCTGCCGCGCTGCCGTCCCCACCTCGGCCCACCAGTCCCTGCGTCGAACTGGTCAGGATGATGGAGCCGCCGCGTCCTTTTCGGATCATCGAGGGCACTGAGGCTACCAGGGTGTTCCAGACCCCGAACAGGTTCGTCTCCACGATGTCTCGGTAGAGGCCCTGGTCGGTGGGGTCGGTCTTGCCCGTGGCCACCACGCCGGCGTTGGCGACCACGATGTCGATGTCCCCGAGTTCGGTGATTCCGGTCTCGGCAGCCGCTCGCAGGTCGACTAGGTCGCGGACATCTACCACCGACGTGTGAATCCGCCTGCCCCGATCACGGACGAGTTGCGCGGTCTGCTCCAGATCGTCGCGGCTGGAAAAGGAGTAGGGGATGGAATCCATATCGGCGGCGCGGTCGACCGCGATGATGTCGGCGCCTTGCTCGGCCATCGCTACCGCGTGGCTGCGGCCTTGCCCACGCGCAGCACCGGTGATCAGTGCGACTTTGTTGTCGAGCAGTCCCATGTGTGCCCCTGTCCTAGTGTTCCGGCAGCGCGGTAGTGGCGGAGGGATCGAGTGCGCGGGCCCGCCTGGCCGCGCCCGGGAAGTCTATCTGACAGTGATGTGTCAATATTTTGTTCGCCAATGACAGAACGGCGGGCTCCGCATCGGTCAGGTTGCGGTGACCGGCGGACCCTGAACCAGGGATGTATTTCCTTGTGACAGTGCTATTGCCAACCCTCTGTTAGGCCACTGCGATACCTGTGCTCACGCCTCGAATCACGTGCGTTATCCGATGAAGTGGCACGGGACTGGCATATTTTGTCCCATCCCGGTCGCGAGCTGCCGCCGGATTTCGGGGAAGGACCTTGACCGCAGTTCCGCATCACCGCCGATGCCATCGTCGTGCACCTTCACGCACGGCCTTGGGGCGGGCGGCGCTGCTACGAGTGGGCGACGATGTCGCGGATACGTTTCTTGTCGATTTTGCCGCTGGGCAGTGCGGGCAGTTCGTCGACGATGGCCAGCCGGCGCGGCACTTTGTACCGGGCCAGGGTGTCGCGCAGGAAGTGCTGGATGCGATCCAGGGTCAGCTGCGCGCCGGGTCGCAGCACCACGACCGCGGTGACGGCTTCACCCCACCGGGGATCCGGTGTTCCGACGACCGCGCAGTCCGCGACCTCGTCGAGGCCGCGCAGCGCGAGCTCGACCTCTGGGGAGTACACGTTTTCCCCACCGCTGATGATCACGTCCTTCTTCCGGTCGACCAGATAGAGCAGCCCGTTTTTGTCGATGCGCCCGATATCGCCGGTGTGACACCATCCGTCGCGCAACGTCGCCAGCGTGGCGGCCTGGTCGTTCCAGTAGCCGCGAAACAGTGAGTCCGACTGAACGATGATCTCGCCCGGCTGGCCGGCGGGAACGTCGAGGCCGTCATCGTCGACGATGCGTATCGACACACCGGGAAAGGGGAATCCGACCGATCCGAGTCGGTGTGCCGCTGTGGGGTTGTCGAGGGTGTGCAGTTCCCGTGGTAGTCCCGACACGATGGCTTCGGTTTGCCCGTAGAGGTTGGTGAACCCGGCGTTGGGCATGGTCGTCAGCGCTTGGCGCAGGGTGTGCGGCGACATCGGCGCGGCGGAATAGACGACGGTGCGCACAGCGCCGAGGGCCTCGTGGGCGCCGGGTTCGTCCAGCAGGGCTTGGAGCATCACCGGGGCCAGATGCAGCAGGGTGATGCGTTCGGATGTAACCAACCGGAGGGCTTCTGCGGTGTCGAAATGTGCTTGGAGGACTGCGGTTCCGCCGCGAGCGTGCAGGGCGCTGATGATGGCCAAGGCGCCGAAGTGGAACATCGGCATGTTGATCAGCCCGCGGTCGTCGGAGCCGGTGCGCATCTCGACGTTGGCCGCGAAAGCGATTCGGCGCAGTTCGCGGTGTCCGAGCATGCAGCACTTCGAAGGACCCGTGGTGCCGCTGGTGAATAGCAGGCACGCAATGTCGTCGGGTCGTGCGGCGAACGGCAGCGCATCGGCGACACCCTGCGCAATGAAGGCGTCGAGCCGCGTCATTCCCGGCGGAGGGGACGTACCGAGGCAGACGATCTGCCGAACCCCGCTCAGCTGGGGCGCGAGTTTGCCCACGGTGGAAGCGAACTCGTCGTCGCAAAATATGATGGACGGCGTGACCCTGCGCAGGGCATCGAGGATTTCGGGTGCGGACAGCCGAAAGTTGATCGTTGCCATCATGATTCCGCTGAGCTGGGTGGCGGCCAACAACTCGCCGTATTCGATGCTGTTGCGACCGAGCACGGCGATGCGGTCTTGGCGGCGCAGTCCGCTCTGGGCCATCGCCGACGCCAACTTCACGCCGCGGTCACGCAACTGGCGATGGCTGATGACACGGGATCCGAGGCGGTAGGCCGCGACGTCAGGGAAGCGTTCGGCGTTGTCGATGACGATGTCACCCATCGTCATCGCCGCACCGCCGCCGGGGCGCGCAACAGTGGCCGATGCCCGTCGCGGCGGGGTGGTCGTGCCGTTATGCGGGGGTACCGGGGCAGTGTGGGGAGGTTGCGGCCGCGGCGTCTCCTCGGCGGGTCGCGTTGATTGAGTCGTGAGTGAGTCGTTGAGGATCGCCATGATCATGCCGGCGACGGTGGTGACCATGTCGTCGTCCTCCACCGGCAGGCCTTCCGGTCGCACGAAGTACCACGCGCGGTCCAGCAGGGCCAGCACCGCTAGCCCCAGAGTGTCGGTCGACGGAGTCGGCGATGATCGGCGTGCCTGCAGCGCGAGCCCCAGCGGGGCGGCCACGTGCATCTCCATCCGACGCGCGCCCTCCCGGAACGTGTCGCTGCTCGACGACCAACTGCTCGAGGACAGGACGAAAGCGCCGTGGACGTCCATGTAGGCGAAGTAGGCGCCCACCCATGACTTCACGTCATCCAGCGTCGGATGAGCGCCGAGCGTCTCCCACCCTCTGACCACGGTCTGGGCGTCGTGGTAGGCATTCTGACCAAGTGCGGCAAACACCTCGGCCTTGTCCTTGAAGTAGGTGTAAAAGCCGGCGCGGGAGATCCCGCACTTCTCGGTGATGTCGTTGATGCGGGTACCGGCGTAGCCGCGACTGAGGAACAGGCTGCGGGCCGCCTCCAATATTGAGTCCCGCGTCTGCATCGCGCGAGGACTCAATGGGATGTCGTTGTGCTGTTGGTCCACAGTCCCGTCGCGGTTTGGTAAGGCCCGTATCGTCGCCTGATGATACTGCACAAGGGCGGGCGACCTGGTCATGCAGATCGCTGAATCCGCGCCGTCGCACGGTATCGACGCAGTTCAAGACGCATTTACGAACTTGGCATTGTTGTCAACAATACTTGGCGTTTGCGTCAAGTAGCGCTAGGGTCGGGCCATGAGAAGCGGGTGTCACCCGCGTGGCGCCGCCGTGCACCTCGATCCGGTCGTGTGCCGTCGACACAATTAGGAGACCACTATGGCTGACGTCGTTGCCGATACGAGCCGAGCGGAGATGGTGGCGGCTCTGCTGCGTGACTTCTCCGGTGGTGACTTCGACACCGCGATGACGTTGTTCGCCGAGGAGATCGAGGTGCGGCTGCCGTTCCAGGATGAGCGCACCGGTTTTTGGTCTCACGTCAGGGGCAAGCGCGGTGTTCGGCAACTCTTCGAGGGGGTGGCCAAGCTGTTCGATCCGCACCCGCTACACCTCGACGAGGTGTTTTCCGCCACCGACGACAGGACTGTCGTGGCCCGCTATCACGGTGATTTCGTGGCCCGCGACACCGGAAAGCCCTACCAGAACACCTACATCGCCGTGTTCGAGTTCGACGGCCGCCTGATCAGGTCATGGACGGAATTTCACAACCCGATGGTGCTGGCCGAGGCGTTACGCCCCTAGATCAGCGCTCACCCTGCGCGCGCCTCGCGGGGCAACCCCAGGATCCGCTCGGCGATGATGTTGCGTTGAATCTCCGACGTGCCTGCGTAGATGGTGCCGGCCATCGCGTTGCACAGATGCACCGACAACCACGAGCTGGAATCGTTTGGCGCGCCGGCGTCATCGGCACGGAACCACCGCATGGGCATGTCACCGTCCCACGCCAGGGCATCCGTGCCCAGGATGTCGACGGCCAACCGCGTAGTGCTCTGGTGATACTCGCTCCAGTAGAGCTTGGCGACGGACGCCTCGGGCCCCAGCGACCCGTCGCGCATGTAGGCCGACAGGATCTTGTCGCCCAGCGCTTTCATCACCGCGACACCGAGATAGGCGCGTCCGAGCCGCTCACGGGTCACCGGTTGCCGGTCAGCGCCGCGATCCTTGGCCAGCGCGAAGACGCGTTCGAGTTCATGGGCGAACAGAATCGGGTTGACCGCCGCTTCCTCGCCCCGTTCGTGGCTGAGCAGCGAATTGGCAACCGCCCAGCCGTTGTTGACCTCCCCGACGACCAGACCGGCCTCGGTCCGGGCGTCATTGAGAAAGACCTCGCAAAAGTCTTCGGTGTTGTTGAGCATCGTGATCGGCCGGACGTCGACACCAGGCTGGTCCATCGGCATCAGCAGCATGCTGATGCCCTTGGACTTCGGCGCGTCCGGGTCGGTGCGGGCCAACAGGAACATCCAGTTGGCGTTTGTCGCGTTCGAGGTCCAGATCTTCTGGCCGTCGATGTGCCACTGGTCGCCTTCGCGTCGGGCACGGGTTCGCAGACCCGCGAGGTCTGAACCGGCCTCGGGCTCGGAGTAGCCCTGGCACCAGATGTCCTCGCCGCTGATGATGCGGGGCAGGAACCGCAGCTTCTGTTCGTGAGTTCCCCAGGCCGCCAACGTGTTCCCGAGCAGCTTCATCGACAGCGTGTCGCCCGGGCTGCCCACCGGCACCCTGGCGCGGGAGAACTCTTCGACCACCACCAGGTGGTCCAGTTTGGTCAGGCCCCGCCCGCCGTAGGCCACCGGCCACGTCACGCCGAGCATTCCGGCGTGCGCGCACAGGCGGCGCCACCGGTCGACGAACTCACGGCGCTGCGGCCCGGGCAGCGCGCCGGGACCCGACCAGTCGGCGGGGAGGTTGGCTCGAAGAAACGCCCTGACCTCATCACGGAACCCGGGCGTCTCGGCTGGTCCTGTCGCGGTCACAAGGCCACCCCCGGGCAATTGCCAAGAATCATATAGAGGATACTAATGTATTCGAAATCGAACTAATATGGTGCTTTGACTGGAGGGGGCCGAATGCCGTTGCTGACCGATGACGACCGGATGGAGTTCCGGATCTGGGTCCGCGACGGCCTGCAGCAGCACGCGCCATTGGCCCGGACGCGACAACTGGCCGAGTCGGGTCGCCGCGACGACCCGATTCTGTGCGGGAGCCTCGCGGAATTGGGGGTGTTCGGACTGGCGACGCCCGAGGAGTACGGCGGCGGTGACGTCGGTGCGGCAGGGTTGGCCATTTTCCTGATGGAGGCCGGCCGGTGCCTGTTGCCCGCGCCGTATCTGTCGACCGCCGTGCTGGCGCCGACAGCGATCCGGTGGGCCGGCGCCGAGGAACACTTCGCCGATCTACTCAAAGGCATCGTTCAGGGACAGGCGCGGGTGGCGCTGGCGTTGAGCCCGTTGGATGGCGCCGCGCCCCGCGCCACGCATGATGGACACACTTGGCGGGTCAGCGGCGCCGAACCGGCCGTGCTGGAAGCTGATGTGGCGGATTGGCTGATCGTGGCCGCCGAAACCGATACCGGGCCTGGGCTATTCGTGGTCGACGGGCACGACGCCGGGGTGTGCATCGAGGCGCTTCGCTCCGTCGATGCGACCCGGCCGGTTGCGGCTGTCACCTTCGACGCTGTACCGGCAGTCGCGCTGGGTGAGGTGGATGCCGCGGCGGCGCTGCGAGCCCGGCTGCAGGACCTCATTCGCTTGGCGATAGCCGCCGATGCGGTCGGGGGTGCTCAACGGCTGCTGGACATGTCGGTGGACTACGCCAAGACGCGGGTTCAGTTCGGCCGACCGATCGGCTCCTTTCAGGCGATCAAGCACCGCTGCGCCGACCTGTTCGTGGCGGTGCAGGCCGCCACCGCCGCGGTGGAGGCGGCGTTCGACCACCTCGATCAGCCACAGCCGATCCCGGTGTCGGCGGCGGTGGCCGCGGTCTGCGCGCACGAGGCGAACTGGCAGGCGGTCCGGACCGCCATGCAAATCCATGGTGGGCTCGCCTTGACGTGGGAGCACGAGGTGCAGCTCTATTTGAAACGCGCGACGGCATCCCAGCACCTGTTGGGCAATCCCGACCGGGAGCTGGCCCGGCTCACCGATCTGGTGCTCGCCGAGGGCTACGACGTGGCCCAAGAGATCATCGGATGAACCCCCGTCCAACGACCGTCACCTCAGAGGTGTACGCCGTCGGGTCAGCCGAGCATCTCCACCACCGTTTTGGCCAACGGGCGGGCGGTGTAGTGGTGCTCGATCTCGTCGAGGTGCTTGTTCCACAATTCAATCGCGGCATCGGTGTCGCGGCGTTCGATCAGCGTCACAAAATAAGCGTGCGTGCGATGCACTTCGCCGTACTCAACGCCCAACTCACCGGGCGCCAGCGCCTCGACGTAGCGGGTCCGCGCCGGCAGCAAGAGGTGGTACAGCACCTCCACGGTGGTGCGGACCGTCTCGTTGCCGGCGAGTTCGGCGACCAGCAGGTGAAAGTTGATGTCGTGGCGGGCATACTCGGCCGGGTTCGCGATGTGCGGTGTCGCCTCGGTGATCGCCTGGCTGAGCCGGGATACGTTCTGGCGACGTTTGTCTCGCGCGACCGCCTCGCCCAAGGGCCGTTCCAGCGCGCTACGCGCACGGTAGACATCAGCCATCGTGGTGCCGCGATATTGCAGCAGATATCCCAGATGACGCGCTGCCATGACGCCGTCGGGGGGCTTGACGCGTGCGCCGCCCAGGGCGCCGCGCCGCACGACGATCAACGCCTCGGACTCCAGGATGCGGAACGCTTCGCGCAGGGTGGGCCGGCTGACGTCGAACTGCTCCATCAATACGGCTTCGGCCGGCAGCAGCGCATCGGCCGGAAGTTCACCGGTGATGATCTGTCCGCGCAGACTGGCGGCGACCAGCTCGGCGGCCTTGGGAACCCGGACGGCACCAAAGGACGCTGCCGTCATCGTTTCCCCCTCCCGTGCGCTCTAGGTGTCGACATCGCGGCACCGGCGAGCGGTACCGCTCATCGTGTAGAACATTTTAATCCTCCAACTGTTTTATGGGATGGAGGCGCCCGGTGCACGTTCGGACCGTCACGGCCGCGCCGCCGCGCGTCCAATGACTGCACCCGCGCTGCGACATCGGTAACCCACATCAATTCAACGAAGGATGGATCGTGCGAAAGATAGAAGGCCCAGACGAATTGCGCGCACTGGTCGGCCAGGAGATCGGTGTCAGCGGCTGGAAGGCGGTGGATCAGGACCGCATCAACCTGTTCGCCGACGCCACCGACGACCACCAATGGATCCATGTCGACCCTGAGAAGGCCGCCCAGGGGCCCTTCGGGGCGCCGATCGCCCATGGATACCTCACCTTGTCGCTGCTGCCTCCGCTGATGAACGACGTCTTCGAAGTGGCCAACAAGCGCATGGGGATCAACTACGGCCTCAACAAGGTCCGCTTCCCCGCTCCCCTGCCGGTCGATTCCCGGGTGCGTGTTCGGCTCGGTATCGCCGCCGTGGACGACGTGCCGGACGGCGTCCAGGTGGTGTGGCTGGCCACGGTGGAGCGCGAGGGCGGTGACAAACCGGTCTGCGTCGCCGAGTCCATCACCCGCCTCTACTTCTGACGTGGCAGCGACGTTCGCGAACGGGAATGGACTGTGCTCAACGACAATGCTGGTGAGCGCTCAGCGCCGCGGTCGAGGGTGCGACAATGACGTGTCCGCGGACGCATTGATGTGCGCCGGGCACAATTCCGGGGCCGCTGACAGCGCGGAAGATCTTGCAGCCGTGCTACATCGCCGGCTCCGCGCCTACGGGTCGGCGCCCGTCATCGAGTTCGGCGGCACGTGGTTGCGCGGCGACGATCTCACCGGCTCCGTCGACGCCATCGACTCGCTCATCGGCGCGGCCGGCGTCGGCGAGCGCGACGCCATCGGACTGGTGGTCCGCAACCGACCCCACCACGCCGCCGCCATCGTCGGCCTGTTGGCGCGGCGGCGATCGTTTTCCCAGATCTACGCGTTCCAGTCCCCGGCCGCCATCGCTGCGGACATCGAGGCGCTGCGGCCCGGGATCGTCATCGCCGACCGCGACGACTGGACGGCGCCGGTGATCGCGGCCGCGGCGCGGGTCGGTTCGATCGGCATCGCCGTCCAATCGGCAGCGCCACACGTGGCGCTGCTGCCCGAACTGTCCGCCCGTGGCGAGCGCCGGTACGCCCAAGCGCCCCAAGACCCGGCGATCGGCGTGCTGACCAGCGGGACCACCGGCCCCCCCAAGCGCATCCACCTCCCCACCCCGGTATTGCAGCGTGCGGTGCTCAGCGCGACGGCGCTGTCGCCCGGGAATCCCGACGCTGCACCGGAACTCGTGTTCTGGCCGTTCGCCGGGATCGGCGGGATCGCCCAGCTTGTCGGTGCTATACACAGCGGCAAGCGGCTCGTCCTGCTGGAGAAGTTTACGGTCGATGACTGGGTCAGCGCGATCAAGCGGTACCAGATGCCCTACGTCGGTGTGCAGCCCGCCGTGGTGCGGATGGTGCTGGAGGCGAACGTGCCGCGCGGCGACCTGGCGTCGTTGAAGTTTCTGTTCGGTGGGTCGGGCCCGCTCGAGCCCGAGACCCGCCAGTCCTTCGAGAGCACGTACGGGGTTCCGGTCCTGTGGGCCTACGGGGCCACAGAATTCGCCGGCACCGTGGTCGCGTGGACACCGGCGCTCTACGAGGAATTCGGCCAGGTGAAACCGGCCGCGTCGGGCCGGCCCACCGCCGGCACCGAGGTGCGCGTCGTTGACGTTTCCACCGTCGCGCAGCTGCCCGACGGCCAGCAGGGCCTGCTGGAGGCCAGGGTTGGGGTGGTCAGCCCGGACTGGATCCGGACCACCGACCTCGCCTCGATCGACGCCGACGGCTTTGTCACCGTGCACGGCCGCGCCGACGGCGCGATCAACCGCGGTGGTTTCAAGGTCCTGCCCGAGACGGTTGTCAACGCCCTGTTGTGCCATCCCGCCGTCCGGGACGCGGCCGTCGTTGCAGTGCCCGATCCGCGTCTGGGCGAGATTCCCTTCGCCGTCGCCGAACTCCGCGCCGGCGCAACGGCCCCCGGCGTTGAGGACCTGAAGGCCTATCTGAGGCAACGGGTTCCCGCACATCACATCCCGGTGGACATTCGGATCGTCGAGCGGCTGCCCCGCACCCCGTCGCTGAAGGTGAGCTTGCGCGACGTCAAAGCCATGTACCGCCCCGACTCCGGCAGCCCGCCGCGGTCAGCGTCACACGCACCTACAGGAGGAAACACATGACCAATCCCGCACGACTGGCCGGCCGCGTCGCCGTCGTGACCGGCGCCGGCCAGGGACTGGGCCGGGCGATCGCCATCCGCTACGCCGCCGAAGGCGCACGAGTCGCCGTCGTCGACATCAACGCTGACACCGCGCACGCTGTCGCCGAGGAGATTACCGCCGCAGGCGGCACGGCGGCCGCAATCGCGTGTGATGTGTCCGATCGCGCGGCGGTCGACGACGCGGCAGCGCGCGCCGCCGCCGACTTGGGCCCCATCAATGTGCTGGTGAGCAATGCAGGCCTGACCCGCCCGGCGATGCTGTGGAAGATGACCGACGAGCAATGGTCAACCGTGCTGAATATCCACCTCAACGGAGCCTTTTACTGGCTGCAGGCGGTGGTGCCGGGAATGCAGGAAGCCAAGAAGGGCTCCATCATCTTCACGACCTCCTCAGCCGGGCTCAACGGCACCATCGGACAGATCAACTACGCGTCGGCCAAGGCGGCACTGCTTGGCATGACGCGCTCGGCCGCCCGCGAACTCGCCGGCTACAACATCGTGGTCAACGCCGTCGCCCCGGCCGCGGCCACGCCGATGACCGAAGGGTTGCGCAACAACGACAAGCTCAATGACAACTATTTGCAACGCATTCCGTTGAAGCGGTGGGCCGAACCCGAGGAGATCGCCGGCACCTACGTCTTTCTGGCCTCCGACGAGGCCACCTACATGACCGGACAGGTCTTGGCGATCGACGGCGGACTGGTGATGGTCCGGTGATGACCCGATGAGACTCCAGGCAACCGAACTCAGCACCGACGAACAACGGTTGCGAGACGACGTCCGGGCCTTCCTGGCCGACCGGCTTCCGCCGGGCAGCTATGAGGCCGGCCTAGGGTTCGCCGCCCCCAGCGATCCCGCGTTCTCCCGCGACCTGGGTGCGCAGGGGTGGCTCGGCATGGCGCTGCCGAAGGAGTATGGCGGCGGCGGACGCACCGCCGTGGAACGGCTCATCGTGGTCGAGGAGTTACTGGCCGTCGGAGCGCCGGTGGGCTGGCACTGGGTGGCCGACCGCCAATCCGGTCCCAATATCGCCGCGAACGGCACCGAAGAGCAGAAGCAATATTTCCTGCCGCGCATCGCCAGCGGCCAACTGTCGTTCGCGATTGGCATGAGCGAACCCGACGCCGGGTCGGACCTGGCTGCCGTGCGAACAAGGGCGGTCCAGGTCGACGATGGGTGGCTGCTCAACGGGACCAAGATCTGGACCTCCGGCGCCGCCGAGGCGACCCACCTATTGGGGCTGTTCCGCACCTCCGAGGACCGCTACCGCGGATTGACCCAGTTCATCGTGGACCGCCACGCCGATGGGCTGACCCCGTCGAAGATCACCTTCATCGACGGCACCCGCCACTTCTGCGAGGTCGCGTTCGACGACGTCTTCGTCCCGGACTCCAGGCGCCTGGGCGAGGTGGGTGCCGGCTGGGGACAGAACACCGCCGAACTCGTCCTCGAGCGCGGCGGGGTCGACCGGTGGATGTCGGTGATGCCGGTGCTGGACCACTGGGCCCGCACGCTTCACGGCGCCGCACCCGGTTGGGCGCAGACCGAACTCGGATCCGTCGCAGCGCGTTGCTGGGCGTTCCACGGCCTGTCCCTGTCGATCGCGCGGGCTGTCGACCGCGGCGACTCGCCGACGGTCGAGGCAGCGCTGGCCAAGGAAATGGCCACCCGATTCGAACAGGAGTGCATCGAAATCGTGCTCAGACACTTCGGCCGGACACCGGAACTGACCTCACCGGACCCGTATGAATCCCTGCTCGCCAGAGCAGTGCTGACCGGCCCGTCGTTCACCATCCGCGGCGGCACCACCGAAATCATGCGCAACATCATCGCCAAGGCGCTGATCGCATCATGACCGCACCCCAAGCTGACCCCGAGCTCGTCGGGCTGGTCCGGGACTACTTTTCCCAGACCTTCAGCGCCGATGTCATCGAAGCGGTGGAACGCGACGGCATGACCACCCCCTTGTGGCTCTCGGCAGCCGAACTCGGTTTACCCCTGGTCGGGATCGCCGAGGAGATGGGCGGGTCGGGCGGTTCGTTGCCGGATCTGCTCGCGGTCATGAAGGGCGCGGGCCGTCATGCGGTGCCCCTGCCGCTGGCCGAAACCAGCCTGGCCGGCTGGCTGCTGGCCCGCGCCGGAGCGAAGATACCGGCAGGCCCGCTGACCGTGGTACCTGACTCCAGCGGCTTGTCTCTCGACGGTGGCCAGTTGACCGGCACCGCGGCCCACGTGCCCTGGGTGCGGGGCGCCACCCACGTGGTGGCGGTGCTAGCGACCGGGGTGGTGGTGATTGACGTGGACCGCCTGCAGGTGACTGCGGGGGCGGATCTGTCGGGGATGCCCCGCGACACCATCACGGCGGACGGAACTGATGTCGACGTCTACCCCGCCGAGGTCAGCGCCGACGACGTGCTGCTGCGCGGCGCGCTACTGCGGTCCGCGCAGATATCCGGCGCCATCACCGGGGCGTTCGAACTGACCACGACCTACGTCGGGCAACGTGAACAGTTCGGCCGCCCGATCGGCAAGTTCCAGTCCGTGCAGGCTCACGTCGTCGAACTGGCGCAGCTGACCGCACTGACAGCGCTTTCGGTCGACCGCGCGGGCGCCGCCGCACTGCACGGCTCGGCTTCTTTCGAGATCGTCGCCGCCAAATCGGCGGCCAGCCGCAACGCCGGGCTGGCGGCGCGGGCCGCGCACCAGGCCCACGGCGCCATCGGCATGACACAGGAGTACGCCCTGCAGCTGCTGACCCGACGCCTACATACCTGGCGCGGCGACTTCGGCGACGAGGCATCGATGAACACAAGGCTCGGTGCGGCGATCGCCCGCGCCGGCAACATCACCACGGCCGTCACGGCCGTCGGATCAACGATCGGAGTATGAAGTGGCACAGAACATCAAGGTGAGCACCGCCAGCCACGTCAGCATTATCGAAATCACCCGCCCCCCGGCGAACTACTTCGACCGTCAGCTCATCAATGAGATCGTGGACGCCGCCGCCGAAGTGCACGCCCACGGGACGCGCGTCATCGTGCTGTGCTCAGACGGTAAGCACTTCTGCGCCGGGGCGAACTTCGCCCCGGGCGAGATGGGTGAGGACCGGGCCAGGTTCTCAGAACTGCTGTACCGCGAGGCGGTTCGGCTGTTCGACGTACCGGTGCCGATCATCGCCGCAGTTCAGGGTTCCGCTGTCGGGGGCGGTCTTGGTTTGGCGTGTGCGGCCGACTTTCGGGTCGCTGCACCGTCGAGCCGGTTTCACGCCAACTTCTCAAAGCTGGGGTTTCATCACGGATTCGGACTGAGCGTGACCCTGCCCGGCATCGTCGGCCAGCAACACGCCATGGACCTGCTCTACACCAGCCGGCGCATCGACGGTCAACGGGCCTTCGACATCGGGCTGGTCGACCGGCTCGTGCCCGAGGAGGACATCCGGGACGAGGCGCTGATCTGGGCGGTCGAGATCGCTGACGCCGCACCGCTTGCGGTGCAGTCGATCCGGCAGACCCTGCGTGCACCCCTGGTAAGCCAGGTCCGGGCGGTGCTGGACCGTGAGCTAGCCGAACAACGGACGCTGTGGGCCACCAAGGACAGCAAGATCGGGATCGCCGCCAACCTCGCCCGTGAGAGGCCGGTGTTCACCGGGCAATAGCGGCGCCGGACCGCTTACCTTGTCTCACACGGCGTCTCTTGAATCTCCGCTATCGCCCGGCAACGAGCCAATGGTTGGAACGATTGCGATCTTCTGCTCCGCACGCGTCAGCACGACCGGCCATGACCGTTGTTCGACTGTTGTCGGCAGGTCGAATGACATCCATTTGTTGACAAGTGGCGACTTCGCAAGCGCGGCACAACTGTTGTGGTCGCCAGCTCAGCCGGCCGAATGGGCGGTGTGCGCGTGCCCGGCACCGCTGCTGGGTGCGCCCACGACTCACGTCAGAAGATGTTGCCGGAATACAGTTGTAGAGAGTCGAATACGCTCTCGAACAGTCCGCTACTGAAAACTCCGTGATCGATTGCACCAATCCACGCGTCGAAGTTATTGATGTTGTCGCAGATGTCAACATAGGTGAGGTCGCCATCGGTCGAGGTGGTCGCGTCAGCGATTTGCGTCGGTGTCAACCCCAGGTATTCCACGTGCTGGACGACGATGGCGACCAACGAGTCCAGCAGGATTCAGATGCCGAAGGCATGTAGAACGCGTTCGTGGTAGACGGCGGGGCCGCCGAAGCACAGTTGGGATGCTTTGGCCCGCCGAAAGTACAAGTGCGCGGGGTGTTCCCAGGTGAATCCGATCCCGCCGTGCACCTGGATGTTTTCTGAGGCCACGAACATCAATGCCTCCGAGCAGACCGAATGCGCGACCGCGGCAGCAATTGCCAAAGGCGGTGCGTCCGGGGCACCATCGGCGGCGTCGGCCGCCTCGGCCGCGGCAGCGTCGGCCAGTGAGACCCTGGCCAGCATGTCGGCGCACTTGTGTTTGACGGCCTGAAAGCTGCCGATCGGGCGGCCAAATTGGGTGCGCTCCCGGGCGTAGTTGGTGGCTGCCTCCAGGCAGGCGCGGGCGGCGCCGCACTGCTCGGCGGCCAACGCAGTCGTGGCCAAATCGAGCACCCGCTCGACCACAGACGCGGCCTGACCGGGTTCGCCCACCAGTACCGCCGGGGTGTGGTCGAACGAGAGCGCCGCCTGGTGGCGCGTCATGTCCAGCGTGGTCATCGGCGTCCTGGTCAAATTCGCCGCCTCGGCCTCGACGGCGAACAGGCTCGGGCCGGTCTCGGTGGCGGCCACCACCAGGATCAGGTCGGCGCTCGCACCGTCGACGACGAATATCTTGCTGCCGCTGAGCGTCCAGCGGTTCTCGGCGAGGACGGCCCGGGTGTTGAACGCGTCGGTCCGCCAGAGCCCATCGCTTTCGGCCACCGCGAGGGTCGCGGTGATCTCCCCCGCAGCGATCTGTGGCAGGTACGTCGCGCACACGCCGGCGTCCCCGGCGGCGAGCAACGCCGAACCCGCCAGCACCACCGTCGAGAAGAATGGGGAGGGTAGAAGGGCCCGCCCCATTTCCTCGAGCACCACCCGAAGCTCACGGAACCCGTACCCGTCGCCGCCGTACTCGACCGGCAGGGCCATTGACTGCACACCGAGCTGGCTGGTCAGCAGCGACCACACCAAGGGATCCCAGCCCCGGGCTGACTCCATTGCCGACCGCAGCTGGTGGTCGGTGGATTTGGTGGCGAGGAAGTCGCGGACGCTGCTGCGTAGCTCGGCGAGGTCGTCCTGGCTGATGGTGTCGGTCATCGCGGGTTGTCCTTGCCCGGCGCGGGTTCCTTGGGTAGGCCCAGTACCCGCTCTCCGAGGATGTTCTTCATGATTTCCTCGGTGCCACCGAGGATCCGCAGGGCCGGCACCGACAACAGCAGCTCCGACCAGGCGTAGGTGCCCCACTCGCCGATGTCCGCGCTGATTTTGGGGCCGAGCACCTCAGCGGCGAAATGCGCTGCCCGCGTGAGATTCTGGGCGAACATCAGCTTGGAGACCGATCCCTCGGGGCCGGGATCCTGGCCGGCTTGAAGCCTCCGCAACGCCTGGTGGTTGAGGTACTGGCTGGCGGTCAGATCGGCGAGTAGCTTGGCGAGTTCGCGTCGCAGTGCACCGTCATCGAGGCGGCCGTTGACGTCCATCAGTTTGGTCAGAAAGGGTGGTGAGAGGGCGCGGGTCACCGAGTCGGAGCCCTCACCGCCAACGGTGGCGCGTTCGTTCATCAGGGTGGTCAGCGCGACGCGCCATCCGCCGTGCACCTCGCCGAGGCGGTGATCGTCGGGGACCCGCACGTCGGTGAGGAAGACCTCGTTGAAGTCTGCGCCGCCGGTCATCTGCCGCAGTGGCCGCACCTCGACACCGGGTGCGGACATGTCCACCAGAAACGCGGTGATCCCCTTGTGCTTGGGCGCTTCAGAATCGGTGCGGCACAACGCCATCCCGATCTGCGCGTGCTGGGCGATCGACGTCCAGACTTTTTGACCGTTGAGGACCCATTCCTCACCGTCGGGGACCGCTTTGGTCTGGACGCTGGCCAGGTCGGATCCCGCGGCGGGTTCGCTGAACAGTTGACATGCGATGACCTCGCCGGAGTACATGGCCGGCAGGTAGCGGTCCTTGATGTGGTCGCGGGCGTGCGCCAGGATCGTCGGACCGATCATGCCCAGACCGATGACCGCGAGCACCCCGGTGTCGGGGACGTCGTACTGCGCTTCGATGCCGTCGTAGACCAGATCGTGGACGGCGGTCAACCCCGCGCCGCCATATTCGCGGGGGCCTGTGATCCAGCCGAATCCGGCGTCGTAGCGCTGGCGCTGCCAGGCGCGGGCCGCCGCCACGTTGGCGTGATCGATCTCGGGCGGGTCGCTGCTGAAGTATGCGATCCGGTCAGGTCCGGAACCCCATTCCACCGTTGCAACTTCGTCAGGACGGCGTTGGGCGCTGCTCTGCAGGAACTGTCGCGCCGCCTCGGCGAACGAAGCCAGATCCGCTGCGGCATTCGGCGCCGTCGCCCCACCCGACTTTGGGGTCGTTGATGCGGTCATAACAACTCGAACGCCGAATCGGTCTCCTGGCCGTCGAGCACCGCACTGCCGATCACTTCGGTCAGCGCCTGGTGTCCCCCGAGCAGCGCATCCAGCGCCGCGGCCCGTTCCACGTAGCGGTGGATGTCGCTTTCCCTGGTCAGGCCGATCGCGCCGAACACCTGAACGGCATGGCGCATCAGGACGGCCTGGGCCTGACCGGCGCGGGCTTTGGCGACGATCGCCGCCCACGGGTCGCCGTCGTTGCCGGCGACCGCGTAGGCGTTGTCGAGTACCGACCGAGCGCCGGCCATGGCGACGTACGCTTCGGCGAGGCGGTGGCGGACCGCTTGAAACGAGCCGATAGGCCTGCCGAACTGGACCCGCGCGCTCGCGTGCGCGAGCACCAATTCCAGCGCGGCCTCACACACTCCGAGGATCTCGGCCGCGAGCGCACGCCGTCCTGCCGCCACGGCACGATCCCAGGTCTTTCCGGCTGGGACCGCGCCGGTGCCCGCCGGGTACGACCCGGCCACCGTCCGCCAGTCCAGGTCGCTGTCAAAGCCCCGGATCGGGCTCTGCGACACCGTGAATTCGTCGGTTCGCACCACAAGGTACGCGACCGCGCCGCCGTCGAGTGTCACCGGGATCACGGCGTCCTGTGCATCGCCGAGGGGACCCAGGACCAACCCGCGCAGCGGCTCGTCGCGGGACAAACTGACCAACCCATCCACCGGATGCGGATAGATGACGGCCCGATGCTGGCCACCGGCCACCGCAGCTGGCATCTCGGTGAGCACCACGTCGTCGAGCGCGCGCGAGGTGGCCAGTGCCCGACCGTGTTCGCCGAACAGCGTCATGAGTGCAAAGGCGGGGTCCTCGGCCAGAACGTCGGCCCACCCCAAATTCGCCAGCAACGGTGCCAAGTCCTGCCCGGCGCGGCGCCGACTGAACATCTCACGCAGGGATTTGGTGATCTCGGCTCGGGTCGCAGCGTCGAAACCCGTTTCCGTGTGGACGTTCACGCGGTGGTCTCCTTGGGCAGTCCCAGCACCCGGTCGGCGATGATGCCGCGCTGCACCTCCGCGGAGCCACCCATGATCGTCGAGGCCCTGCTGTACCACCAGTCGTCACGCCAATGCGCGGCTGCAGGTCCGTCTCCGAACAGGAACTCGCAAGGCATCAGGTCGCGGGCCAGGTCGTGTAGCGCGGTCTCCGCGGTCGCCAACAGAATCTTGTCGACGCTGGCCTCGGGCCCCACGGCTTCACCTGCGGCAAGCCGGCGCACGGTTTGCGCGCTGCGCGCTTTGAGGGTGACGATGTCGGCGTAACACTGGCCGAGCCGGCGCACACCGCCGTCGGGCAGTTCGGCCAGGGTGTCCCGCAGGTCCCGCAGCTTGCGTGCAGCGACCGTCGCGCTCAGCCACGCGTACATCGCCCGCTCGAACTGCAACAAGAACATCGCGACCTGCCAACCCTGCCCCTCGGCCCCGACCAGCCGTGACGCGGGCACCACGACGTCGTCGAAGAACACCTCCGACAACTCGTTTTGGCCGCTGGCCAACGTGATCGGGCGGATGGAAATCCCCGGGGTATCGGTGTCGATCATGATCATCGTCAGCCCGCGGTGGCGACTCTCCAGGGTGCCGGTCCGCAGCAGAGCGATCAGGCGGCGGGCCGTAACCCCGTGGCTGGTCCAGATCTTCTGGCCGGAAACGACGTAGGTGTCACCGTCTCGACGCGCGCGGCAGCGCAGTCCGGCGAGGTCACTGCCGGCGTCGGGCTCGGAGAACGACTGCGACCACCACTCCTCGCCTGCCAGGTAGGCCCGCAGGTATTCGGCCGCCAAGTCGGGGGCGAAATGCAACACAGCCGGCCCCAGCACCTCGAGCAGCATCTGTTGCTCGGGCACGTCGACTCCGGCGGCGCTGAGTTCGTCGTAGAGCACGGCGCGGTGTCGCTCGTCGCCACCGAAACCGCCGGCCGCCTGCGGCCAGCCGTACCTACTCCAGCCACTGGCAAAGAGCTGCGCCATCAGCGCCGCGTGCTCGGCCATGTGATCTTCGGTCGTGGGATAGTGGGTGCCGCGCCACCGCTGCAGTGCCGGCTCGCCGCGGACGTAGCTGCGCACCGCCTGCCGGTAGGCCCACAGGTCGTCGGTGAAGATCTGCTGCTCGGTAACACTCGGCGAACCGGTCGTCATGAGGGCGACTCTGCTTTGGCTGCCCTGGCTTTCGCGCGCTCCAAGAAGTTGGTGATCAGCGCCTGATGTTCCACGGTTTCGAAGGAGTCGAACTCCTCGGACAGCGCGTACTCCAGCACACCCGCGACGGCGCGCTTGATGTGCATGTTCAACGCCCGCTTGGTGCTCTGCACGGCTTGGGGCGGCAGAGTGGCGATCCGCTGTGCGACCGCCAGCGCCTCCTCCAACAGGTCAGTATCAGGCACCACTCGGTTGGCCAGACCGAGCGCCACCGCCTGCTCGGCGGGTATCCGCTCGCTGGTGAGCAGATACTCCTTGGCGCGCAGCATGCTCATCAGCAACGGCCACGTCGGCGCTCCGCCATCGGCGGCGGTCAGACCGACACTGACATGCGGGTCGGAAATATAGGCACTTTCCGCGATGAGCACGATGTCGCTGAGCACCGCCAGATTGCAGCCCAATCCGACCGCCGGACCATTGACCGCGGCCACCACCGGCAACGGAAAGTCAACCATCTCCGTCAGCAGACGCCGGGCACCGTCGATCTCGCGGCGGCGCCGCGGCCGGTCACCCCATAACTCCACGAAATGCTCGAAGTCTCCGCCGGCACTGAAGGCGCGACCCGCCCCGGTCAGCACGACCGCACGGGCTTCGCCGTCTTGGGCAAGGTGACCCCACACCGACTGCAAGGCGCTGTGCAGCGCCTCGTTTGTGGCGTTTAACGCCTCCGGCCGGTTCAAGGTGACGACACGGACCGCGCCGCGCGACTCGATCAGCAACTCGGGCTCGAAAGGATTCTGCATTGACTCCCCATCACTCGCGCATCGCGCACCCCGGCACAGCATCTGGCGGCGCCTCTCCCGCATCGTAACCCATTCGTTGACGAGTTTGTCAACCAGTGTTGGCACCTCTGCCGCCACCTTGAATCCGGTCGCTGTAATGCCAGCTCAGTGCCCTAGATCAGCTTCTTGACGGTTTTGTCAATTCGCTCTACCCTCAGCCAGACAACGTCTAACTCGAGGTGGAATCAAGCGTGGACAACTTCCCCAACGCCCCAATTTTCGATGCCGATCAGCACATGTACGAGACACCCGACGCGCTGACCAAGCACCTGCCCGAACGGTTCCGCAAGGCGGTGCAGTTCGTCCAGATCGGGCGGCACACCCGAATCTCCATCTTGGACAAGATCACCGACTTCATCCCCAACCCCACCTTTGACCGCGTCGCGGCCCCCGGAGCCCATGAGAAGTTTTACGCCGGAAACAACCCCGAGGGACTGAGCCTGCGGGAGATGACCGGAGAACCGATCGACTCGATCCCCGCCTTCCGCAACCCCGCCGCCCGGATCGACATGATGAACGCCCACGGCGTGGACGAAGCACTGGTCTACCCGACGCTGGCTAACCTCGTCGAGCACTCGGCCGCCGAGGACCCCGAACTCGTCGTTGCGATCATCCACGCCCTCAACCAGTGGATGCTCGAAACCTGGGGCTACACCTACGACAACCGGCTCTACATGACCCCGGTCATCACCGCAGCCCTCGTCGACGACGCGCGCCGCGAGCTGGCGTACGTCCTGGAAAACGGGGCCAAAGCGGTGCTGATGAAACCAGCACCAGTGAAGGGCTACCGAGGTTGGCGCTCGCCGGCTCTCCCCGAATTCGACCCGTTCTGGAGCGACGTCGAGCAAGCAGGCATACCCGTGGTGCTGCACGCCAGCCAACCCCCACTGGACAGCTACATCAAGCGGTGGGAACCGGCAGGCTCGGGCAGCTTCTTCGAAATGGGCGCCTTCCGCTGGATAGTGCTGGGCCACCGCGAAATCGCCGACATGCTGACCAGTCTCATCTGCCACGGCACCTTGACCCGCTTCCCGAAACTGCGGATCGCCAGCGTCGAGAACGGCAGCGCATGGATCCGCCAGCTGTTCGAGGACTTCGAGAGCATGTACGCCAAGATGCCCCAAGCCTTCGAAGAACACCCCCTGGAGGTGTTCCGCCGCAACATCTGGGTCAGTCCCTTCTGGGAGGGCTCCGTTGAAGACGTCGTCACCCGCGTCGGCTGGGACAGAGTGCTCTTTGGCTCCGATTACCCCCACCCCGAAGGGCTCGCCGAACCCAAGGACTACTACAGATACGCCGAAGGCATGGACGAACAGCGCACCCGAGACTTCATGGGAGACAATGCACGCCGACTCCTCGGCATCCCCATCCGCAACCCGCAACCCACCCGCACCCTCACAACCGCCTGATGTAAGTGGGCAAGTTGGTCGCCTCCTACAAGGGCTGGAACCTGCACGGGCCAATCTCCAATCCTTGTCGTGGTTGACCCTCAACGGCAGCAACCCAGAAACGGAGACGTCACAGTGAAGCAGGTACTCGTTATCGGCGCGGCGGGAGATGTCGGACGGGGGGTGGCGGGCGCACTCGCGGCGACCGGCTGGCAAGTACTCGGCGCCGGACGTTCAGCGGAAAAGCTCCGCGACCTTAGTGACGAGGTCCGCCGACTGACTCCGGATGCTCAACTGACCACCCTTGTTGGCGATTTGGCGACCGAAACTAGTACCCGAGGCCTAGCCGACGACGCCCGCGCCGACCAACTCGACGCCGTGGTGACCACGATCGGCGCACCGTGGCCGGCGAGACCCCTCACACAGTGCACCTTCGACGACATCGCTGAGTACTTTGATCGCTACTTGCGGTTACATTTCAATGCCGCGAAAGTGTTCCTGCCGCTGCTGAAGTCGAATGCGGTGTACCTGGCGGTCGGTGGAGGAATGGCCGATGCCGTGTTTCCCAATTTGGTGCCGCTATCGATGACCCAGGCGGCCCAACGATCCCTGATACGAGGCTTCGCCAAGGAATCCCGCGGATCCGGCGTGCATATCCGGGAGCTGATGATCGCCTCCCACGTCAACGGCCGATCGACGCGCGACGTCGCCGAGCCAGACTGGCTGACCGATCAGGAAATCGGATCCCGCGCGTTGGAAATCGTCTCTGACATCGATGCGTTTCCCGGAACAATCGTCACCATCTCCCCGCAAAATCGTGTGGCTCCCTAAGGAAAATCAGCTACACGCGCAACGCCAATGACCCGGTTGTCGAAATCGTTCCGCGACCCCACAGGAGCGGCGATCAGCGCGGGATTCACCGCTTAACCGGTTCGACGAGTGGACTCGATGCGCGCGAAAGGGATTCTCATGAGATCGAAGGTGTACAGCTCGGCCGCCGAGGCCGTCGTGGACATCACCGACGGTGCCACCCTGGCCGTCGGAGGATTCGGCCTGTGCGGCATCCCAGACCGGCTGATCGAGGCGATCGCGCAGTCCTCCGCGACCAACCTCGAGGTCTTCTCCAACAACTGCGGGGTCGACGGTGTTGGGCTGGGCGTCCTGCTCTGCCTCGGCCGGATCCGACGCGTCACCGCCTCCTACGTCGGCGAGAACAAAGAGTTCGCCCGCCAATACCTCGCCGGCGAACTCGAAGTCGAATTGACCCCGCAGGGCACCCTGGCCGAACGCCTGCGAGCCGGTGGTGCGGGCATCCCCGCGTTCTTCACGCCGGCAGGTGTGGGCAGCCCCGTATCCGACGGCGGGCTCCCCTGGCGCTACGCCGAGGACGGATCGGTCGCGGTCGCCTCACCCCCCAAGGAGGTTCGCGAGTTCGCCGGCAAGCGCTATGTCCTGGAGGAGTCGATCAACGCCGACTTCGCGCTCGTGCACGCCCTGCGCGGTGACACCGACGGCAACCTCGTCTTCAACAAGACGGCGATGAACTTCAACCCACTGGCCGCGATGGCCGGACGCATCACCATCGCCCAAGTCGAAGAGCTGGTGGCACCAGGTGAGATCGACCCGGCCGCAGTGCATCTGGCCGGCGTCTTCGTCCAGCGCATCGTGCACACCGGACCACAGCACAAAAAGATCGAGAAACGCACCGTGCGCGGGCCGCAAGGACCGGCCCAATGACCGACTCGACCCCCACCGGGTGGAACCGCAACGAGATGGCCGCCCGCGCCGCGGCGGAAATGGTCGACGGCGAGTACGTCAACCTCGGTATCGGTCTACCCACGCTCATTCCAGGCCACCTCAGCGGCGACGTCAACGTCACCCTGCACTCCGAGAACGGCATCCTGGGGACCGGCCCGTATCCAGAACAGGACGACGTCGACCCCGATCTGATCAACGCGGGCAAAGAGACCGTGACGGTCAATCCCGGTGCAGCGTATTTCGATTCAGCGCTCTCATTCGGGATGATCCGCGGCGGCCACATCGACACCGCGGTGCTCGGCGGCATGCAAGTGTCCAAAAACGGCGACCTGGCCAACTGGATGGTGCCCGGCAAGATGGTCAAAGGCATGGGCGGGGCGATGGACCTGGTTCACGGTGCAGCCCGGGTCATCGTCGTCATGGAGCACACCGACCGAGCGGGCAACCCGAAAATCGTCGAGACCTGCACCCTGCCGCTCACCGGTCAAGGCGTCGTCAATCGCATCATCACCAACCTCTGCGTCATCGACGTACCCGGCGACGGCACCCTGGTGCTGCGCGAACTGGCGCCCGGCGTCACCGAGACCGACGTCATCGCCGCAACCGGCGCCGACCTCGTCATCGACATCACCTAACGCGCCGCTGTCAAATCAGCCGAGACGCTCAACGACATCCGCAACGCCTGCGTCTGGGCGACCTGGGGCCACCCGGGCAAAGGCATTGCGGTCAAGCCTAGTTCGTGTCACCAACGCGCGGCCCCGGCGTGAACCTCACCGGCAGCTCCCGAACGGCGAAAACCTCCCCTGCGTCCTCAAACATCTTCGCCTCGCCCGCCAGTTCGAAGTCAGGCAACCGCTGCAGCACCTGCGTCGTCATGACCTCGAACATCATCTTGGCGTAGTGCGAGCCCAAACACCGGTGCATACCCACCCCGAACGCCATGTGCTTCTTGGCATTCGGCCGGGACAGGTCCAGGTCATCGGGGTTGGCGAACATCACCGGGTCCCGGTTGGCGGCCGCCCACATCAGGATCGCACGATCACCCTGGCATAGCGGCTGGCCGAAGAACTCGGCATCACGGGAGACCGTGCGCGCCAGGCCCAGAGTCGGCGTGTACAACCGCAGTAGCTCGTCGACGGATTTCTTCACCAGGTCCGGGTCGGCGATGAACTGCTGCCGCAATTCGGTGTCCGTGCACAGCCGCAACAGCACGTTGCCGGTGAAGCCGCTGGTAGTATCCATGCCGCCCAACATCATCAGCACCGTGTACATGGTGACCTGGGTATCGTCGAGCGGCTTGCCATCGACGGTGCCACGCAGGATGTCGCTGAACAGGTCGTCACCAAGGCCCTCGGCGCGCCGTTGCTCCATGTGAGTGACGATCTCGCCGAACATCTCCATGCCAGCCACCCCGGCCTTCTCCGGGTCATGGGCGCGATCATGCACCATCGAGTGCACCCAACGCACCCACTTCGAGTGCCGCGATTCGTCAAACTTCAACAGTCGCAGGATCAGTCGCGCCGGCAGCGGCGTCGTCAACTCACCGACGAGATCGGCGTGGCCACGCACGATGAAGGCGTCTATCGCCTCATTGGTCATCTCGATGGCAGCGTCGCGGAACCGCTCGGCGGACCCCGGAGAAAACCTTTTGAGAGTAACGTCGCGCAGCTTCTGGGTTTCCGGGGGGTCAGACTCGATCGGCAGGATCGGAAGGGGTAACTCGCTAGCAGGCACTGCGATCGAGGGGTAGGAATTGAACAGATCGTCGTTTCTGGCGGCCTCGAAAACCGAGGCATAGTCCACCAGCGCCCAGAAACCCTCATAGTGGTAGGAATGCGCGACCGGGCAACCCGACTCGCGCATCTCGCGAAACCTGCCGTGCGGATCCTCGCGAAACCCGGGCGAGTGGTGATCAAGGTCCACCTCGGCGCGCCAGCGTGGCTCGGACTCGGCTTTCGTGTCGGTCATCGGCATGAGTCCCATCGTTGGGCGATCTGCAAACGTCTGGCGGCACCGTCTCGCTGCATGCTAGCTTACCTCTTGACAGTTTTGTCAACTTCCTAAAGTGGCGTCCGACCGGCTGCGAACAATATCGCATCGTTGCAGCTGATCGACGCTAGCGATGCTTGTTGACGTGGTTGTCAAATGGTTTTCGGGGGCACGCCTGCGGACGTCTATATTCAGGTGACCGCAGCTCACACAGTTGAGCCACACCACCCGCGATTGCTTTAAAAGCCAACAAGAGGAGCTGGGACATCGTGGCCGATGAAAGCACCGCTACAGCTCAGCTCATCGATCTGATTCACGACGTTCATTTCAATGATTTACCGGCCCAGGTTGTCCACGACACCAAGCGTCTCATTGCCGACACGGTGGGGTGCGCCCTCGGCGCTCGCCAGCACGCGGCGGCGCAGATGGCCGTGGAGGTTGCGGCTGAGATGGGCGGCCCGGGCGTGGGTGGCCCAGCCACGGTGGTAGGCACCAGGGTGACGGCGGCTCCCGCCGTGGCTGCCGCGGCCAACATGTATCTGGGGAACTACCTCGACGCCGATGACACCTACCTGAGTTTCAGCCACCCGGGGGTGGCGGCTGTCTTCCCTGGCCTGGCATTCGCGGAAAGCTCGGAATTATCGGGTGAAGCGCTGATCGCGGCAGTAGCCCTTGGATATGAAGTCGGTTGCCGGGTCGGCGGAGCGTTAGAGTTCATGCGTGTGACAGCAACTGGTGACATCGAGGCGGTACCGGGATGTCTGGGCTGGTACGGCTTCATCGTCGCCGGCGCGGTCGGCAAGCTGTTGGACTTCGCACCCGACCAATACAACAACGCCTTCGGACTCGCGGGCTGGACAGCGCCGATCGAGACCGGACAATTCTTCGCGCCAGTCCTGCGACCCGGCAAGCACATGCTGAAGTACTCGCCCGTCAGCTCGATGGGCATCAACGGAGTGATGGCCGCGCAGCTCGCGCGCAAAGGTTTCGTAGGCGAACAGAACATCTTTGACGCCCCGGAAGAATTCTGGCGCGCGTTCGGGACCGTGGGCCTCAACCGGCAGCGCCTGCTCGACGGACTCGGGGAGACATGGCAGGTGTCACGAACCTCATTCAAACCCTACTCGGCATGCCGCTACGGCCATCCCGCAATATCCTTGTTCACCAGACTTATTCAGCGTCACGACCTCAAGCCCGACGATATCGATCGGGTCGTCGTTCGCACCTTCGAACGCGGCGTGGACTGGCTCGGACCCACCTACGCCCCCCAGACACCGTCGGATGTACAGTTCAGCATCCCGATGGCGCTGGGCGCTGCCGCTCACGGGTCCGACCTCGGGCCCTCCTGGCAGGACAACGAGAGCATCCACGACCCGCGATACCTCGCGTTCGCACGCAAGGTCGTCGTCGAAGGCCACCCCGACAGTGGCAAAGCCATCTTCGAGCAGATGCTGGCCGCAGGCCGCTTCACTCGCATCCCCAACGAGGTCGAGATCAGCGCCCGCGGAGAGCAATTCAGCGAAAGCTGCGAGTACGTATGGGGCGACCCGTGGTCGAACGACACCAGGATGACCGATGACCAGGTCAAGGACAAGTACCGCATCTACGCAGAAGCAGCCCTCTCGGCCGCCCAGGTCGAACAGTCACTCGACGTGTTGTTCACCCTCGAGGGCGTCACCAACGTAGCGAAGGAACTGGCGCCGCTGCTGCAGCAGGAGATCGCGTAAGCCCAACAAGCTAACCACTTTGGCGTTTTTGTCCGGCCACCTGACCGCTGGTAGAGACAACTGTCTAGTCCGTCGACTCCTTCGCGCCGGCTTTTCACAGTCCTTCGTTGCTTGCACAGCAACTGCCGATCGCACCGATAATGCGTGCATTTCTGCCGGGATCGCCTCACTCCAGTTAACTTCCGAAGAACCGGTAGGGTCTGCTCGATCGAGCGGCTGACTGTGGGCCACTAGCCGCCGCGACCTGTAAAGCCACCTGTCAGGCATAGGCTTGCGACCGTTGACCCTGAGCGTTGGGAATCATATGTCGGCTGACGAACTTGATGCACTGCTGCGGGACCGCTTGGATCTGAGTCGAGCGGAGTTCATTTCGGCGCTTAAGACCCTGCCGCCCCGTGACCAAGCACACGCCACGTTGAACGCCGATGAGGCGAAGCTGCTCGACCGCGTGGGCTTCGTGGCCGTTCCCGGGGCATACGCCGAATCCGTAGCCGCACTGGTTGCCGATACCGCACGGCTCATCGACACCTCTTACTCAGACGCCGAGGTCGCGGTGGGCCTTGGCGTCAGCGAATCCGTGGTTCGCCAAAGGCGCCGTGAGCGGACATTGTGGGCAATCGAGGTGGACGGCTTGTGGCGCTATCCAACTGCGCAGTTCATCCTCGTTGACGTCGAGGGAGGCTCGGCGTTGACACTGGTCCCCCACCTCGACCGGGTACTAGCGGTGCTGCCTCCCGATTTGCAGCCGACGGCCGTCGCGGGCTTCCTGATGACTCCCATGGACGCCTTACTCATCTCAGGACGTGGAACCACGGTCTTGGACTGGCTCACTAACGGCGGCGCGGTTGAGCCGGTGTTTGAGCTCATCGAGATCAGCTGGTGGGCGGCCAGCTAGGACCGGTCCTCGTCTGCAGCTGCAGCCGCAGCTAAAGCGTCTACTTCCGTTACGCGCACGGCGAACGTTGCGGGCCGCTAGGACCGCGCACCGAGCCCCGGGCGGACCGATACCCGCTTGGGTTGCTGAATCGTGGAGCCCGGGTCCGCGATCGCTCCGCTGTCGGTCCAACTCCTTGCGGTCGCATGCGCTCCCGGTGCGTATGCTGGGGCGGTGATGTCACAATACCGCGACATCCCTGTGGAAAGCTGTTGCGGGAGCGCATCTTTCCCACACCGAGAGATCCGCGTAGCCGGAGGTGTTTCCCCGATGGCCGCATGCATCGACGTTCTGACCTCATGATTTTTCACTACTAGTAGCGATGACTATTTTGCTGTGGCCGTGAGTACTTGTTGAGTGCCCACCCGTCCGAGCCAAACTGACCCCGCCAAGGCGGAAAATTGGGCTCGCCACAGGGCCGTGGTCGGCGCGAAAATCCATGCCCTCCGGCACGAACGCGGCCTCACGCTAGAAGAGCTCGCCCATAGTTCCGGCGTGAGCCTAAATGTGATCCTCCATGTCGAGCACGGCCGCCGCGGCCTTCTGTTCGAGCGGCTGTACGACATCGCCAAAGCGCTAGGCGTCGAAGCCCGTGAGCTACTGCCGCCAGAAGAACCGACCCGTCCTCGACGGCAGCGCAAGCAATAACTCCTCTTGCAAAATCAAAGGGCTGGTCGAGGCTGAAGAATTCGAATTATTCAGCAGGGACCAGACCTTCTAAAGGCAAGCTAGTGGATGAGCGGGGCGTTAAATCCTGACGACGTGCGTTTCCGAACTTTGGTAGGAAGTGATAATCCAACGTTATTAGGACCCAGAAATTTGCCGATAGTGCGAGCGGCCGGTCAATTTAAACCATCTATACCACCGAAACAATACGCATTTATTGGTCGGATTATAAATGCGGTTATCAATCTGCTTTCGGACTCGTTGTTCACTCGTTTAAAAACAAAATGTTCCATCACGGGTAACCCTCGCGGCTTCCGTACCACCGTCGTCCCGCTGCGCACCGCATACCGGTTCACATCGATCTTCGCCGCGTCTGAGGCCCTGGGCCGGCTGAACTACCACTCAACTAGGTTTAGATTGCATTTTGTAATCACTACTAGTAGTAATAAGTCATCCATCACACATAACAGTTGGAGTTGAGGTGCCCAAGAAGGACAAAGCATCATTACCAGCCATCAATCAATCGTCTTGCTCTCCGGTTGTCGCGTTCTTCGCTCACCGCTTGCAAGAGCTCACCGCGCGCCACCGTGTTCAGCGGGTCGATAAAAGGAGAAAGCCCAGAAAACTTACCCCTCTCACTGTTCATCAGCTGCTCGCACAGCAGTCTCCTGCAATTGCGCCGTCACGGACTCAGATTTACCGCTTATACCGAGCCGAAGCTGCGCCCACTATCGTGATGGTCGATCAGCTAGCCCGTTTGTTTGGCGTCTCGCCGCGGTCTTTCCTGCCTGAGAAGGCAACCCGGCCTCCGTGCGATCACCCCGTTCGGTCGTGAGCGGTCCTCGACCAAGCCGGAAAGCCGCGCCGGCGTATAACTCAGCGCCGCGGCAAGTCGCTGCGCTGGCGCCCGGAGTAGGCGGCTGTTGGCTCGTTGAGACTCAAGGCAGCACCCATGTATGGGATCTCGACGCGATGACCTACACGCGTTCGCCTGGTCCCCGCAGTCGTTCGGGATCATTCGATTACGACAACCAACCCATGCCGATTACCTGTGTCGAGCGTTGGCCGCGGGTCGGATCCACCTCACTGGTCTACCTTGTCGATCCCCACGAACCCGACCGGACAGAGCACTGGCGGCTCTCCTCCCAGATCGTGTCTATCAGCGAGATCGCCTGCCCGCCAAACTCGTAACCCCGACTACCGGATGATGTGTTAGCCAGTGCCCTGCGGGTCTGGCCGCATCGCGAAACCGATCCCACGATCTTTAGGAGCACATGAACTCCCGGAACTATGACCCGCGGGCCGTAGATACATCGGTTGACTTGCCAGAGCGGCGCCGGCCTGTCACCGATGTGGCCGAATGGCTACGTGGTCTCGATCCTGGCGTTGGTCAGGCACTGCATGCCCTCGGGGAGTTGTTGATCGGGGTCGGTGACCATGCCGAAACTACCGAGACAGCAGAAGAATTCGCACTGCGCTGCTTGTGTGTCATCGACGGCGGCCAGTTGCTCGATGAACAAAGCGCGCTTAACGCGGTATCACGGCTAACGACCGCGTTGGTGTTAGCGCAATGGATCGAGGACCACGGGTCATCCTGCGAGATCGGCTCTGGTGAACACACACAGCCACCATCGTGGACCCAGACGAAGGTCGGTGGGCGAATCTACCGCCACCCTCAATGCCTCCAGGTTCACTTCCCCGCTGGAACAATCGCTGCGATCGGATGCGTCATTGGGATCGAAACGCGCGACAGTGTTTTGCGAGCACCAGAAGTCAGCGTGTGCACGCTGCAGCGAGATCAAGCCGCTGCCCGCGAGATTCTGGACCGGCTGTCCGCTCGCGCCGCGGACTTCAACCCCTTTCGTGGTCGAGCAATCCGTGCGACCGCGGTCAAGGGCCTCAACTTCACGGTGATTGACCTGCCCGCCCTGGCAACCCGCGATCATGTGATCGTGCCAGAAACGGTCTGGACTGAAATCGATTTGGCGATCGCAGCAGTACGAGATCGCCACGAGCTCCTCAACGCCAGCGGCCTGGGGGCACGGCGCGGTGTCCTGCTGTGTGGCCCACCCGGCACTGGCAAGTCCGCGGTCAGCGCGGTAGTGGCGAAGGAAGTCGTCGGCGAGTTCACGGTCATCTACGTCGAGGCCAAGGCCGGCGTTCAACTGCTGACCGCCGTTGTCGAAGAAGCCCAACAACTCGGCGGCCCGGTACTGCTCATTCTCGAGGATGTCGATCTCTGGTGCCGAGACCGCGCGTCCGGTCCCGGCGCCGGACTGTCAGAATTACTCGGCGCCATGGATATTCGGCCCGAGTCACGAATCCTCACCCTCGCTTCTACTAACGACGCCGCAACCTTAGACAAAGCCGCGATACGAACCGGCCGCTTCGACTCTGTCATCGAGATCGGCTACCCCGACCGCAGCGCCTCCGCTCGCATCCTGACCGCGCTGCTCCGCGTTCTCCCCGGCGGCGGGGCCGTCGACAGCGGCACAGTTGCGGCCGCGCTACCCCAACACACCAGCGGAAGCGACATCCGCGAGCTTGTACGTCGGGCCGTACTCACCGGCGTTGAGCGACATGTCAGTACTGAGGCACTCCTCGCTGAAGTCGGACGCGGCCGCTACCGGGCTGAAACCCCGACTGGCACATACCTCTAACCAAAACCCGCGCGATACTGCACATTGAAGCGGCTGGACTAATTCACTACTAGTAGTATATTGGCTTTGAGCCTCGGGAGTGGCTTGACCAAAGAGCCGGCTCGACGGGTAATGGCCGGTCGCGCTGGAAGCGGAGCATGCCGCAAAAGAGTCGCCCCGACTTGCCCTCCCGGGGCTCACCGAAAGCCTGAGAACACTTCTGGGGCTGAACTTGAGCGGTGCGCGTCAACATGACGTAGCGCGAACATGGAACGCAACAGCAGTGTGGGTGATCCGATCGCACCGCAGGCCACGACGAACTCCTTGGCCAGCATCTCCTCGCCTGCAGGCAGATGCTTCTAAAACAGATCGGGTGTGCTACTAGTAGTGCATACCTCGAGTGTGCTGGGTCGGCGTGGTCGGCGAGATTTACATTTGCAGCCGGAGCGTAATGCCTGTGCCTCCAAATAACTGCGGCTGACATCGACTGCGGTGCAGAGACTTCAAGGCCTGCCGATGCCAGCGTCGACTGATTCGGCCGTATTCGCGACCCACCATTGGCGCATCGGGATCTGTGTTTAACGCGTCTGTGACCGCCGGTTGAACACGTGTGGTCTTTTCTCACTCTGGCGTTCGGGGTCTGATCGCTGACTCCTCGTTCGCCCGGTCTGGGTAGCCAGCGTTGCTTGCCGCTGACGGCTTCGGCGCAGCGGTATTCCCCATCCGTTGGCGAGCTTGCGCAAAGTCCCGTGGGAGACCTCGAAGTCCCGCTCCATGTCCCTCAGGCTGCGGTTTTTGGTTACGTACTCCGCATAAAACCGCTCCCGGGTGATAACTGACGTGGCGCGACGAGGTGGGTTGCGGCGCACGGGAATTCCGAGATTATGCGCTCGCCTGGCCAGGACTTGCCTGTCGACGCCCGCGTCGAGCGCCATGTCGGTTAGGCTGCGCTTGTTGACCATGTACTCCTGGTAGATCCAGGCCTCGGAAATGGGCGGCGTTACGCGGCGCTTGTGTATTCCGAGCTCGCTGGCTCTCGCGCGCAGTGTCCATGGACTGATGCCGACTTCGAGCGCGATGTCTTCCATCGTGCGTTCGTTGACGATGTACTCTCGGTACAGCCACTCGGCGTCCACGGGTTTCGGTAGCACCGAGACAAGATTAATGACAATGCCCTGCTCGACGGCCAGTTGTTTAACGACATCTGAATCGATGCCGAAATACTTTCCGATGGCGTAGAGCGACCATTTCTTCTGTTCGTGCAGTCGGGCGAGTTCAGCACCCGGTAGTCGAAGGCGTGCGCGGTCGAGGCGTGTGGGCTTCTTTGGCCGCTGTTGTCCTCGGCATACGGGTTGAGGCAGCGGCGACCTTTCCAGGAGGTGGCGAACTACCCTCGGCCGCACACCCATGCCTTCGGCAGCGCCACTGATCGATCGCGGTCCCGCGAGGATCGCTTGATGGAGTACTTCGATATTGAGCGCCTCGACGTCGGGTCCGGGCAGGTCGAGATCGGCGACCAATGATAGCGGCGGCGACCATGCGACGGGCTCATCAACGATCCTGTGCTGCTGGAGAAATCGTGATGCGATGGTGTCGAGCCGATCAGCAATTGGGGGTGCGAGCAATTCGATGGGTTCTAGGACATGGCCCGCCGGTTCAGGATTGCGTGCGGTGAAGGGGGACATGTCGGCGGGCAACATGCTGATCCGTTCGAACATCCAGTTCCGGACTCGTTGTCCAGTGTGGGCGCAGTCCAGGTTCCCGAAATCGGTCGACGCGAATATTTCCCGCCAATCGTTGTCTGGCAAGAGTTTTCGGTAGTCCAGACGCCGTCGCGTCGCATAGTCGATCGGGCTCGGGTGATCAGCCAGATGGTCGGCCAGCCTCGTCAGTGCTGTCGCGACGTTAGGCCACCACCCGTGGTCACGCAGGAGCAATCTGACACGAATCCAAGGGTTTTCAGCATGTTTGGCTGCTAATCGCGCGATCGCGAGGTTCTTTGCCATCTCGGGTTCGGAAGCGCGATTGCCCACCGCGAGCAGCAGCATGGCCAGGCCCGCTCGTGTGGCGCCGCGCCGCCCGGTCCTTCGGTCCGGGGGCAGCAGCCGAATCGCCCAGTCGCTCCACAGGCAGGTAGGGATACTGCGTAGGGCTGACGCATCTAGTTTACGTGACCATCGCGGTAACGGCTCCCACGCTCGGTATCGCAGTTGGTCCAACGGGCCCATTGAATCCCGAAGTGCCCGCACCGTTACCGCGTCGATGACGGGATTGCGGTTTCTCGTGGTCAAAGCCCCGTTGTAAACGCTGTTGCCGGCTTGGCGGCGCGTGGCCAGCAATGGCTGCATCCGGGTGGCGGCCTCGTCCACGCTGCGACACAGCAGGACCTCAAGCGCGGAAGTGATTCCCACCGCGGCTATCAGCGCCGGCACCGTGCGACGCGTCTTCGGCGAGGCGCGCCACCGCCGGACCTCCACGCTGTCCCACACGGCGACGAGGTCGCTGCCCGGATGCAGCGACGTGATGACCGTGCGCTCACGCGGATCGATTGCCTCAGCAAACCGCATCGCCAACAGCCGCAGGTCCGCGAGGAACTGTTTCGTCGACGCCGGCATCGTTCCGTATAAGCCCGCAGCTACCGTCGCGTCGGAGAGAATGTTGGATAGCGCCGCCTGCGCTTTGAGGAACGGATGTCCTTTCGTCAGAGCACTGGTTGATGTTGCCGACAGAAGATGTCCACAACGACTTCCGTCCGGTGCAGTTGCACGACACAGTTCGGGAGCAGGGACGAGATCGCCCCTGAGCCAGCCGCGGCTGGTGCGTTGGGTATGTCCGCACGCCGGGCAGCTATCAGCGAGCAAGCGGAAATGCTTCTGGCAGGCAAACACCCACGGCAGTCGCCACTCCAGCTGCCAACGTCCGTGCGAATCGGCCACACACTCCGGACAGAATCGGAACCGGCGGAAGGGCCAGCTCATCTTCATCTGCCGTTGGGCGACATCGACGGTGCCTACCAGGCCGTCGAATCGCCGCCACGTCAACGCCTCGATGAAGGCGGCGTCAACACCCGTCGCCGCGGAGATGGATCGCAGTTCCGCTTCCGTGAGGTGTGCGGTGAGGTCCAGCCGACCCAGCGAGTGCGGCCTTGGCACGAGGCTCCGGGGAAGAATCACGCTGAGAAACTTGCCCCACTGAAGATCGAGGCACTGTGCCAGTGCCGCCAACCACGACTCGAGTGCCTCCCCGGGCACCGGCATGATACCCAGCGGGAGCGTTCGCGGACCCAGCCGCGCTCCCGACATCTCGACCGCCGTTGCCATAGAGATCAATCCGGGCGAGTTTGACGATCCCGGTGTGATGAGTGCGCTTGCGGAGCCATCAAATCGCAGATGGACACCTGCAAAGCGTCGGCGATGTCAAAGAGTCGCTCGTAGAGCAGCCCGCGGCGGCCGAATTCCACGTCGATAAGCACGTTGCGTGTCACACCGGACCTCAGCGCGAGGGTTTCCTGCGTCATGCCCTGTTCAGTACGCACCCTGCGGATGTTGGCCCCGACGTGTAGTCGGGATTGCTCCCATTGCGCCACGCGTTCCGGAGTGTTCTGATTCGGACGAGTGGGCACCGCTTCAGTTATCGGCGAACCCCGCCCGATGTCTGCCCTACTAGTAGTACATTGACGTGGTGGTTGCTGACTGTGCCGGCGGTGCTGCGTTCAGCTGGCTCTGGCAGCGGGTCCGCTGTCGAACGGGGCTGACTGGGCGTTGTCATGTTGGAACTGTTGCCGAGTCGCCCTGCGCTACACCCGGCTGAAGCGCTGGACGGCTACCTCGAGCGGCTCGCCGAGGCGAACGGGCTCTCCACCGCGACCTTGCACAAGCTCATGCGTGAGGCGCTTGGCACAGACCCAATGGCGTTGGTGTTTCTGATGATCAAGCCTCAGCGCGCCGCCGTCGAAGCGATTGCCGATCTTGGCGGGGCTGACCGCGCGGCGCTCACTGCAGCCACGCTGGTGCGTTATGGCGACGGGCTGCCGCTCCATCTGGAGGGGCTTGATCCCAGCCGGCGGCACACGTACCGCAGCCTCGTCGCACAGGGCTGGTTCCCCCCGCATGGCTCCCAAGCCTGCCCCATATGCCTGGCACGTGACGGGATATGGAGGTTGGAGTGGCGGCTGCCTCTGGTCGCGGTATGCAGGATTCACGATGTGGAACTGCTCACCCAATGCGCTGCGTGCCAACGGCGTTTCCGGATACGGAGGCACTCCCCCATGCGCCCGTCGGTAGGTCCAGACCAGCTGTGCGGCAACCCGATCGGACTTCAGCGCCACTGCGCGTGGCCGATCGTGAACCAAAGAACCCGACGTGCAGCACCGGCAGCAGTCGCCGCCGTGAACATGGTTGCGCTGGCGCTGGCGGGTCGGCGCGTCGACATGCTGGGCCGCGAAGTCGATCCTCGAATCTTTCTCGCCGAATTGCGGCACGTCGCGACGATGCTGCTCCACCTCCTTACTACCGCCCGCGATTCTGCATCACCCGAATGGTCACGCCTCATCCACAACGAATCCGCCTCACGTACGGCAGAACTGCGCAACCCCCGGTGGGGAATCAGTCCGCCCAGGAGCTCTGCATTACGCGGACACGTTCTCGCAGAAGCCAACGCCATCCTCGGTCAGTCCACGCTCACCAACGCCGGAGCGCGCCTCGCGACATGGCTGGCGCCGATCTCGGGCGTCGCCAACGGACCGAATAACTGGCTGCTCAATCGCACCACCCGCACCGCGACGACCCACGAGTTGATCATTGCAGCCCTTTCGGGGCGACATCACGTTGGCCGCCGGCTCAACGGGATGAGGGTCCGGCAGCTGCCACCGATCTGCGCGGTCCCTCAACTGCTCGATCTCGAGCTGTTCGTCGAGTTCTTCGACGACATGCTTGGCGGCTATCAATGGACGGGCCGGCTCTACGTCTCGCTGTGCCTGGCGCGATCGGTCACCGCGGCACAGAACTGGCCGGCAGCCGCAACACAGCTCGGACTAGATCCAGCGATCGGCTGGCGAACGGCACGAGCCGCGAGCGGTCGAATGCGTGCGACACCGGAGGTATTCGCCGATGCGGTGCGCCGAACCCTGCGTGTGCTGCCGCGGGACCGCAACTTCCGTCAGCGTGAAACTCGCGTTGCGGCCCTCGCCTCCGACCCCAGTGCCTGGTTCGACCGCTGGCGCACATCATCTCGGCCCGATCGTCGCCCGGCATCGTTGCTGTATGCCATCACCTGGATGTGGTGTGAGCCGGCTCAGGGATGGCTCGGGGCAAGCCCTGCTTGGCAGAACTCCGTGACTGCGCGCGCTAAGGCTAGCTACCGCGAGTTTTCGGAGCGGCTCGCGCCCGCCGCTGAGGCAGGCCTGCGGTCACTGGTGCTCGACGAGCGCCCTGGCTGACCGGACCGGCGATTCTCGCTTCGTTTCAATGAGGGCGGGACGTCCTCGGCAGTAGATGATGTCTTAGCGGTCCGCGTCTTTGATCCTGCATTCTTCTTGACCGCCTTGAGGAGACCTTCTCGATCCATCATTTCGCGCCGCCTCAATTCAGCCCGATCACTGAGGGTCACTGCATCGAGGTGGGCGCGCACGATCCTGTGGGTGCCGTCGTCGGTCGCCGCGAGCGTCGCTTCGCAGATCAATTCTTTGAGATCTTGAAAGTAGCCTTGCGTGCGAAACCATATTTCCCCCGCAAGGTCTCGGTACAGCATCCCCGGCCTGCCCGCTGGTAGATGGGGAAGAAGTTGCTTCTCGATGTCTCGGATTACGCGCTGCCATGCGCGCTGCTCATCGGGTTCGTCTATCTCGTATTGGGTTACCAAGATTGTTTTCGACCTGCCCTGGATCTGCGGATCATTCAATAGCCCACCCCCTAATAGGTTGGCCCCAACCAACACAAGGCTCGCATTGGTTTCACCCAGGACGGTGTTGAGAAATTTGATGTGGTCAAGAACAGGACGCGTTCTGCCCCACTCGGTCCTCAGCAGATTGACATCATCGATCACCACCACTTGAGCCCGGTGACGGATGACCGCCTTGATCGCGCTCCTAGTGGTGGCATGGGCGGTGCTATCGCTGGGCAAGCGGTGAAAGTCCAAGACTTGTGATTCAAGCGCCTTCACCTGAGCGTCTTCTTGGAGGTTGAAAATCACTACTGGGCACAGGTCACATTCAACGTCCGGCGTCGGATACCACACCGGGTAGCCCCCGGCAGCTACGCTAGCGTGTTCAGTCCAGCCGAGGTAGCACTGCCGTGCCCAGTTCATGACAAATGCGCTCTTGCCGATCGTGTTCGGCCCGGTGATGACCGCAATCTGCTTAGCGCCGGGCAGCGTTTCACTGTTGAATTCCACGATCGCGTTTAATCGCTTAGTTACCGCGTTGAATTGAGTGGTCTCGAAGTAACACTGACGAAGCCACCGCCTCAACTGCTTGATATGGGATCTGCGCGGCGCATCGCCGAGGGCGTTCCACTGCTTGAGTGTCAGCGGCGCCGGTTCGGCTGGTGGAGCAGAGATGCACCAGTCATGCCAGCAGCGAGAGTCCACGTGTAATCAGTCCTCGGTCAATAGGTCCGGCCACCGCGTACGGATCGATACATCGCGCGACACGGCCGTCGCGGTCGGATCGTCTATGTGTTTCTTCAGCGGATACTCATGGATGGCGCGTTGCGCTTCGTTGTGATCCCGGCGTGCTTGTTCAACGCGAAGTGTCGCCGCCACAACAGGATTCCAGTCCCCGGACGGTTTAGTGACCCGAGACAGCTCCGTTAATTCGTCGAGGATCTGGCGCGTCGCGGAATTTCTGTTGAGAACCGTGTTGCCGCCTCGATCACGGACCCGGCGGCAGGCGGTGGCGACGATGCGGGCAGTCATCGGGGCATCCGTGCACATAGCGCCGCGCCATAGCACAGGATCCACCCGGTCGGTCACGGGGTCGCGAAACCAGATACGCGACACATCGTGCGGATCGACGTGAAACGGTGCCGCACGATCGCCATCGCGGAAGTAACCGACAGGTACAGTTCGGTAGTCGTTGAGCACCGGCGAGTCGTAAACCAAGTTGGCGCACTCGACGCCCTGATGACTGATGGTCAGCCATTTCACAGGTAAGAATTGGTAAATCAGATCGGGTGTTTGCGGCACGTCGATTCGGCCCGTGGCCTCTGTACATGCATCCCACATCTCCAGTGGACACATCCTCGCTCCCGGCTCGCCGTCAAGGATCATGCCGGTGTGCCAGTCACGGTGATAGTCCAGCGCGACGAACCGCCGTAAGTGGTCTTGCAGCTGCTGAGCTGTCATCAACGGTTCTTTAGACACCAACCGCCCGCGTTCAGAAGTGTTGCGTCCCTTATAACCTGGGTACTGCTGCAGAGCTCGCTGCAACGTTTCATGCCAGCGTTCGACGTGAGGATTATCCGTTGGATGACCGCCACGGCTTAACAGCAAGTCAATCCCAAGGGTACGAAGCAGCGCCCGAAACAGCCTGCAAACAAAGATCGCGCCTTGATCGGCATGGATCGCGTCCGGACGTACCGAAGGAATATGGTGCGCACCCTGCAACGTCGTAAAATCTGGCGCGAACAGCTGGCGTCCAACACGTACTGAAATGTGAGACAAGTCGAGGTGCTCCGGCAAGCCGACCCATCGCCAATCAGTCATCGTGGTCCCCCGCACGACGGCAGAAAATGGACGACAGATGTCGTAGACCATCAGCCCAGCGTCTACGCCGTCAGCGCTTCGCGGTGTCACACGCAGCGCCACAACGACCCGCGTGCAGACATCTATCGCCGTCAAAATCTCGACGCTATAAGGCTTTCCGCTCAGCGGCGAATAGACCAAATTGTCCGCCCTCGTTGCGTCAATAGCGACCACCTGGCCGGGGCGGATGGCGGGAAAATGTTGCGTGCCCGATGTCTCCCGCAAACGGTTGCTGCGCTGAGCGCGCGGCGTCGCCCCTCGCTGCTTCCTTAGCTGTGAAATAAACTCGCCAGAGAGTCTCTGTGGGATCACCAGATCCTTGGCGCCGTCATCTTTGAGTCGCACGAGCGCCCGCCGATGGATCTCTGCGTCCGCTACCGTCGACTTATCACCGTCGAGGGCGTCGACCTCTTGCACAGCTGCTTCTCGATATCGCAGATCTATCAGATCCCACGACTTCCGGCCACGCAGGCTGCGACCGTCGATGAGCGCCCTTAGCCCACCGTCCTTCCATCCCCGCAGCCATTTCCTGATCGTGCTGGGATTCGTTGTGATGGCGCGTATCTCGCCATCCTGAACGCGCCGCTGGACAGCCCGGTCACGAACGAGTTCCTCTGCGAGAACGCCGGCCATGACCTCGCACCGCCGAGTTTCAGAAACCCCGAACCCGGGCCCGAACGGATATCGCGGCTCACCCTCGCGCGCAAGTTCACGATGACCTTCCCGGTAACCGGTAAAAATCTCTTGCACCACCTCCAAGCGGTCCAACGCCGTAGTCCTAGCATTCTCATCAATGGCATCCCAGAGGGGTCGCAGCGCATCGGCCATCGGTGCAACTTCGCCCGCCCGAACTTCACGCACCGCAATCACGTCTAAGTACCCGATGACCTCAAGACCGCCGAAGGCGTCCCTGATCGTCCACCCCGACACCCCGATCGACACCACCACCCCCGTGCCTCGACCCGTGAGTACGCGTGCCCCCTCGGTAAGGGCCGTACGCCCATCAGACATCCCACAACTCCTCATCCACAGCGACAAAAGAATCGTCATCAATCGGCGCCATGAGGTCGACGCTGAGCGCGCCGAGCCAAATAAGGTGCCATACAACCGATTTCAGCTCACCTGAGCCGTCATCAAACGCAAATAAGTCTCCAAGAGAGATACCATCGGCGCCGGCAACACGTCGGATCAGGCCAATCTGCCGGGGCAGCCAATCGGGACGTCGCCTGAAACCGTGCAGCCACAATAGGTTCAAGCGTTCAACCGTGGCTAGTCCATTGAAGACCTCATACCGCCAGCCGACCGTCTCACAACATTTACGCGTAACCTCGGCCTGAAACGAGAAGGTCTCGTCCTGCTCGTCAAGCCGCCGAGCATCCCAGACAGTGACGTCGTCCTCAGCCGAGAGACTGAGCAAGTCCGGCGTGTGACGGCCGGGCGTCGGTCCACCCCACGACAGTCGAAATGGCTGTGAGACCAGCCAACTGACGCGCGGATCGCGATCACATTTACGCAGTAGATCGTGCTCGAGACCGGACTCCAACCAGACGTGGTCATCGTTGCTCATCGAGAACGCCGACACCGGAATGTGCCGCGCGTGCCACGAGGCACGAGTTTCACGGACGGGTTGCAGCGAACGCAGCGGCGGACTGTTGCGCGCTTGCCAGTCCCAGATCACCTCTTCGCGGACCCCCGACCGGAACGTCCACCTGACTGCGCCAACGGCTTCTAGCTGAAAAACTTCCGCGCCTCGCCGACTCGCTGCAACAGGCCTCGAATCTCCGCCGCTACCAAAGTGGTCGGAGCCGGACGATATCCCGCCTCGAGGAGACGCATAGGGGCGCCGACCTGCACCAGATCGACCACCGCTCCCCGGACTATTTGCGCGAGACGCCCTAGCGGCCACATCCGCGCCGATGACCGGCGGTGGACACGCATAAACGGTAACAACGCCGGCACGCCGACACAAGACATCAACTTGACATAAATGTTGACGGTGGCTCCGATATCGGAGCCAAAACACTCATTCGTGCGGCTTTGACACCTGCCCTACGACTCCCGAAGGCCGGCAAAATCGCAGGTGATGACGGGTGCAGCAATGCTCTAGCGGCTAGATAATCTGGCAGAGCCTATTCGCTAATCTTCGTTGCATCTCGACAACTACCTACAGTCACCGCGCCATGTTGGTGAACCGCGACAGGTGCAGCTGGTGCGCAACCGTCACCGTCTTGGTGGGGCCGTTGCGGTGCTTGGCGAGAATGAAATCCGCCTCACCCCCGCGCGGGTCGTCGCGCTCGAATGCGTCCGGCCGGTTCAGCAGGATCACCATGTCGGCGTCCTGCTCCAGCGATCCCGACTCACGCAGGTCCGACAGCATCGGCTTCTTGTCGGTGCGCTGCTCGGGACCGCGGTTGAGCTGGCTGATCGCGACGACGGGAACCTCGAGCTCCTTGGCCAAAAGCTTGAGGTGGCGCGAGAATTCGGATACCTCGAGCTGCCGTGACTCGACCTTCTTACCCGACGACATCAGCTGCAGATAATCGACCACGACCAGACGCAGGTCGGATTTCTGCCGCAACCGGCGCGCCTTGGCGCGGATCTCCATCATCGTCAGGTTCGGCGAGTCGTCGATATACAGTGGCGCCTCGCTGATTTCGCTCATCCGCCGCGCCAGCCGCGTCCAGTCCTCATCGCTCATGCGACCGGACCGCATGTCCGCGAGCTTGATCTTCGCTTCCGCCGACAGCAGCCGCATCACGATCTCGGACTTGCTCATCTCCAGCGAGAAGATGACGCTCGCCATGCGGTGCTTGATCGAGCACGACCGCAAAAAATCGAGGCCCAGTGTCGATTTCCCGACTCCAGGCCTGGCCGCCACGATGATCATCTGCCCGGCATGCAGACCGTTGGTCACCTCGTCGAGCTCGGTGAAACCGGTCGGCACGCCGCGAGCGACGCCACCGTTCGAGGCGATGGCGTCGATCTCGTCCATGGTCGGCTGCAGCAGATCCTCGAGGGGGACGAAATCCTCCGACGTCCGGCGCTCGGCCACCTCGTAGATTTCGGCCTGCGCGCGGTCGACCACCTCGGCCACGTCGGCTCCCTCGGCGCCCGCGTAGCCGTATTGCACGACTCGTGTGCCGGCCTCCACGAGGCGCCGCAGGAGCGCCTTCTCGGCCACGATGGTCGCGTAGTAGCTCGCGTTGGCCGCGGTCGGCACCGTCGAGATCAGCGTGTGTAGATACGGTGCTCCGCCGATGCGGCGCAGCAGGTTGCGGCGGTCCAGCTCCGCGGCGACCGTCACCGCGTCAGCCGGCTCGCCACGCCCATAAAGGTCGAGGATCGCGTCGTAAACGTTCTGGTGAGCGGGGCGGTAGAAGTCGCCGGGCCGCAGCCGTTCCAGCACATCGGCGATGGCGTCCTTGCTCAGCAGCATGCCGCCCAGCACCGCCTGTTCGGCCGCCAGGTCCTGCGGTGGCTGCCGGCCGAAGTCCTCGCTCGGCGGCGAGGAATCCATGCCCGACGCCAAGTCATCGACGACCGCCACGGATTCCCTCCTCCCCTGATTCACGCATCCGAACATACATTCGATAGTTGACTCGAGCGTAAGTCAAGGTGCTGACAACCTGCGCCCGATGGCACCCGCAAGCCCGGCGCCGGGACGACGTTAAACGTTGCTGGCTACTAGGCAAAGGGGGTGTTGTTTATGAAGCTGTGCATCGTGTGTGCATAGCCGTCGACACCTGTGTTGAGGGGGGTGTGGAGAACCTGTGGATTAATGCAAAGGGTTAGGACATCACTGCAGATACCGGCCATACAACGCCATGGAATTCGTGTGGACAAGAATCTCTACGGCGTGTCGGGCCAGGTTACTGCCCCGGGCGTGTTGGCTTTCGGCCGCGTTTTCCCAGCGTTACGGGCCGGTAAAGCGCCCCGGCGAAATACACCCCAGAAATAGTTCGCCGGGGAGCACGTCCGCGATCGCTGCCAGCGGAGTGTGGCCGCGTGCCAACAGCACAACGAAGCCCGGCGGCAGCCGATCAGGCCATCGCCGGGCTCCGAGCAAATGTGGGGCGCTTAGCTCTGCGCGACGACCTCGAGCGCGACCTCGACGTCGACCTCGGGGTGCAGGTGCACCGCCACCGGGTGCGTCCCGACGGCCTTGATGTGCGATTTGGGCAGCCGCACGATCCGCTTGTCCAAGTTGGGGCCGCCGGCCTTCTTGATCGCCGCGACGACATCGCCGGCCGTCACCGAGCCGAACAGCTTTCCGGAATCGGCCGCGGTCTTCACCGGCAGCGAGACCGGGCCGAGCGCCTCGATCGCCGTCTTGAGTTCGTTGGCGTGCCCGAGGTCGCGGACCGCCTTGGTTTCGCGGGCGCGACGGATATCGTCGGCCTGCCTCTGCGCGCCGCGGGAGGCCACGATCGCCAAACCGCGCGGGAGCAGGAAGTTACGGCCGTAACCGTCCTTGACCTCGACAGTGTCGCCGACGGTACCAAGGTGGTCGACGTCAGCCGTCAGAATCAGCTTCATCGTTTTCGTACTTTCGGTAGGCCTGCGGCGACTATCGCGCCGAGGAGGTAAAGGGCAGCAGCGCCACTTCGCGGGCGTTCTTCACCGCGATGGCGATGTCACGCTGGTGCTGCACGCAATTGCCGGTGACGCGACGCGCACGGATCTTGCCGCGCTCGCTGATGTACGTACGCAGCAGCGCGGTGTCCTTGTAGTCGATCGCTTGACCCTTTTTGGCGCAGAAGACACATTTCCGTGCCTTGACCGGCTTTTCCGGAGCCGGCCGCCGCTTGTTGGACTTGGCCATGTCTGTTTTTCTTTCCGTTCTCTATTACTGAAGTTTTTTCAAATCAGAAGGGCGGTTCGTCGTCCCCGCCGCCGAACGAGCCCGACGCGGGGGCGCTGCCCCACGGGTCGTCCGCGGGTGCGCTGCTCGCCGGCGCCGACTGCTGGCGGGATCCGCCACCGCCGCCACCGCCGAAGCCGCCGCCACCACCGCCACCGCCGCTGCGGCTGGCCTTGTTGACCTTGGCCGTGGCATACCGCAGCGAAGGGCCGATCTCGTCGACCTCGACCTCGAAGACGGTGCGCTTCTCACCTTCACGAGTCTCAAAAGAGCGTTGCTTGAGCCGGCCCGTGACAATCACCCGGGCACCACGCGTGAGGCTTTCCGCGACATTCTCGGCGGCTTCCCGCCAGATGTTGCATCGCAGGAACAGCGCCTCACCGTCTTTCCATTCCCCGCCTTGGCGGTCATAGATCCGGGGGGTCGACGCCACGGTGAAGTTCGCGACGGCGGCACCCGACGGGGTAAAGCGCAATTCGGGGTCGGCGGTCAGGTTTCCAACAACGGTGATAGTGGTGTCACCAGCCACAATTTCCTCCTCGTTCCGACCTGTTTCTCGCCGCTCGGGTGGTGGGTGTCATGAGCGTACTTTCGCTGAGCTCTCCACAGCCTAAGCAGGTGCGCCGACGAGAAGCACGCGACGCAGCCAAGGCTGTTAGTGCTTGTCGGTGCGCATCACCTTGGTGCGCAGTACCGACTCGTTGAGGCTCAGCTGGCGGTCGAGCTCGGACACCGTCGCCGGCTCAGCCTTCAGGTCGACGACGACGTAGATGCCTTCGGCGTGCTTGGCGATCTCGTAGGCCAGACGGCGCCGGCCCCAAATGTCGACCTTGTCGACGGATCCGCCATCCTTGCGGACGACGTTGAGGAACGTCTCCAAGGACGGGGCAACGGTGCGCTCGTCGAGCGTGGGGTCAAGAATGACCATGATTTCGTATGGACGCATGGAAACCTCACCACCTCCTCTGGTCTGTGCGGCCACGGACGTTCCGTGGCAGGAGGGTCGCCTGCGTCGGCAACCGCATCAGGCTACCGGATGCCTGACCAGGACCCAAAACGGCTGCTGTCCGCCCTCAGAAGCCCGCGCTCGGCGAAATCCCCTGATCGCGAACGGCGTCGAGGCAACCCTGCCGGTACACGGCCGCATCGTCGAAGCTGTAGTTCTGACCCAATTTGTCTGATTGCTGGCTGTCGCTGCACGCCATGATGGGAAGTTCGCCGTCCTGCTTTATCAACCGCAGAACGTGAGCGCCGTGACCGGCGTCGTAGCCGCGCTGGTAGGCGACGGGCGGCTTTTGGTTGGCGGGGGCGCAGCCAACGATGCTTATTGCCGCCAGAGCGACGGCGAAACTGCCGCAGCTCCAACGCCCGCGCCTGATTCTCATAGCGATCGGCACAACCGAACGATACAACTGTGTGTTGATAACCGCCGGTCAAGGCCACCCGCCTGGTCCGCATCTCGCCCAGCGCCCCGCCCCAGCCTTTGCCGGTAGGGGTTGATCACCTCCGGGATTGCGCGTATTCGCGCGCCCTGGCCCCGGTCGCGGTCAGTCCGTCCAGCAGGCCGGCCGCGGCCAGCAGCAGCGCGCCGGTGCACACCGAGGTGGTGAACCGGGTATTCGGATGCACCCGCTGCAACCAGGCGCGGATCGCTTCGTCCTCAATCAGCCCGCGGGTACCGATGCCGCCGGGGACCACCACGACGTCGGGCGCACCGATTTCGTCGAATGCGGTATCGCAGGTGACACCCAGCATCCGTTTTCGGTACGCACCTCACCACGCCGGTGCCCCACGAAAATCACGTCGACCGACGGAATGCGTTGCAGCACCTCATAGGGTCCGACGGCATCGAGTGCGGTGAACTGCGGGAACAACGGGATGGCGACGAGCATCACGCCGACACCTCCGCGAGCGGCGATTCGGTCGCCGGAGCCGATCGCCGCAGCGCCACGGGGCGCAGCCAATCCGGCACCCACCCGGGTGGCGCGTCAGGAGCGCGGTCGAATGGGCCGCCCGCCGGATCGTCCACCCGCCCGCCCCAGCGCACCAAGTCCTCACCGGGCCGATAGATCTGGCGAATCACCAACGCGCACAACACGATAACCGCGACATCCCGCAGCAGCACGGTCGTGGTGAAGAACTGTTCGGGCAACGAACGGTTGGGGTTGCCGTACAGGTAATACATCCGCGGCACCCACACCAGTGCGTCGACGGTCATCCACGCCAGCAGTAGCCGGCGATGCGGCAGCGCGAGCACCGCCAGCGGCACCAGCCACAGCGAGAACTGCGGGCTCCACACCTTATTGGTCAGCAGGAAAGCGGCGACCACCAGGAAAAGCAGTTGCGGCAATCGTGGCCGTTGCGGGGCGGTCAGCACGATGAATGCGATTGCCGCACAACACGCCACGAACAGCACCGCGACGACGGTGTTGAGCACCGTCGGCGGCTGCCAGAACCCGAGCTTGGGATCAAACCCCCGCCAGCCGGTGAACGACTTGATCACGTTGTACACCGAGTCCATGTCGTCGCCGCGACGGGTGTTGAGCCGGAAGAACTCCGACCAGCCACGCGGAAAGAACACCAGCACGGGCAGGTTCACCAGCAGCCAGGTCACTCCCGCCGCGACCGTGGTGCGGGCCCACGCACGCAGACGTCCGGTCCGGATTCCCAGCAGCAGCATCGGGCCCAGGAACAGCAGCGGATATAGCTTCGCCGCGGCGCCCACGCCGATCAGCACCCCGGCCAGCACCGGTTTTCGCCGCGCCCAGGCCAGGAGCCCGGCCATCGCGAAAGCCGTTGCCAGCGCATCGAAGTTGGTGAATATCTGAAAGATCAGTATTGGGGAGCCGGCCACCAGGGCCGCATCCCAGATCCGCCGCCCGGCCAGGCCGGCGCTCGCCCAAACGGTGGCCAGCCAGGCCAGTGCCAGCCCGAAAGCCGCGACATCGAAGAACATCACCACCTCGGCGACCACCGGAAGCGGGACGAGCTTGCTCAACGCGGTATAGGTCTTGGCCAGGGCCATCGACACATACTGATAGATCCCGGTCAGCACCGGATACTCCATGTAGCGCACCGCGGGCTGGCCGTCGTAACGGATCTGCTGGGCGCCGCTCGAGTCGGTCTCGACCCAGCTCGACTTGTAGGGAAACTTGCCCTGGCTCAACAACTCCGCGCCGTAGAGCGGCACGGTGTCGGAGTAACACAACTCGTAGTAGGCGCGCTGGTTGTCCCAGTTGGCCACCCGCTGGTCGGCGGCCCCGGTGCCGGTGCTCTGCAGACAGGCCGCCTTCGTCGACCAGCCGAGCGCCAGGAACACCAGCGCGATCAAGAACATCACCCGCAGCGGGGTCATCAGCCGGGAGCGGCCGATCAGAGCGTGCCGACCGACCGGTCCGCCGACGACGTCGGCGAGCGCAGCACCCAGAAAGTCGTTGCGGCTCGGGCAATCTCGGTTGTCGGCGCTGCGCAGATCCGGGGCGAGCCGCTGCGGTGAGGTCGTCGCGCCGTGCTCCGCGGCGTCGGTCACGGTGGCGGCGCTTGGGGTCCACCCGGCGGCACGCCACCACCCGGGACGCCACCACCCGGGACGCCACCACCCGGCGGGCCACCAAAGGGGCCACCAGGCGGGCCACCCGGCTCCAGGCCACCACCTGGCGGACCGCCGGGTGCCGGTGGCGCCACGGTGATCGTCGTGGGCGGACCGACCGGAATGGTGATGCCCGGCGCCACTTCGATGGTGGGCTGGATGACGGTCTCCGACGGCGGCGGAGGCGGCGGGGGCGCGACGGGCACGCCCGCGTAACCGCCGATCTCGGTCGGCTTGGGGAAGGATTCGTTGGACGTGCCCTTGAGTGCGCCGTCCATGGTGGACTTCCAGATGTCCGACGGCAGCCCCGAGCCGTAAACCGGTCCTCCCGAAGCCGTTACCAGCGGGCTATCGCCTTTGGCCGTGCCCACCCACACCGCGGTGGACAGCGAGGGTGTATAGCCCACCATCCAGGCGTCCTTGTTCGAGGTGGTGTCACCGAGCTGGGTGGTGCCCGTCTTGGCGGCCGACGGCCGACCGCCGGACAGGGCGTGGCCGCGCGAATAGGCGGCGATCGGCACCATAGCCGCGGTGGTGTTGTCGGCGACGGCCTTGGGGATGCGCTGTTCGCTCTTGTTGTCGGAGTTCGCGGCGTCGAACAGGACCTGGCCGTCGGAGTTGACGACCTTCTGCACGAAGTGCGGGCGGTGATAGACGCCGGAGGCCGCGAGCGTGGCGTACGCCGAGGCCATGTCGAACACCCGGGTTTGATACTGGCCCAGCACAACTCCGTTGTTGGGTGGTCCGCCCTTGCCGTCCTCGGAGAGGGTGTGGGCGACGCCGGGGAAGCTGGTCGCGATGCCGGCTTGGTGCGCGGCGTCGGCGACGGCCTGCGGGCCGCCCTTGAGCTTGAGCATCAGCCGGTAGTAGGAGGTGTTCAACGACATCTTGAGCGCCTGGGCGATGTTGCAGGTCCCGCAGCTCTCGCCCTCGACGTTGGTGATCTTGATGCCATCGACGGTCAGCGGTGAGCTGTCCACCTGGAAGCCCAGGCCGATCCCCTGCTCGAGCGCGGCGATGAGGCAGAACACTTTGAACGACGACCCGGTCTGCAGGCCGGCCTGAGCAAAGTCGAACCCGTTGGCGTCGGTGCCGCCGAAGTAGGCGCGTATCGCGCCGTCGTGCGGATCGACCGAGACTGCGGCCGAACGCATATCGGGGTCTTGTCCGTCGAGGTACTTCGACACGGCCTTCTCCGCCGCCTGCTGGGCCTTCGGGTCGATGGTGGTGGTGACCTGCAGGCCCTGGGTGTTCAGGGTGCGCTCGTCGATGTTGAACAGCTCCATCAACTCTTTCGTCACCTGACGCTCGATCAACCCGTTGGGCCCGGTCGTCTGGTTCTGCGCGCGCGCCTCATCCGGCGGCACGGTCGGCGGGAACTCCTGCGCGGAACGATCACTCGGAGACAGCGCCTTGGTTTCCACCATGCCGTCGAGCACCCACGCCCAGCGGGCACGGGCGCCCTGCGGATCGATCGCCGGGTCCAGCGAGGACGGCCGGCGGATCAGCGCCGCCAGCAGTGCGCCCTCGGAAACCGTGAGCTGCTCGACGGGTTTGTTGAAATAGGCCTTGGCGGCGGCCGAAATCCCGTAGGCGCCCCGCCCGAAGTAGATGATGTTCAGATAGGCCTGCAGCACATCGTCTTTTGACCACTCCCCCGACATCTTGGTGGCGATGACGAGTTCCTTGGCCTTTCGCATCAGGCCGCTGACCCCGTGCTGGGCCGAACCGACCAGCGCGTTCTTCACATACTGCTGGGTGATCGTCGACCCACCCTGCAGATCACCGCTGCCGAAGAGGTTGTTGTTCACCGCGCGCGCGAAACCGCTGAAATCGAATCCCGGGTTCGAGTAGAAATTGCGGTCTTCGGCGGCGATCACCGCCTGGCGCACATGCACCGGAACTTGGTTGATGTTGACGTCGACCCGATTGCCCTCAGGCGGGATGATCTTGGCGATCTCCGAGCCGTCGCTGGCCAAAATCGTCGAAACCTGGTTGGTGCGAAGGTCACCCGGTTTGGGGATGTCGACGATGAAGTAGGCCATCGCGAAGGTGACGATCGGCAACAGCACCAGCACCGCCGCGCAGATGTACGCCCCTCGCCGTACCCACAGCCAGTTGATCTGCTCGGTCCAGGCCCAGTCGCGCCAGGGTGGGATGGGCAGCCCGCCGGGACCGGCGGGTCCTCCCGGGCGTCCGGGTCGTCTGGGCGGCGGGGGCGGCCCGGCCGGCGGGCCACCGCCGAGGCCGGCCCGCTCTTGCCGGCCGGACGTCGGGTCCCGGCCGTCGAGTGCGGCCTTCACCTCGTCGAGCGCGTCCCGTCGTGACGGCGTCGACGGGGAGCCGGCCAGCGCGGCTTTGACTTCCTCGATGGGGTCGGAGCGCCGGGGCGCCCCGTCGTCTTGGACCGGCGGCAGGATCGTCGTCAGCCGATCGTCCGGCGGGGCTTTACGGCGGCGGTTGATCGTCGGCGGCGCCTCCCGGCGTTCGGGATCCCGACGGCCGGCGTCCGGACGGTCGGGCTCCGGGCGCTTGTCAGAACTCTGATTGCCTCCATGCTCAGTCGCGGGCCCACGTTGGTCACCGGACGACTGGCTGTGGCGTCCTTCGTTATTCAATGGCCGTGCGGGCGTTGTTGCGCGCCGTCCGCGTGCGGCCGGTGCCCCTGGGAGGAGGTGCCGTGCGCGCCGCTCCGAGCACATAGGACTTGACGAGATGGTTCCAGCTGCAGGTCCGGCACACCTCGACCACGTGGACGGCGAACTCCTCGAAGCGGGTTGCCAGCATCACCAGTTCTTCGGCCGTGCGCGCCGAGCCCGACACCGCACCGAGGTGCTCACCAAACACCCAAGACACCAGCGTCAGCTGCTCCTTGCGGCAGATCGGGCACATGACCTGACTCGGTTTCCCGTGAAACTTGGCGGCGCGCAGCAGATACGGGTTCGCGTCACAAACCTCGGACACACCGGTGCGGCCCGAGTACACCTCGGCCAGCAGTGAGCGCCGCCGGAGCGCGTAGTCCACCACTTGTCGCTGCAGTCGCACGCCCACCAGACTACGTCGCCATCCCGACCAGTGATACGCAACCGAACCGTGGCGGTCCGTGGCGGGCAGTCGGGGACGGTTTCGACGCCAAAGCGGGCCCGGACTTCTACGATCATCCCCGTGACGAAATGGCTCGGGTCACCGCTGGGAGGCGGGGTGACCACGACGACCCGCGCCAAGGACAGTGACCGCCAAGACACCTGCACGGTCCTCGACGACGCCCTGGCCGACGGCGAGCTGTCCGCCGAAGAGCACCGGGAGCGGGTCAGCGCGGCCACCAAGGCGGTGACGCTGGGCGACTTGCACGCCCTGGTGAACGACCTGCAGACCAACGCCGGGCGGCAACTGCCCGCCCTCGACTCGCGCCCCAAGCTGCCTCGAATCGGCGGCTGGGGAGTGCCGGCCGCGGCCTTCGTCGCATCGGTGTTGCTGGGGGTGGGCATCGGCTGGGGGTTGTACGGGAACACACGCTCGCCGCTGGACTTCACCACCGACCCGGGGGCCAAGCCCGACGGCGTCAGTGCCGTGGTGCTGACGCCGCCCACCCAGCTGCACTCGGTCGGCGGGCTCACCGGGCTGTTCGAGCAGATGCGCAAGCGGCTGGGCGACACCGTCGGCTATCGGTTGGTGATCTACCCCACCTACGCGGTGTTGGACCGCCCGGACCCCTCCGACGACCGCCGGATGCTGGCCTACACCTACCGCGGCGGGTGGGGCGATCCGACCAGTTCGGCCAAGAGTTCGTCGGACGCCCCCGTTCCCGTCGACCTGAGCAGATTCGACGTGACGAAGACGGTGGGCATCATGCGCGGCGCACCCGAAACGCTGCACATGAGGCCATCCGACGTGAAATCCACGTACCTGATCATCGAGCCAGGCACCGATCCGACCACACCGGGCGCGCTCTCGCTGTCGCTGTACGTCTCGAGCGACTACGGGGGTGGGCATATCACCTTCGCGGGTGATGGCACCGTCAAGCAGATGAGTCTGCCCACGTAAAGAGCGGTTCCGCGGCTCATTTCACACACCCCTGCACTGTGACGAACGGCAAACCAACAGTCAGTGGTGTTGTGGCTAATATATCGAGACGATACGATTGCGCGAGGCGTCGAACCGTCGTAACCAGCCACGCAAATCTTTTTCAGGGAGGTGATTCGATTGCTGGAGCTTGCCATCCTGGGTCTCCTGATCGAGTCGCCCATGCACGGCTACGAGTTGCGCAAGCGGCTGACCGGTCTCCTCGGTGCGTTCCGAGCGTTTTCGTACGGATCGCTCTACCCCGCCCTGCGGCGCATGCAGGCCGAGGGGTTGATTGCCGAGGATGCTGCCCCAGCCGGGACGCCGGTCCGGCGGGCCCGGCGCGTCTACCAGCTGACCGACGAGGGCCGCCGGCGCTTCGGTGAGCTGGTGGCCGACACCGGTCCGCACAACTACACCGACGACGGCTTCGGGGTACACCTGGCGTTCTTCAACCGGACTCCGGCAGAGGCGCGGATGCGCATTCTGGAAGGCCGCCGCCGTCAGGTCGAGGAACGACGGGAAGGCCTGCGCGAAGCGGTTGCGCGGGCCAGTAGCTCGTTCGACCGCTACACCCGTCAGCTTCATCAATTAGGGCTCGAGTCCAGTGAGCGCGAAGTCAAGTGGCTCAACGAGCTCATTGCTGCGGAGCGGGCTATGCCCGGCCTCTCCGAGCAAACGTAAATCCCTGCACAAACCCAGCATCCCAGTCAGTGGTTAGAGGTTAGGAGAACGCCCATATGAGTGAGCAGAACGCGCCGCAGGCGTCGACGGAGGTACGAGTCGCCATTGTCGGCGTCGGTAACTGCGCGTCTTCGCTGGTTCAGGGCGTGCAGTACTACTACGACGCCGACGCGAACAGCACCGTGCCCGGCTTGATGCACGTGAAGTTCGGTCAGTACCACGTCCGCGACGTGAAGTTCGTCGCGGCGTTCGACGTGGACGCCAAGAAGGTCGGCTTCGACCTGTCCGAAGCGATCTTCGCGTCGGAGAACAACACCATCAAGATCGCCGACGTGCCGCCCACCAACGTGACGGTGCAGCGCGGCCCGACGCTGGACGGCATCGGTAAGTACTACGCCGACACCATCGAGGTGTCCGACGTCGAGGCCGTCGACGTGGTCCAGGCGCTGCGCGAGGCCAACGTCGACGTCCTGGTCTCCTACCTGCCGGTGGGCTCCGAAGAGGCCGACAAGTTCTACGCCCAGTGCGCCATCGACGCGGGCGTGGCGTTCGTCAACGCGCTGCCGGTGTTCATCGCCTCCGACCCGGTGTGGGCCAAGAAGTTCGCCGACGCCGGTGTGCCGATCGTCGGTGACGACATCAAGAGCCAGGTCGGCGCGACGATCACGCACCGCGTGATGGCCAAGCTGTTCGAGGACCGCGGCGTGCAGCTGGACCGCACCATGCAGCTCAACGTCGGCGGCAACATGGACTTCCTGAACATGCTCGAGCGCGAGCGCCTCGAGTCCAAGAAGATCTCCAAGACGCAGGCCGTGACCTCCAACCTGCAGCGCGAGTTCAAGACGCGCGACGTGCACATCGGGCCGTCGGACCACGTCGGCTGGCTCGACGACCGCAAGTGGGCCTACGTGCGGCTGGAAGGCCGCGCCTTCGGTGATGTGCCGCTGAACCTGGAGTACAAGCTCGAGGTCTGGGACTCGCCGAACTCCGCTGGCGTCATCATCGACGCGGTGCGCGCCGCCAAGATCGCCAAGGACCGCGGCATCGGCGGCCCGGTGATTCCGGCGTCGGCGTACCTGATGAAGAGCCCGCCCCAGCAGCTGCCCGACGACGTCGCGCGCACCCAGCTCGAAGAGTTCATCATCTCGGGCTAAGGCCCGACGTTCGGCCGGGTGTTCGCCGTCGAGTGTGGGCCCTGGGAAGGAATTCGCGGGCTGTCCCCGCGCAGGGCCCACACCCGGCGCATCATCGCCAAATCATCGACATGGTGCTGTGCAGGTGCTTAGCATCATGTCTCGATGACCGTTCACCCCGCAGCGTTCCTGCGCACCACTCTCCCCCTTGACCTGTCCGGGCTCGCGGGACTCGACAGCGGCCGGTACCACTCCATCTGGCTGCCCGATCACATGGTCAGCTTCTGGCCGGACGCGATCTGGACTCCCGAGTTCACCGACCTGGCCACCGCTTCCCCGTCACCGCACCGCCACCTGGACGGGCTCGCGGTGGCGGCCGCGGCGGCCGTGCTGACCGAGCGGGTTCCTCTGGTCAGCGCCGTGGTCGACACCGTGCGCCGCCATCCCGCTATGCTCGCCCAGACGGCGCTGACCATCGATCACCTCGCCAAGGGCCGTTTCATCCTGGGGCTGGGCAGCGGCGAGAGCGAAAACACGCTGCCCTACGGCTTCGACTTCTCGCGCTCGGTCAGCCGTTTCGAGGAAGCGCTGGCGGTGATTCAGTTGCTGTGGCGCAGCGACGGCCCGGTCAACTTCGACGGCCAGTTCTATTCGCTGCATCATGCCCGCCTGGACACCGAACCCTACGAGGGCCGGGTGCCCCCGATCTGGATCGGCGCCAGCGGCCCACGGATGCTCGACATCGCGGGCCGGTACGCCGACGGGTGGTGGCCAGCGGGCGCCTGGACTCCCGAGCACTACGCCCAGATGCTCGCCGCGGTAAGGGCATCCGCGGACCGCGCCGGCCGCGACCCGATGGCGATCACCCCGTGCTTCATCCAGGTGTGCCTGATCGGTGCGGACGACGGTGCCCTCGCCGAGATCCTGCAGGCTCCCCTGGTCAAGGCCTTCCTGCTGCAGGTCTCCGCAAAGACATTGCGCGACTTCGGATTCGAACACCCCATGGGCGAGGGCTGGCGCGGATTCCAGGACATCGACCCGGCCGTGCTCACCCGGGAACGGATCGTGGAGTTCCTGGGCAACGTGCGACCCGAGATGGTCCTGGCCGTCGTACCCCATGGCACGCCGAAAGAGGTCGCCAAGATCGTCAAGACATACGTCGACGCCGGCCTTCGCGTGCCCAAGATCCTCGACTACGGCGCGATGGCCGGCGTGGAATACACGCAGGCTTCGGCGGCCAACGTCCGCGCGGCCGAAGACGAACTGATGCGGCTCTGCGGAGACCTGCCGTGACACCACGTTTGGACGCCGCGGAGATGCTCGCCGCCGCCGAGGCGGAGACCGGGCTGCGCGACTACGGCGATCCCAGCCTGCCCGAACGCTTCGCCGTCGCCGTCGACCACCTCAACGGTCTGGGCATGGATGCCGACGGCCGCTTCGAAGCGACGCAGGTTTGTCGCTGGCTGCTGACGTCGCGCCTTGAACTCATCGAAGACCGCAACCGCTACCCGATCGGTGCCGAAGTGATCGAGTCGCCGATGTTCGTCACCGGCGAACCCCGCTCGGGGACAACGCTTATGCATGCCCTGATGTCGGTCGATCCGCGCGCCCGCGCGCTGCGGTTCTGGGAGGTGATGTATCCCTCCCCGCCGCCGGGGCTGGCCGCACCCGATGACGACCGCAGGGCGCGCGCCGACGCGGACTGGCGTGAGATCAACGCCAAGATGCCGAAATGGCTGCACAGCCACCCCTACAACGACATGCTGGGCGACGGCCTTCCCGAAGACGAGCGCACCTGGGCATTCGACTTCCGGGTGATGACGCCGACAGCGTGGTGGCGGGTACCAATGCAGTCGCTGGTCGGCGGTCTGGCCACCGACCCGGCCGCACAGTACCGGCTGCACAAGGCCATGCTCCAACAACTGCAATACCAGCGGCCCCCAAAATACTGGGTGCTGAAGGGATTTCACGGATTCCGGCTCAAGGAGATGTTCGACGCCTACCCCGACGCCACCCTGGTCTGGCTGCACCGCGACCCGGTGCAGGTCGCGGCCTCACGCACGATGATGATGGCCGACATCGCCGAAGGCATGGTCGGTCCCGTCGACCTGCACGCCCTGGCGAAGATGCATCTGGAGTTGACGCGCGAGGGCGTCAACAACACCATGAGCGACCCCATGGTGGACGATCCGCGCATCCTGCACATCCGTTACACCGACTTCGTTACCGATCAAATCGCAACGGTCCGACGGTATTACGAATTCGCCGGACGCCAACTCACGCCCGAGGCCGAATCGGCGATGCGCGTGTACCTGGCCGACAACCGCGGCGACCGCTACGGCAAGTTCCGCTACTCCACCCAGCTGCTGATCGACATCGGCGAAAACCTCGATGCGCTGCACGCCGAATTCCGGCCCTTCCGCGAGCGATTCGGTGTCCAGATCGAGACCCGCGGCTAACGTGACGGCGCCGCACAAACGCCTGTCGGTCCATGACGTCACCTTCTTCGGCGCGCCGCTGGCCGAGGTGGCACAGCATTGGGCCGCCCTCGGCGTGTCGCGGCTCAGCGTCTTGGACAGCGAGCTGCTCGACCCCCAATTTCCAAAGCTTCTGCAGCACAACACCTACACCGTGGAGGCGGTGTGCCACATTTTCGGCGGCGGCCGGCTCGACACGCCCGGGACCGCGGCGCGGGATGCGCTACTGGCGGTGATCGATGCCGCGGCCGCGGTGGGCGCGCGGGTGGTCTACATGCTCACCGGCGGCCGGGGCGCGCTGACCTGGCCGCAGGCAGCCGATCGCTTCACCGCCTTGATCGCTCCCTGCGTCGAGCACGCGAGGCGGGCGGGAGTGGCGCTGGCGATCGAGAACGCGTCAAGCCTCTACGCCGACATTCATCTCGCACACACCCTGCGCGATACCGTCACACTGGCCGAGATAAGCGGGCTGGGAATCTGTATCGAGCTGTTCCACTGCTGGGCGGAAGGCGATTTCGAAGCGATGGTGCAGCGGGCAATGCCCCGAACCGAGCTCATCCAGCTCAGCGATTACGTGCTGGGCGACCGGGCGCTCCCGGGTCGCGCTGTGCCCGGCGACGGCGCGATCCCGCTCGAAGCGTTCGTGGCCCAGGCCCTGGCCGGCGGCTACGCGCACGGATTCGACCTGGAACTGATCGGGCCCCGCATCGACGCCGAGGGCCGCCTGCAATCCGCGCGGCGCGCCTGCGAGGTCGTCGGCGCGATGCTGAACAGATTGGGTGCATGACAATGGGTTTCGGCGACGGCCCCGACGACGCGGCGCTGCAATCGGCGTGGACCGACTTCTGCGCCCGGCTGGAGCGCGCGGGCCGGCAGGTGTTCAAAGACGCCAACCCCGTCGCCGCGTCGCAGCGCGTCGACGCGTACCGATTTCTCACCCAAAACCTGGGCCAGGCCTTCGATCTGGCGCTCGAGACGCGCGATACCAGCTACCCGGCGCTGCACGCCTTCTGCGGCCCCACCCGCAAACTCGGCGGAGACTGCGCCGACTTCACCTATCAACAAGCATGGATCGACGGGCACTCCACCTACCGGCTCACCGGCACACGCGGCACCTCCCGTTTTTTCAACGTCACCGTGCAAGGACGACGCACGCCCGGCCCGGGCGTCCTGCACGAGCCATTCGGTGACACACCGGAGGCCAACCTACTCGGCCACCAACTCGACATCGGCGAAGACGGGCAATTCCAGCTTTACCTCGGAGGTCCCGAACGCGGGCCGAACTGGCTGCCCACCACACCGGAGTCCCGAAAACTGTTCATCCGCCAGGGGTTTGACCGCTGGGACGAGTCGCCGGCACAACTGTGCATCGAACGCATAGACATGGCATCCCCCAAGCCGTTGCCCACCCCCACCGACATGGTCGACGCGATGCGCTGGGCCGGCGATTTCGTCACCGGCCTGATGTCCGACTGGCCCGAATTCCCCTTCAACTACGGCGGCGTCGACGTCGAGCACCCCAACACGTTCCCGCGCGTCGGCGCCAGCGACGCCGACAACCAACGCGGCCGCGCCGCGGCCAACATGTTCTGGGAGCTGGCGGCCGACGAGGCGCTGATCGTCGAGTTCGATGCCCACGACGGGCTGTGGATGTTCACCAATATGGGCGTCTTCTTCAACAGCATGGACTACCTGTACCGTCCGGTGAGCTATACGCCGAGCCGCACCAAGGTCGACCGCGACGGCCGCATCCGCCTGGTTATGGCTCACCGCGATCCGGGCGTGCACAACTGGCTTGACACCCAGGGCTTTGAACGCGGCAACCTGACCTACCGGCACATGCTCGAGGGCGAACCCGCTGCGCTGGACACCCGGGTGGTCAAGCACGACGCACTGCTGGGCGTACTGCCCGCGGAAACCGCCATGGTGAGCACGCCGGAGCGCGCCGCCGCGATGTGGCAACGCTTCCACGGCATTCGCCGCCGCTACGTCCTATAGCTAGTGTCAAAGATCGTGACCGAGATCTCCGAAGACGAACTGGCCGGGCTGTCCGAATTCTCGCTGCTGTCCGAAAACGCCGAGCAGGCCGGAGTCTCCGGTCCCCTGCCCGACGTCGAACGCGTCGAGTCCGGCACGGGCGAAAGCAAAATCAGCGCCCTGCGTTGGGGCAGCACTCCCTCACGAATCGTGTTCGTGCATGGCGGCGGGCAGAACGCGCACACCTGGGACACCATCATCGTCGGCCTCGGTGAACCTGCTCTGGCGGTCGACCTTCCCGGCCACGGCCACTCCGCCTGGCGCGAGGACGGCGACTACTCGCCGCAGCCCAACGCCGACAGCTTGTTGCCGATCCTGCGCGAACATGCCGCGTCGGCCGATCTAGTCGTCGGTATGTCGCTGGGCGGACTGACCGCGATCCGGCTGGGCGCGGTGGCACCAGACCTGGTCAAAGAACTGGTGCTGATCGACGTCACCCCGTCGGCGCTGCAACGGCATTCCGAGATGACCAAGGAACAGCAGGGCACCGTGGCTCTGATGCACGGGGAACGCGAATTTCCCAGCTTCCAGGCCATGCTCGACTTGACGGTCGCGGCGGCGCCGCACCGGGAGGTGAAGGCTCTGCGCCGCGGGGTGTTCCACAACTCGCGCAAGCTCGAGAACGGCCAGTGGACGTGGCGCTATGACGCCATCCGCACCTTCCCCGACTTCGCCAGCCTGTGGGACGACGTCGACGCGTTGTCCGCACCCGTCACGCTGGTGCGCGGTGGCACGTCGGGCTTCGTCAGCGACGACGACGCGGCCGAGCTGGCCCGTCGCGCAAAGCATTTCCGCTCCGCGCACGTCGTGGAGAATTCGGGCCATTCCGTGCAAAGCGACCAGCCACGCGCGCTGATCGACCTGCTACGTGGAGTGCTCGACGCACGCTGAGCCTACGGTTGGGGTTATGACTTCTGAGTTCCCGATCCGTATCGGTGTCCAACTGCAGCCGCAACACGCTCCGCAGTACGGCCAGATGCGCGACGCCGTGCGCCGCTGCGAGGACATCGGCGTCGACATCGCCTTTAACTGGGACCATTTCTTCCCGCTCTACGGCGATCCCGACGGTGCGCATTTCGAATGCTGGACGATGCTCGGGGCCTGGGCCGAGCAGACGTCGCGCATCCAGATCGGCGCGCTGGTCACGTGCAACTCCTACCGCAATCCGGAACTGCTGGCCGATATGGCTCGCACCGTCGACCACATTTCCGACGGCCGGCTCATCCTCGGCATCGGTTCGGGTTGGAAACAAAAGGACTACGACGAGTACGGCTACGAATTCGGCACCGCCGGCAGCCGCCTTGACGACTTGGCGGCCGCACTGCCCCGGATCAACGCGCGGCTGGCCAAACTGAACCCGGCTCCCCCCCGCGACATCCCGATCCTCATCGGCGGCAAAGGCCCGCGGAAGACATTACGCATGGTCGCCGAATACGGCGACATCTGGCACGGCTTCACCACCGTCGAGACCTATCCGGGGGCGGCGGCTGTGCTGGAAGAACACTGCGCCGCCGTCGGGCGCGACCCGTCCACCATCGAAAGGTCGGCCGGCGTCGAGAACAACAGCGGCGTCCGGCGCGGCGAGGGCCTCGACGGGCTGATCGCCAACGCGGAAGGCCTCACCGCCCTGGGCGTGACGCTGCTGACCGTCGGCGTAAATGGTCCCGACTACGACCTGACCGCCGCCGAAGCGCTATGCAAGTGGCGCGACAGCCGTTAAACGCCGTATTCAGGTTCATCGGCCAAACACCTAAACGCGCGCGTCAATTCGTGAGAAACTCTCACCGCTAGATTGCCGAACCGGGTGTGAAAGAGACTGAAACAAAAAGATGCCGAAGAAATACGGGGTCAAAGAAAAGGACCTGGTTGTTTCGCACATCCTCCACCTGTTGTTGACCGGGAAGCTGCGCAGTGGAGACCGCGTCGACCGCAATGAAATTGCGCTGGGGTTGGGAGTGAGCCGGGTGCCGATTCAAGAGGCACTGGTCCAACTCGAACACGACGGCATTGTGTCCACGCGTTATCACCGGGGCGCGTTCGTCGAGCGGTTCGATGAGGCCGCCGTCCTCGAACACCATGAGCTCGACGGAATGCTCAATGGGATAGCGTCCGCACGCGCGGCGACCAGCCCCACGCCACGGATCCTGGGGCAGCTCGACACACTGATGCGCTCGCTGCGCACCGCCAAGGATTCGCGCGCCTTCACCGATCTCGCCGCCGAATATCGGCGCACCGTCAACGAGGAGTACGCCGGTCCGCGGCTGCATGCCACGATCCGCGCCTCGCAGAATCTCATCCCCCGCCTGTTCTGGACGACCTATCGGAGCGGGCGCGAAGACATGCTGCCGTTCTACGAAGACGAGACGGCGGCGATACAGCGGCGTGACCCCGAAGCCGCGCGGGCCGCGTGCGTCGACCGCTCCTATCTGATGGCGCAGACCATGCTGGCCGAACTGGTCCGGCGACGGGTCTTCACCCCGCCGGACGACGTCGGTCGGATCGTTCCCGGCCCGCTGCGGGTGATCGCCGACGCGGACACGATCTGCGACGAAGCATCCCTGGTGCTGTGAACCGACGCTGAGCGGCCGCGTCGCCGTTCAGTCGTTACGGTGACACTGATGAGTTCGCGCGTGGGCCGGCATACCGAACGCCGCAAAAGGGCATTCGGCCTGGCCGCGACAGTCGTGATGGTGTGCGGCCTGGCGCTGGGTGGACCGGTCGCGCCGGCGGCCGCCGACTGGAATCAATGCGCGCCGCCCGGCGTGGACAGCGCGCGGACCCTGCCCAAAGACCTGATCGAGAGCCCGACGACCGGCGAGGACGACCGGGACACCACGGCGTCGGTCGAGCCCCTCGACGCGGTCGACGTCGGCTCCCTGGGCCTCGGCGTGCCGGGTGTCCTGACCGTTGGCACGCTGTCGGATGCCCCACCCAACATCTGCATCAACCCCACCGGCGAATTCAGCGGCTTCGACAACCAATTGCTGCGCGCCATCGCCGCCAAGCTGGGTCTGCAGGTCCGCTTTGTCAGCACCGACTTTTCCGCGCTACTCGCCCAGGTGGCGTCCCGGCGCTTCGACGTCGGCTCGGCAGCGGTGAAAGCGACCGACGCCCGCCGGCACACCGTCTCTTTCACCAACGGCTACGACTTCGGGTTCTATTCGCTGGTGGTCCCGCCCGGTTCGGCCATCCACAAATTCAGCGACCTCGCCGCCGGCCAGCGGATCGGCGTCGTGCAAGGCACCGTCGAGGAGTCGTACGTCGTCGACGTGTTGCATCTGCAACCCGTGAAGTATCCGGGCTTCGCCACCCTGTACGCCAGCCTGAAGTCGCGGCAGATCGATGCGTGGGTGGCGCCCGGGTCCCTTGCGGCGACCGTTATTCGCCCGGGCGATCCGGCGGTGGTCGCCGCGAATACCTACAGCCCAGGCAATTTCGTCGCCTATGCGGTCGCCAAAGGCAACAAGCCGTTGATCGACGCGCTCAATTCCGGGCTGGACGCCGTCATCGCCGACGGCACCTGGGCGCACCTGTATAGCCAATGGGTGCCGCGGACAGTGCCGCCCGGCTGGAAGCCCGGCTCCAAAGCCGCGCCCCTCCCCAAGCTGCCGGACTTCGCCGCGATCGCGAAACAACACCGCTCGCCCGCGGGCCCGCCCGCCCCGAAATCTCCACTGGCCCAGTTGGGTGAATCGTTCTTCGACTGGGATATGTACCGGCAGGCCGTTCCCATGCTGTTGACCACCGGCCTGCCGAACACGTTGATCCTGACCAACAGCGCCTTGGTCATCGGCCTGGCGTTCGGGATGGTGTTGGCGGTGGCGGGGATCTCGCACCGGCGCTGGCTACGCTGGCCGGCCCGGGTGTACACCGACATCTTCCGGGGCCTGCCCGAAGTGGTGATCATCCTGCTGATCGGGATGGGCGTCGGCCCGTTGGTCAGTGGGCTGACCAACAAGAACCCTTACCCGCTCGGCATCGCCGCGCTGGGATTGATGGCCGCCGCCTACATCGGCGAGATTTTGCGCTCCGGCATTCAAAGCGTCGATCCCGGACAACTGGAGGCGTCCCGGGCGCTGGGCTTCAGTTACGTCACCGCGATGCGGCTGGTGGTGGTGCCGCAGGGCATCCGCCGCGTGCTGCCCGCCCTGGTCAATCAGGCCATCGGGCTGTTGAAGGCCTCCGCGCTGGTGTACTTCCTCGGCTTGATCGCCGATCAGCGGGAGCTGTTCCAGGTGGGACGGGATCTCAACGCGCAGACCGGGAGCCTGTCACCGTTGGTGGCCGCGGGTCTCTTTTACCTGCTATTGACCATCCCGCTAACGCATTTGGTGAACTACATCGACACCCGGCTTCGCCGCGGTCGTCGCGCCGCCGCGCCGGAGGACGACGCCGACCTGCTCGGGACGGCATTCGGCCAGGAGATCACGTGACCTCCGGCATCCACGGGCGTGCGTCAGTTTCGCTGGCCGCCAAGGACGTTCACCAGACCCTGGGCGGAAGCAAGGTGCTGCGTGGCGTCGATATCGAGGCACCCGCGGGCAGCACCGTGGCGATCATCGGGCCGTCCGGTTCGGGCAAGTCGACCCTGCTGCGCACGCTGAACCGCTTGTATGAGCCCGACAGCGGCGACATTCTGCTGGATGGCCGGTCGGTGCTGCGCGACGATCCCGACGAGTTGCGCCAGCGCATCGGCATGGTGTTCCAGCATTTCAATCTCTTTCCGCATTTGAGCGTCCTGGCCAACGTGGCGATGGCACCACGCAAGTTGCGGCGGCTGCCGGCCGACGAGGCCCGCGACCTGGCGATGACGCAGCTGGACCGAGTTGGCCTGAAACACAAGGCCGGTGCCCGCCCCAGCATGCTGTCCGGCGGGCAACAGCAGCGGGTGGCGATCGCCCGCGCGCTGGCCATGGGCCCGCAGGTGATGTTCTTCGACGAGGCGACCTCGGCGCTGGATCCCGAAATGGTCAAGGGAATACTGCAACTCATTGCCGACCTCGGCGCCGATGGCATGACAATGGTTGTGGTAACCCACGAAATGGGGTTCGCGCGGTCGGCATCCGACGCCGTGGTGTTTATGGATCACGGCAAGGTCGTGGAATCGGGCCCTCCCGAGCAGATATTCGATGCCGCAGAGACCGAACGGCTGCAGCGGTTTTTGTCCCAAGTGCTTTGATCTCCACTAACTGGTGGGCAATAGCTCCCTTGTAAGCACCTCATATCGGGATAGACTCCCGATTTATGGCAGACAGCGAATCGAACCCGGCCGAGGTAGCCGAGCTCGCCGAGGGTTTGCACCGAACGCTGTCCAAATTGTTTGCGATGCTGCGCCGCGGAGACCCCAGCGGCGCGGCGGCCGGGGAGCTGACCCTGGCGCAATTGTCGATCTTGGTCACGCTGCTCGACCAGGGCCCGATCCGGATGACCGATCTCGCCGCACACGAACGGGTACGGACCCCCACCACCACGGTGGCGATCCGGCGGCTGGAGAAGGTGGGGCTGGTCAAGCGTTCCCGCGATCCGTCTGACCTTCGCGCCGTGCTCGTGGATATCACCCCGCGGGGACGGGCCGTGCACGGTGAATCGCTGGCCAATCGACGCGCCTCGCTGGCCGCGATGCTCAGCCAGCTCCCGACGTCCGACCTCAACACCCTGATGCAGGCACTGGCGCCGCTGGAGCGGCTGGCCTCCGGTGACCCGACGTCCGGACCCGCCGGCGTGCCACCCGCGCGCAAGGAAGCCTGAAAAGGACTAGCCGTCAAAGCTTTTCGCTCGCGTTTGCGGCGTCGGTAAACTGCGGGGCATGCCCAATGCACTCATCACCGGCGCCGGCGGCGGTATTGGATCGGCCATCGCCACAGCGCTGGCACCCACGCACACCCTGCTGCTGGCGGGCCGGCCGTCCGATCGGCTCGACGCGGTCGCGGAACGGCTCGGCGCCACCACGTTTCCACTGGACCTCACCGACTCCGGCGATATCGAAGCCGCCTGCGAAATTGTGGACGAGCTCGACGTGCTCGTGCACAACGCGGGGCTGGCCATCCCCGGCAGCGTCGCCGACTCGAACGTCGACGAGTGGCGCGCCACCTTCGCCGTGAACGTCTTTGGACCGGTAGAACTTACGCTGGCGCTGTTGCCCGCGCTGCGGCGGGCGCGCGGCCAGGTGGTGTTCATCAACTCCGGTGCGGGGCGCACCGCTTCGCGGGGTATGGCCTCTTATTCGTCCAGCAAGTTCGCACTGCGCGCCTTTGCGGACTCGCTGCGCAGCGACGAACCGGAGTTGCGGGTGACGACGGTCTATCCGGGCCGCACCGATAGCGACATGCAGCGCGAACTCGTCGAGTTCGAGGGCGGCACCTATGACCCCGCCAAGTTTCTGAAGCCCGAAACGGTCGCGGCCGCTGTGGCCCATGCGGTGGCCACCCCGCGCGACGGTCACATGCACGAGGTGGTGCTGCGGCCCGCCGGGCAATAGGGCAGGGTTATACGACGAGGTTGACCAGGCGGCCGGGGACCACGATCACCTTGCGGGGGTTGGCGCCCGCCAGAAACGCCTGGACCTTTTCGTCGGCGAGCGCGGCGGCCTTCAGGGTGTCCTGATCGGCGTCGGCGGCCACCAACACCCGGCCGCGCACCTTGCCGTTCACCTGCACCGGGTACTCCACCGTATCGTCGACCAGATAGGCGGGGTCGGCGACCGGAAACGGCCCGTGCGCCAGCGGTGTCTGGTGACCCAGGCGCAGCCACAACTCCTCGGCCATATGCGGGGCCAGGGGCGCCAACATCAGCACCAGCGGCTCGACCGCCGCGCGGGGCACCGCGTCGCGGTGCTCCTTGGTGAGATGGTTGGTGTATTCGATCAGCTTGGCCGCGGCGGTGTTATTGCGCAGTGCGGCATAGTCTTCCGCGACTCCGGCGATGGTGCGATGCAGCGCTCGAAGCGTGTCGGTTGCCAACTCCGGTGCGGGACCGTCGGCCACGCGGGTGTCGCCGGTCTGCTCGTCGATCACCAAGCGCCACACGCGCTGCAGGAAGCGGTGGGCTCCTACGACATCCTTGGTGGCCCAGGGCCGGGATGCCTCCAGCGGGCCCATCGACATCTCGTAGACCCGCAGCGTGTCGGCGCCGTAGTCGTCGCAGATCTCGTCGGGTGAGATCGAATTCTTCAGGCTCTTCCCGATTTTCCCGAATTCCTGGAAGACTTCCACCTCTCCCCCAGGTCCGGGGTAGACGAAGCCACCGTCCCGTTCGACGACTTCCTCGGCCGGCACGTACGAGCCGCGCGCGTCGGTGTAGGCGAAGGCCTGGATGTAGCCCTGGTTGACCAGTCGGCGGTAGGGCTCCCGCGAGCTCACGTGGCCCAGGTCGTAGAGGACCTTGTGCCAGAACCGCGCATACAGCAGATGCAGCACCGCGTGTTCGGCGCCGCCGACGTACAAGTCGACGCCACCGGGATCCTGCGGCCCATGCTCGGCCGGCCGCGGACCCATCCAGTAGGCCTCATTCTCCTTGTCGCAGAACCGTTCCGAGTTTTGCGGATCGGTGTAGCGCAGTTCATACCAGGAGCTGCCGGCCCACTGGGGCATCACGTTGGTGTCCCGGCTGTAAGGCTTGAGGCCGTCGCCGAGGTCCAGCTCGACGTGTACCCACTCCGTCGCCTTGGCCAGCGGCGGCGACGGCTCGCTGTCGGCATCGTCGGGGTCGAACAGCACCGGCGAGTAATCCGGGACGTCGGGCAGCTCGACCGGCAGTGCGGCTTCGTCGAGCGCATGCGCGCGTCCGTCGGCGTCGTAGACGATGGGGAACGGCTCGCCCCAGTACCGCTGCCGTGCGAAAAGCCAGTCGCGCAACTTGAATTCGATGCGCGCCCAGCCGCGACCCTCGGCCTCCAAGCGGGCGGTGATCTTTTCTTTGGCCGCGGCCACATCCAGCCCGTTGAGGTAGCCGGAGTTGACCAGCACCCCGTCGCCGGCGTAGGCGGACTCCGAAATGTCGCCGCCGGCAATGACTTCCACGATCGGCAGGCCGAACTCGTGGGCGAAGTCCCAGTCGCGCTGGTCGTGGCCGGGGACGGCCATGATCGCCCCGGTGCCGTATCCGGCCAACACGTAGTCGGCGATGAAGATCGGCACCGGCTTGCCGTTGGTGGGGTTGGTCGCGTAACTGCCCAGGAAGACGCCGGTCTTGGCTTTACTCTCCTGGCGCTCGAGGTCTGACTTCGACCCGATCGCCTGCCGGTAGGCGGCAACGGCCTCAGCCGGTGTGGCGGCGCCGTACGTCCAGCGCGGGTCGGTGCCGTCCGGCCAGGAGGCCGCCACCAACTCGTCGACCAGGTCGTGCTCGGGCGCCAGCACCAGGTAGGTGGCACCGAAGAGCGTGTCGGGCCGGGTGGTGAACACTTCGATGTCGACCGTCTCGCCAGCGCGCCCGGTCGCCGCGAACAGCGCTTTGGCGCCGGTGGACCGGCCGATCCAGTTGCGCTGCATGGCTTTGACCGGTTCGGGCCAGTCCAGCACGTCGAGGTCCTCGAGCAGCCGATCGGAGTAGGCGGTGATCCGCATCATCCACTGCCGCAACCGTTTCCGGAACACCGGGAAGTTGCCGCGGTCGCTGCGGCCGTCGGCGGTCACCTCTTCGTTGGCCAGCACGGTGCCCAGACCGGGACACCAATTCACCATCGAGTCGGCCCGGTAGACCAGCCGGTGGCCGTCGATCACATCGGCCCGCTCCCCCGCCGACAGCCCGGCCCAGTCCCGTCCGTCGTCGAGGCGGCGCGCACCGGATTCGAATTCGGCGACCAGCTCGGCTATGGGACGGGCCTTGTTGGCTGCGGTGTCGAACCAGGCGTTGTAGATCTGCAAGAAGATCCACTGGGTCCACTTGTAGAACTCACCGTCGGTGGTGGAGAAGCTGCGCCGGCTGTCATGGGCGAGGCCCAGGCGTCCCAGCTGGCGCTTGAAGTTGACGACGTTGGCCTCGGTGCGGGTGCGCGGGTGGGTGCCGGTCTGTACCGCGTACTGCTCGGCGGGCAGCCCGAAAGCATCAAACCCCAACGCGTGCAGGACGTTACGGCCGGTCATTCGGAAATAGCGGGCGTATACGTCCGTCGCGATGTAGCCCAGCGGGTGGCCGACATGCAGCCCCTCCCCCGACGGGTAGGGAAACATGTCCTGCACGAACAACTTGTCGTCCGGGACCGGGGCTCCGTCTGCCGGAGCCAGCGAACCGACCGGGTTGGGCACGTTGAACGTCCCGAGCTTCGCCCAGTTCTCCTGCCACGCGCCCTCGATACGCCCCGCCAGCGCCGCGGTGTAGCGATGCGGCGGCGCATCGGAGTCGGGCACGGCGGCGCCGGAACTGCTTGCCGGCGAAGCGGTCGGGGAGTCGGTCACCTGAACAGGGTATAAGGGCCGACACGGCGGGTCCCCAGGCCACAGGTTGGTCTCGGTTCCGTTGCGCGCCGATCAGAGGTTCATCCCAGGTGTGTTTCGAGCCTGTTCACCGCCTTTGACCTCTAGTTACAGTCAGCCACTATCGACGGCTTCTGGTACTGACGCCTTTGGAAGGACCGACGCAGATGATTGAGATCGTCCCCGTCCACCGGGCACTCCTCGGCGGTATGGTCGCTGGCCTGATGGGCCTGGCGGTTGTCACGGGCGGCGCGGCATCGGCAGACCCTGCGCCCCCAGCGCCGGCACCCGTCCCCGCGGTTCCCGCCCCGGCGCCGCAGAACCTCGGGCCCGAGTTGGTGCCGCCGAGCAGATACCTCGCGGCCCCGCCGGCCGGCAACCAGATCGCCCCGCCGGCGACCGCCATCGCTCCGGGAACCGCGGCGCCGGCCGCGGTCACCCCGCCGGCCCCGGCTCCGGTCCCCGCTCCCGCGACGTCCGGCACCATCCACGAATTCCTGCAGTCGAAGGGCGTGAAGCTCGAGGCGCAAAAGCCTGAGGGCTTCAAGGCACTCGACATCACCTTGCCGGTGCCCGCCCGCTGGACCCAGGTGCCTGATCCCAACGTGCCCGATGCGTTCGCGGTTATCGCCGACCGGCACGGCAGCAGCATTTACTCGTCGAACGCGCAGGTCGTGGTGTACAAACTGGTCGGCAACTTCGACCCGAAAGAGGCCATCACCCACGGCTACGTCGACAGCCAGAAGCTTCTGGCGTGGCAGCCCACCAACGGCGCGATGACCGATTTCGGCGGCTTCCCGTCGTCGATCGTCGAAGGCACCTACCGCGACGGTGATCTGACGCTCAATACGTCGCGGCGTCACGTCATCGCCACCTCGGGACACGACAAATACCTCGTGTCGCTGTCGGTGACCACCGATCGCGCGGTGAGCGTCGCCGACGCACCAGCCACCGACGCGATCATCAACGGATTCCGCGTGAGCGCACCCGGCGCGGCCGCCCCGGCGCCGGCCCAGGCCCCCGCCGCCTCTCCCGTCGGACTGCCCGCCCAGGCTCCCGCCGCCGCTCCCGTCGCGCCGGTCGCTCCGGCACCGGCTGTGGCTCCGGTCGCGCCTGCCGCCCCGGCACCCGTTGCTGCCCCGGTCGCCCCGGTCGCTCCGGCACCGGCTGTGGCTCCGGTTGCGCCTGCCGCCCCGGCACCCGGCGCAGCGCCGCTGGTACCGCTTGCCCAGACGACCCCCGCGGCCCCGGGCGGGCTCCCCGCGCAGGCGCCCGTGACGAACCCGCAGCGCACCCCCAGCCTGTTGGCCATGGTGCCGGGCCTGCCCCCGCTACCGAACTTCTCGTTCCTGCAGCACTAGAGGACGGCGCCGGCACCCACCGAGCCGGATGTGCGGGCCGCTAACCCGGCTCGTATTGTGAGCCCATGCTGATTGCGGGCGTGCTGTGCATGTGTGCGGCGGTGGCCTCGGCGGGGTTCGGCACCTGGTCGCTTGCCCACAACGGGAATTTCGGTGCCACCGCGTTGGCGCTGCGCGCGATGGCGCCGACTCAGTTGGCGGCCGCGGTGATGTTGACAGCCGGCGGCGCGGTGGCGATAGCCGCCGTCCCGGAGACCGCGCTGGTCGTGCTCATCGTCTGTGTGGTGGGCGCGCTCGGAACGCTGGCCGCGGGCTCGTGGCAGAGCGCGCGCTTCGCGCTGCGCCAGGAAGCGGCGGCGCCCGCCTGCGCCGGCAGCTGCGCCGGCTGCACGCAGTCGTGCCAGTGAACTAGAGGGCCGGTGGGCCCGACGTCAGCAGCCCTAGTTCCGGCTGATGTCGATGGGGTGGGTGGCCAGCAGCGAGAGCGGCAGCGGCTGGCGACGCAGGACTTGGCCCCACAGGTCGGACCTCGGTCCGACGAGCACGTCGGATGGCAACGCGGACAACACAATCCAGTCGTCGCGCTCGATCTCGCCTTCCAGCTGACCAATCGTCCAGCCCGAGTACCCCGCGAAGATTCGCACCCCTTCGACCAGCGGCGCGATCACGTCGGGGTCGGCGTCCAGGTCGACCATGACCACCCGGCCGTCCACGTGCCGCAAGCCCGGCACGCCCTGGGGATCGGCGCCGACCCGCAGCGTCGCCAGACACAACGCCGCGTCACGCTTCACCGGCCCGCCGATGAACATCGTCTTCGGCTTGGCCGACAGCTTGGTCCACTGGGGCAACACGTTGTACACCGCGGTTTCGCTGGCGCGATTCAGGACGACACCCAGGGTGCCTCCGTCGTTGTGCTCGACGATGTAGATCACGCTGCGCCGAAATGTCGGTTCGAGGAGATCGGTGTTGGCGAGCAGCAAAGTGCCCGCACGCACCCGTTGCGCGGCAGGTGCGACGTAGTCCTCTGGATCCTCCGGCGGCGGCACCCCACCATCATCGCATCCGGCGCATGGTGGCCCGGGGCAATCGAGAGCGTGGGCCACGGAGATTTGTACTGTTGTTGGGACGGCTCTGATCGCGCGAGCTTTGCCAGCCCCAATCGTGGAAGTCGGTTTCGGTGATCCCAACCCGGATGCAGTCCAGTGCACCCGTCGAGATTTGGCGGTCCGTGCGTGATTTGCCGGATTTCTGGCGGCTGCTGCAGGTGCGCGTCGCAAGCCAATTCGGTGACGGCTTGTTTCAGGCGGCGCTGGCCGGCGCCCTGTTGTTCAACCCGGATCGGGCCGCCGACCCTCTCTCCATCGCGCGCGCGTTCGCGGTTCTGTTCTTGCCGTACTCGCTGCTCGGTCCGTTCGCTGGTGCGCTGATGGACCGATGGGATCGGCGGCTGGTGCTCGTCGGCGCCAACGGCGGTCGGCTGATCCTCTTCGCCGCGATCGGCACCATCCTGGCGGTGCGGGCCGGGGATCTGCCGCTGTTGCTGGGCGCCCTGTTCGCCAACGGCTTGTCCCGCTTCGTCGGGTCCGGGCTGTCGGCGTCGCTGCCGCACGTGGTGCCGCGCGAGCAGGTGGTGACGATGAACTCGGTTGCCACCGCGTCCGGGGCCATCGCGGCGTTCATCGGCGCAAACTTCATGCTGGTGCCCCGGTTCATCTTCGGGTCCAGCGACAAGGGCGCCTCGGCGATCGTGTTCCTCACGGCGGTTCCCGTGTCGATCGCGTTGCTGTTGTCCTTGCGGTTCGGGGCGCGAGTGCTGGGGCCCGACGACACCTGGCGAGCGATCCACGGGCCGGTCATCTACGCGGTGATCACCGGCTGGCTGCACGGCGCACGGACGGTGGCGCAGCGCCCCACGGTCGCCGCCACCCTGTCCGGCCTGGCCGCCCATCGGATGGTCATCGGCATCAACTCGCTGCTGGTCTTATTGCTGGTCCACCACATGCCCAACCTCGAGGGCGGGGGATTCGGCACCGCCTTACTGTTCTTCGGCGCCGCCGGCCTGGGCGCCTTCCTGGCCAACGTTCTGACGCCGCCCGCCATCCGCCGCTGGGGGCGCTACGCGACGGCCAACGGCGCGTTGGCGACGTCGGCGATCATCGAGGTCGCCGGCGCCGAGCTGCTTCTCCCGGTCATGGTCGCGTGCGGCTTCCTGCTCGGCGTCACCGGGCAGATGGTCAAGCTCTGCGCCGACACCGCGATCCAGATGGACGTCGACGACGCTCTTCGCGGGCATGTGTTCGCAGTGCAGGACGCACTGTTCTGGGTCGCGTTCATCGTCTCGATCACGGTGGCCGGCAGCTTGATTCCCGACGACGGGCACGCACCCACATTCGCGCTGTTCGGATCGGTGCTCTACCTGATCGGACTGGCCGTGCACAGCATCATCGGGCGCCGCGGCGACCAAGCGAACGATCGTTAAGGTACAGACGTGACGTGTCCGACGGCCGCAGCCGACAGTCGAGGACTCCGATGACCGGCCCCGCGCCCATGATCGACGACCTGCGCGCCGAAAGCGACGCGCTCGACGAGCTGGTCGCGCCGTTGCCCTCCGACCGCTGGGGCGACCCGACACCGGCGCCCGGGTGGACCATCGCACACCAGATCGGCCACCTACTGTGGACGGATCGCGTCGCCCTGATCGCCGTCACCGACGAGGCTGGCTTCGCCGAGGTGTTGGCGGGCGCGGGCGCCGACCCGGCGGGTTTCGTGGACAAAGGCGCCGAGGGGCTGGCGGCGCTGGCGCCGGCCGAGTTGCTCGCGGACTGGCGGGTCACCCGAGGCCGGCTGCACGAGGCGCTGCACACCGTGCAGCCCGGTCGCAAGCTCCCGTGGTTCGGCCCGCCGATGAGTGCGGCCTCGATGGCCACCGCGCGCCTGATGGAGACCTGGGCGCACGGTCTCGATGTCGCCGACGCGCTGGGCGTGACGCGGCCCGCGACCGAGCGCCTGCGGTCGATCGCTCACCTTGGGGTGCGCACCCGCGACTTCGCCTTCGCCGTCAACAATTTGGCGCCACCGGCCGAGCCGTTCCTGGTCGAGCTGCGCGGGCCCGCCGGCGACACCTGGTCCTGGGGGCCACCCGACGCCGAGCAGCGGGTCAGTGGGTCCGCGGAGGATTTCTGCTTCCTGGTCACCCAGCGGCGTCCGTTGAGCGCCCTCGATGTCACCGCCCAGGGCGCCGACGCCCAGCGGTGGTTGCAGATCGCGCAGGCTTTCGCCGGGCCACCCGGCCCCGGTCGATGAGCGCGTGAAACGCGCGAAGAGAGCCGGGGCCCATCAGGTCAAGCCCGGTCGATGAGCGCGTGAAACGCGCGAAGAGAGCCGGGGCCCATCAGGTCAAGCCCGGTCGATGAGCGCGTGAACCGCGTCAAGAGAGCCGGGGCCCATCAGGTCAAGCCCGGTCGATGAGCGCGTGAACCGCGTCAAGAGAGCCGGGGCCCTTCAGGTCAAGCCCGGTCGATGAGCGCGTGAAACGCGTCAGTGCAGCGGCCCGCCGTAACTCGCCCGGTTCTCGGCCTCGGCCTCCTCGCGCAACGCGGTAATCGCGAGGTTAAGTCGTTCGGCCAGCTCTCCGTGGCCGTATCCGGTCATCACCCCGGGGTGCAACGTCAGTTTGAGTAACCGGCCGTCGGAATTCGCGACGGCGTGGACGTCGCCCAGATCGACGCTGTAGGTGACCGCTTCGGCCTGCGCCACAAGGGCTTCCCACTTGTCGGCCGCCTCGCTCAGTTCCCGAAGAACCGATTCGACGAGATCCTTCTCGCTGAGATTCGCGCGACTGCCCGAACCCGCCACCATGACAGTATCGTCGACCCCTCCGACCAGCGTCAATTCATACGCGAGCAGGTGTGCGGCCGGCCCGCCGCGCGTTCACCCGCCGAGCTTTTGATACCAGGCGAGGTGGTAGTTCGCGGACACCGCGTCGCCGCTGGCGATGCCCTCGGTAGCGGCCATCAACAGGCACTTGAGTAGGAGCGCGGGATTGACGTTCGGGTACTGAACAAGGAGCTGGTAGCGCGCGGTATCGAGATGCACCCGCAGCACGTCGACCTCCTGGTCGACGACGACCGTTCCCGCGGCGGCCGCCTCTGCCAACCTCGGCACGATCTTGGGCAGATCGTCACGTCTGCGGGTGGTCGCGCTGAGTACGCTCGCCAAATCATCGATCGCGGGCAGGGTGCGCGGCTCCACCGACGACCTGGTCGCGGCGAAGTCGACCGAGCGGCGCAGCGAATCACCGGGAGCGTAAGTGACGACGCGCGCCGTTTCTCCGATCAGCGCGTCCACCCTGCCGGTGCGCCGCTCGGGCTCCAACAACCGCACGCCCGCAGGAAGGCTGATTCCCGACGGTATCCACCCGTGAGCAAGGTCGGTGACGAGTACCGTCGTGCCGTCGGCGCGGTCTCCGATCGCCCAATTCACACGTGGCTCCTGCCGGACCACGAACTCGAGCAGCCGATTCAGCCGCTCGCCATCGGATCCTGTTGACGGCGTTGGCTTTTCGGTCTGCGGCCGGGCGGCGGCGAAGGCGGTGGTTTCGGCCTCGGCGGCGGGAGTGACGTCGACCGGGGGTTTCTGCCCGGCCGGCTCCGCCTTTGCGACGATCGCCTCGTCGACCACCGCGTGGTGGCGACCGGAATCGCTCAGCTCCGGGGCCGGCTCGGGCGCGCGCTGCGCCGGCGCCTCGAACACCGGCTCCGCCCGCGTGACCAAGGGGATGACCTGCGTCTCGTCGAGATGCGTTGCATCGGCGGCGGCGACAGGCTCGTCTTCGTCTTCCGGGTCGACGACCGCGTGGTGGCGACCGGAATCGGTCAGCTCCGGGGTCGGCTCGGGTGCAGGCTCGGCCGCCGTCGGCGAAACCGGCTCGTCCCTGACCACCGGGATGATTTGCGTCTGGTCGAGATGTGACGCATCGGCGCTGCGACGGGCCGCGTCGTCGGCAGGGGCTTTGGGCCCGGCTGCCTGCGGTGCGCCGGTGTCGCTGATGGTCTGTTCCGCGGACTCTCGACGACTGCGCCGTGTGCCCGGCCGCGGGGTGGACTCGGGCGGACTCGGCGGAGGCGCCTCGGCGACGGGCTTCACCTCGCGGATTGTTGGCAGCACCTGTGTCTTTTCCAGGTCCGTGTCGGATGGCTCGACCCGCGGTGGGGGAGCAACGGGAGCTTGGATTCCGCTCTGCACCGCGTGCAAATAGCGGATGGTCGATTCGACTCGGCGCACCGCACGGCCGCGGGCGGCGTCGATGACCCGCGCCTCCGCCGCCCGACGGGAAAGGTCCGTCATTCCCGATCGCTTGACCAACTTCAGTTCGTCGTTGGCGGCGCGAGCAATTCGTTCCAGGTCGGCCTTGAGATACTCCGCGAGGGTGGCGGTTTCGGGCGTCACCGTCGACAATTCGGCAGGCCACAACCCGCCTGTCACCCACGGGGTGCAGTCGATAGGGGAGCTGAAAGCCGGCATCGCCAGTGATTCCCGGGTAGCTCTCCGGAGGCGCTGGCGCGCCGACATCCGACCGAAGACCGCCACCGGCTAAGCGTACCGGGATCCGGCGGGCGACTTGTGCGGTCAGTGAATTGTGCGGTCGCAAGGCCCTGGGTAGCGTAAGGCCATGGCTGATTCTGCACTGCAGCAGCAACTCGACGAGGTGCGCACCATGCTCGCTCGCGCGCGAGAGTTGTTCGGCCCCAATCCGGTAGAGCCGCCGACCGGTATCGCTCCCGATCCCAGCGTGGCTAAGCCGTGGTTGCGCTAGGCCGGCAGCTCGCCTGACAGCCCTTTAAATCACACCGTTTCGGCGACGTAGTTTGTGCGCCAGCAACTTTTCGATGGCCGCATCCAGATCCCGGTGGGTCGGAACCTCCGCGGAGGGGGTGTGCCCGGCCGCGACGATCTCGTTGCGAATTTCCAGCAACGCTTTGAGGCACGACACGTCGGCGGTCAGCAGAATGCCCTGCGCCAACGTCTCGGCGTCGGTCTCCATCGCCTCTTCGCTCAGCGCGACGCTGTGCATATAGCCGCCGCGGCAAGAGCGGACGAGGATGTGTCCACTCGGGTGAACGGTGTCGAAAGCGGGATTCGCGTCGGTCATCGACCGCGGTCGACGATGTCGCCGAACTTCCCTGCCGCCTCCTGCTCGTGCTGTTCCCACATCGTCGCCGAAACCGTCAGTTTGTCGGCCAGATCGGCGTGGTCGGCAGCCTGCTGCTCATAACACTGGCGTCGAAGTTCCAGCAGCTCCCGGCCCGCGTCGCGCAGCTCACTGAAGATCGGCCCGAGCGAGTCGAGGCTCTCTTGGATCGCCGCATGCGACGACGGAACGGTGCGCAAGTATTCCGAGGTGTCCTGGTGATGCGCGGCAGCCTGACGTAAGTGCGCAGGCACTACATGAATCGAATCTGCCATCCGCTGTCTCCTGTTGACGACCGCCGGTTGTGCCGGCGGATTCATTTTTGTCAGGCGGTCGACGAGGTCGCCGGCCGGGTAGGTGTCGGTGGGTCAGGCTTGGCCGGCGTCGGTATTGCCGCGGCCGCCGCCGGCGGATGCTCCCAGCCTAGGAAGGTCGGCCCGCTCACGGTGGCGATGTGTTGAATTTGGCCATCGAGAAGCGCCTTGCCGGAGCCGAGGGCGAGTGCGTGACGATCGGTTAACATCCCGATATCGCCGGGTGCGACCTGGAGGGCATCGATGGGGCTGGGCACCGCCGTTCCCGCTGGCGGAATGGTCATTCCCTGCTGTTGAAAGGCCTCCGCGATCGGGGTACCGGCGACGGCGGCCATGATCGCGGCCGCCAACTGTGGGCTGGCGGCGGTCACCGTTTCCCCGTCGGGCAAGGTCACCGGTGTCGGACCGGCCGGCGGCTCATCGGACGACGTGCCGTGCTGGGCGTCGGTGCCGTCGGCCGCCTCGTCCGAGGCATCGCGCGCTCCCGGGTCCTGGCCCTGGTCGTCCGGCAGTTCCTCATCGGCAAGATCCTGAAGAGCCGGATCGGCCCCGTCGCCACCATCTGGTCCGGAGAGCGGAAGGCCGCCCGGCTCCCAACCGGCCATCGTCGGCATGGAGCCGAGCCCCGGCAGTGAGCCACCACCAAAGTTGGGCATGGCCGGCGTCATCGGCGGCTGCGGTACGGTCGGCATCGCCGCGGCGGCGCCCGAATCCGGACCCGGCACATCCCCGGACAGGTCGTCATCGTCGGCCAACAACGAGTCCAGCAGCGGATCCCATCCGGCGTCGAGATCATCGGTCGCGTCGTCCGCGGATGTATCACCAACCGGCACCGCGGCCCGCGCCTGTTCGCCTGGCGCATGCGGTTCCCCTTTGGAGGCGTCGTACAGCGACGTCCAGGCGGCCATCAACGCTGACTTCGACGTGTCGTCCAGGCTGGCGTTCAGGACGACCTCGCGGATGTCTCGGAGCTTGCCGATAAGAAAACGCTGGAAGTCCCGCGCCCCCGCCGGGGTGTCCAGGTCTGACCTGGTCCGCACCGCGGCTTCGGTTTCATGTTGCAACTTGGTCAGGGCTTCTCTGCCGTCGACCGCACGCAGGTGTGCGTTCAGGATCGCCGAGACCACCTGCATGTCCAGCTGCGAGCTCGCCGAATTCTGTTGCGCAAGAGCGGCTTCGGCATTGGCAATGGCATCGGCCGCGGCGCCCGTCTCGCGATCCGGCGGTGCCGAGGTTCCGGCGGACGGCCGCTGCACGGCCGCCGTTGCGGCGCCGAAGACGCCGGCGTGCTGCTGCCGGATCTTGCGCAGGATCGCCTCGACCTCTTCGGGGCGAGTGGTCGGCGTGATCACGGCGGTCACTTCGGCGGGCGCCAATCCCGTCTGCCATGCGTTCGGGTCACCGGTACGGTCTCGGACGTATTTGACCGCGGCAAGCAGGTCGTCATACGCCGACATCAGCCGGGCAGGCGGCGCCGCAGCCTGCCCGAACGCTGCTGCGGGAAACGACGCGACCCCTCCATGTTCGGGGACAGTACTCAGAGGCATCGCCGCCGACAATTCACTGCATCGCACGGTGTGGACTAGTTCTGGCTAACCGCTGTCGGCGGCGTATTGGGCCCGGAGGCTCTGTAACACAGCCCTTTTCGACTGGGCGAATTCGCGCGCTTCGGCCACGACCGAGGCGATCTCGCGTTGCTTGGCCATCAGGAATTTCTGAAACTCGCGCGCCCCCATGGGCGTATCGAGCGCGAGGTCCGCCTGGTTCACGGTCGCGTGGTCGATCTGCTCGGCGATGGAGTCCAATCGCCGGATGCTCTCGCGGGCTGCCTCGTGAGCCCCCGTCAGCACCTCGGTCAGCACCTGATCAGCTTCCGACGCGGTGCCGTGCTGACTCGCCAGCGCCGACCGTCGCGCCTCGACGGCCTCTAACGAGGGCCCCGGTTGTTGTTCCGGCATCGGCTCACCCCATTCGTCGTGCCCGCATTGCCGGGCGGTCTTGGGTTGTCATATCGGTCGGCGGATCGCAACGTTGTTGCCCAGTCGGCTTATTCGCACCGAGGCGCCCGAATAGGGCGCTTCCACGACTAGGTTGTTCCCGATCGCCAGCTGCACGTGGCCGGCATGCGGAAACACCAGATCACCGGCCCGCACCTGGGCACGGGTCACCGGGATGCCGTCGTTGATCTGCTGATACGTGGTGCGATCCAGATGGATGCCGGCCTGCGCATAGCTCCACTGCACCAGCCCGGAACAGTCGAACTGGTCGGGTCCGGTCGCGCCCCAGACATACGGCCGGCCCAAGCGAGACAAGGCGGCGCGCACCGCGAGTGCGGCGCGACCGTTCGGCAGTCCCGCTATCCCGAACCGACGGTCATGCCGGAGCCGATAGCGCAAGGCCAGTAGTTCCGCGTAGCGCTGTCGAGCACGCAAGCGCGCCGACAGGACGTGCGCCCGTTGGGCCCGCAGGCGAGTCGCGCGGCGCCGCATGGCCTCCCGCTGAGCCAGTGGTGTCGCGGGCATATCGGCATCCGCGCGGGCCGCATCCAGCACGCTTCGGGTCACGTCGCTGGCCTGTGCCCGATCGCGGTGCGCGCCGGCGATGACGTCAGAGGCCGCGGCGTCGATGCCGGCCGCCGCGGTGAGGCGTTGCCGGCTGTGGTCCACCGCGAGTTGGTAACCGCCGTGCGCCATCTTGTCGCTCAGCCGGGCCGCTTGCTGCAGTACGTTGCGGTAGTGCGCGGTGCCCGCGTCCAGGAACGACGGATGCGTGCCGCCGGCGAACAGTTGATGGGCGCGGCTCAATGCCTCGACTTCGGTTTGACTCACGGCGCCCCCTCGTCGTCGGCTCGGCTTTCCTCGGTTTCGCCGGACTCGACCGCGTCGGTGAAGGCGCGGACGCGGGGCAGAGCACCCGGCGCGATCACCCCCCGGTTGCGGATGTCCCACATCTCGTCGACATCCACGCCGACCAGTGCCGCGATGATGGTCTCCGGCAAGGGCGACTGCGCGCACGCCCGGTCGAAACGGGCGCTCAAGCTGGTGGGCATCCGCTCCAGCAGCGCCGCGCGCGTCGCCTCCAGGGCTTGCAGATGCTCCATCAGCCGACCGGTCGAGTCGGCGCCGGCGTTCACGGCCACCCGCCACGAGCTGGCTGCGAGCATCTCTGCCTTCACGCACTGCGCGATCACAGACAGAATATACGTCTCATATTCGTTTGATGTTGTCGCAGGCAATCGATCGATGACGGATTTGAGGGCATCGAGCTGCGCTTCGGCATAGCCTTCCAGCACTTCTGTGTCGCTGTGACGGTCCACCACCACCGGTCCGCTGCGCCGCGTGGGCATGGGGGCCGGCGGCTGGGCGGCCATCAGACGCGCTAGCTCGGCGTCCGGATCGGCGGCCACCAACAGCCGCGAGTAGGTGCCAGGCGGCAGGCCAAGGCCGTTTTCGATCTTCTGAACTGTGCTTTTGTGCGGCTTGCGGGCGCCACGCTCGAGAAAGCTCAGTCCCATGATGCTGACCCCGGTCGCGGCGGCGAGGTCGGCTAGTGACCAATCGCGCGACTCCCGTAGCGCGCGGATAGCCGCACCGGCCGATTCACGGGTCACCGCACGCTCCGGCCATGGGCCGGATATTACACAGCCAGCGCCTTCGATATCGGTATATACGTTTCTGTCTCGTTTCTCTTGCGCCCGGCTTCACGTTTTGTATACGCTTCCATCTACGTTTCACGCTCGACCAAGGAGACCGAAATGGCACACCCCTGCGCAGCCAACCCGGAACTGTGGTTCGGCTACCCCGACGACGACAGTGGTGACGGCGCCGCGAAGGCGCGCGCATACGAGCGGTCGGCCACCGAGGCGCGGATCCAGTGCCTGCGTCGCTGCCCGCTGGCACAGCAGCGCCGTTGCGCCGCCCACGCCATCGCCCACCGCGAGGAGTACGGCGTGTGGGCCGGGGTGAAGCTACCGGGAGGCCAATACCGCAAGCGGGACCAGCTCGCTCACGCACACGACGTCCTGCGGCGTATCGCCTCCGGCGAGATCAATGCCCGGCAGCTACCCGAGAACGCAGCCCTGCTGGCACGCCACGAGCACGAAGCGGTCGCGGTGGCCGCGGTCGTGCTGCACCTGCCGCTGGCCCAAGTCAAACCCCGTTCGGCTGCCTGACATTTCGCCGAAAGCCCGCGGCGGCAGTTTGCTGAGCCGGTCAACGGGGTAGTCGGGGTCGGCAAGACCAGTCTGTCGACCTAGAGGCGCACCCATGACGTTCGACCTGACCCCGACGGCGGCACAACACGACCTTGCCCGGCGCACACACGAGTTCGCCGAATCCGTAATACGCCCAGTCGCACTCGACTACGACCAGCGACAGGAATTTCCGTGGGCCGTACTCGAGGAGGCGGCCCAGCGGGGGTTCTACAGCCCGCTGTTCTACCGCGACCTGATCGGCGACCCGACCGGCATCTCGCTGCCCATGTTCATGGAGGAGCTGTTCTGGGGCTGCGCGGGCATCGGCTTGGCGATCGTCATGCCGGCGCTGGCGCTCTCCGCCATCGGCCAGGCCGCGTCGCCGGAGCAGATGCTGGAGTGGGCGCCCGAATGTTTCGGCACACCAGGAGATCTCAAGCTGGCTGCCCTGGCCATCTCCGAGCCCGAGGGCGGCAGCGATGTGCGTAACCTGCGCACCCATGCGCGCCGCGATGGTGACGACTGGATCATCGACGGCCACAAGATGTGGATCGGCAATGGTGGCATCGCCAACGTGCACGTGGTCAACGCGGTGGTCGACGAGGAGCTCGGCCATCGCGGTCAGGCACTGTTCGTGGTGCCGGGCGGCACGCCCGGACTGAAGCTGGTGCGAAAACTGGACAAACTGGGTTGTCGGGCCTCTCACACCGCCGAGTTGCTCTTCGAAGGAGTGCGCGTTCCGGGCGCCAATCTGCTTGGCGGAGAAGAAAAGCTCGAATACAAGCTCGCCAAGGCCAGGGAAGTCGTGGCGGGCGGGAAGCGGTCCGGCTCGGCGACGCTCGGCACCTTCGAGCAGACCCGACCCATGGTCGCCGCCCAGGCCATCGGCATCGCCCGCGCGGCGCTCGAGTACGCCACCACGTACGCCACCGAGCGAGAGGCCTTCGGCGGGCCCATCATTGACAACCAGGGCATCGCGTTCCCGCTGGCGGAGCTGGCCACCCAGATCGACGCCGCCCGGCTGCTCACCTGGCGTGCGTCGTGGATGGCGGCCAACAACGTTCCCTTCGAACGGGGCGAGGGTTCGATGTCGAAGATGGCCGCCAGCGAAGTCGCGGTCAAGGCCACCGAACGCGCTATCCAGACCATGGGCGGCTGGGGTTACATCACCGATCATCCGGTGGAAAAGTGGTATCGGGACGCCAAGCTGTACACCATCTTTGAAGGAACGAGCGAGATCCAGCGGATGGTCATCTCCAACGCGCTGGGTGCCGCCGTGGGTACCCCGCCGCTGCATGTGGTGCTCGAGCCGTCCGGGGGACCGCTGAACCGGGTATTCGGGCGGGGCACCCCGCTGCGTTCCCGCGCAGCCGACAGCGCCCTGTCGATGAAGGATCGCGTGCCCGAGCCCGTCATGCGACTGGCCATGAAAGTGCTGCGGCCCCCGCGCAAATAGGCGTGGCGGGTACCGTCGCGGAGGACGGCGCTTGCGCGAGGCCCCGCGACGGAGGGTGGACGGATGAGCAATCTCGAAGCCGCGCCGGCCGAAGTCGCCTGCGCCGCTTCACAACAATTTGATGCCTCGGCGATGGTGGAAGTTCTGCGGCCGCGAGAGGTTCCGTTGGGCGGCCCCAGGGCGATCCGGGTGCAACGCATCCTTCCGCAGCGACAGCGCTCGCTGGTCGGGGCGTGGTGCTTCATCGACCGCTACGGTCCGGTCGCCGGGCGAATGGACGTCCCGCCGCACCCCCATACGGGACTACAAACCGTCAGCTGGTTGTTCAGTGGGGAAGTGGAGCACCGCGACAGCGCCGGCGTGCACGCGGTTGTCCGGCCCGGCGAGCTGAACCTGATGACCGCGGGGGCCGGCATCTGCCATTCGGAAGTCTCACTCGATTCCGGCGCGCTGTTGCACGGCGTCCAGCTCTGGGTCGCGCTGCCCGCAGCCGATCGCGACACCGGACGTGACTTCGCCCATTACGCACCCGCGCCCCTTGCGCTGCCGGGCGCAACCGCGCGGGTCTTTCTTGGCGAGCTGGCCGGCGGCCGATCGCCGGTGCCGACGGCTACGCCGTTGGTGGGTGCCCAGATCGACCTTGACGCCGGGGCCGCGCTGGACTTCGGCGTGGACCCGGCCTTCGAGCACGGGGTGCTCTGTGATTCCGGGACCGTACACGTGGATGGGGCAGCCCTGGCGATCGCCGAATTGGCGTACCGGAGTCCCGGCCGGGCCCGGCTGCAGGTAGAGAATGCGGGGGAGGGCCCCGGGCGGGTACTGCTGCTCGGCGGCACGCCGTTCACGGAAGAGTTGGTGATGTGGTGGAACTTCGTCGGGCGAAGCCACGAGGACATCGCCAACTACCGACAACTGTGGGAGGACGCCGACGACCGTTTCGGCGCCGTCCATGGATACCGGGGAGCGCTCGCCCGACTGCCCGCCCCACCGCTGCCGACCGCCCGGCTGCGGCCCCGACCTACACCGCAAAGAAAGGGAAACACAGATGACAACCGATAAGACCGGCGCCGAAGCCACGGTCACTCTCGAGGACGGCAAGTACACGATCGCCGTCGAGGGTAAGGCGGTGGGGCTGGCCGATTTTGCCGACCGCGGCAATCAGCGCGTCTTCTATCACACCGAAATCGATCCGGCGTATGGCGGACGTGGGCTGGCGACAATCCTTGTCGAGGAGGCGCTCAACGAGGCGCGGGATGAGGGCAAGCGCATTGTTCCGGTGTGCTCGATGATCGGCACGGTGCTCAAGAAGCATCCCGAATTCGATGACATCACCGACGCGGTCACTCCAGAGATTACGCAGTGGGTGCGCTCGTAGCGCGGTAAGTGATAATCGGGCAAGGTCATCGCCAGCATCCTGGACATTGACCCTGCGTGCCAACGGATCACGTTCGATCCCGACCATCGAAACACGACGGTGCGGCGGCTCTGCGAGTTCCTGGGTTGCGAATTCCTCGGCGAACACGACATGCCGAACCGCCGGATGGCGCTTTACGCGCTGGAGCGTGCACCGTCGCGCGACCCCGGACGCGCTGCCCCGCTCGTCTCGGCCTGCTATGGCGTGGCGCATTCACTGCGAAGGGCGGCGGTGTCTTCTATTTGCCGCCTCCACAACAACTTTCCAGGCCGCTGCATCGGCCGCGCCAGCAACCATTTTGGCGCTTCGCGCAGGAAGGGTCTGAAATGATGGTCTGGTGACGGACCCCTGCGCGGGATGCGGTTTCAGATACGACCTGCGGCAAGCCACATCCGCCGGCGATGACATCCGCGCCACTGCCGCCGAAGTTGTTTCGCTTCTGTGTAATAGCGGTGGCGGCGTGCGGCGGCGGGCACAACCCGTCATCTGGTCTCCGCTGGAGTACGCGTGCCATCTGCGCGATGTGCTGCTCGTGCAGCGCGAACGGGTGCTCGCGGCGCGGCGCGCCAACGGCGCCGACTGCGTGTCTATGGGCCGCGAAGAGCGTGCCGAGCACGACGGCTACAACGAGCAAGATCCCCTCGAGGTCGCCCGCCAACTCAGCGACGCCGCAACGCTCTTCAGCAATGTGCTGGCACGGCTTGCCGGCGACGACTGGGAGCGCACGGTGGTCTATCACTATCCCGAGACCAGTGAGCGGTCGTTACGCTGGGTTGCGGTGCACACCGCACACGAATTGCAGCACCACCTCCTCGACATTCGCCGCCAACTATGAGCTGGCGCCGGCAGCTGAAGCCCCAAAGCCAGAGTGCCGGCATGAATGTCGATGCGGTCACTTTCAGCGAACGGTGGGTGCGCAACTGGAACGCCCACGACGTCGAAGCCGTTCTCGCCGACTTCCACGACGACGTCGTGTTCACGTCGCCGGTGGCCGCCAAACTTTTTCCGGAAACGCGCGGCGTGGTCCGCGGTAAGGCCGCGTTGCGGCGGTACTGGACCGAGGCCGTCACACGCATTCCGGATCTGCGGTTCTCCGTTGACGGCCTCTACCAAGGCATCGACACGATCGCCATCGCGTCCGCAACCAGAACGGCGGCCCGGTCAACGAGGTCTTGACCTTCCGGGACGACGCGGTCATCGAGGGCCACGGAACCTATCGGATATCCGACTCGTAGCGCTCCGCCACACCCACCCACAAAACACGAAAGCCACGACCTCTTTCGAGGCCGTGACTTTTCGTTGAACCGCTCAGTGTGGGCGAAGGGGGACTTGAACCCCCACGTCCCGAAGGACACTGGCACCTGAAGCCAGCGCGTCTGCCATTCCGCCACTCGCCCGGAAAAACAACCGATGGACCATATCACTCTAATGGCCTGATCCCCGAACCGCCGAAGTGGGCCCCGAAGCCGCACGGAACGGTGCAACCGTCGGCCGACACCTGTCTGAGCTGGGCCGATGCAATTCTCACGATTTCGAAAGTGCCGCGCCGACACGGTGTGCCGATACCATGCGGAAGTGATCCAGCACCGAGGTGATTCGTTTGCCGTCCACCGGCAATACCTGAGGGCAAGTGCACGCGAACGGTAGGACATGAGTAGCCAACGGGGGCTGGTTGCGCGGATCGAGCGCAAACTCGAGGCGACGGTAGACAATGCCTTCGCCCGGGTATTCGGCGGATCGATCGTTCCGCAGGAGGTCGAAGCCCTGTTATGCCGCGAAGCGCGTGACGGGATCCAGAAGCTCCACGGAAACCGCCTTTTGGCCCCCAACGAATACATCATTACCCTCGGTATGCACGACTTCGAGAAGGTGAGCGCCGATTCGGATCTCACGTCGAGCGCTTTCGCGAGGTACTTGGCTGACTACATCCACGAACAGGGGTGGCAAACGTATGGTGAGGTGGTCGTTCGGTTCGACCAGTCGTCGAACCTGCGCACCGGCCAGTACCGCGCCCGCGGTGCTGTCAACCCCGATGTCCAGCCCCGCCCGACGGTCCACGACCCCGTCCGGCCACAATCAAATAACGCGTTCGGCGAAGAACGAGGAGTAGCACCAATGACTGACAATTCTGGCTACCGCGGGGCTCAGGGGCCGGGCCGATCCGGCGACGAGTACTACGACGACCGCTACGGGCATCCGCAGGACGACGCGCGCGGTGGCCCGGACCCGCAGGGAGCACCCGACCAGCGCGGTGGATATCCACCCGAGCAGCAGGGCTACCCGCCTCAGCAGGGCTACCCGCCGCCCCGCCAACCCGAGCAGGGTGGCTACCCGGAGCAGGGCGGCTATCCCGAGCAGGGGCACGGCGGCGGCTACCCGCCGCAGCAGGGCTACCCGGACCAGCGCGGCTACCCCGACCAGCAGGGTCAGGGCGGCTACCCCCCGCAGCAGGGCTACCCGGACCAGCGCGGCTACCCCGACCAGCAGGGTCAGGGCGGCTATCCGCAGTCGTACGAGCAGCGTCCACCCGCTCCCGGCGGTTACGGCGGCCAGGGTTATGACCAGGGCTACCGCCAGGGCGGCGGCTACGGCCCTCCCGGCGGTCAGCAGGGCGGCGGCCAGCAGGGATACGGCGGATACGGCGACTACGGTCGCGGTCCGGCCCGCCCGGAGGAGGGCGGCTACGCGCCGCCCGAACACCGACCCGGCTACCCCGAGCAGGGTGGCGGATACGACCAGGGCTACCAGCAGGGGGGCGGATACGGCCGCCAGGACTACGGGTCCGCCGAGTACACCCAGTACTCCGAGCACGCGCAGGGCGGAACGTACGGCGGCCAGGCCGGGGGCTACCCCGACGCCGCCAGCCCCGAGTACGAGTACGGCCAGCCGGCCGACTACGGCCAACAGGCTGACTACGGCCAGCCAGCCGACTACGGGCAGCCCGCCGACTACGGCCAGCAGGGTGGTTACGGCGGCTACGACCAGGGCGGCTACGGCGCCGGCGGGACCACGATCACTCTTCAGCTCGACGACGGCAGCGGGCGTACCTACCAGCTGCGCGAGGGATCGAACATCGTGGGTCGCGGGCAAGACGCCCAGTTCCGGTTGCCCGACACCGGCGTGTCACGGCGTCACCTCGAAATCCGCTGGGACGGACAGGTCGCGCTGCTGTCGGATCTGAACTCGACCAACGGCACCACGGTGAACAACGCACCGATCCAGGAGTGGCAGTTGGCCGACGGCGACGTGATCCGCTTGGGCCATTCGGAGATCATCGTCCGGATCCACTAAGCCACTGGGCTTAACGCTGCCGTGCTTCGCCCCGTGTCGTCCGCCGTCCAAGTATCGTGACGTAGCCGATGTGCTCGGAGTCACGGGCGCCAGGAATGCGACGCTAGGACGGAAAGGACGCCAGATGCAGGGACTGGTACTGCAGCTGACGCGCGCCGGATTTTTAATGTTGCTGTGGGTATTCATCTGGTCCGTGCTGCGAATCCTTCGGACCGACATCTACGCGCCCACCGGTGCTGTCATGGTACGACGTGGTTTGGCGCTGCGGAGCACGCTGTTGCCTTCGCGCCAGCGCCGCCACGCGGCTCGGTACCTGGTGGTCACCGAAGGCGCGCTGGCCGGCGGACGCATCACGCTGAGCGGACAGCCGGTCTTGATCGGCAGGGCCGACGACTCGACGCTGGTGCTTACCGACGACTACGCCTCGACGCGGCACGCCAGGCTGTCTCAGCGCGGCTCGGAGTGGTACGTCGAGGATCTAGGATCGACCAACGGCACTTACCTTGACAGGGCGAAGGTGACGACTGCGGTACGAGTTCCGATCGGAACACCGATTCGAATCGGCAAAACGGCGATTGAGTTGCGCCCGTGACCCTGGTCCTGCGATATGCCGCGCGGAGTGATCGCGGCCTGGTACGCGCCAACAACGAAGATTCCGTCTATGCGGGCGCACGGCTGCTCGCGCTGGCCGACGGCATGGGTGGTCATGCAGCCGGCGAGGTGGCGTCCCAGCTGGTGATCGCCGCGCTGGCCCACCTCGATGACGACGAGCCGGGCGGCGATCTGCTGGCCAAGCTCGACAACGCGGTGCGTTCCGGCAATGCGGCCATCGCCGCACAGGTGGAGGCCGAGCCCGAGCTGGAGGGGATGGGCACCACGCTCACCGCGATCCTGTTCGCGGGCGACCGCATCGGGATGGTGCACATCGGCGACTCGCGCGGCTACCTGCTGCGCGACGGGGAGCTGACCCAGATCACCAAGGACGACACGTTCGTCCAGACCCTGGTCGATGAAGGCCGCATCACCCGAGAAGAGGCTCACAGCCACCCGCAGCGGTCGTTGATCATGCGGGCGCTCACCGGCCACGAGGTCGAGCCGACGTTGACCATGCGCGAGGCGCGCGCCGGTGACCGCTATCTGCTCTGCTCGGACGGGTTATCGGATCCGGTGAGCGACGAGACCATCCTCGAGGCCCTGCAGATCCCCGATGTCGCCGAGGCCGCCTACCGCCTCATCGAGTTGGCGCTGCGCGGCGGCGGGCCGGACAACGTGACCGTCGTGGTCGCCGACGTGGTCGACTACGACTACGGGCAGACCCAGCCGATTCTCGCCGGCGCGGTGTCGGGCGACGAGGATCAGATGACCCTGCCCAACACCTCGGCCGGCCGCGCCTCGGCGATTCGGCCCCGTGAAGAGGCCGCCAAACGCGTTGCGCCGCAACCGGAGACACCGAACCGGCCGCGCTGGTCGCGCCAGAAGATGTACATGGCCGTCGGCCTGGCGGTGCTGTTGGTGTTCGCGGGCCTCACCGTCGGATGGTGGGTCATTCAACGCAACTACTACGTCGCGGAATACAGCGGCAGGATCTCCATCGTCCGCGGGATCCAGGGCACCCTGCTGGGCATCCCGTTGCAGGAGCCCTACCTGGTGGGCTGCCTCAACGCCCGCAACGAGCTCTCCCTGGTCAGCTACGGGCAATCCAGTGGCCACCCCAATTGCCAGCTGATGACGCTGCAAGACCTGCGCCGCCCCGGACAAGTGCAAGTCCAAACCGGGTTGCCGGGCGGCAGCCTGGACCAGGCCGAGTCGCAGCTGCGGCAGCTTCTGGCCGAATATCTGTTGCCGATCTGTCCGCCCCCGCGCGCGACGTCACCGCCCGGCTCACCGGGCGCCCGCAGCGGAACACCAGAATCCGGCACCACCGCATCGCCCGCACCACCGACCACCAGCTCTTCGAGCGCCAGCCCCTCACCGAGCACGAGCGCCAACGGCCCCGCGAACTCTGCGCCGGCAGGCCCGACGACCACGTCGCAGACAGTCACCGCGCTTCCCGGGCCGCCACTTCAACCGGGCATCGATTGCCGGACGGTGGCATGACGACCCAACTTCAGCCGCCGGTCGCGGTCACGCCCCCGTTGCCTACCCGGCGTAATGCCGAGTTGCTGCTGCTGGGCTTCGCCTCACTGATCACTGTCGCCGCGCTGCTGATAGTTGAAGCCAACCAGGAGCGCGATCTGCACTGGACCGCGATCAGCTACGGGCTGGTGTTCCTCATCGTCTTCGGGTCGGCGCACATGGCGATCCGACGTTTCGCGCCCTACACCGATCCGCTGCTGTTGCCGATCGTGGCCTTGCTCAACGGCCTTGGCCTGGTCATGATTCACCGACTCGACCTGGTCACCAATCAACTCAGCGGACGACACCACCCCAGTGCGACCCAGCAGATGCTGTGGACCCTGATCGGCGTGGTTACCTTTTCGCTGGTGGTCACGTTCCTGAAAGACCATCGGCAACTGGCGCGCTACGGTTACATCTGCGGCCTGGTCGGCCTGGTCTTCCTGGTGATCCCTGCCCTGCTGCCGGCGTCGCTGTCCGAGCAGAACGGCGCCAAGATCTGGATTCGCTTCCCCGGCTTCTCAATTCAGCCCGCCGAGTTCTCCAAGATCCTGCTGCTGATCTTCTTCTCCGCGGTGCTGATCGCCAAGCGCGGCCTGTTCACCAGCGTCGGTAAGCATTTCATGGGACTGACCCTGCCCCGTCCGCGCGACCTCGCGCCCCTGCTGGCGGCGTGGGTGATCTCGGTCGGCGTGATGGCGTTCGAAAAAGATCTCGGCACATCGCTATTGCTGTACACCTCGTTTCTGGTGGTGGTGTACCTCGCCACTCAACGCTTCAGCTGGGTGGGGATCGGCCTAGTGCTGTTCATCGCGGGAAGCGTTGTCGCGTATTACATTTTCGCCCACGTCCGGGTCCGCGTGCAGATGTGGTGGGACCCGTTCTCCGACCCCGACGGGAGCGGCTACCAGATTGTCCAGTCGCTCTTCAGTTTTGCCACCGGCGGGATCTTCGGGACCGGCCTGGGTAACGGTCAGCCCGACACCGTACCGGCCGCTTCGACCGACTTCATCATCGCCGCGTTCGGCGAAGAACTGGGGCTGGTGGGCCTGGCCAGCATTCTGATGCTCTACACCATCGTGATCGTGCGGGGCCTGCGCACGGCGATCGCCACCCGCGACAGCTTCGGCAAGCTCCTGGCCGCGGGCCTGGCGTCGACGCTGGCCCTTCAGCTGTTCATCGTCGTCGGCGGGGTAACCCAACTCATTCCGCTGACCGGCCTGACAACGCCGTGGATGTCTTACGGGGGCTCGTCCCTGCTGGCGAACTACGTGCTGCTGGCCATCCTGGCGCGCATCTCGCACAGCGCCCGTCGTCCCCTGCGCAGCCGCACCCGCAAGCCGCCGATCGCGGCGGCCAGCACAGAGGTGATCGAGAAAGTATGAACGCCTCTCTGCGCCGGATCTCGGTGACCGTGATGGCGTTGATCGTGTTGCTGTTGATCAACGCCACGATGACGCAGGTCTTCGCCGCCGACTCGCTGCGTGCCGACCCGCGCAATCAGCGGGTTTTGCTCGACGAGTATTCGCGCCAGCGCGGCCAGATTGTGGCAGGCGGCCAGCTGCTGGCCTATTCGGCCGCCACCGACAACCGCTACCGCTTCCTGCGCGTCTACCCCAACCCGGCGGAGTACGCACCCGTCACCGGCTTCTATTCGCTGCGCTATTCCAGCACCGGCCTGGAACGCGCCGAGGATCCGCTGTTGAACGGGTCCGACGAGCGGCTGTTCGGGCGCAGGCTGGCCGACTTCTTCACCGGCCGTGACCCGCGCGGCGCGAATGTCGACACCACGATCAAGCCGCGGATCCAGCGCGCCGCCTGGGACGCGATGCAACAGGGCTGCGGCGGCCCGCCGTGCAAGGGCGCCGTCGTCGCCCTCGAGCCGTCGACCGGCAAGATCCTGGCGATGGTGTCGTCGCCGTCCTATGACCCCAACCTGCTGTCGTCGCACGATCCCGAGGTGCAGGCGCAAGCGTGGCAGAAGTTGCGTGACGACCCCAACAACCCGCTGACCAACCGTGCGATCTCGGAGACGTACCCACCCGGCTCCACCTTCAAGGTGATCACCACCGCGGCCGCGCTGCAGGCCGGGGCCTCCGACACCGAGCAGCTGACGGCGGCGCCCTCCATCCCGCTGCCCAACAGCACGGCAACTTTGGAGAACTACGGTGGGGAATCGTGTGGAAACGAGCCGACGGTGTCGCTGCGGCAGGCCTTCGCCCTGTCCTGCAACACGGCATTCGTCCAGCTCGGCATGCTCACCGGCTCCGACGCGCTACGCAACATGGCGCACTCGTTCGGGCTGGACAGCACGCCCAGCGTCATCCCGCTGCAGGTCGCGGAGTCGACCGTGGGGATCATTCCGGACGCCGCGGCGCTGGGAATGTCGAGCATCGGCCAGAAGGACGTCGCGATGACACCCCTGCAGAACGCCGAGATCGCCGCGACCATCGCGAACGATGGGGTGACGATGCAGCCCTACCTGATCGACAGCCTCAAGGGGCCAGACCTGACCACGATCAGCACCACGGCACCGTATGAGCAGCGGCGCGCCGTGTCACCGCAGGTCGCCGCTAAGCTAACAGAGCTGATGGTCGGCGCCGAGAAGGTCGCACAGCAGAAAGGGGCCATTCCCGGCGTGCAGATCGCATCGAAGACTGGTACCGCAGAGCATGGCAGCGATCCGCGGCACACCCCGCCGCACGCGTGGTACATCGCTTTCGCGCCCGCACAGACCCCGAAGGTCGCTGTGGCGGTGTTGGTGGAGAATGGCGCCGACCGCCTGTCCGCGACAGGGGGTGCACTCGCCGCGCCGATCGGACGGGCTGTGATCCAGGCCGCGCTACAGGGAGGACCATGAGCCCGCGAGTTGGTGTGACGCTGTCTGGCAGGTACCGCCTACAGCGCCTGATCGCCACCGGCGGCATGGGTCAGGTGTGGGAGGCGGTAGACAGCCGGCTGGGCCGACGCGTCGCGGTGAAGGTGCTCAAGCAGGAGTTCTCCCAGGACCCCGAGTTCATTGAGCGGTTCCGCGCCGAGGCGCGTACCACCGCGATGCTCAACCACCCGGGGATCGCGGCCGTCCACGACTACGGCGAAAGTCAGCTGGACGGGGAGGGCCGCACCGCCTATCTGGTGATGGAGCTGGTCAACGGCGAGCCGCTGAACTCGGTGCTCAAGCGCACCGGCCGACTGTCGCTGCGCCACGCCCTGGACATGCTCGAGCAGACGGGACGCGCACTGCAGGTGGCGCACGCGGCCGGGCTGGTGCACCGCGACGTCAAGCCGGGCAACATCTTGATCACCCCGACCGGCCAGGTGAAGATCACCGACTTCGGTATCGCCAAGGCCGTCGACGCCGCACCGGTGACCCAGACCGGGATGGTGATGGGCACCGCCCAATACATCGCACCCGAGCAGGCTTTGGGCCACGACGCCACCCCGTCCAGCGACGTGTACTCGCTGGGAGTCGTTGGCTACGAGGTTGTTTCGGGCAAGCGGCCGTTCACCGGTGACGGCGCGCTGACGGTGGCGATGAAGCACATCAAGGAACCGCCGCCGCCGCTGCCCGCCGAGCTGCCGCCTAACGTGCGCGAACTCATCGAGATCACCCTGGTGAAAAACCCCGCGATGCGATACCGCAGCGGCGGGCCGTTCGCCGACGCCGTGGCCGCGGTGCGCGCCGGTCGTCGTCCGCCACGGCCCAGCGCGACACCGCCCGCCGGCCGGGCCTCGCCGGCGGCCATACCGTCCAGCCCGACCACCCGCGCGGCCGCGGTGTCGCCGAGCCGAAGCGCGGCGCCCCGTCGGTCGCGACCGACCACCGGCGGACACCGCCCACCCCCGGCTCGGCGTACCTTCTCCTCGGGTCAGCGCGCGCTGCTGTGGGCGGCCGGCGTGCTCGGCGCGCTGGCGATCATCATCGCGGTGCTCATCGTCATCAATTCGAAGGCCGACCAGCAGCAACAGCCACCGACGGTGACCGACACCGGGACGCCGCCCGCCTCGGCGCCTCCGCCGGCGAGCAAGACACCGAGCGGTTCGGGGGCCCGGCCCGAAATGCGACTCGATTGGCCGGATGACGGGACAATAGGGACCTCCGGCTTCCACAACGTGCCGGCCCGACACGGAACACATCAATGACCACGCCGCAGCACCTGTCCGACCGTTACGAACTGGGCGAGATCCTCGGCTTCGGGGGTATGTCCGAGGTTCACCTGGCCCGCGACGTCCGTTTGCATCGCGACGTCGCGGTGAAGGTGCTGCGCGCGGATCTGGCCCGCGACCCCAGCTTCTACCTACGCTTCCGGCGCGAGGCGCAAAACGCCGCCGCGCTGAACCACCCGTCCATCGTCGCGGTCTACGACACCGGCGAGGCCGAGACACCCACCGGGCCGCTGCCCTACATCGTCATGGAGTACGTCGACGGCGTCACCCTGCGCGACATCGTGCACACCGATGGCCCGCTGCCGCCGCGCCGGGCCATCGAGATCATCGCCGACGCGTGTCAGGCGCTGAACTTCAGCCACCAGAACGGCATCATCCACCGAGACGTCAAGCCGGCCAACATCATGATCAGCACCACCAACGCGGTCAAGGTGATGGACTTCGGTATCGCCCGCGCGATCGCGGACAGCGGCAACAGCGTCACCCAGACCGCCGCGGTGATCGGAACCGCGCAGTATCTCTCGCCCGAGCAGGCCCGCGGCGACACCGTCGACGCCCGTTCCGACGTGTACTCGTTGGGCTGTGTGCTTTACGAAATCCTCACGGGCGAGCCGCCTTTCACCGGTGATTCGCCGGTTGCCGTTGCCTACCAACATGTTCGGGAAGACCCGATCCCGCCGTCACAGCGGCACGAGGGCATCTCCGCCGACCTCGACGCCGTGGTGCTCAAGGCGCTGGCGAAGAATCCCGACAACCGTTATCAGACCGCGGCGGAGATGCGTACCGATCTTATTCGGGTGCACAACGGCGAAAAGCCCGAAGCGCCAAAGGTGCTCACCGATGCCGATCGGAGCTCGCTGCTGTCGTCCACTCCCGGCGCCGCCGGCCCGTCGCGGACCGATCCGCTGCCGCGTCAGGTTCTCGCCGACGCGGGCGAGGACCGCAACGTCGGCTCGGTCGGCCGCTGGATCGTCGCGGTCGCCGCGCTGGCGATTTTGACGATCGTTGTCGTCATCGCGTTCAACACGTTCGGCGGTGGCGCCCGCGATGTGCAGGTGCCCGACGTGCGCGGGCAGGTGTCCGCCGACGCCATCGCGGCGCTGCAGAACCGCGGCTTCAAGACCCGCACCTTGCAGAAGCCGGATTCCGCGATCCCGCCCGACCACGTCATCGGCACCGACCCGGGCGCCAACGCGTCGGTCACTGCGGGCGACGAGATCACCATCAACGTCTCCACCGGGCCCGAACAGCGCGAGGTGCCCGACGTGTCCTCGCTGAGCTACTCCGACGCGGTCACCAAGCTCAAGGCCGCGGGATTCAGCAAGTTCAAGCAGGCCAACTCGCCGTCGACCCCGGAACTGCTGGGCAAGGTGATCGGGACCAACCCGCCGGCCAACCAGACATCGGCGATCACCAACGTCGTCACCCTCATCGTCGGCTCCGGGCCGGAGACCAAGCAGGTTCCCGATATCGCGGGTCAGACCGTCGACATCGCGCAGAAGAACCTGACCGTCTACGGCTTCAGCAAGGTCACCCAGGTGCAGGTGGACAGCCCCCGTCCGGCCGGTGAGGTGATCGGCACCAATCCGCCCAAGGGACAGCCGGTTCCGGTCGACTCGGTGATCGAGCTGCAGGTGTCCAAGGGCAACCAGTTCATCATGCCCGACCTATCCGGCATGTTCTGGACCGACGCCGAGCCACGGCTACGCGCGCTGGGCTGGACGGGCATCTTGGACAAGGGCGCCGACGTCGACGCCGGTGGCTCTCAGTCCCATCGGGTGGTGTATCAGAACCCGCCGGCCGGTTCCGGGGTCAACCGGGACGGCATCATCACGCTGAAGTTCGGTCAGTAGCCGTCGGGTCGGCCGGGAAATAGGGTCGCACCGCGACGTGTACGTCGTTCTCGAGCCGGCGCACCAACGTGTCGTCGCGCTCCCATCCGCAGTCGGCGAGCCAGTTCGCCAGTATCCGGTGGCCGCCCTCGGTCAGGATCGACTCCGGGTGGAACTGGACACCGTGAATCGGTAATTCGGTGTGCCGCACGCCCATGATCACGCCGCTTTCGGTGTGGGCCGTGACCTGAAGCACCGGCGGCAGCGACTCGGGCAGGATGGTCAGCGAGTGGTAGCGAGTCGCCGTGAAGGGGTCCGGAAGTCCTTGCAGCACACCGGTATTGCCGTGGTGGACGCTGCTGGTCTTGCCGTGCAGCAGCTCGGGGGCCCGGTCGACAACGGCACCGAAGGCGACGCCGATGGCCTGGTGCCCCAAACAGACGCCGAGCAGCGGGGTCCGCTCGGCGGCGCACGCGCGAACCATCGGAATCGACACGCCCGCGCGTTCCGGGGTGCCCGGCCCCGGACTGAGCAACACCCCGTCGAACTGGCGGGCGACGGCGGCCTCGTCGGCGAGCCGGGTGTCGTCATTGCGCCAGACTTCGGCGTCTACACCCAGCTGACCGAGGTACTGCACCAGGTTGAACACGAAGCTGTCGTAGTTGTCGACAACCAGGATCCGCATCGTGCCAGGTTACCGCCCCGCCGGTGCTCGCGAAGCTGGTCAGTAGCCGATCGGGCCGTTGGGCTGCGCGAAATGCAAACGGTCAGGCTCGAAATGACCCACCACCTGCGCGTCGGACTTGACCTCTTCGGTGTAACCGAGGCCGAAGCGAACCACATACTGCTTGTACAGGATCACCAGCGGCGCGGCGGCCAGGGCGGCCTGCATGGCGGCCGCGTTGCCGATCGCGGTGATCGTGTACGGCGGGCTGTAGGTGCGCCCGTTGAGCAAGAGGGTGTTGCCGACGCAGCGCGGCACCGAGGTCGCGATGATCCGCTGGTCCTGCATCTGGATCGCCTCGGCGCCGGCGCTCCACAGCGCGTTGAGCACGGCCAGGATGTCTTGCTGGTGCACCACCAGATCGTCCGGGGAAGCGTCGCGGGGAAAACGGCCGTTGGCGTCGCGCTGTGCGTCCGCGAGAGTGACCACCAGGCCCGGCCCATGCACCGGGCTCATTCCCGCCTCGCCGGCGAGCTGGCCGGAGCGCCGCAGCATGGCCGCCAGCGCGGCATCGGACGACCGCCCGTGCGCGGCGTCGATCTTGCCCGCCAGCGCTTCGCGCTGCGCGCTGAGACGGTTCACCGACGACTGGGTCTCGCGGACCAGGTCCACCAGCCGCGGGGCGTCACTGCGGCGGATCTCGGCGCCCCCGGAGACGCCGTGGGTAGCGGCGAGCAGCAGACCGGCCAGCAGACACACGACCGGGACGCCCCAGCGCCATGGCGATCGGCGCGTCTGGATCATCGCCTCTCCGTTTCCTGGTCACCGCCCCAGGTGAGTTAGTCTCGTAGCCAAGCTATGGCTGCAGCTGCAGTGCTTATCGTTGCACCCCGTCCCGCTCACCGTGTCGTTGAGGTAATCCGCGAGGTAATCATGCCCAAGTCCAAGGTTCGCAAGAAGAACGACTTCACCGTCGGCGCGGTCAGCCGTACCCCGGTGAAGGTCAAGGTCGGGCCCTCGAGTGTGTGGTTCGTCGCGCTGTTCATCGGTCTCATGCTGGTCGGCCTCGTCTGGCTGATGGTGTTCCAGTTGGCCGCCGTCGGGAGCCAGGCGCCGACCGCTCTCAATTGGATGGCCCAATTGGGCCCGTGGAACTACGCGATCGCGTTCGCTTTCATGATCACCGGTTTGTTGCTCACGATGCGCTGGCACTGAGCAGGACAGTCGCCGCAATGAATTCATTTTCGGCCTTATTCGTCACCGCGTCAGCAACTTTGTAACCACCCAATCACACGCGTGTGATTTATCCCCACTGTTGATAGCTGATGTGGATAACTGCATAGGCAGTGGTGGGAGGGGTTAAGGACCGCATGCAGCAAACACAATGGCAGCCGCACACGGCGGGAATCGCAGGTTGTGGAGCCGCGGGGGTTCTGATGGCTATCGCGGCTGTGACGGTGGTCACAGACCCGCCGGGGCGCATTCTGGCGGGCGTTGCCGCGGCGGGTCTGATCTTGTTTGCCGGCGTGTCGTGGCACGCGCGTCCCAAGCTGGCAATCACGCCCGGCGGCCTGGTGCGCCGCGGCTGGTTCCGGACGCAGGTATTGCAGCATTCCGACATCAAGATCATCCGCATCATCGAGTTCCGCCGCTACGGACGCAAAGTGCGGTTGCTCGAGGTCGAGACGGGCGATGGCGACCTGGCGTTGTTCTCCCGCTGGGACCTCGGAACCGATCCGCTGGAGGTACTCGACGCGCTCACGGCAGCGGGCTACGCGGGCCGTCAGCAAGGCTGATCGGCCCTCGGCCTACGGCCGGCTCAGGAGATGGTGATCGACTCGATGACGACCGGCTCGGTGGGACGGTCGTTGCCGTCGGTGCCCGTCGTCGAGATCGCGTCAACGACCTTCTGCGACTCGGGGTCGGTCACCTCACCGAAGATCGTGTGGCGCCGGTTCAGGTGCGGGGTTTGGCCGACCGTGATGAAGAACTGCGAGCCGTTGGTGCCGGGGCCAGCGTTCGCCATCGCCAGCAGGTAGGGCTTGTCGAATTGCAGTTCGGGGTGGAACTCGTCCGCGAATTTGTAGCCCGGGCCGCCGCGACCGGTCCCGGTCGGGTCGCCGCCCTGGATCATGAAGCCCCGGATCACCCGGTGAAAGACCGCGCCGTCGTAGAACGGGCCGGACGAGCCTCCCGATGCGTTCTGCGTCGAGTACTCCTTGGTGCCCTGCGCCAGGCCAACGAAGTTGGCGACGGTCTTGGGCGCGTGGTTTCCGAAGAGGGCGACCTTGATGTCGCCGCGGTTGGTGTGGAGCGTCGCGGTAGCAGTCTGAAAGGGGCTGTTGGTCACGGCACCAGAGTCTGCCACTACGGGCGGGCGTTGCCGCACGCGGTGTCACCCAAGGCGGCGCCGACGTCCCTATGCTGGCAGTCTGTTCAGATAGCGGGCCGGCTTCACGCCAGCTCTACCCACGGGACAGGAAGGCGACAGATGAGCGCGAAGACGGAGTCCCGGCTGACCCCGCGGCAGCGACTGGCCCGCGGCCTGACCTATTCGGCGCAGGGGCCGGTGGACGTCACCCGGGGAGTGGTCGGCCTGAGTGTCCAGTCCGCGCAGTCGACCGCCTCGAAGCTGCGTCGTCGGTATCAAGAGGGTCGGCTGGCCCGAGACCTTGCCGCGGCCCAGGAAACCCTGGCCCAGGAATTGGCCGCGGCGCAGGAAGTGGTCACGAGCCTGCCCCAGGCGCTGCAGGATGCGCGGCGCGCGCAGCGTCGCGGCAAGCGCCCGTTGGTCTTTGCCGGCGCCGCCGTCGCGGTCCTCGCCGGGGGCGCCGTCGTGTTCACCCTCGTCCGGCGCTCCGTGCGGGCGAAGCCTCAGGACCCGCAGTCGCGTCCGCCCAGCGTCGACGTGCAGCCGCGGCCCTAGGATCACCGCACAGCCAGCTGAAGCCGTTCGCGGCGCCGGACCAGGATGCTCGGCAGCCAGTCGCCGATGTCGGTCGCGTCGATCCATGAGGTGCGCTCGAGCAGCATCCGCAGCACGATGTGGGCCTCCAAGCGAGCCAGCGCGGCTCCTACGCAGAAATGCACGCCCCTGCCGAAACTCACGTGGCTCTTGGCGGCCGCGCGGTCGAGCCGGAACTCGTCCGGATCCGCAAAGTGCGTCGGGTCGCGGTTGGCGGCTCCCCACATCAGTAACAAGTGCGCGCCGGCCGGCACCTCGACCCCAGCCAGCGTGGTGTCGCGCCACACGTGGCGGTAATGACCGCGAAACGGCGACTCGAAGCGCAGCGTCTCTTCGATGAAACTGCTTAGTAATTGCGGGTTTTCGCGAAGTTGCTGCTGGATCGCGGGGCGATCGGTGAGGATCCAGGCCGCGCTGCCCAGCAGCGACGCCGTCGACTCTCCGGCGGCACTGAAGAGGGTGAGCATGATCCCGAGCGCCGGCAGCTGCGCGAGCTCACCCGACGCGCAGCGGGCTGCCAGATCGGCGATCAAACCGTCTTCTCTGTTGTCGCTTGCCTTTTCGAAGTGCTCGAGGACATAGCCGGAGAGTTCCATTGCCGCGGCCCCGGCCGCTGCGAGCTGGTCGGGTGTGACGATCCCGTCGAGCAACGTGGTGGTGGCGTAGCCGAGCCGAATGAGCCTGTCGACATCATCGTCCGGCAGACCCAGCAGCTTGCAGACCACCATCATCGGCAACCGGTTGGCTATCGCACTCATCCAGTGGATCCGGCCATCGCGCAGATTCTCGTCCCAGAGACGGTCCGCGGTCTGGGCGGCGAATTCTTCAATGATCCGAACACGTTTGGCCGACAAGTGGGGCAGCAGGATCTTCCGGTGCATCGCATGTACCGGGTCGTCCGCCGTGGCCAACGCGTGGGCAGGGCCTCCCGGTGGCCCCATGTCGAGCGGGGTGACGGAGCCGTCGTCATGGAAGACCACGGTGGCGGTGAGATTCGACGAGAAATCTTCGACGCGGTCGACTGCCTCGAGTACGGCGTCCCAACCGCACACCGCGTAGAACACGGAATCGCCGATGCGGTGCACCGGCGCCTCGGCACGCATGCGGTCGAACAGCGGGTAGGGATCCTGGATCGCCTCGCTGCTGAAGAATTCGATCGCACTGTCCAAGACCGCCATGTGTTTCAGGCTCGATGCAGCTCACCGCAGCGTCAATGGGATGCCGAGAAGTTGAGGAGCCGTCGCGCCTCCGGTCGACGGGGAACGACCGCGCGTACCCGCCGCCAGCAGCCGATTCGCGTGATGAAAACTACCGAAGATTTCTCACATTGCGAGAAGTATTTCCGCATCGCGCAACGTGGTGGAGCATGGGTGAATGCCGCGTGACGACTGGTTGGTGGGCCGCGATCGCCGTAGCGAAGCCGCCGAACGGATCTACAACGCGGCGGCCGACCTCATCGCGCGCCAGGGATACGAAGGATTCACGATCGAGGCCTTGGCGGCCCGGGTGCACTGCTCGCCCGCAACGATCTACCGGCATGCCGGCGGCAAGGCGACCATCCGCGACGCCGTGGTCGGTATTCAAGCGGCTCGCATTGTCGACGCCACACGGCGGGCCATCAAGGACCTTCGAGGCCCCGAGCGGGTCGTGACCGCCACGATCATGGCATTGGAACGCCTACGCTCCGATCCGCTGGCTCAGCTCATGCGGTCGATCCACGCTGCCCCGGTCAGCGATTGGGTCATCAGCTCACCCACGGTGACCGCCTTGGCCGCCGAGATGCTGGGGCCCGACAACGACGACCCGCTGGCCGCGCAGTGGCTGATCCGCGTCTTCCTGGCACTGTGGGCCTGGCCGCTCAAAGATCCGATCGCTGAGCGCGCCTTGGTGGAACGCTTTCTCGGTTCGTCCTACACGAAGGCAGTGAAGGAAGATTAGTCACGGGCGGCCGAAGGCTGCTTCTATTGCATCGCCTCTGCCCACGCGATGTGGCCTTCGAAGCCAAGCGTTCTCGCCAGGTCGCGGTAGCGATCCCTCAAGTGTGTGTAAGCGCCGACATCGCCGCGAGCCCGCGCCAATAAGGCCCTCGCCCGCTGCAACCAGATCTCCCTTATCAGCAGGCCCTCGTCGGCCGGCGCAGCCGCCAACCGCTCGATTGCGGCCTCAGCTTCGGCGACATCACGCTCCGCCCCGCGGTCGAGCAGGGTCTCCACCAGAACACCCGTCGCCAAAATGCCCCACGACAATAATTGCCCCGCCCGAGCGAGATGGTCGACGCCCGCACGCATCTCCGCTATCGCCTGGTCCTGATCTCCACGCCGAGCCGTCTCGCGGGCCACGTACACATCAATCATCGGTATATCGCACAAGAAGTGCCCCCCGCGCAGGAACACTTCGCGGACCTCCGCCAATAACTGCTGTCCGCGATCACGTTCGGCATCCGAACGCCGGTGTACCAGCGCAAGGCCCAAGGTCAACCAGGCGACCCCCACCTGGAGGTTGTCGCCGGATCGTTCGGCAATCGCCAAGGCATCCTCGATCTCGCGCAACGTCGAATCGTGGGGCCGCAACGCGCCGGCCGGTACCGCCGCGGTGTACACGTAGCTGACGACGGTGACGTAGGACAACGAGTCGGCGCCCTGCGCCACGGCCAGGCCGCGCCGCTGGTCATCTCGCCACCCGGGAAGTCCCAGCGCGTAACGGGCGGTAGCCCGCTGCGCAAAGGCGAGCGCCAGGGGGCACCCGAAGAGGAAGTTGCCCTTCGTCGGGTCTCCTTCGGCGAGGTCAATGACTCGCTGTGACAAGCGCAGCATCTCGGACCACTCGCCACTTGCCATCTTGGCGCGGATAGGGGTGAAGGACAGCCCTACCGTCAAGGTCGGATCGCTGATGGACTCGATAAGAGCGACGGCTTCGGAAGCCAGCCGCGACGCCTCGCGCACCCTGTCCTGGAACGCGTGATTCACCACGAGTCCCGCCATCGCAATGGCCAGTGACGGCTTGTCCCCCGCGGCACTGCACAATTTCCGCAACTCTTCGAAACGGTCCCCGACGTTGCTGACATGCAACCGCCAGGCGATGCCGCACAACATGGTGCGGGGAGCAATGCACATGGCCGCCAGGTCCGGGTTATCGGCGGTCAGTGCGTCGGCGATCCGCGTGGCACTTTCCCAACTCAGACGTGCCGCAGCGATATCGCGGTATCTCGCCCACATTGCCGCGCGCATGTGCCAGCCGTAGGCGTCGTGCAAGTCACCCGCGGCTTCCAGATGTTCGGCGATCAGCGCCGCGTTCTGGTCGCTCGATTCCGGCTCGCGGGCTTCGATGGCGGCGGCCAGACGGCGGTGCATCTGGGCGCGATCGGCTTTCAGTTGTGATTCGTAGGCCACAGCGCGAATCAGCGGGTGGCGGAACGCGAACTCGGTGCCGGGTGTGAATCGGACCTGATCGATCAGCGCAGCCTTCAGGAGTGCCTCGAGAGCAGGGGCATTGCCCACCGCGGCGAGGAGTTCCGGCGTGAAGCGCGAGCCGATCACCGCCGCGGCGTTCAGAGTCTGCTTGGCGTCGGGATCCAAACGGTCGATGCGCGCGGCGATCGTGGCCTGCAGGGTGGCCGGAACGGTGACCTCGGCCAGATCTGTGGCGCAGGTGAAACCGCCGCGGTCACCTGTGAGCACAGCACGCTCCGCAAGCTCGCGCACCATCTCCTGTGCGAAAAACGGGTTTCCGCCCGCCCGTTCGGCCACGAGCGCTTTGATCCCCGCGACCGACGAATCGGTGCCCAGCAATTCGTCAAGCAGCACCGCGGCTTCCGAATCGCTCAGCGGCGCCAGCGAGATTGTCTGTGTGCCAGGCACTTCCGCTAACGCGCCGCGATAGTCGGGACGGTAGGTGATCAGCACCATCGACGGCGTTTGGGGTATGACGGTGAGGAACTCGGCCAGCATCGACTCGCTGGCCTGATCGATCCAATGCACATCCTCGATGACGTAGAGAACCGGTTGGGTGCGGTTCAATGACAACGAGTTGATCAATGCGCTCAACCGTCGTCGCCGTGCATCGGGATGGATTGTCGGGGGCGGTGTGTCGGGGTCACGGATACCCATCAGGTCGTAGAGCAGCAGCACATCCTCATCGGAAGCGTCGGGGACGCCGGCGCGCACCTGTATGCGCGCTGCTTCGTCGTCGAGACCGGTTATCCGGGCGGCTTCGCGCAACAGCCCCGCTGCCACGAGAAAGGGCACGTCGCTGGTATGCGACTCGCAGAAAACCGAAGACACCACAACACCGCGACGATGGGCCATCGCGACCGCCTCATCGGTGAGTCGCGTCTTGCCGATGCCTGGCGGCCCGGCAACACAGACGACACACCCCCGCCCGCTCATCGATCGATCCAGGAGGCCGGCGATCGTTGTCACTTCGAGCTCTCGCCCGACCAACGCGCCTTGCAAGTCGTCACTTCGCTGGGGACCGCCGGTCAGGCTGAGGAGACGGCGGGCCAGCACCGGGAAAGCTTTGCCCTTGATGCGCACCTGCTCCGTTTCGCCCAGCAGGGCGCCCGGCTGAACGAGCCGGGCGGTGGATTCGCTGAGCATCACACCACCCGGCGGTGCCACAGATTCCATCCGTTGCGCCATCCCGACTTGCGCGCCAATTGCGGTGTAGCCCAACGGTCCCGAACCGACGTCACCCGCGATGACCTGACCCGAGTTCAGTCCCACCCGCAGCTGAAGGTCCACACCGTCGCGCTGTTGGACATCGGCCGCAAGCTGCTTGATGTCTTCCTGGACACCCAAGGCCGTCAGACAGGCGCGAAGAGCGTGGTCTTCCATTGCTACGGGCGCGCCGAACACCGCCATGATCCCGTCGCCGGTGAACTTGTCGACCGTGCCCCCGTAGCGGTGTACCACCTTGCTGCAGCGGTCGACCAGTTCGGCCATGATTTCGCGCAGCCGCTCCGCACCAACCGCGGCGGCGATGTCCATGGAATGCACCACGTCGGCGAACAGCACCGATACTTGCTTGTACTCCGCACGTGCGGCGGGGTCGGTAACCGGCGAGCCGCATCCGTGGCAGAACCGTGCATTCTCGAGGAACTCGGTGCCGCACGTCTGGCACGCCGCTACGGCCGTCATCCGACCCTCCGCCAACTGAAGACCCCAGGCGTTTGCTGGGGTATTCAAAGAATAAGCCGTTGGACACTCACCAGGGAGCCCTAGTTTCACGCGCGGTGACACCGGCCCGAAGTTTCAGGACAACCACGCCTCAATCCTTGGCAAAGCAGAACAACCGGTACGACGCCTCGCCGTTTTCCAGCCGGCGGTAGATCAACGACCCCCGCCCACCCGCGTAGTCATCGGCTATGCCGCGCAACAACGCGATATTCGGTAGCCGACGAGTGATCTGGTCGAAGAACCGATTCTTCTCCAGCCCGCGCATCACCTCAGCGTTGATGGTCTGCTCCGACACCCGGCGCATCGGGACGTTGGCCAGGTCCGTCTCCCAGGCGGCGATTTCGTCGGCATAGCGGATATCGGCGTACAGAAAATGCCCTCCCGTGCGCAGCACACGCTCCACCTCGGCGAAGAACTTGGGCACGTTTTGGTAGTTGATCGCGGCTTCGACATTGATCACCGCGTCGAAGGACCGATCGGGAAAGGGCAGGCTCTCGGCATTGCCCGCCACGAAGTTCAGACCGGGCAGCTTGTGCCTCTGTTGGCAGAATTCGATGCCGACCGTGTTCAGATCCAGCCCCGTATAGCAGGCCGGGCGCAGAGTCCGCATCAGATACGAAGCCCCGCCACCATGGCCGCAACTGACCTCGAGCACCTTTTTGCCGGCGAGATCCACCTGGGTCGCCGTGCGGTGGTAGAGCTGGATAGGAAATCGATCGGGCTCGTCGGACGCCGCCAGTGGCAGGGCCATCGGCGGGCTCTCCTCGTATCCGTAGTTCAGGAACAATACGTCGTCCCTTATGAGCAGGCGGCTGAGGAACCGGTAACCGTATTTGAACCGCAAATTCAACAGTTTCAGCAGCATTGGGTTGCTGTTCAGCCGGTCGATGAGGCTTTCGATGGTCGTCTGCTGGAGCCGCGCATCGTCTCTGGCGCAAAACCGGCGCAGCGGTAATCGCCGAGGTAGCCTGACGCCCATGCTTAAGTGTCCCATTCCGACACTGCTGCGCGAACGTGCCAGTCTGCAGCCCAACCAGACGGCGTTCACATTTATGGATTACGAACAGGACCCGGCCGGAATTGCCGAAAGCCTGACGTGGTCACAGCTGTATCGACGGGTGCTTAATATTGCACGGGAGCTCAGGCTTCACGGATCAAATGGCGACCGCGCTGTGATACTGGCGCCGCCAGGACTTGACTACATCAGCGCGTTTCTCGGCGCATTACAGGCCGGGCTCATCGCGGTCCCCCTGGGTGGGGCCAGCGATGAGCGTATTGACGCGGTGCTGGGTGACGCGTCGCCCGCGGTCATTCTCACGACATCGTCTGTCGCGGGCGATATCGCCGCGGGTCTCGAATCGAAGGCCGGCGAAGCCGTCCCGTCATTTATCGAAGTTGATTTGTTGGACCTCGACTCGAAGAAGGCGTCCGCTGCGCGGGTCGAGAATTCAACAGAGACAGTGTATTTGCAGTACACGTCCGGATCGACCCGTACCCCCGTCGGCGTCATGGTTACGGACAAAAACGTCATGGCGAATTTCGGCCAGATCAATGCTGACTTCTTCGGGGACCATGGGGGAGTTGCCCCGCCGGACACCACTGTGGTGTCCTGGCTGCCCTTCTACCACGACATGGGGTTGCATCTCGGAATCATCTTTCCGGTTCTGACCGGATTTCGCGCTGTCCTTGCCAGTCCCGTCGCGTTTCTGCAGCGGCCGGCCCGGTGGATGCAATGGCTTGCCGGCAACAGTCACTCACTGTCGGCAGGACCTAACTTCGCCTTCGAATTAGCGGCACGAAAAACATCGGACGATGACCTGGCCGGGCTCGACCTTGGAAACGTGCTCAGCATCCTCAACGGGAGCGAGCGCGTACAGCCCGCAACTCTGCAGCGCTTCACCGAGAGGTTCGCGCCCTTCAACCTGCACGACAGGGTGCTACGGCCCTCATACGGGATGGCAGAAGCAACGTTGTATGTCGCGACTCGCGAAGCGGGTCAACCACCCCAGATCGTTCATTTCGACTCCGAAGAGCTGACCGCGGGCCGCGCGAAGCGTCGGGCAGACGGGGGCGGTACAGCGCTCGTCAGCTACGGCGTTCCGGAATCGCCGATGGTGCGAATCGTCAATCCGGAGAACAGCATCGAGTGTCCGGCGGGAACGACCGGTGAAATCTGGGTGCACGGGGACAACGTCGCAACCGGCTACTGGCAGCGGCCCCAAGAGTCGACGCAGATATTCGGCGCAACGCTTGTCACTCCGTCCGACGGCACCCCGGAAGGGCCGTGGCTGAGAACTGGAGATTCGGGCTTCATCTGCGACGGCGAGCTGTTCATCATCGGCCGGATCAAGGATCTTTTGATCGTGTACGGGCGTAACCACTCTCCCGACGACCTTGAAGCAACGATCCAGAGCATCACGCCGGGACGATGCGCGGCGATTGCGGTTCCGGACGACGGCACGGACAAGGTCGTCGCAATCATCGAGCTCAAGGATCGCACCGACTCCCACGAGGACGCGGCTGATAGGTTCAACGTCGTCAAACGTCAAGTGACCTCTGCGATTTCCAACATGCACGGCCTGCGCATCGCGGATCTCGTTGTGGTAGCGCCTGGTTCGATTCCCATCACCACTAGCGGCAAGGTGAGAAGGGCAGCCTGCGTCGAGCGGTACCGCCAGAACCAATTCGCCCGCTTGGACGCTTAGTGCCAGCGCCACGGGCGATCGCGGAGTCCGCGCACCGGTGCCACTACCTGTTGCAGGGGGCGTCGTGAAACTGTCGAACATGCTGCTAGCCGAATCCGAGCGCACGGTGGCAGTCGTGCGACACCACCTGAACCGCGACACTTTACGTTTTCTGCGCGAAAGCCACCTGGGGCTTCCACCGCAGCCTCCATCGGGTCGCCGCACGCTCGTTCTATTCGCACACTTCGATCCCCAGGGCATCGTCGATCCTTACGTCACCTATTACCTGAAGGCGCTGCAAGGACTTGGTGCAGCCATCGTTTTCGTTTCCGGCTCACCCATCCTCTCGGCGGAATCGGTCGCTCCCATCCGGCCCTTCTGTGCGGGCATTTACACCCGCCGCACGCTTGCCTACGACTTCGGCTCGTGGCACCTCGCGTGGTGCATCCTCCGGCAGCGCGGCTGGTCGCTCGATCAGTTCGACCGGTTCGTCATCGCCAACGACAGCGTGTTCGGCCCCCTCTTTCCCCTCGAGGAGATGTGGAACTCGTTCCACGATGCCGACATGTACGGCCCCATCGAAAATACCCAGATGGCCCCCCACCTCCAATCTTTCTTTGTGGGATGGGATCTCAACTCACGCACTCGCGCCTTCCTCGACGATTTCTGGAACAACTTCCAGTACGTCGTCCATAAAGGCACCCTTGTCTGGCGGTACGAGGTCGGCTTATCCAAACGCGCTCGTAATGCAGGCTTGCAGATCAAACCGTTCGTCTCCGCCGCCACCGTCAAAACAACCTATGGGCGCTCATCGGCGCAGCGCTGGGCCGGCGAACGCTCCGCACGAAATAACAGCACTCTCTACTGTTGGGACGGCCTGATCGAGGATTTCCGATTCCCGTTCCTCAAGACGAACCTGGCGCGGTACGACATGCCGTGGCACGCGTCGATGGAGGACCTCCGCGCGGTCATCGAGCAACATACCTCCTATCCCTTCCAATTCGTCCAATCGAACGTGGACAGGCTCGGACGGAGAGCGCCCCCGCTGATCAGCGGCTACGCCCGCCCAACAGCTCGGTGGACGCACCCCGAAGCGCGCAAGACCTACTCGCCGCGGGCCAGCGGGTCAAGATGAACGCCCTTCGCCGCTCAAATGCTGCTCATACCAGCGCTCACCAGCATTAACCCCGCCACAGCGGGGACGACAATGAGAATCCGCCGACGGTTAACGGCGGCCCACCGCTGCAGCTGCAGCATGGCCAACTCGGTTCTCGCCGGCATTACCAGACAGCTGACGAGCGGGACCTCCACGAGAACAAGCACCATGACGGTGAATATCACGACCGCGCCGAGCTGAGTCGCGATTCCGGCTCCCGAGGAGACGATGATGACGAGCACGAAGAGATAATCGATGGGCGGCATGGTCGATACCACGCCAATCCCGAACGCCACCCACGGATTTCCGCCTTGCAGCGCATGACGCATGCGGGCAATTACCCAGGCGGATGGGGTCGGTGTGGGCTGCAGAGTCGGGGACGGAGCGCCGCCGTACGACCCCGCCGACACAACTACCGCGATCAACAGCATGAGCACACCGACGGCGACTTGGAAATAGCCACTCGTGAAGCGTGCGAGCGTGGACCTCGCCTCTTCCATATCCTTCAGCAGCGAACCGTGCAGCAGGACAAGCGCGCCAACGCCGGGGGCGACGCCGGCTGCCAGACCGCCCAGCCAGTACGCAAAAAGGTTGTGCCGGGCCCGGGGGCGTGACATCAACACCCCGCCGATGACCAGACGCGTCGGGTCGATCGACACCCAGAGGGCGATCGCCAGCACCGTGCCCCACATCATCGGCCACGCTCCCGGCGGGCGATGCCTTCTATGAGATCGGTCGCAGCGCCGACACTTTCGGCAGGCTTGGTCATTCGGGCGGCGATCTCGCCAGCACGGGCCACGTAGTGCGGCGCTCGAATACGACGTAAATGTGAGATCAGCGATCTTTGGGTGATGGTCGATAAGCGTTGAGCGCGAGCGACTTTCATACGTGTCGCCTGCGCTGCCCATAGCGGCTGATCGGCCACGTCCCAAAGGATCAACATGGGGATTCCTGCCCGTAGGCCCGCGGCCGTGGTGCCCGCACCACCGTGGTGGACGATCGCGCGACAGATCGGAAGGATGGACGAATAGTTGAGCAGATCAACAAGCTTCACGCGCTCGGGAGGTGACACGCCGTTGGGGCCGCTGGCATCGCAATAAATCAAGGCCCGTTCGCCGAGCTCCGCGCAAGCTGCGGCGATCATGGCGATCGTGTCGGCGGGAGCTTGGACCGGCGTGCTGCCGAAACCGAAGTAGATCGGCGGCGTTCCCGCGGCAACCCACGACGCGACCTCACCGTCGGAATCCGTCGGCAACTCCATCGTCAGCGCGCCGACGAAGGGGCGCCGGCCAGTCCATTCGGCTGCGAGGCCCGGAAAGCAAGCCTCGTCGTAGGCCTGGATTTCGACCGATCCACGTTCCGCCATCCGCTTGGCCGCGGGGGCCGCCGCGCGCGGTAGGCCGAGTTCACGACGCTGTGCGTCGTCGGCGTCCTTGGTGATGCGCCAATACAGCCGCCAAGCTGCCCGCAGAGTGGAGCGGACCAGGGGTGCCGGCGACGGTAGCGATGGCAGGGCGAGTTGTCCATTGACGCAGATCGGCATGTGGTGGAGCGCCGCCAGCGGAATGTCATAGTACTCCGCAACATTGGCAACGACGCCGTGGTACGTCTGGCCCGTTACCAGCAGGTCGGCCCCGTCCGCCAGCGACACCAGCGTCCTGCTCATCTGCGCCCAACCCTCGACGAAGAGGTCCTTGCCGGTGCGCACCAAGTTGACGGGATTCTGCGGCTTGAAGGCGTGGTGAACAAAGTCCGCGACCGCCCTGACCTGCTTCTGCGAATCTGGTCCGTAACCGACCGCAGTAAGGCCGGCCGACTCCACGAAGCCGAGCAGGTTGGGTGGAGCCGCTATGCGCACGTCGTGGCCCCTGCGCAGCAGCTCCAAACCAACTGCGGCGCAGGGTTCGACGTCGCCGCGAGTCCCATGGGCGGCCAACACGATTTTCATCCGGATAGTTCGATTGGTTGACTTGCACGACGTCCGTCCGCGACGCGCTTCAAGACGGATTTCATCGCTTGCAGGTAGCGGGTCACGGAGTCTTTGGCGATCGGATTTTTCGGGAGGTTCACCCACATGGACACCTCATCGAAGAGACGGATCACCGAGAAATAGAGGTGCGCCGGATCCCTGGGGTCGCAGTAGATGCTGACCTTCGCGTTTTTCATGTGGGAGGCGACAGTCGCGGAGAAGGGAGGGAGGCCCGCATCCATGTAGTTGACCATCGTGCAGTTCGGGCCCCATGCCCTGAGCCAGGGCGCCAATTTCAATATTTCGTTAAACGACACGTTGGCGAGGTCCAGATTCGAATCGAAGGAAGCCTGCGCGGCACGGGCGGTCTCTTCGAAGGATGCCGGGTTGACAGGTACCGTGAACGGAACCACGCCGGTGAACCAGCCCATTGTCGAAAATTCCGCCAGCGACCTGCGCTTGTCGGTCGGCGCAAGGCCATAATACGTTGTGGCGCCGGTTAACTCATGCTGCGCGAGAGCTATGCAGGCAAACAAACCGCCGCTGACGCGCGCCCCCGCCGCGATGCAGCGGGATTCGAATTCGGCCGTCTGTTGCTGATCCATCAGCCGATCGACCACCAGGTCGCCACCCGTGGCCTGCGACAGATCACCAAGCGGCAGTGGGAAGTCCGGTAGGGTTCCACCGTTGTTCTCGGCGAACTCGATCCACCTGCGTACCTCGGCGGAATCCAAGGTCAGAGACGATACGTGCTGCTGCTCCCGGATGCAGAAATCGTCATGGCTGGCCGCCGGCGGTACCTGGACGAGCGCACGGCCGGCTACCAGGACACGGTAGTTCATCACGATTTCGGTGTATAAGCCCGCAATGATTGTCGGGTCACAGTGCAGGTGATCGACAATCGAGAAAATCGTGAAGTGGTCCTCGCGCTGAATAATGCCGAACCTGAAGCAATCCCACTCCACCGGATCCGGAGTGGACAGCACGAACTGATGCCACTCTTGTGGCGTCATGTCGCCCTGCCGGACCGGGACGAACTCGATGTCGGCCGGCTCGACGATCGTATGCCGCACAATGCTTTCCGTGCCTTCGTACTCGAACCAACTGTGATAAGTCTTGTGCCGCCGCAGGTGCGAGTTTATGACGTAGCCCATGGTACGAACGTCGCAACGACCGGGCTCGTCTCCGGTGCCGATTACCAGGCGCGCATAATCGAGCCCGCGGGCCGCGTAGCGGGAAAAGCCGCGAAGGTGCGCTTCTTGCATTGCGCTGAGCGGTACATCACTTATCGGGGCTTGCCGGGCTTTCGCCAGCGAGGCCGACGATGGCTGCCAAGAAACGACTTTGCCCGTCTCCGGCGCCCAGTCATACACCGTTCCCACGAACAGCCCGTGCGCTGGCCCTGCACCTACGAACACCCGGCCCTCCTCTAGTCGACTTGCGGCTCGGCCGGCGTTTCGATGTGCTGACCTATTGCGGCGGGCCCGAGACCACCCGTAGGAGCGAGCCTTTCGCACAACAGTCCGGCCAAGCCCTGAATGGTGGTGATGTCGTTGGTGGTGACGCGTATCCCTGTCTCAGCCTCGATGCGGGTGCGCAGCTCGAGGTTTCCCATGGAGTCGAGACCGTATTCGGAGAGCGGGTGGTCCGGATCGATGGTGCGACGCAGAATCAGGCTGACCGCATCGGAGATCATCCGCCGTAGTCGGACGGGCCACTCCTCCGATGGCAGCGCATACAACTCGTTCAGCAATTCGCCCGCTGCCGACGCACTTTGATCGTTGGACCGGAACAGTTCAGCGAACCGGCTGCGGTGCGCGTAGGCGGCGAACCACGGCGTTCCCGTCAGCTTTGCATACCCGGAGTACGCGCGGTCATGGCACAGCAGAGCCTGGAATGCGTAGCCACCCTCGTCGGCGGTGAAAGCGGTGTCGCGCCAGTGCGCGATGGCGGTGCCTTCGCCGTCGCGTCCGGGCGCCAAATCCTCACCGGCCTCGGCTCGGAGCTCTGCGGCGCGACCGACCTCGGCCCACAATGCCCACCCGATTCCGGTGGCGGGTAGGCCTTGAGTTCGGCGCCACCGCGCGAATGCGTCCAGCCAGCCGTTAGCGGCGGCGTACGGCCCTTGCCCGGGCGAGCCCACCAGGCCTACCGCCGAGGAGAACAAGCAGAACCAATCCAGGGGCAGCGTGGACGTGGCCTGGTGTAAGTTCCACGCGCCGTAGACCTTTGGAGCCCAATTTCGGTCGATGAGCTCGTCAGTCACGTTCGCCAGCATCGCGTTTTCGAATACCGCAGCGGCGTGCAGCACCCCACGCAACGGAAACCCGGTGGCGGTCGCCGCACGTACCAAACGCGGCGCTGTGTCGACTTCAGTGATGTCGCCGCATTCCACCGCGATGTCGGTGCCCATCGCCCGGATGAGCTCGATCGTTTCCAGCGCCTTGGGATTGGGCTGAGAACGGGAGCTGAGCACAATGCGCCCACAACCGGCCGCGGCCATTTTCTCGGCGAGAAACAGTCCGATGCCACCCAGACCGCCGGTGACGATGTAGGAACCGTCGTTCCGGAAAGGCCGGGCCTGTTCGGGCGGCACCACGACGCTGGTGTGTCCGGACCGGGGCACGTCGAGCACGATCTTGCCCGTCTGCTCGGCCGCGCTCATCGTGCGGACTGCGGTGGCCGCATCGCCGATCGGTTGGTGAGTGCTTGCCGGTAAAGGCAAATCGCCGTCTGCGACGAGCCGGTACACCGTGCCCAGCAGGTCGCCTACCCGTTGTGGATGACTCTGTGACATCAGTGCCAGGTCGACGTAGTGGAACGTGAGATTGCGATGGAACGGGAAGAGCCCCAGTCGGGTGTTGGCGTAGACATCGCGCTTACCAATCTCCACAAATCGTCCGCCGATGGACAGCACTTCCAGCCCGGCGCGCTGTGCGGCGCCAGGTAGCGAGTTGAGCACGATGTCGACGCCGTCTCCGTCGGTGTCACGGCGGATATGCTCGGCGAAGTCGGTACTACGGGAGTCGTAGATATGCTGGATATCCAGCTCGCGCAATAGTTCTCGGCGGTGCTCGCTACCCGCGGTAGCGAAGATCTCGGCGCCCGCGGCACGGGCGATCGCGATCGCCGCCCGCCCCACGCTGCCAGTGGCGGAGTGAATCAACACCCGGTCACCGCTGGTGATCCTGGCCTGATCGTGCAGGCCATACCAGGCGATGGCGTGCGCGGTACTCACCGCCGCCGCTTGGGCCTCGGTGAGCCCCCGCGGCAGGGTCACAGCCAGGCGCGCGTCACATGTGGTGAACGTGGACCAGCAACCGTTTTTGGAGAAACCGCCGACACGGTCACCCACACGATGAGTTGTCACGTCGGAAGCGACCGCCGTCACAACACCGGCAAAATCCATACCAAGCTGCGGCACATCCCCGTCGATGCTCGGATACCGGCCCAAGGCCAAGAGGACATCGGCGAAGTTGATGCCAGCTGCGCTCACCTTGACTTCGATCTCGCCGGCCTCCGGCGACACGCGTTGGAAGGCAGTCAGTTCCATCGTTTCCAAGTCACCGGGCGTGCGGATCTGCATGCGCAGACCATCGTGCTCGTGGTCCACCATGGTGGTTCGCCGCTCCTCAGGGCGTAGCGGTGCGGGACTCAGACGCGCCGTATACCACTCGCCCTTCCGCCAGGCCGTCTCGTCCTCCTCCGAGCTCCCCAGCAGTTGCCTTGCCAGCCGCTCGGCCTCGCCGTCCTCGCCCATGTCGATCTGGGTGGCGCACAGATGCGGATACTCCGTGCTGATCGCTCGCACCAGGCCGCGGAGCCCAGCCTGCTCGAGGTTCGGCACGTCGCCCGGCAACACGGTCTGAGCGTTCCGCGTTACGAGGTAAAGGCGCGGCGGCTCTTCGTCAATGTCCGTGATTTTCCGGGCGATTCGCACTAGATGACGCACATAGTCGCCACCGAGCAGCCCACACTCCTGCTCCGGGTTGCCGTTCTTGGGGCCGGTGAGTATGACGACCCTGCTGACCTGGTCGGCAAGATGCCTGCCGACCAATTCGGTGTTCGCCTGGTGATCGGCATGCTGCGGCCATGTCATGGTCAAGCACCTGGCACCCTCGGCCTTCAATGCGTCGGTCAGGCTTGTCGCCATGACGTCGGCGGTGGCGGAAGTGCTGATCAGCAAACACGTTCCCGGGCCGACGTGATCCACATCCGGCAGGGTTCGCCGTTTCCACTCGATGCTCAGCAGCCGCTCGTTGAGCACGCGATCGCGGTTTGCGCTCTCCGAGGACCCGGTCCCGAGTTGCAGCCCGCGCACGGCCAGCAGAACCGTCCCGTGCTCATCGAGCACATCGAGGTCGGCCTCCAACCCGACCCCGTCAGCCCGTGTCACCTTCGTATAGCAGTAACGCGCGGTGCGAGCAGAACCATAGGCACGGACTCTGCGTACGCCCAGCGGCAGCAGCAACCCGGCGTCACCTGCGGCCTGGGCGCCGGAATGAGCGGCCACCGACTGAAAACAGGCATCCAACAAGGCCGGATGGACGCCGTAGGCGCTGTGTTGCGAGCGGATAGGGCCGGGTAGGCCCACCTCGGCCAGCACCGTGCCGATCGGCTCCTCTGCGCCATGCACCGCGGCCAATCCGGCGAACGCCGGGCCGTACTGCAACCCGTGCCCGTCGAACTGGGTCCGCAGCTCCGTTCCGGCGAGCCGGCATGGGTGGGCCGCGAGTAGGGCGGGCATCTCGTACGCCGGTGGCTGGTCCTCATCCACCCCCGCGTGCAGCACCGCTGTCGCCCGCCGAAGCTGTGTACCGTCCTGGAAGGTCTCCACCACGAATTCGACCGCGCCCGTCATGGTCACCGACGCAACCGCCGATACCGGCGTCTGGTCGTCCAGCAACAGCATCGCCTCGAAACGGATGTCGCGAACTTCAGATTTCTCGCCAAGGATCGTGCGAGCCGCGGCCAGCGCCATCTCGCAGTAGGCCGCCCCCGGAAGGGCGGCCACATTGTGTATCCGGTGGTCGCCCAGCCAGGGGTGGGCCGCGGTGCCGACCTCGCCCTGCCAAACGTGGCGCTCCGGCTCCTCGTGCAATCGCACATGCGCCCCCAGCAGCGGGTGCGCCGGAACCGTGCCGGCCCCGCGCGCCCGCGGATCCGGGCCTTTGCGGGTCAGCAGCAGCGGGCGGTGACTCCATGCCGGCAGCGGTGCATCCACCAGCTGACCGCGCGGATAGATCACCGAGAAGTCAATCGCCGCACCGGCACTGAACAAATCCAGCAGCAAGCTGCGCAGGCCGTGCGGTAGCGGTTGGTCGCGGCGCATGGCGGTGAGCGCGGCCACCGGCATGCCAACACTGCCGGCGGTCTGCTCGACGGCGTGGGTGAGTAGGGGGTGCGGAGCCAACTCCGCGAAGACCCGGAAGCCGTCCTCCAACGCCGCCTGTACAGCCGCGGCGAAACGCACCATGTGACGCAAATTGTCCGACCAGTACCAGGCATCGCACACGGGCTGCTCACGCGGGTCGAACGCGGTCGCGGAGTAGAACGGCAGCTGCGGTGTCGCGGGCTTAATCTCCGCGAGCAGGTCGAACAGCTCGTCGAGGATCGGATCGACCTGTGGGGAGTGGGAGGCGACATCGACGGCGATTTCTCGTGCCACTAAATCCCTTTGCTCCCAGGCATTGACCAGATCCCGCACGGTTTGCGCGGCGCCACCGATCACCGTGGACTGTGGCGAGGCCACCACCGCCAGCACAACGTCATCGACGCCGCGGGCCGTCAGTTCCAAAAGCACTTGCTCGGCGGGCAGTTCCACCGCTGCCATCGCCCCGGAACCGGCGATCGTGGACATCAGCCGCGAGCGGCGACAGATCACGCGGACCCCGTCTTCCAGCGTCAGCGCTCCCGCCACAACCGCGGCTGCGGCCTCGCCCATCGAGTGGCCGATCACGGCGCCCGGCTGCACACCGTATGCCTTCATCGTGGCCGCCAGTGCGACCTGCATGGTGAACAGGGTGGGCTGAATCCGATCGATCCCGCTCACCGTCTCGGGTACCGAAATCGCCTCGGTGACAGAGAATCCCGACTCGCCGGTGATCATCGGCTCGAGCTGGGCCACGGTCGCGGCGAACACCGGCTCGGCGGCGAGCAGGTCGGCGCCCATCGCCGCCCAGTGCGAACCCTGCCCGGAGAACACCCATACCGGGCCTCGATCGTCCTGCCCGACCGTGGGCTGATACGGAAAATCGGTTTCGGCGACCTTGCGCAATCCCTCGGTCAGTTCCTTGATGGTGGGTGCGATGACCGCGGTGCGCACCGACCGGTGCGCACGCCTGCGAGCAAGCGTGTACGCCAGATCCGTTGCCGCAAGGTCCGATGCGTGCGCGTCGACCCAGTCAGCGAGGCGCCCGGCCGTTTGCCGTAGTCCGCTGGCCGACGTGGCCGACAACGCGAACAGCAGCGGGCCGTCAATAGCGGGAGTGGTTGGCGCGGCATCCGGCACGACCGTCTCGGGTGCTTGCTCCACAATGGCATGCACGTTGGTTCCGGAGAACCCGTAAGACGACACCGCCGCGCGCCGGGGTCCATGATGGCCATTGTCGGGCCACGGCGTATTCTCCTGCGGCACAAAGAGGTTGGTCTCGATCTGTGCGATCTCGTCAGGCAGTCGGGTGAAGTGCAGATTGGGCGGAATCACACCGTGCTGCAGCACGAGAACCGCCTTCATCAGCCCCAGCGCTCCGGCAGCCGATTGGGTGTGCCCGAAGTTGGTCTTCACCGATGCCAGCGCGCATGGCCCGTCGAGGCCGTACACCTCTGCCAGGCTGGCGTATTCGATGGGATCGCCCACCGGGGTGCCGGGACCGTGTGCCTCCACCATGCCGACGGTGCGGGCGTCCACACCGGCCCCGGCCAATGCTGCCCGATAGGCTTCGACTTGTGCGCCTCGCGACGGCGTCACGATGTTCGGCGTGTGGCCATCCTGGTTGGCGGCGGTGCCGCGTAGCACAGCCAAGATCCGGTCGCCGTCGCGGAGCGCATCCGCTAACCGCTTGAGCAACAGCACGACACAACCCTCGCCGGCCACGAACCCGTCAGCAGCGATGTCGAATGCGTGGCAGCGTCCGGTTGCAGACAACATTCCGATCGCAGAACCCGAACAGGATTTGCGCGGCTCAAACGACACCGAGGCGCCGCCGGCCAGGGCCATGTCGCTTTCGCCGTCATGCAGGCTGCGGCACGCTAGATGCACCGCGGCCAGGCCGGACGAGCATGCGGTGTCCACCGTCATCGCCGGACCTTGCAGTCCCATCGTGTAGGCGATCCGCCCGGACCCCATGGCGAAGCTGTTGCCCATGTATCCGTACGGCCCCTCCAAGGCGTCGGCTTCGGCGTGCACGAATTGGTAGTCGTCGTGCATCAGTCCCACAAACACGCCCGTCCGCGACCGGGCCAGCATCTTGCGCGTCAGGCCGCCGTGCTCCATGGCCTCCCATGAGGTTTCCAGCAGCAAGCGGTGCTGGGGATCCATCGCCGTCGCTTCTTTTTCGGTGATGCCGAAAAAGTCGGGGTCAAAGCCGGCCACGTCATCCAGGAATGCACCCCACTTACACACCGATCGACCCGGCACACCGGGCTGGGGATCGTAGTACTCGTCGGCGTCCCACCGGTCGGGTGGAATCTCGGTGACCAGGTCGTCGCCGCGCAGCAACGCCTCCCATAGCCGTTGGGGAGAGTCGATACCGCCAGGTAGTCGGCAAGCCATGCCGATCACCGCCACCGGGGTACAGGGCGTCTTGACTACCGGAACAACAGGCATAACCGGTCCTGAATCCGCACCCGATGATGAATTGGCCCGCACAAGCCGTTCCTCCTCACAGCAACGGTCGAGTTGCGCTGTGGGCTGACTTATCGCTGGGTTGCAACCGGTCAGTTGTCGGGCATGCTAGCCGATCGCGGCCGGTTTGCGGCGCCGGTTAAGTGCGAGGCGAGTGCGTGGCGAGAGTTAACTGAGTGCGGTAGTGAGTGGGCGGCGCGCCCAAACGCAAGGTGGCGGGGAAGGGACTGACTTGTGGAGCCTAGGGGAATCGAACCCCTGACACCCGCCTTGCAAAGGCGGTGCTCTACCAACTGAGCTAAGGCCCCTCATCGTGACTAAGTGGCTGACCTTGGTCATCCACAGCCACGTGCCAGACCTCGACTCCACGTCGTGACCACGCCACCGCTGCCAATACGGCGATGAGTCCCAGTGGCAGTGCGAGCCTTACGCAACGTCTTGACGGGCACATGGTTGTGGGCCTAGGAGGACTCGAACCTCCGACCTCTTCGTTATCAGCGAAGCGCTCTAACCGCCTGAGCTATAGGCCCGTACTCGCGTACGGCCGAGCGACGAGATTACCGCAATCCCTGCCCTACTCCCAAAAGCGCAGCATCCACTGCTAGTCGCGGTCCGCCAGCGTGACCTCGACGCCGCCGATCAGATCGGTCGTCAGGTTGTAGACGAACGCGGCGATGGTCGCCATCGCGGTCAGCAGCACGATGTTGACCAAGCCGATCAGGACGGCGCCGCCGAAGATCGTGCCGCTGGATACCAATTCGCCGCTGCTGCCGCTGGTGTTGTTCAGCAGGTCACCGACGTTGCTGTTCAACTTCGACCAAACCCCCATGCCGCCGAGCACCAGGTAGAGGAACGCGACGGCGATCATCCAGACAAAGAACAGCGCCACCGAGAGCAGCAACGACACCTTCAACGTGCTCCACGGGTCGATGCGGCGGATCTGCATGCTCGCTCGCACCGGACCCCGCGTGCGCCGGGACACCTGCACCCGGTTGTCGCGGCTGTCCCGTCCCTCCCGGGTGTCGGCGGTGGCCGAACGTCCGGCGCCTGACGAGCTCGACGATTCCGCGGACCGCTCGGGGGTGGGCTTGCGGTGCGGGCCGCGCGGCAGCGGGCCGGACAGATCCGGTAGCTCGCTGGCGTAGGCGTCCGTCGGCGCTGCCTCACCACGCGTGGGCTCGGGCTCTTTGGCATGCGACGGAGCGCCAGGTGCCGCGGTGCCGGAGATGAAACGGTTCAGCCGGGCTTCGACGCCGCCGGCCTGACCGGATGACCGCTTCTCGGTGGGCGGCTCGCCCTGCCGAGGTCCCGGCTGCTGAGGCCGGGCGCCGCCGCGCTGCCAGGGCGGTCCATCCCCGCCCTCTTGGCTGCGGCCACCCTGCGCGGGCGGCGCGGCGCGGCGCACCCCGGCACGCTCGACCGAACCATCCCCGTTGGGGCCGTCCCCCTTGTTGGGGGCGCCCGGCTCGTTCGGTGAGGTCACCCCGACTCCTTAGGTCTCCTACCCTGGCCGCCCACGCGGTGGCAGTCGCATTACGTCTGGTCGGGCTGAGTCTAGTGGCTCGTTGCCGACTAGCTGTCCGACTCCGCGGCACCGCCGCTTTCCTCGACGACTTCGTCCGCGTTTTCCTCCGCGTTGCGGGCGATGGCCAACAGCGTGTTCTCTTCACCGAGGTTCATCAGGCGCACGCCCTTGGTCTGCCGTCCCGCCTTGCGGACCTGGCCCGCTGCGGTGCGGATGACGCCGCCTCCCGAGGTGATCGCGTACAACTCGCTGTCCTCATCGACAATCAACGCACCAACCAGCCTGCCACGCCGCCGGTCGTACATCACCGTCAGGACTCCCTTGCCGCCGCGGCCCTGCACCGGATACTCCTCGATCGCGGTGCGCTTGGCGTAGCCGCCCGACGTCGCCACCAGCAGGTACGTGTCCTCGCGCACGACGTTGAGCGACAACAGATAGTCGTCGGTGTTGAACCGCATGCCCTGGACGCCGGAGGTGGCGCGGCCCATCGGGCGCAGCGCTTCGTCGGTCGCCGAGAACCGGATGGACTGCCCGTTGGCCGAGACCAGCAACAGGTCCTCCTCGGCGGAGCAGAGCACCGCACCGACCAGTTCGTCGCTGTCGCGCAGGTTGATCGCCACGATTCCGCCCGAGCGATTGGAATCGAAGTCGGTCAGCTTGGTCTTCTTCACCAGACCGTTGCGGGTCGCCAGCACCAGGTAAGGGGCGTCCTCGTAGCCGCGGATCTGGATGACCTGCGCGATGCGTTCCTCGGGTTGGAACGCCAACAGGTTGGCGACGTGCTGACCGCGCGCGGTCCTCGAGGCCTCGGGTAGTTCGTACGCCTTGGCGCGATACACCCGGCCCTGCGTGGTGAAGAACAGGATCCAGTCGTGCGTGGAGCACACGAAGAAGTGCCGCACGATGTCGTCCTGCTTGAGCCCGGCGCCCTGCACGCCCTTACCGCCGCGTTTCTGGCTGCGGTACAGGTCGGTCTTGGTGCGCTTGGCGTAGCCGGTCTCGGTGATGGTGACGACGACGTCCTCGCGGGCGATCAGGTCCTCGTCGTTGACGTCACCGTCGGCGGCGATGATCCGGGTACGACGCTCGTCGCCGTGCTTGTCGACGATCTCGGACAGCTCGTCGTGCACGATCGCGCGCTGGCGCTCGGGCTTGGCCAGGATGTCTTCCAGGTCCGCGATCTCGGCCTCGATCTTGGCCAGGTCGTCGATGATGCGCTGGCGCTCCAGCGCGGCCAGCCGGCGCAGCTGCATGTCCAGGATCGCCTGCGCCTGGATTTCGTCGATATCCAGCAGCTCGATCAGGCCGGCCCGCGCGATCTCCACGGTCTCCGACGCGCGGATCAGGGCGATCACCTCGTCCAGCGCGTCGAGCGCTTTGACCAGACCGCGCAAGATGTGGGCGCGTTCGTTGGCCTTGCGCAACCGGTAGGTGGTGCGCCGCACGATGACGTCGAGTTGATGCGCGACGTAGTAGCGGATCATCTGGTCGAGCCGCAGCGTGCGCGGCACCCCGTCGACGATCGAGAGCATGTTCGCGCCGAAGCTGGTCTGCAGCTGGGTGTGCTTGTAGAGGTTGTTCAGCACCACCTTGGCCACGGCGTCGCGCTTGATCTCCACCACGATGCGCAGACCGACGCGGTCGCTGGACTGGTCTTCGATGTTGGAGATGCCGGCCAGCTTGCCGTCGCGGACCTGCTCGGCGATCGAGGTGATGAAGTTGTCGTGGTTGACCTGATACGGCAGCTCGGTAATCACCAGCGAGGTGCGGCCACGTGAATCCTCTTCCACCTCAACGACTCCGCGCATCCGGATCGAACCGCGGCCGGTGGTGTAGGCGTCGTGGATGCCCTGCGACCCGACGATCAGACCGTGGGTGGGGAAGTCCGGGCCCTTGACCCGCTCGCAGACCGCGGCCAGGGTGGCCTCTTCGTCGGCCTCGTGATTGTCCAGGCACCAGTAGACGGCTTCGGCCAACTCGCGCAGGTTGTGCGGGGGGATGTTGGTCGCCATGCCGACCGCGATACCGCCGGAGCCGTTGGCCAGCAGGTTGGGGAACCGGCTGGGCAGCACGGTCGGTTCCTGCACACGACCGTCATAGTTGGGGATGAAATCGACTGTCTCCTCGTCGATTTCGCGCAGCATCTCCATCGCGAGCGGGGTCAGCCGCGCCTCGGTGTACCGCATGGCGGCCGGCGGGTCGTTACCCGGCGAACCGAAGTTGCCCTGCCCGTCGACCAGTGGATAGCGCAGCGACCACGGCTGCGCCATGCGCACCAGGGTGTCGTAGATCGACGCGTCACCGTGCGGGTGGTAGTTACCCATCGTCTCGGCGACCGAACGCGCCGACTTGGCGTGGCTGCGGTCCGGGCGGAACCCGGAGTCGTACATCGCATAGAGCACCCGGCGGTGCACCGGCTTGAGGCCGTCGCGCACCTCGGGCAGCGCGCGGCCGACGATGACGCTCATCGCGTAATCGATGTAGCTGCGCTGCATCTCCTGCTGAATGTCGACCGGTTGGATGCGGTCGACGGAGTCGTCGCCTGGCGGCAGCGTGGTGTCAGTCATGTATTCCTCGTTGGTTGGTCAACGGTGGGCCGGGTCTGATCGCTCAGACATCCAGGAAGCGAACGTCCTTGGCATTACGGGTGATAAAGCTGCGGCGCGCGTCGACGTCCTCGCCCATCAGGATGGAGAACAGTTCGTCGGCGGCCGCGGCGTCGTCGAGCGTGACTTGGCGCAGCACCCGGACGCTGGGATCCATTGTGGTTTCCCACAATTCCTTGGCATCCATTTCACCGAGACCCTTGTAGCGCTGGATCCCGTCGTCCTTGTTGATCTTCTTGCCCGCCTTTTGCCCGGCGTCCAGCAAGCCGTCACGCTCGCGGTCGGAGTAGGCGAATTCGGGTTCGCTGCGCTGCCACTTCAGCTTGTACAGCGGCGGCTGCGCCAGGAACACGTGGCCGTGCTCGATCAGCGGCCGCATGAACCGGAACAGCAGCGTCAACAACAGGGTCGAAATGTGCTGGCCGTCAACGTCCGCGTCGGCCATCAGCACGATCTTGTGATAGCGCAGCTTGGTGATGTCGAACTCGTCGTGGATACCGGTGCCCAGCGCGGTGATGATCGCCTGGACTTCGGTGTTCTTCAAAACCCGGTCGATGCGGGCCTTTTCGACGTTGATGATCTTGCCGCGCAGCGGCAGGATGGCCTGGAACATCGAGTCACGGCCACTCTTGGCCGAACCTCCGGCCGAGTCGCCCTCCACCACATACAGTTCCGACTTGCGCGGGTCGCTGGAGCGGCAGTCGGCGAGCTTGCCGGGCAGCCCGCCGAGATCGGTAGCGCTCTTGCGGCGCACCAACTCTCGCGCTTTGCGCGCGGCGATGCGGGCCTGCGCCGACGACACCGCCTTATTAACCACGACCTTGGCGTCGGCGGGGTTGGCCTCGAACCAGTGCGTGAGTTGTTCGTTGCAGACCTTCTGCACGAACGACTTGACTTCGGTGTTGCCCAGTTTGGTCTTGGTCTGGCCCTCGAACTGGGGTTCGCTGACCTTGACCGAGATCACCGCGGCCAGGCCCTCACGGATGTCGTCGCCGGTGAGGTTCGGATCCTTGTCTTTCAGCAGCTTCTTGTCTTTGGCGTACTTGTTGACCACCGTCGTCAGCGCGCTGCGGAAACCCTCTTCGTGGGTGCCACCCTCGTGGGTGTTGATGGTGTTGGCGAAGGTGTGCACCGATTCCGAGTAGCCACCGTTCCACTGCATGGCGATTTCGACCTCGTGGCCGGGGCCCTTGCCGTCGAAGTCGATGATGCTCTGCTGGATCGGGCTCTTGGTGCGGTTGATGTGCTTGACGAAGTCGACGAGCCCACCGGGGTAGTGGAACGTGCGGTGCTTAACCTTATGGGGTGCAGTGGATTCCGCGGCCTTCTCCTGGGCAGATTTGGGTGCCTCGGCGGTGTCGCTGACGACCTCGTCGACCACCTCCTCGTTGCTGACCCGCTCGTCGGTGAGGTTGATCGTCAACCCCTTGTTGAGGAACGCCATCTCTTGCAGCCGGCGCGCGACGGTCTCGAAGTCGTACTCGGTGGTCTCGAAGATTTCCGGGTCGGCCCAGAATCGGATCGTGGTGCCGGTGCGCTTGGTGGCCTCACCCTGCTTGAGGGTGCCGGGCACGGCGCGGTCGTAATACTGCGACCATTCGTGGCCGTCGCGGGCGATGTCCACCTCGAGCCGGGTCGAGAGCGCGTTGACCACCGACACACCGACGCCGTGCAGACCACCACTGACGTTGTAGCCGCTGTTCTCACCGCCGAACTTGCCACCCGCGTGCAGTTGGGTCATCACGACGTCGACGGTGGGGGCGCCGGTCGCGTGCATGGCGACCGGGATGCCACGGCCGTTGTCGGACACCTCCACGCTGCCGTCGTCGAGAATGCGGACGTCTACCTTGTCGGCGTAGCCGGCCATCGCCTCGTCGACCGAGTTGTCGACCACCTCCCAGATGAGGTGGTGCAGACCACGCTCACCAGTGGACCCGATGTACATACCGGGGCGTTTGCGGACGGCCTCCAGGCCTTCGAGCACGGTGATCGCTGAAGCGCCGTAATCGTCTTGCGCCTTCTTCTTCTGGGCAGCCACGGTCGGAATGCTCTCCTTGGGGTTTCATGCGGGCGGTTCCAGTCACCGCAACAGTCGCATCCTGCCAGTCTAGCGTGAGCAGCCGTCCGCACCGATTTTCTGGCCGCGTTTCTACCCAGCTAACCGCGCCGTGCGCACGATTTCTTTATTCTGGCCGCGTCCCGACGTGCGTCGAGGGGGTCCGCGTCGTCCTGGCGGATTTCAGGGGCCTGTGGACGACCCCCGTCCGGGGATCCGCGGTTGCCATCAAACTCCCTAACCGTAGGTGTCGCGCGGTCCTCTTCCAGCGATATGACGCGGCCCCTTGCGCCACGAAGGCGCGGCCGGGCCGGTGATCTTCACCGATGTCACCACGCCGTTGCCGACGGCGGCGGCGATCTTGGCCAGTAACTGCGACTGGATCATCCGCAACTGGGTGGCCCACGCCGTCGATTCGGCGGCCACGCTCAGCACACCATCGTTGAGGGCGGTCGGTGTCGCATGGTCAGCGATCTGATGTCCGACGACGGTCGCCCAGTTGCCCAGCACGGTGCCCTCGGCGACTTGCGCCGACCAACCCCGTTTTTTCGCCAGATCACGCGCCAGGTTGCCCAGGGGTTGCGGATCGCGAACATCGGGTCCCGGCCCCGACCAACTGCGTCGCCGGCCCGCCACCCGGCGCGGGGTGGGGGCCACCGCCCGGCCACGGCCGGCGTCTTTTCCCTGCGCCCGCGCGGCGGCGCGCGCCTCCTCCAGGGTGCGCCGCACCAGATCGATCCCACTGAGCGCACTCGACGGCTCGATAGGACGCGAACCGTCATCCGTGCCGGTCACGAGCGCATCTCCGATATCCGTCCCGAGTCGCCGTCGCGTAAGTCGACGTACACCTGCCGAGCCTCCCAGCCCGCCGGAATGTCTTCCAGCACCGCCGCGGTGACCAACACCTGTTCGGCCGATTCGGCCACCGTGGCCAGCGCCCGGCGCCGCGCCGCGTCGAGTTCGGCGAACACGTCGTCGAGCAATAACACGGGATCGCTCTCTTCGGCGCGCAGTAATTCGTAAGCGGCCAACCGCAGCGACAACGCGAACGACCACGATTCCCCGTGGCTGGCAAAGCCTTTCGCGGGCTGGTCGCCGAGCCACAATTCCAAGTCGTCGCGGTGCGGGCCGACGAGGCACATACCGCGGTCCAGCTCCGCGTCGCGGCGCGCCGACAATGCCGCCAGCAAGGCGGCTTCCAGGAACTCGCGATCGGCACCGGCGACGTCCGCCGCTGCCTCGGCGCCCAGGCTGGATCGATAGCCGATGGAGGCGACGCGCGATCCCGGCGCCAGCAGCTGATAGGCCTTCTCGACTTCCGGTGCCAATTGGTTCACCAAATCGATACGGACAGCCATCAATTCGGCTCCGTATTCGGCCAGCCTGCTGTCCCAGACGTCTAGCGTGTCCAGGGCGCTCTGATCGCCGCGGTAGCGCGCACCGGACAGGGATTTCAACAGCGCCGTGCGCTGCCGCAAGACTTTTTCGTAGTCGGCGCGGACCCCGGCCACCGCCGGCCGCCGCACGGTCGCCAAATCGTCGAGGTAGCGCCGCCGATCGGACGGATCACCGCGGACCAGGGACAAATCCTCTGGAGCAAACAGCACCGCGCGCAAGACCCCGATCACCTCGCGCGTACTGCGCACCGGTGAGCGATTCAGCCGCGCCTTATTTGCCCGGCCGGCCGCGATTTCCAGATCGACCGCGCACTCCCTGCCTTCGTTGACCACGATCGTGGAAACCACCGCGCGGTCGGCGCCCGCGCGGATCAACGGCGCATCCGTGCCCACCCGATGTGAACCCATGGTGCTTGAATACCACAGAGCCTCAAGGAGATTCGTCTTCCCAAACCCGTTGGACCCGATGAAGACCGTCCGACCAGGCTGCAATTCGAGGTCGGCGTGTGCCCAGGACCGGAAATCGCGCAGTCCCAAATGCCGGACGTACACCTAGCCAGGCAACCGGACGGGCATCAGCAAGTAGACGTAATCGGTCGGCAGGGCGCTGTAGGGCCCCGCGCCGGTCGGGTGGCTGTCGTCATTCAACGCCGGACGCAGCAACGCCGGCTTGCCCGGCGTCGTGAAACCGAACGACACCCGCTCGGAATGGACCGATCCCAATCCGTCGGTCAGGTACGTCGGGTTGAAGGCGATCGTCAGCGGCTCCCCGACGAAATCGACCGCCAAGTCCTCCTCGGCCCGGCCGACGTCATCGGCACCGGCGGACAGCCGCAGCGATCCCTCGCTGAATTCCATCCGCACCTGGGCGCCCCGGTCGGCCACCAACGCCACCAGCTTGATCGCCTCGGTCAACTCCGCGACGTTGATGGTCGCGACCGCCGTGTGCTCCGCCGGCAACAACTGACGGAACTTCGGGAATTCCGCATCCAGCAGGCGGGTGGTGCTGCGCTTGCCGTTACCGCTGATGCCGAGCAACCCGTCTTTGCCGACGCCCGATCCCGCGCCCAGTGACAGCCGGACCTCGGAACCGTCGGCGCCCGTCCGCGCGGCCTCGGCCAGCGTCTTGGCCGGGACCAGGACCGCGGCTTCGATGTCGGGCGAGGCCGCCGACCAGGTCAGCTCGCGAACTGCCAGGCGGAACCTGTCGGTAGCGGCCAAAACCACGGTGTCACCCGAAATCTCAACCCTGATTCCGGTCAGCATCGGCAACGTGTCGTCGCGGCCGGCCGCGATGGCGACCTGGCTGATCGCCTCGGCGAACAGGTCGGCCGGCAACGTCCCGGTCTCTTCCGGCAGCGCCGGCAGCGTCGGGTAATCCTCAACCGCCATCGTCGGCAGCGAGAACCTGGCGTTTCCGCAGTGCAGCGCCACCCGGTTACCTTCGACGTAGAAGTCGATCGGCTTGTTCGGCAGCGCCCGCACGATGTCGGACAACAACCGACCGGATACCAAAACGCTTCCCGGAGAAGCAATTTCGGCTGCAACCTGTGCTTCGGCCGAAACCTCGTAATCGAATCCGGAGATCGTCAGGCCCTCATCGGTTCCCGAAAGCAGCACACCGGAAAGCACCGGCACCGCAGGTCGGGACGGCAGGTTCTTCGCCACCCACGACACCGCGTCTGCGAAAGACTCCCGCACCAAACGAAATTTCAAGTCGCTGAGGCCAGCCGTTGTCGTCGCCGCGTCCATAGCGTCCCTTCACCTACCCAGCGTTTTCGAATCCATTGGCTAGCCGCCCCCGCTAGCACGGGGCTCCGCCACGAACGCCGATGACACGTAATGCCAACGACGATCGCAACGGCAGTCGAAGAACAACCGTAGATCCTCCGACGCCATCTTGAAAGCTAATCGCAAAGCCTGACAACCCGAGCTGACGAAGGCTCAGACGACGGGTGTGCGCCGCGCGTCCCCAAGCCTGTATTTCAAAGAAGAACCGATGAAGAGATCTCAGTACCAGTATTAAGGCCTGTGCATTCTGGGGACAGCACCCTCTCGGCGCAGCTAGCGCCTCGATCGGGTTGTGCATCGCGGTGCGAACGCCTGTGGGTGACATGTTGGGCGGATGGGGACGAACGACGGCTGTGCACGCAAGGCTTGTCACTGCACCGGCGTTTGATTGCGTTGTGCACAGCCCTGCGCACATGCCCTGGGTGTGGCGGATGTGACAGACGGGTGTGAAGTTTCTCGAAAAAAATTACAAACAAGGGCAGCGGAAGCACGAAATTCGGCGCTCGCAGCGCTGGGGGAGCGGAGAACTCAGCGCTTGGAGCGCTGACGGATGCGAGTGGTGAGCTCCTTAACGTGATCAAAAACCTCACGCCGCTCGGCCATCTCGGACAAAATCTTGCGCTGCGCATACATGACCGTGGTGTGGTCCCGGCCGAATGCCTGCCCGATCTTGGGCAGTGAGAGGTCGGTGAGTTCGCGGCACAGATACATGGCGATCTGGCGCGACTGTGCCAGCGCCCGGGTCTTGCCGGGCCCGCGGAGCTCTTCGACGGTGGTGTCGAAGTATTCGGCGGTGGCCGCCATGATGGTGGCGGCACTGATCTGCATGGTGCTGGCATCGGCGATCAGATCGCGCAGCACAATCTCGGCGAGCGACTTGTCGATCGGCGTCTTGTTCAGCGACGCGAACGCGGTCACCCGGATTAGGGCACCCTCGAGCTCACGGATGTTGCGTTCGATGCTGCTGGCGATCAACTCGAGCACGTCGTCGGGCACCGCCAGCCGCTCCATCTGCGCTTTCTTGCGCAGGATGGCGATGCGGGTTTCCAGCTCCGGGGGCTGCACATCGGTGATCAAGCCCCACTCGAACCGCGTCCTGAGCCGGTCTTCGAGGGTGGCCAGCTGTTTGGGCGGCCGGTCCGACGAGATGACGATCTGCTTGTTGGCGTTATGCAGGGTGTTGAAGGTGTGGAAGAACTCCTCCTGGATACCTTCCTTGCCCTCGATGAACTGAATGTCATCGACCAGCAGCACGTCGACGTCGCGATAGCTGCGCTTGAATGCGACCTTGCGGTCGTCGCGAAGCGAGTTGATGAAGTCGTTGGTGAATTCCTCGGTGGAGACGTACTTGACCCGCATCCCGGGGAAGAGCCGCTGCGCGTAATTGCCGGCGGCATGCAACAGGTGGGTCTTGCCCAGACCGGACTCACCCCAGATGAACAAGGGGTTGTAAGCCCGGGCCGGCGCCTCGGCGATGGCCAGGGCGGCGGCGTGGGCGAACCGGTTGGAGGCGCCGATGACAAAGGTGTCGAAGGTGTAGCGACGGTTGAGGCTCGTTCCGGCGGCGACGGCCGGATCGATGGCGTGCGGCCGCTCAGTGAAGTAGTTGGGCCAGCCCGGTTGGTTGTCGTTGACGGTCTCGCTGTTTTCGAATGCTTCCTCGGTCTCGACGGCCGCGGCGTCAGCGGTGAACGACGGATCGGATTCGGGGAACGGTTCCGCCGGCGGGATGAGCGCGTCGTCGACATCGTCGGGTGGGGGAGCGATGCGGACGCCCAGCTGGATCTGCTGCCCGAGCCGGCGGCTCAGCGCATCGGTAATCGGGGCCCGCAGATGTCGTTCGATCTCGTTTTGGACAAAACTGCTCGGCACCGACAGCAGAGCAAATCCCTCGACGATGGTCAGCGGGCGAACCAGATTCAGCCACGCACGTTGCTGGGGAGTGAGGGGGGTGACCAGAGTCGTGCGGTTGGCGGCCATGCCGTCGGCGGTGGGCTCTCCGTTGAGTTCGGAAACGACCGCATTCCACACTGTCGTGAAACTGGAACCGGGGTCATCGGTCAACGACGCATCTCCCTGGTTCTCGAACGTCCCGACCCGAGTTACACCACGCTTGGGCGACAAAACATCTGTCCACATAGTTATACACAGGTGTGGACAGGATGATCGTAGGCGAGCCACAACCTACCGGCGACGGCTCGCGATCTCCGCGCTGGAAGAAAACCTCGAAAGGTTGTCTAGGCAGCTAGTCGATCCACCATCCTCGCTTCGTTGTCGAGCGCTGTTTCAGTCTAAAACGACTTCGCAGAAGCTAACAGTTTTCCGTTCGGCTGCCAACCGTTCCGCTGCATTCCAATCGGGTCGTTTAGGGCACCTGGTGCCTACTTCGGCTCGTTATGGTAGCCAACTCGGTCGTGGGTGTGACCGAAACGGAAATCTTTCTTGAGGGTCCGCGCGGTTCGTTGCGGGAAGCCAGGTTTGACCAGGCGAAGCCTCGTCAGTACCCTCAAACAGTCGCCCGAAAGTCGGCGATACGGCTGCGACCCGAACCACTTGGGGACCGCGCCGGCCAGCAGCACCAAGACCACCTCCGGTCGAACCGCAGACGAGCCCGATGCGAAACGTCTGAGCGGCCGGATGGCAACACAACGAGGAGAACGTCGTGGCCAAGGGCAAGCGGACCTTCCAGCCGAATAACCGGCGCCGAGCCCGCGTGCATGGTTTCCGCCTGCGGATGCGCACTCGTGCCGGACGCGCGATCGTGTCCGGTCGGCGCCGCAAGGGTCGTCGCGCGCTCTCTGCCTGAGCGCAACGGCAGGTCTTTCGGCGGTGCTTCCCGCACGCAACCGCATGACGCGATCAATTGACTTTGACGCGACGGTGAAGCACGGGATTCGTCTGGCACAGCCCGATGTCGTCGTGCACTTACGTCGGGGAGTGGACGGCGACGAAATCGGTGCGCCGCGCGTCGGATTGGTTGTGGGCAAGCCCGTCGGATCCGCCGTGGAACGCCACCGGGTCTCGCGCCGGTTGCGGCATGTGGCCCGCACGCTACTGAGCGAGCTCGGCCAATCCGATCAGTTGGTGATCCGTGCGCTGCCCAGCAGTCGTACCGCATCCTCGGCCCGACTTGAGCAGGAACTGCGTCGGTGCTTGCGACGCGTGCCGGCGGCGGGGAGCAGGTCGTGACGGCACCGGCGCGGCTGCGCGCGTTCACCCGTACGACCGGTAGGGTCGCCGCACGCGGAGTGATTTTTCTGATCCAGCTGTACCGGCATATGGTGTCGCCGCTACGCCCGGCGACGTGTCGCTTCGTTCCGACCTGCAGCCAGTACGCGGTCGATGCGCTCAACGAGTACGGCCTGATTCGGGGGAGCTGGTTGGCTGCGGCCAGGCTCGCCAAGTGCGGACCATGGCATGAAGGCGGATGGGATCCGATACCGGACCGCCCCGAAAGCCACGTGAATTGCCAAAATGCCAGCGACGCTTGGGTTGTCCGGGCGGCGCGAGGGGAGAGTGGATCTTTTGTTTGATTTCTTCAGCCTCGACTTCGTCTACTACCCCGTGTCGTGGATCATGTGGGTTTGGTACAAGTTGTTCGCCTCCATGCTGGGGCCGTCGAACTTCTTCGCCTGGGCGCTGTCGGTGATGTTCTTGGTCTTCACCCTGCGGGCGCTGCTCTACAAGCCGTTCGTGCGGCAGATCCGCACCACGCGCCAGATGCAGGAGCTGCAGCCGCAGATCAAGGCGCTGCAGAAGAAGTACGGCAAGGATCGGCAGCGCATGGCGCTCGAGATGCAGAAGTTGCAGCGCGAGCACGGCTTCAACCCGATCCTGGGCTGTCTGCCGATGCTGGCGCAGATCCCCGTGTTCATCGGTCTGTATCACGTGCTGCGCTCGTTCAACCGGACCACCGGCGGCTTCGGCCAGCCCCATTTGTCGGTGGCGCAGAACCGCATGACCGGGAACTACGTCTTCACCCCGACCGATGTCGGACACTTCCTGGACGCCAACTTGTTCGGCGCACCCATTGGTGCCTTTATGACGCAGCGCACCGGGCTGGACGCGTTCACGTTCTTCAGCCGTCCGGCGGTGATCGCGGTGGGGCTGCCGGTGATGATCCTGGCGGGCGTCGCGACCTACTTCAACAGCCGGGCGTCGGTGGCGCGCCAGAGCCCGGAGGCGGCGGCCAACCCACAGACCGCGATGATGAACAAACTCGCGCTCTACGTCTTCCCGCTCGGCGTGGTGGTCGGTGGGCCGTTCCTTCCGCTCGCGATCATCCTGTACTGGTTCGCCAACAACATCTGGACCTTCGCGCAGCAGCATTACGTCTTCGGGATGATCGAAAAAGAGGACGAAGCCAAGAAGCAGGAAGTGATCCAGCGTCGGGCGGCCAATGCGCCGGCGCCGGGAGCGAAGCCGAAGCGGAACCCCAAGGCGGCGTCGCCGGGCGGCAACGGCTTGTCGACGGACGACAGCGATTCCGATGCATCCGGTTCGACGACGGCGGCTTCTGACGGGGCCGACGGCCCGGCCGCCGGCGCGAGCGAGCGGCCTACGAACCGCACGCCGCGGCCCGGGGCGCGACCGAAAAAACGCAAGCGCTGATCCGGGCGGAGTAGCTATCGGGGCCGCCCGAACAGGGCGACTCCAATTGGGCTGGGGCCCATGGAACGAGGGAGAGAAGACCATGACAGACGCCGACACCACCGAGCGCGACGCCGATACCGAGCTCGACACACAAGCGGCCGCCGAGGATGCCGCGGAATCCGGTGCGGAGGAAAGCGATGATCTCGAGGAGCGGTTGGTCGCCGAGGGCGAGATAGCCGGCGACTACCTCGAAGAGCTGTTGGACCTGTTGGACTTCGACGGTGACATCGACTTGGACGTCGAGGGCAGCCGCGCGATCGTCAGCATCGATGGCAGCGACGACTTGAACAAGTTGGTCGGCCGCGGCGGTGAGGTGCTCGACGCGCTGCAGGAACTAACGCGGCTCGCGGTGCACCAGAAGACTGGCGTGCGGAGCCGGTTGATGCTCGACATCGCGAGCTGGCGCCGGCGACGCCGGGAGGAACTGGCGGCGCTGGGCGACAAGGTCGCGCGTCGGGTGCTCGAATCCGGGGAACGCGAAGAGCTCTCGCCGATGACACCGTTCGAACGCAAGATCGTCCACGACGCCGTCGCGGCGGTCGACGGGGTGCACAGCGAGAGCGAAGGCGTCGAGCCCGCGCGCCGCGTGGTCGTCCTGCACGACTGACCGCCCAGAGTTACAGCGGTGTAGTTCCCGTCGCCCGCCCGGCCTCCGAAGGTTGCAAGTGCACGCTCCAACTAGAGGATGTTTCACGTGAAACATGTCGGTCCCACCGACGCCGCGACGGGTCCGTCGGGGGAGGGCGCGGGGATCCGCGCGGCCCCAGACTCGGCGACCACGATCTTCGGCGACCGGCTGGGAACCGCGCAACGCTATGCGGAACTCCTCGCGACCGCCGGAGTGGAACGTGGGCTGCTCGGCCCGCGCGAGGTAGACCGTATCTGGGAACGCCACATTCTCAACAGCGCGGTGCTCGGTGAATTACTCGGCTCGGGCGAACGGATCATCGATATCGGCAGCGGGGCGGGCCTGCCCGGGATACCGTTGGCGATCGTGCGTCCCGACTTGGACGTCGTATTGCTTGAGCCGCTGTTGAGGCGCAGCGAATTTCTCAACGAGGTCATCATCGAACTAGGGTTAGCCGTCGAGGTGGTCCGTGGCCGTGCGGAGGAACCGGGAGTGCGCCACCGGTTCAGGGAGAGGGATGCTGCGGTGTCGCGAGCGGTTGCGTCATTGGACAAGCTGACGAAATGGAGCCTGCCACTACTACGTCCCGATGGGCGGATGCTCGCCATCAAGGGGGAGCGGGCTTTCGATGAAGTTGAACAGTACCGGCGTGTGATGGCAGCATCGGGCGCCGCTGATGTCAGGGTGGTGACATGTGGCGCGAACTATTTGCGTCCCCCCGCAACCGTAGTTTCAGTGCGACGCGGAAAGCCGCCACACCACAAGCCGGCATGGACCGGGAAGGCCGGAACCCGATGAATTCTTCAGGAGATTGGCCGGTGGCTCCGCAGGGGCCGGCCGACATTCACCAGGCTCCAGCGCCGGCTCCAACGGCGGCGAATCCGGACGTGTCCGCGCCGCCACCGGTTGCCCCCCCGCCGACCGTGGGGACGAATGTTTCACGTGAAACAGTGGACGAATTCGACACCCCGATCGGAGCCGCCGCCGAGCGCGCGATGCGGGTGCTGCACACCACCTACCCACCGCTGCGCCGGCCGTCCCATCGTCGAGTGTTCACGGTCGCGAATCAGAAGGGCGGCGTCGGAAAGACGACCACCACCGTCAACCTCGCGGCCGCCCTCGCGCTGCAGGGACTCAAGACCCTCGTCATCGATCTCGATCCCCAGGGCAACGCCAGCACAGCGCTCGGCATCACCGACCGCCAATCGGGGACGCCATCGTCGTACGAGGTTTTGCTCGGCGAGGTCGCCGTGCACGACGCGCTCCGGCAGAGCCCGCACAACGAGCGGCTGTTCTGCATCCCGGCGACGATCGACCTGGCCGGCGCCGAAATCGAATTGGTCAGCATGGTGGCGCGCGAGAACCGATTGCGCACCGCGCTGGCCGACCTCGACAGCCTGGACTTCGACTGCGTCTTCATCGACTGCCCGCCATCGCTCGGGTTGCTGACCATCAATGCGCTCGTCGCCGCCCCGGAGGTGATGATCCCGATCCAGTGCGAGTACTACGCCCTCGAGGGCGTCTCGCAGCTGATGCGCAACATTGAGATGGTGAAGGCCCACCTCAATCCCAGACTCGAGGTGACCACCGTCGTGCTGACCATGTACGACGGCCGCACCAAACTCGCGGACCAGGTCGCGGAAGAGGTACGCCGATATTTCGGAAGCAAGGTGTTGCGCACGGTGATTCCGCGCAGCGTGAAGGTTTCCGAGGCGCCCGGCTACAGCATGACCATCATCGATTACGACCCCGGCTCACGCGGGGCGATGAGCTATCTCGATGCGAGCCGCGAACTCGCCGAGCGCGATTGACCACCATCCGCGAAGGGACGACTATGACGCAGCCGTTACGCAAGAAGGGCGGCCTCGGCCGGGGCCTGGCTTCGCTAATTCCGACCGGCCCCGCGGAGGGTGACTCCGGGCCGGCGACACTCGGTCCGCGGATGGGCGACGCCGCCGCCGACGTCTTGATCGGGGGACCGCCGCCACAGGACGCATCGTCGGTGGGAGCGGTCTATCGCGAGATCGCGCCGGCCGACATCGAACGCAACCCGCGTCAGCCCCGGCAGGTCTTCGATGAGGAGGCGCTGTCGGAACTGGTGCACTCCATCCGCGAGTTCGGCCTCTTGCAGCCGATCGTGGTGCGGGCCGTCAAGGACTCCGCGACCGGTGCGCGTTATCAGATCGTGATGGGGGAGCGGCGCTGGCGCGCAGCCCAAGAGGCCGGCCTGGCGACCATCCCGGCCATCGTGCGCGAGACCGGCGACGACGATCTGCTGCGCGACGCCCTCTTGGAAAACATCCATCGGGTGCAGCTGAATCCGTTAGAAGAAGCGGCCGCCTACCAACAACTGCTCGACGAGTTCGGGGTCACCCACGATGAACTTGCCGCGCGCATCGGCCGGTCGCGGCCGTTGATCACCAACATGATCCGGTTGCTCAAGCTACCGATCGCGGTGCAGCGGCGGGTCGCCGCCGGCGTGCTGTCCGCCGGTCACGCGCGTGCATTGCTGTCGCTGGAGGCGGGCCCGGAGGCTCAGGAGGAGCTGGCCACCCGGATCGTCGCCGAGGGGCTGTCGGTGCGGGCCACCGAGGAGGCGGTCACCTTGGCCAACCGGAGCGGTGCGGCCACGCCGACCGCCCCGCGTCGCAAGCCGATCCAGATGCCGGGCCTGCAAGACGTTGCTGACAAGCTCTCGACAGCCTTCGACACCCGGGTCACGGTCAGTCTGGGCAAACGCAAGGGCAAGATCGTCGTCGAGTTCGGTTCGGTGGACGATTTGCAGCGGATCATCGACGTCATGTCCCCGCCCAAGGCATGAACTAGGACACCGCGTAATTACGTCACTGTGACACCGAGGCCGTTTTTGCCGGGACTTCACGTGCGCCAGGTGTTCCGGATCGACGAATCGGCATGCGCATCAACAACTTTCGACCATAGGCGCGATGTAGCGTCGCGGCGCCGGGCGTTCGGGGCCGCCAACCCCGGTGGCCAGGCCAAAGCTGGCCCGATCCCGACAACCTCTCCTATTCTGGAGGGGTTGCCGGTGCAGATCGCCGCAGTACCGCACAGAAGCCAGGAGGGTAGTGTCCGCTCGAATCATGCCGCTACGGCTCGAGGCATTCGAGCAGCTTCCCAAGCACGCACGCAGGTGCGTCTTCTGGGAAGTCGATCCAGCGACCCTCGGTAATCAGGACCACCTCACCGACCCCGAATTCGAAAAAGAAGCGTGGCTGTCGATGGTGATGCTGGAGTGGGGTTCGTGCGGACAGGTCGCGACCGCCGTCCCCGACGAGCGGAGCCAAGCCGAGCCGCCGTGCCTGGGCTACGTGTTCTATGCGCCGCCGCGGGCGGTGCCGCGGGCCCAGCGTTTCCCGACCGGTCCGGTATCGGCGGACGCGGTGCTGCTGACGTCGATGGGCATCGAACCGGGGCCGGCGGCCGACGACCTACCGCATGGTTTGATCGCCCGAGTCATCGCCGAACTGGTGCGCCGCGGCGTCCGCGCGCTCGAAGCGTTCGGCCGGACCCCGGCGGCTTCCGAATTGCAAGATCCGCGCCTCGTCGGCCCGGACGTGCGGCCGGTCCTGGAAGCCGTCGGCGACTGCTCGGTGGATCACTGCGTCATGGATGCAGAATTTCTGAAAGACGCGGGTTTCGTTGTGGTGGCGCCACATACGTATTTCCCCCGGCTGCGCCTCGAGCTCGACAAGGGCCTCGGGTGGAAGGCGGAGGTGGAAGCCGCCCTGGAGCGCCTGCTGGAGAACGCGCATTTGGAGCAGCCGGTGGGCGCGGGGTCCACGACAGGGAATACGTTGAAAACCACCCAGGGTGGTTAGAACCTAGGAACCGCCAAGTTGGCTGGTGCGTTCCACCGACAGTTCGTGGGCCAGCAATTCGGCGAAAGTGAATGTGCCAGTGGGCCGGTCGTTCTTGCCCAACAGGTAGAGCCGCTTGACCGCGGCCAGGATTCCCTCGGCGATGGCGTCACGGGTCTGGGTCGAGACCAGCATCGAGCGATCCCGCGGGTTGGTGATGTAGCCAACGTCGACCTGCACCGTCGGCATCCGGGTCAGGCGCAGCAGGTCCCATGTCCGGCCGTGCGTGCGGCAGTCTCGTAAACCGGTGCGGGCCACGACTTCTCGCTGGATGAAGTCGGCGAGGTTACGCCCGATGGTGGAGACCGATCCATGCGAGTTGCCGAAGTGAAAGGAAGCCACCCCATTGGCGGCGGTGCTGAGCTGACTTTCGCAGCGCAGGCTGATCATCAGGTCGGCGCCGACGTTGTTCGCGGTGGCGGCGCGTTCGGCGTCGAGGGGGCTACGGCTGACCGGTCGGGACAGGAAGGTTTCCATGCCGATCGCGGCCATCCGTCCCTCCAGGCGGCTGGCCAAGTCCCACAACACATCTGCTTCGCTGACGGGTCCGGACGGACCCTGCATGATCGTGCCGTGGTCCGCGCCGCCGCGGCCCGGATCGATGATGATCCGCTTGCCCGACAGTTTGGGACCCGATGAGCGAACCAGCTCCTCCTCGCGCAGCGCATGCGGAGATCCGCCGGTGACCCGCGAACTCAGAAAGTGAAAGGAGCGCAACGTTTCCGGGCCGCAGATGCCGTCGGCGGACAGCCCGTACTCGCGCTGATATGACATCAAGGCGTTGTGGGTCTGCAACCCGAAGTAGCCGTCAACCAGCCCGGTGTAGAAGCCGAGATCCTGCAGCCGTGCCTGCAGCGTGGCGACGTCATCGCCGAACAGCGGGGCGCCGAATTGGTGATAGAGCGTGCGGGCACCGAGCCGGTACGACGCCTCCTTCAGCGCCCGGTAGGTGGCCTCGCCGACGATGCCGTCCACCAGCAGACCGCGATGCTGTTGAAAGGCGCGAACTGCCTGGTCAAGCTCGGCATCGAAAAGTTCGAGGGCCACGTGCCGCCCGGTGTTGAGATCGTCCTCGGAGCTATCCAGCAGGCCCAGTGTGGCCAGGGTTGCCCGGATCTCGGTCACAGCAGCGCTGCGGTCACCACAGCGCAGCGCGTCGCCGTATTCGCGGCGCGGACTCGACATACCAAGGGCCCTCCGGGACTAATTGACAAGCTCAGATGTAGGCAACAGCTAACCGTATTGTCGCAGACGCTTCGCAAATTCGGGAAAACCCCAGGCCATGCGCGGGGCGTGGTGGGACGAATTGAATGTATGTCAGCCGAGGTCGGGAACCGCGTCTGAGAGCTCACGCAGTAAAGATGCCTTGCCCTTCGCGCCGACTATCCGCTTCACCGGCTGCCCGCCTTTGAACAGGATCAGGGTGGGAATAGAGACCACCTGGAAGTTCTGCGCGGTTTCGGGGTTGGCGTCGACGTCGAGCTTGGCAACGGTGAGGTGTTCGCCGCGCTCGCTGGCGATCTCCTCGAGAACCGGCGCGACCATTTTGCAAGGGCCGCACCAGGTCGCCCAAAAGTCAACCAGCACAGGCTTATTGCTGGACAACACGTCGGTGGAGAATGACGCGTCAGATACTTCTATTGTGGCACCGGCTTTTTCGGCATCGGTCATTGTGGTGCTCCAATCAATGTGTCGGTACTGCCGGGAAATTCGGTGGCGTCGCCTTGTGCGGCGGCGCTGTTCTCTTCGTGGTCGGTGAGCCAGCGTTCGGCGTCGATGGCGGCCGCGCAGCCGCTGCCTGCGGCGGTGACGGCCTGGCGGTAGGTGCGATCCACCAGGTCCCCGGAGGCGAACACCCCATCAATCGAGGTAGCCGT
>NZ_NCXM01000040.1 GCF_002104765.1 Mycolicibacterium vulneris
GTAACCCACGAACATGGGTGAGCGAGGCCCCGGCCCGCAACCCCGACACAACGCCGACGGTCACTCATACCGTCTAGCGCGGTTACCGGGACCGGTCACTACCGTAAAGCGTTGGAGCTCAGATATGTTGCGGCATCGAACAATGCATACAGTCCGGCCGCCTACCGCGTCGTTGATGCCGTGCCCGACAACCGCAAAGCCTATAGCGGTGGTAGCTGGCCCTTGCAAATCAGCGTCTGCAGCTCGACGTACTCGTGCAGCCCCTCGGGCCCGAACTCACGGCCGATGCCGGACTGCTTGAAGCCGCCGAACGGCGCGCCGATGTCCAGGGTGTACATGTTGATGCCGTAGGTGCCGGTCCGGACGGCGGCCGCTACGTCCAGGCCGTGTTCGATGTCGGCGGTCCACACCGAGCCGGCCAGGCCGTAGTCGGTCTCGTTGGCGATGCGGATCGCGTCGTCCTCGTCGCGGTAGCGCAGCACCGTCAGAACGGGACCGAAAATCTCCTCACGGGCGATGCGCATGTCGTTGGTGGCGTCGGCGAACAGCGTCGGCCGCACGTACCAGCCGCGCTCGGACGGGCTCTGTTCCCCACCGAGCACGACGCGCGCGCCTTCGCTGCGGCCCGACTTGATGTAGTTCTGGACCCGGCGCTGTTGTCGTTGGGCCACAAGCGGTCCGATGTCCGTCGACTCGTCGGCCGGGTCGCCGACGTTCAGCGCCGACATCATGTCGGCCAGCGCGTCGACCACCTCGTCATGCTTACGGTCGCTGACCAGGATCCGGGTCTGCGCGACGCAGGCCTGACCGTTGTTCATCAACCCCGCGGACTTCAGGCCGGCCACCGTCTTGTCGATGTCGGCGTCGTCGAGGATGATCGCCGCCGACTTGCCGCCCAGCTCCAAACTCACCCGTTTCAGCTGCTCGCCGCACAGGGCGGCGATCCGGCGGCCGACGGCACTGGAACCGGTGAACGCGACCTTGTCCACCCCGGGATGGCGGACCAGCGCCTCACCGATCTCGGGGCCGCCGGGCAGCACCGACACCACGCCTTCGGGCAACCCGATCTGCTCGATCATCTCGGCCAACCACAAAGCGTCTAACGGCGTTTCGGGTGCGGGCTTGATGATGACCGTGCAGCCCGCGATCAGCGCCGGGATCAGCTTGGGCATGATCAGAAATTGCGGCACGTTCCACGGCACAATCGCGCCGACCACCCCGACCGGGGCCCTGCGCAGGTGGACCTCGCCGAGCACACCCTGGCGGCGTTCCTCCCACGGGAACTCGCGGGCGGCGGCCAGCGAGAGGTGGATCAGCGCCGCGGCGGCCGCCCCCTGGCCCATCCGGCTGAAGCTGCGCGGCGACCCCATCTCGTCGGTGATCAGATCGGCCATCTCATCGGCGTGGGGGGCGTAGATCCCGGCGAGCCGTTCGACCTTGGCCATCCGGTCGGCATGGCTCATCCGCGGCCACGGGCCGTGGTCGAAGGCGTGCCGTGCGGCGGCGACGGCGGCGTCGACGTCCTCGGGGCCCGCGACCTGGACATGCCCGACCGGCTCTTCGGAGTGCGGCGAGATCACGGCGAGCTGCTGGGGATTGGCGGGCTTGCGCCACTGGCCCCCGATAAACAGTTCGTTATAGGAGCGATGGCCGGAAGTCTCTGGCATCGGGGCACTTCCTCAGGGGATTGGACCGCGACCGCAATTTCGCTATTGACGCTAACATAGCGAAAAAAGCAGCGAGGCTCGATATGACCAGCGATTGGCGCAGTTACCCGTTCCAGTTGGTGCCCGGCGACAGCCAGTTGGACTTTCCCGCCGCCGAAGGCGAACACCCCAACCAGGAGTCGGACACCTGGTTCATCGCCGGTCAGCTTGACGCTGCCGAGACCGATCGATCGTTTGCGTTCCTGACCATCTTCAACAAGAACCGCCCCGCGGGAACCGTCGTCGCGGACTTCTACACGATGGCGCTGTTCAACCTCGACACCGGCGACTACGGCACCTTCACCGACTACGACATGCCGCCGGCCAATATGGAGCCCGGCGCCCAGCGCAAGCTCACGATGGCATCCGGCCATCTGGACATCACCTACCACAGCAGCGCGGGGACCGCGTCGTGGACGACCAGCCGCAACGGCGATGGCGAACTGCTGCCCTACACCTACCGGGTCAGCCTGGTCGGGCAGGACCAATCCGGGCGGCCGATGCGGCTGGACCTGGCCGTAACACCAACGCGCGCACCGACGCCGGTGGGCGCGTCGACGTACAACGGAAAGATCGTCTGCTTCGGTCAAAGCGACACCTACTCCTATTTCCAGACCGGCATGGCGATGACCGGCACCCTGCGCTGGGGTGACGTGGTGCAGCAGGTGTCCGGCGCCAGCGGGCACGTCGACCGGCAGTGGTTCCCCAAGTACGCCGGGGGCGGGGGATCGGGGGGAGACCCGCGGGCCAGGTCGCACGAATGGCGCACCATCAACTTTGACAACGGCGTCGACCTGAGCATCTGGCGCCAGTTCGACCGCACCAATGGCAATGCGCTGCAGCCGTTTACCGGGATCACGACAAGCCATCCGGACCCCGCGATCGCGCCGGAATGCGCCGAAGACATCGAGGTCACGGTGAGCAGCTACGTGCGATGGCCGGAGGCCATGCGGCCCCTGGTGCGACCCCTCGCCCCGGCCCGGTACCTGCCCGATCGGCACCGGATCACCTGTCCTACACTGCAACTTGACCTCATCGGCGAGCCGTTGGTGGCGGCCCCGGCGCACGGCCTGCCGATCGAGTACATGGAGGGCCCCTATCGCTACCGAGGAACGATGTGGGGGAAACCGGTGACCGGCTTCGCGTTCAACGAACGCTCGCTGGCGTTGTACCGGGATTGGGAACTCGTCGACGTGCTGTCCACTACCGTGGCGAGCCTGGCACCGCCGGAGCCCACTTTGCAGACCATGGTGGATCAGGTCGTGCCGCTGGTGGCGGCGGGCCGGCGCAAGGATGCCGTCGAGCTGCTGTTCCGCTCGGCGCCCGTCGAAAACGACACGCTGGCAAAGCTTCTCGACGATCTGATCGCGGTGCTGTCAGCCGACTCCAGCTGACTGGGACAGGGCCTGGGCCCACGTGATGTGGCGATGCTGCAAGCCCGGCTCGTTGCGGCCGAACACCAGGTGGTCGCGGGCGCCGGACTCGAGATTGGCTTGCAGCCCCTCGACCAGTCGGTAGTCCTCGTCGCGCACGGTCGCGTGCGCATAATCGAAAACGGCTTGGACGGCGGCTGCCACCACCTCATCGGAGACGTCCTGCGGAGTTGCGTTCTGGTGGACGGTGATTGACCTGCCGGGCCCATCTCCGGGGTATACCCGGAACAGCTCACCGTTGGCAATCGTCACCGAAAGCACGATGTTGGGGAACAGCGCATAGATCACCACCACGTTGTAGAACGGACTCCACTGATCCTCGGGTACACCATCGAGCTCCCGAATGGTGTTGAGCGGGAAGATCAGCCGGTGGTGCGGCCCGTAGGAGTCGAACACCGTGCAGTTGCTGCGCGCGATCGTGCCGAAGGTCTGCTGATGGACGGTGGCGAAATGGTAGTTCTCGGCGAAGGTGTCGATCGCCAGCTTCCAATTGATCGGGGAGTCCAGCACCTTCTCGCCCAGCGGCGACCAGCGCCCGATGCCCCACGAGTCGAGTTCGTCGGCGAGCGGGCCCAGGTGCGCCGCCACGTCCAGTGTTGCGCCGGGATCCAGTGCCACCCAGAGGAATCCGGCGAATTCGGCGGCCGGGAGCTCGGTCAGCCCGTCGGAATTGATGGCCACTTTCGGGAACCCCTCGCGTCCCGGAAGCGCCACCAAGTGCCCCGTGTTGTCGTATGTCCAGGCGTGGTACGGACAGGTGAACCGCTTGGCGGTGCCGCAACCCGACGCCACCCGCGACTGGCGGTGCAGACATACGTTGTTGAACGCCTTGACCGTTCCCTGCGAGGTTCGCGTCAGCAGGATGGAGCGCCCCATCACCGTCTTCGTGCAGTACGCACCCGGGGCGGGAAGTTCCGACACGTAGCCGACCAGCTGCGGACTGGCCAGCAGCATGGCCCGATCCCGGTGGTGCCGCTCGACACTCGTGTAGTCCCGCGCGTCGACCGTGTGCTGGGCCGGAGCGAGATCGGTCGTCTTGTCGCGCGCCAACTTCAACGCGCGCCGCGTCAGGTCGATGAGCTGGTCGTGCTCCATCTGCCCAGTACAGACCTTGTCACAGTTGTAAGGTCAAGGGGTGGCTGAGCAGCTGCTGATCGGCGACGTCACGGCCTTGACTGGCATCGCTTCCGGCCGTATTCGCCATTACGAGAAAATCGGATTGCTACACGCCCAGCACCTGTCCAACGGCTACCGGGTCTTCGACGTCGAGCAGGTCCTCGACTTGCTGCGCATCGATCTGATGCGAAGCCTCGGCGTCGGTATCAACGACATTGCCCGGTTGATCGAAGGCGGGCACAGCACGCTGGCCGGCCTGCTCGACGAGCACCGCGCGCTGCTGGTGCAGCAGCGGGAGCGGATCGACCAGCTGATCCGGGCCATCGATGTCGCTACCGAGCGCGGCGACGCGGACCTCAACGAGGACATCCTGCACCGGCTGGCGACCACGCACCGCGACAGCATCGGGGTGATCGGGCGGCTCAGCGCGCCGCTGCCGGCGCCCGTCGCCGCGATGTACGCCGACCTGTTCGACGAATGGGACCTGCCGGTTCCCGCGTTGTTCGGGCAAATGGTGCTTCCGACGGCGGCGAGCACACTGTTGTCGCAACTGGCCGAGACCCCGGGCCACGAGGTGCTGTTCGCTCGGTTGCGCAGCCTGGCCGCCGACGTGGTCGCGTTGGGCGAACACGATGCCGCGGCACCGGAACTCGCGCGCCGCTGGATCGACCAGCAGCTGGCCGACCCCCTGCCCGACGAGGTGGTCGGCGTGCTGCGGGGCGTGCAACCGCTGCTGGAGCGCGATCCGGTCATCGTGCAGGGATTTCGCACCTGGGCGGGATCGATCAGCCCGGCGGCCGCCGACTTCGTCGACGAGATCGCCCAGCAGACCGCCCGGCGTGGACTGGAGGCTGTGAGCGTGATCGTGCTGCCCGCTCACCAACCCGTTCAAACGAACGATGCGGCACTGTGATACACATGTGACCGGTGTGATCAATGTGTCATACGGGGTTTTTGTCGTACCCTGTGGCTTGTGTCCTCCGTTTCGCGGCGCGATCTGCTCAAATTCGCGGCCGCAACCCCCGCCCTGCTGGGCTTGGGCGCAGCCGGCGGGTCGCTGAGCGCGGCGCCCGCATCGGCCTCGCTCGGCACCCTGCTGGACTACGCGGCCGGCATCATTCCGGCCAGCCAGATCCGGGCCGCGGGCGCCGTGGGGTCGATTCGGTACGTCTCGGACCGTCGCCCCGGCGGCAACTGGATGCTGGGCAAGCCGATCCAGGTAGCCGAGGCGCGCGACCTCAACAGCAACGGACTCAAAATCGTTTCCTGCTACCAGTACGGCAAGGCCAGCACCGCGGACTGGCTGGGCGGTGCCAACGCCGGCCTGCAGCACGCGCAGCGCGGGATGCAGCTGCACGCCGCGGCCGGCGGGCCCGCCAGTGCACCCATTTATGCCTCGATCGACGACGACCCCTCCTACGAGCAGTACAAGAGCCAGGTGGCGCCCTACCTGCGTTCCTGGGAGTCGGTTATCGGTCATCAGCGCACAGGCGTGTACGCCAATTCGAAAACCATCGACTGGGCGCTGCACGACGGATTGGGCTCCTACTTCTGGCAGCACAACTGGGGCTCGCCCAAGGGATACGCTCATCCGGCGGCCAACTTGCACCAGGTTGAAATCGACAAACGCAGCGTCGGAGGGGTCGGCGTGGACATCAACGAGATCCTCAAGCCCCAATTCGGCCAGTGGGCCTAAGGACCGATGCCGTCGCCCGGCCCCGTCGGGGCGCGGACTCTTAGAAATTCCAGCAAACACTCGTTCGCTCATTTTCCGGACGCGCGCGGGCGGGCGATAGTCGTCCGATGCCGCCGACGGCGCTGTGACGGCACTCCACGACCCAAAATTTTAATATAACGATTCGATAACAAACTTGCCTTGATCTGCGCAGTTATAGCTACTCGACCGTAACCACCTTCATGCAGCGGGTTTGGTAATCGGGTTCGCGCCGCCGGTGAAACCGGGTGTTACCCAGGACACGGTTACCCATGCGTAGAACTCATCAGTAACCGATCAGCACGCGAAACGCGGGTCGGTCCTTATGACACTCTTAGTACAGCCGATGGAGTCCGTCGCGCCGCTCAGTACCAGCCGGGCGGTCCGCAGACAACACACCGGCCAGCCGTTTTCCCGGCTGTGATTCGACGCTGAACCACGCCGCATCGACAGAACCCCGCCCGGCGGTGGTGACCGCCAGACGAAGAGACCTAAAGACGCATACAGGGGAGACAAAAAGGTGACGATCCACGAGCACGACCGGGTGTCCGCTGACCGCGACGGCCAAGGCAAGGGCCCACACGCCGGGGACACCCACGCACTCGTCGACCGCCTGACGGCCGGCGAGCCCTACGCCGTGGCATTCGGCGGCCAGGGCAGCGCCTGGCTGGAGACCCTCGAAGAATTGGTGTCGTCGGCCGGCATCGAGTCCGACCTGGCAACGCTGGTCGGTGAGGTCAACCTGCTCCTCGAGCCGGTGGCCAAAGAGCTCGTCGTGGTGCGTCCGATCGGCTTCGAGCCGCTGTCGTGGGTGCGTGCGCTGGCGGCCGAGGACCCGGTCCCCTCGGACAAGCACCTGACCTCGGCAGCGGTGTCGATTCCGGGCGTGCTGCTCACCCAGATCGCGGCCGTGAGGGCGCTGGCTCGTCAAGGCATGGACCTGAAGGCGACGCCCCCGGTGGCCGTCGCCGGACATTCCCAGGGTGTGCTCGCCGTCGAGGCGCTGAAGGCCGGGGGCGCCCGAGATGTCGAGCTGCTGGCGCTGGCCCAGCTGATCGGCGCGGCCGGGACCCTGGTGGCCCGTCGGCGCGGCATCTCGGTGCTCGGCGACCGCCCGCCGATGGTGTCGGTGACCAACGCCGATCCCGAACGCATCGGCCGGCTGCTCGACGAGTTCGCGCAGGACGTGCGCACCGTGCTGCCGCCCGTGCTGTCCATCCGCAACGGCCGCCGTTCGGTCGTCATCACCGGCACCCCGGAACAGCTGTCCCGCTTCGAGCTCTACTGCCAGCAGATCTCGGAGAAGGAAGAAGCCGACCGGAAGAGCAAGCTGCGCGGCGGCGACGTCTTCTCGCCGGTCTTCGACCCGGTGCAGGTCGAGGTGGGTTTCCACACGCCCCGCCTCGCCGACGGCATCGACATCGTCGGCAGCTGGGCCGAGAAGGTCGGCCTGGACGTCGAGCTGGCCCGGCACCTGACCGAGTCCATCCTGGTGCGTCCGGTCGACTGGGTCGAGGAGATCACCCGGGTCAACGACGCGGGCGCCCGCTGGATCCTTGACCTGGGTCCCGGCGACATCCTGACCCGGCTGACCGCGCCGGTGATCCGTGGCCTCGGTGTGGGCATCGTGCCCGCGGCGACCCGCGGCGGGCAGCGCAACCTGTTCACCGTCGGCGCCGTCCCCGAGGTGGCGCGGGCCTGGTCCAGCTACGCCCCGACCCTGGTTCGCCTGCCCGACGGCAGGGTCAAGCTCTCGACGAAGTTCACCCGGCTGACCGGGCGCTCGCCGATCCTGCTGGCCGGCATGACGCCGACCACCGTCGACGCGCACATCGTGGCCGCCGCGGCCAACGCCGGGCACTGGGCCGAGCTGGCCGGCGGCGGGCAGGTCACCGAGGAGATCTTCGCCGACCGCGTCCAGCAGCTGGCCGGGCTGCTCGAGGACGGCCGCACCTACCAGTTCAACGCGCTGTTCCTGGACCCGTATCTGTGGAAGCTGCAGGTCGGCGGCAAGCGGCTGGTGCAGAAGGCGCGTCAGTCCGGCGCGGCGATCGACGGTCTGGTGGTCAGCGCCGGCATCCCGGATCTGGAGGAGGCCGTCGAGCTGATCGAGGAGCTGGGCGAGGTCGGCATCAGCCACGTCGTCTTCAAGCCCGGCACCGTCGAGCAGATCCGCTCGGTCATCCGCATCGCGACCGAGGTGTCCACCAAGCCGGTGATCGCGCACATCGAGGGCGGGCGCGCCGGCGGCCACCATTCCTGGGAAGACCTTGACGATCTGCTGCTGGCGACCTACTCCGAATTGCGGTCGCGCGCCAACATCACCGTCTGCGTCGGCGGCGGTATCGGCACGCCGGAGCGCGCGGCCGACTACCTGTCCGGACGCTGGGCGCAGGCATACGGCTTCCCACTGATGCCGATCGACGGCATCCTGGTCGGCACCGCGGCGATGGCGGCCAAGGAGGCCACCACGTCGCCGTCGGTCAAGCGGATGCTGGTCGAAACCCAGGGCACCGATCAGTGGATCGGCGCTGGAAAAGCCTCGGGCGGAATGGCTTCCAGCCGCAGCCAGCTCGGTGCGGACATCCACGAGATCGACAACAGCGCCTCGCGCTGCGGCCGGCTTCTCGACGAGGTCGCCGGTGATGCCGACGCCGTCGCGGAGCGTCGCGACGAGATCATCGCGGCAATGGCCAACACCGCCAAGCCGTACTTCGGCGACGCCGGTGAGATGACCTACCTGCAGTGGCTGCAGCGCTACGTCGAGTTGTCCATCGGTGACGGCGATTCCACCGCCGACACCGCTTCACCCGGTAGCCCGTGGCTGGCCGACACCTGGCGCGACCGCTTCGAGCAGATGCTGCAGCGAGCCGAAGCCCGTTTGCATGCACAGGATTTCGGTCCCATCGAGACGCTGTTCGACGGCTCCACCGACGATGGCGCGCGGCTGCTGGAAAATCCTGCCGAGGCCATCGCCACCCTGCTGGCGCACTACCCCGACGCCGAACGCGTGCAGCTGCACCCGGCCGACGTTCCGTTCTTCGTCACGCTGTGCAAGCTGCTGGGCAAGCCGGTCAACTTCGTGCCGGTGATCGACAAGGACGTGCGGCGCTGGTGGCGCAGCGATTCGCTGTGGCAGGCGCACGACGCCCGCTACGACGCCGACCAGGTGTGCATCATCCCGGGTACCGCCGCCGTCGCGGGCATCACCCGGATGGACGAGCCCGTCGGTGACCTGCTGGACCGTTTCGAGCAGGCGGCCATCGACGAGGCGCTCGCCGCCGGAGCGGAGCCCAAGGCCGTCACGTCACGCCGGACGGGCCGCGCCGACGTCACCGGCCCGCTGGCCGTCGTGCTGGACGCCCCCGATGTCCAATGGGCCGGCCGCACCGCGACCAACCCGGTCCATCGCATCGCCGACCCCTCCGACTGGTTGGTGCACGACGGACCCGAAAGCCGCCGCGCCACGCATTCGTCCACCGGCGCGCGGCTTCAGGTCGACGACGACCGCGTCGTGCTCAGTGTCCCGGTGTCGGGTTCCTGGATCGACATCCCATTCACGTTGCCGCCCAACACCGTTGACGGCGCCACCCCGGTGGTCTCCACCGAGGATGCCGCCACGGCCATGCGTGCCGTGCTGGCCATCGCGGCTGGCGTCGACGGGCCGGAGTTCCTTCCCCCTGTTACCGACGGAACGGCGACGGTCACGGTGGACTGGGACCCTGAGCGGGTCGCCGATCACACCGGCGTGACGGCCACCTTCGGGGAACCGCTGGCGCCCAGCCTCACCACCGTGCCCGACGCGCTCGTCGGACCGTGCTGGCCCGCCGTCTTCTCCGCGATCGGCTCGGCCGTCACCGACGCCGCCACCCCCGTCGTCGAGGGCCTGCTGAGCCTGGTGCATCTGGACCACGCCGCCAACATGGTCGGCAAGCTGCCGACGACGCGGTCGCAATTGACGATCACCGCAACGGCTTCGGCGGCCATCGACACGGACATGGGGCGCGTCGTCAGCGTCGCGGTCATTCTCAAAGATTCAGCCGACACCGACGGCCAGGCGATCGCCACCCTCGATGAGCGGTTCGCCATCCTGGGCCGCACCGGGGCCGCCGAACTGGCCGACCCCATGCGCGCCGGTGGCGCGGTCTCGGAAAACGCGACCGACACCCCGCGCCGGCGCCGCCGCGACGTCACCATTACCGCGCCGGTCGACATGCGTCCGTTCGCGGTGGTCTCCGGTGACCACAATCCCATCCACACCGACCGGGCCGCCGCGCTGCTGGCCGGTCTGGAATCGCCCATCGTGCACGGCATGTGGCTGTCGGCCGCCGCCCAGCACGCGGTGACCGCCACCGACGGTCAGGCCCGGCCGCCGGCGCGGCTGATCGGCTGGACCGCGCGCTTCCTGGGCATGGTGCGACCCGGCGACGAGGTCGCGTTCCGCGTCGACCGGGTCGGAATCGACCAGGGCGCCGAGGTTTTGGAGGTCACCGCCAAGATCGGATCCGATCTGGTGATGTCGGCGACGGCCCGCCTTGCGGCCCCGCACACCGTCTACGCGTTCCCCGGCCAGGGCATTCAGCACAAGGGCATGGGCATGGACGTCCGGGCCCGGTCCAAGGCCGCCCGCAAGGTGTGGGACAAAGCGGACAAGTTCACCCGCGACACCCTGGGCTTCTCGGTTCTGCACGTGGTGCGGGACAACCCGACCAGCATCATCGCCAGCGGTGTGCACTACAACCACCCCGAGGGCGTGCTGTACCTGACGCAGTTCACCCAGGTCGCGATGGCGACGGTGGCCGCGGCGCAGGTCGCCGAGATGCGCGAGCAGGGCGCCTTCGTCGAGGATGCGATCGCCTGCGGACACTCCGTCGGCGAGTACACCGCGCTGGCCTGCGTGACCGGCATCTATGAGCTGGAAGCCTTGCTGGAGACGGTGTTTCACCGCGGATCGAAGATGCACGACATCGTGCCGCGCGACGAGCTGGGCCGGTCCAACTACCGGCTGGCTGCCATTCGGCCGTCACAGATCGACCTGCCCGACGATGAGGTGCCGGCATTCGTCGCCGATATTGCGGCGAAAACCGGTGAATTCCTCGAGATCGTCAACTTCAACCTGCGCGGGTCGCAGTACGCGATCGCCGGCACGGTGCGCGGCCTGGAGGCGCTCGAGGAAGAGGTGGAGCGGCGCCGCGAGATCACCGGCGGCAAGCGTTCGTTCATCTTGGTACCCGGTATCGACGTGCCGTTCCACTCGCGCGTGCTGCGGGTCGGTGTGGCGGAGTTCCGGCGATCACTCGACCGGGTCATGCCGCGCGATAAGGATCCCGACGTCATCATCGGGCGCTACATCCCCAACCTGGTGCCGCGGCCGTTCACCCTGGACCGCGACTTCATTCAGGAGATCCGCGACTTGGTGCCGGCCGAGCCGCTCGACCCGATCCTGGCCGACTACGACACCTGGCATGCCGAGCGCCGCATCGAGATGGCCCGCATCGTCCTGATCGAGCTGCTGGCATGGCAATTCGCCAGCCCGGTGCGCTGGATCGAGACCCAGGACCTGCTGTTCACCGAGGAGGCAGCCGGCGGCCTGGGTGTGGAGCGGTTCGTCGAGATCGGTGTGAAATCCGCACCGACCGTCGCGGGCCTGGCCACCAACACCCTCAAGCTGCCCGAATATGCCCACAGCACAGTGGAAGTGCTCAATGCCGAGCGCGATGCGGCGGTGCTGTTCGCCACTGACACCGACCCCGAGCCGGAGCCGGAGGACGAGCCCGAGGCGCCCGCCGACAGTGCGTCGGCACCGGAGGCGGCCGCGACCGCTCCGGCGGCCCCCGCCGCCGCGCCGACCGCGCCCTCGGGTGCGGCCCGACCGGACGACATCGGGTTCGACGCCGCCGACGCCACCCTGGCGCTGATCGCGCTGTCGGCCAAGATGCGCATCGACCAGATCGAGGAGCTGGACTCCATCGAATCCATCACCGACGGCGCGTCGTCGCGGCGCAACCAGCTGCTGGTGGACCTGGGTTCGGAGCTCAACCTGGGCGCCATCGACGGCGCCGCCGAAGCCGACCTGGCCGGGCTGCGCGCGCAGGTCACCAAGTTGGCGCGCACCTACAAGCCTTACGGCCCAGTGCTTTCCGACGCGATCAACGATCAGCTGCGCACCGTGCTGGGGCCCTCAGGTAAGCGGCCCGGGGTCATCGCCGAGCGGGTCAAGAAGACCTGGGAGCTTGGCGAGGGCTGGGCCAAGCACGTCACGGTCGAGGTCGCGCTGGGCACCCGCGAGGGGACCAGCGTCCGGGGCGGCGCCATGGGCCACCTGCACGAGGGTGCACTGGCCGACGCGGCCGCCGTCGACAAGGCGATCGACGCCGCGGTGGCTTCCGTCGCCGCGCGTCGTGGCATCGCGGTGGCGCTGCCGTCTTCGGGCGGTGGCGGCGGCGGTGCGACCATCGACGCCGCCGCGCTGGGCGAATTCACCGACCAGATCACCGGCCGCGACGGCGTGCTGGCCTCGGCGGCGCGCCTGGTGCTCAACCAGCTCGGCCTGGACGACCCGGTCAGCGCTTCGCCGGCGGCCACCGATGCCGAGCTCATCGACCTGGTGACTACCGAACTCGGCGCCGACTGGCCGCGGCTGGTGGCGCCGGTGTTCGAGCCCAAGAAGGCCGTGCTGTTCGACGACCGGTGGGCCAGTGCCCGCGAAGACCTGGTCAAGCTCTGGCTGGCCGACGAGGGCGACATCGACGCCCGCTGGGTGGAGCTGTCCGAAAGGTTCGAGGGCGCAGGCCATGTCGTGGCCACCCAGGCCACCTGGTGGCAGGGCAAGGCCCTGTCCGCGGGCCGGCAGATTCACGCATCGCTGTACGGGCGGATCGCGGCCGGTGCCGAGAACCCGTACCCCGGCCCCTACAGCCACGAAGTTGCGGTTGTGACGGGCGCTTCCAAGGGCTCGATCGCGGCATCGGTCGTCGGGCGGCTGCTCGACGGCGGTGCCACGGTGATCGCCACGACGTCCAAGCTGGACGACGAGCGGCTGGCGTTCTACCGCGGGCTCTATCGCGACCACGCCCGGTTCGGCGCGGCGCTGTGGGTGGTCGCGGCCAACATGGCGTCCTACTCCGACATCGACGCTCTGGTCGAGTGGGTGGGCACCGAGCAGACCGAAAGCCTTGGGCCGCAATCGATTCACATCAAGGACGCGCAGACCCCGACGCTGCTGTTTCCGTTCGCCGCACCGCGGGTCGCGGGCGACCTGTCCGAGGCCGGCCCGCGCTCCGAGATGGAGATGAAGGTGCTGCTGTGGGCCGTGCAGCGGCTGATCGGCGGACTGTCGAAGATCGGCGCCGAGCGCGACATCGCGTCGCGGCTGCACGTGGTGCTGCCGGGCTCACCGAATCGCGGAATGTTCGGCGGCGACGGCGCATACGGTGAAGCCAAGTCGGCGCTGGACGCTCTGGTGAGCCGCTGGCACGCCGAGTCGTCGTGGGCGGCACGGGTCAGCCTGGCGCACGCGCTGATCGGCTGGACCCGCGGCACCGGGCTGATGGGCCACAACGACGCCATCGTCGACGCGGTCGAGGAAGCCGGCGTCACCACCTACTCGACCGACGAGATGGCGGCAATGTTGCTGTCCCTCTGCGACATCGAGTCCAAGGTGGCCGCGGCCGGTGCGCCGATCAAGGCGGACCTGACCGGCGGGCTGGGCGAGGCCAACCTCGACATGGCCGAGCTGGCCGCCAAGGCCCGCGAGCAGGCCACCTCGGGTGAGGAGGCGGCCGACGAGGCCGGCGCCGAGGGCACCATTGCCGCGCTGCCGTCGCCGCCGCGCGGCTTCACACCGGCGCCGCCGCCGGCATGGGCGGACCTCGACGTCGACCCGGCCGATCTGGTGGTCATCGTCGGTGGCGCGGAACTCGGCCCCTACGGCTCGTCGCGGACCCGCTTCGAGATGGAGGTCGACAACGAACTGTCGGCGGCCGGCGTCCTGGAGCTGGCCTGGACCACCGGCCTGATCCGCTGGGAGGACGACCCCCAACCCGGTTGGTACGACACACAATCCGGTGATCTGGTCGACGAGTCCGAGCTGGTCGAGCGCTACCACGACACCGTCGTCGAACGCTGCGGCATCCGCGAGTTCGTCGACGACGGCGCGATCGACCCCGATCACGCCTCGCCGCTGCTGGTGTCGGTGTTCCTGGACAAGGACTTCGCGTTCGTGGTGTCCTCGGAGGCCGACGCGCGCGCCTTCGTCGAGTTCGATCCGGAACACACGATCATCCGGCCGGTGCCCGACTCCAGTGACTGGCAGGTCATCCGCAAGGCCGGCACCGAGATTCGGGTGCCGCGGAAGACCAAGCTGTCTCGGACCGTCGGCGCGCAGATCCCGACCGGGTTCGACCCGACCGTGTTCGGCATCAGCCAGGACATGGCCAGCTCGACCGACCGGGTGGCGCTGTGGAACATCGTCGCGACCGTCGATGCGTTCCTGTCCTCGGGATTCACGCCGGCCGAGTTGATGCGGTGGGTGCACCCGGGCCTGGTGGCCAGCACGCAGGGCACCGGTATGGGCGGTATGACGTCGATGCAGACGATGTATCACGGCAACCTGCTCGGCCGGAACAAGCCGAACGACATCCTGCAGGAGGTTCTGCCGAACGTCGTTGCCGCGCATGTCATTCAGAGCTACGTCGGAAGCTACGGCGCGATGATCCACCCGGTGGGCGCATGCGCGACCGCGGCGGTGTCGGTCGAGGAGGGCGTCGACAAGATCCGACTCGGCAAGGCCGAACTGGTGGTCTCCGGCGGATTCGACGACCTGACGTTGGAAGCCATCATCGGCTTCGGTGACATGGCGGCCACCGCCGACACCGGCATGATGCGTGGCCGCGGCATCCACGACTCGAAGTTCTCCCGGCCCAACGATCGGCGCCGGCTCGGATTCCTCGAGGCGCAGGGCGGCGGCACCATTCTGCTGGCGCGCGGCGACCTGGCGCTCAAGATGGGGCTGCCGGTGCTTGCCGTGGTGGCCTACGCGCAGTCGTTCGCCGACGGCGTGCACACGTCGATCCCGGCGCCGGGGCTGGGCGCGCTGGGCGCCGGTCGCGGCGGCAAGGATTCGGCGCTGGCGCGGTCGCTGGGCAAGCTCGGTGTGGGAGCCGACGACGTCGCGGTGATCTCCAAGCACGACACGTCGACCCTGGCCAACGATCCCAACGAGACCGAACTGCACGAGCGACTCGCCGATTCGCTCGGGCGCTCCGAGGGCGCGCCGCTGTTCGTGGTGTCGCAGAAGAGCCTCACCGGGCACGCGAAGGGCGGCGCAGCGGTCTTCCAGATGATGGGCCTATGCCAGATACTGCGCGACGGGGTGGTCCCGCCGAACCGCAGCCTGGACTGCGTCGACGACGAGCTGGCGGGCTCCGCCCACTTCGTGTGGGTCCGCGAGACCCTGCGCCTTGGGGAGAAGTTCCCGCTCAAGGCCGGCTTGGTGACCAGCCTTGGGTTCGGCCACGTTTCTGGGCTGGTGGCGCTGGTGCACCCGCAGGCGTTCGTCGCCGCGCTCGATCCGGAGCAGCGCGCGGACTACCAGCGGCGCGCGGATGCGCGCCTGCTGGCCGGTCAGCGGCGGCTGGCATCGGCGATCGCCGGTGGCGCGCCGATGTACGAACGGCCGCCGAACCGTCGCTTCGACCATGACGAGTCCGAGAAGCGTCAGGAGGCGGCGATGCTGCTGAACCCGGATTCGCGTCTGGGTGACGGCGATGCCTACCAGGTCTCCGCCGGATGACGTCGGTCCGTTAGCCTGGCGACCCATGGGAATTGTCGGTGTGGGGATCGATCTCGTCTCCATCCCTGATTTCGCCGAGCAGGTCGACCAGCCGGGAACCGTCTTCTCCGAGACGTTCACCCCGGGGGAGCGCCGCGACGCGTCGGACAAGAGTTCGTCGGCGGCGCGTCACCTGGCGGCCCGATGGGCCGCCAAGGAGGCCGTGATCAAGGCGTGGTCGGGATCGCGGTTCGCCCAGCGGCCGGTGCTGCCGGAGGACATCCACCGCGACATCGAGGTGGTCACCGACATGTGGGGCCGCCCGCGGGTCCGGCTGAGCGGCGACATCGCCAAACACCTGGCCGACGTGATCATTCACGTCTCGCTGACGCACGAGGGCGATACCGCCGCCGCGGTGGCGATCCTGGAGACGACCGCCGACTAGCCTCGATCCCATGAGCGATCTGGTTGAGCGCGTCCGCGAGCTGCTGCCGTCGGTGCGTCGCGATCTGGAAGACCTGGTGCGCATCGAATCCGTGTGGGCCGACCCCGGCCGCCGCGACGAGGTACACCGCAGCGCGCAGGCCGTCGCGGACCTGTTGTCGCAGGCCGGTTTCGGCGACATCCAGATCGTCAGCGAAGGGGGAGCGCCGGCGGTCATCGCGCGTCACCCCGCGCCCGCCGGCGCGCCGACCGTGCTGCTGTATGCCCACCACGACGTCCAGCCCGAGGGCGACCGCAGCCAATGGCTGTCGCCGCCCTTCGAACCCACCGAGCGCGACGGCCGGCTCTACGGGCGCGGCAGCGCCGACGACAAGGCCGGAATCGCAACGCATTTGGCGGCGTTTCGGGCGCATGGCGGGCAGCCGCCGGTGGGTGTGACGGTGTTCGTCGAGGGCGAGGAGGAATCCGGGTCGCCGTCGCTGGGCCGGCTCCTGGCCGCGCACCGCGAGGCGCTGGCCGCCGACGTGATCGTCATCGCCGACTCGGACAACTGGAGCACCGAAATCCCGGCGCTGACGGTAACGCTGCGCGGCCTGGTCGACTGCGTAGTCGAAGTCGCCACGCTCGACCACGGCCTGCACTCCGGCATCTGGGGCGGCGTGGTGCCCGATGCGCTGAGCGTGCTGGTGCGGCTGTTGGCCAGCCTGCACGACGACGACGGGAACGTGGCCGTCGCCGGCCTGCACGAAAGCACCGCCCCCGCAGTCGATTACCCGCCCGAGCGGGTGCGTGCCGATTCGGGGTTACTGGACGGGGTGTCCGAAATCGGTTCGGGTTCGGCGCCGCAGCGGCTGTGGGCCAAACCCGCGATCACCGTGATCGGCATCGACACCACACCCATCGAGAAGGCGTCCAACACGCTGATCCCGAGGGCCCGCGCCAAGATCAGCATGCGCGTCGCGCCCGGCGGTGACGCGGCGGCACACCTGGACGCATTGACCGCGCACCTGCAACAGCATGCGCCGTGGGGCGCACAGGTCAGCGTCACCCGCGGCGACATCGGTGAGCCCTACGCGATCGACGCGACCGGCAGCGTCTACGACGCCGCGCGGGCCGCGTTCCGTCAGGCATGGGGCGTCGACGCGATCGACATGGGCATGGGCGGGTCGATTCCGTTCATCGCCGAATTCGCCGACGCCTTCCCGGAGGCGAAGATCCTCGTCACCGGCGTAGAGGACCCCGCAACGCAGGCCCACAGCATCAACGAGAGCCTGCACCTCGGGGTGCTGGAACGCGCGGCGATCAGCGAGGCGCTGCTGCTGGCCAACCTGGGGTGAGCGGGAAACTCGACCGCCAGAATGCTTAACGAGACCGATGGTCTCGTCGCATACTGCTTCTAGACGCAGCCACTCGTCCGCAGGAGACGCCACCGTGAGCACGGAAACCACCCTGACCGGAGACGCCGGCAAGATCAACCGTTACCACTTTGATCGCCACACCCCGGAGTACCGCGAGCGGTTCACCGCGATCACCGAGGACATGCACGCCAGGTGCCCGGTGGCGTGGACCGACACCTACGACGGGCATTGGGTGGCCGCGGGCAACCGGGAAGTCTTCGAACTCGCCCGATGCCCGCACGTATCCAACGACCACGACGTCACCGGCGAAGGCACCGGCTACAAGGGCATCACGATTCCCACGCTGCCGCAGGGCACCGGCGTCCGTGGCGGCATGCTCGAGATGGACGAACCCGAGCACTCCGCCTACCGCAGCATCCTCAACCCCTACCTGTCGCCGGCGGCCGTCAAGCGCTGGAAGCCATTTGTCGACGAGATCGTGCGGGCCAGCATCGACGAGAAAATCGAAGTCGGGCGGATCGACTTCGTAGACGATCTCGCGAACGTCGTACCCGCCGTCCTGACTCTGGCAATGATGGGTGTTCCCCTGAAGAAGTGGCAGCTCTATTGCGAACCGGCCCACGCCAGCGTCTACACCCCCGCCGATTCCCCGGACGCCCCAAGGGTTTTGGAGCAGACGATGGCGATGGGAGCGGACCTGTTCAACCACCTCATCGAGATCCGCGAGGACCCACGCCCCGGGATAGTGGACGCGCTGGCAAGACTGAAGATCGACGGCAAACCCGCCCCCGACGCCGAACTGCTCGGCATGCTCGGCTTGATCATCGGCGGAGGTTTTGACACGACGACGGCGCTGACCGCGCACGCGCTCGAATGGCTTGGTGAAAATCCCGAGCAGCGCGAACTGCTGAGGCGGGAATCGGAAACGCTGCTCGACTCGGCGACCGAGGAATTCCTGCGTTACTTCACGCCCGCCCCGGGCGACGGCCGCACGATCGCCGCCGATCTCGAAATAGCGGGCACGCAGTTCAAGGAGGGCGACCGCCTGTGGCTGTCCTGGGCGATGGCCAACCGCGATCCCGCGGTGTTCCCCGAGCCGAACCGATTGGACCTGAGCCGAAAGAACAACCGGCACTTCAGCTTCGGGCTCGGCATCCACCGCTGTATCGGCTCCAACGTCGCGCGTGTCGTGTTCAAGTCGATGCTCACGGCGGTGCTCGACCGGATGCCCGACTACCGCTGCGACCCCGAGGGCACCGTGCACTATCCGACGATCGGCGTGATCCAGGGCATGCAGCACCTGCCGGCCACCTTCACGCCCGGCAGCCGGCTCGGACCGGGGATCGACGAGACGCTGGAGAAGCTGCAGCGGGTCTGCGACGAACAGGGGGTCGCGCGGCCCATCACCGAATACAACCAGCCGGCCGTCATCGGCGCCTGACTACACCGACAGATCGCGGCGCAGCTTGGCGACGTGGCCGGTGGCCTTCACGTTGTACTGGGCGACGGCGATCTTGCCCTTCTCGTCGACCACGAACGTCGAGCGGATGACGGCGGTGACCGTCTTGCCGTACATCTGCTTCTCGCCGTACGCGCCATAGGCCGTCAGCACCTTGCGCTCGGGATCGGACAGCAACGGGAACGTCAGCTTCTCGGCGTCGCGGAACTTGGCCAGCTTCTCCGGCTTGTCGGGGGAGATCCCGATGACGTCGAGGCCGGCGCCGTTGAGCTCGGCCAGGCTGTCACGAAAGTCGCACGCCTGCTTGGTGCAGCCCGGCGTGGACGCGGCCGGGTAGAAGTACACGACGACGCGACGCCCCTTGTAGTCGGCCAGGGTTACCCTGTTGCCGTCGGCGTCGGGCAGGCTGAAGGAGGGCGCTTTGTCGCCCGGTGCAAGCCGCGTGGTCTCGGTCAAGGTGGGTCCCTTTCTGTTCACCGGAGCGTTGGGGTTACCGCCAGCTGATCTAGGGTAGTTCGGGCAGGTGCATGAGCCGGATAGTGGGCGAGTTGGAGGACACAGTGGCGGACCGGGACCCCGAAGCCATCAAGCAGGACATCGACGTCGCCCGTGACCAGCTGGCGGCCACCGTCGACTCGCTTGCAGAGCGGGCCAACCCTCGGCGCCTCGCCGACGACCTCAAGATCCGGGTGATCGGATTCGTGCAGAAGCCGGCGGTGCTGGCATCGCTGGCCGGGGTGGGGGCCCTCGTCGTGGTGGTGGCGGTGCGCCGCGTCAGGAATCGGTGACGCGGCCGGCCTGGACGTACACCGGAATGTCGTCGGCCCAGGGCTGATTCGTTGCCATGTCGTCGACGTCGCAGTAGCCGCGTTCGAATTCGCCCGTCGCCGCGTCGACCAGCCGGTATTCCTGCCGCTGGTGATGGATGGGCTGGGCGTCCAGGATGACGACCCGCACCTCGCCCGGCTCGAACCCGCACCGCTGCTGCAGCGCCTCGATCAGGCACTCGTTGTGCATGTGCCCGTCGCCGAAGTTCCAGCCCAGAACCATTGAGCACAGGACTTCGCCCTCACACAGGTTGTAGTCGTCCTCGTCGTAGTCGGCCATGGCCCGGTGCGCCAGGGTGAGCAGCGCGCGTCCGTGCGTATTCATGCCCCGAAACGCCAGGGCGAGGTGCAGCGGGATCAGGGTTTCCTCTTTGCTGCCGTACAACCGCTCGAGCTGCAGATGCTGCATCGGGCCCAGGGCGCGGGAGCCGACGCGGAACTTCTCGTCGGCCGACGGCCGCACGCACCACAGCGTGGTGTCCCAGTTGCCGGCGTAATACCGCATGCCGGGCAGGAACGAGACCTTGCGCGGGTAGAGGTTCCCGAGGACGACGGTGCCGGCGATGACCGCGAACAGGACGGCGATCGGCAGCGGGTGGGCGATGTTCGACAGCCCCAGGCGCGCGTGCGCGACGAACAGCCACAGCACCCCGAAGATCATGAACACGTTCCACTCCAGCGGCACGCCCATCGGGAAGGCCAGCAGGATGTTCAGGTGGAACACGATCATCACGAAGGCGGCGAGAGCCGTCGGCCACCCGCCGTGTGAGAAGAGCAGCACCAGCGGGACCAGGCCCTCCACCGCGGTCGAGAAGTGCGCGATGAAGCCCGCCAATGGGCTGGGCCGCAGGTCGTCCGGATGGTGCTTGAACATCGACCGCTTGAGCGGGCCCGACGGGATGAACGGATTGTTCGCCAGCATGGTCGAGATCACGAATGGGAAGTGCTTGTTCAGCTTCGAGGTCGCCGCGCCCAGCCAGATCACCATGAACACGACCTTCGCCCCGACGACGATGTCCACCCCCGTGAACAGAAACGTCAGCGCCAGCGGCACATAGACCTCGCCCCGCGCGGCCAGAAAGATCACCTTGTCGCGCAGGCTGAGCACTGCCAGCACCGCCAGAACCGCGGCGGTCCGCCACCACGGCAACACACCGATCACCGTGTGCAGAGCGGGAATTGGCCCGCTGCCGTCGGCCAGCAGCGCGGACACCAGCAGCAGCAGCAGAATGCCGTACAGCAACGCGTCGAACGGAGTCCGGTTGCTGCCGTTGGTGAACGGCACCCGGGTCGGCCAGGGTGGCAACCGGATGGTGCCCGGCCGCAGCCAGTACAGGATCGACCCCATCGGGGGGAAATAGCGCCCGGCCAACGGGCCGAAGCAGCAACCGAGGCCGATGACCTCGAACAGCATCGTGTAGAGCACGGCCTTCTGGAACACGATCGGCTCCGACCACCACGCGCCGACCTGTGTGAAGCCGCCGATGCCGGACGTCGACCAGGCGAACAGCCAGCCGCCGAGGATGTACAGCGCGATCTTCACGCCGTACATCACGTGCATCACCAGTGGGGTGCCGAACCCGTGCTCGGCGATGTGGCGCGCCATCGGCACGATCCGCTCGGCCCGTGAGCGGGCGCTCCACTCGGCCATGTCGACGACGGGCAGGTTGGGCCGGATGAACCCCATTGCAGCTCCTTCGACGCAGCGTGTCTCAAGGGGGCCTATCGGCGCTTCTGGCGCCAATCGGTGCCAGCAAGAAATTACTGCAGGAGGGGCTTTTGCGATGCGACACGACGGCAAACGGGTATTGTGCCCGGCGTCTCCGTGGCGACGGTGGTTCGGCCTACTCCCAGCCGGGCGGGTCGTTCTCGGCCATGTAGGCCTCCCATGCGGCGCGGCGCATGGTCCGGGTGTGCAGGTTCTGGCAGATCGCTTGCGCCTCGGCGGCGGTGGTGGCCCGGCCCAGGGCGTGGTGCACAAAGCCGTCATCGACGCGCTCGGCGCGGAAGCCACCAGTCGACACCGCATGGACTCGGTACTCGCTGCGGTCATCGATGTTGGCATGGAAGTGGCCGTCGTAGGGTTCGACCCACTTCAGCTCAGTTTTCACAAGTCCCCTCTGAAAAACCCCGTCGCAGAGATGGTAGGGCTCGCGGGGGCGCTGGGAACTCGCGGGCGCGCTGGGAAAAGGATTCCGGGGAGATTATTAGCCAACGGGCGAACCCCCATCGAAGTGGAGAAGCCCCCAAATAGATATCTGGTGGGCTGGTGCGCCGTCAGGGTTTCGAACCCCGGACCCGCTGATTAAGAGTCAGCTGCTCTACCAACTGAGCTAACGGCGCTTGTGGTCGGCCGAGACCGCGTAGGCGACAATAACAGGCGTTGCGCCACGGAGTGAAATCCCGACCCCGTTCCAGGATAGCTGCCCGGCGGTGTGCACGCTGGTAAACGTCCGAGCTCGCTCCGGCCGGCGATCGCCTGACTACCGTCTGCTTTTCGCCGCGCAATTCTGTGTACTGCTGAAAGATGTTGTCGCGCACTAAATTCGGTTACAACACCGTGCCGCAGAAGGGGGTCCGGTCGGTGCCGAACGCCGCGTCCAGCTCGCCCGGCGCTCCCTGGCGCACTTCGGTGATGCGGTTGGCGCGGGCCAGCTGCGAAGCCCGATGCGCCCCCATGTAGATGGTGGCCAAGTCGGCCAGCCCGATCTCGATGTCGGGGGACCCGTCGTGGGGCGTGCACTTCCCGGCGCCGTCGCGGATCTGCAACTGGAAGCGCCCTCCCGCCAGGCCGAGGGGGTCTGTGACTTCCAGCACGATGTCGGCATCGGCACGGTAGGTGCGGGCGCCGAGCGTTTCGGGGACGTCGTTGATGCGCACCCACAGGAAGTCACTCACGCCCGTGGTTTCGGCGGCGCGCAAGTCGACGAGTTTGAGCGGCAGCGGATCGTCGGGGGGCGCGTCGATCTCTATGCGATAGAACATCTCCAAGACCAGGAGCGTCTGCAGCAGCTCGGTGTGCGCTTCATCGGTGATGGGGCAGAAGTCTTCGACGACCACGGTGCCCAACGGCGGCCGGAACGCGTGCTGTTGTGAGCCGACGACACGGTAGGTCAGGAAGCCGTCGGGGTGGATGGTGTAATGCAACGCAGATCCGTTGCCGCGCTGGGTCGGTCGGTCGTCCAGCGAGTCGGCCCACCACGCGTCGTCCCGGGATATCGCGCCATTGGTTGCGGCACACCATCGTTCGTAGAGCTCGGGCAGGTGCCGTCGCGCCTCGACGGCGTTGACCTCGCGCGCACGGATCGGGCCGGGCTTGTCGCGCAACTTCGCGAAACGGCGGTCGATGGCGTAGGTGTGGCTGTAACTCGACACCCCCGCGCCGAAACCGTCGTACATCGCGGTCTGCGTCGGGACGCCACACACGATCGGATAGCCACGGTCCAGCAATATGCCAAGGCCGGGTGCGGTGACCTGGACCCCGGAGCTATACGCGTGCATTCTGGTCGCGGTGGGGGGCGTCGCGTGGAGCCAGTCGGCGTTTCGAGCGGGTCCGCTGACCGCGTCGATGCCGACCTTGCAGATGTCGCAGCCCGTGGTGGCGGCGGTGCTCGGCGTCGTCGTGCTCGGCGAGACGCTGAACACGGGCCGCGCCGGGATGATCGCCCTGGTGGCGGCGGCGTTGGTGATGACGGCGGCCATCGTCAAACTCGCGCGTCGAGGCCGTCAGCACCCGCGACAGGGTCGAGGCGCAGCGGCGCGACGAGGTCGGCTCGCCGGCCTGATCGGCCCGCGGCGGGGCCCGAATGACGAATTAATTGCGGTGGTGACACCGATCGGCAGCCCCGCCTCGCATGGGCAGGGGAGTGTCGGCAAAAGCCATTAGAATGCCTGCAGCTACCTCGCTGGTCAGCGGTGACCAACTGGAGATTCATACGGAAGGTCACTGGATGACGCATTTGCGGAAACGACGATCGTGGCTGCTAGTCGCGATGGTTCCGATTGCTGTCTTGGGTGCCGCATGCAATGGCAACCATGCGGCGGCGCCCGCGAAGGTCATCTTCGACAAAGGCACCCCGCTGGCCGATCTGCTGGTCCCCAAGCTCACCGCGTCGGTGACCGACGGCGCCGTCGGTGTGACCGTGGATGCGCCGGTCACGGTGGCCGTCGCCGACGGCGTGCTCGCGTCGGTCACCATGGTCAACGAGAACGGTAGGTCGATCAGTGGGCAGCTCAGTCCCGACGGGCTGCGCTGGTCGACCACCGAACAGCTCGGCTACAACAGGCGCTACACGCTGAACGCGAAGGCGACCGGCCTGGGCGGCGCGGCCAGCAAGCAGATGACCTTCGAGACTAGTTCACCGGCGCACCTGACCATGCCCTACGTCAGTCCGGCCGACGGCGACGTGGTGGGCATCGGTGAGCCGGTGGCGATCCGCTTCGACGAGAACATCGCGAACCGCGCGGCCGCCCAGAAGGCCATCAACATCACCACCAACCCTCCGGTCGAGGGCGCGTTCTATTGGCTCAACAATCGCGAAGTGCGTTGGCGCCCCGAGCGTTTCTGGAAGTCGGGAACCGCCATCGACGTGGCGGTCAACACGTACGGAGTGGACCTGGGCGACGGGATGTTCGGCGAGGACAACGTCAAGACGCACTTCACCATCGGTGACGAGGTGATTTCAACGGCCGACGACACCACGAAGACGGTGACCGTGCGGGTCAACGGTGATGTCGTGAAGACCATGCCGACGTCGATGGGCAAGGACAGCACCCCAACGGCCAACGGCGTCTACATCATTGGTGCGCGGTTCAAGCACATCATCATGGATTCCTCGACCTACGGCGTTCCGGTCAACTCGCCCAACGGATATCGCACCGAAGTCGACTGGGCCACCCAGATGTCCTACAGCGGCGTCTTTGTGCACTCCGCGCCGTGGTCGGTGGGCGCCCAAGGCCACACCAATACCAGCCACGGATGCCTGAACGTGAGTCCGAGCAACGCCGAGTGGTTCTACGACCACAGCAAGAGCGGCGACATCGTCGAGGTGGTGCACACGGTCGGGCCGACGCTGCCGGGCATCGAGGGGCTCGGCGACTGGAACATCCCGTGGGTGCAGTGGAAAGCGGGCAACGCCAACACCTGACGGCGGTCAGTCGATCTTTTGCCAGGTCCCGCAACTGCGCGTCATGAATGCGGTATCGGTCGGCAAGATCCGGACCACCTGAGGCCCGTCGCCGACGTTGTTGTCGATGATGTCGTTGGTGTTGAAACTGCGCAGCCTGGCCCAGTAGCACCCGTACTTGCCGCCCTCGGTGCGATAGGTGCCCGCCGCGATGTCCTTGTTGACGATGAAGGTGCCGTTGTTCTCGATCGAGGTCTTGGGCCCGGGCGGGGGCGGCGGGGCGACGGTCATCGTCACCGTCTTGGTCTCCGCCGGCACCGTCGACGTGACGGTCATCGTGGTGTGTGTCGACTCGCCGCAGCCCGCGAGGAACAGCGCGACCCCCGCGACAGCCGCTGGCCCCGGGCGGATGCGCCCGGGTCGGTGCGGGGCGGGACTTTGGCTGTTCACTACTTTCCACTCACGGGTGCGTCGGCGTTTGCGCGGAAACGGTAGCACCAAAAAAGGTCAGGGAGCGGTGATGCTCCCTGACCTGTGGGGTGAGTGACGGGACTCGAACCCGCGACATTCAGGATCACAACCTGACGCTCTACCAACTGAACTACACCCACCACGACCGCATGCCGACCCTCGCACGATGACGGTCAACGAGCGGCGACGTCGATACTAGCCGGTTGGCGGCGCGCTGGCCGAATCGCTTGGCCCCGGTGCGTCTCTTCCGCCGTCCAGGGCGGTGACCACCGCCTCGATTTCGCTGGTAGACGGCCCCGGCGGCGCGACAAACGCGGTTCGCCGGTAGAACTGCAGCTCGCGGATGGATTCGTGAATGTCGGCCAGGGCCCGGTGGGCCAGCCCCTTGACGGGCTGACCGAAGTAAATCCGCGGGTACCAGCGCCGGCACAGCTCTTTGATCGAGCTCACATCGATCATGCGGTAGTGCAGGAACGAGTCCAGGGCGGGCATGTCGCGCACGATGAAGGCGCGGTCGGTGGCGATGGAGTTGCCGGCGAGCGGCGCCGTCTTGGGTTGCTTGACGTGTTCGCCGATGTAATCCAGCACCATCGCCTCGGCGGTCGCCAGGTCAACGGTGGACGTCCGCACCTCGTCGGTCAGCCCGGAGCGCGAGTGCATTTCGGTCACCACGTCGCCCATCGCCGCGAGCGCGGCATCGTCGGCATGTATCACCACGTCGACCCCCTCGCCCAGAATGTTCAAATCGGCGTCGGTCACCAGCGCCGCGATCTCAATCAGCTTGTCCGAGCCCAGATCAAGCCCGGTCATCTCGCAGTCGATCCACACCAATTCGTCTCGCACAGCGCTCAGACTAGTGGCGATCGCAAGTGCGGCGGAGCCGGGCGGGGCGGGTCGCCACCATCAGACTCGGGCCCAGCTGGCGCCCGCGCCGGACCTCGCCCCCGGACAAGCTGGAGAAGTAGGGTGAGCGTTGTCGAACTGCATGCCGAATCATCGCCGGAACAGGGGCGCAGCACGATGAGCACTGATTCAGCGGCCACGGCCGCTGCGCGGATCGCCGACGGCTATGCCGTCGACGGCCAGGCACTGGAATTGGGCACGGTCGTCGTCGACGGCGCAGCCGATCCGACGGCGCAGATCCGTATCCCGTTGGCCACCATCAACAGGCACGGCCTGGTGGCCGGGGCCACCGGAACAGGCAAGACCAAGACGCTGCAACTCATCGCCGAGCAGCTCAGCGCCGCGGGCGTCCCCGTGCTGATGGCCGACGTGAAGGGCGACCTGTCCGGGCTGTCCAGGCCCGGCGAAGGCAACGACAAGACCGCCGCGCGGGCCAATGACACCGGCGACAACTGGAAGCCGACCGGTTTTCCGGTCGAGTTCTTGTCGTTGGGCACCAAGGGAATCGGCGTGCCGATACGCGCCACCATCGACAGCTTCGGCTCCGTTCTGCTGTCAAAAGTGCTGGGACTCAACGCTACTCAAGAGTCGACGCTTGGGCTGATCTTCCATTGGGCCAAGGATCAAAACCGCCGGCTGGTCACCACGGACGATTTACGCAGTGCCATCGGCTACCTCACCAGCGACGCGGGCAAGGAAGACCTGAAATCCCTGGGCGGCGTTTCGGCGACGACCGCGGGCGTCATCCTGCGGGCGCTGGTGAACCTTGATGCCGAGGGCGGCGACACCTTCTTCGGTGAGCCCAAGCTCGACCCGAACGACCTGCTGCGCGCCAACGGCCAAGGGCAGGGCATCATCTCGCTGCTGGAGTTCACCGGTCAGTCGGTGCGTCCCGTCATCTTCTCCACCTTCCTGATGTGGCTGCTCGCCGACCTGTACACCCAACTGGACGAGGTCGGTGACGTGGACAGGCCGAAGCTGGTGTTCTTCTTCGACGAGGCGCACCTGTTGTTCGCCGACGCGTCCAAGGCCTTCCTCGAACAGGTCGAACAAACCGTCAAGCTGATCCGGTCGAAGGGCGTCGGGGTGTTCTTCTGCACCCAGCTGCCCACGGACATTCCCAACGACATCCTCTCCCAGTTGGGCGCTCGAATTCAGCACGCGCTGCGGGCGTTCACGCCCGACGACCAGAAGGCGCTCAGCAGGACCGTCCGCACCTACCCGAAAACCGATGTGTACGACCTGGAGTCGGCGTTGACGTCGCTGGGAATCGGCGAGGCGGTGGTCACCGTGCTGTCCGAGAAGGGCGCACCGACGCCGGTCGCGTGGACCCGGATGCGGGTGCCGCGCTCGTTGATGGCGTCGATCGGCCCCGGGGACATCGAGGCCGCGGCGAAAGACAGTCCGCTGCAAACGAAGTACGGCCAGACGGCTCCCCAGCCCGCGCAGCCGCAGGCCGCACCACAGCCGCCGCAGGCGGTACCGCAGCCGCCGCAGGCCCAGTCCGGCTACCCGCCAGTCCCGCAGAATGAGCCGGTACCGCCGATGCCGGAGCCGGCGGAGCCGAAGGGCTCGAAGGGGCCCTCCATGTGGGAGGAGGTGCTGCAGAACCCGACGGTGAAAAGCGGGATCAACACCGCGATACGCGAAGCGGTCAAAAGCATCTTCGGTACCGGCCGCCGCCGGTAGTAGCCCCTACCCGCCGCCCAGCTTCTTGTAGAAAGCGCCGACGATGGGCGCCACGATTGCGCGTGGCCCGTACCCGCTGGCCACCGACATGGCCTTCGACGTCAGTCCCGGAACGACGCGCATCTTGTTGCGCGCCAACGCATCCAGCGATACCCGCGCGGTGTGCTCGGTCGAGATCCACAGGAAGTCCGGCACCAGCCGCTCGACGATCGAGGCCTCGGTGTCGTCGGGCAGGTCGGTCCGCACCGGGCCGGGCGCCAGCAGCGTCACGTTGACACCGGATCCGCGCAGCTCTCCGCGCAGCGACTCGCTGAAGGTGTTCGCGAACGCCTTGGTGGCCGCGTACGTGGCGTTGTAGGGAATCGGCGAATTGCCCGCCGCCGAACCGGAAATCAGGATCCCGCCGGACCTACGCTCGACCATTCCCGGCAGCACCGCCAACGTAAGGTCATGCACCCCAAGGACATTCAGCTGCAGCTGGGCCTTTTCGCCGGCCGGATCGAGCGTGGCGACCGGACCGAACGTCGCGGTGCCCGCGTTGGCACACAGGATCGAGATCGGGCGGGCGGCCAGCTCGTCACACAGCTTCGCGCGTTCGCCCGGGTCGGCCAGGTCGGCGGGGCGCACGTCGACGATGACGCCGTACTTGTCGGTCAGGCGGGCGGCCAGGTCCTTGAGCAGGTCTTCGCGGCGCGCGGTGACGATCAGGTTGTGTCCACGTGCGGCGAGTTCGGTTGCCAGCGCTTCACCGATGTTCTGCGAAGCTCCGGTCACAACGGCGCGCGCCTCGGGGCTTGGAGCGGGTAGCGGCATGCGCCAATCGTAGACAGCCGGCGAAATGGCGCCCGCAGCCGATCGCGAGCGCCTATAGAGTGCCGGGAATGAGCCAGCCGGAGTCGCGTTCCGTCAGCCCCGCGCGATCGCGGGTGGCGGCGTGGGCGCTCTGGGACTGCGGTTCGACCGGTCTGAATGCGATCGTGGCGACCTTCGTCTTCGCCGTCTACCTGACCAGCAGCGTTGGGGTGGGGATATCTGGCGCCACCACGCCGGCGAGCTGGTTGGGCCGCGCGGCGGCCGTCGCCGGGCTGACCGTCGCCGTGCTCGCGCCCGCCGTCGGCGTGTGGGTGGAGTCCCCGCACCGCAGGCGGGTGGCGTTGAGTGTGCTGACCGCCACGGCGGTGACGCTGACCTGCTTGATGTTCTTCATCCGGGACAGCCCCGGCTACCTGTGGGCCGGTCTGCTGCTGCTGGGGGCGACGGCGGCCTGCGGCGACTTGGCCAGTGTCCCGTACAACGCCATGCTGCGTCAGCTCTCGACGCCGCAGACGGCCGGGCGGATATCCGGATTCGGCTGGGCGGCGGGTTATGTCGGAAGCGTGCTGCTCCTGTTAGTGATCTACACCGGCTTCATCTCCGGATCCGGCAAGGGGCCCGACGCGACACGTGGTTTGCTGCGAGTTCCCTTGCGGGACGGGCTTTATGTCCGGGAGGCGATGGTGGTGGCCGCGATCTGGTTCGCGGTGCTGGCGCTTCCCCTGCTGTTCGTCGCGCACCGGCTGACGGAGTCGTCGGAGGGGTACCAGCCGACGAGCATGCTGGGTGGGTACCGCAAGCTGTGGACCGAGGTCGCCGCGGAATGGCGGCGCGACCGCAACCTGGTGTACTTCCTGTTCGCCAGCGCGCTCTTCCGGGACGGGCTGGCGGCGATCTTCGCGTTCGGCGCGGTGCTCGGCGTCAACGTCTACGGCATCTCGCAGGCCAACGTGCTGATCTTCGGGGTGGCGGCCAGCGTGGTCGCCGCGGTGGGCGCGGTGCTGGGTGGGTTCGTCGACCACCGGGTCGGCTCGAAGCCCGTCATCGTGGCGTCACTGTTCGCGATCGTCGTTCTGGGGCTGACCCTGATGACGCTGTCGGGGCCGGTGGCCTTCTGGGTGTGCGGGCTGCTGCTGTGCATGTTCATCGGGCCGTCGCAGTCGTCGTCGCGCGCCTTGCTGCTGCACATGGCCAAGCACGGCCGGGAAGGCGTCGCGTTCGGCCTCTACACCATGACCGGGCGGGCGGTGGCGTTCGTGGCACCGTGGCTGTTCTCGGTGTTCGTCGATGTCTTCGGCGCCGTGCGGGCCGGTCTGGGCGGAATTTCGCTGGTGCTGATCGCCGGATTGCTGGCGATGCTGGTGGTGCGGGTTCCGGCGCGCGGCGGCGCGGTGGCCGAACCCGCGGCCGAGCCGTCCTAGCCGGCTTGGAGGTAGCGGCTAGCCGCGAGCGTCGCAGATCGTCAGGCCGCCGCCGACGCGCTTGCTGACCTGAACCCCGTCGACGGTGAGCGTGCAGGTGACGCTGTGGCCGATGTTGACGATCGTGACATTGGGCGGGTGGTCAGCCGACTTCGACAGGCTGACCTCCTTGCTCCACGGCAGCGCGACGTTGAATTCGGTCTGGATGAGGCCACCGGTGTCGATGTACATGATGCTGATCGCGCGACCCTCACCCGAGACGGTGTAGACGACGTCTTGCATCGTGGCCGGCCCGGTCGTCTCGGGCGGCAGCTGGCCGCTGGTCGGCGGTATCGGGGCCGGGATGAGCGACGGCGACCGGTGCGGCGATGTCGTCGTCGTCTCCGGGGTCGGCTCCGGCATCGCCGGCAACGGCGGGACGGCGGTCTGGGTCTTGATCGCGTCGTTCGCCAGCACCAGGGCAATCACCAATGCGACGACCAGCAATACCGCCGCGCCGGCGCCGAGCCACAACCATCGCGACGATTTCGGGCCGTCGGGCGGCGGGGGGCCCATGGCGGTCGGTAGGTCGCCCGACGGGGGCAAATCCTGCTGCCAGTACGCCGGGAGCTGCTTTGTGGTGTTCGTCTCGTTCGGGGTGGGCGCCCAGGGCGACGCCGCCCCGCCATAGCTCTGCGCGTACGGCATCTGGTCGGCGTACGCGGGATCGGCGGGCGGCGCATACCTCGGTTGCTGTGGCCCCGGCTGCGATGTAGGAAACCGCTCGGTGGGACGTGAATCGTTCATGTCCACCTCATGGCTTGCAGGGTACCTGGGCTCGATGTTAAAACCCTGAGTCACCTTACGACGGACTGCTCAGCGGCACTGAATTTCCGGCCGCGAGCGCGGCCGCCGTCATTGCCCGCATGACGGCGCGCGACCTTGCCGCGCGGACGGTCTTGCTGCGCGAAGTATCGGGGGACTTCATGCTGTGCGGTGTCGAATTCAGCAGACCGAACACGGCGTGCGCGGCCAGCCGGGCATCGGCCTCGGCCAGCTCGGGGTTCAGCTCCCGCAGTACCCCCACCCAGACCTCGACGTATTGACGCTGGGATGTGCGCACCTGCTTTTCGGCGGCCGCGGGCAGGTACGCGAGGTCGCGATCCTGGATGCGAATCAGGTCGGGCTCGTTGAACACGAAGTCCAGATGGAAGTCGATCAGCCCGTCCAGGGCTGCGGCCGCGTCGGCGCCGTCGGTCTGCACCTGCCGGGCGCCGGCGAGCAGCCGCGTGCTGATGCCCACCAGCAACTCGACCAGCAGCGACTCCTTGTTGGGAAAATGCCGGTAGATGGCCGGACCGCTGACCCCGGCGGCCGCACCGATGTCTTCCAGCCGCACCGCGAGGAACCCGCGCTCGGCGAACAACCGCTCGGCGGCGGACAGCAGTTGTAGCCGGCGGTCGGACTTCAACTGGCTCCGGCGATTTGGAGCGTCAGCGGGACCGGCCTGGTCCTCGGAGGCGGACGCTGTCATGACGGACCTCCGTCTGGTCAACTGGCCCTAACGTAGCACGAGTTATTCGCGATTAACTCGCGCTTTGCGCCGACCGTGGTCCTCCCTGGACCGGTAACGACGGCAATGGTATTCTCGGCCCTTGAGTTAATGAGCATTAACTCAAGGGCCCGACCGCACGACGGCAAGGAGGCTGCTGCGGCGATGGACAACGTGGTGACCTCACCCGCCGAGGCCGAGGCGTCGTTCTCCGATGAGCACCGTCGGCTGGTGAGTGAGCTTAACGCCAAGCTCGCGGCGGCGGCGTTGGGCGGAAACGAACGCGCACGGGAACGTCACGTCAGCCGCGGCAAACTGTTGCCCCGCGAACGGGTGGACCGCCTGCTCGACCCCGGCAGCCCGTTTCTGGAGCTCTCCCCGCTGGCCGCGGACGGCATGTACGGCGACGAATCTCCGGGAGCCGGGATCATCACCGGCATCGGGCGCGTGTCGGATCGCGAGTGCGTGATCGTCGCCAACGACGCGACGGTCAAGGGCGGCACCTACTACCCGATGACGGTCAAGAAGCATCTGCGCGCCCAAGAGGTGGCACTGCAGAATCGGCTGCCTTGCATCTACCTGGTGGACTCCGGCGGCGCGTTCCTGCCCCGGCAGGACGAGGTCTTCCCCGACCGCGAGCACTTCGGCCGCATCTTCTACAACCAGGCGACCATGAGCGCCAAGGAGATTCCGCAGGTGGCCGCCGTGCTCGGTTCATGCACGGCCGGCGGCGCCTACGTGCCCGCCATGAGCGACGAGGCCGTCATCGTGCGCGAGCAGGGCACGATCTTCCTGGGAGGCCCGCCCCTGGTCAAGGCCGCGACCGGGGAGATCGTGTCGGCCGAAGACCTCGGCGGCGGCGACCTGCATTCCCGGGTCTCCGGTGTTACCGACCACCTCGCCGAAGACGACGAGCACGCCCTGCGGATCGTCCGCGCGATCGCGGCCACGTTCGGCCCGCGCGAGCCCAGCCCGTGGGAGGTGCGATCTCCGGTCGCGCCCCGGTGCGCCCAGACGGAGCTCTACGACGTGGTGCCGCCCGACCCGCGGGTACCCTACGACGTGCACGAGGTGATCGTGCGGCTGGTCGACGGCGGCGAATTCAGCGAATTCAAGGCCAATTACGGCAAAACGCTGGTGACCGCGTTCGCCCACATTCACGGCCACCCGGTGGGCATTGTGGCCAACAACGGCGTGCTCTTCAGCGAATCCGCTTTGAAGGGTGCGCATTTCATCGAGTTGTGTGACAAGCGCAAGATCCCGCTGCTGTTCTTGCAGAACATCGCCGGCTTCATGGTCGGCCGCGACTACGAGGCCGGGGGCATCGCCAAGCACGGCGCCAAGATGGTCACCGCCGTCGCCTGCGCCCGGGTGCCCAAGCTGACCGTAGTGATCGGTGGATCCTATGGGGCGGGCAACTATTCGATGTGCGGCCGCGCGTATTCGCCGCGCTTCCTATGGATGTGGCCCAACGCCCGCATCTCGGTGATGGGCGGCGAGCAGGCCGCGTCGGTGTTGGCCACCGTGCGCGGCGAGCAACTCGCCGGCGCGGGCAAACCGTGGTCGGCCGACGAGGAAGAGGCGTTCAAGGCGCCCATTCGCGAACAGTACGAAAGTCAGGGCAACCCCTACTACTCCACGGCCCGGCTGTGGGACGACGGGATCATCGACCCCGCTGACACCAGAACCTTTGTCGGACTGGCTCTTTCGGTGTGCGCCCAAGCACCGCTGGAGCCTGTCTCCTACGGCGTCTTTCGGATGTGAGTGCAGTGTTCGAGACCGTACTAGTGGCCAATCGCGGCGAGATCGCGGTGCGCGTGATCCGGACCCTGCGCCGGCTGGGCATCCGCTCGGTCGCCGTCTACAGCGACCCCGACGACGGCGCGCGGCACGTGCTCGAGGCCGACGAAGCGGTGCGGCTGGGACCCGCCGCGGCACGCCAGAGCTACCTGAACATCGACAAGGTGGTCGGGGCGGCCGTGCGCACCGGATCCCAAGCGATCCACCCCGGCTACGGATTCCTTTCCGAGAACGCCGATTTCGCCGCGGCCTGCGAGCGGGCCGGGGTGGTGTTCCTGGGGCCGCCGACCCGCGCGATCCAGGTGATGGGCGACAAGATCACCGCCAAGAACGCGGTGGCCGCCTTCGACGTCCCCGTGGTGCCCGGTGTCGCCAAGCCCGGGCTGAGCGATGACGAGCTCGTCGCGGCCGCGGACGAGGTCGGATACCCGGTGCTCATCAAGCCGTCGGCGGGCGGCGGCGGCAAGGGCATGCGGCTGGTGGAAGAACCGGGCAGGCTGCGCGAAGCGCTGGTGGGCGCGCGGCGCGAGGCCGCCTCATCCTTTGGCGACGACACCCTCTTCCTGGAACGGTTCGTGTTGCGGCCCAGACACATCGAGGTTCAGGTGCTCGCCGACACGCACGGCAACATCGTGCACCTCGGTGAGCGCGAGTGCAGCCTGCAGCGCCGCCACCAGAAGGTGATCGAGGAGGCGCCGTCGCCGCTGCTCGACGAGGCGACGCGGGCGCGAATCGGGGCGGCCGCCTGCGACACCGCGCGCAGCGTCGACTACGTCGGCGCGGGCACTGTCGAATTCATCGTCTCCGCGGACCGGCCCGACGAGTTCTTCTTCATGGAGATGAACACCCGCCTGCAGGTCGAGCATCCGGTCACCGAGGCGGTGACCGGGCTGGACCTGGTCGAGTGGCAGCTGCGGGTGGCTGCCGGCGAGAAGCTGGGGTTCGCCCAGGACGACGTCGAACTGCGGGGGCACGCCATCGAGGCCCGGGTGTACGCCGAGGATCCGGCGCGGGGCTTCCTGCCGACCGGTGGGCGGGTGCTGCAGGTGTCCGAGCCGTCCGGTGACGGTGTGCGGGTCGACTCCTCGCTGCTGCCGGGCACGCTGGTCGGCAGCGATTACGACCCGATGCTGAGCAAGGTGATCGCGCAGGGGAGCGACCGCGCCGAGGCGCTGGCGAAGCTCGACCGGGCACTGAGCCGAACCGCGATCCTGGGCGTCCAGACCAACATCGAATTCCTCCGATTCCTGCTCGCCGACGAGCGGGTGCAGGCCGGCGACCTGGACACCGCGCTGCTGGACGAGCGGCTGGCGGACTTCGCCCCCCTGCCGGCCCCCGATGACGTGCTGGCGGCGGCCGGCCTCTATCGGCAATCGGCCCTGGCCTTCCGGGCGGGCCGCTTCGCGGGCAACCCCTGGGCGGCGCCGACGGGCTGGCGGGTCGGCGGCACTCCGGCCCCGGTCCGCACCGACATGCGCACCCCGCTGCGCAGCGAGACGGTCTCGGTGCGGGGGCTGCCCGACGCGGCCACCGTGCAGGTCGGCGACGGTGAAACATTATCCGCCGCAGTGCAAGTCGAGCCGACACGGATGAGCGTGACACTGGACGGGGTACGCCGGGACTACCGCTGGGCCGAGGCCGACCGGCACCTGTGGATCGCAGACGAGCGAGGAACCTGGCACCTGCGTGAGGCCGAGGAGAACAAGATCCACCGCGCCGCGGGCGCGCAGCGGGCCGAGATCGTCAGCCCGATGCCCGGCAGCGTGATCGCGGTTCAGGCATCCTCGGGCACCAACGTTTCCGAGGGCGACGTGGTGGTCGTCGTCGAGGCGATGAAAATGGAACATTCGCTTGCCGCACCGGTTTCCGGACAGGTGGAGGTGCTGGTCTCCGTCGGTGATCAGGTGACGGTGGATCAGGTGTTGGCCCGGCTGGTGCCCGAAGAATCCAGCGCGGCAGCCGATTCGAGTAAGGACGCATCATGACCACATCCATCACCGCGGGGGCGTTGCCCAAGGAGTATCAGGATCTTCGCGACACGGTCGCCGAGTTCGCACGTACCGTGGTCGCTCCGGTGTCGGCCAAACACGATGAGGAGCACAGCTTTCCGTACGAAGTCGTGGCGAAGATGGGGGAGATGGGCCTGTTCGGCCTGCCCTTCCCCGAGGAATACGGCGGCATGGGCGGTGACTACTTCGCGCTGTCGCTGGCGCTCGAGGAACTCGGCAAGGTCGATCAATCGGTGGCGATCACCCTGGAGGCCGGCGCCAGCCTCGGAGCGATGCCCATCTACCGGTTCGGCACCGAAGAGCAAAAACAGAAGTGGCTGCCGGATTTGACCGCCGGCCGCGCGCTCGCCGGCTTCGGGCTCACCGAACCCGGAGCGGGCTCGGACGCCGGGGGAACGCGCACCACGGCGCGGCTCGACAACGGCGACTGGGTGATCAACGGCAGCAAGCAATTCATCACCAACTCCGGCACCGACATCACCTCGCTGGTCACCGTCACCGCCGTCACCGGAACCGCCGCGAACGGCAAGAAAGAGATCTCCTCAATCATCGTGCCCAGCGGCACACCGGGATTCACCGTCGAACCGGTGTACAGCAAGGTTGGCTGGAACGCGTCGGACACCCACCCGCTGAGCTTCGACGACGCCCGCGTCCCGCAGGAGAACCTGCTGGGTGCCCGCGGCACCGGCTACTCGGGCTTCCTGTCGATCCTGGACGAGGGCCGCATCGCGATCGCGGCGCTGGCGACCGGGGCCGCGCAGGGCTGCGTCGACGAAAGCGTCAAGTACGCCAAGGAACGCCAGGCGTTCGGCCAGCCGATCGGCGCCTACCAGGCGATCAGCTTCAAGATCGCGCGGATGGAGGCGCGTGCCCATGTGGCGCGTACCGCCTACTACGATGCGGCGGCAAAGATGTTGGCGGGCAAGCCCTTCAAGAAGGAGGCGGCAATCGCGAAGATGATCGCCTCGGAAGCGGCGATGGACAACGCCCGCGACGCGACCCAGATCCACGGGGGCTACGGCTTCATGAACGAATATCCGGTGGCACGACACTACCGCGACAGCAAGATCCTCGAAATCGGCGAAGGGACGACCGAAGTGCAGTTGATGCTGATCGCGCGATCGCTGGGACTGTCATGACCCGCGCCGGCGACGATGCAGAGCGGAGCGATGAGGTGGGGGCACCTCCCGCTTGCGGGGGAGAGCGGCGCTCATGACGGAAAGCAAGTCAGTTATCCAGCGCGGCTTGTGGTTTGAGGAATTCGAAATCGGCACCACCTACCTGCACCGGCCCGGCCGGACGGTCACCGAGGCGGACAACGTCTTGTTCACGACGCTCACCATGAACACCCAGTCGCTGCACCTGGACGCGGCGTGGGCCGCCGAGCAGCCCGGCTTTCGCGGCGAGCGGTTGGTGAACTCCATGTTCACCCTCTCCACGCTGGTCGGGCTGTCGGTGTCGCAGCTGACGCTCGGCACCATCGTGGCGAACCTGGGCTTCTCCGAGGTGTCCTTCCCCAAGCCGGTGTTCCACGGCGACACCCTGTACGCGGAGACGGTGTGCACGGGCAAGCGCGAATCGAAGAGCCGGCCCGGCGAAGGCATCGTCACCCTCGAGCACACGGGCCGCAACCAGCACGGCGATGTCGTCGCGCGTGCCGTGCGCACCACGCTGGTGCAGAAGCGCCCGAACGACGAGGAGACCACGTGAACCTGCACGCCGCCGGTCCCGGCTGGCTGTTCTGCCCGGCCGACCGTCCCGAACGTTTCGCCAAGGCCGCCGCTGCCGCCGATGTAGTGATCCTCGACCTCGAGGACGGCGTGGCCGAGGCGGACAAGCCGGCGGCACGCAAGGCGTTGCAGGACACACCGCTGGACCCCGAGCGCACCGTGGTGCGGATCAACGCGGCCGACACTGCGGAATATCCCCTCGACCTCGAGGCACTGGCCGGCACGGCGTACACGACGGTGATGCTGTCCAAGACCGAATCGGCCGCCCAGGTGACGGCGCTGGCGCCGCGCGATGTGATCGCCTTGCTGGAGACGCCGCGCGGTGCGGTGTTCGCCACCGAAATCGCGGCGGCACAGGGCACCGTGGCGCTGATGTGGGGCGCCGAGGATCTGGTCGCCACGCTCGGCGGTAGCTCCAGCCGCAAGGCCGACGGCAGCTACCGCGACGTCGCCCATCATGTCCGATCGACGGCCCTGCTCACGGCGTCCACCTTCGGTCGGGTTGCGCTCGACGCGGTGCACCTGGATATCCGGGACCTCGACGGCCTGCGGGACGAGGCCGAGGACGCCGTCGCGCTGGGCTTCGCCGGAACGGTGTGTATCCACCCGAGCCAGATCGCGGTGGTGCGCGAGGCGTATCGCCCCAGCGAGGAACGGCTGGACTGGGCACGACGGGTGCTGACGGCGGCGCGCTCCGAGCGCGGGGTCTTCGCGTTCGAGGGACAGATGGTCGACTCGCCGGTGCTCAAGCACGCGCAGATGACGTTGCGCAGGGCGGGTGAGACCGTCCCCGAGTGAAAGCCGGGCGGGGCACCCGCGGCGAAGCGCGACACGCTGCGCCGTCGTCGCAATCAGCGCGGTCTCTTCTCATTTGAGCGCATAATGGTGAGTACGTCAGTGTCGCGGCGAGCGAAGCCTTTCGTGTAACTGGCGATTGAACTCCGCTCGCGGTAGGTCCCGGCTGACCGTGTGCCGGGATCCGCTGTGGCTCACCGTGCCACGCGGCACCCCGGCGAGGGAGGCGGTGTGGCGCAGTGTCTTCGGTGCCGATGACTGTCGATCTCGAGCCGGTGCAGCTCGTCGCGCCCGATGGCTCACCGACTCCCGAAGACCGCTACAGCCGTGAGCTTCCCACGGAGACGCTGCGCTGGCTCTACGAGATGATGGTGGTCACCCGCGAGCTGGACGGCGAATTCGTCAACCTCAAGCGCCAAGGGGAGCTGGGGCTGTTCGCCTCCTGCCACGGCCAGGAAGCCGCTCAGGTCGGTGCCGTGGCGTGCCTGCGCAAGACGGACTGGCTGTTTCCCCAATACCGGGAACTCGGGGCATTTTTGGTGCGCGGCATCCCGCCCGGACACGTGGGGGCCGCGTGGCGCGGAACCTGGCATGGCGGCCTGGACTTCACCAAGAAGTGCTGCGCGCCGCTGTCGATTCCGATCGGCACCCAGACCCTGCACGCGGTGGGGGCGGCGATGGCCGCCCAACGCCTGGGCGAGGATTCGGTGACGGTGGCGTTCCTCGGTGACGGCGCCACCAGCGTGGGCGACGTGCACGAGGCGCTGAACTTCGCGGCGGTGTTCACCACGCCCTGCGTGTTCTTCGTGCAGAACAACCAATGGGCGATCTCGATGCCGATTTCCAAGCAGACCGCCGCACCGTCGCTGGCGCACAAGGCAATCGGTTACGGGATGCCCGGAATCCGGGTGGACGGCAACGACGTGTTGGCCTGCTATGCGGTGACGGCCGAGGCGGCCGCCCGGGCGCGCGCCGGCGGCGGCCCGACGTTGATCGAGGCGGTCACCTACCGCCTGGCCCCGCACACCACATCCGATGATCCGAGTCGCTACCGGACGCAAGACGAAGTCGACCACTGGTCCGCGCTGGAACCGATCGCGCGGTACCGCAGCTACCTGCAAGGCCAGGGCCTGTGGTCGGAACGGCTGGAGGAACGGGTTGCCGCCCGCGCGAAGCGGATGCGGACCGAATTGCGCGACGCGGTCTTCGACGCACCCGATTTCGACATCGACGAGGTGTTCACGTCGGTGTACGCGGAAATCACCCCGGGACTGCAGGAGCAGCGGCGGCAGCTGCGGGCCGAACTCGACCGAAGTGATTGAGAGGCGTCCATGACTCAGCTCGCTGATCGCCCGGCCGGCCACGACGAAACAATCACCGCGGCAGCGCAGGACGTCGCGCTCGGCGCGCAGTCGTTGACCATGGTGCAGGCGCTCAACCGCGCCCTGCACGACGCGATGGCCGCCGATGACCGGGTGCTGGTATTCGGCGAGGATGTCTCGGTCGAGGGCGGGGTGTTTCGGGTCACCGAGGGACTGGCCGCGGCGTTCGGCGAAAGCCGCTGCTTCGACACGCCCCTGGCGGAGTCCGCCATCATCGGGATCGCGGTGGGGCTGGCGCTGCGCGGCTTCGTGCCGGTACCCGAGATCCAGTTCGACGGGTTTTCGTATCCGGCTTTCGATCAGGTGGTCAGCCACCTGGCGAAGTACCGCACCCGCACCCGCGGAGAAATCAACATGCCGGTGACGGTGCGCATCCCGTCGTTCGGGGGAATCGGTGCCGCAGAACATCATTCGGATTCGACCGAGTCGTACTGGGCCCACACCGCGGGTTTGAAGGTGGTGGTGCCGTCCAGCCCGGCGGACGCGTATTGGCTGCTGCGTCACGCGATCAGCTGCCCGGACCCGGTCATGTATTTGGAGCCCAAGCGCCGGTATCAGGGTCGTGGCCTGGTCGACGTCACCCGGCCCGAACCGCCGATCGGGCAGGCGATGATGCGCCGGCCGGGCACCGACGTGACCGTCGTGACCTACGGCAGTCTGGTCAGTACCGCGGTCGGTGCCGCCGAAGAGGCGCAGCGGCAACGTGGTTGGAATTTGGAGGTCATCGATCTGCGGTCCCTGGTGCCGCTGGATTTCGATACCGTCGCCTCGTCGATCCACCGGACCGGACGTTGCGTGGTGATGCACGAGGGCCCGCGCAGCCTGGGGTATGGAGCGGGTTTGGCCGCCCGAATTCAGGAGGAGCTGTTCTACGAGCTGGAGGCCCCGGTGTTGCGCGCGTGCGGGTTTGACACGCCGTATCCGCCGGCGCGGCTGGAGAAGTGGTGGCTGCCCGGGCCCGACCGGCTGCTGGATTGTGTCGAGCACGTGTTGGCGCAGCCATGAGCGACGAGCGGGTCAAGTCGTTTCGGGTCCCCGACCTCGGCGAGGGACTGGAAGAGGTCACGGTGACCCAGTGGCACGTGGCGGTTGGTGATGACGTCGAGCTGAATCAGGTGTTGTGCACGGTGGAGACCGCTAAGGCCGAAGTGGAGATCCCGAGCCCCTACGCCGGGCGGATCGTCGAAAAGAACGGCGCCGAAGGCGATGTGATCGACGTAGGGGCGGTGCTGCTGCGGATCGACACGGCGCCATCGGGCGGTGACCTACCGTCGGCCGAAACCGAGGCGCCCACGCTGGTCGGTTATGGCGCCGACTCCGGCATCGACGCCAGCCGGCGCATCACCCGCCCGCTCGCCGCCCCGCCGGTGCGCAAGCTGGCCAAGGAGCTGATGGTGGACCTCAACTCGGTGCAGCATGGCGCCGGCGCCATCATCACCCGTCAGGACGTGCTGGCGGCGGCTCGCGGGAACGGCAATGGCGCCGACGTCCGGCCGGTCCGGGGTGTGCAGGCCCGGATGGCGGAGAAAATGACGCTGTCACACAACGAGATTCCCGCTGCGAAGGTCGGTGTCGATGTCGACTGCGCCGAGCTGGTCCGGCTGTCCGACCGGTTCCGACCGGCGGAGGAGACAATCACGCCGTTCGTGCTCGTGTTGCGCTTGCTGGTCATCGCGTTGCGCCACAACGAGATGTTGAACTCGACCTGGGTCGACTCCCCGCAGGGTCCGCAGGTGCGCGTCGACCACCGCGTGCACCTCGGCATCGCCACGGCCACCGAACGTGGGCTGCTCGTCCCGGTCGTCGCCGACGCACACCTGAAGACTACCCGCGAATTGGCTTGCTGTGCAGCCGAATTGATCGCAGGTGCGCGTGCGGGCAGCCTGGCGCCGGGGGAGTTGCGAGGCTCGACGTTCAGCGTGACGAATTTCGGGGCGCTGGGCGTGGACGACGGGGTTCCGGTGATCAACCATCCCGAAGCTGCCATCCTCGGCATGGGTGCGATCAGGCCGCGGGCCGTCGTGCGGGGTGCGGAGATCGTCGCGCGCCCGACGATGTCGTTGACTTGTGTGTTCGACCATCGCATCGCCGACGGTGCCCAGGCCGCCCAATTCGTCTGTGAGCTCAGGGATCTGATCGAGTCACCCGAAGCCGCGCTACTGGATCTGTAGCTTTCGCTCAGAAGTGCGGCGTACGGGGCGCGTCGCGTTACCGATCCGAACCTGCGCGCGTGCGGGAATGCCTACCGGCGTTGCGCCGCGGCCAAACGCTGTGCGAACTCCGGTGATTGGATGGAATAGGACTGCGGCCCGAGCTCGGCGCGCATCGCGAGCTCGTGTTGCTCGTTGTCCAGCGACCCCGGACTGACGGTGGCGCGCATGGTGGCCTTGGTCGCCAGCACCACTTCGCGCGGAGCCGCGGCCGGGCCGGCGGCGAGTTGCAGGGCCGCGGCGACCGGATCGTCGGCCACGCTTAACGCCAAGCCGTGCCGCACGGCGGCGTCGGCGTCGAAGCGCATGCCGAACAGCAGGGCCGCCCGGGCGACCTGCGGGCCGACCGCGCGCTGAAGCATCCACGTCGCACCTCCGCCGGGGTGAAGCCCCAGCTTCTGGAATCGCGCATCGAACATGGCGGCGGGTCCGGCTATGCGTACGTCGGCCGCGAGGGCCAGGTTCAGGCCCGCGCCCACCGCGGCGCCGTTGACCGCGGCGATGGTGGGCAGCCGGCAACTGCCGACGGCCATGAAACCGTCATAAATCTGCTGCAGGCCCGTCTCGGCCGCTCCGCCGCCGGCAGCGCCGAGTGCGCTGAGATCGGCGCCCGCGCAGAACGCCTTGCCCGCCCCGGTGATTACGACGGCGTGCACATCGGGGTCGGCTTCTGCCCGCCGGACGGCCTCGCGCAGGTGCCCGGACGACTCGGCCGTTATCGCGTTGCGGCGATCGGGATCGTTGACGGTGATGAGCGCGACGCGGCTGGCGACGTTGTAGAGGATCAGTTCGGACTGGGCCATCGGGCACCTCCGGCTTCGCATGTTGGCTGTGGATCCGCCCGACCTCACCGGTCCACCGGCGGCAGCGTCACGGGCGAGGTAAGACTACTTCGCGCCATCCGAGCGGGATTGGCCGGTGTGAGCGTGATTAGCGAGATCCAGCAGGGAAAGGTGGCATTGCACGCCGGCGTCCCCGTCATAGCGACCGGTCCGATGGTCGAACGCCATTCATGGGAGGCTCATGTAGTTACCGGCTGGTAGCGCAAACGACAATCTTTGCGGCCGGCGCGGCGCATATCGGAATCTACAAGTAATGCTGTCTTTATAGAAACGTTATCTGCAGCATTTGGCATCTTGGGTTAAACACCCGGGTCGACCTGGCGAAACGTGTGGTGAGACGCGGGCAAACCCGCCGGGCGCCGACGGCGCGCAACGGCGCGGTCGAGCCGTCGAGATTTGCCCGAGCCGCTACAGCTCCGGTTTCGCTAACTTCCTCGCTAGCTCATCGAGCTCGGCCTGGCGCTCACGCACCGCGCACCCCCGCCGCTCGATGCGCGCGCCCTGCAGGATGGCTTCCGGCAACGCATCGCTACGCAGTCTCGTGTTGGCGTAATGGATTGCGGCATCGATCATTTCGATGTACCGCTCCGCGTCATGCTCTGCGCAGGAGCCCTCGATCCGCTGGACTTCGTCCCAACAAGGATAGGAAGAATACCGGGCATCGAGTTGTTGCTGAGAGACCTGCGTTCCGAAGTAACACCGCCAGTCGCGGCTCAACCAACCCCTCGTCTTGACTTCGACTTTGATTCGATTTCCAACACCAGCTATGAACCTCGGCTCCCCGACGCGCACCACCGGCTGCCAGTCATTCGACGCCATATATCGCCAACCCCTCGAAGAGAAGACGCTCTAAGTAATGATCTCCCCGTAAGCGTCATCCGCTCGTTTTGACACGCTGTTCCCAGAACGATTAAACCGCAAACTTTTGGCGTTGACTTCGACTTTCGCGGGTTCGTCAAAAAGTATGGAAACAACGCGAATGCATTACCGGCGGTTCTGAGTTAGCGCTTTGCGGCCTTTCATCTCGGTCGCCCAAATATGGCCGTGACCTGCCCCACTGGCGTGACGTGACTTCCGCCAGCACCTGCGCCGGCAGGTTCGTGGCGCCCGTATCGGTCGAGTCTGGCAGCCGGGCCCAAGGATCCGTTGAGGATCCGCCAAGATGCACTCCGCAAGCTCATCTCAGCTCGAAAGAGCATCCCACTCGGCATCGACGCTAGGAGAGCACCTCATGCGGACAACGGGGTACAGGACGACGCGGTCCGGGACCATGGCGTACCGGGCGTACGCACGGACCCGCAATCAACGAATCGGATACGCCCGGCTGATGCTGGTCTCCGTCGCGACGGCCGGCCTGATCGGCCTCGGTGTCGGTGTCGCCTACCTCGATCGACCGCTGGCCGGCCGGCATTGTTCTGTTCCAGACGTGGCCACGCATGACGCAACCGGCCTCACGTTGTCGTGCAGCCCGGCGTCGACGGGAAACCGTGAGTTGGTGTGGCAGTATGTTCCGGCGTCGTGACCTCGATAGGTCAAGTGGCGCAACGCGTTTCGGTCGGGACGAACGCGCCTGGGGTGTCCACCTGGGCAAGGACGAACGAGCGCCACCACCGGTCGATGCCCGCCCGGCCCGCAGCGGGCCGAGCGTTTGACCCCGAGCACCGGATGGCCGACGCTTGACCGCATCCCCCTGCGGAGCGAACCAGAAGATATGCGATGGCGAAGGTGCCGGGCCGACGAGTTCGCGGCGCCCTACCGCGAGCTCACCGGCGCCGGTCATGAGGTCGTCGTCGTCACGCCGAACGGTGTTGTGCCGCATGTGGATGTGATGTGCCTGCGGCCGTCGATGGCCGGTAGCGAGAAGATCGCTTTGGGCTCGCCTACACCAATGACGAAGAGGATGCGGTCGGGCTGATGGAGAAGGCCCCGTGGACCGCGGAGGACGAACTGGTGAGGATGGGCGTCGAGTTCTCCCGTGGTGAGATGTGGAAGCCGTATACGGTCCACGACCGAAATCTCTTCACCGGCCAGAACCCGGCCTCGGCCGGGCCGTTGGCGCGCGAGTTCATGAAGGAACTCGGTTAGGCGACCTCAGAGGTGGCCGGCCACGAAAGTGGCGGCCTGACCGGGCATTCCGGACCCTCGGTAGGACAGGTCCGCTGCCGAGAACATCTCGTCGTGTGACGGCAGCGCCAGGGGTCCGCCCGGAGTGCACACCGGATCGCCGGGCGCACACAGGTCGATGGCCTTCGCGCCGTACCACGGGCTGACCACACTCACCGGTGCCCCGAGATACCGGGCCGACGGATTCCCGAACAGGGCCAGCGCCGCGACATGGTCGGCCTCGTCCGCCGTCAGGATCTGAGGATTCAAGCCCGCGATCGAGGCCTGGGCGATGGTGATCAGATCGATCACCATCGCGCCCTGCGAATAGCCGCCGAGCACCAATTTGGTGTCGGGGCAGTTCGCCACCATGGACTGAACGTGAGCGTGGGCGTCGCCGGCGCCCGCCGACGCTGACGGGGCGAAATCCTCGCCGGCGGGGTAGTTGACCGCATACACCCCGAGGGACCGGCCCCCGATCTGGGAACGCAGCGAGTCGATGAACGCTTGACCGACGCCGCCGACGCCGGGCGGCTCGGCCGTGCCGCGGGCGAACGTCACCTCGACGTCGGGACACGGCGCGGCGGACACCAATACCGGGGGGCACAGCAGCGTCGTACAGGTCGTCACCACCGCGACACCCAGCAAACGCGTTAATCCGCGTGCGTTCACGCTCCAATGCTGACACATCGAGGCCGGAAAGACACCGCCTAATTCAACGTCCTGCCTCCGCCGGAGCCGCTGGCCCGGGCCGCTTTTCTCGGCTCAGCAGTTCCTGTTGCTGCGTGCCCGGGTATTTCCGGGTGTCGCCGACGCGACGGGAATGCATGGCTCGGCGAATTGATATCGAAGGTTTCCATGGTTCTCGCCATTACCGTGAGTCATCGTGGCCGCAACGGTTCTCGATGACCGAAGATGTCGACGGTGTCGCAATCCGCGCGACGACCACCGACTGGCAGGGCGCGTGGTCTGAAGGGTTCTCCGCTAACTTCTTCACCGGCCGGACGAGCGCCGTCAGACACGACTTCCCTCGCGCCCTACGGCTATTGGCAAACAGAATTCGTTCTGTTCTCTTTGCAAGGAACGCAATACTCGTCGTCCTGATTCTGCGTTTCGTGGATCGAATTGCATTCAGGACACTCTTGAATGTATTTGTGTCGCGGATTCAGGCAGGAAGCCATTGACGCTTGCTTTTGCCTGAATATGCTTGTCGAACTTCTATTGGTACTAGACAACATCCCGACTGATTTCCCCACTCAGTAAAGCGCATGCGCAGCTGCGATAGCAGCTACGCCCGCGTTTGTCACTATCAACCACTGTTCCCAAACGCGGCCGGTTAAAACCCCGGCGAACAGATCCCCCAAAACTTCTCGCGGGGCCCGCGCGGTGGCCGCGTCAGCGGAAATGACGTAGCCGCCTACTCTAGACGGCTCGATCTGGCGCGCCGGAAACTAGTGAAGTCCCGCCCCTCTAGCGAAAGGTTCAACCATGACCATCATCGCTACTACGATCGTCCATCCCAACCCAGGGGTCGGCTGGGACGACGTTCAGAAGCAGCTGAAGCGAGCGACCGGGCTTGCCCGCAAACATGGCGCGGAGAATGTCACCGCGCTGGTGAACATGATCGGAGGTCAGGGCACCAACGCCATCGGCTTGATGACAACAGCCGAAGACTGGGCCACCTACGGCCGGATCCAGCAGAGCCTCAGCACCGACCCGGATTACCAAAGCCTTCTCATCGACGCGGGCCAGATCGCCACCTGGGAGAACTACGTCAGCCAGACGATCGAGGTCTAGTACCGCCAAGTAATACGTGATCGACGAATCCTCGGCCGGCGTTTGGCGCCGTTGGTCGTCGGTCCATGCAACGAACGCCTAGGTAGTCGCCATAACGACTACCTAGGCGTTCGGCGTTCGGCTCTCTACTGAACATTAACTCCCTCGTCTGGGGAGTGCCCAGGATCAAGCGACGTCACTACGCGAGCCCGGTGCCCCTGTTCAGAGTCGGTTGATTCTTGACGTTTCTGTTTCGGTTGATCCTTGACACTCGTGTTGTTTGTTTAGGTCCTGGTCCTGGTCCTGGTCCTGGTCCTGGTCCTGGTCCTGGTGCGCAGGGCCCGTTTGTTTCGTACCTCGCCGG
>NZ_NCXM01000041.1 GCF_002104765.1 Mycolicibacterium vulneris
GACAGGAGACCTTCACCCATCAACGACCGCTACAGCGTGTCGTCACACTTACTCAACCAACCTGCCTGGGCAGTACATTAGTCCAGCGGCGACCGCAAGCGCGGCGTGGCCGGGCGCGGCGGGTCGGCGCCGATGAATTCGGGTCTGGGCCCGCGGAGTAGAACGAATGCCATGCCGAACATCATCGACACCATCACCACCCCCGATGGCACCTGCACGGTGCACCTGTTCACCCCCGACGGACCGGAATCCCAAGTCCCGTGGCCCGGTGTGGTCATGTATCCCGACGCCGGCGGCGTGCGCGACATGTTCCAGCAGATGGCCGCCAAGCTGGCCGGCTTCGGCTACACCGTGCTGCTTCCCGATGTCTATTACCGCACCGCGGACTGGGCGCCGTTCGACATGGCGACCGTGTTCAGCGACAAGACGGAGCGCGGGCGCCTGTTCTCGATGATCGGCAGCGTCACCCCCGACCTGATGGCCGCCGACGCCGGCGCGTTCTTCGACTATCTGGCCGCCCGCCCGGAGGTGCTCGGCGAGCGTTTCGGGGTGTGCGGCTACTGCATGGGCGGCCGGACGTCGCTGATCGTGGCCGGGCGGGTGCCCGACCGGGTGGCCGCCGCGGCGTCGTTCCACGGCGGCGGCCTGGTGACCGACACCGAGGACAGCCCGCACCTGCTGGCCGACAGGATGAGCGCCACGGTGTACGTGGGCGGCGCCGAGAACGATGCCTCGTTCACCGCCGGTCACGCCGAGCAGCTCGACAAGGCGCTGACGGCGGCCGGCGTCCAGCACACCATCGAGTGGTATTCGGCCGGCCACGGGTTCGCGGTTCCGGACAACGCGCCGTACGACGCCGCCGCGGCCGAGCGGCATTGGGACGCGATGACTGAGCTGTTCGCGTCGGCGCTACCGCGTTAGCGCGGTCATCAGCACCGTCGCGGCCACCGCGGTGCCGTCGGTGCGGATCGTGGCGGCCACCGATCTCGCCCGCGCGCAGGTCTGGTCGGTTAGGACCGCCTCGAGCGCGGTCGACAACGACTCGGCGGTCGGGGCGGGGCCGTCGTGGGCGGCGCCGATGCCCAGGTCGCGCACCCGGGTCGCCCAGTAGGGCTGGTCGGCCCCCTGGGGCACCACCACCTGCGGCGCGCCGGCCCGGGCGGCCGTCGTCGTGGTGCCCGCCCCGCCGTGATGCACGACGGCGGCGACCCGCTCGAAGAGCGCCTGGTGGTTGACCTCGCCGACAGCCACGCAGTCGTCCCGGTCGTCGATCGGGGACAGGTCGGCCCAGCCGCGCGAAACCACGACCCGGCGGCCCTGCGCGCGGACCGCCTCGATGGCCGTCCGCGCGACGTCATGCGAGGCGCGCATCGGCATGCTGCCGAAGCCCACATAGACCGGCGGTGCGCCCGCGTCGAGGAATTCGACCAACTCGGCCGGCAGCGGGCGTTCGTCGCGCAACAACCAGGCGCCGGTTTGTACCACGTCGAGGTCGGCGGGCTGCCACGGGTCCAGGATCGGATCGGTCGCCAGCCACGGGCGGTCGGTCAGCGCGTAGTCGCGCAGGTTGTCCAGCGGCGGCAGTCCGATTGCCCCCCGGTGACCGTTGAGCGTCGCGCCGAACGGCTCCTGCATGTGCTGGCCGTCGAGTTGCCACAGCAGCGGGTTGTCGACCGTGCGGGGCGGGAACGGCTCGTTGGCGTACGTCGGCGGGGGGTGGTGCGGCGACGGCAGGATGGTGGGCTGGTAACTGACGTAGACGTAGCGGATCCCCAGGCTTTCGGCCACCGATCGGGCGGCCGCGGCGGCCGGCGGGAAGCCGGCCACCACCATCGCGTCGCAGCCCTCGGCCGCGGCGGCCACGGCGTCGAATTGCACGGCGATCAGCCCGTCCAGGTGCCGGCGCAGGTCCGCCTCCGACGGCATCGCTCCGGTCTTCATCGCCCGCAGTGAGTCGCCAAACGGCAACAGCGGCACATCGACACGGGCCAGCAGCTCAACGAATTCGGCGTCCGGCGGCGCGCTCACCCGCGCGTCGACGCCGAGCGCCCGCAGGTGCACCGCGAGCGCGGCGAGCGGCTCGACGCCTCCGCGCGAGTCGTACGCCGACAGCAACACCCGCATTCGTGCCACTCCCACCTGCCTGGTCGGCAAACTCTATCGCCGGCCGGGCGCCGGGGTGCCGGCCTCGCAGCAAATTCCGGCGCCTCGGCCGGCTTTCGCCGGCGCACGCAGAAAAATCACCGCGAGCTCATGCATGGCGGCGGCGCCGAACCTCAGAAGGCCGGCAGGTCCACCAATTCGGCCAGGCGGGCGCGGTGGCGGTAGGCGGTGCCGAATGCCAACTGGTCGCTCTTGGCCCGCTTGAGGTACAGGTGGGCTGGATATTCCCAGGTCATCCCGATGCCGCCGTGCAGCTGCACGCACTCCTCGGCGGCGTGCACGGCGACATCGCTGCAGTAGGCCTGGGCGATGGCCGCGGCCGCGTCCGCGTCGGCGCCGGCGCAGGTGTCGGCCGCGTAGCGGGCCGCGGCCGTCGCCGCACCGATTTCGAACCACAGGTCGGCCAGCCGGTGCTTGATCGCCTGGTAGGAGCCGATCGTGCGGCCGAATTGCCTGCGCTCCCTGGCGTACTCCAGCGTGGTCTCGAAGCACCATTGGGCGACCCCGAGTTGCTCGGACGCCAGCAGGGCCGCCCCGGTCCGGATGGCTTCGGTGATCGGCGCGTCGCCCGCCCCGACCCGGGACGACGGAGATCCCGAAAACGACACGGCGGCAAGGGGTCTGGTCATGTCCAGCGCGAGCGCCGGGGAGATCTGCACGCCCGCCGCGTCGCGGGCGACGGTGTGCAGCTCGAGCCCGTCGTTCCCGGCGACCGGGACCACCAGCACATCGGCGGCGTCGGCTCCGGCCACGCTGGTGACCGACCCGCCCAGCCCGTCGGCGCCGCCGCTGACGCCCGTGATCGGGTCGCCGGGTGCGCTCGACAGCGGCACCACCAACGCCGCCGTCAGCTCACCCTGGGCCAGCCCCGACACGGTCTCGGTGTCACCGGCGCGCAGCAGCGCGATCGTGGCGAGGACCGCGCTGGACAGGAACGGCACCGGCGCGACAGCCCGGCCGATCTCCTCCATGACCACGGCCGCCTCGCGGGCGCTGGCTTCGGCGCCGCCCAGCGACTCCGGAACCAGCAGGCCGGCCACACCCAGTTCGGTGGCCAGCGTGCGCCAGACTCCCGAAAAGTCTTGCGGTTGCGGGTCATACACGCGCGTGACCGTTTCGGGCGGGCACCGCTCGGCGAACAGCTGACGGACGCCGGCCCGCAACGCCTCTTCGGTGTCGGAGTACAGCAGGTCGGCGGTGTGCGCGCTCATCGGGGCAGGTCCTTCCACGCGACGTCTTTGTCGACACGATGTTCACCAGGCAGGCCGAGGATGCGCTCCGAGATGGTGTTGCGCAGGATTTCTGACGTGCCGCCCTCGATCGAGTTGCCGCGTGCCCGCAGGTAGCGGTAGCCGGGCCCGCGACCGACCAGGTCGACCGTCTCGGGCCTGCGCATGGTCCAGTCGTCGTAGTACAGCCCGGATTCGCCGTGCAGTTCGATCTCGAAGCCCGAAATCGCTTGCGCCAGTTTGGCGAAAGCCACCTTCATGCCGGCGCCCTCGGGGCCGGGCTGACCGGTGGCCGCCTGTTGCCGCAACCGTTCACCGGCGAGCCGAAAGACCTCCGCCTCGACCCACAGCCGCATCAGCTGGTCGTGCATCGCGGGGTTGCGCAGTGCGGGCTCGTCGCGCCAGGCCGCGGTGACCTTGCCGATGTGGCCGCCTTCCCGTGGGACGCCGGCACGCGACCCGATGGCGACGCGTTCGTTGTTGAGCGTGGTGGTCGCGACCCGCCAGCCGCCGCCCTCCGGGCCGAGGCGATTGGCATCTGGCACCCGGACGTCGGTGAGGAACACCTCGTTGAATTCCGCCTCGCCGGTGATCTGGCGCAACGGCCGGATATCGACCCCCGGTTGCGTCAGGTCGCAGAGGAAGTAGGTCAGACCGTGGTGTTTCGGCACGGCCGGATCGGTCCGGGCGACCAGGATGGCCATCTGCGCGTGTTGCGCCTGCGAGGTCCACACCTTCTGCCCGTTGACAATCCAGTCGTCGCCGTCGCGCACCGCACGGGTGGCCACCCCGGCCAGGTCGGATCCGGCGCCTGGCTCGCTGAACAACTGGCAGTAGATCTGCTCACCGGTGAACAACGGGCGCAGGAACTTTCGCTTCTGCTCGTCCGTGCCGAAGGCCGCGATCGTCGGCGCCGCCATGCCCATGCCGATGTAATTCTTGCGGGTACCGCCCACCGGCGCGCCGGCGGCGGCCAGCCGGGCATCGACGCGCTCCTGAGCGGTGCGCGGCAGATCCAGCCCGCCGAAGCCGTGCGGTAGATGCACCCAGGCTAGCCCCGCATCGTATTGTGCACCAAGGAAATCCCGTGGATCGCTGGTTGCCGGATCGTGTTCATCGAGCAGGGCCTGCACCCGCGCGTCCAGGTCGGCCGTGTCGACGGCGGTCATTGCCCGCCGCCCGGGGCGGACTGGAATCCCTGTGCGGCGCCCAGCAGCAGGCCACCGTCGATCACCATGGTCTCGCCGGTGATCCAGCTGGCCGCATCGGAGACCAGGAAGGCGACGGCCGCGGCCACGTCGATCGGCTCCCCGATGCGCCCGAGCGCGATCGACGATGCCAGCGGGTCCTCGTGGTCCTTCCACAGCGCCTCGGCGAGCCGGGTGCGGACCACACCCGGGCATATCGCATTGACCCTGATGCGTGGCGAAAGTTCCAGCGCCAGTTGCTTGGTGACGTGGATCAGCGCGGCCTTGGTGGCGTTGTACAGGCCCATCGCCGGCGATTGATGCATGCCGCCGATGGAGGCCGTGTTGACGATCGCCCCGCCGTGCTCACCCATCCACGACTTGACCACGAGTGAGGTCCACAGCAGCGGTGCCCACAGGTTGACGTCGAAGATCTTGGTGAAGCGGGCGTGATCCTGGTCGATCAGCGGACCGTATGCCGGGTTGGTTCCGGCGTTGTTGATCAGGATGTCGACGCTGCCGAAGCGCTCCAGTGCGAGCTCGACGCAGCGGCGCGCCGCGTCCTCGTCGACCGCATGGGCACCCACCCCGAGGACCTGCTTCCCCACCTGGGCGGCGGCCTCGTCGGCGGCCTCCTGCTTGCGCGCGGTGAGCACCACGTTGGCCCCCGCGGCCGCTAGCTGCTGGGCGATCGACAGCCCGATTCCGCGCGACGCGCCGGTGATGATCGCGGTACGGCCGGTCAGATCTTGTGTGGTCATGGCGTCGGGCCTTCCGTCGCGGTGAGAGCCGCCGTTGAGCAGCGGGAATTTCGTTTGCTGTCGGATTTTATTCGTGATGTTTTGAACGTGTGTTGAGGTGGTATGCCACGCGCATGCTATCGAAATTGACACTCATGAAACCGCTGGTTGTTGCCGGGGCTGTCGCGGCGGCCATCGCCGCCGCGCCTGCGGCCGCTGCTGACGTCTACGTCGCCGGACCAGCCGCCAATTCCTCCGCGCCCACCCACGTCACCTTCAAGGACGACCCGGGCGGCGGCGGCTGCGACGCCAACGGAAACTGCGGCTCCGGTGGCCAGTTCAACGGTCCCGGCGGCGGTCCTGGCGGCCAGGGCTGCGTGCCGGGTGTCGGCTGCGGCTCGGGCGGGCAGAACGCGGGCCCGGGAGGCATCCCGGGCGGCACCGGCTGTCTGCCGGGCGTCGGCTGCGGCTCCGGCCACGCCTAATCGCTAGAACCCTTCAGCCTCCCGAGAGCCTGGTGATCCAGGCCCGGGAGGCTGCTGGGTCTATGACGTCGTCCAGTTCGAATGTGGTGGCCGCCCGCAGCGCCTTACCGTGCTCGTAGGCCGCGGCCACCAGGCGATCGAAGAGGCTCTGCCGCTCGGCGGGATCGCCTGACTCGTCCGCGGCGGCCAGCTCTTTGCTGAAACCAAGGCGCACAGCGCCTTCCAGGCCCATGCCGCCAATTTCGCCCGTCGGCCATGCGACGGTGAAGTGCGGCGCGCGGAATGAACCGCCGGCCATCGCCATGGCGCCGAGCCCATATCCCTTGCGCAAGATGATCATTCCCAGCGGCACCGTCAGCCGGGCACCCAGGACGAACATCCGCCCGAACCGGCGAACCGCCGCTTGGATCTCCGCGTCGGGCCCGACCATGAAGCCCGGGGTGTCGCACAGCGAGATCACCGGCAGCCCAAACGATTCGCACAAGGTCAGGAAGTCGCCGGTCTTGTCGGCCGCCTCGGCATCGATCGCGCCACCCAGGTGGTGGGTGCTGTTGGCGATCAACCCGTACGGCACTCCCTCGACGCGCACCAGCGCGGTGACGATGCCCACGCCGTAATCCGGCCGCAGCTCCAGCACCGAACCGACGTCGACGATCGCCTCGATCGCCCGGTGCACGTCGTAGGCGCGTAACCGGTTCTGCGGCACCACATGCCGGGCCAGCCGCGGGTCCGGCGCCGTCCAGTCGCTCAGGGTGCCCTGAAAATACGAGAGGTATTGCTTGGCCAGCGCGACCGCGTGCGACTCGTCCCGGGCGACCAGGCTGATCACGCCGTTGCGCCGCTGCACCCCGATCGGCCCGATCGCCTCCGGCGGATACACGCCCAGCCCGCCGCCCTCGATCATCGCCGGGCCGCCCATCCCGATATTCGCGTCCGGTGTTGCGATGATCACGTCGCACACGCCGGCCAGCGCGGCGTTGCCGGCGAAGCACCGGCCCGACACGACCGAAACCAGCGGCACTTTGCCACTCAGTGCCGCCAGCATCCGGAAGGTCGGGACGTCCAGCCCGGCGGCACCGCCGACATCGGTATCCCCCGGCCTGCCACCGCCGCCCTCGGCGAACAGCACCACCGGCAACTGTTTTCGCGCGGCGAGGTCGAACACGCGGTCGGTCTTGGCGTGGTTGCGCATGCCTTGCGTACCGGCCAGCACGGTGTAGTCGTAGGACACCACGACGGCCTGCGCCGCGGCCTGCCCGAACCGGTCCGCGCCGATGGTGGCCAGGCCGGCGACCAGTCCGTCGGCCGGGGTGTTGGCGATCAGGTCCTCTTCGGAGCGGCGACTGCGCTGCGCCGCAATGGCCAGCGCACCGTATTCGACGAAGCTGTCGGGATCGATGAGATCGGCGATGTTCTCCCGCGCGGTGCGCCGGCCTCGGCTGTGCCGCTTGGCGACCGCAGCCGGGCGGCCCTCGTCCAGGGTCAGGGAATGCCGATGTAAGACCTCGTCCAGATCGGCGCGCGGCCGGTCGAGATCCATTGCAGCCGAGATCGACTCGCCGTCTCCCGCCGCCTGCGTCCGGGTGAAGACCAGCAGCGGGTCTCCGGTCCCGACCACCTGCCCGGGCCTGACCAGAACCCGGACGGTTCGCAGCGCGTCCGGCGCGACGAGCACGTGCTGCATCTTCATCGCTTCCAGGACGACCAGCTGGCCGCCCGCGGCGTATTCGGCTCCCTCGGGCGCTACCTCGACCACGGTGCCGGCCAGCTGCGCGCGCAGCGCGTCCTCGCCGGGATAGAGCTCGACCGCCGCCACCCGCGGTGCTTGCTCGTGAGACTGTGCGGCCCGGGCCAGTTCGGGCAGCTTCTCGTCGAGGAAACCGGTGCTTACCCAACCGGATTCGATCCGGTCATCGGTCAGCAGCTCGCGCAGGAATCCGATGTTTGTGTGGACGCCCTCGATGCCGAATTCGGCCAGCGCGGTGCGCGCCTTGCGCACCGCGGCCGGCCATGACGATCCGTGCACGTCCACGATGAGTTTGGCGAGCAGCGAATCGTACTGGGGGCTTATCACCAGCCCCGCCCGGCCGTACGTGTCGACGCGCACGCCGGGGCCGCTGGGCGGGGAGAAGGCCGTGAGCGTGCCGGCCGATGGCACGACGGAGAAGTCGGGCCCGAAGGTCTCCGCATTGACCCTGACCTGAATGGCGATGCCGCGGTGAGCGGCCGGCTCGCCGATGACTTCCATTCCGTCGGAGGCGATTCCGGAGGCCAGCCCCAGCTGGTAGAAGGACGCGCCGCCGGCGATGGCCAGTTGGACCGCCACCAGGTCGAGCCCGGTAGTTTCCTCGGTGACGGTGTGCTCGACCTGGATGCGCGGGTTGACCTCGAGGAAAACGAATTCCTGGCCAGTGACCAGGAATTCGACGGTGGCCAGCCCACGCAGGCCCACGCGGGCGCACAGCCGCACCGCCGCCTGGTGCAGGGCCCGGCGCAATTCGTCCGAAAGGCCTTGGGCAGGGGCGATTTCGACCAGCTTCTGGTAGCGCCGCTGGATGCTGCAGTCGCGGTCGCCGACGGCGCGTGCGTGTGTCTGGTGCCCGGCTGGCGCGGCAACGACCTGCACCTCGATGTGGCGGGCGTCGGTGAGCAGCGCCTCGGCGAACAGCGCGGGGTCGCCGAAGCCCAACTGCGCTTCGGCGGCGCAGCGCTGGTAGGCGTCGTCGACCTGATCGGCGCTGTGCACCTTGCGCATCCCGCGCCCTCCGCCGCCAGCGAGGGCCTTGATCATGATGCCGCCATCCTGCGCGGCGAAGAATGCCTTGATGTCCTCGACGCCGCTCGGCCCCTCGGTCGCGGGCAGCACCGGCACGCCGGCGGCCATCGCGGCGCCGCGGGCGGACGTCTTGTTGCCGAGCAGCTCGAGCACCCGGGCGTCGGGACCCACGAACGTATAACCGCCCGCCTCGCACGCGTTAGCGAATTCGGCGTTCTCGCTGAGGAACCCGTAACCGGGGTGGATCAGGGTGGCGCCGGAGCTTTTCGCCGCCGCCAGCATGGCGGTCTGGTCCAGGTAGGCGCGCGGGCCGCTGCCCGCCAGGCCGATTGCCTCGTCGGCCGCGTGCACATGCGGACTGTCCGCATCGTCCTCGGCGTACACCGCGACCGTCCGCATGCCCAATTCGATTGCGGTGCGGATGATTCGAAGTGCGATCTCGCCGCGGTTGGCGACCAGCAGGCTCGCGTTCATCGCAGCGGCTCGCCCCACTGGACCTGCTCGCGCAGCCTGGCCTTGAGCAGTTTGCCGCCCGCGTTACGCGGCAGCGCGTCGGAGACCACCGTGACATATTGCGGCACTTTGAAATCGGCCAGCTGGCTGCGACAGTGGTCGAGCACCGCCGGCACGTAGATCTCGTCGTCACCGCCGAACAACACCGCTCCCACCTTCTCCCCCATGACGTCGTCGGAAACTCCGAGCACGCAGGCGTCGGCCACGTGGGGCGCCGCCAACAGCACGGCCTCCACCTCGACGCTGGAGACGTTCTCGCCCCCGCGGTTGATGATGTCCTTGAGCCGGTCGACGATGTGCACCCGGCCCGCGTCGTCGACGCGCACCACGTCGCCGGTGTGCAGCCAGCCGTCAGCGAACGTCGTGGCGGTGGCCTCCGGCCGATTCCAGTAGCCAGTGGTCACGTTGGCACCCCGCGCCACCAACTCCCCCACGCGGGGGTCGTCCCCGAACGGGATCACCGCGAGGTCCACCGACGGGACCGCGTAACCGACGGAGTCGGCGTGCTCGACGGCCTCCCTGTCGGGCAGCACGGTCATCAGTGACGCCGTCTCGGTCATGCCATAGCCGTTGAACACCGTGGCGTGCGAGAACGCATCCTTCACCGAGCGCACCAGTGACGGGGCGATCGGAGCACCGCCGTAGCCCACCCATCGCACGTTCGACACATCGATCTTCGCAAAACTGCTGTGCCGCAACAACAACGAGTAGATGGCCGGGACGGTGACCATGACCGACACGCGCTCGACGGTCAGCGCGGTGAGCAACGCGTCCAGGTTGAGCGCGGGCATGATGACCGAGGCTCCCCCGAGCCGGGCGGCGGCCAGCAGCTGCGTGTTGCAGCCCGTCACATGGAAAAGCGGCACCGAGATGAGCGTGCGCATCGCCTCGCCCAGATCCCGCGGCTGCTGCAGGCAGCGGATCGCGTTCTCGGTGTTGGTCAGGAACGCCTCGTGCGTGGTCGGCACACCCTTGGGGTGGCCGGTGGTGCCCGAGGTGTAGAACAAGGCGGCCGTGTCGGCGCGGCCGAGTTGCTCGGTGACGTAGGGGCGCCCGTCGGGCAGCGCGGCGTCCGGCGCCAGATCCACCTGCGCACCGGAGTCGGACAGGACGAACTCGACCTCGGGTTGCGCCGATCGGGTATTAACCGCCACCACAACGCCACCGGCCATCACGGTGCCCCAGAACGCCAGCGCCCAGTCGATTCCGGCGGGGTAACGCACCGCGACGCGCTCGCCCGGCTTCAGGCCGCAGGCGCGCAGCCCACCGGCCACCCGCGCTGCCCGATCCCAGAGCTGCCGGTATGTCAGCCGCCCGGAGCCAAGCTCGACCAGGGCTTCGGCGTCGGGACGGGCGTCGACCTGTTCGGCCAGCATGTCCAGCAGGGTGGCGGGCAGCTCGTCAAAGCGCGGAATGCCGTCGGGGTCGCGCGACACGCCCGTCAGCGGGAACGGGTTGCGGTCGCGCGGAATTTCGATCACTGGAGGCATGCCCGGTCCTTAATCCGGTGTCCTATCGTGATAGCGGTGACGATCGACGATTCCGCCATCATGCCCGAAGCGTTCTTCACTGTAGACGGCGACTCCTATGTTCCGGGCCAGATGACGCAAGGCCCATGGGGCGCGGCGATGGGCGGCCAGATCGTCGGGGGCCTGTTGGGTTGGGGCATAGAACAATCCGGCATCGACACGGACCTGCAGCCCGCCCGGTTCACCGTTGACCTGTTGCGCCCGGCCCTGATGGAGCCGGTGCAGATCCAGACCTCTGTCCAGCGCGAGGGCCGGCGCATCAAGCTGGTCGACGGCAGCCTGGTCCAGAACGGCACCGTCGTCGCCCGGGCCAGCGCACTGTTCCTGCGCCGCGGCGATCATCCCGACGGGCAGGTGTGGTCGTCCCCGGCGCAGATGCCGCCGCTCCCGAGATCCTCGGATGGCTTCGGAGAGGAGATGCCGTTTCTCATCTGGGGGTATGGAGCGACGCTGCAGGGCAGTCCGGGAATTGCCGCGGGCGAATGGGAGCAGACCCACTCCCAGAAGTTCGCCTGGGCGCGGCTGTTTCGCCCGATGGTGCACGGGCACCCGCTCACGCCATTCACCCGTCTGGCCTTCGTCGGTGACATCACGAGTTCGCTCACCCATTGGGGCACCGGTGGATTGCGCTACATCAACGCCGACTACACGGTCACCGCGAGCCGATTGCCCCACGGCGAATTCCTCGGCCTGGCCGCCCAGAGCCACTACGGCACGGCCGGGGTCGCCACCGGGGCCGCGACCCTATTCGACCAGCACGGCCCGATCGGCACTAGCTCGGCGCTGGCCCTGGCTCAACCGGCCGACGCCTTCAAACCGACCTAAGCCTAGGCGGGTGCCGTGGACTCACGAGCCGTTTCACGGGAGTCTTGAGTGGTGAGCCAGCGCGCACCGGACAATCGCCTTGCGGCGGCCGGCAGCGCATCTCGGGCCGAAGACATCATGACCCGGTGATGCGGCGGAGGGAGTTTCACAGCTGAGGGTGTTGCGCGGGACACGTATCGGCGTGCATGCGCGGCGCGCACGGGTCGCCGCACTGATCAAGTTCGCGGTCCTCGTGGGGACTTTGGGTTACGCCGCCACGGAGCGTTCGCGACCCGGTCGTCGGCTAGTCCATCAGCTGGGCGGCGACCGTCGCGCCGAGGTTCCAGCATGCCTCGACGTCGTCCTTGCTCGGCTTGCCCGAAACCACCACGGTCTCTGCGACTTTCGTCCAGCCCAGGCCCGTCGTGATGGTGTCGACGGCACGCTCGGCGCCCTCGGTGCCCTCGTTGCCGTGCAGGTACAGCCCGAACGGTCGCCCGCGAGTGGAGTCGAGCAGCTGGTAGTAGGCGCAGTCGAACGCGTGCTTGAGAGCCCCCGAGATGTAGCCGAGGTTCGCCGGGGTGCCCAGCAGATAGCCGTCGGCGGCCAGCATCTCGGCCGGTGAGACCGTCAACGCCGGGCGCCGCAGCACCTCCACGCCCTCGATGTCGGGGTCGGTGGCGCCGGAGACCACGGCCTCGAACATCTCGTGGGTGTGCGGCGACGGCGTGTGGTGCACGATCAGCAGCGTCTTGCTCATGGGCGGGCCTGCAAGGTGACCGCCGTCTTCATGGCCTCGCGGGCGCGGCGGCGATCGCCCGCGTAGTCATAGGCGCGGGCCAGCCGGTACCAGCACCGCCAGTCGTCGGGGTGGTCCTCCACCTCGGTGCGCACCGAGGCGAACAGTTCGTCGGCCGCGTCGCGCTCGATGCGGCCCGACGGCCTGCGCGGCAGCGCGCTGGTGTCCAGTTCCATTCCATCGGCCGCGATAAGCCGGGCCAGCTTCTGGTGCGCGAAACCGGCGCGCAAGGTGGCGATCATCGCCCACAGCCCGATCACGGGCAGGATCAGCACGGCCAGCCCGAGGCCGACGGCGGCCGCGCGGCCGGAGCCGATCATCGCGACGGCAACGCGCCCCAGCAGCACGAAGTACACCAGCAGCGCGACGCACATGAAGGCGACGAGCAACTGGGTGCGCACCACCCGCGCGGTGTCGCTCATTGCAGATTGAGCAGGGCCTCGAGACCCACCGTCAGGCCGGGGTGTTCCTTGATCCGCCGCACGGCCAGCAGCACGCCGGGGACGAACGAGGTCCGGTCGATGCTGTCGTGACGGATGGTCAGCGTCTCCCCCTCGGTGCCGAACAGGATCTCCTGATGGGCGACCAGCCCGGCCAGCCGCACCGAGTGCACGGGGATGCCGTCGACGTCGGCGCCGCGCGCGCCCGGCAGGCTGGTACTGGTGGCATCGGGGTTGGGCGGCAAGCCTTTTCGCGACTCAGCGATCAGCTTCGCGGTGCGCGTCGCGGTGCCCGACGGGGCGTCGGCCTTGTGCGGATGGTGCAGCTCGATCACCTCCGCCGAGTCGAAGAAGGGCGCGGCCTGCTTGGCGAAGTGCATCGACAGCACCGCCCCGATGGCGAAGTTCGGCGCAATCAGCACCGACGTGTCTCCGCTGCCGGCGAGCCAGTCCTGCACCTGTTGCAGCCGTTCGGCGGTGAAGCCCGTTGTCCCCACGACGGCGTGAATCCCGTTGTCGATCACGAACTTCAGGTTGTCCATCACCACGTCGGGATGGGTGAAGTCGATGACGACCTCGGTGTTGCCCTCGGTCAGCAGGCTCATCGGGTCGCCGGCGTCCACTTCGGCCGACAGGCTCAGATCCTCGGCGGCCTGCACCCCCGCCACCATCGCAGATCCGACCTTGCCCTTGGCTCCCAACACTCCTACCCGCATGGCCTTCACCCTAGACCGGGACAATTCTGCGCCGTGGCGTACGTCGAGTTATCTCAATGAGAACTCGAACGTGAATTTCTCGCGCCGGTCAGGTGTGGACGATCCAGCCCGCTTCGGTGTACGGAGCGGGTTGGTCGGGATCGTTGATCGTGATGTACAGGTCGCCTCCCGTCGGCATAGCGAACCCGACGAATCCATGCGCGGTCTGGCCGTCGTGAAGGCCGCCCGTTTGCAGCGGGGGCATCTTGTTCAGCCTCTGGTAGTCGACCGCCATCGTTGCCGGTTGGGGTGCGTCGTCGCCGCTGCCGTATCCGGCGAACATATAACGCTGGTTGAAATGGAAGAACTGGTGGGACGTCGCGGTGATGGTCAGTTCCACCACGTTGCACGCGGAGTCATACGTCGGAGTTGCAAAATGAGAGGCGCACCCCGGCGGTAACCACGTTGCACTGTTGACAGTGATGTCGGCGGTCGCGCCGCCGGCCGCCCGCGCATGCACGGGCACGCCCATCTGACCGATCGGGAACGGTGGACTCTCAGACGCGGGGTCGGCCGAACTGGAGGGACACGAGCATGCGGCAATGACCACGGCGACCGCGGCTGCGGCACTTAGAGATCCCGCGCGCACCACGGGAGGTTACCCGCGGCGCTACCACGAGAAACGCGGACTGTCGGCGGTACGGCGCCGTGACCGGCCTACTTCTTGAACCGCCCGGCGAAACCGCGCAGGGGTAGGTCGGCGCTCGTGATAAGTCCCGGCGGCGCCGCGACCACCGACTTGATGGAGGCGAGCGCGGGCATGCCGGTGACGGTCATGCCGATGGAGGCGAAGTTGTCCGGGTTGGACAAATCCACACCGGGCTTGGGGAAGATCATGTGCTTGTTGTAGATACAGGGGTCGCCCTGGATCTGCGTGATGTAACAGCCCTTGATGTTCCAGCTGGGGTCGGTGTGTGGGGTCATCTGCCATTCCAGGTGCGTCTCGACGCGCGGCACGCCGTCGACCATGCCCTGGTACTTGATGTAGTTACCGCCCAGCGAACCCTTGGGCAGGGTGTACCAGCCCAGGTCGACATCCTTGGTGCACGCGCCCAGCTCGTAGCTGAACTTGACCTCGTCGAGGCGCAGGTCGAAGCAGTCGGCCATCATGTACACGCTGTCGGCGAAGACGCGGGTGTATTTCTCTAGCTTCGAAGGGATTTCGGGGTCGTCGACGGGCTGGCCGTACCCCACCTCGATCCAGGTGTCCTTGGAGTGGTGGCACGACACGTCGACCGATTCGATGGTGGTGACGTTCTCGATGTCGGCGACGTCGGCCGAGCACACCACGCCCAGGATCTGGTTCAACCCGGGGTTCATCCCGGTGCCGTAGAACGTCGCGCCGCCCAACTCGGCGGCCTCGGCCAACAGCTGGCTGACGGGCTTACCCGACGGGTGTGGGTGGTTCTTGTCGCGGTGCCAGCCGGTGATCCAGTCCGCGGTGGTGACGATGTTGATGCCCGCCTCGAGCACTTTGACGTAGAGGTCCTCGTCGGGGAACACCCCGTGGAACGTCAGCACGTCCGGCTTGGCGGCGATGATCTCCTCGATCGTCCCGGTGAAGGCCACCCCGTTGGGCGCCAGGCCGGCGAACTCTCCGGTGTCCTTGCCGACCTTCTCCGGCGAATAACAGTGCACGCCAACGAGTTCGATGTCGGGCTGGGTGGCGATCCGCTTGATCATCTCGGTGCCGACGTTTCCGCTTCCGACCTGAAAGACGCGAACCGGTGCTGCGCTCATTGCGTTGAGCCTTCCTGCGATGCGAACGCCTCGCGATAGAACTGCTTGGCCCACTTGCGAATTGCGGTGAAGCCTTCGTACTCGTCGGGGGCCAGGGCCGGCAGATCCGAATAGCGCTGGTGCTGCCAGATCTCGATGTCCTGCTCGAACTGGCGGATGACTTCGCGCCCGAATTCGTCCGCCTTGGCTCGAGCTTTTTCGGGGCCCACTACGGAATTTTTATGCGGCGTCCGGCCGATGTAGACCATGAAGCGCACATCGGAGGTGGACTCGTCGATCGGCGTGATCGCCGAGATGGTGCGGTTGTCGATCATGCCCCAGCTCTTGGTGACCGCGATGCCCAAGCCGCCGTTGATGGCCTGCACACCGCTGTTGACGTCCTCGATCTTCTGCCCGTCGTCGCCTTCGAAGGTGATGGTGAAGTCGACGTAGGACACCGGCTCGGCGAAGTCGTGGCGGGTGAACACCGGCACGATCGGGGTGTTGTGCACGAATTTGAAGTGCGCGAAGTCCACCCCGTTTTCCAGCACGTATTGCGGGTGCAGCTCCAAGGTCTCGCGATACAGCCGCTGCTGCGGGTAATAGTCGTCGGCGCTGCTGCCGTCCTCGAACGCCGCGAACACGTCCGGCGCGTCGAAGTAGGGTTCGCGGCCGTCCAGGTCGTGCCAGATGTACACCGACGCGTTGCGCTCGACCACCGGGTAGGTGCGAATGCGACGGCCGCGGTTGGGTCGATCCTGGTACGGGATGCAGACGTTGCGGCCTTCCCGGCTCCACTGCCACCCGTGGAACGGGCACTGCAGCACCTCGCCGACGACCTTGCCGCCATAACCCAGGTGCGCGCCCAGGTGCTCGCAATAGGCATTCATCACCGTCAGCTCGCCGGATTCCGCGCGCCAGGCGACCAGTTCCTGGCCGAAGTACTTCATCTTGTGCACGTCGCCGACGCCGATCTCGTCGGACCAGGCGACCTGGAACCAGCCGGTCGGTTTCATCGACAACGGTGGCTTAGCCATCGAGCCCTGCCATGTGAGCTGCCTCCCCTCGCGTACGAATGATAGGCCGCGCCGCGATAAAATCAAAGTACCCTCTATGAAAACTTTCGTTCGGACCCGCGCCGGTGGATAAGATCGGCGAATGACCCCTCAGAGCAGCGCCGCCGGCGTCGCGGGCCGGCGCCCGAATCGGCGGGGCAACGCGACTCGCGAAAGCATGCTCGAGGCGGCGTTGCGCTCGCTGGCCTCCGGCGAGCCGGGCTCGGTATCGGCCAACCGCATCGCCAAGGACATCGGCGCCACGTGGGGCGCGGTGCAGTACCAGTTCGGTGACACCGATGGGTTCTGGGCAGCGGTGCTGCACCGTACCGCCGAGCGGCGCGCCGCGACGTTCTCCACGCTGTCGACGCCCATCTCGCCGGACGCGCCGCTGCGCGAGCGGGTCGGCGCGATCATCGATACCCTCTACCGCGGCCTGGCGTCCCCGGATTCGCGGGCGATCGAAAACCTGCGTGCCGCACTGCCGCGCGATCCCGACGAGCTCGAGCGGCTCTACCCGCGCACGGCGGCCGAGCTGTTCTCCTGGGGCAAAAGCTGGCTGGAGACCTGCCAGCACGCGTTCGCCGGTCTGGCCGTCGACCCGGACCGGGTGCGCGAGGTCGCGGCCCTGATCCCGGGCGCGATGCGCGGCCTGGTGTCGGAGCGACAGCTGGGTTCCTACGCCGACCTGGACATGGCACGCCGCGGGCTGACCAACGCTCTGGCCGTCTATCTCGAGCAGTCCCGGCCGTAATGGCCGACATCACGATCCGCGAGGCCACGCCAATCGATTTCGCCGATGTGGCCGCGATGCACTATCCGGTCTGGCGGCAGTCCTGGTCCGGCGTGCTGCCGGATGCGGTGCTCGACACGCTCACGTCGCCGAAGCGCTGGGCCGTGCTGCTCTATCCCCGAGACCTCAGCCGGCCCGGCTGGCGGATGTGGGTCGCCGAGGCCGGCGGGCAGCTGCTCGGCATGACGACCTTCGGGCCGGACCCCGACGACCCCGGGCAACTCGAACTCGATGCGCTCTACATCTCGCAGGCGAGCCAGCGGCACGGCGTCGGCGGCATGCTGCTCGCGAAGGCCCTGAACTCCGACCCGCGCGTTGACGTCGTGTTGTGGTGCGCGGAGGCCAATCGCATGGCGCGACACTTCTATGAGAAGAACGACTTTCACCTCGACGGGCGCACCCGGGACTGGGAGCCGCTGCCCGGCGTCAAGGTGCCCCACCTGGGCTACCGCCTCAGGCGTCGATGACGACCCGCTCGCCCTCGGCGCGCGAGACACACACCGGCATGCCGTCCTGCATATCGTTCGAGCCCGGCGCGGCGCGGCCGCGGTGATCCACTTGTCCGGCAAGCACTTTGACCCGGCACGTCCCGCAGAATCCCTGCCGGCACGAGTAGGGGGTGGTGGGGTCCCGATCGAGCATGACCTCGAGTGCGGTCCGATTCGCCGGCACCGCGAGCACTTGCCGTGATCGCGCGAGCTCCAACTCGAACGGCACCCCGTCGACGACGGGCGCCGGGCTGAATCGCTCGTAATGCAGTGGCGCACCGGCATGCTCGTTGCGGGCAATGCAGACGGCCTCAAGCATCGAGCTCGGTCCACATACGTAGACGGCGGTCGACGGTCCCGCTCCGTCCAGCAGTTCCGCCACGGTGGCGAAACGGCCGCGCTCGTCGTCGGCCCACACCGTCACCCGGTCCGCACCCAGCGACACGACCTCGTCGAGCAGCGGCATGTATTCGCGGCTGCGACCGGTATAGATTGCGCGCCAATCGATTCCGCGCCCCTACCTCTGCGTTCAACCCTCGGTCACGGCGTCGCGGTGGGCGTCGCGCGTCCCACGTATAGGTACGTCAGTCAGATTTGCGAAACCGCCGGTACTGGGTTCTTCTGCGATTGCCGTCAGCCGGCGGTAACGTGTCGCCGCAGGTCGTACTGGCCGGGGTCGGGGTTCGCCAGCATCCGACGGTGTTCGGCCGGCGTGAGCGGCCACACCTCGGGCACGCCGTCCTTGTTGAGGTACCAGCTGTTACAGCCGGTCGTCCACACGGTGTCCGGCATCGCGGCGCGCAGCTTCGCGTTGAACCGCTCGGTCGCCGCGGCCGTCGGCTCGATCGTGTCGAACTCGCGGCGGCGCCAACGCTCGATCCAGCCCACGATGTGGTCGGCCTGCGATTCGGCCACCGTCGTGAGCGCCAGGTTCCCCACCGGGCTGTGCGGCCCCAGCATCATGAAGAAGTTGGGGAAGCCGGACAGCGCGACGGTTTGGTAGGCCCGGGGCCCGTCGCGCCAGACGTCGTTGGCGCAGATGCCGTCGCGGCCGATCAGCTCCATCGGCCGGAAGAACGCGTGCGTGTCGAATCCGGTGGCGAGCACGATGATGTCCACGTCGTGCAGGGCGCCGTCGTCTGTGACGATGCCGCGCCGTTCCACATGGTCGATGCTCGCCGTCACCAGGTCGACGTCGTCGCGCTGCAGCGCCCGGTAGAAACCGTTCGACATCACCAGGCGTTTGCAGGCCGGCGTGTAGTCGGGAGTCAGGGACCGCCGCAACTCGGGATCACGGATCTCCCAGAGGCTGGCCCGGCACAGCGCCGCCATGATCTTCCGGCGCAGGCCCGGCTTGGTCAGGCCGACCGCGAAATAGTCGTATCCGAGGCTGTAGATGCGATACGCCAACCCGTCCAGCCACGGCATCTTGCGCCGGGTGATCCCGGTGAAGCCGCTGTAGCGCGGATTCGCCAGGCGCAGCACCCATTGCGCGGTGCGCTGGAACAGCGCGACGTGGCCGGCCACCCCGGCCAGACCGCACACCAGCTGCACGCCCGTCGACCCGTTGCCGACGACGGCGACGCGCCGCCCGCGCACGTCGACGCCGTGATCCCAGCGCGCCGAGTGAAAAACGTTGCCGCCGAAGTCATCCAGGCCCGGGATCGATGGCAGTCGCGGGTGATGCAGCACACCGGTGGCCGAGATCAAGAAGTCAACCGTCGATTCCTCCCCGGCAGCGGTACGCAGCACCCAGCGGCCGTCCTCGAAACGCGCGTGAGAGATTTCGGTGCCGAAGCAGATCCGGTCGCGCAGCGCGTAGCGGTCGGCGATGTCCCGGAAATAGGCCTGGATTTCGCCGCCGGGCGAGAACAGGTGCGACCAGTCGGGGTTCCTGGCGAAGCTGTACTGGTAGATGCGCGACGGGATGTCGCAGACCAGGCCGGGATACGTGTTGTCCCGCCAGGTGCCGCCCACCTCGTCGGCTTTCTCGTACACGGTCACATCACTGATACCGCTGCGCAGCAAGGCAATTGCGACGCAGAGCCCCGACATGCCGGCTCCAATGACCGCTACGGCAGGATCGCGTCGCGTCATCGGAACTCCCCGGTTCTTCGGCTACCCGGTCTCGGCGCGCTGCTTGAGGCGCTGCAGGGTGAGCCGGATGTGCTCGGTGTTGGCGGTCGCCCGGTCGCTGACGCCGGTGGCCCTGCCGGCGACCTTGCGGAACCAGCCCGGCCTGCGGTCCCAGGTGCTCTCGGTGACCTCGCACCCTCCGTCGGCCGCGGCGATGTCGTATTGCCAGCGGGCGACCGCAATCATGGTGTGGCTCACGTCGAACGCGAAGCGACGGCCCGGTTCGGCGTCGGTGACCGTGCACTTGGTGCTCCAGCGCCGGCTGCCGTTCCGGTTGTGGCCCGTGAACACCGCGCCCGGCCTCACCCCGTCGCCCTTGCGCCACTCCATCGCGACCGCCTCCTCGGCCAGTTCGGCCAGCGTGGGCAGGTCGGTGATGAGCCGGTACACCACGTCGGGCCGGGCGTCGATCTGCACGGTGGACTGCACGCACGGGTCGGTCATCCGCCGATCATAGCCAGCAAACACCGAGCTTTTGCGGCCCCCGCGAACTTTCTTCACACTTGAAGGCGAACCGGCAACCAAGGGGCGATCATGCGAGTCGGCGTACCGACCGAGACCAAGACCAACGAGTTCCGGGTCGCCATCACCCCGGCAGGCGTCGCCGAGCTGACCCGCCGCGGCCATGACGTGTTCGTGCAGGCCGGCGCCGGGGAAGGGTCGGCGATCACCGACGCGGAGTTCAAGGCGGCGGGCGCCCAGCTGGCCGATACCGCCGACCAGGTCTGGGCCGACGCGGACCTGCTGCTCAAGGTCAAAGAACCGGTGCCGGCCGAATACGACCTGTTGCGGCGCAACCAGATCCTGTTCACCTATCTTCATCTGGCCGCATCGCGCGCGTGCACCGAGGCGCTGCTGGCGTCCGGAACGACGTCGATCGCCTACGAGACGGTCCAGAGCGCCGACGGCACACTGCCGTTGCTGGCCCCGATGAGTGAGGTCGCCGGCCGGCTGTCCGCTCAGGTGGGGGCCTACCACCTGATGCGCACGCACGGTGGGCGCGGTGTGTTGATGGGCGGGGTGCCGGGCGTCAAACCCGCCGACGTCGTGGTGGTGGGTGCGGGGACGGCCGGCTACAACGCGGCCCGGGTCGCCGGCGGCATGGGCGCCTCGGTCACGGTGCTCGACGTCAACATCAACAAGCTTCGGCTGCTCGACGCCGAGTTCGGCGGCCAGATCCGCACCCGCTACTCGTCGGCCTACGAGCTGGAGGGCACCATCAAGCGCGCCGACCTGGTTATCGGCGCGGTGCTGCTGCCCGGCGCGAAGGCACCCAACTTGATCTCGAATTCCCTTGTCTCGCAGATGAAATCGGGCGCCGTTCTGGTGGACATCTCCATCGACCAGGGCGGTTGCTTCGAGGACTCACGCCCCACCACACATGACGACCCCACCTTCGCGGTGCACGACACCGTGTTCTACTGCGTGGCGAACATGCCCAGCGCGGTGCCCAAGACTTCGACGGTGGCGCTGACCAACGCGACCATGCCGTACGTGCTCGCGCTCGCCGACCGCGGCTGGCAGGCGGCATGCCGCTCGGATCATGCTCTGGCCAAAGGCCTTTCGACACACGACGGCGGGCTGCTGTCCGAACAGGTGGCCACCGACCTCGGTTTGCCGTTCACCGACCCGGCCCGGGTTCTGGGCTGACGGGTGCGCTAAGCGGTGGCCGCGAGGCTGGCGATGATGTCGGCCGCGGGGCCGGCGCACGCGTTCTTGAACGATGTCCCGGCCCACAGCGGCATGCCGTTGGGATCCTCGATGGCGGCGGCGGCTTCCCGGATCGGCGAGGTCATCTGGTTGACCTCGGGGTAGCCCAGCGGCGCGACGTGGTCGAGCATGCGGGTGAATTCGTTCTCCAGACCGCGCGCGTAGCGGCCCGAGAACGCCCGCGTCACAACGGTGGTGGCGAACAATGGGTTCTTCAGCGCGACGCGGTGCGCGGAGTTGGTGCCCGCCTCGTCGGCCAGTAGCAGCGCGGTGCCGACCTGGGCCGCCACCGCTCCCCTGCGCAGCACGGCCCCGACCTCGTCGGCGGTGCCCAGCCCGCCCGCCGCGATGATCGGGACGTTGTGGGCGTTGCGGATGCGGTCGATGAGCTGGTGCAGCGACTCGTTGGCGGGTTCCATGTCCGGCGCGAAGGTGCCGCGGTGCCCGCCGGCGGCGGGCCCCTGGACCACTAGGCTGTCGGCGCCGGCCGCGACGGCGATCCCCGCCTCGTAGGCCGAGGTGACGGTGACCATCACCAGCAGACCCAGGGCGCCCAGCCGCCGGATCACGTCGGGCGGCGGCACGCCGAAGGTGAAGGACACCAGCTCGGGCCGGACGTCGGCCACCACCTCGAGCTTCTGCTCCCACTCGTCGTCGTCGCCGTGCTGCGGGTGGCCGACCTCGACCTGGTAATGCTCGGCGATTTCTTCGAGTTCGGCAGCGTAGTAGTGCAGGGCCACCCAGTCGGCGACGCTGGGTTGGGGCACAAACAAGTTCACCCCGAGCGGGCCGGTGGTGGCCCTGCGCGCCGCGGCGATGTCGTCGGCGAACTGCTCGGCGCTGCGGTGCCCGCCGGGGACGAAACCGAGCCCACCCGCATTAGACACCGCCGCGGCCAACGCGGGAGTTCCGGGGCCGCCGGCCATGGGTGCGCCCACGATGGGCACCATGATGTCCCAAAAGCCCAGTACCATTCGGCTAATTTACCATCGCCCGAAGTTGTTGGGGCAGTGACCGTTTGGCGGCATAGGGGCCCAGAACCGCGGCGCCGTACCGCTGCCCGAGCAGCCGGTGCGCGACGGCGTTGACCTCGTCGACGGTCACCTCGTCGATCTGCTGCAAAGTGTGCTCGATGCTGCGGTGCATGCCGTAGTTGAGCTCGTTGCGACCCAGCCGGCTCATCCGCGAGCTGGAATCCTCCAGCCCGAGCACCAGACCGCCGCGCAACGATCCCTTCGCGATGCGGCATTCCGACTCGGTGATGCCGTCGCGCGCCACCGACTCGAGCACATCGCTGGTCACCGCCATCACCTCGGCGAAGCGTTCGGGCTGGCAGGCGGCATACACGGACAGCGCGCCGCTGTCGGCGAAGACGTCCACCGTCGAGTACACCGAGTAGGCCAGCCCGCGCAGTTCCCGAACCTGCTGGAACAACCGGGAGCTCAGGCCGCCGCCCAGCGCGGTGTTGAGCACCGACAGCGCCCAGCGATGCTCCCAGCCGCGCCCGGGCGTGCGGACACCCAACGACACGTGCGCCTGCTCGGCGTCCCGGGTGCCCAACAGCAGACCGGGGCGGCCGGTGACTCGTCCGGCGCCCTTGCGCGGCGCGATCGGTTCGCGGCCGCGGACCAGATGCGGGCCGAAGTGCTGGCGCACCAACGCAACCACCTCGTCGTGGTCGACATTGCCGGCCACCGCCACCACCATCCGCTCGGGCGTGTAGCGCCGGACATGAAACGAGTGCAGCTGGTTGCGCGTCATCGACGTCACCGACCGCGCGGTTCCGATGACGGGGCGGCCGACCGGGTGGTCACCGAACAGCGCGCTCAGGAACATGTCGCCGAGTGCGTCCTCGGGGTCGTCGTCGCGCATCGCGATCTCTTCGAGGACCACGTCGCGCTCCAGCTCGACGTCGTCGGCCGCGCAGCACCCGTTGAGCACCACGTCGGCGACCAGGTCGACGGCCAGCGCCAGATCGCTGTCGAGCACGTGCGCGTAGTAGCAGGTGTGCTCCTTCGCGGTGAACGCGTTCAGCTCTCCCCCGACGGCGTCCATCGCCTGCGCGATGTCCACCGCCGTGCGGCTGGGTGTGGACTTGAACAGCAGATGCTCGAGGAAGTGCGCGGCGCCGGCCACGGTGGCACCCTCGTCGCGCGAGCCGACCCCGACCCAGACCCCGACCGAGGCGGAACGCACCGCGGGCAGGTACTCGGTGACCACCCGCAAGCCGCCCGGCAGCGTGGTGCGCCGCAGCGTGGCTTGAGGTGTCGATTCCGCCTCAGCGACCTTGCTCCGGCGCAGCGCGCCGGCCCGACCGGGACGCTTCCCGGTCGATGAGTCAGCTGGTCGCCGTCGCGGCATCGGCAGGAGCGGCCGCCGGAGCATCGGCAGGAGCCGAGTTGTCTTCCTCCACCAGAACCAGTGAGATCTTGCCCCGCTTGTCGATGTCGGCGATCTCGACGCGCAGCTTGTCGCCGACGTTCACCACGTCCTCGACCTTCGCGATCCGCTTGCCCTTGCCGAGCTTGGAGATGTGGACCAGGCCGTCACGGCCGGGCAGCAGCGACACGAATGCACCGAAATCCGTTGTCTTGACCACGGTTCCGAGGAACCGCTCGCCGACGGTCGGCAGCTGCGGGTTGGCGATGGCGTTGATCCGGTCGATCGCGGCCTGCGCCGAGGGCCCGTCGGTGGCGCCGACGAACACGGTGCCGTCGTCCTCGATGGAGATCTGCGCGCCGGTCTCCTCGGTGATCGCGTTGATGACCTTGCCCTTGGGCCCGATCACCTCACCGATCTTGTCCACCGGAACCTTGATGGTGGTGACCCGAGGCGCATACGGGCTCATCTCGTCGGGCGCGTCGATCGCCTCGGCCATGACCTCCAGGATGGTCAGCCGCGCGTCCTTGGCCTGCCCCAGCGCGCCCGCCAGCACCTGCGACGGAATGCCGTCGAGCTTGGTGTCCAGCTGCAGCGCGGTGACGAAGTCCTTGGTGCCGGCGCACTTGAAGTCCATGTCGCCGAACGCGTCCTCGGCGCCCAGGATGTCGGTCAGGGTGACGAAGCGGCGCTCGGTCTTACCGTCGACCTCGACGTCATCGGAGACCAGGCCCATCGCGATGCCGGCCACCGGCGCCTTCAGCGGCACACCGGCATTCAGCAGCGACAGGGTGGACGCACAGACCGAACCCATCGACGTCGAGCCGTTGGAGCCCAGCGCCTCGGAGACCTGACGGATGGCGTATGGGAACTCCTCGACGCCCGGCAGCACCGGGATCAGCGCGCGCTCGGCGAGCGCGCCGTGCCCGATCTCGCGCCGCTTGGGCGAGCCCACGCGGCCGGTCTCGCCGGTGGAGAACGGCGGGAAGTTGTAGTGGTGCATGTAGCGCTTGGAGGTCTCGGGTCCCAGCGAGTCGATCTGCTGAGCCATCTTGACCATGTCGAGCGTTGTGACACCCAGGATCTGGGTCTCGCCGCGCTGGAACAGCGCGCTGCCGTGCGCCCGCGGCACCACGGCGACCTCGGCCGACAACGCCCGGATGTCGGTGATGCCGCGGCCGTCGATGCGGAAGTGATCGGTCAGGATGCGCTGGCGCACCAGCTTCTTGGTCAGCGACCGGAACGCGGCGCTGACCTCCTTCTCGCGGCCCTCGTAAGTCTCGGCGAGCCGCTGGGCCACCTCGGCCTTCAGCTCGTCGATGCGCGCGTCGCGCTCGGCCTTGCCGCCGATGGTCAGCGCTTTCGCCAGCTCATCGGTGGCCAGCGAGGCGACCGCGTAGTAGACGTCTTCCTGATAGTCCGGGAAGGTCGGGAACTCGCCGACCGGCTTGGCGGCGGCCCCGGCAAGCTCCTCCTGCGCGGTACACAGCGCGGCGATGAACGGCTTGGCGGCCTCGAGTCCTTCGGCCACCACGGTTTCCGTCGGCGCCTGGGCGCCGCCCTCGACGAGCTCGATGACTTTCTCGGTGGCCTCGGCCTCGACCATCATGATGGCGACATCGGGACCATCCGAGCCGTCGACCTTGCGGCCGGCGACGACCATGTCGAACACTGCGCGCTCGAGCTGCTCGACGGTCGGGAACGCCACCCACTGGCCGTCGATGAGCGCGACCCGCACGCCCCCGATCGGACCCGAGAACGGCAGTCCGCTCAGCTGGGTGGAGGCCGACGCGGCGTTGATCGCCAGCACGTCGTACAGGTCGTTGGGGTCCAGGCTCATGACCGTGACCACGACCTGGATCTCGTTGCGCAGCCCGGAGACGAACGACGGGCGCAGCGGCCGGTCGATGAGCCGGCAGGTCAGGATCGCGTCGGTGGAGGGACGGCCCTCGCGACGGAAGAACGAACCGGGGATGCGACCGGCGGCATACATCCGCTCCTCGACATCGACGGTCAGCGGGAAGAAGTCGAAGTGCTCCTTGGGGCTCTTGCTGGCGGTGGTCGCCGACAACAGCATGTTTTCGTCGTCGAGGTACGCGACCACGGCGCCAGCTGCCTGCTGGGCCAACCGGCCGGTCTCGAAACGGATGGTGCGGGTGCCGAAGCTCCCGTTGTCGATGGTGGCGGTCGCCTCGAACACGCCCTCTTCAATTTCAGCGACAGACATGGACGTCCGTACGGCCTCTCTTGTATTCAGCTTTTTCGCGTGGTCACGCGCGAACCGCAGGCCTGACGGCCTCGGGTCACCCGCGGGAGGCGCTGAGTCTGAATACGGCTACGGCCATCGATCGAAGCGGCCGACCTGCCCCAGATCCGGAGAGCCCGGCAGCCACTACCGAAGACCGCCCGATGCAGACTGGCTGCTCCCTCGAACGTGCGTAGTGACACGCTGGAACGGCACACGCGGATCTGCGTGACCGCACCGTTTGCTCCGGCCGAACCGGCCCAGAACGTCCTCACTCTACACGGGCGACCTCTGCCCGCCATATTGCTCGGAATTTGCGGGGCGCTACCGCCCCGGTGAGGCTCGCGTCAGCGACGCAGGCCCAGCCGCTCGACCAGCGAGCGGTACCGCTCGACATCGATCTGCGCGACGTACTTGAGCAGCCGGCGACGGCGTCCGACCAGCAGCAGCAGCCCGCGCCGCGAGTGGTGGTCGTGCTTGTGCACCTTCAGGTGCTCGGTCAGGTCGGCGATCCGCTTGGTCAGCAGCGCGACCTGCGCCTCGGGGGAACCGGTGTCGGTGCCATGCAGGCCGTAGTTGCCCAGGATTTCTTTTTTCTGCTCGGCTGTCAGCGCCACGAAACTATCTCCATCAATCGGTCCGCGAAAGGTGAATGTTCAAGGCGCGGCCACCGCGAACCGCAGCACGCGCCGATGTCGTCCGGCAGTTTAGCAGCCATAAGGTGCCCGGCTCGAATCGTCGCGGGCCGATCAGGCGGGCGCTCACTCGGTGAGCAGCCGGCGCGCCAACTCGGTGTCCTTGCCCATCGCGACGACGAGTTCCTTGACGGAGTCGAACTTGTGCTGACCGCGGATGCGGGCGACGAAATCGAGGGCGACGTGCTGGCCGTAGAGGTCGGCGGTGGTGTCGAGGACGAACGCCTCGACGGTGCGGGTGCGCCCGGAGAAGGTCGGGTTGGTGCCGACGGACACCGCCGCCTGGTAGCGCTCACCGGGGATGACGGTGCCGGTGGCCGGTCCGTGCCCGAGCACAGTGAACCACGCGGCGTACACGCCGTCGGCCGGGATGGCCGAGTACATCGGCGGCGCCACGTTGGCGGTCGGGTAACCCAGCTCGATGCCGCGCCCGTGGCCGCGGACCACCACACCTTCGACGCGGTGCGGGCGGCCCAGCGCCTCGGTGGCCGCCACCATGTCGCCGGCGTCCACGCAGGACCGGATGTACGTCGACGAGAACGTCACGGTCTCGTTGCTGTGATGCTCGGACAACAGCGACATCGACTCGACCGAGAACCCGAACCGGTCCCCCGCCTTGCGCAGGGTGTCGACTGTGCCGGCCGCCTTCTTGCCGAAGGTGAAGTTCTCCCCCACCACGACTTCGACGACGTGCAGGTTCTCCACCAGCAGTTCGTGCACATAGCGCTCCGGGGTGAGCTTCATGAAGTCGGTGGTGAACGGCATTACCAGGAAGACGTCGATGCCCAGCTCCTCGACCAGCTCGGCGCGCCGGGTCAGCGTCGTCAGCTGGGCGGGATGGCTGCCCGGGTAGACCACCTCCATCGGATGCGGGTCGAACGTCATCAGCACCGTCGGGACGTTGCGGGCCCGCGCCGCCTTGACCGCATGCGCGATCAGCTCGGCGTGGCCGCGATGCACACCGTCGAATACACCGATGGTGAGCACACACCTGCCCCAGTCCGTGGGAATCTCGTCTTGGCCGCGCCACCGCTGCACGCCCGCAAGCCTACGGCGCCGAGTGGTCCGCCGGGAGATGCAGAGGGGCAAACCCCGCCATGGTGCCGGGGAACACGCCGGATTAGGCGTGGGTTGCCTAAACTTTCTCGTTGTGAAGGCTGACGAAGAGCGTGGCGGCATCACCGCGGTCGGCCAGGACTACCTCAAGGTCATCTGGAATGCCCAGGAGTGGTCCCCCAAAGACGCGCCGCAGAAGGTCAGCACCAAGATGCTGGCCGAGAAGATCGGGGTGTCGGCCAGCACGGCCTCAGAGTCCATCCGCAAGCTCGCCGAGCAGGGGCTGGTCGACCACGAGAAGTACGGTGCGGTGACGCTGACCGAGGCGGGCCGGCGGGCGGCGCTGGAGATGGTGCGCCGGCACCGGCTGCTGGAGACCTTCCTGGTCAACGAGCTCGGCTACGCCTGGGACGAGGTGCACGACGAGGCCGAGGTGCTCGAGCACGCGGTGTCCGATCGGCTGGTGGCCCGCATCGACGCCAAGCTGGGGTTCCCGCAGCGCGACCCGCACGGTGACCCGATCCCGGCCTCGGACGGGCAGGTGCCCACCCCGCCGGCCCGCCAGCTATGGGCGTGCGGCGACGGGGACACCGGGACGGTGGCGCGCATCTCCGACGCCGACCCCGAGATGCTGCGCTACTTCACCGACGTCGGCATCAACCTCGACTCCCGGCTGCGGGTCCTGACCCGACGCGAATTCGCCGGCATGATCTCGGTCGCGATCGACTCCGGCGACGGCGCCGAAACGACGGTCGACCTCGGCAGCCCGGCAGCCCGCGCCATCTGGGTGACCGCCTAGCGGCGATCGCAAGCGCGGCGCAGCCGGGCGCAGCGGGTCGCCGCCATCCGGCTGCGGCGATCGCAAGCGCGGCGCAGCCGGGCGCAGCGGGTCGCCGCCATCCGGCTGCGGCGATCGCAAGCGCGGCGCAGCCGGGCGCAGCGGGTCGCCGCCATCCGGCTGCGGCGATCGCAAGCGCGGCGCAGCCGGGCGCAGCGGGTCGCCGCCATCCGGCTCAGTCGGCCAGCAGGCCCTTGGCGATGTGGGTGACCTGAACCTCGTTGCTGCCCGCGTAGATCATCAGTGACTTGGCGTCGCGGGCCAGCTGCTCCACCCGGTATTCGGCCATGTATCCGTTGCCGCCGAACAGCTGTACGGCCTCCATCGCCACGTCGGTGGCCGCCTCCGACGAGTACAGCTTGATCGCCGACGCCTCGGCCAGCGTCAGCGGCTTACCGGCCTGCTGGCGCTCGATGGTGTGAAAGACCATGTTCTGCACGTTCATTCGGGCGATCTCCATCTTGGCCAGCTTGAGCTGGATCAGCTGGAATTGCCCGATGTTCTTGCCCCACAACGTCCGGCTCTTGGCGTAATCCACGCACAGCCGGTGGCATTCGTCGATGATGCCCAACGCCATCATCGCGATCCCGATCCGCTCGGCGGCGAAATTTGCGCGGGCGCTGTCGCGGCCGTCGCCGTCGGTGTGCTGTTCGCTCTCGCCGAGCAGCCGGTCCGGGCTCAGCCGCACGTTGTCGAAGAACAGCTCGCCGGTCGGCGAGGACATCATGCCCATCTTCTTGAACGGCTTGCCCTGCGTGAGGCCCGGAATGCCCGCGTCGAGCACGAAAACCAGCACCGGCCGGTTGCGCTTGTCTTGCTTGTCCGGGCTCGCCTCGCCCTCGTCGAGTTTGGCGTACACGACCAGGACGTCGGCGCAGGGCCCGTTGGTGATGAAGGTCTTCTGCCCGTTGAGGATGTAGTCCTGGCCGTCGCGCTTGACGTAGGTCTTCATGCCGCCGAATGCGTCCGAGCCCGAGTCGGGCTCGGTGATCGCCCATGCCGCAATCTTTTCCAGCGTCATCAGCTCGGGAAGCCAGCGTTCCTTCTGCGCCAGCGTCCCGCGGCTCATGATGGTCGCCGCGCCCAGGCCGAGACTCACCGACGCGGTGCTGAGCAACCCGATGCTGACCCTGGCGATTTCGGACACCAGCACCGCGATCATCGACCCCTGCGCGCCACCACCGAAACCGCCTGAATTGTCGGGCTTTTCGTCACGCTCCTCGGGAGCGGCCGCGCCGTCGAGCTTGGCCCGCTCGCGGTCCAGCATCTTCTTGACCGACTCGGCGGCCATAACGTCGAGGCCGAACTGGCTGAACAGCTTGCGCGCGATCGGATACGGCGACATTTGGCCGGTTTCGAGTTCGTCCACGTGCGGGCGAATCTCTTTGTCGACGAACTGGCGAACCGCATCCCGGACCATCAGGTCGGTGTCGGACCACTCGATCATGGCATCCTTAACGCTCGGCGCGCTGGTAGGCGGTGACGACGGCCGCGCCGCCCAGTCCGATGTTGTGTTGCAGTGCGGCGCTGACGTTGTCGACCTGACGCTTGTCGGCGGTGCCGCGCAGCTGCCAGGTCAGTTCGGCGCACTGCGCCAGGCCGGTCGCGCCCAGCGGGTGCCCTTTGGAGATCAGGCCGCCGGACGGGTTGACCACCCAGCGGCCGCCGTAGGTGGTGTCGTTGTTGTCGATCAGCTTCGGCGCCTCACCCGGACCGCACAGTCCGAGGGCCTCATACAGCAGCAGCTCGTTGGCCGAGAAGCAGTCGTGCAGCTCGATCACCTGGAAGTCCTGCGGTCCCAGCCCGGACTGGTCATAGACCTGTTGCGCGGCTTGGACATTCATGTCGTAGCCGATGAGATTCTTCGCGCTCCCGTCGAACGTCGACGCGAAGTCGGTGGTCATGGCCTGCCCGACGATCTCCACCGCCTGGCCGGCCAGACCGTGGCTGTCGACGAAGCTCTCCGAGGCCAGGATGGCCGCACCCGAGCCGTCCGAGGTGGGCGAACACTGCAGCTTGGTCAGCGGGTCGGAGATCATCCGCGCCGCCAGGATGTCGTCGAGCGTGTAGGACTCCTGGAACTGGGCGAACGGGTTGTTGACCGAGTGCTTGTGGTTCTTGTAGCCGATCTTGGCGAAATGCTCTGCGGTGCTGCCGTATTGCTTCATGTGCTCGCGTCCGGCGGCGCCGAACATCCACGGCGCGACGGGCATCGCGAACTCATCGATATCGGCCATCGCCTTGACGTGCTTGGCCATCGGCGATTCGCGGTCCTGGGCGCCGCCGCCCAGCGAACCGGGCTGCATCTTCTCGAAGCCGAGCGCGATGGCGCAGTCGACGATGCCGCCGCGGATGGCCTGCGCGGCCAGGAACAGCGCCGTCGAGCCGGTGGAGCAGTTGTTGTTGACGTTGACGACCGGAATGCCGGTCATGCCCAGCTCGTAGAGCGCCCGCTGCCCCGACGTCGAATCACCGGCGACGTAGCCGACGTAGCCCTGCTGGACCTCGCGGTAGTCGATGCCGGCGTCCGCCAGCGCGTTGGTTCCCGATTCCCGGGCCATGTCCGGATAGTCCCAGCCCTCACGGCGGCCCGGCTTCTCGAATTTCGTCATCCCGACGCCGACGACATAAACCTTGCTGGACATCGTTGTCCCCTTCCGAACCGTGGGCGGTCTAGGCATTCAGTGTGCAACGTAGCCCAACCAACCGTTCGGCCGGGGCCTTACAGCGTCGCCGGGCGGATCACCACCACCGGCTTGGTCCGCGAGCCCTCGTCGCGCAGCAGCGCCATCACCCTGCCGCCCGGGTCGCAGGCGGCGTAGATGCCGTCGATGCCCGCCGGCTCCAGCGACCGGCCGTTGCCGGTCGCCTCGGACTCCTCGGCGGACAGGTCGCGGCGCGGGAAGATCAGCAGGCAGGCCTCGTCCAGGCTGTAGCTGAGCCGCGGTCGCTCCGCCAGCTCGTCGAGCGGGTAGGCCTGATCGAGCCCGAAGCGCCCGACGCTGGTGCGCCGCAACGCCGTCAGGTGCCCGCCCACCCCGAGGGCGGCGCCGAGGTCGCGGGCCAGGGCGCGGATGTAGGTTCCCGACGAGCAGTCCACCTCAACGTCCAGGTCGACGACGTCGTGGCCGCCGGGTCCGGGCCGGACGTCGCGTACCTCGAACCGGTTAATGCGCACCGGGCGCGCCTTCAGCTCCACGGTCTGGCCCTCGCGCGCCAGCCGGTATGCGCGCTTGCCGTCGACCTTGATGGCGCTGACCGTCGACGGCACCTGGTCGATGTCGCCGCGCAGGCCGCCGACGGCGGATTCGATCGCGTCTCCGGTCAGGTGCCGCGCCGAGGCGCTGTACACGAGTTCGCCCTCGGCGTCGTCGGTGGACGTGCTCTGGCCCAGACGGATGGTGGCGGCGTAGGACTTGGCGGTCGCGGTCAGCAGGCCGAGGATCTTGGTGGCGCGCTCGACGCCGATCACCAGCACGCCGGTGGCCATCGGGTCCAGCGTCCCCGCGTGCCCGACCCTGCGGGTGGAAAAGATCCGGCGGCAACGACCGACCACGTCGTGACTGGTCATTCCGGCCGGCTTGTCGACCACGACTATCCCTGGCCCGGTGGGGCTTTGGCTCATAGCACGATCGCGGTCAGCACCAGCCCGCGCTCGACCGACCACCGGCCGCGCAGCTCGGTCAGCGGCGGCCCGGACAGCGCGTCCGGATCGATCAGGATCCGCGACACGAAACCGCCCGCCGCCGCCCCGGGGCCGTCGGCCTCGAACGCGATGTGCGCGTCCTCGAAGCCCAGCCACCGTTTGGTCAGCGGGTACCAGGCCTTGTACGTTGCCTCCTTGGCGCAGAACAAGATCCGGTCCCAATGCAGGTCCCCGGTCAGGCTGGCGGGGATCTCGCTGCGCTCGGCCGGCAGGCTGATCGCGTTGAGCACGCCGTCGGGCAGCACGTCGTGCGGTTCGGCGTCGATGCCCAGCGAGCGCACCGCGTCGGTGCGGCCCACCACCGCGCCCCGGTAGCCCGTGCAGTGGGTGAGGCTGCCCACCACGCCGTCGGGCCAGCAGGGTTCACCCTTCTCGCCCTTGAGGATCGGCACCGGCGGCAGGCCGAGTTCGCCCAGCGCGATCCGAGCGCAGTGCCGGACGGTGATGAACTCGTTGCGCCGCTTGGCCACCGAACGGGCGATCAGCGGTTCCTCTTCGGGCAGCGGCGCGAGATCGGGCGGATCGGTATACACCTCCGAGTAGGCCAGGCCGTCGGCCACCGGCAGCACCGAGGAAACCAGCATGTCCCCCGTCATCGTGATTGCCGCTGCCGCAACCGTTCCCGGAACTGCGCGGCCTGAGCCTTCATCTCGGGAGTGATCTTGAAGTGGCCGCCGAAGTCGTTGAGGTCGCCCGGCGCGTACTGCGGATCCGGCAGCACCTGGCGCAGCCAGCTGGGCGGTTTGCGGCGGCGCCACTCCCGCGGATAGCCCACCGACACTTCCTCGAAGCGCACGTCGTCGTACCAGGTGGTCCGCGGGATGTGCAGATGGCCGTAGACCGAGCACACGGCGTTGTAGCGGGTATGCCAGTCGGCCGTCTTGGTGGTTCCGCACCACATCGAGAACTCCGGGTAGAACAGCGCGTCGCAGGGGTCGCGGACCAGCGGGAAGTGATTCACCAGGACGGTCGGGTTCATCCAGTCCAGCTCTTCGAGGCGGGCACGGGTGATCTGCAGGCGCTCACGGCACCACGCCTCACGGGTGGCGTAGGGCTCCGGGGAGAGCAGGAACTCGTCGGTGGCCACCACGTTGCGCTCGCGTGCGATGGTCAGGCCTTCGGCTTTGCTCGTGGCCCCCTCGGGCAAGAAGCTGTAGTCGTAGAGCAGGAACATCGGGACGATCGTGGCCGGGCCGCCGCGCTCGGTCCACACCGGGAACGGATGCTCGGGCGTGACCACGCCCATCTCGTCGCACATGTTGACCAGGTACTCGTAGCGCGCCTTGCCGAAGATCTGCACCGGATCGCGGGTGGTGGTCCACAGCTCGTGGTTGCCCGGCACCCAGATCACCTTGGCGAAGCGCCGTCGCAGCAGGTCAAGAGCCCAACGGATCTCGTCGGTGCGTTCGGCGACGTCGCCGGCCACGATCAGCCAGTCATCCGGCGAGGACGGGTGCAGCGATTCGGTGACCGGCTTGTTGCCTAAGTGACCGGTGTGCAGGTCGGACACCGCCCACAGCGTCGGTTGCCCACCGTTGGTCGATTCTTGCCCCGCTGAATGCCCAGCCACGATTAACCACCCTAACGACCCGAACCGGGCAAGCCCCTTCCGCGGGCGTCATTCCGGCCCGCGAGCGGGTGAGTTAGAACAAGTTCAGGTTTGCCTGTGACGCCGCGCGCGCGACTTGTACACTCCCCCAAAGGACCGCTGAGGCGTCAGGGGGGGTGTCGTGTTCGCCAATGTTCGTCTGATGGGGGCGCTGGGTGCGCTGCTCACAGCGGCCATCGGCGGCACGGTGGGCTTGTTGACCGCCCCGGCCGCGCCGGGCGGCGGCGACCGATCCGTCGAGCTGAGGTCGACCGCCCAGCCGATGGAAACCACCATGAAGAGTCCGATCGTGGCGACCACCGATCCGCGCCCCTTCGACGCGTGCGAGGACATCCCGTTCGACGTCATCCAGGGCCTCGGGCTGGGCTTCTCACCACCGGAACACGAAGACGGGCTGCGCTGCCACTTCGACGCCGGGAACTATCAGGTGGCCGTCGAGCCGATCGTCTGGCGCAGCTACGAGCAGTCGCTGCCCGCCGACGCCGTCGAGACGACGATCGCGGGTCACCGCGCCGCGCAGTACTGGGTGCTCAAGCCGACGTACCACAACAGCTACTGGTTCTACTCCTGCATGGTCGTGTTCAAGACCAGCTACGGCGTGCTGCAGCAGGCCCTGTACTACTCGACCGTCTACTCCAACCCCGAGGTCGATTGCATGCAGACCAATCTCCAGCGCGCCAACGACCTCGCGCCGTATTACAAGTTCTGATTTCTCAGCGGGGTTGAGTCGCCGCCGGTTGACCGGGTCTTAATGTGAGGACCGTGAGTACGACCGCGATCCAATCCGCGCAGCCGGCGCTGCACACCCTGCGACACCTGGGCGGCAAGGCCGCAGGCCGCCTACTCGGCCTGCCGCCGACGACTACCGACTACACGGTGGAGCGTGTCGCTGTGCCGATGCGTGACGGGGTACAGCTGGTGGCCGACCACTACGCGCCGTCCGCCGCGTCGGCCCGGGGCACCTTGCTGGTCCGTGGGCCCTATGGGCGCGGATTCCCGTTCACACTGATCTTCAGCGCGCTGTACGCGTCGCGCGGCTACCACGTGGTGCTGCAGAGCGTGCGCGGAACGTTCGGATCGGGCGGGGTGTTCGAGCCGATGGCCAACGAGGTCGACGACGGCGCCGACACCGTCGCCTGGTTGCGCGAGCAGCCATGGTTCACCGGCCGCTTCGCCACCATCGGCATGTCGTACCTGGGGTTCACCCAGTGGGCGCTGCTGCAGGATCCCCCACCGGAACTGGCCACCGCCGTCATCATGGTGGGCCCGCACGATTTCAACGAATCGACTTGGGGCACCGGCACATTCGCGGTCAACGACTTTCTCGGCTGGAGCGACATGGTGGCGCACCAAGAGGACCCGCTGCGCGTTCGCGCCGCGCTGCGCCAGCTGCAGACCCGCCGTAGGGTGGCGCGGGCGGCGGCCGCGGTGCCGCTGGGCGACGCCGCACGGAGCCTGCTCGGCACGGGCGCCCCCTGGTTCGAATCCTGGGTCGAGCACAGCGATCCCAACGATCCGTTCTGGAATGCGTTGCGGTGCAACGACGCGCTGGACCGCGTGCAGGTGCCGGTGTTGTTGGTGGGCGGGTGGCAAGACATCTTCATCAGGCAGACGCTGCAGCAGTACGCGCACCTGCGCGGCCGCGGCGTCGACGTCGCGCTCACCGTCGGCCCCTGGACGCACACCCAGCTGCTCACCAGCGGGTTCTCCACCTGCGCCCGGGAGGCACTGGATTGGCTGGGCACCCATCTGGGCGATGCGACCACGTCGCGCCGGACCAGCCGGGTCCGGATCTACGTCACCGGCGGCGGCGCGGGCGGGGGCTGGCGCAGCCTGCCCGACTGGCCGCCGGCCACCGCCGAACGCGCCCTGTACCTGCGGCCCGGCGGCTACCTGGGCGAGACCGCGCCGGCCCTGAAAGGGTTGGCCCCGGCCACCTTTCGTCACGATCCGGCCAATCCGACGCCCACGACCGGCGGCCCGTTGCTGTCCGCCAACGGCGGCTACCGCGACGACAGCCGGTTGGCGTCGCGCGATGACGTGCTGGCGTTCACCAGTGCGACCCTCACCGAGGACGCGTACGTCTACGGCAGCCCGGTCGTCGAGCTCGCCCACGGCGCAAACAGCCCGCACGCCGACCTCTTCGTGCGGGTGAGCGAGGTCGACGCCAAAGGCCGGTCGCGCAACGTCAGCGAGGCGTACCGGCGGCTGCAAGCAGCGGCGAAACCCAAATCGGAGAAGATTGTTCGCCTCGACCTCGACGGCATGGCCCACCGCTTCCGGGCCGGCTCACGCATCCGGGTGCTGGTCGCCGGCAGCTGGTCCCCGCGCTACGCGCACAACCTCGGCTCCGGCGAACCGGTGCTGACCGGCCGGCAGCCGACACCGGTCACCCACACCGTGCGCTACGGACGCTCCCGGCTGCTGTTGCCGGTCGGGCCGGCCGAGCTGTCAGCCAACGGCGGCGCGGACCCGGGCGGCGACCGCGGCTAGCGCCTCGTCGTCGTGCACCGGCGCCGCAAACGGCGCCTGCACGGGCAGCTCCACCCAGCTCTTGCAGCCGCCATACTCTGCAGTCCGGTCCAGGCGCACCGGCTCGACCAGCGGGATCACCGACACCACCAGCACAGCCAGCTTGTGTTTGGGACGAAAGTCGAGCCGGTCGGCGCGCACCGACTCCGGCGTCCAGATGTGCAGGTCCTCGATGGCCGAAAGGCCGTCCGGGCGCTCGACCGGCACCGCCGCAACGACTTTCGCGGCGGCCCGAATCACCAGCTCGTCGTCGGTGCTGTCGGCGGCCGCGGGTGCCAGCAGGTCTCGATGCTCAAGGCGCACCCGCTCGGCATGGCTGTGCGCGACCGTCGGGAACAACAGGAATTCGCGGGCGGCCAGTTCGAATCGCTTCTCCCCGATGCCGCCCTTGCGCAGCAGCACCCGCTGGCGGCCTGCCAGCAGGGCGTGCACCGCCGCGCTCCACTCCTTGAGCGCGGGCATCGTTGTGGTGACGGTCATTGCGCGCCCGCCATCCGCGCGATCACCTCGGGCCGCCGCAGCGGCGGGACCGTCTTGGGTGGCTTGCGCCGCGGCGACAGCTGGCCCAGCAACCGCGTCGTCGTCTCGGTGACCTCGGCAACCGCCGCGTCGAACGCGTCGACATTGGCCGCCGAGGGGTGGGTGATGCCGCTGACCTTGCGCACGTACTGCCGGGCGGCCGCGGCGATCTCCTCGGCGGTGGCCGCGGGCTGCAGGCCGCGCAGTTCGGTGATGTTTCGGCACATCTTTCCCACGATAAGCGCTGCTCGGCGCCGCCGCTTCCGACGGATCGGCCGGCGGCAAGGCGGCCAACCGGCCGCGCCGGGCGACTGGCTACGGTGAACGCATGAGCGACGAGATCCTGCTGATCGACACCGACGAGCGCGTGCGCACCCTGACCCTCAACCGACCCCAGTCGCGCAACGCGCTGTCGTCGGCGCTGCGGGACCGCTTCTTCGGCGCGCTGGCCGACGCCGAAACCGACGACGACGTCGACGTCGTCATCGTCACGGGCGCCGACCCGGTGTTCTGCGCGGGGCTGGACCTCAAGGAGCTGGGCGGCTCGACGGCGCTGCCGGACATCTCGCCGCGGTGGCCGGCGCTGACCAAGCCGGTGATCGGCGCGATCAACGGCGCCGCGGTGACCGGCGGGCTGGAGCTGGCGCTGTACTGCGACATCCTGATCGCCTCGGAGAACGCCCGGTTCGCCGACACGCACGCCCGGGTGGGGCTGCTGCCCACCTGGGGCCTGAGCGTGCGGTTGCCGCAGAAGGTGGGGGTAGGGCTGGCCCGGCGGATGAGCATGACCGGGGATTACCTGTCCGCCGCCGACGCGCTGCGCGCCGGCCTGGTGACCGAGGTGGTGGCGCACGACGAGCTGCTGGGCGCCGCACGGGCGGTGGCGGCCTCGATCGTCGGGAACAACCAGGACGCGGTCCGGGCGCTGCTGGCGTCCTATCACCGCATCGACGACGCGCAGACCAGCGCGGGGCTGTGGCAGGAGGCCACGGCGGCCCGGCAGTTCCGGACCAGCGGCGACGACATCGCCGCCAACCGGGAGGCCGTGCTGCAACGCGGCCGCTCGCAAGTGCGCTGACGTCGCGATCTGCGCCGGTCCGTTCCCCCCGATCCGGCCCACCCCATACGATCAGCAGATGAACGCGGCCGCCGGAGTCATCGTGCGGATGCTCGGCGGCCTGACGCTGGCGGCCACGTCGACGATCGCGGTGTCCGCGCCGCACGCGGGCGCGCTGCCGCCGCCGGGGTTTCCGAACCTGGACGCCTTCACCGCCGTCCCGGCCGACGGCTACCAGGGCGCGGGCCCGCCGGGTAGCCCGCCGCGGGTCGGTTTTTCCGCCGGTTCCACCCTGGTCTGCGACTTCTACGGCGGGCCGCCCCCCGTGCCGCAACCGTCGCAGGACATCAAATGCAAGGGCGACATGCTCGGGATGGACGACGTGCCCTTCCCCGGCGGCCGACCGCGGCCCGGCGACTGCGTGGTGGGTTCGGTGGACTTCAAGGGCCCGGGGTATCAGTTGAGCCGGATGTCCTACGGCGGCTGCGACGGCAACGCGCCCCAGCTGCCGGCCGGCGGCAAAGCGCTGGGATCGGGTCAGAAGCTGACCTATCTCAACGTCACCTGCGCGGTGGGAGCCGACAACCTGGTCGCCTGCCTGGACACCACCAGCGGCGAACACGGATTCGTGTTGCAGCGCTCGGGAAGCTGGGCGTTCTAGCCGGGTGTTCTAGTCCAGGGCGGTGCGCAGCGACGCCACGACGTCGTCGATCGTTCCGGTGGTCGAGTAGCCGGCCGCCAGCCGGTGGCCACCGCCGCCAAACCCGGACGCGACTGACGCCAGATCCACCGCGGCCTTGGCCCGCATCGACACGGACCACTGCTGCGGCGCGATCTCCTTGAACACCGCGGCCACCTCGGCCTGCTGCGTGGTGCGCACGATGTCGACGATGCTCTCGACTTCCTCCGGCCGTGAACTGGTCCAATCCAGGTTGTCGACAACGGCATACACCAGTCCCCGACCGCCAGCGGCGTCCGGCAGCAGCCGGGCCGAGGCCAACACCCGCGACAGCAGCGGCAGCCATCCGAACGGGTGGCTGTCCAGCAGGGTCCGGCTGATCGCGGCGTTGTCCACGCCGCCGTCGACCAGCCGGGCCGCCAGTCGCAGGGCCCGCGCGCTGGCCCAGCGGAACGACCCCGTGTCGGTCGTCAGGCCCGCGTAGATGCAGTGCGCGACGTCGGACTCGATGGGCTTGTCCCACGCGTCGAGGATGTCGGCGATCATCATCGTGGTCGAATCGGCCTGCACGTCAACGAAATTGGCGGTGCCGAATACGTCGTTGGAGGCGTGGTGGTCGATGACAAGCACCTCGTCGGCCGCAACGGCCAGATCGCTCAACGCGCCAAGCCGCTTGACGCTCGGAACGTCAACGGTGACAACCAAATCGACGTCGCGGCGCATCGCATCCGGGCTGACCAGCAGCCGACAGCCGGGCAGCGACGCCAGCGACTCGGGCAGCCGCGCCGGCTCGGCGAAACTGACCTCGACCCGCTTGCCGCACTTGTCCAGCACCAGCCCCAGCGCCAGCCCGGCGCCGATGGTGTCGGCGTCGGGGTGCACGTGCGCGATCACCGCAACGGTGTCGGCGTCCGACAGCAAATCGACCGCACCCACGGCGTCGACGCGTGCCCCCACCCTGGGGCTGTCCAGGTCAGTATTCGTGTTGGTCGTCGTCACCGACGCTCCCGTCGAGGCCGGGCTCCGCGCCCGATCCGCTATCCCGGTATGGATCGGCCTCCCCAGCCGGCTTGGCGCCCGAACGAACCCGCGCCAGATCAGCGTCCGCGGCGCGCGCCCGCGCCAGCAACTCGTCCATCCGCTGCACGTTGTCCAACGTGGTGTCGCGGGTGAACGTCAGCGTGGGCGTGAAACGCACGCCGGTGCCGGCCCCGACCATGGTGCGCAGCGCGCCCTTGGCCCGTTCCAGGGCGGCCGCGGCGGCCCCGTAATCCGGCTCGTCGTCCAGCGTGCGTCCCATCACCGTGTAGAACACCGTCGCATCGTGCAGGTCGGCGGTCACCTTCGCGTCGACGATGGTAACCCCCTCCAGCCCGGGATCCTTGATCTCGAACTCGATCGCCGAGGCGACGATGGTGTTGATCCGCTTGGCCAAACGGCGCGCCCGGGCCGGGTCAGGCATTTCGATTCACCGCCTCCTCCTCATCACTTCGTTCTGCATCGTCGGCGGTGGTCGGATTCACCGCCTTCTCCTCATCACTTCGTTTTGCATCGTCGGCGGTGGTCAGGTCCGTTCCTTCTGCACCAACTCGTAGGACTCGATGATGTCGCCTTCTTTGAGGTCGGAGTACCCCAGCGTCATGCCGCACTCGAAGCCCTCGCGGACCTCGGTCACGTCGTCCTTCTCGCGTCGCAGCGAGGTGATCGCGAGGTTGTCGGTGACCACGATGTTGTCCCGCAGCAACCGCGCCTTGGCGTTGCGGCGCACAGTGCCGCTGCTGATCATGCAGCCGGCGATGATGCCGACCTTGGAGGACCGGAAGATCGCCCGGATCTCGGCGCGACCCAGCTGGTTCTCCTCGTAGATCGGCTTGAGCATGCCGCGCAGGGCCTTCTCGATCTCGTCGATCGCCTGGTAGATCACCGAGTAGTAGCGGATCTCCACACCCTCGCGGTTGGCCAGCTCGGTGGCCTTGCCCTCGGCGCGCACGTTGAAGCCGATGATCACCGCATCCGAGGCCGATGCCAGGTTGACGTTGGTCTCGGTGATGCCACCCACACCGCGGTCGATGACGCGCAGCGCGACCTCGTCGTCGATCTGGATGCCCATCAGGGCCTCTTCGAGCGCCTCGACCGTACCGGCGTTGTCGCCCTTGAGGATCAGGTTCAGCTGGCTGGTTTCCTTCAGCGCCGAGTCCAGGTCCTCCAGGCTGATCCGCTTGCGGGAACGCGCCGCCAGCGCGTTGCGCTTGCGCGCGCTGCGCTTGTCGGCGATCTGGCGGGCGATGCGGTCCTCGTCGACGACCAGCAGGTTGTCGCCGGCACCGGGCACCGAGGTGAAACCGATGACCTGCACCGGCCGCGACGGCAGCGCCTCTTCGACGTCCTCGCCGTGCTCGTCGACCATGCGGCGGACGCGGCCATAGGCGTCGCCGGCCACTACCGAGTCGCCGACGCGCAGCGTGCCGCGCTGCACCAGGACCGTTGCGACCGGCCCGCGACCGCGGTCCAGGTGCGCCTCGATCGCCACACCCTGGGCCTCCATGTCGGGGTTGGCCCGCAGGTCCAGGGCCGCGTCGGCGGTCAGCAGCACCGCCTCGAGCAGCTGCTCGATGTTGGTGCCCTGCTTGGCGGAGATGTCGACGAACATGGTGTCGCCACCGAAATCCTCTGCCACCAAACCGTATTCGGTGAGCTGGCCGCGGATCTTGGCCGGGTCGGCACCCTCGACGTCAATCTTGTTGACTGCCACCACAATCGGCACGTCGGCCGCCTGCGCGTGGTTGATGGCCTCCACCGTCTGCGGCATGACACCGTCGTCGGCGGCGACCACCAGGATCGCGATGTCGGTGGCCTTCGCACCGCGGGCACGCATGGCGGTGAACGCCTCGTGACCCGGGGTGTCGATGAAGGTGATCGGCCGTTCTTGTCCGTCGTGTTCGACGGTCACCTGGTAGGCACCGATGTGCTGGGTGATGCCGCCCGCCTCGGCCTCGCGGACGCTGGCGTTCCGGATGGTGTCCAGCAGTCGGGTCTTACCGTGGTCGACGTGACCCATCACGGTCACCACCGGCGGCCGGGTCTGCAGGTCTTCCTCGCCGCCCTCGTCCTCGCCGTAGCTCAGGTCGAAGGACTCCAGCAGCTCGCGGTCCTCGTCCTCTGGGCTGACGACCTGGACGACGTAGTTCATCTCGCTGCCCAGCAGCTCGAGCGTCTCGTCGCCGACCGACTGGGTGGCGGTGACCATCTCGCCGAGGTTGAACAGCGCCTGCACCAGCGAGGCCGGGTTGGCGTTGATCTTGTCGGCGAAGTCGCTCAGCGACGCGCCGCGGGCCAGCCGGATCGTCTCGCCGTTGCCGTGCGGCAACCGCACGCCGCCGACGACGGGCGCCTGCATGTTCTCGTATTCGGCGCGCTTCGCCCGCTTCGACTTGCGGCCGCGTCGCGGCGCACCGCCGGGACGGCCGAACGCGCCGGCCGCACCGCCGCGCTGGCCGGGACGGCCACCGCCACCGCCACCGGGACGGCCACGGAAACCGCCGCCGCCACCTCCGGGCGGGGCGCCAACTCCACCGCCACCGCCGCCGCGGTAGTTGCCGCCGCCTCCGTCACGGCCGCCGGGACCGCCGGGACGGCCGCCGCCGGGACGCGGGGCGCCGGGCCGGGCCGGGCGACCGGGCCCACCGGCACCGGCGGGCCGGGGCGGCATGTTGCCCGGCGAGGCGCCGCCGGGACGCGGGGCGCCCGGGCGGGGCGCTCCGGGACGCGGCGCCTGCGGACGCGGGATCGGCCGGTCGACGGGCTGCGCCGACGAGAACGGGTTGTTGCCGACGCGCGGCGCGCGCGGCTTGGGCATCGGGCCTGGACGCGGGCCCGGTGTCATACCGGGGCGCGGCGCCTGGCCGGGCGGCTGCCCGGTTGCGGGCGGTTTCGGCTCGCCGGGGGACGGCGCGGACGGCCGGTCGGGCGCCGGGCCGGGTCGTGCCGGGGCCGCGGTGGGCGCCCCGGCGGGGGATGGTGAACGTCTACGGTCCGACCGAGACGAC
>NZ_NCXM01000042.1 GCF_002104765.1 Mycolicibacterium vulneris
GGCGACCCGCCTTTCACCGCGGCGACCGCCAAGCAGCTGGCCAACGTCCTCAAGTACGGCTCGCTGCCGCTGTCGTTCGAGGCGTCGGAGGCCCAAACCGTCTCGGCGACACTGGGATTGACTTCGCTGCGAGCGGGGCTGGTCGCGGGTGCGATCGGCTTGATCCTGGTGCTGCTGTATTCGCTGCTCTATTACCGGGTGCTGGGATTGCTCACGGCCCTGTCGCTGGGTGCTTCCGGCGCAATGGTTTTCGCGATCCTGGTGATCCTGGGCCGCCAAATCAACTACACACTGGATCTGGCCGGCATCGCGGGTCTGATCATCGGTATCGGCACCACCGCCGACTCGTTCGTCGTCTTCTTCGAACGCATCAAGGACGAGATCCGCGAGGGCCGTTCGTTCCGCTCGGCGGTGCCACGAGGCTGGGTGCGGGCCCGCAAGACGATCGTGTCGGGTAACGCCGTCACCTTCCTGGCCGCCGCGGTGCTGTACGCGCTGGCCGTCGGCCAGGTGCGCGGATTCGCCTTCACGTTGGGCCTCACCACGGTCCTCGACATCGTGGTGGTGTTCCTGGTGACCTGGCCGCTGGTATACCTGGCGTCCAAGTCCCCGACGCTGGCAAAGCCGGCCTACAACGGCCTGGGTGCCGTTCAGCAGGTCGCGCGCGAACGCCGGGCTTCGGCGCAGGTCAAGACGGGACGGGGATAACGCATGACTCCCTCCAAAGCCTCCAAAGACGCAACCGAGATCACCGAAACATCGGAAGGCGCAACGGAATTGACCGATAGCGGCGTGGCCGGGCGGCCGCGCCACGGCTTCCTGTCGCGCCTCTACACGGGCACCGGCGCGTTCGAGGTGATCGGCCGGCGCCGGTTGTGGTTCGGCATCAGCGGCGCGATCGTCGCCATCGCCGTCCTGTCCATCCTGTTGCGGGGCTTCACCTTCGGCATCGACTTCAAAGGCGGCACGACGGTGTCGATGCCCGCCGCCGGGCAGGCCGGCACTGTGCAGACCTCGCAGGTGTCAGAGGTGTTCCGCAAGGCCCTCGGCCACGACCCGGAGTCGGTGGTCGTCGTCGGCAACGGCGCGGGCGCGACGGTGCAGATCCGCTCGGAAACGCTGACCAACGACCAGACCACGAAGCTGCGCAACGCCCTGTTCGACGCGTTCCACCCCAAGGGCGCCGACGGTAAGCCCAGCAAGCAGGCCATCAGCGACGCGGCTGTCTCCGAGACCTGGGGCGACCAGATCACCGACAAGGCGCTGACCGCGCTCGCCGTCTTCCTGGTGCTGGTCGGCCTCTACATCATGATCCGCTACGAGCGGTACATGGCCATCTCCGCGCTGACGACCATGGTTTTCGACCTCAGCGTCACCGCCGGCGTGTACTCGCTGGTCGGTTTCGAGGTCACGCCGGCCACCGTCATCGGCTTGCTGACGATTCTCGGTTTCTCCCTCTACGACACCGTCATCGTGTTCGACAAGGTCGAGGAGAACACGCACGGCTTCCAGCACACCACCCGGCGCACCTTCGCCGAGCAGGCCAACCTGGCGATCAACCAGACGTTCATGCGTTCCATCAACACCAGCCTGATCAGCGTGCTTCCGGTGCTGGCGCTGATGGTCGTGGCGGTGTGGCTGCTGGGCGTCGGCACGCTGAAGGACCTGGCGCTGGTGCAGCTGGTCGGCATCCTGGTCGGCACCTACTCGTCGATCTTCTTCGCCACCCCGCTGCTGGTCACGCTGCGCGAGCGCACCGAGCTGGTGCGCACCCACACCCGACGCGTGATGCGGCGGCGCAGCGCCGGCTCGCGCGCCGAGACCGACGCCGGCGACGACGAGGCCGACACCTCCGAAGAGGCGGAAGACGCGGCGCCGGCCGAGCCGTCCAAGTCCGCGCCGAGCAAGCCGGCGCCGGGTGCCCGTCCCGTGCGGCCGACCGGGACCCGTCGTCCCACCGGCAAGCGGAACGTCGGCCGGCGGTAGGCCCGTGGCCATCGGGTACCGGGGAACTGGGGCCGATCGTGGCGCGCTCATCGGCCGTCGGGCCCTCGCGGGGTGGATCGGCGCCGGATTGGCGGTAGTGCTGGCGGCCGGTGTCACGCTGACCGCCTGCGCGGGTAGCGCCGCGTCCCAGATCGACTACGTGGTCGACGGCCCGCTGTCCACCTACAACACCAACACCGTGGCCGGCGCCGCTTCGGCCGGAGCGCAGGCGTTCGCCCGCACGCTCACCGGTTTCAGCTATCACGGCCCGGACGGGCAAACCGTCGCCGACCGCGACTTCGGCACCGTGTCGGTGGTCGGCGGCACGCCGCTGGTGCTGGACTACCAGATCGCCGACAACGCGGTCTACTCCGACGGCAAACCAGTGACCTGCGACGACATCGTGCTCGCCTGGGCGGCTCAGTCCGGCAAGTTCCCCGACTTCCATGCCGCCACCCAGGCCGGCTACCTCGACATCGCCAACGTCGAATGCATGCCCGGGCAAAAGAAGGCCCGAGTGTCCTTCATCCCGGACCGCGGCATCGTCGACTACACCCAGCTGTTCACCGCGACCACGCTGATGCCGTCGCACGTCATCGCCGACCAGCTCAACGTCGACGTGACCGCGGCCCTGCTCAGCAACAACGGGCCGCTGGTGCAGCAGATCGCGAAGCTGTGGAACACCATCTGGGACCTCAAGCCCGGGATCGACCTCAAGCGTTTCCCGTCGTCGGGTCCGTACAAGATCGAATCCGTGCTGGACGGCGGCGCCGTGGTGCTGGTCGCCAACGACCGCTGGTGGGGGCCCAAGGCCATCACGAAGCGGGTCACCGTGTGGTCGCAGGGGCCCGACATCCAGGACCGGGTCAACAGCCGCAGCGTCGACGTCGTCGACGTCGCCGCGGGTTCGTCGGGGGCGCTGACCACGCCGGACAACTACGAGCGCTCGGACGGGCCGTCGGATGGCGTCGAGCAGCTGATCTTCGCCCCACAGGGCCCGCTGGCGGCGCCCAAGGCCCGGCGCGCGGTCGCGCTGTGCACGCCCCGCGATTCGCTGGCAAAGGACGCGGGGACGTCGATCGCCAACTCGCGCCTGGACCCGGCCACCGATGACGCCGTGTCGGCCGCTGACGGGGCCGCCGAGGCCGAACCGTTCCGCAAGGCCGATCCGGTCGCCGCGCGCAACGCGCTGGGCGGTGCGCCCCTGACAGTGCGGATCGGCTATCAGGGGCCCAACGCGCGGCTCGCGGTCAACGTCGGCGTCATCACCAAGGCGTGCGCCGCGGCCGGCGTCACCGTCGCCGGCGTCATCCTGGACGGCCCGGGTCCGCAGGCGCTGCGGGACGGCAAGATCGACGCGTTGCTGGCCAGCACCGGCGGCGCCACCGGCAGCGGGTCGACGGGGTCGTCGGCGCTCGATGCCTACGCCCTGCACACCGGCAACGGCAACAACCTGTCCGGGTACTCGAATCCCCAGGTCGACAACGCAATCAGCGCGCTGGCCGTCTCGGCCGACGCCGCCGAACGAGTCCGGCTGCTGACCGAAACCGCCCCGGTACTGTGGGGCGACATGCCCACCCTGCCGCTGTACCGGCAGCAGCGCACGCTGTTGACCTCGAAGAAGATGTACGCGGTCAGCAAGAACCCGACGCGGTGGGGTGCGGGCTGGAACATGGACCGATGGGCGCTGATCCAGTGAGGCCCCGGTGACGAGCGCCGGCGAGCGGGCGCGGGTCGCCGAGCTGATCGCGTCGCTGACGCGCAAGGTGCCCGATTTCCCCAAGCCCGGTATCCAGTTCAAGGACCTCACCCCGGTGTTCGCGGACGCGACGGCGATGACGGCGATCACCGGCGCGTTGGCTGAGATCGCGTCCGGTGCGGATCTGGTGGCCGGCATCGAGGCCCGGGGCTTTCTGCTGGCCGCGGCCGTCGCCGATCGGCTGCAGACCGGCGTCCTGGCCATTCGCAAGGCCGGCAAGCTGCCGCCGCCGGTACACGCCGAGCGCTACGACCTGGAGTACGGCAGCGCGACGCTGGAAATCCCCGCTGACGGCATGGACCTGCGCGGGCGCAACATCACGATCATCGACGACGTGCTGGCCAGCGGCGGTACCCTGGCCGCGTCGGCGCGGCTGCTCGGGCGCGCCGGGGCCAACGTGATGGCGGCGGCGGTGGTGTTCGAACTCGGCGCGCTGCGCGGCCGGGAAGCGGTCGCGCCGTTGGCGGTACACAGCCTGACTTGCGAGTAGTGCTCTCGCCTCCGGCGACGATGTGCGTGAGGAGGAGCCGGGTAATCGGATCGAGAAGAGATATCCTCGATTTCGGAGGTGACCAACGTGGCGGAGGAAAACAGCGCGGCGCAAGCGCTCGACGCGCCCACTGAAGTCCCAGAGCCGCCGGCCATCACGCAGCCGATGGAGGCTCCGGAGCCACCGACCGAATCCCTCAAAACGTCCAGCAGCGCGTCGCGTCGGGTCCGGGCCAGGCTGGCCCGGCGGATGACCGCTCAGCGCAGCACGCTCAACCCGGTGCTGGAACCGCTGGTGGCGGTGCACCGGGAGATCTACCCGAAGGCGAACGTGTCGCTGCTGCAGCGCGCCTTCGAGGTCGCCGACCAGCGGCACGCCAGCCAGCTACGCCATTCCGGTGACCCCTACATCACCCACCCGCTGGCCGTCGCGACCATTCTGGCCGAATTGGGCATGGACACCACGACTTTGGTGGCCGCGCTGCTGCACGACACGGTCGAGGACACCGGGTACACCCTGGACGCGTTGAGCGAGGAATTCGGTGAAGAGGTGGGCCATCTGGTCGATGGCGTCACCAAACTGGACCGGGTGGTGCTGGGCAGCGCCGCCGAGGGCGAGACCATCCGCAAGATGATCACCGCGATGGCCCGCGACCCGCGCGTGCTGGTGATCAAGGTCGCCGACCGGCTGCACAACATGCGCACCATGCGGTTCCTGCCGCCGGAGAAGCAGGCGCGCAAAGCCCGCGAGACGCTGGAAGTCATTGCGCCCCTTGCGCATCGGCTGGGTATGGCCAGCGTCAAGTGGGAACTGGAAGACCTGTCGTTCGCCATCCTGCATCCCAAGAAGTACGAGGAGATCGTGCGGCTGGTCGCCGGGCGCGCGCCGTCGCGGGACACCTACCTGGCCAAGGTGCGCGCCGAGATCGTCAACACCCTGGGCGCCTCGAAGATCAAGGCGACGGTGGAGGGCCGCCCCAAGCACTACTGGTCCATCTACCAGAAGATGATCGTCAAGGGCCGCGACTTCGACGACATCCACGACCTGGTCGGCATCCGCATCCTGTGCGACGAGATCCGCGACTGCTATGCCGCTGTCGGCGTGGTGCACTCGCTGTGGCAGCCGATGGCGGGGCGGTTCAAGGATTACATCGCCCAGCCGCGGTACGGCGTCTACCAGTCGCTGCACACCACCGTGGTGGGGCCGGAGGGCAAGCCGCTGGAGGTGCAGATCCGCACCCGCGACATGCACCGCACGGCCGAATACGGCATCGCCGCGCACTGGCGCTACAAGGAGGCTAAGGGGCGCAACGGCCTTCCGCATCCGCACGCCGCCGCCGAGATCGACGACATGGCCTGGATGCGCCAGTTGCTCGACTGGCAACGGGAGGCCGCGGACCCGGGCGAGTTCCTCGAGTCCCTGCGCTACGACCTTGCGGTACAAGAGATCTTCGTGTTCACCCCCAAGGGCGACGTGATCACCCTGCCCAACGGTTCAACGCCGGTGGACTTCGCGTATGCGGTGCACACCGAGGTCGGGCACCGCTGCATCGGCGCCCGGGTGAACGGGCGGCTGGTGGCGCTGGAGCGCAAGCTGGAAAACGGGGAAGTCGTCGAGGTTTTCACCTCCAAGGCGGCCAACGCCGGGCCGTCGCGGGACTGGCAGCAGTTCGTGGTCTCGCCACGCGCCAAGGCCAAGATCCGGCAGTGGTTCGCCAAGGAGCGCCGCGAGGAGGCGCTCGAATCCGGCAAGGACGCCATGGCCCGCGAGGTGCGTCGCGGCGGACTTCCGTTGCAGCGCTTGGTCAATGGCGAGACGCTGGCGGCGGTGGCGCGCGAGCTGCACTACGCCGACGTGTCCGCGCTCTACACGGCGATCGGTGAGGGGCATGTGTCGGCCCGGCACGTCGTGCAACGACTGCTGGCCGAACTCGGCGGCATCGACCAGGCGGAGGAGGACCTCGCCGAACGGTCCACGCCGACAACGATGTTGCGCCGCCCGCGCAGCAGCGACGACGTCGGCGTGTCGGTCCCCGGCGCCCCCGGCGTGCTGACCAAGCTGGCGAAATGCTGCACCCCGGTGCCCGGCGACCAGATCATGGGGTTCGTCACCCGCGGCGGCGGGGTGAGCGTGCACCGCACCGACTGCACCAACGCGGCCTCGCTGAAGCAGCAGTCCGAGCGCATCATCGAAGTGCACTGGGCGCCGTCGCCGTCGTCGGTGTTCCTGGTGGCCATCCAGGTCGAGGCGCTCGACCGGCACCGGCTGCTGTCGGACGTCACGCGGGTGCTGGCCGACGAGAAGGTCAACATCCTGTCCGCGTCGGTCACCACGTCCGGTGACCGAGTTGCGATCAGCCGCTTCACCTTTGAGATGGGCGACCCCAAACATCTCGGTCATCTGCTCAACGTCGTGCGCAACGTCGAAGGCGTCTACGACGTCTACCGCGTCACGTCCGCGGCGTGAAGCCGCCCTAGCTCAGTCGCACCGAGGTGATCTTGACCGGGTTGGTGGGCGCGCCGCTCTGACGATTGCCGGCGATGCCGGCCCGGGCGATCTTGTCCAGGGTCTCCAGCCCGGCCTGGTCGATGGTGCCCAGCACCGTGCTCTGCGGCTCCATCTCGGAATCCTTGTAGATCAAGGCGAATTGGCTGCCGTTGGTGTTGGGTCCCTCGGTGGCCATCACGATGGTGCCGCGCGGGTACACCACCGTCGCGCGCAGCGCGGGATCGTCGGGCTTGTATTGGTCCGTGGGGTACTCGTCACCGAATTCGTAACCGGGACCGCCCGAGCCGTCCACCTCGGGTCCGCCACACAACAGCGATCCGCCGTCTTGGGAGCTGATCAGCCGGGCGCACTGGGTGTTGTCGAAGAATTGCTGCTTGGCCAGGCTGATGAAGCTGTTCACCGTGCACGGGGACTCGGAATTGGCGAGCTGAATGGGGATGTCGCCGAAGTTGGTGGAGATGACCGCACCGATCTGCGGGGGAGTGGTGGACACCCGGCCCGACTGCGGCGGGTTCACCGGCCGGGTGACCGGGTCCGGCACCGAACGGTATTGGCAGTTGGCGCCCAGATCGGCCGGCGGCGCGAACGCCGGCAACGGCGACACCGTCGCCGACGCACTGGAACCGGGGTTGGATCCGGTCCTGCCGGGCGCCCGCAGCCGGGGCTGGCTGGACGATCCTGCGCTGTCGGCCGAACCGTGACTCTGGGTCACCAGCGCGATGACCAGAGCCGCCACCGCGGCCAGCGCCAGCGCCGATGCGCCGACGATGCCGACCAGCAAACGCCGCGAATGCGTTGGGCGGCCGGGCTGCAACGGCGGATCGGCTTTGCCGCCCGGCCGGGGCGCCGCGGGCCCCGGCGGTGCCGCTCCCGGAGGTCCCGACGCGGTAGCCGTGCCACCGCCGACCAGCACCGCTCTGGCGGCCTCGGCGAGCTCGATTGCCGTCTGATACCGCTGTTCTGGGTCCTTGGCCATGCCGCGGGCGACAACAGCGTCGAAGCCCGGGGGGACACCGGGTGCGGTCGCGGACGGTCGCGGCGGCGGGGCGTTCAGGTGCGCGTTGAGCTGTTCTTCGAGGCTCTCTCCCGCGTAGGGGCGCTTGCCGGTCAGGCACTCGTGTAAGACGCAGGCCAGCGAGTAGACGTCGGCACGGTGATCGGTTTTGCCCTTGAAGCGCTCGGGCGCCATGTACGCGACGGTGCCCATGGTGGCACCGGTCTGAGTGAGTTGAGTGTCGGCCTCCGTGCGGGCAAGACCGAAATCGATCAGATAGACGAAATTGTGTGCGCTGGTGATCAAGATGTTCATCGGTTTGATGTCGCGGTGGATCAACCCCGCCTGGCGGGCGCTGTCCAGCGCCGCCGCTACCTGCTCGATCACCGCGACCGTTTGCTCGGGGCTGAGTCGGTCGCCGTTTTCGTTGATGTACTGCGACAAGTGGCGGCCCTCGATCAGCCGCATGTCGACATAGAGCCGACCGTCGAGCTCGCCAAAACCGTGGATGGGCACCACGTGCGGGTCGTTCAGGGCCGCCGCTACGCGGGCCTCTCGGCGGAAACGCTGCTGAAAGTCTTGATCTTCAGCCAGATGCGGCGGAAGCACTTTCAGAGCGACTACCCGGTCCGTGGTTGTGTCGTAGGCACGGTATACGCGTCCCATCCCGCCGCGCCCCAACAAATCCAATATTCGGTAATGACCGAATGAGTCCGGATCCAGATTCACCCAACGACCATAAGCTCTCGGCGGTGCGCGTCGGGCGAATCCCGCCGATCAGAGGGAGTTTCGCGTCGATCCGGCCTAGTCGAGCGCTACCGAGGTGATGGTCACCTCGGTGGCGGGAGCGCCGTCTTCACCGCCGCCGGCGACGCCGGCTTTGGCGATCTTGTCCAGGGTGGCCAGCCCGTCGGCCTGGATGGTGCCGAAGACGGTGTATTGCGGCGGCAACTGGGAGTCCTTGTACACCAAGAAGAATTGGCTGCCGTTGGTACCGGGCCCGGCGTTCGCCATGGCCAGGGTGCCGCGCGGATAGACGACGGGCTCCTGCGCCTTGGGGTCGTTCGGCGGGAACTGGTCGGTCGGGTATTCGTTGGCGAATTGATAGCCCGGGCCGCCGGTGCCGTCGCCCTTCGGGTCGCCGCACTGCAGGACGCCCAGGCCCTGCGAGGTGGTCAGCCGGTGGCACTTGGTGTTGTCGAAGTATTTCTGGCCGGCCAGGCTCGCGAAACTGTTGACGGTGCAAGGTGATTCGTTGTTCGCCAGCATCAGGCCGATGTGGCCCTGGTTGGTCACCATGCTGGCGCTCACCTGGGCGGGATCGGTGGGCACCTTGCCGGTCCGGGGCGGCTTGACCGGCTTGGCCGCCGGCTCCGGTGAGGCCGGGTACTGACAGTTGGCGCCCACGTTGGCCGACGGCTTGAACGGCGGCAGTGGCGGAACCTGACCCGGCTGGCCGGGAGCCGTCGTCTCCGGCGAGCTGCGGCTGGTGGTCGTCGACGCCGCGGTGTTGCTCTTGTGGTCGTCGTGCTTGGTGTTGACGATCGTGATCGCCACCGCCGCGATCACGGCCACGGCCACGATCGAGGCGGCCGCAATCAGCACCATCCGGCGCGTCTTGGCTTGCTTCGCGCGCCGCTCCAGCTGCCGTTCGAGCTTGCGCTTGGCGTTGGCACGTCGCTGTTCGTTGGTCGGCACGGCCGCTATGCCTCCATGATTGGATCGGAGCCCCTGGGGAGAGGTGCCAGCTCAGGCTAATGTGGGCGCCGCGACTCGTGTCAAGTGGGGCCCATGGGAAACTGGGAACCGTGTTGATCACCGGATTTCCCGCCGGCATGTTGCAGTGCAACTGCTATGTGCTGGCCGAGCGGCCAGGAACGGACGCCGTCATCGTGGATCCGGGCCAGCGGGCGATGGGCCCGCTGCGAAACATCCTGGACAAGAACCGGCTGACGCCGGCCGCGGTACTGCTGACCCACGGGCACATCGACCACATGTGGTCGGCGCAGAAGGTGTCCGACGCCTACGGTTGCCCGACCTACATCCACCCCGAGGACAGGTTCATGCTGACCGACCCGATCTACGGCCTGGGCCCGCGCCTGGCGCAGATGGTGGCGGGCGCCTTCTGGCGGGAGCCCAAGCAGGTCGTCGAGCTGGACCGCGACGGCGACAAGCTGGACCTGGGCAGTGTGACCGTCAACGTAGACCACACGCCCGGACACACCCGCGGGTCGGTGGTGTTCCGGGTCGCCGGGGACGAGGACGTCGTGTTCACCGGTGACACGCTCTTCGAACGCGCGGTGGGCCGCACCGACCTGTTCGGCGGCAGCGGCCGCGACCTGCTGACCTCGATCGTCGACAAACTCCTGGTGCTCGACGACAAGACCGTGGTGCTGCCGGGGCACGGCAACTCCACCACCATCGGCGCCGAGCGGCGCCTCAACCCGTTCCTCGAAGGCCTGTAGCCCGTGAGCGAGTTCTCCGCGTTTTCGTCGTTTTCTGGGCCCAAGGGCGTGCCGGACTACGTCCCGCCGGATTCGGCCCAGTTCGTCGCGGTACGCGACGGCCTGCTCGGCGCGGCCCGCCTGGCCGGCTACGGCGATATCGAGTTGCCCATCTTCGAAGACACCGCCCTGTTCGCCCGCGGCGTCGGCGAATCCACCGACGTGGTGTCCAAAGAGATGTACACGTTTGCCGACCGTGGCGATCGTTCGGTGACGCTGCGGCCCGAGGGCACCGCGGGCGTGGTGCGCGCGGTCATTGAGCACGGCCTTGACCGCGGCGCGTTGCCGGTCAAACTCTGTTACGCGGGGCCGTTTTTCCGCTATGAACGTCCGCAGGCCGGCCGCTATCGCCAGCTGCAGCAGGTCGGCGTGGAGGCGATCGGCGTCGACGACCCGGCTCTGGATGCCGAGGTGATCGCGATCGCCGACGCTGGCTTCCGCTCCCTCGGGCTGGACGGATTCCGCCTGGAGATCACCTCGCTGGGCGACGACAGCTGCCGGCCGCAGTACCGGGAACTGTTGCAGGACTTCCTGTTTGCGCTCGACCTGGACGAGGAGACGCGACGGCGGGCGCAGATCAACCCGCTGCGGGTGCTCGACGACAAGCGGCCCGAGGTGCGCGCCATGACGGCCGACGCTCCGGTGCTGCTCGATCACCTGTCCGATGCGGCCAAGCAGCACTTCGACACCGTGTTGGCGCATCTGGATGCGATGGGGGTGCCCTACGTCATCAACCCCCGCATGGTGCGCGGGCTGGACTACTACACCCAGACCACGTTCGAGTTCGTGCACGACGGCCTGGGCGCGCAGTCCGGTATCGGCGGCGGTGGCCGCTACGACGGCCTGATGCGCCAGCTCGGCGGACAAGACCTGTCCGGCATCGGGTTTGGGCTCGGCGTGGACCGCACGTTGCTGGCGCTGCGCGCGGAGGGCAAGAGCGTGGGGGAGACCGCGCGGTGCGAGGTGTTCGGCGTGCCGCTGAGCGAGCAGGCCAAGCTGCGGCTGGCGGTGCTGGCCGCGCAGTTGCGCGCCGGCGGCGTGGGCGTCGACCTGGCCTACGGCGACCGCGGGCTCAAGGGCGCGATGCGCGCCGCCGACCGTTCCGGGGCCCGGATCGCGCTGGTCCTCGGCGACCGCGACATCGAGGCCGGCACCATCGGGGTGAAGGATCTCGGGACCGGGGAGCAGGTCCCCGTCGCGCTGGATTCCGTTGTCGCCCAGGTGTTCGAGCGGCTCGGCCGCTGAGGTTGTCGCCCGCGACTGGTAAACTCGAACACATGTTCGAAGAGGTCCGGGCTCAGTTCAACGAGGAGTTCGAGCGTTGCTATCCGTCGACGACGCGGGCGTCGGCGGGTCTGCTAGAGCGGATCGGGGTCGCCGCGCGGGCGGAAAATCGGGCTGCTGCCGCACAGTTGGCAGCCATTGCCGAATTGTTTTCTTACCGGCTGTCACGGTGTTCGGAGACCGAGGAGTGGGCCGTCGACACGGAGGCGGCGGTGAGTGCGGAGGTGGCCGCCGAGTTGCGGATTGGCCAGGGACTGGCCGGGAGTCGCGTGCGCTATTCCCGCGCGATGCGCGAGCGGCTCCCGAAAGTGGGTGCGGTCTTCGCGGCCGGCGATATCGACTACCGAATGTTTCAGACGATCGTGTTCCGCACCGATCTGATCACCAACCCCGACGTGTTGAGCGCCGTGGACGCCGCGCTGGCCGCCAAGGTCACCAGGTGGCCTTCATTGAGCCAGGGCCGGTTGGCCGCGCAGGTGGACAAGATCGTCGCGCAGGCCGACGCGGACGCGGTACGCCGCCGCAAGGAGCGCATGGCCGATCGCGAGATCTGGATCGCCGATGCGGGCGACGGCATGTCGCATATCGAAGGCAGCCTGATGAGTCCGGACGCGCATGCGTTGGATAAGCGGTTGAATGCGTTGGCGGCCACGGTGTGTGAGCATGATCCGCGCACCCGTGAGCAGCGCCGCGCTGACGCGTTGGGGGCGCTGGCGGCCGACGCAGATCGATTGGGGTGTCGGTGCGGGCGATCGGATTGCGCGGCCGGCAAACGACCCGCAGCGGGCCCGGTGGTGATTCATGTGATCGCCGAGCAGGCCGCGCTGGATGGCCACGCTTCAACGGCAGTCGCTCAGATAGGTGCTGAAGGCTTGGTCCCGCCGGAGTTGCTCGCCGAGTTGGCCGCCTCGGCCAAGCTGGCGCCACTGGTTCATCCCGGGGATGCGCCGCCGGAGCCCGGTTATGCGCCGTCCAAGGCGCTGGCCGATTTCGTACGCTGCCGTGATCTGACGTGTCGTTGGCCGGGCTGCGACCGCCCGGCCACGGACTGCGACCTCGACCATACGATCCCGTACGCCGACGGCGGCCCCACGCACGCGTCGAATCTCAAGTGTTATTGCCGCACACATCACCGGAACGCCAAAGTACGTTTCATCGACCAGGGCGAACAGGCCGCCCCGATAGCCTGCTAACCATGGCGACAGAAGCGACCATCGAGCGGTGGGATCACGTCCTTGACGAGGTTGAGAAGACCCGTAAGGGTTCCCCGTTTATCAACCTGTTGGTGCCTGGGTATAAGCAGCTTGACCAAGGTTTCCGCTTAACCGTCAATGCGATCACCAGGGCGTTCCGCGACGCCTGGCAGACGGATCGTCCAGCCGACGGGTCGGCGCTCTTCGAAGTTCTCGAACCGGTCGCCGCGGTCATCGACGACTGGGATTTCACGCAATCCGCCGAACCCCAGGTCGATGAGTTCATGGGCGTGGTCGCTGAGGCACGGCGCAGGCTCGCCGAGGACGACCTCAGCCAACCGACCGCCGAGGAGGTGGTGGCGGATTTGGAGACCCTGCTCAAGGTGTCGGTCTTGGTTGCGCGCGTTGGTCACCAGGGCGCTCTGGCGATCGCGGACGCGGAGCGACAGGGTCGGAACCAGTCGGTGAATAGGGCGACCGACCGACCGGCGACCTACCTCGACCTCAACACGATGCGTTGGGGTGACCAGCCTTCCAAGACGACTCTGCCGTTGTCGGTGTTCGTGTCGATGGTCACGCCCCGCATGGCGACGTTCGCAGAAGCCATGAAGCAACCGGTCGAGGATCAACCGGAGATCATGAAGCGGTTCGCGGCGCAATGGGTGGTGCACGTATACACCGAGTGGGAAGAGCACTATCGCCCCGCGCTCGCCGCGGCACTGGGCTGTGACGTTGAAGCGGTCCGCAGCGACTACTTCGCCGACCTGAAGCGGATGCGCCAAGACTACGTCCACAAGATGCGCGGCATCTCCCGCAATTCTGCCAAGAACAAGGTGCTGAAGTGGTATGCGAAGGGAGACAACATGATTCCCACTCAAGCTAACTACGAGCAGCTGCTAGCCGATTTCCCCAAAGAGGAACTGCTTCAACCGAAACCGGTGCCGCCCGTGCAGCGCAAACCCATTCCGGCCAACGCGACGCCCGACCTGGTGCGCAGATTCGAAGAAACGGCCGATCGCATTGGTATCGCCAAGGACGAGGCCGTTGACCAGATGTTGTCCGCGTGGATCGCGGCAAATCCAGACACCGACGCAAATGACAATTCCGTTTAGCACAACAACAACTTTGGGGTAATACGCCCGCCGGTGATTAAGGTGCCGCCGACGACAATGCGACCAGCCTGCGCACCGCCTCCTCGACCGCAGGCAGCCCACGAAATGCGGCATCCAGCAGCCGGTTTTGATCGCCCTTCTGGATGACCTTCCACCGACCCGTACCAGGGTCGGTGCCCGTTATCTCCCTGCCGGGTAGGGCGGCCCAGGGACGCGCATGCGCGAAGCCGCTCATCGACTGCCAGGTGTTGAGAAGCGTGATCGCCGGGTTATAGCTGCCCGTAGCGCCCGCAGGTATGACGGTGCCAGCGAGCTTCACCATGTCGGTATCTGTGGTGCAGTGCTGGGCGAAGGTTCGGCGCGTGAACGGCTTCGTCGGGTTGAGCAGCGTATTGGCCTGTTCGACGATCCAGTCCTGTCGCCTTCCCATTTCGTCAGCCCACTCCTGGTGGCCTTCGCCGTGGAGGTCCTGGTTCTGCGGGAAGGTCCTGACCGTATCAACCCATGCCACTTCGGACCTGATGTCCCTGAAGCTGAATTCGAGTGCGCGGACTCGTCGTTCATCGCGCGTGCTCCCGCTCAGCAGCCACAACGCCGTCGCACCCGCGGTGATTGCCGTTCGAATCAGTGAGAACTGCGCATAGGGAAACGGCTCCTCGCGGTTCCGCAGCGACCAACTCAAGAACCGGAGATGGTCGAGTGCGGTGAGCAAGCACTGAACGACGTCTTGATGGAAGGTGCGGTAGATCGGGTGTAGGTAGGCGTCATCAGCCGCGATCTCGGACGTGGCCGCGACCTCCAACTCGAGCACCCTCTCCAACGCAAGCCGAACACGGTTTTCTAACCAGCCATAACCATCCTCGACCGTCGGCTCGTCGCCATTCGACACGGTGCAGACGATAGCGCGAAAATTGCGGTGCGCTACGAGATTTGCCGCTACCGCGCGCTAGGGCTGCGGCGTTAGCATTACCGCCAGGTCGAGGAAGATCATGAAGTTGTTCACGGCCTGCCAGGTGAACGGATAGGCACCTGGTGTACTGCTTGCCTTCTCAAAGTCGTTGCGGATTAGCTCGAGGTCCTGCTCGACGGCCGGACGCGAGTCGGCGACCACCCCAACAAACCGCCCGTTCGTCAGCCTCATGTGCCCGACCTCGCCGACGTGGTCAGTCAAGGTGAGCGTGGAACCCCCGCCCTCGCCGACCACCACATAAAACTTGAGGTGTTCAGGCGACGGCGGCGCGGGGAACCATTGGATCGTCTCGCGGTTTCTCAACCGTTTCTCGGTGAATTGGCCGAAGGTGGTCGACGGAGTCAGGATCACCGCGGCCTGTCGCCAGCCAGGAGCAAACTCGGGCGCTTCGGCCATGCGGTAGATCTCCCGCTTATCAGCGAAACCGCCCTGCTGCGAAAACTCTGTTGTGAATGCCAGACGAGATGCCGCGTCACGCCCCCGAGCGTCAGCCTGATGGAGGCTCAGTTTGATCTGAGGTCGCGTCTGGCGATTGCTGATGTAGATCTCGTCCAGGCCCTGCTGGTTAGAGTGGCCCGTTACCGTCCATGTCAGTGAACGCAAGCCGTTAGAGTCGCCAGCAGCGAAATGAAAGGTGCCGGGCGCATCGAGTTCGATCGGCTTAGGTGGCATCAACACGCCGCCCAGGATAAGCGCGCTGCGACCTCGGGATCTGCACCACCACGGGCTGAGGAACCCGGGCCGCGGCGTTCACATTCAACGTAAACAGCGCCCCTCCCAGGCCCCAAAGCTAAACCGGTCCAGACAGTTCCCCACCAGGCCGTTCCCGGCCAAATCGAAGCATTTTCGGCACTGAAGCGTCGTTCAGGGTGTGCGGGGGTAGAAGTCACCTTTCCGGGCGGTCAGGCAAATTTGACCCCCCCTTCAACATTTCGACCGGGCATGGGGGTGGTCGGATGGTCGGACGGGGTAGCTGTCCTTCGTCGGGACGGCCCGACCGTCGCTGGATGGGTGGTGAACTGCTGACCGTCCGCTGCGGATGGGTGGTACCCGAGGGGGATTGGCGGCGGGGATCGCTATGGGAACCGTCCGCGCGCTGGCGCTGGTGGTCCGTGCCGAGCAGCGTTGCAAATAACCAAAAACGCCACTTGTTCGATGCTGTTACAGGGTGCTGCTCGGCACGGACGTCTGTGATGGGAAATCAGGCAGGGGCCGGCGGCGTCGCGTGGATCGGGCACACGACGCCGCCGCCCTCTCGCCGGTCGCGTGTCCGGTCGCGAACGGCAAGCTCATCGGCATCAGCGGCGTCTGCTGAGCAGCTGGGTGGCGTTGGCCAGCGTCGACCGGCCAGCGGTGATCGCCGCCGGCTCGCTGGCGTAAGGGCTCACGCTGTCGCGCTGCTGGCCGGTGCGCGGATCGGTGCACCGCCAGCGCCAGACGTCGCCCTCGGCGTACGCCGAGGGCGACTCGTCAGGCATCGCTGGATCGCCGCTGACGCTTCGGTTTCGGCTTGGCCTCGGGCTGGCTGGCCTGGTCGCCGTCCTCGGCGTCGGGCTCGTCGACCAGGTCGACGTAGCCGAACTTGACCCACTCGGCCGCGACGGTCGCCGGGACCTCCGCGGTGTCACCAGGCCAATAGCTGACCCCGGCGTGGGTGACCTTGACCGGGTGTCGGACAACGACTGTCGTCGTCTTGGCGGCGCTCATGCTGTCGGCAATCCGGTGATGTGGCAGACCGCGGCGGGACGCTCGACGGCCAGGTTAAAACGCTGCTCACCCACGAAGCGCACCACGTTGTCGGTGAAGTCGGTGCCCGAGTAGCCCATCAGCAGCGACAGGCCGTCGCGCCAGTACACGCGTCCGAACTTCGTCGTGTCGATCAGCAAACCGTCGCCCGCGGTGAACTGGGTGGTGGTCAGCACCGGCACTCCCCACACCGAATTCGCTTCGTCGGCGGTCGGATCGGGCGAGGTCAGGTAGCGGCCCAGCTGGTCCTTCTGCCGGCGGATCGCCGACCAGGTGTTCGGGTGGAACACCGCGATCCGCGGCTCGGCCAGCGCCGCGCCGGTCCGCAGCTGCGCGATCGCCAGCTCGATGTCATCCAACGGCGTGATCGGCGTGGTGCCCTGACCGGCGACGTGCGTCAAGATGCCGCTGACTGACGTGAACCCGGTCAGCTCACCGTCCGCACCCGACCCGAGCAGCAGCTGTGCGTTCTCGACGTCGTAAATCTGGCGGGCCAGCTCGCCGGTCGTGTACTGCTGCCACGAATCGAAGTCCTGCAACGACTCCCAGCTGGTGCCGATGTGCGCGGCCAGCTTCAACATCGGCAACAGGACCTTGTCGGTGTTAAAGGTCAGCTCTGGTTTGGGCTGACCCTCGCCGACCATCGCAGCCGCACCCGTCGTCGAGTAGTGCCTTAGATACTCGACGAACGGTGAATCGGTCGGCGCGATCGGCAACCGGCTCAAAAGCCGGTTCTCGTGCTGCGGCCCGACGATGCTCGGCGACAGATACGGAGGCAGCAGCGGGTCAACCGTGGAGAACGCGCGCTGCTCCAAGCGATACGACTGGCGCTGGGACAGCACCTGGTGCGCGCGGCGCAACTCGTCGACGTCGAACGCGATCGGCGCGATGTGACCGAGGGTCGGGGCAGCGCCGGTCGCGTTGGCGGTGGCCTTGCGTACGGCGTCGGCGTCGCGGTCGCCGCGACCGGAACGCTTGATCTCGTCTTGCAGGTCGGCGATCCGCTCATCCAGGCTGTCGATCGCGGTGGTGAATTGGCGGAACTGGCGGGTTTCGCGCTCGTCGAGTTCGTCGCGGCCATCGGCCTCAGCGCGGCGCACCAGGGCGTCGCGGTGGGAAGCCTGGTCGGCGCGCAGCTGGGTCAGGCGGGAAAGTTGCGCGTTCAGCGCAGACATGGGAATTCCTCTCGGCAGGCGTCGCAAAGGCATCACAAGCGTTGTCGCGCAACGCAATACATCAGTGTGTGGGTTCGCCGTCCACGGTGTGCCACCGGCTTGCGGCCAGGCGCTCTTGCCAGGAGCCCTGTGTGGAAGCGGGCGCGCCGTGCGGGCCAGGCGTAGATGCCTGGGGCGGATTTCCACCACTCTGCTGCCACCCGTTCCCCAACGCCGCTGCCGTTAACTTGGCTGTCGAACCGCAGCGCCGGGATGCTTCCGGGCAGCGCCGCCGCTTCCCCAGAATCGGAGGCCAGGGACGCAGCAGCGCTAGGGCCACTGTAGCGCGGCTCGGCGACACGATGCCCGCAGGCTCGCCGGTCCCCGATCCAAACCGGTTGCGTCATCACGCAATTGCAGGGACGCAAAGGCCGGCGTCCTATGTGTCCTCTCCGCTCGCCTGCGACCACGGCGGGATGCCGGTGACGTCACCAGGTGTGCCGTGCGGTCGTCGGCGGCGGCTGTCTGTGATCGCGCGCTGAAGCTCGCGGCGGTGTCGGGCGTTCTCGTTCAACCGGGCCGCGTAGCAGTCCGCGATCGTGCGCGCCCAGTTGGCCAGGGCCATGTCCCCGGCGCGGGCCGCGGTGGTCGCGGTGTCCTGGAACAGGGTCAGCAGCTGGCGCAGCGACTCCACGCCCAGCGTCGCCGGGTCGGGCAGGTCATTCAAGTCCATCGTCGGGGTCCTCTCGTTCTTCCAGGGCGGCAAGGTTTCTCGCCCGTCGCTGCCGCATGCGTTCGGCGTCGGCGAGGCGTTTACGAAGCTCGCGGCGACGCTCCCGCATCCGCAGCAGGTGGTTTAACCGGTCGACGACCTGGTCGTCGCCGTCGGTGCTGGCGATGGTCCGCAGGTGTCCGCGAGCGTCGCGGGCCAGGACAGAGTGCCCGCCGAGGCAGCCCGCGATAGGGCATGGCTGCTGCGCGGCCAGGCGCACCGCGTCGTCAACGCTGTCGGTGAAATCGAACCGCGCACCGAGGCTTTCGACCCAATGCAGGACCGCGGCGTGGCCCTGGCCGGTCCCCAGGTCGCCGCCGTCCTCGTCCTCGTCGTCGAGGTCGGCCAGGTCGTCGGCCAGGTCGTCGTCGTCAGTCATCACCAGGTTGCGGTCTGCTTTCTGCCAGGATCGCGGCGACCATGCGTCGCCAATCGGTGTCCTCGGCCCAGTCGCGGCCGGTCAGCTTGAGCACTTCGACGAGCAGCCCGCGCGCGGTCCGTGCCGCGCCCGCACCGATGAAGTACGCGGCGGGGTCGGCAACGTCGGGATCGCAGGCGGCGTGCATGAAGTGCCATTCGATCAGCGGTCCTTGCTCCTGGCCCCGGCGACGCCGGCGGGCGCGGTCGCGCGCCGCGGCGATGCTGGTCCGCGCGTAGGCCTTCCGCGTCGTGATCGGCTCCTGACAGCGTTCGCAGCTGGGGAACCTCAGCCGGGGCACCGGATTTCGCGCTGTACGCCCGCCTACGGAATCGGGGGCACGATCCCCCGAGCGCGCCAGGGATCGCCCGTCAGCGGCCCGCAGGGCGCTGGGATCGCGCGATTCCGAGGTCATCGGTCGCCGTCCAACTCGGCCAGCCGGTCGGCGACGGCCTGGCGGCGAATCTCGCGGCGGGCATCGTCATCGGTCGCCGCGCACCACATGCACAGCTGCCGCCCCGGCAGCTTCGTGAAGCGGTCGCAGCGGCGACACCGGCCACGGGTACAACCGGCGTGATGGCCTTGCAGGCGAACGAACCAGCCGCACTGCTCGCAGCGGCCCTTGCCCTTGGGCGGCTCAAACGTCATGACGCGCACCTTGTTCCCCGCGCGCGCGGTCTGTGGTTACTTACGCGTCTAGACCCGTTTGGGTTACCAGCTGCTTGAAGTAACCACCCTCCTACATCCATCGCGGACTCCGAAGGAGTTCGTGATGGGCTAGAAGCGGGTCGGGTCGGGTCGGGTCGGGTCGGGGTTGTGTTACTGATGGCGTGACTAACGCCGTGACTAAAGTCGTATGTCACGCTGTAACAACACTTCTCAGCCACCGGCATCGCTGACCCCTTGTGCCTGCTCAAGCGCCTTATTGGCGCGCCAGGCCGCTTGACGTTTGGCCGACGCTTCGCGGTCCGCAAGGACCTTCTCCCGGCACGGGTTCAACGCCAGGAAGTCATGGAATTGCCAGCCTTTTTCACCGTCAAGTTCGGCCCGTTCCCATAGCCCAGCAGCGACCAAACGATCAGCGAGCGCAACGCCTTTGCGGCCCGGAACCCAGGTGGCGACGTACCAGGCGGGCACGAATCCATCGGTCAGCTGGTCCCCGCAGTAGGACAGGCAGACCACCCACAAGCCCAGCGGTTCGAGGTCGGGCTTGCCCTGGCCGTTGGTCGCAGCTTTGCGCGCCTTCTGGTGGTTGTGCAGCTTGTCGTCGAGCTTCGACCACATATCAGCGCACCGCCTTTGTCAGCGCCGCAATGTACTGTGTCCGTACGGGTTTGAAGTGGGTGCGGGTCGCGGGTTCAGAAACGAGCCCCGGCCCCCATCTTTCTGTCTGGTCGGTCACCGGCCATCGCCGCCTGTCTTGCGTACTGGGCGAAGGAGTTCCGCGAGCCGGGTCCGCTGCTCGTCGGTCAGTGGCGGCGCGGTCGCCAGCGTGCGCTCTACCCACTGGTCGACGGCGTCGGACTCGGATGCGTCGTTGCCGCCGTTGGCTATGAACGCGTCCAAGGCGTCGGGGTCGATCCGCAGCTGCTGACCAACCCGGTAGGCCGGCAGCTTCCCGGCCTTGATGAGCCGGTACACGGTGCTGTAGCTCAGGTCGAGCTTGTTGGCGGTCTTGCGTATAGAGAGCGCGGGGCGCGCGTCGGTACTGGTGGGAGGCACGGCAGGGTTCGCCCTTCGGTCGGGCGACCTCGATTTGCCTGTGTCCCCTTAGCGGACGGCCCTACGGGTCTGGTTATGACTGGGTTGCTATCGGGAGATCAAAAATAGCAAGCGGTGACGACGCACTCCTCGCAGGACGCGCCGTCACCGGCCGATGTCGAACAGTCGTCTACAGCCAGGTCACCTGTAGCCGGTCGGGGTCGACGAGCTTCTCCTTGGTGACCGGGTCGACCAGGTAGCCGCCTTTGCCGCAAGGTGTGACCGTGATGGTCGCCACGACCGCCAGGACGGCGCGCAGCCGATCGGGCGACAGCTTCTCGATGGTCTCGGCGACCTCGGGCCGCCCCAACGGGAGCCCGTCGAACACCCGCAGCCGCTCCTGGTCCTGCTGGCGGCCGTCGATCGCGGCCAGCTTCTCGTTCACCCGTTCGGTCGCCCGCCTGGCCTGCGGCGGTGTCAGGTCGCCGTCGGCGACGGCGTCGGCGATCTCGTCGAGCCGCGCGAGCAGCGTGGCCCGTTCGCCGCGCAGCTGCTCGGCCAGTTCGGTGTCGTGCAGCTCGGCCCGCAGCAGGTCGACGGCGTCGGCCTGGGCCAGGCGTCCCGCCAGCAGCTTGAAGACCATCGGTTCGACCTGGTCGGCTCGCACGCTGACACCGCGACAGGTCTTGCACGCGTACGCAATTCGCTTGTCGATGGTGCGGTGCCCCGACAGGTAGCCGCCGCAGCCAGGCTTGCCGCATTGCAGGATGCCGGTCATGGTGTGGCAGCGAATTGCGCGACGCCCCCTGTTGCGCGCGTCCAGCTTGGCCCGCACCGCCCGCCAGGTCTCCTCGTCGATCAGCGCGGGCCACGTTCCCGCACCGACGATCTGGTCGTTGTGCGCGCGCAGGCCAGCGTTACGGGGTTTCCGTAGAAACGAGGACAGCTGCGCGGGGGTCCAGGGCTTGCCCTTGATCGTCAGCACCCCGGCCGCGTTCCAGGCCCGCGTGACGTCGGTGATGGACCCACCGGCCAGGACGGTCCGGTAGGCCTCGGCGACCAGTGGCGCGGTCTCGGGGTCGGGCTGGCGGGTGTCGCCCAGGTAGCCGAACGCGCGGGTCCACTGCGGCAGGCCGCGCTCGGCCTTCTGCTGGGCGGCGCGGCGTTGCCGGGCGACCTTGTGTTCGACCTCATGACGGGCGACCGCGCCCTTGAGCCGGGCCACCAGGCGACCCTGCGGCGTCGACAGGTCGACATCGCCGCTCACCGTGGCCAGCGCCAGCTGCTTGTCGTCGGCCAGTGCCATGAACGCCTCAAGCTCGACCGGACGGCGGTGCAGCCGGTCGAGGTCCCAAGCGACGACTGCGCTGATGCGGCCGGCGCGGATGTCGGCGAGCATCCGCTCGTAGGCCGGTCGACGCTTGAGGCTCGATGCGCTCACGTCGTTGTCGATGTACTCGACCGCGGTCCAGCCCTTGTCGGTGCATAGCCGCGCGCAGTCCTCGCGCTGGCGCGTTACGCCCAGCTGCTCGCCGGTTGGGTCAGATGAGATTCGGAGGTAAATCGCTGCTTGCATGCCCTAAACGTACTTAAGGGGGCTGACGCCATCATTTGGTGAAAACGTTCTGGGGCTGGCGTGATACCCAATTGCGCGACGGGACACTGATCTTGACGTCCCCGTCGGGACACACGTACGTCACCACTCCGGGCAGCGCGCTGCTGTTCCCCAACTTGGGCGTGTCCACTGGCACGAGCCCTCTACCCCCGGCAGCCAACGCCGAGCCGTGCGGTGACCGGGCGGCGATGATGCCCAAACGTCGCCGCACCCGGGCCCAAAACCGCGCCGCTCGCATCACCACCGAACGCCACCACAATCGAATGGCTCGAAACGGCGAAAAGCCTCCGCCTATTTGGGCATCCGAACTAACCCATGCCGTTGGCGACGGAGAGCCACCGCCGTTCTAAGGGTCATTTTTTGCTGGGAATGATGATGACGACGATCAACGTCAGGATCGAAAAGAACAGCCCGAGAATTCCCCAGCCCAGCGGATTTCGGCCCTTCATCATAGCGATGATGCCGCAGACTATTGCGGCGATAATGCTGCCGATGGCGACGAAAATTCCCTTGATGCCACGGAGGATAAAGCCGGCCGCGACGGGGTCCGAACTCGCCAAGATCACCGAGTGCAACATGACAGGTCCTTTCGTGAGGGGCCCCGAGGTAATACCCCAACAAATGTCGCGTGAAACCGCGCTCCCGTTGGCTCGCTCACTCGAAAGTCGATGAGCAACACGGCGTGTGGCGCTGGTATTTACCCGCCCGGATAACCGCGGCGCACCGTGCGGTCGAGAATTCCGAGCGTCGCGCGCAACGCACCCTCGGACAGAATCGGGAAAATTCCGGCTTCCCGCCACTTCGGGTCGATGTTCGACCAGTCGTAGAACGAGGTGACGATCGTGGCCGAGCCGTCCTCGGTGGGTGTGAGCGCGTAGCCGTAGACATGGCCGATCGGCGGCTGAATCTGGCCGAGAACCGTCCAGGAAATCAGCCGATCCTGCTCGAATTCCTTGATGTCGACGGTGACGTCGTATTTGCCCAATTCCGGGAAATCATTCAATGATTCGCGGTCCATGTGAACGACGAACTGGTCACCGGCGGCGCGCACCGGATCACCCTCGGCGTCTTGCAGCATTCCGGACGAGTCGATCGCCACGTGGCCCTGCGGTTCGCACAGCACGGCGAAGATGGTCGGGGCGGGCGCGGCGATGGTGCGGGAAGTCTCGATGCGTTCGGTCATTTTTCCTCGCGGCCGGCGTTGATACGACACGTTCGCCGCTAACTGTAGACCCGCGAACACGCCGCGTGGTGCCACACTTGACTGACACTCGAACTAATGTTCGAATAGGTGCATGCGGTGGGCAAACCAGGCCGTCGCGGTCAACGGGACGCCGGTCGAGGACGGGGCGCTGCCGGGGCTGCAGCGCATCGGCTTCCTGCGCAGCGTGCGCTCGCCGCAGTTCGACGGGATCACCTTTCACCAGGTGATGTGCAAGTCCGCGCTGAACAAAGTGCCGAACGCTTCGGCGCTGCCGTTCCGTTACACCGTCAACGGCTACCGCGGCTGCTCGCACGCCTGCCGATACTGTTTCGCCCGGCCCACCCACGAATACCTGGAGTTGGACTGCGGCAACGACTTTGACACTCAGGTCGTGGTCAAGACCAACGTCGTGGAGGTGCTGCGTCGCGAGCTGCGGCGGCCGTCCTGGCAGCGTGAGACCGTCGCCCTGGGCACCAACACCGATCCGTACCAGCGGGCCGAGGGGCGCTACGCGTTGATGCCCGGCATCATCGGCGCCCTGGCGGAATCGGGCACGCCGCTGTCGATCCTGACCAAGGGGACGCTGCTGCGGCGCGACCTGCCGTTGATCACCCAAGCCGCGGCGCAGGTTCCGGTCTCGGTCGCGGTGTCGCTGGCCGTCGGGGATCCCGAGCTGCACAAGGACGTCGAGCCCGGCACGCCCACACCGCAGGCGCGGCTGGGCCTAATCGGTGCGATCCGTGCCGCCGGGCTGGACTGTCATGTGATGGTCGCGCCGGTGCTGCCGCATCTCACCGATTCCGTCGAGCATCTCGACGGGTTGCTCGGCCAGATCGCGGCGGCCGGCGCCAGCAGCGTCACGGTCTTCGGCCTGCATCTGCGCGGCTCGACCAGGGGCTGGTTCATGGCGTGGCTGGCACGCTCGCATCCCGAGCTGGTGGGCCGCTATCGTGAGCTGTACCGGCGCGGTGCCTACCTGCCGCAGGGCTATCGCGACATGTTGCGGGAGCGGGCCGCCCCGCTAATCGCCAAGCATCGACTGGCCGGCGACCACCGCCCGTTCTCGCGAGCGGTCTCGGTCGCGCTGCCGCCGGAACCCGTTCAGGCGACGCTGTTTTGAGCTAGTCGAGCTCGGCGACCCGTCGTGGCCGCCTCCGGGGGAACGCGATGAAATTCCGGGTGCGTTGGATAAATCCGCTGTGGCCATGTTGCTGGGCCGGGCTAGCCGGCCTTGTCACCGCGCGGCTTGGTGAGCGTGAATTCGTCGATCACGGCTACCTCACCGAACGTGCCCCGCAGCGCGTAGTGCGTCGCCTTGATCGAGGTGTTGCCGCCGGGTTGGCCCGGGTCGACGTCGAAAGCCACGAAACCATAAGGGTTCTCGCGGTCGCGAAACGCCGACCACGGCGCGTCCTCCAGCACGTAGATCGGTGCCTTGCGACCCAGTCCGGGATCGAATGCGCCCACGCCGGTCACCACGCGACACCGGAGATCGGGGAAGAACATCGCGTTGCTCGGGGCCGAGGTCCCGCCGCCACCGATGACCAGGTGCACCGTTCCGCGCGTGGCGTCGATGACATCGTTTCGGGTGTCGACGGGTACCGGGGTGCGGGTGTCGGTGCCCAGCGTGCCGCGCAACGGGTGTGAGCGTTCGTAGTGGTGTTCGTGACCGCACACCACCAGGTCGACCTGGTACTGGTCGAACAGCGGTAGCCATTCCTCGCGGATGCCCAGGTCGGCGCCGTTGGTCTTGTCGGCGGTGGAGATCGCCGTCTGGTGCATGCACACGACGATCCAGTCGATATCCGGGTCGCGCCGTGCTGCGGCGAGTTCATTTGCAAGCCAGCGCTTTTGCTCGCCGCCGGAATAGCCGTGCACGTAGAAGTTGCCGCCGTCCTGGAAGGCGACGTCGTCGTTGCTCAGGCTGATCACCCGCACCGAGCCGGCGGTGAACGAGTACCACATGCCGCGGGCCTCGGGGCTCGACCCGGAATCGGGTACCGCGAAGTAGGCCTGATAGGCGCCGTAACCGATTGGCCCGTTACCCAATTCGTTCTCGTGATTGCCGGCCGCCGGCATCCATGGCCGGTATCGTGCCGAGCGGGTGTTGTTCTCGAACCAGTTCGACCAGGTGCGCACCCGGTCGCGGGCCAGGTTGGCGTAGCACAGGTCGCCGTTGATCAGGTTGAACAGCGGCCCCATCCGTTCGATCGCCATCGTGGTGTCGGCCGCGGCCGGCGAGCCGATGTTGTCGGTGGCGTAGCTGCCGTCGGGCATCTTCGCCAATGCCGGTGTGGACTGGTCGCCGAAGCTTGTGAACATCAGTCGTTTTCGGCCCGTCGGCGCGGTGCGCACGGTGCCCTGCTCCGGTTCCGCGCCGTCGTGCACCGCGGCGTACACGTAGTCGGTGTCCGGGGTGAGGTTGGTCAGCCGGGCGTGATTGACGCGGACTTCGGTGCCCGACTTCGCGTCCCGGTAAGTGCGGGTTTCCGCGGCGACGGTGCGGCCGAAGCCGGACGTCGGCGTTCCGAGCAGCACCCGCGGATTGCGGACCGCGTCGGTGGTGTGCCACGACACCACCACCTCGGTGCCGGCGTTCTTCCCGAACTGCAGGTGCAGCCCGCCGACCGGCGGTGCGCCGCGGCGATCGGGCTGCAGCCAGGCCATCGGGCCCCGTGGGCGTGACCACAGCAGCACGGCACCGCCCCCGAAACCCACCCCGAGGGCGGCCGACACCGCCCCGGTCGTCAGCAGCCGGCGGCGGGTCACCCGCGCTGCGGCGCTATCGGTCCGTTTCGGGGCCGGATGCGTCTCATCGGTCATGCTTGCTTCATACCGGAACCGGGCAACCGCCGGCACAGCTGCCGGTAAACAGCGAACCGCCGCTAACGAATCCGGTAGCGTTTTCGATATGACGAACGTGCAAAGGACAGCGAGCGCGATCTCAGCGGTAACGCTGGCAATGGCCGCGGGGGCGGTGCTCACGCCGGCGACGGCGCATGCGGATGGCCACCAGGTGACCTACACCGTCACGAGCCCCAACAACCTGACCGCCAACGTCTCCTACGTGAACGCCGACCCGCCCAGCCAGGCCGCTTTCAGCGCGGACCCGTCGAAGTACTCGACCAGCGTGCAGACCCCGCTCAGCGGCGGAACGCCGGTCACCTACACCGCCACCCTGGCGAACCCGAACCAGTTTGCGAGCATCACCGCCAGCGGCATGCTGCACTGGCCGGATTCGGGCAACGGCCCCGCCCAATTCCACTGCGAGATCGCCGTGGACGGCCAGGTGGTCGCGCAGCAGGACGCCACCACCACGGTCACCTGCCGACCCAGCTAGTCAGCCGGCGAAGACGTACACCCACGCGGTCGCGCCGGATCGCAGCGGCACCTCGATGCGGCGGTAGGCGTCCACCTCGTACTCATCGGCGGCCGGCTCACCCTCCGCGTCGCCGGTGGCACGCTCGACGGTGATCTTCTCCTGCGCCGCCTCCTCGGAGAACAGCCGCCCGACGTCGACGTCAAGGGCCTTGGCCACCTTGAGGGCGACCGCGATCGACGTTGTGCTGCAACGACGTTCGATCTTGGACAGGTAACTCTTGGTCAGTCCGGTCCGCCGGGCCAACTCCTCCAGGGTGAGGCCGCGTTGCTTGCGGACCGCGCAGCAGTGCGGACATGGGCCGCCCTCTCGTGCCGCTGGATGAGCAGGGCCGCGCCGAGTTGCGGGGCTTGCTCGCCTAAAAGGCGCGCGGCTAACCCAGGTCGGGCGCGGAGAAGGTGTCACACTTGTTCGGGTCACCGGTCTGGTAGCCGGTGGTGAACCACTTCTGCCGCTGTTCCGACGAACCGTGCGTCCAGGACTCGGGATTGACCCGGCCGGTGGATTCCTTCTGGATGCGGTCATCGCCCACCGACGCCGCGGCAGAGAGGGCATCGGAAATGTCCTTGTCGCTCAACGGTTCCAGGTAGGGGACGCCGGTGCTCTCCTGCTTGACCGTGGAGGCGTAGTGCGCCCAGATCCCGGCGTAGCAGTCGGCCTGTAACTCGGTGCGCACGCCGTTGCCGCCGGCGCCCTGCGCACCCTGCTGCGAGCGGCCCAGCAGGCCCTGCAGGTTCTGCACGTGGTGACCATATTCGTGGGCGACCACATACTCCTGGGCGAACGGCCCACCGCTGGAACCGAATCGATCGACCAGCTCCTTGAAGAAGTCGGTGTCGAAATACGCCGTCTTGTCCACCGGGCAGTAGAACGGCCCGACCGCGGTGGTCGCGTGCCCGCAGCCGGTCTCCACCGATCCGGTGAACAGCCGCACACGGGGACGGGTGTAACCCTGCAGCAGCTGATGCCACACCGCGTCCACCGAGTTGCCCGTGGCGACGACGCGGCATTGCACGTACTTGTTGGCGTCGGCGCCGGTCTTGCACTGGCTCAGGTCGAACCCGGGCGCCGAGTAGCCACCGGTGTTCGTCTGCTGGGAGTTCATCACGCGGCCGGGATCGACGCCCAAGAACAGCGCGCCAATGAGGATGAGCAGCCCGAGGCCCCCACCCCCGACGGCCATTCCCATGCCGCCCCCACCGGACGAGGACGCCGTGCTGGTGTCGATCTGCATGCCCTCGTTGAAGGTCATGACGCTCTCCTAACGTTGCCGGGCCGCAAGGGAGTCGGTGTAGCTGCGCAGGTTGCGCAGGTAGCGGCGCAGGGCCAGGTTCAGCAACGGTCCCACCACGACCATCGCCAGCTTGGCCGGTCCGGCCGGCTTCTGGGCCATTGTCCACGTCAGCCGGCAGCCACCCGGGATGACCTCCACCCGGTAATCCTCGGCGAAGGCCGCCACGGATCGCGTCGAGCATTCATTGAACCGGAATGCCATGTGCGTGAACGGTTCCCAGGCGAGGAATTCCTCGTTGCCGACGAGTCCGCCGCGCATCTCGACGACGCGGGTGGTCCCGACGCCGCGCGGCTCGGGACTGGTCCAGGTCACCTTTGTGATCACCTTCGCCCACCGCGGCCAGGACTGGGCATCGGAAAGCACCTCGAACAGCTGCTCGGGGGTGATGGCCAGGTCGACGCTGTTGCGGAACCGGTAACGGCCCTCAACAGAATCAGCGTCGATGAAGCTGGTATCGACGCGCTCGCAGGGGAACATGACAACAACTTAGCCGGGGCCGTCGCTGGCCGCGGCCAGTAACGGCACTATGACGTCGCTGATCGGCGTGGCCAGGCCGTGGGCTCGGCCCTTGCGGATGATCACGCCGTTGCGGATGTCCCATTCCATCGCGCGCTGGTGTTCCGCGTCGGTCAGGATCGACGTGCCCATGTCCTCGACGACGTTGCGGAACATGTCGACCAACTCGTCGACCACCTTGTCGGTCAGCCGGGCGCCCTCGGCCCGCGCGACCGCCAGGCACTCGGCGACATAGCGCCGCGACAGCGCGGCGACGTCGTCGCGGCGGAACATCCCGGACCGCCTCCGCGCCAGCACCATGAACCCCGCCAGCGCGTTGGTGAGCAGCTTGTGCCAGGCCGCGGTGATGATGTCGGGGTCGCAATCGACCCGGCAGTCGGCGCCGCGCAGCAGGTCGGCGACGGTCTCTCCGGACGGCCCGCTGGGCAGGACCAGGGCCGCCTCGCTGCGCAATCGCACCCAGCCCTCGGGCTGGGCCTGGGCCGAGTACCACACGATGCCGGGAATGACGGGGGACAGCGGGCAGTGCGGCTGCACCTGCTCGACCTGCTCGACGCCGTTTTGCAGCACCACGACGATGGTGTGCACGTCGCACAGCCGGGCCAGCCAGCCGGCCGCCGCCTCGTTCTGGTTGGCTTTGACGGCCAGCAGCACCACGTCCACCGGCCCGGTCACCTCGGCGGGATCGGTGTGCACCGGCCCGGGGACGACGATCGGGTCGGCCCCGTCGGGCCGCAGTTCGATGGTGTCGCGCGGGGTGCGCCCGCACACCATGACCGGGTGACCGGCCCGGTACAGCAGCGCGGCGGCCGTCGTGCCGACGGCGCCCGGACCGACCAGGGCGATGTTGGTAGCAGCGTCTGTGACGATGCCATCGAAATTACCTCCTTTAGACTGGGCATTCGTTCAAGCCGGGTGAGTAGGAGTCTTTTGTGCTGCGCAGTCACGCCGCGGGTTCGCTGAGGAGTAGCGACGCCGGGCAGCAGGTGACGCTAACGGGCTGGGTGGCTCGTCGCCGCGACCACGGCGGCGTCATCTTCATCGACCTGCGCGACGCCTCCGGAATCGCCCAGGTGGTGTTCCGCGAGGCTGACGTGCTGGCCCAGGCGCACCGGCTGCGCGCCGAGTTCTGTGTCGCGGTCACCGGTGTGGTCGAGATCCGGCCCGAGGGCAACGCCAACCCGGAGATCGCCACCGGTGACATCGAGGTCAACGCCACCACGCTGACCGTGCTGGGGGAGAGCGCGCCGCTGCCGTTCCAGCTCGACGAGCCGGCCGGCGAGGAGCTACGGCTGAAGTATCGCTACCTGGACCTGCGCCGCGACGGCCCGGCCGAGGCAATCCGCTTGCGCTCCAAGGTGAATGCCGCCGCGCGATCGGTGCTCGCGCAACATGATTTCGTCGAGATCGAAACCCCGACGATCACCCGGTCGACCCCGGAGGGGGCGCGCGACTTCCTGGTGCCGTCCCGTTTGCACCCCGGCTCGTTCTACGCGCTGCCGCAGAGCCCGCAGCTGTTCAAGCAGCTGCTGATGGTGGCAGGCATGGAGCGCTACTACCAGATCGCCCGCTGCTACCGGGACGAGGATTTCCGCGCCGACCGCCAGCCGGAGTTCACCCAGCTCGACATGGAGCTGAGCTTCGTTGACGCCGAGGACGTCATCGCCATCTCGGAGGAGATCCTGTCCGCGGTGTGGGCGCTGATCGGGTATGAGATCCCGACGCCGATCCCGCGGATCAGCTACGCCGACGCGATGCGGCGATTCGGCTCCGACAAGCCCGACATGCGCTTCGGGCTCGAGCTCGTCGACTGCACAGAGTTCTTCAACGACACCACATTTCGCGTCTTCCAGGCACCGTACGTCGGCGCCGTGGTGATGCCCGGCGGGGCCTCGCAGCCGCGGCGCACGCTGGACGGCTGGCAGGAGTGGGCAAAACAGCGCGGCCACCGCGGACTGGCCTACGTGCTGATCGCCGACGATGGCACGCTGGGCGGTCCGGTCGCCAAGAACCTGTCCGACGCCGAACGCGACGGGCTGGCCGCGCAGGTCGGGGCGAAGCCGGGGGACTGCGTCTTCTTCTCGGCGGGCCCTGCCAAGCCGTCGCGGGCACTGCTCGGGGCCGCCCGCGGCGAGATCGCCCACCGGCTGGACCTGATCGACCCCGACGCCTGGGCGTTCGTCTGGGTGGTGGACCCGCCGCTGTTCGAGCCCGCCGGCGACGCGACCGCCGCCGGCGACGTCGCCGTCGGGTCGGGGGCGTGGACCGCGGTGCACCACGCGTTCACCTCACCCAAGCCCGGCCATGAGGACGGCATCGAGACCGACACCGGCAACGTGCTCGCCGACGCCTACGACATCGTCTGTAACGGCAACGAGATCGGCGGCGGGTCGATCCGTATCCACCGCCGCGACATCCAGGAGCGGGTGTTCGCGGTGATGGGCCTGGACCACGCGGAGGCCCAGGAGAAATTCGGATTCCTGTTGGAGGCCTTCACCTTTGGCGCACCCCCGCACGGCGGGATCGCGTTCGGCTGGGACCGGATCAACGCGCTGCTGTCCGGGGTCGACTCCATCCGCGAGGTCATCGCCTTCCCCAAGACCGGCGGCGGCGTCGACCCGCTCACGGACGCGCCGGCGCCCATCACCGCCCAGCAGCGCAAGGAATCCGGAATAGACGCCAAGCCCGAGAAGGTTTGACTTGCATGACGCGCGCTGACGACGATGCAGAGCGCAGCGATGAGGAGGAGCGCTCATGACTGAGGAACAGAGCCTCGACCCCGCATTCGTCAACGATTTCAACGAGAAGATCATCGCGGAGTTCCGCGCCAACGAAGGCAAGGTCGGCGGCCAGTTCGCCAACGCCGACCTGCTGCTGCTCCACACCACCGGCGCCAAATCCGGCCAACCCCGGGTATCGCCGCTGGCCTACTTCCGCATCGACGGCAAGCTCATCGTCATCGGCTCCTTCGCCGGCGCCCCGGTCAGCCCGGCCTGGGTGCACAACCTGCGGGCCAACCCGCAGGCGCGGGTGGAGATCGGCACCGACACGTTCGACGTCGCCGCCCGCGAGCTGCCCGCCGACGAGCGCGCCGCGCTCTTCGACAAAGTCACCGCCGCCGCGCCCGGCTTCGCCGAGTATCAGGCCAAGACCACCCGGGTGATTCCGCTCTTCGAGTTAAACCGGACCTAGCCGGTGGGCGCTTCGCGGCGGGCGGTGCCATCGCTGGTTCTCGCCGCCGCGCGCGCAGGCAGCAAACGGCTGCGGCTGGTTTGGTTCAACCTGGTGCAGACTGCGGTGGCCGCGGGCCTGTCCTGGTACCTGGCGCACGATGTCCTGGACCACCCGCAGCCGTTCTTCGCGCCGATCGCGGCCGCGGTGTCGTTGTCGACCAGCAATGTGCTGCGCGCGCAACGCGCCGTCCAGATGATGATCGGGGTGACCCTGGGGATCGGGGTGGGCTCGCTGGTGCAGGGCCTGCTCGGTCCCGGCGAGGTGCCCATCGCGGTGGCCGCGCTGGTGGCGCTGGGCGCCGCGGTGTTCATCGGGGGCGGCTTCATCGGTCACGGCATGATGTTCGCCAACCAGACCGTGGTGTCGGCGATCCTGGTGCTGGCCCTCTACCGCGGCGGCGTCGGCGTGGAACGCATCTTCGACGCGCTGATCGGCGGTGCGGTGGCCATCGTCTCCGCCATCCTGCTGTTTCCAGCCGACCCGCTGACGGTGCTGCGCAACGCCCGCGTCGGCGTGCTCGGGGTGCTGCACGACGTGCTGTCCGGGGCCGCGGACGTCGCCGCCGGACGCAAGGAGCCGCCGCCGGACTGGCCCCTGACGGCCGTCGACCGGGTGCACGAACAGCTCAGCGGGCTACTCGAGGCGCGCACCACCGCGCGCCAGGTCGTCACCATCGCGCCGCGACGATGGGGCCTGCGGACCGCGATCCAGGCCGCGGACCATCAGGCCGTGCACGTGGCACTGTTGGCCGGCTCGGTGTTGCAACTGGCCCGCGCCGTCTCGCCGGGCCCCGATCTCACCTCGGATAGCGGCCGCGAGCGCCTTGCGGAGCCCGTGCCCACTGTGCTGGTGGTGCTGGCGGCCGCGACGGCGCTGGCCGACACCGATCCCGCCGGCGCGTGCGCATATGTGGCCTCGGCGCGTCACCACGCCGCGGAACTGCAGTCCGGCGCGCGCGAGAAGACGCAGGTGATCCTCGCTGACGTCGTCAGCGCCTGCGTCGACGACCTGCAACGGGTCATCGATCTTCGGCACGTCTGAGCGCTTCAGCGCGAGTCGGCCAGGAACTCCTGAACCAACTTTCGCGGCGCCTGGGTCAGCCACGCCTCGGTGATCAGCTCCTCGAGATCACGCACCGAGATTTCGGACAGGTTGACCAGCACCGCGGGATAGCCGTCGAAATGCGGTGTGGTGAAGTACGTCCCGGGCTCGTCGTCGATCAGCGCGAACTTGACGCCCTCGTCGGACACCCGAACGCCGAGGATCTCGCCCTGCGGCGGCTGGGGGCCGTCGCGCTCCAGCGCCTCGCGCTCGGAGGGCCGCAGCGGCCGCTCCCAGGCCAGCAATTTCTTGCCGACCCGCCAGTCATGCGGTGACGGCTCGGAGGTGAGTGCCAGCTCACCAACGATGCGGGCGACGTCGCCCCACGTGGCCACAACACGATTGTGCTCCCGTTTTGGCGCGAATGCCGTCGGATGGGCAAACGGTACGCGACGGGGCGTCCTGCGCACCCCACGCAACCGTCCGGCATGTGATGAGATCAGCGGTGAGGAGGAGTAAGCGCTTGCCAGCAGAATCAGGCGAACCGGGGACCGGGTTCGCACGCCGCCACCGGGTAACCCACCGCACCGAGTACCGCTACTCCGACGTCGTGACCAGCTCTTACGGCCGCGGATTTCTCACCCCGCGCGACTCGCTGCGGCAGCGCTGTGTCGCGCATCGGCTGATCATCGACCCGGCCCCCGCCGACAGCTCCACCAGCCAGGACAGCTACGGCAACATCAGCTCCTATTTCCACGTGACCGAGCCGCACGGGCTCCTGAAGGTGACCAGCGACTCGATCGTCGACGTCTATCCGCCCGGCCCGGATCTCTACACCGGCGGGCCGGCGGCGCAGCCTTGGGAGAAGGCCCGGCCGGCCGGGTCCGGCGGAGCGCTGGCGACCGAGTTCACCCTGGACCTCAATCCGCCTGAGATCACCGACGACGTCCGCGACTACGCGGCGCTCAGCTTCACCCCCGGGCGCCCACTGATCGAGGTGCTGGGCGATCTGACGTCGCGCATCTTCACCGATTTCACCTACCGGTCCGGGTCGACGACGATTTCCACCGGGGTCAATGAGGTTCTGGCCGCCCGCGAGGGGGTATGTCAAGACTTTGCCAGGCTGGCGATCGCCTGCCTGCGAGCCAACGGGTTGGCGGCCAGTTACGTATCCGGGTACCTGGCCACCGATCCGCCACCCGGAAAGGATCGGATGATCGGCATCGATGCCACCCACGCCTGGGCCGCGGTGTGGACTCCGCAGCAGGCCGGCCAATTTGAGTGGTTGGGGCTCGATCCCACCAACGACCAGATGGTCGACGAGCGCTACATCGTCGTGGGCCGGGGTCGTGACTACGCGGACGTCCCGCCGCTGCGGGGCATCATCTACACCAACTCCGAGCACAGCGTGATCGACGTCGCCGTCGACGTGGTGCCCTATGAAGGCGAAGTGCTGCATGCGTGACTTTACCTGCCCCAACTGCGGCCAGCGCCTCACCTTCGAGAACTCCACCTGCCTGAATTGCGGTAGCGCGCTGGGGTTTTCGCTGGACCAGATGGCGCTGCTGGTGATCTCGGAGGACGACACAGGCGAGCACGCCGGCTTCGTGCACGCCAGCGAGTATCAGCTGTGCGCCAATTTACTTCTCGCCGAATGCAATTGGCTGGTCCCGGTCAATACCCCCCGGCTGCTGTGCCCCTCGTGCGCGCTGACAATCGAACGGCCGAACGACGCCGACACCGTTGGGATGGCCGAGTTCGCCCGGGCCGAGGCCGCCAAGCGCAGGCTGATCGCCGAGCTGAACGAGCTCAAGCTGCCGATCGTCGGGCGGGACAGGGACCCCGACTACGGCCTGGCGTTCCGGCTGTTGTCCAGCGCGCACGAGAAGGTGATGACCGGACACGAAAACGGGGTCATCACCATCGATTTGGCCGAGGGTGACGACGCGCACCGCGAGCAGCTGCGGGTCGAGATGGACGAGCCCTACCGCACCCTGCTGGGGCACTTCCGCCACGAGATCGGGCATTACTACTACTACCGGCTGATCGCGCCGTTCAACGACTACGTGGAGCGGTTTAACGAGCTGTTCGGTGACCACGAAGCCGATTATCAGGAGGCGCTCGACCGCCACTACAGCGAGGGCGCTCCCGAGGGCTGGCAGGAGGACTTCGTATCGTCCTATGCCACCATGCATCCCGCCGAGGACTGGGCCGAGACGTTCGCCCACTACCTGCACATCCGCGACACTCTGGACACCTCGGCGTGGTGCGGACTGGCGCCGGCGTCGGCCACGTTCGACCGGCCCGCCTTGGGCCCCAGCGCTTTTCAGACGATCATCGACATGTGGCTGCCCTTGTCGTGGTCGCTGAACATGGTGAACCGGTCGATGGGCCACGACGACCTGTACCCGTTCGTGCTGCCGGTCGCGGTGCTGGAGAAGATGAGGTTCATTCACACCGTGATCGACGAGGTGACCTCGGAGGCCCGCGGTCGCGCCTCGGTAGCCGGCTAGAGTACGGTGTGCTTCTCGATCACGGCGGACCTGGTGGTGGCTGGCGAACCTGGTGGGGCTGATCGCGGTCGCGATCCTCTACACGCAGGCGTTCGCGTCGCTGTGGTGCACCGGGCGACATCCAACGCGTGAGGCTAGACCGGATTGCCGCACTCCTCCGCACCCCGCTTCGCGGGCTGCATCGTCGTGCGGCTCGGCCGGATTGCCGCACTCCTCCGCACCCCGCTTCGCGGGCTGCATCGTCGTGCGGCTAGGCCGGCATGACGCGTCGTTCGTCGGGACCCCAAATCGGTTGCATGCCACCGGGCAGCGCCAGCTGGGTGGTGGTGATGACCTCGGCCAGGTTGTGCAGCTCGCCATGCACCGCAGCGAGCAGCGCCGCCAGCTCGGCACGCCGGCCGTCGCCGCCGACCCGTTGGAGCTCCGCGGGATGGGATCGCCGCAGCAGGGTGCCGATCTCGTCCACCAGCCGTTCGGGGCGCGACGAACCCGACGAGCCGGGCAGGTCCCGGAGATCGATCCGCAGCCGTTCCAACTGGTAGAGCAGCGACCGCGGGTTCTGCGCGTCGAACAGCATCAGCTCGGCCATGGCGGCCACGCTGATCTTGCCCACCGTGCGGCGCCGGTAGATGACCGAGGACTCGCACGCCACCAGGGTGGACTCGATGACGGTCTGCTCGGCCGCGGCGCCGCGGCCGACGGTCAGTGTGGCTTGCAGCAACGCCGTCAGCCACAGGCCGCGTTCGATCCGTTTCCCGATGTCCATCATCGTCCAGCCGACGTCGCGCACCATCGACTCGCTGGCCACCCCGGACAGGGTCAGCATGCCGGCCAGCGTCTGGGCCTGGGCCCCGGTGAGCAGGGCGTCGGCCTCGGAAAGCGATTCCGGCGGTTCGCTTTCCAGTGCCAGCGCGCGTTCCACCGCGGCCAGCACCATCCAGGTGTCGTTCGACATCTGGTCGCGCACCGCCCGCGCGGCCAGCGCCAAACCCTCCACCGATTGCACCAGCGAGCCGGGCCGGTGCGGATCGAAGGTGAGCGACCACAGCGTGGAGGGGGCGATCGCGATCATCTCGGCGTGGTCGCCGCCGCTGTCGGCCGCGATGTCGGTTCCGGTGATGCGGCCCAGCGCGGTCATCAGCACCGGCACGCATTCGCTTTCCTCGCTGTGCTGGTGGTGGCGGTAGACGTGGAACCGGTCGCGGGTGACGATCAGCAGCCGCGCCATGCTTTCCGCGCGCTCGCCGTAGCGGCCGATCCAGAACAGGTCGGACAGCACGCGCGGGGAGCTGACGCCCCAGGTGCCCGCGGCCGTCTTGGCCGGCGGCTCCGGCGTCGGCAGGCTGATCGCCTCGGCGCGGGCCCGCTCGGTGGGCCGCACCCAGACATCTTTTGCCGCAATGGTTTTCAGTGTGTATGCTGCGGATCCGGGCGCTAGCACGTAGCCGATGCCGCCGATCATCGGTGCGTAGCCGCCGCGCTGGGCCACGGTGAACAACCGGATGCCGACACCCGCCGACGACAGCACGCCGGCGTGGTCAGTGGGTGCGGACGAGAATTGCGGCAGTTCCTGGCCGATCCACTGCCACGGCGTCTGCTCGATGCGGGCCGCCACCCGTGTCAGTTGCTGAGCCGAAAGTGTGGGCCCGACAAGGGTTTTCTCGCCGACAGTGGACTTAATCAACAACGACGACAGGTTCGCCAGCAGGTGTGCGCGCTCGCTGGCGATGCCGCCCCAGTAGACCTGGGCGGTGGGCAGCAGCAGCGTTTCCGACAGCAGGCGCTCGGCCATCGCGGGCAGGAAGCGCAGCAGCCCAGGGTTTTCCAGAATTCCGCTGCCCAGCGTGTTGACCACGGTCACCGTCCCGCGGTGCTGGGCCTCCACCAAACCGGCCACCCCGAGCCGGGAGTCGGCGCGCAGATCCAGCGGGTCGGTGTACTCGGCGTCGACCCGGCGCAGCACGACGTCGACGCGCTTCAGCGTGCCCAGCGAGCGCATCCACAACATGCCGTCACGCACCACCAGATCGGCGCTTTCCACCAACGGAAAACCCAGCAGCGTGGCCAGATACGCCTGGTCGAACGCGGTCTCGGAGTAGATGCCCGGGGACAGCACCACTACGACCGGGTCCCGGGCGTCATCGGGTGCCGCGTCGATCAGAGCCAGCCGCAGCGCCTGGGCGAACGGCGTCGTCGGCCGCGGCGCGATGCGCTCGTAGAGCTCGGGAATCGAGTGCGCGACCACGCGCCGGTCGGCCAGCGCGTACCCGGCTCCCGAGGGCGCCTGGGTGCGGTCGCCGTTGACGACGAATTCGCCGTCCGGTCGCCGGCTGACGTCGCAGGCGTGCATGAAAAGCTGGTGGCGGCCCGGGATTTCGATGCCGTTGGCCGCGCGCACGTACCCGGGGTGGCCGAACAGCAACTCGGGGGGCAGGACGCCTTCGGTGAGCAGGCTGCGCGGACCGTACAGGTCGGCCAGCACGGCGTCGAGCACCCGCGAACGTTGCAGCAGGCCGGCCTCGAGCACCTCCCAGTCGGCCGCGGACAGCACGATCGGCAGGGTGTCCAGCTGCCAAGGCCGGGGCTCCTGCCCGCGACCGCCGGGCTTGACGTCGGTGTAGGTGATGCCGTCGTTGTCGATGAGGTCGTGCACCACCGAGCGCAGCCGGTCCAGCCCGGCGCGCCCGCGCTCGGCGATGGTGTCGGCCAGCTCCGCCCACGCCGGGCGCACGTTGCCGTCTTGGTCGACGAACTCGTCATAGCCGCTCGCCGGGCCGTGCCGCAGGTCGAAGAGCGCTTCCTGGGCCCGCGCGGCGCGGTAACCGGCGAGCAGGCGGTCGGCGTCATAGCGCGCGGTGCCGGCCGCTGACGGTGCACCGGTCCCGAATGTCATGTCCGCAAACGCCATTACTGCGCAACGGTACGCACGCGGCGCAGGTCGAGGATGCCTGGCGCGCCGACATCGGTGAGGATCCGGGCCTGCTTCTCGCGGATGCCGGACAGGTCGAGTTTGCCGGGGGTGAAGCCGGTCGCCTCGAAGCGGCGGGCGCGGCGTGCCTCGGCCTCCACGGCGTTGACCGGCGGCGTGTCGTAGGCCCGCCCGCCGGGGTGGGCGACGTGGTACGTGCAGCCCCCGCGCGACGTGCCGGTGGTGAGGTCGATCAGTTCGAACCGCAACGGCCCGTCGGCCGAGATGGTGGAGTGCAGCGCGCTGGGCGGCTGCCAGGCCTTGAACCGAACCCCGCCCACGTGGATGTCGGGATTGTCGGTGGCCAGCAACGGCACCGGATAGCCGTTGACCGTCAACACATAACGGTGGCGGTCGGCCCCGATGATGCGGACCTGGATGCGCTCGACCGAGGAGTCGACGTAGCGCGCGGTGCCCGTGGCGGTCGACTCCTCGCCCAGCGTGGTCCACGGCTCGATGGCCCCGCGCAGTTCGATCTCCACGCCGTCGAACACCGCGGTCCCGATGCGCGGGAACCGGAACTCGGTGAACGGATCCAGCCAGCTGGTCTCGAACGCGATGCCGTGCGCTCGCAGGTCCGCCGCGACGTCGGCGATGTCATGAATCAGGAAGTGCGGCAACAGGTATCGGCCGTGCAGGTTGGCTCCGTGGCGGATCAGCGGCGCGCGCAGCGGCTCGTCCCAGAACCACGCGACCAAAGAGCGCACCAACAGCGACTGCACCATGGCCATGCGCAGGTGCGGCGGCATCTCGAAGCCGCGCAGCTCCAGCAGGCCGAGCCGGCCGCGGGCGCTGTCGGGGCTGTAGAGCTTGTCGATGCAGAACTCGGCGCGGTGGGTATTGCCGGTGATGTCGGTGAGCAGGTGCCGCAGCGCGCGGTCGATCACCCACGGCTTGGTGGCGCCACCGCCGCCCAGCCGGGCTATCTCGGCGAACGCGATCTCGAGCTCGTAGAGGGCCTCGGCGCGGCCCTCGTCCACCCGCGGCGCCTGCGACGTGGTGCCCACGAACCGGCCGGCGAACAGGTATGACAGCGACGGGTGGCGCTGCCAGTACGTCAGCAGCGACACCAGCAGGTCGGGGCGGCGCAGCAACGGTGAGTCCGCGGGCGTCACGCCACCCAGGGTGATGTGGTTGCCGCCGCCGGTGCCGCCGTGCGTGCCGTCGACCTCGAAGGACTCGGTGGACAGGCGGGCCAGCCGGGCCTGCGCGTACAGCGTTTCCAGCTGCTGGTTCTGTTCGTCGAAGCTGGCGGTGGGCGCGACGTTGACCTCGATGACGCCGGGGTCCGGGGTGATGGTGGTCGAGCGCAGCCGCGGGTCCGGCGGGGGATCGTAACCCTCGATCACCACCGGGCAGTCCGCCTTCGCCGCCGCGGCCTCGACCCGCGCGATGAGATCGACGTAGTGCTCCAGCGCCTCGGTGGGCGGCAGGAAGACGTAGAGCAGCCCGTCCCGAATCTCGGTGACCAGCGCGGTCGGCGGCGCGCCGTCGGCGTCGACGACTACTGCGCTCGCGGCGGCTTTCGCCGCCAGCTCGGGTCTTACTGACAGGGGATCGGCCTCGAACGACGGGCGCGGCGGTGTCCAGCTGATCGAGTCCAGCGGCAGTCGCAGCCCCGCCGGAGAATCCCCGGGCAGCAACACGATACGGCCGCGGCGCAGCCGCCAGTCGGCGCTGGCCCATCCGAGGTCATCGTCTCGCCGGTGCAGCGGAAGCACGAACGCCGCCGGGGCCGTGACGGATTCGTCCAAACGGGCCAGCAGCGCCGCGCGGCTCGTGGGGGAGTCGGTTTCCAGGTCGTCGGCGGCGTCCACCGGAACCCCTTCGGGCTCAAGGACTTTGGCGGACAGCCGATGTAGCGGGTCCTCGTAGGCCGGCCGCACCTGCGAGGCCGGCAGCCCCAGGCCGTCGGCGATCCCGGCGAGCACCCGATGGGCCGCCTCGCCGTCGACGGGGCGCCGCTGCCGGTCGCTCCAGGGGTCGGCCAGCAGGGCCTCGTCGGTCCACAGCGGACGCCCGTCGGTGCGCCAATGCAGCGCAATCTGCCAGCGGGGCAACGGTTCTCCGGGATACCAGCGACCCTGACCGCGCTGGATCACACCGCCCGGCGCCCACACGGATTTCAGGCGGGCGGCCAGATCGGAGGCGCATTGCCGCTTGTGCGGACCGTCGGCGGCGGTGGTCCATTCCTTCGCCGACTTGGGGTGGATGTCCACCGCAACGAAGGTCGGCTCACCGCCGACGGTCAGCCGGACGTCGGCCGCGGCCAGCCGCTCGTCGACGAGCCGGCCGACGTCGCGGATCGTCCGCCACGCATCGTCGGAGTACGGCAGTGTGACGCGCGGATCCTCGTGCACCCGGGTGACGGTGTTCGAGAACTCCAGCGTCGAGGCACAGGGTTCGGTGCCCCCGCTGATCGGCGCCGCCGACGTCGGGTGCGGCGTGGCCGCCAGCGGAATGTGGCCCTCGCCCGCGAACAGCCCGGACGTCGGATCGAGCCCGATCCACCCTGCCCCCGGGATGTACACCTCGGTCCAGGCGTGCAGGTCGGTGAAGTCCGCGGCTGGTCCCGACGGCCCGTCGAGCGCCTCGACGTCGGAGGCCAGCTGCACCAGGTAGCCGGACACGAAGCGGGCGGCCAGCCCCAGCTGGCGCAGGATCGACACCAGCAGCCACGCCGAGTCGCGACACGAGCCGACCCCGGCGCGCAGCGTGTAGTCCGGCGTCTGCACACCGGGTTCCATCCGCAGGCTGTAGGCGACGTCGGCGTTGATCGCACGGTTGAGCTCGACCAGCATGTCGATGGTGCGAGTGCCGTCGCGCACCGAGAAATTACTCAGCCAGGCCCGCACCAGCTCGCCCGGGCCCGAGCCGTCGCCCTCTTCGTCGACCGGCCGCAGGTAGGGCTCCAGGTCCTCGGCCACCTCCTTGGGGTAGGTCAGCCCGGCCCGTCCCTTGCCTGGGACCCACCGTTCGGCCCAGTCCTCGATGAAGAAGTCGAACGGGTTGATGACCTTGAGGTCGGCGATCAGCCCGACGGTGATGCTCAGTTGTTGCATCGGAGTCGGAAACACCAGCCGGGCAAGGAAATTGCCCACCGCGTCCTGCTGCCAGTTGATGAAGTGTTCGTCGGGCTCGATGCGCAACGAGTACGCCTCGATGGGCGTGCGGGTGTGGGGCGCCGGGCGCAGCCGCACGATGTGCGGATACACCCGGACCAGCCGGTCAAAGGTGTAGCTGGTGCGGTGCTCCAGCGCAACTTTGATGCTCATAATCGCTGATCCCATCACACCCGCGGACACGGCGCAGCGCGCCGCAATCGCGGCTTCCCCCGCCGTAATCCTTGCGCGCAGCGCTAGGCCGGTGCGTGTCCCGGCGGCGGGCCGGCCTCGTACCCCGCCTGCCGCGGCGCGGCCACCTGGCCACCGGAAAACTTGCGGTACGCGTAGATCCCGACCAAGGCGGCGACCGGGACCCCCACCAACACGCCGACGCCACACGCCAGGAAACCCACCACGACGGCGGCCACCTCGACCAGCCACACCAGCAGGGCGTTGCCGAAGTTCGACGCGACGGTGGAGAAGCTGGAGGTGAGCGCCTTGACGGGCTGCTCGGACCGATCGATCGCGTACGGGATGGTGAACTGGGCAAAGATCCCCAGGATCAGGCCGGGCAGGAAGCACAGCACCGAGGCGATCGAGGTGAGAATCCCGACCAGCAGCGCCGCCAGAAACACCATGGCGAAGTTGCGCGGCTTGAAGAAGGACCCGATGGTCACCGGGCGACCGTCGGCCAGATCCAGGCAGCCGGACAGGAACGCGGACTGGGCGAACGCGCCCACGAGGTAGGCGGCGAGATAGCCGAGGATAAGCAGCGCCATCCCGCCGCCGTTGAGGTTCGCGGTAAAGGTGAAGTAGTCGTCGTCGGAGTTGCTCGTCGTGGTGCCCATGTTCTGGCTCAGGCCGATCAGGGTGGACGCGATGGCAAACAGCACCGCGTACACCAGGGTCGGAACGATAAGTGCCACAGCGTTTTTGGTGAACGTGTTCCAGGCCCAGCCGAACGCGTCCCCGATGCTGAACGCGGGCGGGCCGCCGTAGCCGGGCGGTGGTCCGTAGCCGGGAGGGGGCGCGCCATATCCCGGGGGCGGTCCGTAACCCGGAGGAGGCGGCGGGGGTCCGCCGTAGCC
>NZ_NCXM01000043.1 GCF_002104765.1 Mycolicibacterium vulneris
GGCGTTGCCGGGGGCGGGGCGTTGAGCGCAGTCCTCTTGGCCGCCAATCGGTTTGCGGCGTCGTCTCGGATGGCGTGCCGCTGTGGATCCGGGTCGGTGTTGCCGGCGAAGCATGCGTGCGGCGCGGCGTCGACGATGGCCAGCGCGCTCGCGTAGCGCTCGTCGGCGCGTGCGCGATCTCCTGCCGCCGCGGCCCGGTCGCCCTGGGTTTCGCGGACGAGTTCGAGGTTGACGCGCACCGGGCACGAGCCCGCCACGTCGGTTCGGGCCAGCGCGTCGGCGAAGTGCGCGTCGGCATCCTCGAGCCGGCCGTCGAGCACGGCGGCTGCGCCCGCGGCGAACGGCGCCCTCGCCGGTTCCACCACGTTGACCAAGCCGAGGATCGCCGCGTCGGCCGCCATCGCGTCTCCGTCGCGGCTCGCAAAGGCGCCAGCCGCCGAATTGCCGGCCAGCACAACCGACAACAGCTTGACTGCGACCAGCAGCGCGACAGTGACGACCGGCGCCGAGTAGACGAGGAGCCGCCGTCGCAGCCCCAACCGAGCCGGCCTGCGCGTCACGACGCCAGGTCCCGTCGGGCAATGCGGCCGCGCCGGAACTCTCGGACCGACAGGTAGATCTCGGCGAGCAGCAGTCCGGCCGCGAGCAGGGCAGGCAGCCAATACAGCTCGGTCCGGTCGGCGGCATCCCCTTTGCTACCCGGTGTGTCGGGCAGTCCAACCTGGAAGGGCTGACCGAGCTCGCGGTGTACGTACGGGACACCGAGTTGTGCTGCGATTCTGCGTAATTCGGACTCGTCGATCGCGTCGCCGCTGCCGTAACCCAGCACCGCTCCCCCGGCCACCGAACCTCCCATGAGGTTGAAGTCGCCCTGGGGCGTGCGCGAACCCGGTGCACCGAAGCCGAAGTAGAGCACCACGTTCCGCGAACCCGGGTATTGCTGCGTCGCCTGGATCAGCTGATAGCGGAGCACGTTGTCCGCCGCGCCCGCGTTCACGTCGGAAGCCGCGTTCTGCGAGCCGAGGGCCGCGATGGTGGGGCGCAGGCTCCAAACATCCTCGGACAGCGGCCAATCCAGGGCGGCTTTCGAGCCGAAGTCGATGAGCGCGTATCGTGCCGCCGGGTACTGCTTGATCAACGCCGCGATGTCGTCGCCCATGCCCGAGATCCGCGGTTCGCCGTTGCCGTGGTCCTCGGCATTTGCGCCTGCCGAGCGATCGACGACCAGGAACACGTTGAGATTGGCGCCGGCGGCGGCCGTTGCGCCCTGGCCGTTTTCGTTGCCAAGAAGCGCCGGGCGGGTGGTCGCCGCGATGAGCAGCAGCACCGCCGACGTCACGGCACTCCAGCGCAGTACCGCGCGACCCCGCCGGTGTCCCGCCGAGAGCAACACCTGTCGCAGCGCCACCACGCGCGCCAGCAACAGCGCGCCGGCCACGACCGCAAGGATCGGCCACGGCAATACGGGTTGAAACGTCATCGGCGTAACACCAAGAGGGCCACCGACAGCACGGCCGCCGACAACAAGGCGATGACCAGGGGTACCACCGGCGCGTCGCGGAAGTCCGCGGTCACGACCGTGCCGTCGGCACGGCGCGCCGGTGGGGCGTGCGCGCGAATCTCGTTGAGCGCCGCGGTCACCGATTTGGCTCCCGGGGCGACGTACCGGCCGCCGGTCTGGTTGGCGAGCGTGACCAGCGCAGGGCTCGCGGGTGAGACGGCGGTGTCGATCACGTTGACTTGGGCCCCAACCCGCTCGACCAGGGCCCGGAGGCTGCCGTCGGTGAACAGTGCGGGACGCTGCTCCCCCGCGGCGCGAAGATCCGACGGCCCGAGATAGATGACCGAGCGCCGGTGTGTGGCGCGCTGCTCGGCGGTAGGAAAGCCGGAGAGGCACAGCGCAAGAACGTCATTCACGCTTGCGGCGTAGTCGGTATACGGCACCGCAGGGGCGAACGACGCCGATGGCGCCTCGTGGGCGCCGGTATAGTCGCCGAACCGGCCGACGACGTACTGATGGTCGCGCGTCAGCGGCACCAGGCGACGGTTGGCCGACGTCAGGCCGATGCGTTGGGCCGGAGGGGAATTCGTGGTCTGGCGCGCGAAGTAGTCGAGCAGGTCCGCCGTCGACGCGTCGGCCACCGGCTGCCCGACGCACAACATGATGTCCTCGGGGTGGGCGGTGTCGAAATCGTTGGTCGTCACGCTCGGACGGGCCGCGGCCCACGTCGCGGCGCCGAACATGACCGTCAGCACCACCAACGTCACAATCGTCGACAGCGACCGCAACCGCGCTACTTTCGCGTACTCGGGCAACCGGGTCAGTCGTGCGACGTTGGCCAGCGGGCGCAGCTGCCGGCGGGTAGCGGTCATCGACAGTAACGCCGCCAGGGCGACAACTGCGACGAAACAGGTCACTCCGATGAGCGCGACCGGCCACCACCTCAGGTCCATGCGCGGATCAACTCCTGCGCCCGAGCACTCACGTCATCGACGTCGACCTGCGTCTCTGAATTGAACTGCCCGTCATTGAGCCGGGTGAGCAGCGGCGCGGCGGCGGCCAGGTCCCCGTCGGCCACGGCGGCGATCTGCAGATACTGCGCCCGTGTGCCGGTCGCCTGATGCAGAAAACTGCGCAGCGTCCGGCTGATCGCCGCGCACGCCGCCGGAGCCGACATCCGCCCGGCAATGTGCTCGTCGGCGATACCCTGCACGTGGCGGGCGAATTGGTTGCGGATCAGCCAGGCATGCACTCGCCGCACAACCGGGATGCGGCGCAACCGGTCCGACGGCAGTGTCCACACGAAAACACCCGCATACCAACCGAACACGGCAAGGATCAACAGTACAGCCAGCCAAAGCCACGCCGACGAGTACGGCTGCGGACCGAACACATGGCGCAGCAGGTCATCCGGCACGGGCCGCCACCTCGGTCAGGCGAACGAGCTCGCGCCGAATGTCCTTGCTGCCGGCGATAGTCGCGTACGGAATGGCGTGGGCGGTCAGGAACGCATCGAGGCGGTTCCGCCGCCTCTGCTCGGCGCGGCGGTACGCGGTGACCACCCGGGGGCCGAGGTCGGCTCCGTTCAGGACGAAGCGACCGGTGGCGACGTCGTAGCCGTCGGTGTTGTCGGGACCCACCGCGGGCATGTCGGACACCATCGCCCACATGATGTCGTGGCGCCCGGTCAGTCGGGTGAGCACTTCGCTGAGCCGGTCGTCGACCTCCGGTTCGTCGGAAACGACAATGATCAGCATGGCGTGCCGGTAATGCGTTGCGACGTAGTCGAGTTGGGCGGTAACGTCACTGCGACCGGGGCCGGTCGTGGTGTGTTGGTACCAGCGGTGCAGCAGTCCCTCGATGTGCGACTCGCCGCGCCGCTGCGGGATGTTCACGCTGCCGCGACGGTCGCCGTAGACCATGCCGATCTGGTCGGACCGCCGCAGGCCGATCAGCCCCACCGCGCCCATGATGTGCGCGGCGATTTCGCGTTTGCATTCCCCGCTCGGGGCGAGCGCGGACATATTGCGACCGGCGTCGGCGACGAGCAGGATCTTGTGGTGCTTTTCGGACACGAACCGTTTGATGAGCACGCCGCCCGAGCGTGCGGAAGCCTTCCAGTCGATGTCTCGGACGTCGTCGCCGGGAACGTACGGGCGTAGGTCGTCGAATTCCATGCTGCGCGTGTGCAATAGCGCGTAGCGGCCGCCTTCGAGCAGGCCGCGGGTGTCGGTGCCGAAGTGCGCCTTCGCCCGGTTGAGGTGCTTACCCACGATTGGCCTCAGGGCACACGCACGGCCCGCAGCGCGGCGTCGACCACGACCTCGGCATTGATGTCGGCGCTGGCCGCTTCGAAGCCGAGGATGAGCCGGTGCCGCAGCACCCGGTGCGCGAGCTTCGCGATGTCCTCGGGGAGCACGTGCGCGCGCCCGGCCAGCACCGCCTGCGCCCGGGCCGCCTTGCAGAACGCGATGGTGGCGCGTGGGCTGGCACCGTACTCGACCAGGCGCGCGATCTGCTTGGGCAGCGCCCGCGCGGGGTGGCGGGTCACGTCGACCAGTTGGCTGGCGTAAAGCATCAGCGCACGGTCCATGTGGACGTGACGCACCACCTCCTGCAGGCGCAACACGTCGTCGAGGCTGACCACCGGCGCCGTCGGCTGCCCCCTGTCGTAGACGCCGGCGTCGATCCGCGACATGACTTCCACCTCCTCCTGCGGGGAGGGGTAGCGCACGATCTCCTTGAGCAGGAAACGGTCGGTCTGCGCCTCGGAGAGCGGATAGGTGCCTTCCTGGTCGACGGGGTTCTGGGTGGCGATGACCAGAAACGGGTCTGCAAGGGGGTGGACCTGCCCGGCGATCGTGGTCTGCCGCTCCTCCATCGCCTCGAGCATCGCGCTCTGTGTCTTGGCACTGGACCGGTTGATCTCGTCGAGCAGCACGATGTTGGCGTGCACCGGTCCCAGTTGGGTGACGAAGGAGTTGGTCGCCGAGTCGTAGATCTGGGTGCCGATGATGTCGCTGGGCAGCAGGTCCGGCGTGCACTGAATGCGTTGAAAGCGGCCATGAATCGACTCGGCGAGCACCTTGGCGGCGGTGGTCTTGGCCAGGCCTGGCACGCTTTCGAGCAGGACATGGCCGCCAGCCAGCAGACCGATGAGCAACGACTCGCGAAGGTCACGCTGCCCGACGATTTTGGCGGCGAACGCCTGGGAGATGGCATCGACGATCCGTTGGACACCGTCGAGTTCGCGCTGATCCGGTTGTATCCGTGCCGTAGACATACGCCCGCTGGGATACCCAGGTGCCGATTTTCCACACTTCCGGCCACACGCCGCTACTCGCGTCCGTTCAGCGTGTTCGCGGACGCCGCGCCACCGGCTACGGCTGGTCCCCTTGCGGCGGCCGCCTGTTTTTGGCTTCAGCCTCAAGGCGCAGCCGGATTGCCTTCGCCCGCGCCTCGGCGGCCCGAGCTTGGGCTTCGGCGGCTTCTGCTCCCGCCCAAACCTCGGCGGCCCGAGCGCGAGTTTCGGCGGCTTCGGCGCGCGCCCGCGACTCGGCGGCGAGGGCCTCGGTTTCGGCGGCTTCCGCACGCGCCCGCTCCCGCGCCCGCGCCTCGGCTGCCAGGGCCTGGGTTTCGGCGGCTTCGGCGCGCGCCCGCGACTCGGCCGCCAGCGCTTCCGCTTCGGCGGCCTTTGCCCGCTTGCGAGCTTCGGCCGCGAGGGCCTCGATTTCGGCGGCTTCTGCCCGCTTCCTCGCTGCGGCGGCCAGCGCCTGCGCTTCGGCGGCTTCCGCCTGTTTCCGCGCCTCGATGGCCAACGCCTCGGCTTCGGCAGCCTTTGCGCGTGCCCGTTCCCGTTCCCGCGCCTCGGCGATCAGGGCTTCAGTTTCGGTGGCCTCTGCCTGCGCCCGCGCCTCGGCGGCCAAAGCTTCGGGTTCGGCGTCTAGTGCCCGTTTCCGGGCTTCGGCGGCCAGGGCGTGGGCTTCGGCGGCTTTGGCCTGTTTCCGGGCTTCGGCGGCCAGGGCTTGGGCTTCGGCGGCTTCTGCCCGCTTGTGCGCCTCGGCGGCCAGGGCTTCGGCGGCCGCGGCTTCCGCGTGCGCCCGCTCTCGCGCCCGCGCCTCCGCGGCCAGCGCTTCCGCCGCGGCGACCTCTGCCTGCGCCTGAGCCTCGGCCGCCACCGCTTCGGGCTCGGCGGCCAGCGCCTCGGCCGCGGCGGCTTCGTCCTGCGCCCGCGCCTCGGCGGCCAGCGCTTCGGCTTCTGCGGCCAGCGCCTCCGCTTCCGCGGCCAGCGCTTCGGCGGCGGCCGCGTCTGCCCGCGCCCGCGCTGCGGCGGCCACCGCTTCGGCTTCGGCGGCCAGCGCCTGGGCGGCGGCGGCCTCGGCCTCGGCCCCCGCGTGAGCTTCGACCTTGGGTCGCGGCGGCTTCTGCTTGGACGGCGGCCTGGGGTGATTAACGAGCGGCTGACGGTTCCGCATCGGGGCGCCGGCCGCGGCCCTGGCTTTTTGCTCAGCCACTCTGTATGGGCCCGCTAGGAAATCGGCCAACACCAAGGCCACGCCGACCAGCAGTACCAGCGGCAGCGCCAAGGAGGGGCGGGTGACCATTCCCCAGATACCGGCGACTGTGAGCGGCGCCGCGAGCAACACTGCGGCCCCTGGATACCGACCGCCTAGGTCGAGGATTGTTGCGGGCACCGCGGACGCGCGAGCGGCCAACGGGAGCCGATCCGGCCGACTGACGACGACTCTCTGAGACCGCACGATCCCGCTCCTTTATGGAGATGCTGGCACATAAGAGTACTGCGCCACCGGCCGTTCCGGTGACTCAAATTTTCGTGTCGAAGTAGCAATGTCGCCGCAGTACCGTAGCCGGACCGGGCGGCTCGGCAGGTGACGGAAGTTTCGCGGCGATGGCGCGCGTGAGTGTGACCGTCGGACCCTGGGATCTCGACGATCTACCACCGGTGTCGATCGGATTTCACAATCCATCGTGAATGACGTGCCAAGCCTCTACGCTGCCGATAATCATGCTGCGTCTTCCGGCGAGGAGGTTGAGCGCATGGAGCCGTCGATGACGTCAGATTATCCGTGTAGCAACGGATTCAATTGGGCTCAATTGGTGAAGATGCCGATCGTGAGCGATGAATGGCATCATGGGCATCAAATCCTTAACTTCTACCCGATGGACAAGGACTATCGAGAATCGCCGACAGCGCGGACGATGGTGACCGAGCACTTCGGCGATGCCCAGGCCCTCGACACCGATGCGGAATTGCTCAAATTCGGCTCTGACCACGTTACGTTGCCGGGCGCATTTTTGGAGATGGGCGTATGCACCGGCAGAACCATCAACTTCATTGCCGCGCTCAATCCCCGGCGGCGCATCTGGGGATTCGATTCCTTCGACGGCCTCCCTGAACGATGGGCTCGCACCGATATCACCGTTCCCCAAGGCACTTTTCGGGCGAACGTCGAGGGGTGGATGCCACCGGTGCTCCATAACGTAGCTCTGGTAAAGGGCATGTTCCACGAAACCCTTCCGGAGTTCAAAAGCCGAGTTCTGAAATCCACTCCCATCGCTTTCCTACATGTCGATTGCGACATTTACGCGTCGACGAACGATATTTTCAACCAACTGTTCGACAACATCGTGTCAGGTACCGTAATCGTATTCGATGAGTTTTATAACTACCCGGGCGCCGAGGAACAGGAGTTCAGGGCATTCCAAGAGTTTCTCGACCGGACCGGGAAGAAACCGGTCTACCTTGCCTACAACCAATACTTCGAACAAGCGGTTGTCCAGATTGCCTGACTCGATTCGCGATGGCGCCTAAGCCGGTAGGCACTCGGCGCGCGCCAGGCGCCTCGCCAGATACGGCGCCGTGCGGCTGTGCTTCGCACCTGCCACCTTCTTCGGCGGGCCCGCCGCAACGACCCGTCCGCCGTCGCTGCCGGCTCCCGGCCCCAGGTCGATCACCCAGTCGGCCCCCGCGACCATCCGCATGTCGTGTTCGGCCACCACGACGCTATTGCCCGCCTCGACCAGGCGGTGCAGTTGACGGTCGAGCAGATCCACATCGGCGGGGTGAAGCCCGGTGGTCGGCTCGTCGAGGACGTAGAGGGTGTGCCCCCGTCGAGGTCTCTGCAATTCGGTGGCGAGCTTGATCCGCTGCGCCTCGCCACCCGACAGCTCGGTCGCGGGCTGCCCGAGACGGAGATAGCCCAGTCCGACCTCTTGCAGCGTGGTCAGGCTCCGCGCTGCGCTGGCGACGTCGGCAAAAAACTCCGCGGCCTCATCGACGGTCATCGCGAGCACGTCGGCGATCGTACGGTCGCGATAGCGCACCTCGAGTGTCTCGTCGGAGTATCGGGCTCCTCGACACGCCGGGCAGGTGGCGTATGTGCCTGGTAGGAACAACAATTCGACCGAGACGAACCCCTCTCCCTGACAGGTGGGGCAGCGACCCTCGGCCACGTTGAACGAGAACCTGCCCGCCTTCCACCGACGGCGACGCGCCTTCGGGGTCGCGGCGAATTCGCGGCGCACGGCGTCGAACAAGCCGGTGTAAGTCGCCAGCGTCGAGCGCGGCGTGCGTCCGATCGGGCGCTGGTCGACGGATACCAGCCGGTTGATCGCCTCGGCCCCCTCTGCCGTCACGCCGACACTCGCGTCGTGATCGAGATCGACGATCCCACTGTCGGTTTCGTCCTCATCGGATTCGGCCGGCTCGGCTCCTCGCCCGGTGCCGAGCTGGCTGTGCACGACATCGCCGAGGACCTTGACGACGAGCGTCGACTTGCCTGACCCGGATACTCCGGTGACCGCGGTGTAGACCCCAAGTGGCAGGTCCACGTCGAGGTCTCGCAAATTGTGGAAGCAGATCCCGCGCAGCCGCAGCCACCCGGACTGCGTGCGCGGTTGACGAGGCGACGGGCTGGCCTCCTCGAAAAGGTATTCACGAGTGACCGACCCCTCGACGTCGGCGAGACCCGGCACCGGCCCGCTGTAGAGCACACCTCCGCCGAGCTCTCCGGCCCCAGGCCCCACGTCGACGATCCAGTCGGCACGGCGGACCACGTCCATGTCGTGCTCGACCACGAATAACGAATTGCCCGCGCGCCGCAGGCGATCGAGCACCTCGAGTAGCGGTTCGGCGTCGGCAGGGTGCAGTCCGGCCGACGGCTCGTCTAACACGTAGAGCACCCCGAACAACCCGGCGCGCAGTTGGGTGGCCAGCCGCAACCGCTGCAGTTCGCCAGGCGACACCGTCGGAGTGCGGCGACTCAGCGTGAGATAGCCGAGGCCGAGATCTATGAGTACCTGCAGGCGCGCAACGAGGTCGGCGGCGATCATGGTTGCCACTTCGGTCAGCTCACCGGATTTCGTCGACTCGTAGGCGGCGGCGGCATCGGTCCGAGATGCCGTCGGGCGCAACGCGTCAGCAAGCTCGGCCAACGGCATCGCCGTGTAGTCGGCGATGGTGCGCCCGGCGAATGTCACCCTCAGCGCCTCCGGCCGCAACCCGGAACCCTCGCACACCGGGCACTCGACGCTGTTGACGAATTGCAGTACGCGGCGACGCATCATCGCGCTATGGGAGTTGGCCAGCGTATGGCGGACGTGACGTTCGGCGCTGGAGAAGGTGCCGTTGTAGTAATAGTCGGCCTGCACGGGATGCCGGCTCGGATCGATCTCGACTGTTGGTTGCTCATCGGTGAACAGGATCCAATTGCGTTGCCGCTTAGGGAGTTTGTTCCATGGCTTATCGATGTCGTAGCCCAGCGTGACGAGGATGTCGCGGAGGTTTTGGCCCTGCCAGGCGCCCGGCCATGCGGCAACGGCGCCTTCGCGGATGGTCAGCGAGGGGTCCGGTACCAGTGTCTCCTCGGTCACCCGGTGGATTCGTCCCAGTCCGTGGCATTCGGGGCACGCGCCCACCGCAGTGTTTGGCGAGAATGCATCGGAGTCCAGTCGTTCCGTGGCCCCCGGCGGATAGGTGCCGGCGCGGGAGAACAGCATCCTCAGCAGGTTCGACAGGGTGGTGACGGTGCCGACCGTCGACCGCGACGTCGCCGAACCTCGGCGCTGCTGCAGTGCGACGGCGGGCGGTAGCCCGGTGATGTCATCCACCTTTGGTGCGCCGGTCGGCAATAGCAGCCGACGGGCGTACGGAGCGACCGATTCGAAGTAGCGGCGCTGGGCCTCGGCGTAGATGGTCCCGAAGGCCAGCGACGATTTGCCGGATCCGGAGATTCCGGTGAACGCGACCAGCGCGTCGCGCGGCGCTACGACGTCGACCCCCCGCAAGTTGTGGACCCGCGCCCCGTAAACACGCACGCACGGGTCGACTTCGTCTGTGCTCCGATAGGACATTTGCGTCATCTTGCTCAACCGGATACCCCAGTTGTAGCCGGACAAGCGCGACGCTTGCTGCTCGATACCGGCTCGCGGGATTTGGTCTGCAACCGTTTTAACGCCTGACCGGCCGGGAATTCCGCCGTGGCCATGACGGAGACATCACCGAGCCGCATCCGCCTGAGCCATCATGTCGTGGAACTCGATGACGGACGCCGGATCGGACTTTCAGTCGGCGGCCGCGGGGTGCCGTTGTTTTTTATGCACGGGCTCCTGCTGAGTCGTCGGGCATATCTGCGGATGCTCAGCCGGATCGCCGGGATGGGATTTCTGGTCGTCGCCGTCGATGCCGCAGGTCACGGCGACACCGGGCGACTGCCCGGCGACGCGTGCACCTTCACCGACCGCGCCGATTCGGTGTTGCGCACGCTGGACGCCCTCGGGATCGGGCAGGCGTTGTTCGTCGGCCATTCAATGGGCGGGCGGATGACAATCCAGCTGGCCGCACGCGCGCCCGAGCGGGTACTCGCCGCCGTGCTGTTCGACCCGGCGGCCGGAGCCCGGTTCGACACGACGATCCCCAAACTGGTGCGGTCTCCAACCAAGGCGTTGGGCGCGGCCTACACTGCGGTCCGCGACACACTGGGCGACCCGACGCAGCTCTCACCCGGCGAGCAGCTCGGATATTTCCGCGTGCTGGCCGCGGTGGCGGTGCCCAACCTGCGTTATCCCCTCGGGGCCGTCCGGACGATCAAGGCCATCACCGAGTCCGGTGATTACACGCCGATGCTGCACACCATGCGCGACGAGGGGATGCCCACCATGGTCGTGCACGCCGAAAAAGACTTGATCGTGCCGTTCCCGCACGCACGTGACATCGCCGAGGAGTCCGACGCCACGCTGTACATGGTGCCGGACGCATACCACTCGTGGATGATCGCCAACCCGCGGCAGGGCGCCGACGCGTTTCGTCAACTGCTCGACGGCGAACTGCGCGAGGTGCTTCGCAACGCCGCCGACACGATGGGCATCGCCGATCTCGATGACCACGAGGCGTGGGAGCGCGAACTGCTAGATCCCGATGCGCTGGTGTTGGAGTTCATCCACGGCCACGACCGAATCGAGATCGGGCCCGAGGAGCTCGACCATGTCGACCTCGAGCTGGTGCGCCGTACGGAGCGTTCGCAGGAACGGATGTCCTGGGCTCGACGGACGTATCGCCGGTGGGCGGCCAAGCACCTGCATCGGGCGCGGTCGCTGATCCGGCAGAACACCCGGATTGAGCCGGAGCACGGCGAATTGCATCACGGGTAGCTGCGAGCTTCACCGGCTCACTCTCACACCACGCCGTTCCCGCACCGCTGCGATCGCTGTCTTGAGCCCGCGGCGGCGCCCTGTCACCCGGCCCGTCCCGGCGAAACCGGGTTCGAGGTGAGCGAACATCCGCTCGCTGCGGGTTTCCGGTGCGTCGTCGGCGGTGTCGCGCAAGTATTTGTTCGGCAACGACAGTTTGGCGATGGTGCGCCACGTCTTGCCGTACTGCATCGCGAACGAGCCTGTGGTGTAAGGCAAGTCGTACTTGGCGCACAACGCGCGCACCCGCAACGAGACCTCATGCAGCCGGTTACTCGGCAGGTCGGGAAACAGATGGTGTTCGATCTGGTGGCACAAATTGCCGCTCATGAACCGCAGCACGGGCCCGCCCTCAAAGTTGGCGCTGCCCAGCATCTGCCGCAGATACCACTGGCCCTTGGTTTCGCCGATCATGTCGGTCTTGGTGAATTTCTCGGCACCGTCGGGGAAATGCCCACAGAAGATCACCGCGTTGGCCCACACGTTGCGGATGACGTTGGCCACCGCGTTGGCCTTCAGCGTCGACTTGTAGGTCGCTGCCGGCGACATCGAGGTGAGCGCTGGGAACGCGACGTAGTCCTTGAACAGCTGACCGCCGACCTTGGCGGAGAACTCGCGCGTCTGCTCGAGGGTGAAGTCGCGCTCTGAGCCAGGCTTCAGGATCTTCTCCAGATCGATGGTCTGCAAACCGATTCCCCACTCGAACCCCAGGGCGAGGAGCGTATTGAACAGCAGATTGCCGAGATTGTACGGCTTCCATGGCTGGTCCCGGGTGACCCGCAGGATGAAGTAGCCCACATCGTCATCCATGTCGAGGATGTTGGTGTACTTGTGGTGCTTGACGTTGTGGCCCGCAACCCAGTGTTTGGAGACCGCATTCATGTCCCACTCCCAATTCGTGGAGTGAATCTCGGGATCGTTCATCCAGTTCCACTGGCCGTGCATGACGTTGTGACCGATCTCCATGTTCTCGATGATCTTGGCTGAGCCCAGAGCCACGGTTCCGGTCCACCATGCCCAACGCTTCGAGCCTCCGGCCAGCATGAGCCGACCGGCTAGTTCGAGGGCACGTTGCGCGGCGATGGTGCGGCGGATGTAGCGGGCGTCGCTATCACCCAGAGAATCCTCGACGTCTTGCCGGATCGCATCCAGCTCAACGGCCAAACTCTCGATGTCAATGTCGGTTAAGTGGGCGAAGGCCGGAACGTCAGTAATCGCCATATTTTCCTCCCCGGGGCCTCGTGCGTCAGGACCTCAGCGTTGATATGCACCGGCATGTGCCCAATCGGCGGGCGAGGCCATTCTCTCGACTGGGTAACGAGGCTAATGATTCTGCGGTTCCTTCTCGGTGAGAAACTTACGTGATTCTTACGCCACCCAAGGAAATCTAGATTGCTTGCGCTCCAACGCTTTCGTTGGTCCGTTTGCTGTAGCCCGATGAGATGAGCGGAAGCTCAGTACTCGATGAGCGGCAGCTTAGTGATAGTGGTGATGCCGAAATGATTGTGGCGAGGAAAAGACCGGGCTGTCACTGGACGACGGTGGAGCGGGCACCTGGAGTCATTCCCGTCATCGGCTCCACCTGACCGGCGTGAACGCCCTACCCCGCCGTCTTCGGGGCTGTCCTTAACCTAAACCGGCCGCCGGCACTTCGTCGCCAACTAGCCTGCGCGCCCAGTCCGCAAGCCCCTCCGCGTTGTATTGCGGTTGAATTCCAGCGGTTCCGGCCAGGCCGGGGGTGGTGCTCAACGCGGCCAATCCCGGTATCGATGCGTTGGTGTAGGAGACGGTGCCGGTGAGGTTGGTGATGGTCGCACCGGAGATGCCGGCGAAGCCGATGGCGGTGTCGTTGAGGGTGATGATGCCGCCGTTGGGGCCGAGCGTGACGGAGCCGGTGAACAGGGTGCCGATGCCCCCGATAAGGGGGTGCGCGGGGGTGAGGGTGATGGACTGGACGCCGACGGTGACGAGGCCGGTGACTGGGGTGCCGCCCTCTAACCACCCCGTCGGGCCGCCGGCGCCGGCAAAGAAGGTGGTGCCCGGGTTGAGGATGATGGAAGACGTGGATAAGACTTCGAAGCCGCTGCCGATGCCGGGGGTGGGTTCGATGGTGACCGAGCCGCTGCCGACGACCATCTGTGTGCTGGTCCCGACGTTGATGATGCTGCCGGGCGGCACGGTGGCAGTTTGTCCGGCCGGGATGTCGGGGTCGGCGCTGGCCGGCGGGGTGTAGCTGACGGTATGGGCGGTGGTGTTCGTCGACGCCTGCTGCACCAGCGATTGGGTCTGCCCGCTGGTGGTGTTGCCGACGTTTTGCGCCATGGCTCGTACTTGAGCGCCTTGGCCTGACTCGTTGGTGGTGCGCGGCGGCTCGTTATACGACGCCAAGGTGCTCGCGGCCGACGCGTTGGCGGCGTAGGTGTACATAGCGGCCGCGTCTTGGGCCCAATATTCAGAGTACTGAGCTTCGGTGGCCGCGATTGCCGGGGTGTTTTGCCCGAAGAAGTTGGTCGCGATCAGCGCCATCAACTGCGCGCGGTTGGCCGCGATCGCCGGCGGCGGCACCGTCATCGCGAAGGCCGCCTCATACGCTGCTGCCGCCGCATATGCCTGACCGGCGGTTTGCGCGGCCTGAGCGGCGCTGGCTTGCAGCCATCCGATATAGCGTGCGGCCGCGGCGGACATCGACATCGACGACGGCCCAAACCACTGGCCCATGAGCCCCGAGACTTCCGAAATATAGCCGTTTGCAGCGGATTCCAGCTGAGCGGCTATCGCATCCCAGGCCGCCGCGGCGGCCAGCATCGGACCCGACCCGGGGCCGGCATACATGCGCCCGGAGTTGATCTCCGGCGTGAGCAACGCATAGTCCATGGCGTCTTTGCCTTATCAACAGGGAGCGAGGACGAGTACGAGGTTGCTTCTCTTGATGGCCAGATCAATATGTTTCATAACAGTCCTCTCGTGTGGTAACACGCCAAAGCTCCATTGCATTGGGTGAACCCCCTGCCCGAAGAGGGTGACCTAGTACGGGTTTTAGCACGGCGAGGCTCGATTTTGGCGTTTTGGCGCAACTTTCGTTGTCGTTGGCCGAACAGGCGCTAATAGGAATTGAATTCATTCGCCACGGTCCTCGGAATCGGCAACGCATCTATGTCGGGTCCATTCAGGCGCTCAGGCGCACACCCGCTAATCGTCAGTTGAATTCAGTCCCTATCCAGCGCCGCGCCGACCAGCCGAAACCGCTACTTGGGACGGCTCAAATCGCCTGTAACACGGTGAAATTGACCATTGTCGGTACGTCTTCGGTTCGGGCTCAGTACGGGCCAGATTCGCCCCTTGACGCCGCGTTGCCGCCGCGACGGGACGAGCTGACCGATGTTAGCTGGTTAGCCAGGGACGGACCGCCGCCAACACGCCGACCCATGCACGAGGTGATGTGACTTTGGCGCTCACTTCCGACGAGGTGGCTGATCGACCAGCACCCGCTGTCCGTCTCGCCACTGAACGATACGAATCTGATGGCCGGTTTGCACGCCGGTTACCGGGTCGACACGAAATCGACCGAACAAGGTGGTGGTGTCGAGTTGTTGTGACGCGGCCATCACCGGCAAGGATTCACTAGTGTCGGCTTCCTGCACACAGCGCTGCCAAACGACACCCGCGGCGAAGGCCGCAGCAGCCGGATACGGCGGCTCAGTACCGTTCGCGTCCCGGTAACGGTGGCTGAACCACTCGCTGTTGGGTCCGTCCGCGGGATCATCTGTCCCGTCGTCGAACCACTGGCACGGTCCGTACAGCCCCTCCACGCGATCACCGATAGCATGCCGGAGCTCATCAACCCCTGCGGCAACCAATCCAACTGCGCACCAACGGTGTTCGCTGGCCCACTGCGCGATCGCGACGTCATCGTCGAAGGAACCGGCCGATAACAGCACATCGCCCGCCGGGACCTGCGCCAGCATGTCTCTGGCCCGGCCTGGCCGAAAAGTGACCGACCGCCGCCGCAGACCCAGTCGCCGCGCGACCGTCGCCGCCCCTTCGGCCACCTCGCGACCAAATCCCGTGTCGACGTGCACTATTACCACCTCTGACCCCACCCCAAGACCGTCGGCGACAAGTGTTTCGAGCACACGGGCTAGATAGCGGTAAGCGGGAGACTCCACGTTGACGACACGCGGATACGCCGGCCGCGCCAGCCGGGCGGTCGCGCCACCGTGGTTCCAGACGACCCCTGTGCTGGCGGCCGCGGCCGCGAGCGCGGGCCCCGAACCGTACGGCCCGAACACCACGTTGGGCCGGCTAGCCTCCGCGGCCCGCATCGCGGACGCCGCGGAGGGGTAAGCGTCGATGACCTCCAGACTTACTCCGGAACTGTCAGCCCAGAGAGCAAGGGCGCTCGCCCCTGCTATGCCGAATCTGGCCAGCGGCCCCGACAGTGGGGTGACCAGGACGGCGCGCGCTGCCACGCGCACAATTTAAACAGTGTGGCGAAACCGAGCGCGAGCTTCGCACGGCTGCCGCGTCGGAATTCAGCCACGTGGGGCTACGCGCCGACCTACAAACGCGGACTTCGTCGCCGGAAAGCTGCAGTAGTTACTCACACTTCCGTTAAGTGACGAACGCGCGCACGATGGAGGGGTCCGCAGTCTCACCAGGACGAGAAGGGGGCGGGCGATGAAGGCAAATGTCGGCGACTACCTCGTGGTAAAGGGCACAACCACGGAACGGCATGATCAACATGCTGAGATCATCGAGGTGCGCTCGCAAGACGGCTCGCCGCCATACGTGGTGCGTTGGCTGGTGACTGGGCACGAGGCGACGGTGTACCCCGGGTCTGACGCGGTGGTCGTCACCGCCGCCGAGCATGCGGAGGCCGCACAACGCACTGCCGAGCGGGCCCGCCACGCCGGCACAACCCGCACAGCGGTTCCGTGAGATTTGCTGGGCCAAGAGTAATTCGACGAGAGTCAGGTGTGTCGGCCAACATGGCCAGCTCACCCGGGTTCAGCCGTTTCGAACGGCCACTCGTTTCAGTCGGAATACCGAATCCGCGATGCGTGTGTCGACTTCCAAACCGCTGGCCGCTGGCGTCTCCGGGGATCTATCGCTCGTCCAGCGTCGACATCTCGGTCTTCGGAGCCGCAGCTCAGGTGGAGGGCATAGCGGCTTCGTCGTCCCGACTCTCGGAGGCTTGCGGTGTTGCTCGTTCCAAAAACCGGAGCAGTTCGACGGGGAAGGGAAGCACCAGGGTCGAGTTCTTCTCCGCGGCGACCTCGACCACGGTTTCCAAGAGCCGCAACTGAAGCGCAGCCGGGTGCACTGCCATCGTCTCGGCCGCTTGGGCCAGTTTTTCAGACGCCTGTAGTTCACCGTCAGCGGTGATAACCCGAGCGCGCCGCTCACGCTCCGCCTCGGCTTGGCGCGCGATCGACCGCTTCATCGAATCCGGCAGTACTACATCCTTAATTTCCACGCGGTCGATGTGAATACCCCAGCCCACCGCGGGGCTGTCGATCATCAACTCCAGGCCCTGATTGAGACCCTCGCGGTTGCAGAGTAGGTCGTCCAGGTCGCTTTTGCCGATGATTGAACGCAGCGATGTCTGCGCGACCTGGCCAATAGCGGACACGTAGTCCTGTACGTCGACAACCACACGCACCGGATCCGCAACCTTGAAATAGATGACAGCATCCACACGCACGGTCACGTTGTCGCGCGTGATGCCATCCTGGGCGGGCACCGGCATCGTAATGATCTGCATGTTCACCTTCTTGAGGCGATCGGCGATTGGAATCAGCATCGTGAGCCCCGGTCCACGGACCCCGGTTTGCGCACGTCCGAAACGAAAGACGACGCCTTGTTCGAATTGCTGGACGACCCGAACGTTTGTGCCTAGCAAGAGCACACCAAGGCCGAACGCTGCGGCCAATGCGTAAAGGACGATCATTATGTCCACTTCCACCCGGGCAAGTCCTGTCAGTGCTTCTCGGCGAGTGCGGGCGACTTACGGCCGATGAAACGCCGAGACCCCTCCAGTATGGGCCGATCACTGCAGACGTGCTGGGACCTCCGATCGAGGTCACGGCTGTGGCCCCAGTGCAGGGTCAGGCTCGATCGCCAGTACCGTGCCCCCGGTAGTCGGGTCGCATGCCGAAGCCGCCGGTTCGCTTGCACGGCAAGATGTTTGCGGTTGTTAAGGCGAACGCGAGTACAGTAGTTCGATGGTCGTCGCCCCATCCAATGAGCGGATGATCGCTGGGGTCGCCGCCGCGACCGTCTCGCTCGGAGTAGCCCAGCTGGTGGGCATACCGTTCGGTGCGCGGGCCGATGCGCGTGCTGCGGTCGGCTCAATGGCCGTCGACCTGACACCGGGTCCCATCAAAGAGTGGGCCATTCAGACCCTGGGCTCTCTGGACAAACTCTTCGTGGCCGTCGTAGTGCTCGTGGTGATCGCTACGATCGCTGCAATCGCCGGGACCCTCGAGACTCAGCGTCGCCCGCTCGGTAGCGCCATGGTCGGCGGGGCCGGCGTCCTCGGATGCATTGCAGTGCTGTCGCGGCAGGGTGCGACAGCACTCGACACCATCCCCACCGTCGCGGGCGCCGCCTGCGGCGTGGCGACCCTTCACGTGCTCACCCGTCGGTTTTGGCCCGCCCTGGGAGACCCGGGAGACAGAGCCGACCACGACGAGCCGGATGCCGGCCGGCGCAGGTTGATCATGTTGGGATTGCTCGGATTCGGAGTAGTGAGTGGCGTGGCGGGTGCGGTCGTCACGCGGTTGGTGCATTCGGTGGCCGCTGACCGCAACAGCTTCACACTTCCCCGGCCGCGCACATCGGCGCCACCAATACCTGCTGATGTGCAACCGAACGGCGTTGCGCTACCGAGCTTTGTCACCGCCGGCGCCGACTTTTACCGGGTGGACACCGCACTCAGTGTTCCCCAACTCAGCCACGGCGACTGGCGGCTGCGCATCCACGGCATGGTGGACCACGAAGCCACCTACAGCTTCGACGACCTCGCCCACTTTGACCTGGTCGAAACGGTGACGACGTTAACTTGCGTGTCGAATCCCGTTGGGGGCACATTGATTTCGACGGGCATCTGGACAGGCTACCGAGTGGCTGATCTGCTTGCGGTGGCCCGTGTGCACGGAGACGCCGATATGATGCTGTCGACGTCGATCGACGGGTTCACCGCCGGAACGCCAGTGCAGGCACTCACCGATGGTCGCGACGCGCTCCTGGCCGTCGGCCTCAACGGTCAGCCGCTGCCGATCGAGCATGGCTACCCGGCCCGGCTGGTGGTACCCGGGCTCTACGGGTACGTGTCGGCCACTAAGTGGGTCGTCGAGATGGAGCTGACCCGCTTCGACAGAGCAGCGGCGTACTGGACGCGCCAGGGCTGGGCACCGCGTGGGCCCATCAAGACCGAGTCGCGGATCGATGTGCCGAAAGGTGGTCAGAAAGTGCCGATGGGGCCCGTCGTATTTGGCGGTGTCGCGTGGGCACAGAATCGCGGCGTGCGGGCCGTTGAGGTCCTCATCGACGATGGCGTGTGGCAGCCCGCTGAACAGGGCGCGAGCTATTCCAACGAGACGTGGCGGTTGTGGAGGTTCCCCTGGCAGGCGAAAAGCCTAGGGAAACACACCATCACCGTGCGCGCCACCGACAACACCGGCGGCACCCAAACAGCAGATCAGGTTGGTACCGTTCCCGACGGCGCCACCGGCTGGCACACCGTGGACTTCACGGTGGTGGAGACATGAAGCGCTATTTCGACGAAAATTTCCGCCAACTGAATACCGCAATCACGATGCCGATCAGCACCGTGATCGGACCAATGATGGACCAGGTCGTGGTGTTGCTCATCGGGCTCCCACCAAGCACTCCAAATCCCTGGAGCGCCCAGATCAGACCGAACACTGCGACAATCAACCCAACCGCGAATGTAACGACGGAAGCCCTTCGCATATAGGGATCCTACGCGCCGGAGAGGGGAGCTATCCCATAAGGTATCTGGGTGACCGCGACGGCCGGGAACCTGCTCCGGCGCTGCTGGGGCAGCCCAATCCCATACAGGTCACGCGTCAACGTAAACATGCTGTGCCCCAATCACTTCGACACCTGCATAAATTCGCTTCATGCGAAATCCGTTGCGCCGCGACAGAGTTGCCTAGGCCGTGCAGCCGGCTGGACACCTTCAACAGCCGGCACGCGGGCGCCATGCCTCAGGGTTGTGGCCGGCCGGCTCGCGGGGAGGCCGACCGCCGCCAGGGCCGGGCGCAAGACGTTTACCGCGTCGCGTCGGTCCGTAGAGTGGCTGACCGCCTTTGCGCCAGCTAGCTCCCTAGTAACAGCGATCCGCTACAGGCCGTAGCGTTCTAGCGGATACTGGTAATTTTCGGGCTTGGTTGTGAGCGAGGGGGGTCCATGCGGGTGCCAAGGGCCGTCGCAAACTTCAATAGGCGAGTCACCAATCCAGCGGCTCGGTCGATCACGCCGTGGCTCCCAGGCCAAGGGACACTCGATCATGTCGGGCGCAAATCAGGCAAGCGTTATCGAACGCCGCTGTTGGTTTTTCCCATCCGCGACGGCTTCGTCGTTCTCATCGGGTACGGGCTGAAATCGGACTGGTTGAAAAATGTATTCGCCGGTGGACAGGCGGTGCTGCACAAGCGCGGCAAGAGTATCGCGCTAGCCAATCCCCGCCTCCTGAGTAAGGCTGAGGCCGCAACGCTCGTTGTAGGGCCATCTCGTGTGTTCTACCGCCTGTTTCCGTACAACGAAGCGGCGCTGGTGTTGACCAAAGTCAATTCCACGCAGTGACTTTGGGCAGTAGAACGAAGAAGTTGAGCCAGCGGGGTCGCCCAGAGGTTGATGGCGCCTATCAGCATGAGCGTGACCCAGCGTGTTTTCCGCGCGAACCGTTCGGTTGTGGAAAACTTCAGCGCGATCAGAGCAGGAGAGGCGCGTGACGACCACCCATACCGAACGGCTCCCGCTGCTGACCCGGCGCGACCGCATCATGATCACCACCACCGTGATCGCTTCCATGGCAGCGGGGGTTCTCCACTTCACCCACGCGAATGCAGTGCTGGCGTTCACCATCTCCGCACTCGCGTTGGCCACACTGGCATCTCTGGTCGGCCGTTCGGTGGAGGCGCTCGGAGACCGGCTCGGGCCCAACGCCACTGGGATACTGCAGACGGCGCTGGGAAACCTGCCCGAATTGTTCGTCATCCTGTTCGCACTCAAGGCAGGCCTTTACGGCGTGGTGAAGGCCACCATCGTCGGCTCGATTCTCTCCAACGCCCTGCTGGTGCTCGGGCTGGCATTCGTGGCCGGCGGGATCAAGCACGGCCGCCAGCGCTTCGCCGCCGACGACGGACGCACCCTCGGACTGATGTTCACCCTCGCGGTGTTCATCCTGGCCGTCCCCTCGCTCACCGCTGCAATACACACCCCGGCGCAACAGCACGAACGGGCGGTGTCGGTCGTCGTCTCCATCGTCATGCTCGCGCTGTTCGCACTCTCGCTGCCCGCCACGCTCGGAAACCGGGCCCCCGACTCGGCGCTGCAAGCTGGTGATAAACCCTCCAGAGCGACCTCTCCCATTGTGGCCAGCCCCGATTCGGCCGAAGCCGCCAGCGCCGCGACAGCACACGGCAACTGGCCGTTGGCGATGGCCATCGGCATGCTGGCCGTCGCCGGTATCGGTGCGGCCTTCGTGTCGGAATGGTTCGTCGCCGCCCTCGAGCCAGCGATGCATGCAGCGGGCATCAACGAGGTTTTCGCCGGTCTGGTGATCGTGGCCATCGCCGGCAACGCGGTGGAGAATTTCGTCGGCATTCAGCTGGCGGCAAAGAACCAGATGGACTACGCGCTTCAGGTGGTCCTCCAGTCGCCCGTCCAGATCGCGCTCACCATCGCCCCGATCGTCTGCCTGGCGGCGGTATGGCTCGGCCAGCCCGGTTTCGATCTGGTGTTCTCGCCGCTGCTGTTGGCGTCGATGATTATGTCGGCGCTGGTCGCGGTGCTGGTGACCTTCGACGGCGAGTCGACCTGGTTCGAGGGAGCAGTGCTCATCGCGCTCTATGTGGCGATCGCCACGTCGTTCTGGTGGGGATGAGCGGCCCCTACGGTCTGATGGTCCGCCCTCCAACCACCCAAGGCGAAACGACAAGCATCACCCGAAGTCGTACATTTGGCCGGTGGGGCGGGCGGGGCTCGAACCCGCGACCAACGGATTATGAGTCCGCGGCTCTAACCAACTGAGCTACCGCCCCCGACAGGGTTGTCCGTAGGAAACCGTAGCTGAAGACCTGAGGCGTCGTCCGTCGGCCGGAACCCGCGAACGGATTGGGTCAACTGCGAGATGTTCGTGCGATGCCCGCCGCGTGAGGAGCAAGCTAAACGCCCCGGTGGGCGCACACGATGCGGCGCCCGCCGGCCGTATGGCTCAGGTAGGCCCTGGCATGAATCCTGCCTGCGCCGCTTGATCCTTGATCTTGGGGATCATGTCGGGCGCATAAACGTAGATTGCCGACTCGACCTCCCATTCGGCCTGGGCCTGGCTCATATGGGTGGTATCGGTCACCATGTTGACCAGCTCCTGGGCCTCGCCGAACGGATTGGCGTGGTTCCGGACCTGATTGGCGAACCAACGTCCCTCGGCGGCCATATGGCAATCGTTGAAATCGGCGGTATGAGTCATCTTGTTCTGAGCCAGCAAGTTGATGTACTGATCATCGGCTTGACTCAGATTGCAGGCGGCCGACGCGCGCGGTGCCGACACGAGCGCATCACCCAGCATCGCTGTCGTCAGCAGGGCGCCAGCAGCTCCGATCGCCAGCACCTGGCTGCGCGACCGTGTGCGTGTAGTTGTCACCTTCCAGACCTCCTCACTTGAAAAATTGCTGTATTTCAAGGTGCGTAATTCATCGTGTACCGCCAGCGACGAGCATGGCAAACAAGAGATTCGCAAACAGTGAGTGAACTGGGCGTAGCGAAAAATTCAGGGAGATAATATATTTCAACCGCGTTGCACGGTCATATGATCCGGTTCTGCCTCAGCACGGCAACTACTTGCTGCGCGGGGGCCACTTTCATACGACGACCCGGCGTCTTATTTTCTAGTTAGCTAGTGCACCCAATACACGACCACAAACGGCCATCCAAAACACGCACGGCTGACTAACGTTTCGTGCGCGCAATACCCGTCGGCCTACCTACCGCGGGCCCACGTACCCAACCTCTCGCTGGGTAGAACTAGCCTTCTGTAGGCCAGTTTGCTTGAGCGGCTCCATCCTTGATCTTGGGGATCATGTCCGGCGCGTAAACGTAAATTGCCGACTCGACCTCCCATTCGGCCTGGGCCTGGCTCATATGGGTGGTATTGGTCACCATGTTGACCAGTTCCTGGGCCTCGCCGAACGGGTTGGGGTGGCTCCGGACCTGGTCGGCGAACCAACGTCCCTCGGCGGCCATATGACAGTCAGTGAAATCGGCGGTATGCGTCATCTTGTTCTGAGCCAATAAGTTGATGTATTGATCATCGGCTTGACTCAGATTGCAGGCCGCCGAAGCTTGCGGCGCTGCCAGCACAGCGCCGCCCACCATCGAGGTCGCCAGCACAGCGCCAGCGGCAAAAAATGATGATATCCGCGTACGCGAGCGTGTACGGGTGGTTGCCATCTCCGAGCCTCCCTCTGCGCGGGAACGCAGCCGCTTCCGACGCAAACCCCAGCTAGAAATTCCTGCAAACGATCGAAACGGAAAGCCATCGAGAACGTGGGCCCACGGCGCACGATCCATGGCCGTCCGGCTCGGGCCACGCTGCGATCTCGTTACCGTCATTTCTCGGTGTCGTATCAGTATCGGCGAACGCGCTAAAAGTAGCGAATGACCCCCACACACAGCGGAAACGGACGCTTGCGCGGCAGTGTACGAATGGTTAACATTTCGTGCCCTCGCCCCCGGACGAGCGGGCGGCTGAGCCCTCAACCACGCGGCGCCACAACATCTGTGGCCAGCTGCGACGGCCCTCGCCGCGCCGTCAGCTAAGACCGGTCCGGCCCCGCACCACGGAACGCGCGTCCGCAAATTTCAGCTGAATACCGTCTGACCGTCGGCGTCGAGCAGGTACCGCTCAGTGCCGGTCTCGACGCGCGGCGCGTCGGCGCCCAATGACACGGCGACTTTATTGCTGGCATTTCGCATGATGTCGAAGGTGAGTTCTACAGCCTCGGCCTCGGAGAAGCGGGAGCGCACCTCGGCGACATCGTCGGCGACGAGGTGCGCAGGCGTCCAAATTAACGCATCGGCATAGCGCAGCGCTGCTTTAGCGCGGTCGTCGAGCAAACTCGACGATTCGAAGCGCGCGATCTCCTCGTACAGCGTTTCCGAACCGCCGGCATCGAGCGCACCGCCCTCGCGGAGCGAGTTGCACAACCGGCAATTGTGCTGTGCCGCCCCACGCAGCCGAACCAGTTCGGAAGTCACCGGGTCGAGCGCACGCATTCGCGCCACCGCGATTAAAAAGTCGTTGAACACCGGATCCGACGGATCGGTGGTGTGATCCCAGGCAATTGGTTGACCGACCCAGCCGAGGTATTGCGCGCCGACGCCGAGCGCTTCCAGTCCGGCCCGCACCCGGGGGACGAAGTCGGCGATGTACATCTGCACGACCACGCCAAACGTGCGGTCCCCTAGCTGCTTCCACAACCGCGACCGCTGCTCGGCGGTGACCGACGAGACGTCGGCGCTGAATTGTTCGGCGAATTCGGCGACCGCGGACTCGGCTTCCGATTCCGGCTCGCCGACCTCGACGCTGGCAGGCAACGGCGGCAGCGACATCGTCTGCGCGCATACGCGGCGAACCAGCGCCGCCAGGCGACCGTCGCCGGGAGTTAACGACACCAACCGCGTGAGCTGGTCTTCTCGAACAGAAACCGGAGCCGCCATCCGTCACACGCTAGAACGCGCGCTGCGCGGCGGCAATGGATTACTGGGCCTGGCTCACCGATGACATGTGGAAGTCGGGTATGCGCAGCGACGGCATCGCGGCGCGGGTGGCCCAATCTCCCCATTCGCGGGGCAGGGTCTTTTCGCTGACGCCGGCTTCGGTGGCCCGCCGCAGCAGGTCCAGCGGACTCTCGTTGAATCGGAAGTTGTTGACCGCCGCGGTCACCTGGCCGTCCTCGATGAGGTAGACACCGTCGCGGGTCAGTCCGGTGCACAACAAGGTGGTGGGGTCGACGACGCGGATGTACCACAGCGTGGTCAGCAGCAGGCCGCGCTCGGTGGCCGCGATCATGTCGTCTTGACTGGCCGTCCCGCCAGTCATCACCAGGTTGTCGGCGGCCACCGCGAAGTCGACGTCGTATTTGGCCGCCGTGGCGCGCGGATAGGCCAGCGCGTTGATCACTCCCTCGCGGATCCAGTCCACCTGATTGATCTCCGCACCGTTGTCGAAAACCGACACCGTCTCCGAGGAACTGCTGACGGCGACGAACGGCGTGCAGGCCAGACCGGGCGCCATCGGATCGGAGAAGAGCGTCAGCGGCAGATCGGTGAGCCGCTCCCCCACCCGGGTACCGCCGCCGGGCGCCGAGAAGGCGGTCCGGCCCTCCTGGGCGCCGCGGCCGGCCATCGACCACGCCATGTAGATCATCATGTCGGCCACCGTCGACGGCGGCATGATCGTCTCGTAGCGTCCCGCCGGCAATTCGACGCTGCGCTGCGCCCAGCCCAACCGCGTCGACAGCTGCTCGAGCAGCGAATCGGTTGGCACGTCGACGAAGTCGGGTGTCCCGACGCCCGCCCAGGCGCTGGCGCCGCCGCGTTTGGCGTTGATCTCCACCGCCCCGGTGGGCTGGGTGAAACGTCGCCGCAATCCCGTCGACGATGCCAGGAAGATCGTCGAAACATTGTGGTGGGCAAAGCCATACAGCCGGTCTTCGCCGCGGAAGCCGCGGGTCAGCGAGTCGGCCACGTCCGAGAAGACCAGGGGCCCGGTGCCGGGCACCGGCGCGTCCCAATCGACGGGCACCCCGGTATCGCTCAGCAGCGGCGCGGCATCGCCGGCCTCCGGCGCCGCGCCGGCCGCCTCCTGCGACGCGGCCACCAGCCGGGGCAGCACTCGCGGGTCGGCCTCGGCGGACACCACCGTGCCGATACGCGCGCCGGACCCGCGACGCACCACCGAGATCACGGCCACGCTGCGGCTCACCGAAACCCCATTGGTGGTCATCGAATTGCCCGCCCAACGCAACGTGGCCTCGACCTTGTCGGTGACCAGCACCATGGTCTCGTCGGCGCGGCCGAGCTTGACCGCCTCATCGAGCACGATGTTGACGACATGCTGTGCAGTGATCACTGGCGCCGCTCCTCAGCATCGCGTCGCTCTGCATCGTCGCCGGCGCAGATCACTGGCGCCCGCTCCTCAGCATCGCGTCGCTCTGCATCGTCGCCGGCGCAGATCACTGGCGCCCGCCCTCGGTGCGGGTGTTGAGCACGTTGACGCCGCGGAACAACGCCGACGGGCTGCCGTGGCTAACCGCGGCGATCTGCCCGGGCTGGGCCTTGCCGCAATTGAACGCACCACCCAGACGCCAGGTCGACGGGCCTCCGACGGCCTCCATCGAATTCCAGAACTCGGTCGTGGTGGCCTGATAGGCGACGTCACGCAGCTGACCGTCCAGCCGGCCGTCGCGGATCTGGAAGAACCGCTGGCCGGTGAACTGGAAGTTGTAGCGCTGCATGTCGATTGACCATGACTTGTCGCCGACGATGTAGATGCCGTCCTCGACCCGGCCGATCAGGTCGTCGGTGCTGATGTCGTCGGGCGCCGGCTGCAGCGACACGTTGGCCATCCGCTGAATCGGCACATGGTGCGGCGAGTCGGCATACGAGCATCCGTTGGAGCGCGGCTGCCCGAGTCGCTGCGCGAACACCCGGTCGAGCTGGTAGCCGGTGAAGATGCCGTCGCGCACCAGATCCCAGCTTTGCGCGGCCACCCCCTCGTCGTCGTAACCGATGGTGGCCAAGCCGAATTCGACGGTGCGGTCGGCGGTCACCGTCATCACCGGGGACCCGTATCGCAAGGTGCCCAGTTTGTCCGGCGTGGCGAACGACGTGCCGGCGTAGGCGGCCTCGTAGCCGATCGCACGGTCGTATTCGGTTGCGTGCCCGATCGATTCATGAATCGTCAGCCACAGGTTGGTCGGGTCGATCACCAGGTCTTTGGGCCCAGGGACGACGGTGGGCGCCTTGATCTTCTCGGCCAGCAGTGACGGCAGCTGCGCCAGCTCTTCGGTCCAGTTCCACACCTCGTCGCCGGCCAATACCTCCCAGCCCCGGCCCATCGGCGGCGCCAGTGTGCGCATCGAGTCGAAGCTGCCGGCCGCGGGGTCGACCGTCACCGCCTCCAGCGAGGGCAGCACCCGTACCCGCTGCTGGGTGATCGAGGATCCGAACGTGTCGGCGTAGAACGTCTGCTCCTTGACGGCGGTCAGGATCGCCGACACGTGGTTGATGCCGTCGGCGCTCAGCAGCCGCCCGGAGTAGTCCTCCAGCACGGCGATCTTGTCGGTGGTCGAGATGTCGAACGGGTCGATCCGGTAGTCCGACACCCAGGCCGCGTCCGTGTAGACCGGTTCAGGCGCCAGCTCGACGCGCTCGCTGCTCAGCGTCGCCAAAGTGGTTGCCACGTGTACCGCGCGCCGCGCCGTCTCGGCCGCCATCGACGGCCCCAGCTCCGCGTGCGAGGCGAATCCCCAGGTGCCGTCGACGATCACTCGCACCGCGAGGCCGACCTCACGATTGATCACCGCGGTCTCCAGCTCGCCGTCGCGCAGCTGGATGATCTCGGTAATGATGCGATGAACCCGCAGGTCGGCGTGCGTCGCCCCGGCCGCCTTGGCCGCCGAGAGCGCGGCTTCGGCCAGGTCGTGGCGCGGCAGGTCCAGGAAGTCGGCATCGATCCCCCGGTTCGGTGTCACGGTTCCACCGTAACGGCCGGTCACCCCAAACCCCGGCGGCGCCCGGTTTAATTACCCCATGGCCAGCGCGGTGCTGAGGAAACAACCTCGTTCCACTGCGCTGGGCTACGCGCTGCTGGCGCCCAGCCTGTTCGGCGTGCTCGCCTTTCTGCTGCTGCCCATCCTGGTCGTGCTCTGGCTGAGCCTGTGCCGATGGGATCTGCTCGGCCCCCTGCACTTTGTGGGCCTGTCCAACTGGCGCTCGGTGCTGACCGACGCCAGGTTCGGCAACTCGTTGATCGTCACGGTCATCTTCGTCGCGATCGTGGTGCCGGCGCAGACCGTGCTGGGACTGCTGGCCGCGACCATGCTGGCCCGCCAGCTCCGCGGCACCAATCTGTTTCGCACCCTGTTCGTGCTGCCGTGGATTTGCGCGCCGCTGGCCATCGCGGTGCTGTGGCGATGGATCCTGGCTCCCACCGACGGCGCCGTGAGCACCGTGCTCGGGCACAGCATCGAATGGCTGTCGGATCCCAGCTTTGCGTTGCCGCTCGTTTCGGCCGTGGTGGTGTGGACCAATGTCGGCTACGTGTCGTTGTCCTTCCTGGCGGGCCTGCTGGCCATTCCCGACGACATCCACGCCGCGGCACGCACCGACGGCGCCACCGCGTGGCAGCGGTTCTGGCGCATCACCATGCCGATGCTGCGGCCGACGACCTTCTTCGTGCTGGTGACCGGGATCGTCAGCACCGCACAGGTTTTCGACATGGTGTACGCGCTGACCGACGGCGGACCGGCCGGCAGAACCGACCTGGTGGCCCATCGCATCTACACCGAGGCGTTCGGTTCGGCGTCCATCGGCCGAGCGTCGGTGATGGCGGTGGTGCTGTTTGTCATCCTGATCGGCGTCACGCTGGTCCAGCATCTGTACTTCCGGCGACGGATCAGCTATGACCTCACCTAGCCGCATCACGAATGTGCTGATTTACGCCGGGCTGTCGCTGGGAGCGTTGATCACGTTGGCGCCGTTCGCACTTGGATTGATGACGTCATTCACCTCGACGCACCAATTCGTCACGGGCACCCCGTTGCAGCTGCCGCGGCCACCCACGCTGTCCAATTTCGCCAACCTGGCCGGGGCCGGGTTCGGCCGCGCGGCCGCGGTGACCGCCTTGGTGACGGCGGTGATCCTGGTGGGCCAGTTGACCTTTTCGGTGCTGGCCGGATACGCCTTCGCGCGCCTGCAATTCCCCGGCCGCGACATGCTGTTCTGGGTCTACATCGCGACGCTGATGGTGCCGGGCACGGTCACGGTGGTGCCGATGTATCTGATGATGGCCCAGCTCGGCCTGCGCAACACGTTCTGGGCATTGGTGCTGCCGTTCATGTTCGGCTCGCCCTACGCGATCTTTCTGCTGCGCGAGCACTTCAGGATCATCCCGAACGACTTGATCAACGCCGCCCGCCTGGACGGGGCGAACACACTGGACGTGATCGTGCACGTGGTGATCCCGTCCAGTCGCCCGGTCCTGGCCGCACTGGCATTGATCACGGTGGTGTCGCAATGGAATAACTTCATGTGGCCGTTGGTGATCACCAGCGGGCACAAGTGGCGGGGGCTCACGGTCGCGACCGCCGACCTGCAGTCGCGGTTCAATTCCCAGTGGACGCTGGTGATGGCAGCGACCACTGTCGCGATCGCCCCGCTGATCGCGCTGTTTGTGGTCTTCCAGCGCCACATCGTCGCGTCGATCGTCGTCTCGGGACTCAAATGACCCGGCCCCGCTTTTCCACACTGGTCGCGGGATCGGTTGCGCTGGTGGCGGTGCTGCTGGCGGCGATGGCGGTGCTGCTGGACTACTCCGGACAGCCCCATGGCGGCAAGACCGTCGTCACGGTGCGCATCTGGGGCGATCAGATCGGCTCGGCCTATCGACAATCCTTCGAGGCCTTCAGCCGCACGCACCCCGACATCGAGGTGCACCTGAACCTGGTGGCGTACTCGACCTACTTCAACACGCTGCGCACCGATGTGGCCGGCGGCAGTGCCGACGACATCTTCTGGCTGTCCAACGCCTACCTCGCGGCGTATGCCGACAGCGGCCGGCTCCTGAACATGGGCGAAGTGCTGGGGCCCAATGCCGCTGCGGACTGGGAGCGGCCGGTCGTCGAGCAGTTCACCCGCAACGGGACGCTGTGGGGCGTGCCGCAACTGACCGACGCGGGAATCGCGGTGTACTACAACGCGGAACTTCTCGCCGCGGCCGGCGTCGAACCCGCCCAGTTGAACACCTTGCGATGGAGCCCCGACGGCAACGACACGTTGCGTCCCCTGCTGGGCCGGCTCACCGTTGACGCTGACGGAAACCGCGGCGACACATCCCGTTTCGACGCCGGACGGGTGCGGCAGTGGGCGTACAACGCGGCCAACGACCCCCAGGGCATCTACCTGAACTACATCGGATCGGCCGGCGGCGTGTTCCAGCGGGGCGACACGTTCGCGTTCGACAATCCCGGTGCCGTGACGGCCTTTCGGTATCTGGTCGACCTGATCAACCGCGACCACGTCGCACCGCCCGCCGCCGACACCAACGACAACGGCGACTTCTGCCGCAACCAGTTCCTGGCCGGCAGAATGGCGCTCTTTCAATCCGGCACCTACAACCTGGCGCCGGTGGCGCGCGATGCCCGCTTCCACTGGGGTGTGGCGATGATGCCCACCGGGCCGGCGGGCCGGGTCAGCGTCACCAACGGCATCGCCGCGGCGGGCAATGCCGCGACGAAGCATCCTGACGCGGTGCGCCAGGTGCTGGCCTGGATGGGCAGCAAGGAGGGCAACGAATACCTGGGGCGCTACGGTGCGGCCGTCCCGGCGGTGTCCTCGGCCCAACCGGTCTACTTCCGGTATTGGGCGGCGCGAGGTGTCGACGTCACACCCTTTTTCGCCGTGCTGAACGGTCCGCGCATCGCGGCGCCTGGGGGCGCGGGCTTTGCCGCCGGCTTTGACGCCCTGAAGCCGTACTTTGACGAAATGTTCTTGGGCCGTGGCGATGTCGCGGCGACGTTGCGGCGGGCTCAGGCGGCGGCCAACGCCGCCGCGGCGCGCCAGTAGCGGCCCGTCACAGGACGTCGTCCACCGACCGCTCGACCGTCTCGTCGTTGAGCGCGCTGTGGTGGCGACCCCAGACGAAATAGAAGATCAACGCCAGTGACACCCAGCAGCTGAACGCGATCCAGGTGTACCAGTGCAGGCTGGCCAGGATGTAGCCGCACGCCGCCACCGACAGGATCGGGGTGACAGGATAACCCGGCACCTTGAATCCCCGGGGCAGGTCGGGCTCGCGCACCCGCAACACGATCACCCCGACGGAAACGACGACGAACGCGGTGAGCGTGCCGATCGACACCATGTCGGCGAGCTTTTGCAGCGGGATGAACGCGGCCAGAGCCGAGGCGACGATGGCGACGATCACCGTGTTGTTCACCGGCGTCATAGTGCGTGCGTTCACCGTCGCGAACCTCGCGGGCAACAGCCCGTCGCGGCCCATGGCGAACAGGATGCGGGTCAGGCCGTACATGGTGACGAGCGTGACGCTGAAGATCGAAATGACTGCCCCGGCAGCCAGAATCGTGCCGGCCCAGCCGCCGTGCGTGACGTTGTCGAGAATGACGGCCAGCCCGGCTTCCTGCTGGCCGGCGAAGTTCTGCCACGGCTGGGCGCCCAGCGCGGCCACCGCGACGAGGACGTAGACACCGGTGACGGTCAGCAGCGCGCCGATCAGTGCGCGCGGCATGGTTTTCTGCGGATTCTTCACCTCGTCACCCGCGGTGGACACGGCATCCAGGCCGATGTAGGAGAAGAAGATGGTGCCCGCGGCCGAGCCGATACCGGAAACCCCGAAGGGCGCGAAGTCATGGAGATGGCTTGCGTCGAACGCCGTGAAAGCGACGACGGCGAAGACGACCAATACGCCGAGTTTGATCATCACCATGATGGCGTTGACCTTGGCCGACTCGCTGGCGCCGCGGATGAGCAGCAACGCGCACATCACGATCAGCAGGACCGCCGGCACGTTCACGTACCCGGGCTGGGAATCCCACGGCGCGGCCGACAAGGCTTGCGGCAGCTGGAATCCCAGGACATTGCTCAGCAGCTTGTTCAGGTAGCCACTCCAGTTGACGGCGACCGCGGCGGTGGCCACCCCGTATTCCAGTAGCAGGCACGCCGCAACGCCCACGGCCACGACCTCGCCGAGCGTGGTGTAGGCATACGAATACGACGACCCCGAAACCGGCACCGCCGAAGCCAATTCGGCGTAGCAGACGGCGGCCAGCCCCGCGGCGAAGCCCGCGAGGAGGAAGGAGACGATCACTGCCGGGCCGGCCTCGGGCACGGCCTCAGCCATGACGAAGAAGATGCCGGTGCCGACGGTCGAGCCGACCCCGAACATGGTCAGCTGGAAGGTTCCGATACCGCGCTTGAGGTGATCGGCGGTCCCCTGTGCGACGTGCGCGCCCACCACCGGGCGCCGCCGGAGCATCTGCTCTTTCAGGCTGATCGACGTGGCTGGCAAGCGCCCCTCCTGTGGCCGGATCAGCTGATTATGAAGCAACCTCCCGCAATACCGCAGCAAGCCGGCCGACCGCCCACTCGATCTCCTGGGCGGTGACCACCAAAGGCGGAGCGAAGCGCAGCGTCGAACCGTGGGTGTCTTTCACCAGGACGCCGCGGTCGGCCAGTCGCAGGCTGATCTCCTTGCCGGTGCCCAGCGACGGGTCGATGTCGACGCCCGCCCACAATCCCAGACCCCGTATCTCCTGGACACCGTGGCCGATCAGCTGTCGCAGCCGCCGATGCAGGTGCGCACCCAGCGCGGTCGCGCGGGCCTGGAACTCGCCGCGCGCCAGCATGGACACCACCGTGGTGCCGATCGCGGCGGCCAGCGGGTTGCCGCCGAAGGTGGAACCATGCTCGCCGGGATGCAACACGCCGAGGACATCGCGGTCGGCCACCACCGCCGACAGCGGAACCACTCCGCCGCCCAGCGCCTTGCCCAGCAGATAGACGTCGGGGATCACCCGCCATCGATCGCAGGCGAACGTGTAACCGGTGCGCGCCAGGCCCGACTGGATCTCGTCGGCGATCATCAACACGTTGTGCTCGCGACACAGCGCGCGGACCGCCGGCAGGTAGTCGTCCGGCGGGACGATGATCCCTGCCTCACCCTGAATGGGCTCCAACAGCACCGCGACGGTGTTGTCGTCGATCGCCTGCGCCAGCGCGGCCGCGTCGCCGAACGGCACGGAACGGAACCCCGGCGTGAAGGGCCCGAACCCATTTCGCGCGGCGGGATCCGACGAGAAGCTGACGATACTGATCGTGCGGCCGTGAAAGTTGTTGTCAGCCACGATGATGTTGGCCTGATCGGCCGGAACGCCCTTGACGTCGGCGCCCCACTTGCGGGCGACCTTGAGGCCGCTTTCGACGGCCTCGGCGCCCGAGTTCATCGGCAGCACCATGTCCTTATCGCACAGATAGGCAAGAGCGGCGCAAAAGGGTCCGAGCTTGTCTGAATGAAACGCGCGGCTGACCAACGTCACGGTGTCGAGCTGCGCATGTGCGGTGGCGGTGATCTCCGGGTTGCGGTGACCGAAGTTCACCGCGGAATAGGCGGACAGGCAATCCAGGTAGCGGCGGCCGTCGATATCGGTGATCCACGCACCCTCGGCGCTTGCGGCGACCACGGGGAGTGGCGAATAGTTGTGCGCTGCGCGCCTTTCCGCCAGCCTGATCGCCGCATCGATCCGGTTCGCGGCGACCTTCTGCGACGTCTGCGCATCGAGGATCGTCATGGGAATACCTCCAGGGTGCAGCACTTGACGGATCCGCCGCCCTTGAGCAGCTCGGACAAATCGACGCCGACCGGCTCGAAGCCGGCCCGGCGCAGCTGCGCGGCGAAACCCGTTGCCGCGCTGGGAAGCACCACGTGCAGACCGTCGGAGACGACATTGAGACCCAGCACGTAGGCATCGGCCGTGTCGGCGATGATGGCGTCCGGGAACAGCGCGCCCAGCTGCTCCTGGGCATCGGCGCTGAACGCCGGCGGATAGAACGCAATGGTGTGATCGTCGAGAACGGCCAGGGCGGTGTCGAGGTGGTAGAAGCGAGGATCTACCAGCTCCAGTGAGACCACCGGCGCGCGCAGCGCCGCCGAAATTTCGGCATGCGCACGCCGGTCGGTGCGGAATCCCCAGCCGGCCAACACGATGTCGCCGACCTTCAGCAGGTCGCCTTGCCCTTCGTTGACGTGGCGGGTGTACAGCGTCCGGTAGCCCAGCGACGACATCCACCGGGCATAGGCGCGCGATTCGCCAGCCCGCTCGGCGAACCGGAACCTGGCGACGATCGCGACATCGTGCGCGACAAACCCGCCGTTGGCGGCATAGACCATGTCCGGAAGACCGGGCACGGGTTCGATCACGTCCACGTGATGCCCCAGCCGTGCATAGGTCTCACGCAAGCCTTCCCACTGTGCTTGTGCGAGAACGACATCGACGGGTGTGGCGATGTCCATCCAGGGGTTGATCGCGTATTCGACCGCGAAGAAGACCGGCGGCGTCATCGCGTACCGACGGACGCTCGGCGTGCGACCGAGCGTGAGGGGCCCGGCGGACCTCGTAATTCGGGGCGCTAGCACACGTTGTTCCGTCATGGATTAACGATATTTGGGGCGTTGTTGTTAATCAAACCTCACATATTGCGTGTCTAGGATCGATTTATTGCGCTACACTGCTGAAATCGTCGATTTGTTGTTTACCACCGGGAAGGGGCGCCATGGACCGCCTGGACGAGACCGACGAGCGTATCCTCGCCGAGCTGACCGAACGTGCGCGCGCCACCTTCGCCGAGATCGGTGAGAAGGTGAATCTGTCTGCGCCGGCGGTGAAGCGGCGCGTGGACCGGATGCTGGACAGCGGCGTCATCAAGAGCTTCACCACGGTCATCGACCGCAACGCGCTGGGCTGGAACACCGAGGCTTACGTGCAGGTGTTCTGCCACGGCCGGATCGCACCCGATGAGCTGCGAGCGGCCTGGGTGGACATCCCCGAGGTGTTCAGCGCCGCGACCGTCACCGGGACCCCCGATGCGATCCTGCATGTGCTGGCCCGCGACATGCGGCATCTGGAGGCGGCCTTGGAGAAAATCCGGTCCAGTGCGGACATCGAACGCAGTGAGAGCATCGTCGTGTTGTCCAACCTGATCGACCGGATGCGGCCGTAGCGCTCGGCGGTCAGCGCCGGCGGAGCAGCCGGGACGGTCGCCGGCGGGGCGGTGTCGAGCGGCGAGATGCGTACGGCCACGGATTGTTCCGCTCGGGAACCGAGTTGGCCCGGAGGTCTTTGAGTTGGGTGCGCAGATGCCGGCGCAGGTCGTGCAGTAGCGGATCGGTCCAACGGTTCGTGGCTTCGATCGGGTCGGCTGTCAGGTCGTACAGCTCCCACTGGTCGTCGATCGGCGAGGTCCGGTAGGCCTCTCCCCCGAGGCCGTTGGCGGCCAGGTGTCGCACGCCGGGTTCGGTCCACGTGCCCGGGTCGTCGAAGGTGCGGACCAGCTTCCACAGATGCCCGTTGCCGCCGGCAGCCGTCGCCTCGTCGACGCGGACAACGAGGCCCTCGAAGTTGGACGCGGTGTAAGCCGGAACCCGGATACGCAGCGGCGCAGGGGGATTGACGGTCCGCTTCAGTTGTCGCGCCAAACCCGAAGCCCCGCTGTCTCCCTCGAGCATGTTGTCGCGGGTCATCAGGTAAACGGCTCGGGCCTCGTCGGCCGCAGCGCCGTCGACGATCGGCATGAGGTTGCGGCCGGGCAGCTCGTGCACTTCGGAGAACGACTCCGCCAGCGTGGCCGCCACCGCCGCCACGTCGATGCCGGCAGCGCCGAGCAACGTCGGGACCAGGTCCACGTGCGAGGTCGGCGCCTCGACCACCCGGCGCCGTGTCGTGCGCTCGCCGATGCGAGCGATGACGAACGGCACGCGGGTGGCTTCGTCGTAGAGGTTGAACCACTTCTGGTGCAACCCACCGTGAGCACCCAGGAGGTCGCCGTGATCGGCCGTGCGCACCAGCACCGCGTCGCGCGAACCACTTTCGGTGACGGCTCGCCGCACTCGGTCGATCGGCCCGTCCACCTCGGCATGCAATCGGTAGTACAGGTCGCGGTAGCGCTGCGCGTTGCGCTGATAGGTCCAGTTGATCGCGGGCGCGGGGCCGTACCCGGAGTAATACGCCTCGCGGAAGGCGATCTGGGCGGCGGGCTTGGTGGACAGGTCTTCATCCGCGGTCGGGGCCGGGGGCACCGGCGGTGGGTCCAGCGGTGACGGCTTGACCGGGCCCCGCCGCGACCACGCCGGAAACAGCACGATGTCATGGGGATTCACGAAGCTGGCCACCAACAGGAACGGACGCAGTGCGGCGGGGTCTCCGGCGCGACGGCGGGCGTAGCGGTCGGCGAGCCAGGCAACGATTCGGTCGGCGATCAACGGGTCGCGGCGGACGCCGGCGTTAGCCAGCGCCGCCCCGTGCGGCTCGGGGCCGACCCAGCCCGAGAAGCCAAACGGTGCAAGCGGATCCGCCTCCAGGTATCGGCGCACCGCGGCGGGTTCGATAATTCCGTCATCGTCATTGGTGGCCAACGAGCGGCCTGTTGCCGGGTCAAGGAGATCGGCATGCGAGATGTGCCACTTGCCGTCGTAGTGGGTGTCGTACCCGGCGGCGCGAAACCAGTTGCCCAGGGTGGGCACTTCACCCTGGCGCAGCCACCGCATGCGCGAGTCGTCGGCGGTCTTCCCGATGCCGTCGGTCTGGGTGACCCCGTGCAGGTCGGGGTAGTGCCCGGTGAAAATCGTTGGGCGACTGGGCACGCAGGCCAGGGAGCCGGTGTAGTGGCGGCCGAAACTCACGCCGTGATCCTCGAACCATCTGCGCCCGGACAGTCTCCGATCGCGCCACGCGAGCACATCGGGTGCCTCGTAGGGCGGCACCGCGCGTTCTTCGTCCGTAACAATGACGATGACATCGGGGCGGGGGCCGGGGCGATCAGCCACGGCCGTTCTCCAATCGGTTCGCCAGCCCGGCGAGCATCGCGGCGGACTGTCGTGCGAGGAAGCGGCACAGGACGCGTTCGGCCAGCTTCTGCGTCGGCCGTGGGCCGATTACCACGGTGCTGGTCAGCGTCACCCGGGTCCCGCGGGCCGGTGCGGTGCCCACCGCCGGAGCCAGCGTCCAGCGATTGGACACCCTGCGCAGGCGGCGGGGCAGACCGTCGATGTCGTACGCGAGGGCGCGCGGTGGCTCGAATTCGGTGATGCGCTCGACCAGGGCGTCGCGCTTGACCTGAACCCGGCGGGCGGTGCCGACCGGCTGTCCGTTCCGGCCGGCGTGCAGGATGCACGAGTGGTCGACGTTACCGGCCCATGCGTTGATCGAGCCGAAGTCCGCCAAGACATTCCAGATGTCGTCGACGCAAGCAGCGATAGTGCGCGTGCGCTGGATATCGGTCATCTGCTCACGCAGCCGGGCAACGCGTTGCCTAGTGGAACTGCAATAGCGAGTCGATCACCACTCCGCTGGCGCCGGCCGCGGTGGTGATGCCGAGCGTCACCCAGTCCGCCAGTTTCGGTCGCGCGGGTGCGGCCGCCAACTGGCCGACGCCGCCCCGTGCGGTGATCGCGTCGCCCATCTCGTCGGCCCGTCGCAGCGTCACAACGATTGCCGCCGTGAGCAAATCGATCATGTCGCGGGCCTGCTGCCGCCGCCGCGCCCTGCGGCTCCGCGGTTCCTGGGTGGGGCGTAATCGCCGGGCGGCGTAGAGCACCTGGAATTCTTCGATCAACATCGGGAAGGCACGCAACGCAAGCGCCAGGGCGACGGCCCACTCGTCGCTCGGGATCCGCAGCCACCGCAGCGGTCGGCCCAAAGCCGCCAGCGCCGGTCCCATTTCGGCGACGTTGGTGGTCCACGACAGCATCGCGCCGAGCCCGATCAACACGATCGACAGCGCGGTGACCCGCACGAAGTGCAACGTTCCGCCAAGCCCGATGTGCACTCCGGCAATCTCGATCACCGGACTACCAGCGCCGAGCGCGGCAGTTATGGCGCCCACCGCCAAGGCGATCCAGATCCAGCGCCGCGGCGACGGCACCGCGCCGCGGGGAATGTGGGCGAGCCGGGCCGCGGTGATCAGCAGGACCAACATCAACCCGACCGTCGCCCAGCCAGGGTAGAAGGTCAACAGTATCGAAACACCCAGCACCACGAGCAGTTTGGTGCCGGCCCACAACTCGTGGATCTTCGACGTGCCGGGCACCGGCACCAAGAGCACCACCGGACGGTGCGTCCGCCGGGTGCGGTTCGGTGCCGACTTGGTGTCCGCGGGCGCGGTCACAACATACCCCCCGCCGCGGTCGAGGCCGTTTCCAGCATGCCGTCGCGCAGGAACAGCACCCGCGGGCAGAGCTCCTCGAGCCCGACGATGTCGTGGGAGATCACCACGACCGTCAGGCCTCGTTCCTTGCGCAGGTTCTCCAGCAGCCGCAGCAGGCCGCGCTGGCTGCCGATGTCCAATCCCGCCAGCGGCTCGTCGAGGACCAACGCTCGCGGGGAGCGCGCCAGCAGCCCGGCCAGCACGACGCGGCGCATCTGGCCGCCGCTGAGCTGATCGATCCGGCGCTTGCCCAGCGCCGGGTCCAGCCCGACCGAGATCAGCGCCTCGGCCACGCGATCGGTGTCGAGGTGCGAAAAGCCCGCTGCGGATGCGACTTCGGAGTCGACGTGATCGCGCATCAACTGCAACCGGGCGGACTGGAACGACAACGCGACCTCGCCCACGCGCTCGTGGGTGGGCTCGCCATCGATCAGGCAGGCGCCGGCGGTCGGGGTGGTCAGGCCGGCCATGATCCACGCCAGCGTCGACTTGCCCGAGCCGTTGCCGCCGTGGATCAACACCCCGTCGCCCTGCTCCACCACAAAGCTGATATCGCGCAGCGCGGCCTTGGACCACGGTGTGCCGCTGGCATATTCGTGGCTGACATCGATGAGTTCCAGCACCGGCGTTCGCGAGCCGTCACCGACGGCGGTGGTCTGGGCCGGCGCGGTCACGGTGTCGCTCGTCACCGTGTTGTCCGGCGAATCACTGAGTTTGATGATGCGGTCGGCGGATGCGGCCTCGTTGTCGTAATGAGTGATGTGCACCAACGCCGTCTGGTGCCGCGTGGCGAGGCCGGAGAGCACGCCCAGCAGGGCATCTCGCCCCTGCTGGTCGACCATGGTGGTGACCTCGTCGGCGATCAGCAGCGCCGGATCCCGCGCCAGCGCGGCCGCGAGCGCAAGGCGCTGCAGTTCCCCGCCGGACAAACTCCCGGTGTCGCGTTCGGCCAGCCCTTCCAGGCCAACCTCCCGCAGAAGTTGGTCAACGTCGATCTCGGCGTCCGGGGGCAAGCCCCACACCACGTCGTCGGCGACCCGGGTGCCCAGGACCTGGCTTTTGGGGTGCTGCAAGACAATCGCCGTGCCGCCCATCTCGCCGAGCCCCACCGTTCCCGGGCGCTCGACGCTGCCTGCCGTCGGCGCTCGGCCGGCCAAGATCAGCATCAACGTCGTCTTTCCCGAACCGTTGGCGCCGGTCACCGCGATGTGTTCGCCGGCCTGGACATCGAGGCTGACCTCGCGCAGCGCATCCCGCTCGGCGCCGGGGTACCGGAACCGCACCCTGTCCAACCGCACCGGCACCGGCCCCACCGGACTGCCTTGCGCCTGCTCGTCATCGGAGGTGTCCAGCTTGTGGACGTCGGGGATTTCGCGCATCCGCTCCAGGAGGCGGGACAGCGCCGACCAGCTGATGAACGCAACGATGACGACCAACAGGACCATGTAGGGGAAAATCAGCAACGGCCAGTGTTGTATCCCGTCGGCGACGTACCGCTTCAGGCCCACGCCGACGCCCTGCAGGTGGACCCAATTCAGAAATGCCGCGACGCCGTTGGCGTTGGCGGTGATGACGTCGAAGAACAAGTGCCGCAGCCGGGTCAGCACCGCCAGCACGGCGACCCAGCCGGCGCCCCAGAGGATTCCAGCGGCCAACGACAAGAGGGCGACCGTCGGCAGGCCGCGGCCTTTGCGTTTGACGATGCCGCACAATCCGCCGACCCAGGCGCAGTCGATCAACATGAACAGGCTGCCCAGCCCGGCAATCAAAAACGCGATCACCCCGCCCGCCACCGTCGCGGCCATCAGCGCCCGGGGGCGGTAGCGGTAGGCCAGCAGTCCCATCGGCACGGTGCCCAGCACGCCGAGTCCCTGAGCGAATGGGATTACTGCGGCCAGGATCTCGATCGCCGCGCACAGGGCCCCCATGACCGCGGCCTGTGCCAACTCATTCGGCCGCAGCGCCCCTTCCTTTGATCGCCGGAAACGCAGCAAGGTCACTTGGGCGATTCTGCCAGCCGGTAGCAGGAGTGTCCGCTGAAGATGGCTTTTGCGCGGCACGCGTCGTCTTTTTGGCCTCGCTTAGCAAAGCTATGCAACCATGGATACATGGACCACGATGTCGATGCCGCAAAGCTGGAGGGAGCGCAGGGACTGGGTGCCGACCTGCTCGCCGTGGTCGCGCGGCTAAACCGCATGGCCACCCAACGCATCCAGATGCCCTTGCCGGCAGCGCAGGCCAGACTGCTGGCCACCATCGACGCCCACGGCGAAGCCCGCATCGGTGACCTGGCCGCCGTCGACCACTGTTCGCAACCGACGATGACGACGCAAGTGCGCCGCCTGGAGGAGGCGGGCCTGGTGACCCGGATGGTCGACCCGGGTGACGCGCGTGCGGTCCGAATCCGCATCACGGCCGAGGGCCGGCGCACGCTCAACGCGGTTCGGGCCGACCGTGCCGCCGCGATCGAACCGCAGTTGGCGCTGCTCGACGACGCGGACCGGCAGGTGCTGATGCAAGCGGTCGAGGTGCTACGCGGGCTGCTCGACGACGCCTCGCTCGCCACCTCCCCCGCGGGCCGCCGCAACCCACTGTGAGCGGCGCGACGCTGGCGGGTGAAGCTCGCGCAGGGGTAGACACTTAAACGAGCGCGGCGACCGACGCTTGAGGGCGAGGCAGTCCTGAAGGCGAGACCAAATCGAGCTGAACCGGTGACGAAAGGTGGCGGCCATGCCGACCGAGGGTTCGGCCCTTCCGGCCTCGCTGACCGTATGGGCCGGACCGACGAGGTATGTCTTCACGCCGGGCCGCGACGTGATCGTGGGCTACGGCCCGGGTTGTGACATTCCGCTGGCACTTTTGGGCAATCCCCGACAACCGCCGCCGCCGCCCCGGGTGGACGTGATCCTGCGGTTCACGGGGACTCACTGGGTGGCCATCGATCTGAGCCGCCGCGGCATCTTCGCCGGCGGATCGCGGGTGCCGACACTCGAGATCCGCGACGGCCTGGGAATCAGCATCGGGGATCCCCAGCACGGTCCGCGCCTGGTCTTTCAAACCGCGCCCTCGGCCGCGCCGCCCGTACCTCCCCCGCC
>NZ_NCXM01000044.1 GCF_002104765.1 Mycolicibacterium vulneris
CGTGACCGCTGCAAGAATGAGCGTCTTTCGGACGTTCTTCAAGTTTTTTCCTTTCGCGGTGCGCGCGCCAAAGCAAGCCCACGGGTGTGGGCTGAAGCTGTCTGGTTGATGCCTGCTTTGAAACGTGCCGTCTGGGTCAGGCACGGTAGCGGCGGGCCAAGTCTGCCCGGCGGGTGTTACCCACCGACCACAGTCGGGCTTTCGCCGTCCGTGGCACCGCTCGCACGCGGATCCGTGGATTCAATTATTTGATTACTCTTCCGTAACCCGTTCTGGGCTAACAGGGACCGTAGAAGACCCTGGCGCATTCGTCATCTTCGGAAATCGGATATCTCGGTTCGGTAACGGGCCGATCACGCCGTGGTATCCCGCCCATTTGCGCAGGTCATGGCGGCGTGTTCCGAATCAGCGCTCGAACGGAACAGCCAAGCGAATGGTGAGCCGAATCACCTGAGTTTTGTGAGCTGGCGCACGTTTATTTTCAGTCTGTCGCCGATTGGCCAGCGCTTCAATGGATCCGAACGCGCCGGCCGCAAACCGGCGTAGAGTACCGTAAGCCACCCGGGCTGCAAGGCACCCATGCAGCCCGACGATCAAGAACGCCGATCATATCGGCTTCTACTGCGCGCCAGCATATTCGACTGAATACATCGCTCCGCGACCATGTTTTCCATGCCGATTGCGCGTGCGCACCGTATTGCCTTGCTCAGCAACAGATTTCGTTAATAACGCACGGCGGCAACGGCTTTCGATCGCCTCGGCAAAGCCGAGGACTTACCATCGGCAACGGGCGCGGCGCCGCCAAGCGCGTAATGCCAATCGACAGGGCGCGCGCGATTTCAAAAAGTCGATTTTGTCGAAATGGCTTACGGCTCTTAGCGAAGGACCCGGGCGTCGTGCGCCGCCCGAACCGCCGGACGCTATTGAGGGGATCCTCAAATCGACACTGCTACAACAGATCACGATGGCGAGCCAAGAAATATTTCCGCATTGACGTCGTCGTCGGAATGCCGAATTGCGCGGTGCGTATTCCAGAAATACTGAAATAACTAATGCCGTGTTTACGGCGCGCGTTGGCAGCGGCGTCGAATTGTCGAAACGTAGAGTCCGCCGGCTCGATCCGCCCGGCGCTCCGCCGTCAGCCCCGCGACTGCGCCAGAGCGAGCAGGTCTCTCTCCGTGTTGACGTTAGCCAGGAAGCGCGATTCCGGCAGCACGATCTGCTGTGCGTCCGAGGCGTCGATCAGGGCGCGCATGGAACGGGCGCCGCCGGCCACCAGGCCGTCGATCCGCTCGGCCAGATCGGTGCGGTACACCGCAGCCAGGTAGTGGCTGCGACCGTCCCACGGCAACACGATCTCGGCGTTGGTCTCGGTGGCCAGCTGCACCAGCTCGTCGATCAATTCCGCGGACAGCAACGGCATGTCGACGGCGCAGACGAAGGCATACCGGGCGCCCGCCTCCGCAGCCGCCCGCAGTCCGCGTCCGGTCGCCGGCAGCGGCCCCTGGCCGCGCACCTCGTCGCGGACGACCTGCGCCTGCACCGCGGGCAATGGTTGGCCCGGCGCGGCCATCACAAAAACGGGTTCGCAGCGCTGCGCGATGACCCCCGCGACGTATTCGAGGAGCGTCGCCGCACCGCGGGGGCCGGGCAGGGTGGCCTTGTCACGGCCCATCCGCCGCGATTCACCGCCGGCCAGCACGATCCCCGCTAGCGACCCGGCCTTTTTCCCTGTGTCGGGCATCTGGTCGCCCACGTCAGTCGACGCTCCAGGTGTCGCGCCCGCGCAGCAGCGATTGCAGCGCGGCGGAGTCGAACGGCTTCGCCGACTGGGCCGCCTGCACCTGCGCGCGCGCCGCGTCGTCGTAGGTGGGCCGGCTGATGTTGCGGAAGATGCCCAGCACGGTGTGATCGAGGTTCTGGTCCGACAACCGGGACAGGGCGAAGGCGTAGGCCGAGTTGTCGCTGTGCGCGTCGTGCACCACGATCTCGTCGACCGACACGTCGGCCGTCTTGGCCACCTCCAGGCCGAAACCCGACTTGACCACGCAGTATTCGCCGTTGGCGCCGAACACAATTGGCTCGCCCTGGCGGACGTTGATGACCCGCTCCTCGGCGCCTTCCTTTCGCAGCGCGTCGAACGAGCCGTCGTTGAAGATCGGGCAGTCCTGCAGGATCTCAACCACGGCGGCGCCCCGGTGCCCAGCAGCGGCGCGCAGCACCTCGGTCAGTCCGTTGCGGTCGGAGTCCAGCGCGCGACCGACGAAGGTCGCCTCGGCGCCCAGCGCCAGCGACACCGGGTTGAACGGGTGGTCCAGCGATCCCATCGGGGTCGACTTGGTGACCTTGCCGACCTCTGATGTCGGCGAGTACTGCCCCTTGGTCAGACCGTAGATCCGGTTGTTGAACAGCAGGATGGTGATGTTGACGTTACGGCGCAGCGCGTGGATCAGGTGGTTACCCCCGATCGACAACGCGTCGCCGTCACCCGTGACCACCCACACCGAGAGGTCCTCGCGGGCCAGCGCCAAACCGGTGGCGATGGCCGGTGCGCGGCCGTGGATCGAGTGGAAACCATAGGTTTCGAGGTAGTACGGGAACCGGCTCGAGCAGCCGATGCCGCTGATGAACACGATGTTCTCGCGGCGCAGCCCGAGGTCGGGCAGAAAGTTGCGGATGGTGTTGAGGATGACGTAGTCCCCGCAGCCCGGGCACCAACGGACCTCTTGGTCACTGGTGAAGTCCTTGGACTTCTGCGGCTGGTCCTCGGGAGTCAGCGTGGGGACCCCGTCGTTTTTGGTCAACTTCGCGGTCACACCGAGGTCTTTGCCCGCCAGGTTGCCGATCACGTCAGTCACGAGCGCCGCTCCTCCTCATCGCTTCGCTCTGCATTGTCGCGGCGCATGTCACGAGCACCGCTTCGTCATCGCTTCGCTCTATGTTGTGGCCGGCCGGAACCATTACTGAGCTCATGCGCCCGCTCCAACCGTTGCTGCCGCCATCTTGGCGACCATCGTCTTGTCGTTCTCCACTTCGGCCAGCGTCCCGCCTAGCGCGGCGCGGATGACGCGGCCGATCTCGTCGGCCAGGAAGGCGACACCCTGCACCTTGCTCACCGATTGCACGTCCACCAGGTACTTGCCCCGCAGCAGGAACGCCAGCTGGCCCAGGTTCATTTCCGGCGCCACCACCTGCGGGTACCGCCGCAGCACCTCACCCAGATTGGCCGGGAAGGGGTTGAGGTAGCGCAAGTGGGCGTGCGCCACCTTGATGCCCTTGCGCCGCGCGCGCCGGCAGGCCTCACCGATCGGGCCGTAGGAGCTGCCCCAGCCGATCAGCAGCAGCTCGGCGTCGCCGGTCGGGTCGTCGACCTCAAGATCGGGCACCGAGATCCCGTCGATCTTCGCCTGGCGCAACCGGACCATCAGGTCGTGGTTGACCGGCTCGTAGGAGATGTTGCCGGAGCCGTTCGCCGCTTCCAGGCCGCCGATGCGGTGCTCGAGCCCTGGGGTGCCGGGCACGGCGAATTGCCGCGCCAGCGTGTCCGGGTCACGCGCGTAGGGCTGGAACGGCTCGTCCGGCTTGGCGAAGGTGTGCGTGATGCGCTGCAGCGTGCTGACGTCCGGAATGCGCCAGGGCTCTGACCCATTGGCGATCGCGCCGTCGGACAAGACGATCACCGGGGTGTGGTAGGACACCGCGATGCGCGCCGCCTCGAGCGCGGTCTCGAAGCAGTCCGAGGGTGAGCGTGGGGCCAGCACCGCTACCGGTGACTCGCCGTTGCGGCCGAACAACGCCTGTAACAGGTCGGCCTGCTCGGTCTTGGTGGGCAGCCCGGTCGAGGGCCCGCCGCGTTGCACGTCGACGACGAGCAGCGGCAGCTCGGTCATCACGGCCAGCCCGAGCGCCTCGGACTTGAGCGAAATGCCCGGGCCGGAGGTGGTGGTGACGCCCAGCGCGCCGCCATACGAGGCGCCGATGGCCGCGCAGATGCCACCGATCTCGTCCTCGGCCTGGAAGGTAATAACGTTGAAGTTCTTGTGCTTGGACAGCTCGTGCAGGATGTCGGAGGCCGGCGTGATCGGGTAGCTGCCGAGCATGACCGGAATGTCCGCCAGCTGACCGGCCGCGACGATCCCGTATGCCAGCGCGGTGTTGCCCGAGATCTGGCGGTATTCGCCGGACGGCAGGGTCGCCCGGGACACCTCGTAGGTGGTCCCGAAGGCCTCGGTCGTTTCGCCGTAGTTCCAGCCCGCCTTCAGCGCCAGCACGTTGGTCTCGGCGACCTCGGGCTTGCGGGCGAACTTCTCCCGGATGAACTTCTCGCTGGTTTCGATCGGCCGGCCGTACATCCACGAGAGCAGACCCAGCGCGAACATGTTCTTGGCGCGCTGGCCGTCCTTCTTCGTGGCGCCGATCGTCTCGACCGCCCCGAGCGTCAGCGTGGTCATCGCGACGGAATGCACCACGTAGTCGGACAACTCGTCGGTCTCGAGGGGGTTGGTGACGTAGCCGACCTTGGTCAGGTTGCGCTTTGTGAACTCATCGGAGTTCGCGATCACCATTCCACCGCGGGGCAGGTCACCGATATTGGCTTTGAGCGCAGCGGGATTCATCGCGACGAGGACGTCGGGCCGGTCGCCAGCGGTCAGGATGTCGTAGTCGGCGATCTGAATCTGGAAGGACGAGACGCCGGGTAGCGTGCCTGCAGGGGCGCGGATCTCCGCGGGATAGTTGGGCTGGGTGGCGAGGTCGTTGCCGAAAAGCGCTGCCTCGGATGTGAAGCGGTCACCGGTGAGCTGCATGCCGTCCCCGGAGTCCCCGGCGAAGCGAATGACGACCTGTTCGAGGCGCTGACGGGCAGATCCGTTGGGGGAAGCCCCATTCTGTGAGTCTGATCCGGCTCCACTGCCGTTCGGATCCACGTCTTTGCCCTCCACTTTGCTCACCGGACAGACACTGCGCGCGAACTAGGTTACGCCCGTGAAAGTGACTTTCCGGCCGTCTCGGTTTGATGTCACTGGAAGTATCAATTATGGCACTTATTTCCGGTCGCCATCGCCGTGCCTGAGTCGTCATCTCGGCCGCGTCGGCATCCAAAAGACGACGTCAGCGACGTGCTACTGATCAGTAGCACAGCAAACTGTGGCGTTGGTCACGTCGACGTGCGTCGCGCGTGCAGCAAAACTACGCCAGGCGGCCGGGCGATTGGGCCGGCCGGGATACTGGACGAACTTAGGCGCTCTTGTCCCGACGCTCGGAACGGGAAGGCTTGCGCGGCACGATCGTCGGCAAGACGTTGTCCTGGACGGTCTCCTTGGTCACCACGACCTTGGCGACGTCGTCGCGGCTCGGGATGTCGTACATCACCGGCAGTAGGACCTCTTCCATGATGGCCCGCAGGCCACGGGCGCCGGTGCCGCGGTGGATCGCCTGGTCGGCGATCGCTTCCAGGGCGTCGTCGGTGAACTCGAGCTCGACATTGTCCATCTCGAAGAGCCGGGTGTACTGCTTGACCAGCGCGTTCTTCGGCTCGGACAGGATCTTGACCAGCGATTCGCGGTCCAGGTTGGTGACCGACGCGACCACAGGGAGCCGGCCGATGAACTCGGGGATCAGGCCGAACTTGATCAGGTCCTCGGGCATCACTTCGGCGAAGTGATCGGTGGTGTCGATCTCGGCCTTGGAGCGCACCTCGGCGCCGAAGCCCAGGCCGCGCTTGCCGACGCGCTCGTAGATGATCTTCTCCAGGCCCGCGAAGGCCCCGGCGACGATGAACAGCACGTTGGTGGTGTCGATCTGGATGAACTCCTGGTGCGGGTGCTTGCGCCCACCCTGCGGGGGAACCGAGGCCTGGGTGCCTTCCAGGATCTTCAGCAAGGCCTGCTGGACGCCTTCTCCGGAGACGTCGCGGGTGATCGACGGGTTTTCGCTCTTGCGGGCGATCTTGTCGACCTCGTCGATGTAGATGATGCCGGTCTCGGCACGCTTGACGTCGTAGTCGGCGGCCTGGATCAGCTTGAGCAAGATGTTCTCGACGTCCTCACCGACGTAACCGGCTTCCGTCAGGGCGGTGGCGTCGGCGATCGCGAACGGGACGTTGAGCATCTTGGCGAGCGTCTGGGCGAGGTAGGTCTTGCCGCAACCGGTCGGTCCGAGCATCAAGATGTTGGACTTGGTCAGCTCGACCGGCTCGTGCCGTGAGTCCCGGCCCTTTTCACCGGCCTGGATCCGCTTGTAGTGGTTGTAGACGGCCACGGCCAGCGTCCGCTTGGCGGTGTCCTGCCCGATGACGTATCCCTCCAGGAACTCCCGGATCTCGACCGGCTTAGGGAGTTCATCAAGCTTCACGTCGTCGGCGTCGGCGAGCTCCTCTTCGATGATCTCGTTGCAGAGATCGATGCATTCATCGCAGATGTATACGCCGGGGCCAGCAATGAGTTTCTTGACCTGCTTCTGGCTCTTCCCGCAGAACGAGCACTTCAGCAGGTCACCGCCGTCTCCGATGCGCGCCATGGTGCTGAGGGCCTACTTCCTGTTCGCCGTTGGTCTTGCCTGTCCCCGCATGTATTCACCGACGCTACCCGTTTGTTCGGGCCCGAGGCGACCATAAGGGCCGAATCGCGTCCATGCTATTTGCGGGAGTTCATGCCTGTTCCGTATGGATGAAACATATAGCCAGACGGCGCCCGTCACTCGCGAAAGGCGCGCTTTGCGTGTCTTTGGCGTGTCGCGGTTGTGATGCGACCGAGGCTGGCTCCCCTCCGACCTTGCTTCGGTGTGGAGGTGCCGACCCAACGCCAACAATCACGCGAGGCCTGGGCGGACCCCCAAGAATTCACCCTACAGTGGCGACGTGGGTTTGGCGGGGGGCTTTGCATGGCCCGGCGGATCCGTACTGCTCGACGGCGGCTTGGCCACCGAGCTCGAAATGCGCGGCCATGACCTGTCCGACCCGTTGTGGTCGGCCAGGCTGCTCGCCGACGACCCGCGGGCCATCGCCGCCGTGCACGCCGCCTACTTCCGCGCCGGGGCCACGATCGCGACCACGGCCAGCTACCAGGCATCCTTCGAGGGGTTCGCCGCCCGCGGGTTCGATCGCCGGGAGACCGCCGGGCTGTTGCGCCGCAGCGTCGAGCTCGCCAAGGCGGCGCGGGACGAATTCGGCGGCGATGGGCTGCTCGTCGCCGCCTCGGTCGGACCGTACGGCGCGGCGCTGGCCGACGGATCGGAGTACCGCGGGCGCTACGGCCTGTCGGTTGCGGCCCTGGCGCGCTGGCATCGCCCGCGGCTGGAGACCCTGGCCGACGCCGGCGCGGACCTGCTGGCGTGCGAAACCGTGCCAGATGTCGACGAGGCGCAGGCCTTGGTCGAGCTGGTGCGCTCGGTCGGGAAGCCAGCCTGGCTGAGCTACACGATCGACGGCGACCGGACCCGCGCCGGGCAATCGCTGGCCGACGCGTTCGCGGTGGCGGCCGGCGTCGACGAGATCGTCGCGGTCGGGGTGAACTGCTGCGCGCCCGACGACGCGCTCCCCGCGATCGCGCGCGCCGTGGCCGTCGGGAAGCCCGTCATCGTCTACCCGAACAGCGGTGAACGCTGGGATGCGTTGCGGCACAGGTGGATCGGCCCGTCGCGGTTCAGCACGGGCCTGGCGGCGCAGTGGACCGCGGCGGGGGCCCGCATCGTCGGCGGATGCTGCCGGGTGGGGCCCGCAGAGATCGCCGACCTTCGCCGAAGCCGCTAGGCGGACTGCGCCGAAAGCTTCCGGTACTCCAAGACGGTGTCGATGATCCCGTAGTCCTTGGCCTCTTCGGCGGTGAGGATCTTGTCCCGGTCGGTGTCCTTGCGGATCACCGCGGCGTCCTTATTGGTGTGGCGAGCCAACGTGGTCTCCATCAGCGTGCGCATCCGCTCGATCTCGGCGGCCTGAATCTCCAGATCGGAGAACTGCCCCTGGATCACACCCTGCAGCGAGGGCTGGTGGATGAGCACCCGGGCGTTGGGCAGCGCCATCCGCTTGCCTGGCGTCCCGGCGGCCAGCAGCACCGCCGCGGCAGAGGCGGCCTGACCCAGGCACACCGTCTGGATGTCGGCGCGCACATACTGCATGGTGTCGTAAATCGCCATCAGCGAGGTGAATCCGCCACCGGGCGAGTTGATGTACATGGTGATGTCGCGGTCGGGGTCCAGCGACTCGAGCACCAGCAGCTGCGCCATGATGTCGTTCGCCGACGCGTCGTCGACCTGCACGCCGAGGAAGATGATGCGTTCCTCGAACAGCTTGTTATACGGGTTGGACTCCTTGACACCGAAGCTGGAGTGCTCGATGAACGAGGGCAGGATGTAGCGCGCCTGGGGCTGGGTTTCGGGGTTCACTGGGCTTCTCCATTGGTGATGTGTGCGGCGCGGGTGATGATGTGGTCGACGAAGCCGTATTCCAGGGCTTCCTGCGCGGTGAACCACCGGTCGCGATCGGAGTCGGCCTCGATGCGTTCGATTGACTGGCCGGTGAACTCGGCGTTGAGCCGGAACATCTCCTTCTTGATGACGTGGAACTGCTCGGCCTGGATGGCGATGTCGGCCGCGCTTCCGGTCACCCCACCGAGCGGCTGGTGCATCAGGATGCGGGCGTGCGGCAACGCGTACCGCTTGCCCTTGGTGCCGGCGGCCAACAAGAACTCACCCATCGAGGCGGCCATGCCCATCGCGTAGGTGGCAATGTCGCACGGCGCCAGCACCATGGTGTCGTAGATCGCCATCCCGGCGCTGATCGATCCGCCCGGTGAATTGATGTAGAGCGAAATGTCCTTGGTGGCGTCCTCGGCGGCGAGCAGCAGAATCTGCGCGCACAGCCGATTGGCGATTTCGTCGCTCACCTCCGAACCCAGGAAGATGATGCGCTCGGACAGCAAGCGCTCATAGACCGAGTCCGTGAGGTTGAGACCCTGCGAGTTTGAACGCATGTCAGTCACGACTGGGTTACCTGCTTTCTCGAGATCCGTATTCACGACACTAACCAACCGAGCCCACTGTTTCGCGGCCACGCACCCCTGAAACGGGCACGTTCGCTCACAGCGTCATGGCGCGGTCACTCCCCGGCGTCGGCCTCATCGGAGTCGCCGGCCTCGCCGGAGTCCTCGTCGGCCTCGGCATTCGAGTTGTCGGCCTGCTCCGTTGAATTGTCGGCCTCCTCCGTCGCGCCGGCCGGCGCGGCTGCGTCGGCCTCCTCCGTTGAATTGTCGGCCTCCTCCGCTCGCTTGCCGAAGAATTCACTGGTGTCGATGGCGTTTCCGGCGGTATCGGTGACGGTCGCCGCCCGGATCACCTCGGCGATGGCCAGCGCGCGCCGCACATCGGCGAACATGGCCGGCAGCTGGTTGTTCTCCTGGAGGTAGGCCAACAGCTGCTGGGGCTCGATGCCGTATTGCCGCGACGTCGCCACCAGGCGCTCGGTCAGGTCGTCCTGGCCGACCTGGACCTCCAGGTCGTCGGCCAGGGCGTCCAGCAGCAGCTGCCGTTTGACGTCCGTCTCGGCCGCCGTGCGCGTCTCGGTCTCGAACTCCTCGCGGGACTTGCCCTGCTGGGCCAGCACTTCCTCGAGCTTGGACTCGTCGTGGTCGAGGCCGTGCAGGGCGTTGTGCAACGCGCTGTCGACCTGGGCCTTGACGATGGCTTCCGGTAGCGGCACCTCGACCTGCTCGAGCAGCGTGTCGAGGGCGGCCTCGCGAATGTTCTCGGCCTGCTGGGCGCGCTTGGTGCGTCCGACCTGCTCGCGCAGGTTGGACTTCAGCTCCTCGATGGTGTCGAACTCGCTGGCCAGTTGTGCGAACTCGTCGTCGGGCTCGGGCAGCTCACGTTCCTTGATCGACTTGACCGTGACGGTCACCTGGGCGTCCTTGCCCGCGTGTTCGCCGGTCGCCAGCTGCGCGGTGAACTCCTTGGGCTCGTCCACGGACAGACCGACCAGCGCCTCGTCCAGGCCCGCGATGAGCCGGCCCGAGCCGACCTCGTGGGACAGGCCCTGCGCGGCGGCGCCCGGAATCTCTTCGCCGTCGATGGTGGCCGACAGGTCGATCGAGACGAAGTCGCCGTCGGCGACGGGGCGGTCCACCCCGGTCAGGGTGCCGAATCGGGCACGCAGAGACTGCAGTTCGGCGTCCACGTCCTCGTCGCTGACCTCAATCGGGTCCACCGAGACCTTGAGCGCGCCGGGGTCCGGCAGTGTCAGCTTGGGGCGGACGTCGACCTCGGCAGTGAAGGCCAGCTCCTCGCCGTACTCCTTCTTGGTGACCTCGATCTCGGGCTGGCCCAGCGGGTGCACCTCCGATTCGGCGACGGCCTGCCCGTACCGCGCGGGCAGCGCCTCGTTAACGACCTGATCGAGCATCGCCTCGCGGCCGAAGCGCGCCTCCAGCAACTTCGCCGGCGCCTTGCCCGGCCGGAACCCGGGCAGTCGCACCTGCTTGGCCAGCTCCTTATAGGCGCGCTGGAAGTCGGGCTCGAGTTCCGAGAAAGGGACCTCCACGTTGATGCGCACCCGGGTGGGGCTCAACTGCTCGACGGTGCTCTTCACGGGTGTGCTCCTCAGTGCTCGTTCTTTGCTCGTTGTTGGCGGTCGGTGGGTCGTGCGCATGGCACGGGCGGGTCGTGCTGGTCGGGGTGACAGGATTTGAACCTGCGGCCTTCCGCTCCCAAAGCGGATGCGCTACCAAGCTGCGCTACACCCCGCGCTGACCTCGATGATCCTAAGGCCCCTCAACACCGGGTTGGCCACGGGCTTCGTAGCGACGTCGCAGACCTCACGGAGCGATCACAAAACCGCGTCGATTAGATTTGATCTTCGTCGCCAGCTACAGTCACGCTCGACTAAATACATGCGGGCGTAGCTCAATGGTAGAGCCCTAGTCTTCCAAACTAGCTACGCGGGTTCGATTCCCGTCGCCCGCTCGGGCTAACTATCTGCTCGTTAGAAAGGCGCCATGAGCGACCTGAAGACCGACGCATCAATCCACGGGTCATGCGCCTCGGACTTTGCCGGAGTTCGCGACGCATTCGAGCGCAATTTCACGCTGGGCGATGACGTCGGCGCTGCTGTCGCGGTGTGGGTCGACGGATCTCTGGTCGTCAACCTGTGGGGTGGCTGGGCCGACGCGGCCCGCACCCGGCCGTGGCGGCAGAACACCCTCACTACCGTGTTGTCCGGCACCAAGGGCCTGTCGGCCACGTGCGTGCACCAGCTCGCCGACCGCGGCGAGCTGGATCTGCAGGCTCCGGTCGCTTACTACTGGCCCGAGTTCGCCCAGGCGGGCAAACAAGACATCACGCTGGCGATGGTGATGAGCCACCGGTCCGGGGTGATCGGCCCGCGCACCCGGATGCGGTGGGAGCAGGTCGCCGACTGGGACTACGTCTGCGAACAGCTGGCCGCCGCGGAGCCCTGGTGGGAGCCCGGGACCGCGCAGGGCTACCACATGACGACCTTCGGTTTCATCATGGGCGAGGTGTTCCGCCGGGTGACGGGCCGGTCCATCGGCCAATACCTGCGCACCGAGATCGCCGAGCCGTTCGGCGCCGACGTCCATATCGGGCTGCCGCTGAGCGAGCAGCACCGCTGCGCCGAGCGGGTCCACAAGCCGCACGCCCGCGACCTGCTGGCCGAGGCGAAGGCCCCCGGCTATCCCACCAGCCTGGCCGAGCACCCCAAGGCGGGACTGTCCATTTCGATGGGGTTCGCCCCCGATGACGAACTCGGCTCGCACGACCTGAACCTGTGGCGCGAACTCGAGTTCCCCGGCACCAACGGGCAGGTCTCGGCGCTGGGGTTGGCGACGTTCTACAACGCGCTCGCCCAGGAGAAGGTGCTCAGCCGCGAGCACATGGACCTGGTGCGGGTCTGCCAGGGCGGGCTGGACACCGACCTGGTGCTGGGCCCGCGGGTCGCCGACCACGGATGGGGCCTGGGCTACATGCTCAACCAGCGCTGCGTCAACGGACCCAACCCGCGGATCTTCGGCCACGGCGGGCTGGGCGGCTCGTTCGGGTTCGTCGACCTAGAGCACCGCATCGGCTACGCGTATGTGGCCAATCACTTCGACCCCACCAAGGCGAACGCGGACCCGCGCAGCCTGGTGCTGTCCAACGAGGTCTACTCCGTGCTGGGAGTCATCTAGCGCCGGAACGCAAACGCGCCCTGCCGGGAGCGGCAGGGCGCGTTCGGGTGGGTGACTTGTCGGATCAGGGGTGCCAGCCGGGAGGCGGCGGCGGCCCCCACGGGCCACCCGGAGGTGGTGGCGGTCCCCACGGGCCACCCGGAGGTGGCGGCGGTCCCCACGGGCCACCCGGAGGTGGCGGCGGTCCCCACGGGTCACCGGGTGGCGGTCCGCCACGCCAGTCGTGGCAGTGGTTCCAGTCCCAGTTATTACCCCAGCCCGGATCCCAGTTGTCACCCGGACACCATTGCGGGAAGGGTCCGGGGTGAGCCTGCGCCTCGGTTGCGACGCCCAAGCCCGCCAAACCCAGCCCGCCGATTGCGAGAGCCGTTGCGGCCAAACGTGGAAGAGTTTTCACAGGAGCGTTCTTACCCGCATCGCTGCTTTTGCTAACAATTGGCACCAGTGTTTTGAGCTGAGAGTTTCCTGCCAATCCGCGCGCCGTCCCCCGGGCTGCGGCTTTGGACGGGACCGGCGGGGTCACTTCTGGCAGGTCGGGCACCAGAAAACGTTTCGCCCCTCTAGCACCGTCGTGCGGATCGGATCGCCGGACACCCGGCAGGGCTCGCCGGCCCGCCGGTAGACGTAGGTGCGGGGCCGGTCGGGCCGGTACGACGGCGCGCCGTGGTCGTGTTCGGGGCGCACCACGATGATCTTCCCGCCGCGCAATCCGACCTTCATCAGCGCGACCAGATCGGTCCAGGCCGCGTCGAACTCGTCGTCGCCGACGTCGCGGCCGGGCCGGAACGGGTCGATCCGGTGCCGGAAGAGCAACTCGCTGCGGTAGACGTTGCCCACCCCGGCCATCACCGTCTGGTCCATCAGCAGCGCACCAATTGGTCTGCGGGACTTGGTAATCCGCTTCCACGCCCATGACGGATCGGCGTCGCTGCGCAACGGGTCGGGACCCAGCCTGGCCAGGACGTCGCTGACCTGGCCCTCGTCGATGACCTCGCACACCGTCGGGCCGCGCAGGTCGGTGCCGTAGCCGGCGCCGATCATGCGCATCCGCACTTGCCCGATCGCCTCGGGAAACAGGCCGTCGGCGGGACGTTCCCATTCGGTGAAGGCGCCGTACAGCCCCAGGTGCACATGCACGATCGGGCCGCCGGCGTAGTGGTGGAACAGGTGTTTGCCCCATGCGCTGGTGCGCTGCAACACCCGGCCGTCGACCACCGCGGCCGAATCAGCGAAGCGGCCCTGTGGGCTGGACACCGCGACGGGGGCGCCGGCATACCGGCGTTGGTGCAGCCGGGCCAACCGGTGCAGGGTATGCCCTTCGGGCACGCGCAGACCTTTCCGGGGTCAGCCCGCCGCGCCGGGAACCGGCGGGGCTTGGTGGGTGCGTTCGTATTCGGCGAGGATGTCGATGCGCCGTTGGTGGCGTTCGGCTTTCGACCATGGCGTGGTCAAGAAGGCGTCGACGATGGCCAGGGCCTCGGCGACGGTGTGCATGCGAGCGCCGATGCCGATCAGTTGGGCGTTGTTGTGCTCGCGGGCCAGCGTCGCCGTTTCGACGCTCCAGGCCAGCGCGCAGCGGGCACCGGGCACCTTGTTGGCGGCGATCTGCTCGCCGTTGCCCGACCCGCCCAGCACGATGCCCAGACTGTCCGGGTCGGCCACCGTGCGTGTGGCGGCGGCGATACAGAAGGGCGGGTAATCGTCTTCGGCGTCGTAGCTGAAGGCGCCGCAATCGATCGGCTCGTGCCCGGATTTCTTGAGGTGGTCGATGATCTGCTGCTTGAGCTCGAATCCGGCGTGGTCAGAGCCGAGGTAGACGCGCATGCCCGCAATCCTTACACAGCCACGCGCCGGGCCGGCGGCGGCGATCACGGTGGATCGCCGCGCGACCGGCTTAGTCGAATTCGGGCTTCTCGGTGCGGCTGCGCTTGAGCTCGAAGAAGTGCGGGTAGGACGCGAAGGTGACCGAGGCGTCCCACAGCTTGCCCGCTTCCTCACCGCGCGGAATCTTGGAGAGCACCGGCCCGAAGAACGCCACATCGTTGACGTGGATGGTCGGGGTGCCGACATCGTCGCCCACCGCGTCCATGCCGGCGTGGTGGCTCTTGCGCAGCGCCTCGTCGTACTCCTCGCTGTTCGCGGCCTCCGCCAACTCGGCCGGCAGGCCCGCGTCGGCCAGCGCCAGCTTGATCACGTCATCCAGATCCTTGTTGCCCTCGTTGTGAATGCGAGTGCCCATCGCGGTGTACAGCGGCGCGAGCACCTCGGCACCGTGGGCCTGCTCGGCGGCGATCGCCACCCGCACCGGACCGAACGCCTTGACCATCCGCTCCCGGTACTCCTCGGGCAGACCCTCGCGGTTTTCGTTGAGTACCGCCAGGCTCATCACGTGGAAGTTCACGTCGATGTCGCGAACCTTCTCCACCTCGAGGATCCAGCGCGAGGTGATCCATGCCCACGGACACAGCGGATCGAACCAGAAATCGGCCTTGTTCTTCGCGGTGGCGGTGTCAGGCATGGCGGGTCCTTTCGTGAAGTGAAAAGTCTGATCTGCACAACCGTAGGCGTCTGCGTCCTGTTCCCGGTTTGCCCGACCCGTAAGTTGGACACGTGGCTCTCCCGAATCTCACCCGCGAACAAGCCGTCGAGCGCGCATCGCTGATCACCGTCGCCAGCTATCAGATCGACCTCGATGTCACCGATGGCGCCGGCGCCCCCGGCGAACGGACGTTCCGCTCGATCACCACGGTGGTGTTCGACGCGCTGGCCGGCGCCGACTCGGTCATCGACATCGCCGCCGACACCATCCGCAGCGCGACGCTGAACGGACGCGATCTGGACGTCTCCGGGTACGACGAGTCGACCGGTATCCCCCTGCGCGGGCTGGCCGAACGCAACGTCATCGTGGTCGACGCGGACTGCCTCTACTCCAACACCGGTGAGGGTCTGCATCGGTTCGTCGACCCAATCGACAACGAGACCTACCTCTACTCGCAGTTCGAAACCGCCGACGCCAAGCGCATGTTCGCCTGCTTCGACCAGCCCGACATGAAGGCGACCTTCGACGTGCGGGTGACCGCGCCCGCGCACTGGAAGGTGATCTCTAACGGTGCGACGGTGTCGGTGAACGACGGCCTGCACACCTTCGCCACCACGCCGCGGATGAGCACCTATCTGGTCGCCTTGATCGCCGGCCCCTACGCCGAGTGGAACGACTCCTATACCGACGAGCACGGCGAGATCCCACTGGGCATCTTCTGTCGCTCCTCGCTCGCCAAACACATGGACGCCGACCGGCTGTTCACCCAGACCAAGCAGGGATTCGGCTTCTACCACAAGAACTTTGGTCTGCCCTACGCGTTCGGGAAATACGATCAGCTGTTCGTCCCCGAATTCAACGCCGGCGCAATGGAAAACGCCGGCGCGGTGACGTTCCTCGAGGACTACGTGTTTCGCAGCAAGGTCACCCGGGCGTCCTATGAGCGGCGCGCCGAGACCGTGCTTCACGAGATGGCGCACATGTGGTTCGGCGACCTGGTCACCATGGCGTGGTGGGACGACCTGTGGCTGAACGAGTCGTTCGCGACCTTCGCTTCCGTGCTATGCCAAAGCGAGGCAACGGAATTCACCGAGGCCTGGACGACGTTCGCGACGGTCGAGAAGTCGTGGGCCTACCGCCAGGACCAACTGCCGTCCACGCATCCGATCGCGGCCGACATCCCCGACCTGGAAGCGGTCGAGGTGAACTTCGACGGCATCACCTACGCGAAGGGCGCCTCGGTGCTCAAGCAGTTGGTCGCCTACGTCGGGCTGGAGCACTTCCTGGCCGGGCTGCGCGATTACTTCCGCGCGCACGCATTCGGCAACGCCACGTTCGACGATCTGGTCGCAGCGCTCGAGCAGGCGTCCGGGCGTGACCTTTCCGACTGGGGTCAGCAGTGGCTGAAGACGACCGGGCTCAACACGCTGCGCCCGGAGTTCGATGTCGACGCCAACGGCGATTTCACCCGGTTCGCGGTGACCCAGAGCGGCGCCGCCCCGGGCGCCGGCGAGACCCGCGTGCACCGGCTGGCGGTCGGGGTCTACGACGACGACGGGACCGGGAAGCTGGTGCGGGTGCACCGCGAAGAACTCGACGTCGAGGGCTCCATCACGGAAGTTCCTGCGCTGGTTGGTGTTTCGCGGGGAAAGCTGGTGCTGGTCAACGACGACGACCTGACGTATTGCTCGTTACGGCTGGACGGCGATTCGCTGCGCACCGCGCTGGAGCGCATCGCCGACATCGCCGAGCCGCTGCCGCGCTCGCTGGTCTGGTCGGCCGCCTGGGAGATGACGCGCGAGGCCGAGCTGCGGGCCCGCGACTTCGTGGCGCTGGTGACGGGCGGCGTGCACGCCGAATCCGAGGTCGGCGTGGCGCAGCGGCTGCTGCTACAGGCTCAGACCGCGCTCACGTCGTACGCCGAGCAGGGTTGGGCGCGCGAGCACGGCTGGCCGCAGTTCGCCGACCAGCTGCTGGAGTTGGCGCGCGGCGCGCAGCCCGGCTCGGATCACCAGCTCGCCTTCGTCAACACGTTGTGCTCCTCGGTGCTGTCGGCCGGCCATATCGAAACGCTGGCGGACCTGCTGGACCGCGACCCCAGCGAGTTGGGGCTGGCCGGCCTCGAAGTCGACACGGACCTGCGGTGGCGGATCGTTACGGCGCTGGCCACCGCGGGCAGTGTCGACGCCGATGGGCCCGCGACGCCGTTCATCGATGCCGAGATCCAGCGCGACCCGACCGCCGCCGGCAAGCGCCACGGCGCCCAGGCCGCGACGGCGCGACCGCAGCCGGCGGTCAAGGAGGCGGCCTGGACGACGGTGGTCGAAGACGACACCCTGGCCAACATCACCGCCCGCTCGATCATCGGGGGCATCGCCCCGCCCGGGCAGGCCGAATTGCTCAAGCCGTTCACCGCGCGCTATTTCGAGGCGATCTCCGGGGTCTGGGCGCGCCGGTCCAGCGAGGTGGCGCAGACGGTGGTGATCGGGCTGTACCCGCACTGGGACATCAGCGAGGACGGCGTCGCCGCCGCGGACAGGTTCCTGTCCGACCCGGAGGTGCCGGCGGCATTGCGACGCCTGGTGCTCGAGGGCCAGGCCGGGGTGAAGCGTTCGTTGCGCGCGCGCCGGCTCGATGCCGGCGAGGGCTGAGCCTTACGTCAGGCGGGCGAAATCCCGGCGCTCAGCACGCGGATCGCGCTGACCAGGCCGTCGACCAAGTCGCCCCGCTCGAACGCCGAGGACGCGGCGGCGACACCCAGCGGTGCGGCCGACTCGGCGCCCCGGCCGCGCACCTGCGTGCCGTAGACCACCTCGATGACCTTCTGGTTGGGTGAAACAGCCAGCAGCACCGCGTTGTCCGGCGTCGGCACGTCGGCCAGGATCTCGCGAGCCCGCGCGGCGGTGTCGCTGCCCAGGTCACCCAGGTAGATCGCGAAGCGCGTCTTGGACGCCCGGGAGCCGAACTTCAGGGCATCGTCGATGGCGACGAGGTCTTTGGTCGAAAACGGGAAATGCACCGACAGTTCACCGGGCTCGGTGACACCGGAGATCCGCCCGCTGGTGGTGATGACCGAGCCGCGCGGCAGCTCGGCGGGTTCCCTCATCGCTATCTCACCAAGTGCCACTGGCGCCACCTCCAACTGAGAATTCCGACGTGCCATGCCCGCCGTGGGCGTGGCCGACGTCTTCGTCGGTGGCGGCCCACAGGATCGGCGGATGCGTCCACTTCTCGCCCAACTTGTAGGCCGCTGGGTGCGGTCCCTTGTGGGACCAGATCAGCACCGAAAGCAAAACCACCAGCAGCAGCGGTATTCCGACGATTAACAGATGGACATGCATAGGACTCACGACGCAAACCGTATCCCACGCAGCGACCTACCGGCGCGACCGGAGGCCAGATTGGCGATCAGGCCGCGCCCTCGCCGAGATACCGGGCCCAGGCCGGATCCAGTTCCTTGACGGTCGACAGCAGCCGCCAGTGCTGCCCGGTCGGCGGCAGCGGTGGCCGGCGCAGCGCCCAGCCGAGCTCGCTGAGCAGCTTGTCGCCCTTGCGGTGGTTGCAAGTCGAGCAGCACGCGACGCAGTTCTCCCAGGAATGGTCGCCGCCGCGGCTGCGGGGGAGCACGTGGTCGACGGTGTCCGCCTTCGCCCCGCAGTAGGCGCAGCAGAACCGGTCGCGATGCATCAGCGCGGCGCGGGTCATCGGGACGCGCGCGCGGTACGGGACGCGGACGTAAGACCGCAGCTGGATCACCGAAGGCACCACGATCGAGCTGGTCGCCGAGTGGATGACGGGGCCGGCCGGGTCGTGGTGGACCACGTCGGCCTTTCCGCAGATCACCATGACGATCGCGCGGCGCATCGGCAGCGCGGTCAGCGGCTCGTAGGTGGAATTCAGCAGCAGGACCCGCCGGCGGCTCCAGATGGACGCTCCCTCGGGGCGTGCGGGCGGGTGGATCTCAACACTATGCAGCGACGACGCGGTCGCGGGTCCGGTCAACCCTGCCGCGGCTACCTGACTGCGGTGGCTGCGGCGTTTCTTGCCCTGCGCCATAGATCCTCCGCGAACAGTCCACCATGATTCGCCGGCAATCGCACCCCTATGGCAGGTGAACGCCGGGGCGATCCTATGAACACCAGGCATGGGGTCGGGCCGCCTCCGCTTGGCATCGCGAGGATGCACCACAATGGACGGTGATGGATCAGGTAGCAGAGTCCTTCTACGACGCGGTCGGCGGCGCCGAGACTTTCCACGCGATCGTCGCGCGCTTTTACGCCCAGGTTCCCGAAGACGAGATCCTGCGCGAGCTGTATCCGCTGGACGACCTCGAGGGCGCCGAAGAACGCCTGCGGATGTTCCTCGAGCAGTACTGGGGCGGCCCGCGCACCTACTCCGACCGGCGCGGACACCCCCGGCTGCGGATGCGTCACGTGCCGTTCCGGATCACTCCCCTGGCGCGTGACGCGTGGCTGCGGTGCATGCACACGGCCGTCGCGTCCATCGATTCGCAGACGCTCGACGACGAGCACCGCCGCGAGTTGCTCAATTACCTGGAAATGGCTGCCGACTCACTGGTCAACTCGCCCTTCTAGATACCTCGCAACCGAACGGAGCACTATGAGCCCCGCAGCATGGTGGTCGAACGCGGTCTTTTACCAGGTCTATCCACGATCGTTCGCCGACAGCAACGGCGACGGCGTCGGCGACATCGACGGACTCGTTGCCCATCTGGATCACCTGGAGCGGCTCGGCGTGGACGCGATCTGGCTCAGCCCGGTCACCGTCTCGCCGATGGCCGACCATGGCTACGACGTCGCCGACCCGCGGGACATCGACCCGCTGTTCGGCGGAATGCCGGCCATCGACCGGCTGATCGCGGCGGCACACCAGCGAGGCATCAAGATCACCATGGACGTGGTGCCCAACCACACCAGCTCCGCGCACCCCTGGTTCCAGGCCGCGCTGGCCGCCGGCCCGGGCACCGATGCCCGGGAGCGTTACCACTTCCGCGACGGCAAGGGGCCCGACGGGGCCCTGCCGCCCAACAACTGGACGTCGGTCTTCGGCGGCTCGGCGTGGACGCGGGTGGTCGAGCCGGACGGCAATCCCGGGCAGTACTACCTGCACCTCTTCGACACCGAGCAGCCGGACCTGAACTGGGAAAACCCCGAGGTCTTCGAGGACTTCGCGACATCGCTGCGGTTCTGGCTGGACCGTGGCGTGGACGGCTTCCGCATCGACGTCGCGCACGGGATGGCCAAGCCCCCCGGCCTCCCCGACGCCAAGGACGACGCCAAGGTGCTGTCGCACAGCGACGACGACCCGCGGTTCAACAACGCAGGCGTGCACGACGTTCACCGCAAGATCCGCAAGATCGTCGACGAGTATCCGGAGGCGGTGACCGTCGGCGAGGTGTGGGTGATGGACAACCTGCTCTGGGCCGAGTACCTGCGGCCCGACGAACTGCATCTCGGCTTCAATTTCCGGCTGACCAAGATCGACTTCGACGCCGGCGAAATCCGTGACGCCGTCGAGAACTCGCTTGCGGCCACCGCGATCTATGACGCGGTCCCGACCTGGACGCTGTCCAACCACGACGTGGACCGCGAGGTCACCCGCTACGGTGGCGGCGACATCGGGCTGCGCAGGGCCCGGGCGATGTCGATGGCGATGCTCGCCCTGCCGGGCACGGTGTTCATCTACAACGGTGAAGAGCTCGGGCTGCCCGACGTGCTGGACCTGCCCGAGGAGGTGCTGCAGGACCCGACCTGGGAACGGTCCGGGCACACCGAGCGGGGCCGGGACAAGTGCCGGGTACCGCTGCCGTGGTCGGGCGAGGAGCCCCCTTTCGGGTTCTCGTCCTCACCCGACACCTGGTTGCCGATGCCGAAGGACTGGGCGGCGCTGACCGTCGAGAAACAGAGCGGCGATCCCGACTCCATGCTGTCGTTTTTCCAGCGGGCACTCGAATTGCGCAAGCGCCGTGTGGAATTCGATGGCGACACGATCGAGTGGCTGGATGCGCCCGGCGATGCGGTGATCTTCCGGCGCCCCGGTGGGCTGATCTGCGCGCTCAACAGCGGCGAATCGCCGGTGCCGCTGCCGGCGGGCGAGCTGATCCTGGCCAGCGCGCCGCTGCTGGAGGGCACACTGCCGCCGGATTCGGCGGCCTGGCTGGCGTAGCCGATCCGGGTCGCGCTGCCGAAGTCTCGGTGGGCGTTTCGCGGCGGACTGCTCTATATGTTGTGCATGGCTTCCTACGAGTGGACAGTGATCGGTGCCGGGCCCGCGGGCATCGCAGCGGTGGGAAGGCTGCTGGATCACGGAGTCGCGCCCGACCGGATCGCCTGGGTCGACCCGGCCTTCGCCGCCGGCGACATCGGCCAGAAGTGGCGGTCGGTCTCGAGCAACACCCACGTCGCGCTCTTTTTGGAATACTTCAACGGCTCCAAGGCATTCCACTTCGCCGAGGCACCACCCATGCCGCTCAAGGAGATCGATCCGCAAGAGACCTGTGCGCTCGGCCTGGTCGCCGAACCCCTGGTCTGGATCACCGAGCAGTTGCGTGCGCAGGTCGACACCCTCACGACGACCGCCTCCGCGCTGTTCTTGGAGAACAGGCAGTGGCGGGTCCAGACAAACCAACGCGACATCGTCTCCACGAACGTGATCCTGGCCGTCGGCGCCGATCCCAAAAAACTTTGCCACCCCGGCCTCGACGAGATCCCGGTCGAGGTCGCCCTCGACCCCGAGAAACTCGCCCGGGAACCACTCGAGGGCGCGACGGTCGCCGTGTTCGGCTCGTCGCACTCGTCGATGATCGTGCTGCCGAACCTGCTGCGCCATCCCGTCAAACGCATCGTCAATTTCTACCGGAGCCCACTGAAATATGCTGTTTATCTGGATGATTGGATCCTGTTTGACGACACGGGCCTGAAGGGCCGGGCGGCCGTCTGGGCGCGGGAGAACATCGACGGGGTGCTCCCCGACCGCCTGGAGAGGTGCTGGGTGTCGAGCCCGGAATTCGCCGAGAAATTGGCGCAGTGCGACCGCGTCGTCTACACCGTCGGCTTCGAGCGCCGGAAGTTGCCCGAGACCCCGCAGTGGGGGCAACTGGACTACAACCGCACCAACGGAATCCTGGCCCCCGGCCTGTTCGGGGTCGGCATCGCGTTCCCCCAGTACGCCGAAGACCCGTACGGGTACGGGCAGTATCGCGTGGGTCTGAAGAAATTCATGGACCATCTGGACGCCGTGCTGCCGCTGTGGCTGCTCTACGGCCCGTGATCTGCGTGCCCGAACCCGGCCCGGCGATCGCTTTAACTCAGCCTGATTCGTTCGGAAATCGCCCGCCGCCGGCCGCGTCAGCCCAGCAGCAGCGCGGGATCGCCGCGGCGGCGATACACCGAACCGAACCGGGCGTCGAGACGCAACCACGTCGGCAGTATCCGGACCCGGATCAATTCGTCGGCGTCGACCGCCTCGGGTGACTGCGGCAGAAACCCCATCGCGGTCAACGCGAACACGCAGCGCATCGGCAGCCCGACTTGCACGTCGGGCGCGCTGACCTGAATGACCTCCTGGTCGAGCAATGACACCGGCGGGCCATGAGAACTGCTGTGCTCCCTGGCAAGCTGCGCACCGCGTTGCGCGAGGTCGAGCATCACCCGGGCCGGGATGTCCTCGAGGTGAGTGAAGCCCGATTCCGGCGGCAACGCACCCCGCCACGCCGAATCCATCGCGAAGCCCGGATCGACGTAGCCCGATTCATCCATTGCGGACAGGCCGCGCGCCAGCGCGTCCGCACCCACCGACAGATCGCCGGGCCGCACCTCCCCGACCACCACCCTGCTGGCCAGCACATCGAAACCCGTTGCGACCCAAGCCGTCAGCAGTCCCGGGGATCGAGTCCGGAATCGGATGATCGCTGCGTCGTCGAGCCGCAGCGCGCGTTCGACGAACGCGGCCAGATCCGCGCGGTGGGCGTCCCTGGAGTCGGGGCCCAGCCATAGTCCTCGGTCGGCTACCTGATCCACCGTTGTAGATACTCCCGATGTTGTGGTGAGAGGCGCACCAACCGCTCCTCCTCGATATGCACGGCGGCCAGTTGCGACTCGGCGATGACGGCGGGCTTCGACTCCGGATCCGCGGTGACCGAGCGCACCTCGTAGCCCAGGGTGAAGTCGACAGCCCGCAACCGCTTGGTCCACATGGTCACCTGCAGTGGTGAATCCACCAGCCGAAGCTGACCTTTGTAGGTCACCTTGACCTCGGCGATGAGCAACCCGATGGTCAAGATGTCGACCTCGAACGCCTCACGCAGGAACTGGACCCGCGCTTCCTCCAGGATGGTGACCATGGTGGCGTGGTTGACGTGCTGATACATGTCGATGTCCGACCAGCGCACTGGCACTGGCGCGACGAAGCCGACGCTCAACTTGATGATCCTCTTCCACTGGTACGGGTCATGCGACGGATTTGTCGCGCGGCGACCGACAGCGTAGCGAGATCCTTGTTCCCGCTTTCCTGGATCTCGATGAGCGTGCGGCGCGCCCGCTCGACCCGCGAGGCACTCAGGTGCTCCCACTCGGCGATCTTCTCTTCACCACTTTCGTCCGGCTCCCCCACGGCGAGCACATCGAAGCACAGCGACCGCAGCGAGGCATAGATGTCGTCACGAATCGCCAAGCGCGCCAAGGAGTGCCAGCGGTCCCGTCGGGGCAGTTCCGATACCGCCGTCAAGAGCCCGTCGGTGCCGAGCCGGTCCATGAGCGCGAAGTAGGTGTCGGCGACCTCGGCGGCGTCGATGTCGTTGATGTCACCGATGTCGATGATGTCGAGCAGGCTGAACCGGTAAAGCCCGGCGGCCACCGAATAGGCGAGGTCTTCGGGCGCGCCCTGGGAGGTGAATTCCGCGGCTTCCTTTTCCACGATGGCCTTGTCGTCGCCGCGCAGCCACTCGGACATGCGCGGTGTCAACGCCTGGACCTTGGCGGCGAACCGGTTGATCTCGGCACCGACCGCCAGCGGCTGCGGACGGTAGTTGAGCAGCCAGCGTCCGGCGCGGTCGATCAGCCGCCGGGTGTCCAGCGTGAGCCGATCCGACAGTGCGACCGGCAGATTCGCCGCGCGAATGCGCCGCCACGTCTCTCCGACCCCGAAGATCGCGTCGGTGGCGACGTAGGTGCGCACGGCGTCGACCGACCCGACGCCGACGTCCTCGACGATCCGGAAGGCGTAGCTGATCCCGGCGGCGTCCACCAGGTCGTTGATCAGCATGGTGGTGACGATCTCGCGGCGCAGCTGATGCGTGCGGATCTCCGGAGTGAACCGTTCCCGCAACGGTTTCGGGAAGTACAGGGGCAGCCGGGAGGCGAACACGTCCTGCTCGGTCAGCTCGGTCCCGAGCATCTCCTCCTTGAGCCCCAGCTTCACGTGCGCCATCAGGGTGCACATCTCCGGTGAGGTGAGCCCGATGCCGGCCTCGGCGCGGCGCGCAATCTCCTTCTCCGACGGCAGCGCTTCCAGGTCGCGATGGATGCCGCGCTCGTCGACGAGGTACTGAATCAGCCTGGCGTGCACCGGCAGCAGGCTCGCCGCGTTCGCGCGGCTGGTGCCGATCAGGTCGTTCTGGTCGTCGTTGTCGGTGAGCACCAGCTGCGCGACCTCGTCGGTCATCGACTCCAGCAGCGGTTTGCGCTCCTCCGGCTTGACCTTGCCGGCGGTCACCAGTGAGTCGATCAAGATCTTGATGTTGACCTCGTGGTCCGAGCAGTCCACACCGGCCGAGTTGTCCATCGCATCGGTGTTGATCCGGCCGCCCGCCAAATCGAACTCGACGCGCCCCAGCGCGGTCACCCCGAGGTTGCCGCCCTCGCCGATCACCTTGGCGCGCACCTGACTGCCGTTGACCCGGACCGGATCGTTGGCGCGGTCGCCGACGTCGGCGTCGGATTCGGACTCCGCCTTGATGTAGGTGCCGATGCCGCCGTTGAACAGCAGATCCACCGGCGCCTGCAGGATCGCCTTGATCAGGTTGGGCGGCGTCATCTCGGCGACCCCCTCCTCCGAGCCCTCGATGCCCAGCGCGTCGCGAACCTGGGGGCTGACCGGAATCGCCTTGTGCTCACGGCTGTACACGCCGCCGCCCTCACTGATCAACGACGCGTCGTAGTCTTCCCAGCTGGACCGCGGCAGGTCGAACATCCGCTGGCGTTCCGCCCACGAACGCGCGGCGTCGGGGTCGGGATCCAAGAAGATGTGCCGGTGGTCGAAGGCGGCGAGCAGCCGGATGTGCTTGCTCAGCAGCATGCCGTTGCCGAAGACGTCGCCGCTCATGTCGCCGATTCCGACCACGGTGAAGTCCTCGGTCTGGGTGTCGATGTCCATCTCCCGGAAGTGCCGTTTGACGGCCTCCCACGCGCCCTTGGCGGTGATGCCCATGGCCTTGTGGTCGTAGCCGACCGACCCGCCGGACGCGAACGCGTCACCCAGCCAGAATCCGTAGGACTTCGCGACGTCGTTGGCGATGTCGGAGAAGGTGGCGGTGCCCTTGTCCGCCGCCACCACCAGGTACGCGTCGTCGCCGTCGCGCCGGATGACTTCGGTTGGCGGGCTGACCTTTCCGGTCGCGTGGTCGACGTTGTCGGTGACGTCGAGCAGGCCGGAGATGAACAGCTGATAGCAGGCGACACCCTCGGCGCGGCTGGCGTCGCGGTCGGCGGCGGCATCGCCGGTGGGCAGCGGTGGCCGCTTGAGGACGAATCCGCCCTTGGCGCCCACCGGCACGATGACGGCATTCTTCACCGCCTGCGCCTTGACCAAACCCAGGATCTCCGTGCGGAAGTCGTCCCGCCGGTCCGACCAGCGCAGGCCGCCCCGGGCCACCGGACCGAACCGCAGGTGCACGCCCTCGACCCGGGGCGAGTAGACGAAGATCTCGTATTTGGGGCGCGGCAAGGGCAGCTCGTCAACCAGCTGGGCGTCCAGTTTGATCGCCAACACATTGCGGGCCCGGGCCGAACCCTCGCTCGTGACAAAGTAATTGGTCCGCAGCGTAGCCTGCACCAGCGATGCGAAGGCACGCAGAATGCGGTCGGTGTCCAGGCTCACCAGCGCGTCGATGTCGGCGGCGACCGCCGCGGCGGCGGCCTGCGCATCGCGGCTCGCCGAGGAATCCGCGTCGGGATCGAACAGCGCCTCGAAGAGCGCGACGAGTGATCGCGCGGTCGAGGGATGCTCGTTGAGCACCGACTCGATGTAGGACTGGCTATAGGGAAAGTTCGCCTGCCGCAGGTATTTTGCGTAAGCCCGCAACAGCACGACCTGCTGCCATCGAAGGCCCGCGCGCATCACCAGCTCGTTGAACCGGTCGATCTCGAGCCGACCGTTCCAGATCGCGGTGACCGCATCGGTGAACCGCTCGGCCATTGCGTCGCGCTCCTGCTGTGCCGACGCCAGCCGGATGGTCGGGTGCGGTGAGATCTTGAACTGATAGATCCACACCGGCAGCCCGTCGGAGCGGGTGACCGTGAACGGCCGCTCCTCGAGCACCACCACACCCATGCTCTGCAGCATCGGCAGCAGCTGGCTCAGCGAGGCGGTCCGCCCGCCCAGGAACCAGGTCAGCTGGGCGGTCCCGTCCTCGGCCTCGGCGAACACCAGCTTGACCGAGTTGTCTTGCAGCGCATTGATGATCGCGATGTGATCGATGGCATCGGCGGGGGTGACGGCCTGCTTGTAGACCTCGGAAAAGGCGTCCGCGTAGTACTCGGCGTCGGCGTGCCCCATCGAACCTTCGGCCGCGGCGGCGGCGAGCCGGTCGGTCCAGGTGCGCGCGGCTTCGCTGAGCAGCGCCTGAATGCGGAGCCGGTTGTCTTCGGACACGTCGACCGGCGCGGCGTCCGGGCCATCGGAGGGCAGGCGGACCATGAAATGCATCAGGGCCCACGGTGATTCGCTGACCCGAGCGGTGAATTCCAGCCGGGTGCCGCCGAATTCGTGGACCAGGATGTCCTCGATCTGCAGCCGCACCGCCGTGGTGTAGCGGTCGCGGGGCAGATACACCAGGCAGGACACGAAGTACTGCAGCCGGTCGGCGCGCAGGAACAGCAACGCGTTCCGCTGCGGGCCCAGGTCCACCACCGCTTTGGCCATCGCCAGGAGTCGTTCGGCGCTGAGCGTGAACAGCTCCGAGCGGGGCACGGTCTGGATGACGTCGAGCAGCAGCTGGCCCGGGTGGATCGGGTCGCTGTCGGCCATCGCCAGCGCCTCCCGGACCCGGCGCGAAATCGTCGGGATTTCCAGGACATCGGCGTTCATGGCGGCCACCGTGAACAGCCCGACGAAGCGGTGCTCGATCACGGCGCTGTTCACGTATTCGCGGACCGCGATGGCGTACGGGTAGGCGCCGTAGCGCAGATAGCTGCCCACCACCGATTGCGCGAGCACCAGCAATCTGTCGTCGTCGGTGAGCCGGGGGCGCGAGCCGGTGCGGGTGCGCAGCACGCCGAGCCCGGGTGTCCCGTCGCCGGAGACCTGCCGGTCGTGCACGTGGCAGCGCTGGTAGCCGAGCAGCAGGAAGTTGCCGTTGCCCAGCCAGCGCAGCAGCGCCGCGACGTCGTCGCGGTCCGGCGCCGAGAAGTGGTCGTCGGCGTTGGCTTCAACCTGCGCGGCCAGATCGTTCAGCGCCGCGATCAAGGCCGTCGCGTCGCTGGCGACCTGTTGCACGTCGGCCAGCACCTTGGGCAGCAGCCGTTCGACCTCGGTGAGTCCCTTGCTGTCGACCGACGGCAGCAGCTGCACGTGGATCCACGCCTCGCCGGCATATTGCGATGTGCCTTCGGCTTTCGCCTCGACGCGAAGCAGGTCACCCTCGGGGCTGCGCTGCACTTCGAACACCGGCGTCATGATGGCCGTGTACGGGACGCCGAGCCGGTGCAGCAGCACGGTGACCGAATCCATCAGCATGCCGCCGTGATCGGTGACGACCTGCAGGGCGGGCCCGAAGCCGGCGGGGTCTTCGGCCGGGTACACCGCGACACGGCTTTCGCCGGCGGGCCGGTGCAGGCCGAGGCGATAGTGCGCGCTCAGCACGGCCGGAGTCACGATCGCCGCCGGCAGGGTCAGATCGATGGGCCTGGTCTCCGCGCCCCCCGGCTCGTCGCTGTGCGGGCCGCGATAGCTGTCTACGTAGGCCCTCGAAATCCATTCGGGGATATCCTGCTGCCGGGTGAAGGTCGTCCACGGCTCGAGATCTTCTCTGGCTCCGGGATCGATCGTCATGCCGATAGCTCCCAACTGGCGACGGTTGTCAGTGCGCTCGGTCGCCCCGTTGCCTGGCGGCGCGGGGCAGAGCTGACACTAGTCGCGCGTTAGCTTGCGGTGGGTCACTCTATGCGGCCGTGCCGCTTCGGCGCCGAGGCGTTCGATCTTGTTCTCCTCGTATGCACCGAAGTTGCCCTCGAACCAGAACCACTTGGCCTCGTTGTCGTCGTCACCTTCCCAGGCCAGGATGTGCGTGCAGGTGCGGTCAAGGAACCACCGGTCGTGCGAGATCACCACCGCGCAGCCGGGGAATTGCTCGAGGGCGTTCTCCAGCGAACTGAGCGTCTCGACGTCGAGGTCGTTGGTGGGCTCGTCGAGCAGGATGAGGTTTCCGCCCTGTTTGAGCGTCAGCGCGAGGTTGAGCCTGTTGCGCTCGCCACCGGAGAGGACGCCGGCCGGCTTCTGCTGGTCCGGTCCCTTGAACCCGAACGCCGACACGTAGGCCCGCGACGGCACCTCGGTCTGGCCGACGACGATGTGGTCCAGCCCGTCGGAGACGACTTCCCACACGTTCTTTTTGGGATCGATTCCGGCGCGGGTCTGGTCGACATAGCTGAGCTTGACGGTCTCGCCGACCTTTACCGTGCCGCTGTCCGGCTGCTCGAGCCCAACGATGGTTTTGAACAGCGTGGTCTTCCCGACGCCGTTGGGGCCGATGACGCCGACGATGCCGTTGCGCGGCAGGGTGAAGGACAGGTCCTTGATCAGGGTGCGGCCGTCGTAGCCCTTGTCGAGATGGTCGACCTCGACCACCACACTGCCCAGCCGCGGGCCGACCGGGATCTGGATCTCCTCGAAGTCGAGCTTGCGCGTCTTCTCGGCCTCGGCGGCCATCTCCTCGTAGCGCTGCAGGCGCGCCTTGCCCTTGGCCTGGCGCGCCTTGGCGCCGGAGCGCACCCACGCCAGCTCCTCGGCCAACCGCTTCTGCAGCTTGGCGTCCTTGCGGCCCTGCACCGCGATCCGCTCGGCCTTCTTCTCCAGGTACGTGGAGTAGTTGCCCTCGTAGGGGTAGGCGCGGCCGCGGTCCAGCTCCAGGATCCATTCGGCGACGTTGTCCAGGAAGTACCGGTCGTGGGTGACCGCCAGGATCGCGCCCGCGTAGGAAGCGAGGTGCTGCTCGAGCCACTGCACGCTCTCGGCGTCCAGGTGGTTGGTGGGCTCGTCGAGCAGCAGCAGGTCGGGCTTGGACAGCAGCAGCTTGCACAGCGCGACGCGGCGGCGTTCACCACCGGACAGGTTGGTCACCGGCTCGTCGGGCGGCGGGCAGCGCAGCGCATCCATGGCCTGCTCCAGCTGCGAATCGAGGTCCCACGCGTCGGCGTGGTCCAGATCCTCCTGCAGCCGGCCCATCTCCTCCATCAGCTCATCGGAGTAGTCGGTGGCCATCAACTCGGCGACCTCGTTGAAGCGATCGAGCTTGACCTTGATCTCGCCCAGGCCTTCTTCGACGTTGCCCCGAACGGTCTTCTCCTCGTTCAGCGGGGGCTCCTGCAGCAGGATGCCGACGGTCGCGTCGTTGGCCAAGAAGGCGTCACCGTTATTCGGCTTGTCCAAGCCCGCCATGATCCGCAAGACGCTCGACTTGCCGGCGCCGTTGGGGCCGACGACACCGATCTTGGCGCCTGGATAGAAGCTCAACGTGACGTCGTCCAGGATCACCTTGTCGCCGTGCGCCTTGCGGACCTTTTTCATCGTGTAGATGAACTCAGCCATGCCGCGGTTATGCCTTTCTGGTTTGCAGAGTGATCTCGCGGACCATCCTAGGCATCGCCCGCCAGGGGCAGGCCCCGCGCCCGACCGGGGTCAGGCGGAAATGGACAGCGAGGCCTCGTCGGCGGTCCCATCACCCGTGCCGGCCGGATCGTCGCCGACCTGCGGGTCCTCGTTACTAACGTCGACAAAGTCGACGGGAGTTCCCGGGGCCGCGCTGCCCTGCTCGGCGTTGGGGCCGGTGTAGCCGGGCTTCTCGATGCGCACGATGACGCGGGACAGATCCGGCCCGACCGCGGTCGCCCGCATCTCCACCGACGAGCGGCGGTTACCGTCGCGGTCCTCGTATTCGCTGGTGTACACGTGACCAACCACGATCACCGGCGCGCCTTTGCCCAGCGCGGCGCCCACCCCGGTGACCAGCTTTCCCCAGCAGTTGACCGTGACGAACAGCGAGTGCCCGTGCTCCCAGCCGCCGTTATCGGTGCGGCGGCGCGAATTGCTGGCCACCCGGAACTTGATGACCTCCTGATCGCCTACCTTGCGACGGGCGGGGTCGTTGACGATGTGACCGACGACGGTAAGCGGGGTTTCGAACATGGGTTGGTCCCTTCTCGATTGCGTTGGCTATGGCTGCCAGTAGGCGCGGCGCCACCGACGAACGCCGTGGACCAACCCGCAAATCGGCCGTCGCTGTGGAAGAAACTCCGACTGTGGATCAGTCGGGATCGGCGGGGGCCTGGCCGGCCCGCTTGGGCGTATCGCCCTGCGCCAGCTGTGCCAGCATCGCGTTGTAGGCGACCAGCTCGGCGTCATCGTCGCGGTCGGCGGCCCGGTCCAGCCGCTTGGCGGTGCGGCGATCGCTGCGCGCCCACTGGATCAGCAGCGCGAGCATCACGATCACCAGGGGGAACTCCCCCGCCGACCAGGCGATGCCCCCGCCCAGGTGCTGATCGCCCAGCAGATCCGTGTGCCAGCTCAGGCCGAGGGAGCGGTAATAGTCGGCGCCGAGCACCTTCTTGGTGCCCATCAGCACCACCCCGAAGAAGGCGTGCAGCGGCAGCGACGCGAACACCACGGCCACCTTGGCCAGCGGCGGTATCGGTCGCGGCGTCGGGTCCACCCCGATCACCACCCAATAGAACAGGTAGCCGCTCAGCAGAAAGTGCACGTTCATCGCCAGATGCCCGGCGTGGCTGCTCGCGGTGGTGTCGAAGAGGTTCGACAGGTACAGCCCATAGAACCCGGCGACGAACAGCAGGGTGGCCACCACCGGGTTGGTGAGGAATCGGGAGACGCGGCTGTGCAGCGCGGCCAACAGCCACTCCCGCATGCCCGGCGGATCGTCACGGCCGGCCGCGGGCAGCGCCCGCAGCGCCAGGGTGACCGGGGCACCCAGCACCAGCAGGATCGGGATCAGCATCGACAGGCACATGTGGACCACCATGTGCATGCTGAACATCGCCGGCATGTAGCGCCCCACGCCCGACGACGTCGCGAACAGCAACACCAGGCAGCCGAGCAGCCAGGAAACGGTCCGACCCGGCGGCCAGGTGTCGCCGCGCCGGCGCAGCCGCACCAGCGCCGCCAGATAGAGCGCGGCGAAGACGAGGGCGGCGGAGCCGAAGATCAGATCGAAGCGCCAGTCGAACAGGATGCGCGCCACGGTGGGCGGCCCGTCGAAGTCGTAACCGATCTCGGCTTCGGGGATCGACGGCAGCCGGGCCGGCGGTGGCGGCGGCGGGGTGCGGCCCAGCCCGACGGCGATGCCGAAGGTGAGACCGAAAATGGCGGCCTCGATCAGGGTCAGCCGCAGCAGCGCACCCCGTGCGCGTGCCGGAGTCGGATCCGCTTGCAGCGCAGCCACACTCACGCGCCGCTGGCGCCAGCCGAGCCCGCCCAGCAGGCACAGCGCGACGAACTTGGCGGTGACCAGCCGGCCGTAGTCGGTGCTGAACAGGTCGGACGGCTGCACGCGCACCAGGGCGTTGACCACTCCGCTCACCGCCATCGCGACCCAACACCACAGCGCGATCATCGAGAAACGCCGCGCGGCCAGCCCGAGGTGACCACCTCCGCGCAGGGCGTGGGCCAGCAGGGCGAGCAGGCCACCGGCCCACAGGCTGGCGGCGACGAGGTGGATCAGCAGGCCGTTGGTGGCCAGGTCGTGCGAACCGCCGGCCGACGAATGCCCCGTCAGGCCCAGCGGAATCAGCGTCATCACCGACGCGACGGCCAGCACCGGCGTCCACGACCAGCGCAGCACCGACAGGCTCGCCAGCGTGATCACCGCAGCCATGATCGCGGTCCAGCGCCAGGCCGAGGCGTTGGTGATCAGGCCCGCCAGTGACCACATCCGCATCGGGGGGATGTCGGCGATGGGATGGCCGGACACGTCGGAGATGGTCAGCGGGACCAGCAGGGCGGCGCACACCGCCCACACCCCCGACGCCACCGTCCCGAGCCGAAGGGCCCGGTAGCCGTCGGCGTCGAGAACGCCGTTGCGCTGCGGCGGCACCAGGAACGCGGCGAACAGGAATGACCCGACCGCGAGCACGGCGGCGATCTCACCCGCGGCGCGGACGAACGGCAGCCCGAGCGTGGTCACCTGGCCCGGGTCGGGCAGGCCGGTCACGGTCAGCGCGCTGGCCAGTGAAAGCATCCCGATGCCGGCGGCCGTGCAGCCCGCGAGCACCGCGACGCCGGCCAGCACCGGCCACACCAGCACGCGGCGCTGGGTGGCGGCCTCGGTCCGGGCCTTGCCGGCCGGCGGGGCGACGGTCATACGTCCAGGGTATGGGCGGGCCCGCCGGCTACAGAGTCTGGCTGTCCAGAAGGTCCTGGCGCGCCTTGGCTTCGCGGGCCACGAACTGATCGCGCGCGATCTGGCCGACGTAGTTGAAGTCTTGCAGGATGTCGCGCAGCTCTTGCAGGAAAGCGCCGCGCCTGTCGGCCAGGTCCGGGGCGGACGCGATCAGGTTTTGATCCTCGACGACCTGGCGCGCGGTGGCGAACAGCAGCGTCGACACTGATTCGCTGCTGCGGATCCGGGTCTGCGCCACATACTGTCGGCCGACGCCCAGCGCCAGGTCGGTCAGTTCCTTTTGTCCGATGTCGGCGGGCGCGTCACGCAGCACGTCGGCGACGATCTCGTAGGCCTCGAAGAACACCCGTAGCATCGCATCCGCCATCAGCGGACGCTTGGCGAACAACAGCGCGTGGATCTCGTCGCCTCCGGCGGACACGTGGGCTGCCCAATTGTTGTGCCACGCCATCTCTTCGGCGATGTTGTTCCGGAAGGTCGCCGAGTCGGCGAAATAGAAGTCGAACTTCAGCAGATCGCGCAGCCGCATCGCCTGGGCCCAGAAAGCCTCCATGCGGTCGCCGTCGGCGTGGCGGGCATGGGCCAGCGCGAGTTCGACGATCGAGGTCTCCAGGAAGGCGTGGATCACCGAGTTGCGGTAGAAGGCCGCGGCATGCTGCTCGTCGGGCGCGATGCGCCACACCGGTTCCCGGCCGCCGTCGACCCGGGTGATGGGGTGTCCGTTGGACAGCGCGTCGACCGCCGCGCGCACCCCGTCGTGCGTGCGCAGCCGCAACGCGCTGGTGGACATCGGGTTTTGTTTGCGTTCCAGGTAATCCAGCGAGTCCTGCAGGGTGTGGTGCAGTTGGCCGAGCGTCAACGCCGCACCGCGGGTGGTCAGCAGTAGCGCGCACACCAGGCCTGTCGCCGTCACCGGCGTCGCCTGCAGGATCCGCCAGGCGACCTCGAACGACATTTTCTGTAGCGCAAGCCTTTTGGCGTCCGGGTCCTGCGTCAGCGGGCCGTGCGGGGCGCCCAGGTACTGGCGCATCGACACGGCTTCGGGGAATCGGACGTAGATCTTGCCGTAGTTGCGCTCGCCCTGCGCGCGGATGAAGTTGTACAGCCAGCCGACGCCCTCGGGCGTCTTCTCGCCGCCGCGGGCGTAGGCGGCGTATTCGGCGGTCTCGTGCAGCTGGTCAAAGCTGATCGAGACCGGTTGCAGCAGAATGTCTTCGCTGCGGCCGTCCAGGTAGGCGTCGGCGACGTAGGCCAGCAGGCCCAGCTTGGGTGGCAGCATCTTTCCGGTGCGCGACCGGGTGCCCTCGATGGACCAGCTCAGGTTGAATCGCTTTTCGACGATGTAGCCGACGTATTCGCGCAGCACGTACTTGTAGAGCTTGTCGTTGCCGATGTTGCGGCGGATGAAGATGACACCGGAGCGTCGCAGCAGGGGGCCCATCGCGCCGAACGACAGGTTGATGCCGGCGAACACGTGCACCGGCGGTAACCTGTTCTGCTGCATGGCGACCGGCACCACCGCGCCGTCGATGTAGGACCGGTGCGAGAACAACAGCACCGCCGGGTGCGCTTCCAGGCCGGCCCGCATCGCCGCGACCTGGTAGCCGTCGTAGTCGATCTCGGGATCGAATCCGCGGCTGAGCATCCTGCCGAGAACCCCGACGAGGTCAACCGAGGCCCGGCTCCACCCGGTGGCGAGTTCGTCGAGCATCTTTCCGGCCTCGTCGACGGTGGCGCCGGGAATCTTGGCCAGGCCCGCGCGAAACCGGTTGGAGGCCAATATCTCCGGCTTCACCAGCCGCGGTGACTTGTACTGCGGTCCGAGGATCCGGTACTCGACCCGCTCCATCGCCAAGATGGCCCGGCGGATCACGAATTGAGCGAAGTCGTACTTGTCTTCCCCGACCGTGGTGTCTTGCCATTGCCGGCGCAACTCGGAGACGGTGGCCGCTTCACCGGCCACCACCCGCGCGCGCTGGGGGGCGGTCCGCACGATCCGTTCTTGCAGACGTTGGTTGGGGTGGTAGGGATCCCGGCCGGGGAGCAGCCCGGCCAGCTTGGCCACCCGGCCACGGTCTGCCTCGGGCAGCCAGAACACCCGCACCGGCACGATCGAACGGTCTTCCCCGGATTCGAGCTGTTCGGCCAAGGCCGTCATCGCTTCCGGCGGCGCGTCGAGCGAGGGCAGTTTCACCAGACCGAAGTTCGCTGCCGGATGGCCGGTGCGCTGTTGATCCATCCATGCCGTCACCAGTTTCATCTCGACCGGCGAGGCCATCGACGCCAATACCAGCGAGTCTCTTCCGGCAAGGACCGCGCTGCTATCCGCGGCCGGTTCGGTCACGGATGCCCTCGGGGCGCCGATTCCGGTGGCTCGGAGTTGATAGCCGCGGCGGCGGGTCGTTGCGCCTCACCGTCTTTGAGCGCGGCCTGGGATTCGTGGGGGTTTGCCTTGGGCGGCTTCGGTTTTGAAGCAGCCTTCTTTGCCGGCGCCTTCTTGGCCGGGGTCTTCTTTGCCGGGGTCTTCTTTGCCGGGGTCTTCTTTGCCGGGGTCTTCTTTGCCGGGGCCTTCTTTGCCGCCGCCTTCTTGGCGGGTGCCTTCTTGGCCGGTGCTTTGGCGGTCCGGCTCTGCGCCTTATCCGCCGCCTTCTTCTCGGCGTACAGGTCGACCTCGGGCAGTTCGTCGACGGGCCAGTGGGCCAGCGTGTCCAAATACAGCTGACGCACCTCGGCGATGCGCTCCGGCAGCGTGTCAAGCGTCCAGTCCTGCACCGAAATCGGCGGAAAGACCGCGACGTCGACGGTGCCCGGGTTGACGACGGCCGAGTTCCGGGCCGCGACGAGTTCGGCGTTGCGGATCACGATCGGGACAATCGGAATACCCGCGGCCATCGCGAGACGGAATGGCCCTTTCTTGAACGGACCGACCTCGGTGGTGTCCAGCCGGGTGCCCTCTGGAGCCATCACGATGGAAAGTCCGTTCTTGGCTCTCTCTTCGACCGTACGCATCGTCTCCAGCGCTGAGGCCGAATCGTCTCGGTCGATGAACACACCGTCCAGTGCCTTCCCGAGCAGGGCCATGACCGGATTCTTCTGCAGTTCCTTCTTGGCCACGGCAACCCAGTTGTCGTTCACCAGCGCACCAGCGATTACCGGGTCAACCTGATTGCGGTGGTTGTAGATGAACACGGCCGGACGTTGGGCCCTTAAGTTCTCTTTCCCGATGACATTGAGACGTACTCCGGTGGTCGCGAGCACCGTTTGGGAAAAGATCGACGTAAAGAAATTTGCCCCCCGCCGCCGGCTGCCGGTCAACACACCCATTGCCACTGCGCCGGCCCCGACCGGCACGATCGAGCCGAGTCCGGCAAGTGTGCGCACCTGCCGTCGCAGACCGACGGGGCCACGGCTGCTGAATCTCAGGATCGGCCAACCGCGACGCTTGGCCACCGCGGCCATCTTGCCTTCGGGGTTGGTAGGCCGCGGGTTGCCGACCAGATACATCAGGGCGACGTCCTCATCGCCGTCGGCGTAGAAGTAGCTGTCCTTGAGATCGATGTCGTGCTCGGCGGCAAAGCGTTGTACCGCAGCGGCTTTGCCGGGACCCCAGAGGATCGGCTTCGCGACGGCGCCGGTGAGCATGCCGTCCTCGGTGGTCTCGAACTTATTGGTGAGCATGTTGGGAATGCCGAGGAAACGCGCCACCGGGTTGACCTGGATGGTGAGCGCCGACGAGCTGAGCACCACGGTGTGACCGCGGGCCATGTGGGCGCGCACCAGCTCGCGCATCTCCGGGTAGATCCGTGACTCGATCCGCTGGACGAACAGCCGCTCACCGATCTCCTCCAGGTCGTCGAGCAGTCGCCCGGTGAGCGCCGCGGCGGCCTTACCGATGAGGTCCTCGAACTCGATGCGACCCAGGGTGTGGCTCAGGCCGGCCTGCACCATGCCGAGCAGCTCCCCCACGCCCATGTCGCGGCGCAGCAGCCGCTCCTGGGTCAAGATGACGGCGGTGAATCCGGCGACGAGCGTGCCGTCCAAGTCGAAGAACGCTCCGACCTTGGGGCCGACGGGGCTGGCCATGATCTCGGCCACCGAGCCGGGCAGCCGCATGTCCTGCCCTGGAGTTTCGCCCTTATCCCGCTGCTCGTTCGAGGCGCTCACGAGCCCGCCACCGATCGGGTGCACACGGCCGGCTCGGCGAACGAGGCGGGCACGGCGCGCGGTGGTGGGTCACCGGCCAGCGCCAGAATCTCGTCGAAGCCGTCCAGCAGGCATTGGGCGAACAACGCCTCGTTTCGCACCGAGGCCTTGTCGTAGCGCACGGTGATGGTGCACCATCCGCCCCGCGAAATCAGCACCACCATCATCGCCACTCCCGGCAATGGACCGATACCGTACTGCCGCAAGATTTTTGCGCCGGCGAGGTAGGTGTCGCCCGGGAAGACCGGGACGTTGCTGGCCTGCACGTCGGAGCCGATCACCGAGCCGGTGATCCCTTCCAGCACCGCGGTGGGCAACACGCTGAGCACCGGCGCCATCGAACCGATGATGTTCATCGCGGGCTCGTCGCGGCGCTGCGTCATCTGGGCGCGAATCTTCTTCATCCGGGAGACCGGGTCGGCGGTGCCGATCGGCGCGGCCAGGTTGACGCCGGTGAACCGGTTGCCGCCGGCGGTATCCGCTTCGGCCCGCAGGCTGACCGGCACTGCCATCGGCAGCGTGCTGATCGGCACGCCGTACGCCTGGTGGTAGCGGCGCAAGGCGCCGCAGAGCCCGGCGAGGTACGCGTCGTTGATCGACCCGCCGCCGGCCTTCGCCGCCTTGTGCAGGTCGGCGAGCGGGATATCGATCGCCTCGCTGCGGGTGGCCAGGCTGCGCCGCCGCAGCAGCGGCGACGGCTCGGCGGCCCGGTTGAGCACCCGCATGCCCGACATGGCGTACCCGACGATCCCGGACACGGTGGCCGTCGGTTCCAGGACCGCCCGCCCGGCGGCCGAGACCGCGCCGGACAGCGCGTTCATAACGCCGCCGACGACGGCGAAAGGCAGGTGGTTAATGCCCTGGCGCATCAGATCATTGGACGTCAGGTCCTGCGGGACGGGCAGCGGCAGTGCCGGCTTGGGCGGCGGATTGCGCTCGAGGTCATAGATCTCGGCGAACATCTGGACCCCACCCACCCCGTCGGTGACGGCGTGACTGACATGCAGCAGCGTCGCGGCCTGGCCGTCGGCCAGACCCTCGACCAGGGTGGCCGTCCACAGCGGCCGCGAGATGTCCATCGGCGACTGCAGGGTGACCTCGGCGAGATCGAATACCTCACGCAGCGTGCCGGGTTCGGCGACCCGCACGCGGCGCACGTGGAAATCCAGGTTGAAGTCGGGGTCGACGACCCAGCGCGGCGACGCAGTCGGCAGGGTCGGCACGACGACCTTTTGCCGCAGCCGCAATACGCGTCGCGAGGCGCTTTCGAATCGGGCGCGGAATTGTTCCCAGTCCGGCGTGCAGTCCAGGAGCTCCAGCGCCATGATCCCGGACCGGGTGCGGGGATTCGCCTCTCCCCTGTGCAGTAGGTAGTCGACCGGCCCGAGCTCGTCGGACAACTTAATCGCCTCGACCGACTCAGTCATGGTCATCAGCTCGACGCGCCAACGTTGTCACCGTCGATCAAGCCTCCTGCCTTTGGACCCCACCAACCCCAATGGTCTACACAACGCTAGTCGGGTTACCGCGCTGGTGAAAGGAGCGGCAGGTTCCTGGGCGGAGGGCTCAGCTGGCCGAAGTGGCCGACAAGGGCAGCGAATCCAGCAGCGAGCTGACGCGCCGCCCGTACACCACCCCGAGGAAATCGGCGACGGCGTCAGCTGCGAGCCGCGATCGAACCGTCGGGGTGATGTCGAAAGCGTGGTGCGCGTTGCCGAGTTCGGCGTGGGCCACCGTGGCCGCCCCGGCCGCGCGCAGCGCCGCGCAGAACGCCCGAGCCTGGCCGCTGGGCACCAATTCGTCCTTCACGCCGTGCAGCACGAAGAAGGGGGGCGCGTCCCTGTGCACGTAGGAAACCGGCGACGCCCCCGTGAAGCGCTCGGGCTCGTCGGCGTAGCGGGCCTTCATGACGAACTGTTCGAGGAACGGCAGCATCAGCGGGTGCATGTTCTCGAAGTCGGTGAAGTCGTAGACGCCGTAATAGGGCGCCACCGCTTGCACGGCGGTGTCCGCGTCTTCGAAGCCCGGTTGGAAGGTGGGGTCGTTCGGGGTGAGCGCCGCCAGGGAGGCCAGGTGCCCGCCCGCCGAGCCGCCGGTGATCGCGATGAAGTCGGGGTCGCCGCCGTAGTCGGCGATGTTCTCCCGCACCCAGGCGATTGCCCTTTTCACGTCGATCAGGTGCGCGGGGAAGGTGGCGCGCGGGCTCTTGCTGTAGTCGATCGAGACGCAGATCCAGCCGAGTTGAACCATTCGGCTCATCAGCGTGTAGGCCTGCGGGCGCCTGCCGTTCAGCGTCCACGCCCCGCCCGGCACCTGGATCAGCACCGGCGCCCGGCACCCGGGGGCCAGGTCATCGCGTCGCCAGATGTCGAGCAGGTGGTCGCGTGCGCTCGGTCCGTAGGAGATGTCGGAAGTCTGCGCGGCATACCGGCGGTGCGGCCCGGGGCGGCCCAACAGGCGTCCGCGCGGGGCGCGCAGCGCCCCGACGGCGGCGGGATGACACACCTGCTCACCGAACTCGGGGCCGAAGGCCTCCTCCAGCGCCGTGGTGAGGGTCTTGTCCGCCCGCTGGGCGGCCAGTGTCTTGCCGACCCGGCCGACGGACGGGTGCGAGACCCGCGACAGCGCGTGCCCGGTCACGACGTGCGGGGGAAACTCGGTGAACAGCCAACCGGCCAAGCAGCCCAGCGCGAACGGCCCGCCGCGTAGCACCAGGTTGCCGAGCTGATAGACGTCCCGGGCTTCGGCCGCCAGGCGTGCCGCCTGGGCGCCCGCCCACCCGCAGCGCGAAGACTGATTACTGGCCACGCTCATTGCAACGTCACCTCTCGACGTTATGCACACGCATCGTCGCGGTTAACGGCCGATGGCCGGCCGGTTTTGTACGTGTGTCGAGGGTCCTGACGATAACCGATAAACGCGGCGCGGGAAGGGTTTTCATGCGCGTGGCGGCGCGAAGCGGATCACCCGGCTGCGGTTGGATAGACTGACCTGCGCATTGCCTCCGTAGCTCAGGTGGATAGAGCAAGGGCCTTCTAATCCCTAGGTCGCACGTTCGAGTCGTGCCGGGGGCACCGGGCTGGTGTATGACCTCGGTTGATGCTTGACATTTTGTCTTCGGGTGATGGCTGACAGTGTTTCGGTTGATGGTTGACAGTT
>NZ_NCXM01000045.1 GCF_002104765.1 Mycolicibacterium vulneris
GGCTGGGAATGGGTTGCGCGCTCGGCGGCGGTGGCGGCGGCGGTACCGCGGTGGGCGGTGGCGGTGCCACCGGATGCGGCGCCACGGAGTTGGCCGGCGGCGCCGGCAGCGGCGCGACGGACGGCGGTGGCGGGGCCGGACGGTTTTCAATCCCGGTCAGCGTGTAGGCCACCCCGCCGATCGCCGTCATGGCGACCACGGCCGACATGCCGATGATCAACTGGGAGAACCGAAGCCGCAGCCGGGGCCGACGTTCCCGCGGCGGTTCGATGACGTTGAGCCGCATCGACCAGCCGGCCGGACCGTCCTCGTCGTAGGTTTCGCCGCCGAACCGCATCCGCAGATCGCCGGGGTATTCGGTCTGAGACCAAGCCAATTCGCGATCGGTCAGCGCCTCGTCGTCGATCACCAGCACATCGCCGGCGCCCAGGTCCACGACATCACCGCTCGCGTCGGCCGAAGCGAGTAGCCCTATCGACGTCCGCGTGCGCAGATCCAGCTCGCCGCCGCGCGAGGCCAGGATCAGCGCCCCGCTGGCCGCGGCCAGGGCCGGTTGCGACGGCGTCAGGATCGGCGTGCGGCCATGCATCGAAAGCCGTTCGGTGACAAGCGGAATGCGCGCGCCGCCACCGACCGTGACCACCGCGGCAAGGTCCGACCAGCTCTTGCGGTAGCGCACCAGCATGTCGTCGAAGGCGTAGATGAAACCGGTCAGCCGGTCCTGGATCAGCTCTTCGAGGTCGTCCTGCGTCAACGTCAGGCTGCAGCTGCGCCCGCCCAGCACCGCGGTGATCTCGGTGGCCATCTCGGTCGAGAGCCGCTCCTTGCCCGCGCGGCATTGCTCCCTGAGTTCGACGAGCTGTCCGACACCGGCAGTGCTGGCCGGGTCGAGGCCGCTGCCGTGACCCAACTCGTCGAAGGCACGCAGCTGCAACTCCTGGTCGATCTCGTCGCCGGACAACGCCGCGTAACGCAATGTGGCGCTGACGAGTTCAAAGTCACCCGCGACATCGACCAAGGTGGCCGACGTGCCGCTGCCGCCGAAGTCGAGCAACCCCACGATACCTTCGTCGGGCAGACCGAGCTCGGACTTCACCGCGGTCAGCGACGCGATCGCGTCCGACACCAGCCGCGGCGCCATACCGCTTCGCACGAAGCCCAGATGCGTTCGCAGGGCGTCCCGCAACGCCTGCACCGTCGCGGGCTTCCAATGCGCCGGCACGGCGATGGAGATCTCCGAGCACGCCGCATCCGCACCGGCGGCAAGCACCATGGCGTCCAGCGCCTCCACCGTCAGCAGCTCCGGATCGTGCGCGGAACCGTCGGGTGACACCAGCGCGACGGAATCACCGATGCGCTCGATAAAGCCCTTCATCGGTACGCCAGGCTCAGCTGGGTACGGGTTCTCTTCGGGTGCACCAATTTTCGGTGCACAGTGCGGATAAAGGGTAAGCACGGACCGGCGGCTAACCGGTGGGCTTCCGTTACGCGCAGCGACCAGGTTCGTGGTCCCGATCGACAACCCGAGTGGGTCGTACATAGAGCGAAAACCTCGTCTATAGGGGTCGGTGGCCAGCGTTAACGATAGCCCCGGACACGCGGAAAGCCGATGCTTCGCAATGTCATTGGTATCCGCTCGATGCGCTTGCGTCACCGAAGCGGTACCGAAAACCCCTTGACAAAAAGCTTTGTGTTACAACACCGTCAGCGGCAGCGAACGCCTGGGCTCGAACTGAAATGTCGATCCCCCACTGACTCTCACCACCGAAACCTCTGGCAGTTCCTCGGCCGGAGTGTCGGTTTCAACCAGTTCGGCCGTCCAGTCGGCGGAGGTACCGCTAACTCGAACCTCGATGCGCGGTTCCACCGCGGTGGCGATCGCCTGGAGCGGCTGCACGGATTCCGGCGAGCACAGCGAGATCCAGGATTTGTCATCGTGGGCCGGCGACGGGTGGGCGTGCAGCCGGTTCGATTCCGTCTCGGCCACAACGTAGCCCGCGGGGTTCAACAGCGGGTGCAGCTCGAGGACGCGCAGCACGCCTTCGGTGCCGCCCGGAAGTTTCAGTGCCCGGTGAATGCGCTCGGCGGCCACGCCCGCGATTCCGATCAGGCCGCGGGTGCACACGCCGATCGCCTCGTCGTCGTTGGCGGCACGCGCCCGCACGGCGATCGCGAACGACAGGTACAGCAGGTGCATCTGCAGGCACACCTCGTCGGCCATCCGGACCAGCGCCGAATGCGAGAAGGCGGCGAAGTCGAAATCGGACAGCAACGGGCCGGAGTAGTCCGCCTGCCCCTCGTCCGAGGGGTCGATGGGGTCGAGTTCCCATGTCGCGGCCCGGGTTTGACTCACGATGTCCAGGGCAGGGATGCTCTGGGCCTCGGGGTAGGACTCGTCGATGATGACGGTCCACGCGCAGTGCGGATGCCGGTCCGCCGGCGTCCGCGGCGGGCGATGAATGGGGCGCACCTGGGCGCGCGGGTTGGTCGCGATCGCGGTGGCGTCGAAGGTCGGGTCCTCGATGGTGTGGCACATGCCGAACACGTACTGCTCGCCCATCGGCTCGACGTCGAGCAGGGCGCCGCAGTGGTCGAGGTGGAATTCGCCGTGCCAGCGGTCGTGCACGGTGTACCGGAAATCCATGAATTGCGGTGGGGCACCGATGTCGAGCTGCAGGCCCTTGAAGATCGTCAGCACGTCGTTGCCCTCATAGTTCAGCGCTTTCTGCATGCGCCGGGTGTAGATCGGGCTGGAGCCCGCCCACTCCTCGATGGCGATCTGCACCATCTCGTCGCGGCCGAATGAGGAGATGCACCAGGCCATCCCGGATCGGTCGATCAGCTGCCCGATCAGCAGCAGTTCGGGAACCAGGACGACGAGTTCGTCACGGGACAATTCCGCGTATCGCGAGGGGCTGCTCACGCCCCAAAAATAGACTCGACTATGTTATAAAGTCAACAATGTCCATCGTCGCTGGCCAGTCCCCCGATCGCCCGGTTGGCCCCACCCGGCGAACCACCGCGCCACGCAAGCGCGGCGATGACACCCGGGCGAAGATCATCGATGAGACGGTCCGCTGCATCGTGGACGAGGGATTCTCCGCCGCCACCGCCAAGCACGTGGCCGAACGCGCCGGCGTGACATGGGGGGTCATCCAGTACCACTTCGGGGATCGCAACGGCCTGCTGATGGCCGTGGTGGACGACGGGGTGGCCCGGCTGGTGGACAGCCTGTCGTCGGCCGACGTCAGCGAGCTGCCGCTGCGCGAGCGGATCGAGGTCGTCGTCGACACCGCCTGGAGCTGCTACAGCAGCCCGACGTCGATGGCCGCCTTCGAAATCCTGCGCGAGACCCGCGGCGGCCCCGACCCGTCGTCGCGGCGCCACCTGCTCGACATGAACTCCGCGGTCGGCCAGCTGGGGCGACTGATCACCACCGATCCCGCGCATGCCGGTGTGGCCGAGGTCATTTGGGCCACGCTGCGCGGTGTGGTGCTGGCGCAGATGGTCACCGGCGCCGCCATCGATTGGACCCTGGAACGACGTGCCCTCGTCGACATGGTCACCCGTGTGCTGCAATGACCTGATGACCCTCGACGATCTCGCCGATATCGAAGCGATCAAGCAAGTCAAATACCGGTATCTGCGCGCGCTGGACACCAAGCACTGGGACGATTTCACCGACACTCTGGCCGAGGACATCAAGGCCGACTACGGGCCGTCGATCGGCAACGAGCTGCACTTCACCAACCGGGCCGACCTGGTGGAGTACATGCGGACGTCGCTGCCCGCGAACGTCATCACCGAACACCGGGTGACGCATCCGGACATCACCGTCGACGGCGACACCGCAAGGGGCAGTTGGTATCTGCAGGACCGGGTCATGGTCGCCGACTTCAACTTCATGTTGATCGGCGCAGCCTTCTACCGCGACACCTACCGTCGCACCGATGCCGGTTGGAAGATCAGCGGCACCGGCTACGACCGAACCTATGACGCCACAATGTCTTTGGAGGGCCTGAACTTCACCCTCAAACCCGGCCGCGCCATCGCCGCCGACTGACGGCTACTTGGTGATGGCGATGACCGCGCCGGGCCGCAGCCATTTCATGATCGACACCAGCTGAGCGTCGTCGACCGCCACGCAGCCCTCGGTGGGTTTCCCGTCGGTGGTGTGGAAGAAGAACGCGGCTCCCCCACCCGGGGTCTTGTTCTTGTTGACGCCCATCACCACGGCGTGCTTGTACTGCGGGATCTGCAGGTTCTCGCTGTCGCTGGTGTTGAACGGGCACTGCGCCTTCTGGCACACCTGCATTGAGTTGAACGTGGGACTGTGGTCGTCGCCGCTCCACCAGTAGTTGGCACCGGAAACCTGGGTGTAGGGCAGCCCGGTACCGGGGTTCGGCGCCGTGCCGAACGCGGAGTCCAGGCTGTAGACGCCCATCGGGGTGGCCGGAACGCCGCTCTTGGCCTGCGGCGCCATGCCCGCCGAACCGACGTGGGTGGGGATGTTGGACCGCAGCGACTGCCAGCCGCTGCCGGTGCGCTGAAAGATCTCCATGGTCGCGTTGGAACCGCCGGTGCTCACCACCGAAACCACCTGGGTCGCATTGCCAACCGCGTTCGCGAACCAGGGAGCGCCTGCGGCGGCACTGATCGGCGCCAGCACCACCGAGGCGAAAATCACGCACGCCGAGGCGCACAGCGAAGTGAGCAGTCGGTGCATGCACTCCATCGTCAAACGGGCACATCGTCAGGGTCAAGTAAAGCTTTAGCCCCGGTTAGGTCACCGCGCCGTGATCAAATGCCCACCGGGACAGCGCCGTTAGGGTACGGCGGTGGTTTCGGACGCGCGCCGCGGGCCGGCGGGGGGCCTGACCGGGGGACGAAAAATCAAGAGACACAACAGGAAATACAGGTATCCCAGCGACCAGCCGGCCAGCACGTCGGACGGGTAGTGCACGTTCAGCGCCACCCGGGAGATGCCGACCGTCAGCAGCAACACCGCCACCACCGCGACGGCGATGCGGCGGATCAATCCGTTCACCATCGGAAAGAAAAAGCACAACACGGCGAGCAGGGCAGCCATCGCTTCCAGCGCATGCCCGGACGGGAACGAGGTGGACGGCGCGGCGACCAGCATGGTCGCCGGCCGCGGCCGGTTGACCAGGGCCTTGGCCGCGGCGGTCGCGAATTCGTTGAGCGGCCCACACGCCAGGACCAGCACCAGCGCGGCCCGCACATTGCGCATCACCAGGGCCGACACCGTCATCGCTATGCCCAGCGCGGACATCGGGACCGGACCCAGCGCATACGACACGCCCTCCCAAAACCGCAGCCAAAGCGGGTGTTTGAGCGCAATGTCGCGGGCCGCGTTCAGCAACGACCAATCCATCCGGTACATCCAGGCCCAGTGCCGGCAATAGCCCGCCCACATCAACGCGTACACCGCGGCGGCCAACACCGCGATCCACACGGCCACCGGCGTCCTCGGACGAGTCATAAGCAACCGATACCAGCAGCGTCGCGGTGAGATGCGGGCGACCCGCGACGCCCGGCGACAAGCGCGGTCATACTGTCGATATGGCCGTCTTCGTCCGTAGGTTGTTCGGCATCGGCAAGCTGCCCGACGAGCTGCACGCGCAGCTCGAGTCGGAGGGCCTCACCTACCTCGCCGACTACGTCGCCGTGACCCGCCGGTTCAGCGGCACCATCCCCGGCGTGCGGCTGCCGCACAGCGTCGCCAGCTACACGGGTTCGCTGGTCTTCACCTCGGAGCGGGTGCTGGCGACGCTGTCGATGCTGCCCCGGCTGGCCGGCCCGACCGTCAACGTGCGGTGGAACGCGCCGCAGACCGGCGCGGCGCAGGTGGAGATCTCGTCGACCGGACTGCAGGTCGACGTCGACGTGTCCCGGGTCGACGAGAAGTTCAGCGGCGAGCTGTCGCTGCACTACAAGGTCGCCATTCCCGACGATGTGCTCGGCGGCCTGCCCCGGCGGTCGCTGGCGTTCGACATGCCACCGGACTACGTGTTCCGCGCGGTCGGAGTTACCTATAGTCCCTGAGCGTGATGCGCGGCCACGGCGGCTGCCGCAGCACGGCCAGACTGCCGAGCACCGCGGCCAGCAGGCCGGTGATCACCCCGATCAGCGCGATGCGGCCCTTGTCCACGGCCGGCGTCCAGGAGGCCTGCCCGTCACGGATGGCGAACACCCCCAGCGGTTGGGTGACCACGATGACGGTGGTGCCGTCCGGAGTTTGATAGGGCTCGCCGTAACGGCGGCCGGCGGCGGCATCGACACCCAGCTGATCGAGTACATCGGAAGGCTTCACGGAAAACCACTCCTTCCTGGGGGTTCAGGCCTTGGCAAGCTCCACGCTAACGCGGATTTCCTACGATGGCTGACGTGACCGGTGAGGCATTCAGTCCGCAGGAGCGGCGGGCCGTCTATCGCGTCATCTACGAGCGCCGTGACATGCGCCGGTTCGTTCCCGGCGCGGTGGTGGACGAGGCCGTGCTGGCGCGCCTGCTGCAGGCCGCGCATGCGGCGCCCAGCGTCGGGTTGATGCAACCGTGGCGCTTCATCCGCATCACCGACGCTGCGCTGCGGCGGCGCATTCACGCCCTGGTCGACGAGGAACGCCCGCGCACGGCGGAAGCCCTGGGCGAGCGCGCCGACGAGTTCCTGGCGCTCAAGGTCGAGGGCATCCTCGAGTGCGCGGAGCTGTTCGTGGTGGCGCTGGGCGACGGCCGCGACGCGCACGTGTTCGGCCGACGGACCCTCCCGCACATGGACCTGGCGTCGGTGTCCTGCGCGATCCAGAACCTGTGGCTGGCGGCCCGGTCCGAGGGCCTCGGCATGGGCTGGGTGTCACTGTTCGATCCGCAACGGCTTGCGGCGCTGCTGGAGATGCCGAACGGCGCCGAACCGGTGGCCATCCTGTGCCTGGGGCCGGTGCCCGAATTCCCCGACCGACCGGCGCTGGAACTGGACGGGTGGGCGGTCGCGCGACCGTTGTCGGAGTTCGTCTGCGAGAACCGGTGGGGTCAACTGCCGGCGCCCTGACGCGTCGGCACTCAGGAAACACCGAGGGAAGTTGCGGTAACGTCGCCGGTCGCAAGGCAATGTGAGAGGTGACACCATTGACGCCGCCCGACATAGCGGACCAAAAACAAAAAACGGGCCACAAAGACAACGTGCTGATCGTGCACTGGCACGACCTGGGCCGCTACCTCGGCGCCTACGGCCACACCGACGTGTCGAGTCCGCGCCTGGACCGCCTTGCGGCCGAGGGCATCCTGTTCACCCGGGCGCACGCCACCGCGCCGCTGTGCTCGCCGTCGCGCGGATCGCTGTTCACCGGCCGCTACCCGCAGAACAACGGACTCATCGGCCTGGCCCACCACGGCTGGGAATACCGCGACGGGATCCGCACCCTTCCTCAGATACTGTCCGAATCGGGTTGGTACTCGGCGCTTTTCGGGATGCAGCACGAAACCTCCTACCCGAAGCGGTTGGGCTTCGACGAGTTCGACGTGTCGAACTCCTACTGCGACTACGTGGCCGAGAAGACCGACGAGTGGCTGCGGCAAAATGCCGAAGGCCTTGTCGGACAGCCTTTTTTGCTGACTGCCGGCTTCTTCGAGACGCACCGGCCCTATCCGAGGGACCGCTACACGCCGGCCGACAGCGCCGAGGTGGACCCGCCCGATTACCTGCCCGACACCCCCGAGGTGCGCGGCGACCTCGCCGACTTCTACGGGGCCATCAGCACGGCCGACGCCGCGGTGGGGCGGCTGCTGGACGCGCTGGCCGACACTGGTCTGGACGCCAACACCTGGGTGGTGTTCTTCACCGATCACGGCCCGGCCTTCCCGCGGGCGAAATCCACGCTGTATGACGCCGGCACCGGCATCGGGTTGATCATTCGGCCGCCCACCAACCGGTCCGTGCCTCCCCGCGTCTACGACGAGCTGTTCAGCGCGGTCGACCTGGTTCCGACGTTGTTGGGGCTGTTGGGAATTGACACCCCGGCCGATGTCGACGGTGTCTCGCATGCGCCCGTTCTGCTGGAGCCGGATCCCCCGCCCACGCCGGTGCGCGATCACGTCTACACCATGAAGACCTACCACGACTCGTTCGATCCGATCCGCGCGATTCGCACCAAGGATTACAGCTACATCGAGAACTACGTGCCCCGGCCGCTGCTGGATCTGCCACTGGACATCGAGGAAAGCCCGTCGGGGCTGGCCGTCGCTCCGTTCGTCAACTCGCCGCGGCCCGAGCGTGAACTCTACGATCTGCGCGCCGACCCCACCGAGACCACCAACCTGCTGGCCGAAGACGGGACCGAGGCGGACGAGGTTGCGGCCAACCTTGCTGTGCGACTTCATGATTGGCGTCAGCGCACCGGCGACGTCATCCCGTCGGAGTTTGCCGGTACCCGCATCTCGGCGCGGTACACCGAAACGTATCTGCAGATCCACCATGCCAAGCCGACCCCCCGCTCGGCCATCGCCGCCGACCGCGGGATCGAAGAAGGCAAGCCCACGCAGCGCTAGTGGCGATCGCGAGCGCGGCGGAGCCGGGCGAAGCGGGTCGCCACCATCCGGCCCAGCGGCGATCGCGAGCGCGGCGGAGCCGGGCGAAGCGGGTCGCCACCATCCGGCCTAGTGGCGATCGGCACATCGTCAACAACCTGCGATGCCAGGAAAACAGCTGGCGCGCCTGGTTTGCCGAGGAAGACATCACGCCCATCGACATCACGTGTCGGGTGTTGTGGCGCAACCTGACCGCGACCGTGGCCACCGTCCTCGAAGCGCTGGGACTGGACGCCGAGGCGGCGCCGATGATGCAACGGCAGGCGAACAACCGCGCCGACGAGTGGGTCGAGCGCTACCGCCGGGAGGCGCCGCTGCTGGGGCTAGCCAGCTGACCGGCTCGCGCCGCCCACCTCGGCGACGACGAACACCCGGCGGAACGGGAAGATCGTCGTCCCGTCGGACCGGGGCGGATAGGCGTCCTGCAGCAGCGGGATCAGCTCCTCGCGGAACTGCTCCCACGTCTCGTTGTCCAGCCGTTCGCGCACCGGCACCAGCGCCGTGCCGGTGATCCATTCCAGCACCGGATGCTCGCCGGTCAGCTGGTGCAGATAGGTGGTCTCCCAGACGTCGACCTTGCATCCCGCGTCGAGCAGCAGGTTGGCGTAATACGCCGGCGGCTGAACCACAGCGCCGACCCGAAATGGTATGTCTCGCAGCAACTTCGCGTACGGCTCCCGGCGGGCCAACGCGCGCACGGCGGCGTAGGACGGCGACTCGAAGTTGCCCGGCATCTGGACGCCGATCCACGATCCGGACGCTAGTTGCCCCGCCCACCGCAGCAGCAGGTCGGCATGTTCGGGAACCCAGTGCAGGGCCGCGTTGCTGACCACCACGTCGGTGTCGGGTTTGGGCTTCCAGTCGCGCAGGTCACCGGTGACGGCGTCGATGCCGCGCTCCTTGGCGGCGGCGACCATCTCCGGCGAGCTGTCTATCGCCTCGACCACCGCGTCCGGCCAGCGCCGGCCCAGATATTTCGTCAGGTGACCGGGACCGCAACCGAGATCGACGACGCGACGAGCCCGCTCGGCGCCCACCCGCGACAGCAGGTCATAGAAGGGGCGGGCGCGATGGTCGGCGAAGGCCAGGTAGACGTCCGGATCCCACATGTCGATCCTCCCGATCCTCGCGCCGCCGCTAGCGGGCCGATAGCAAACCTATAACTTCTATGGTGCGCCGACGCGACCCTTATGGTCCCAGCATGGCGCCGCGACGACCGAAACCGGTCGAAACCCCCGGGAGACGCGTGCCCGTCGGGCTACCATCGGCGTTCGTGGCGTCCGACTCAGATCCGATCGACCCGCCCATCCCCATTCCGGACGTCCCCGGCGCCGATCTACCGGCCGGCGCCGGCGGATTACCCCCCCACTCGGCGTTGTCGCCCCGCCAGCGAATGGTAGTCGAGGCATCGGCCCTCGGCGATCTGGCCCTGCGCACCTGGGTGGCCTCCCTGCTCGCCACCACGGTGGCGCCGTTCGTGGTCGCCGGCACGGTGAGGCAATCCGATTCCGCCAGCGAACGCGGCAACCTCGACTTCTACGCGGAGCTGGGGGCGGCGAAAGACCCGACGCGGTCCTTCCCGCCACCCACCGAGTCGCCCCGGGTGACGTCGCGGCGGGCCAGCCCGCTGGCGGAGTGGATCGCGCGCGGCACGGTCGACGACATCGCGTTCCCCAGCAGCTTCACCGCCATCAACCCCGCCATGCGCACACGTTGGGGCGCCTGGCGATCCAACAACACCGTTCGCGCGCAGCACTGGCGCCACGACGACGGGCCCCGTCCCACGCTGTGCGTGATCCACGGTTTCATGGGATCGTCGTACCTGGCCAACGGGCGGTTCTTTTCGTTGCCCTGGTACTACCGGGCCGGCTACGACGTGTTGATGTACACGTTGCCCTTTCACGGCAAACGGGCCGAAAAGTATTCGCCCTTCAGCGGTTTCGGCTACTTCGCCGGCGGGCTGAGCGGATTCGCCGAAGCCATGGCCCAGGCCGTGCACGACTTTCGTTCCATCATCGACTATTTGCGTCACACCGGGGTGGACCGCATCGCGCTCACCGGCATCTCGCTGGGCGGTTACACCTCGGCGCTGGTGGCCTCGGCCGACGATCGGCTGGAGGCTGTGATCCCCAACTGTCCGGTGGTCACCCCGTCGACGTTGTTCGACGAATGGTTCCCGGCCAACAAGCTGGTCCGGCTGGGCCTGCGCCTGTCCGACATCAGCCACGACGACTTGGCGGCCGGGCTGGCGTACCACTGCCCGCTGAACTACCGGCCGCTGGTGCCCCGGGACCGCCGGATGATCATCACCGGGCTCGGCGACCGGATGGCGCCGCCCGACCATGCCGTCAAGCTATGGCAACACTGGGATCGCTGTGCGCTGCACTGGTTTCCGGGCAGCCACGTGATGCACGTGAGTCAGCTGGACTACCTGCGCCGGATGACCGCATTCCTGCAGGAGGTCATGTTCTGACCACCTCGACGGTGTCGGCACTGCCACCGGTCTCGCCGCGCGGTGCCCGGTGGGCCGCGCCGGCGCCGGTCAGGGTGGGCCAGTGCAGCTGCGAGAGCAGGTCCTCCGGCGCCGCGGTGTGGCCGTCCAACCGATACGTGGACAACAGGTCCAGTGCGGTCAAGGCGGGCAGGTGGTTTCCGCGGTGCGGGGTCAGCCCGTCCACCGGCGCCTTGCCGTCCGGGGCGGTCTCGGTCTGGAACGCGCAGGCCACCGCGACGGTGGGCCGGTCCTTGTCACCGGCAACCTCAAGCGCGGTGCAGGTCTCGCGCGCGGCATACGCCCGGATCGCCTCCAACGTCTCCGGCAACGCGTCGTCCACCTGAATCCGGTATGCCGCAAGGTAATCCGAGGCGCCACGCTGCACTCCGCGCCACCTCTCGCGGGGGTTGGCCGTCAGCAGCCGGGGAATGTCGTCGGCCGCGACGGTGTTGGCTTCCCAACCGATCTCCCGCAGATGATCGGCAAGCCGGCGGGCCGCGACCTGAGCGGTCTCGTGCAACGGGATTCGCGGCGAGCGGGCCTGCAGCGCGGCCAGATTGTCGGGCGCCGATACCGTGAGCCCGATCCAGGTCTCACGGCGTGACGCGTCGGCGGCGTTGTCACGGCTGGTGATTCGGATCTTGTCCGCCCGGATGCCGTAGCGGTCCAGATAGCTCGCGATCAGCGGGAGCGGCAGCACATCGGAGTCGTCGTCCGGTGCGCCGAGGCGAATCAGTGCTGTCGCCGCCGCGTCGGAGGTGGCCGCGGGGACGGCGTTGCCGCGTCCGATCATCGCCAGGCGCCGGCGCAGGATGGTGGTCAAATGCAGACCGCCCCACCAGCCGAACAACACGATCACGACGGCGGCCGCGATGCCCAGCAGCCAGTAGTCGCGGGGCGTCCGCCACGGGTAGGCCATCACCGCGGGCACAATGGCCAGCAGTGCCAACGTCATTCGACCGCTCCCGGGAGTCGGTATCCGATGCATGCTCACGGGGTGGGGTCCTTTCGTCGGCGTGCGGCGATTGCGGTGACGGCGCCGGCCACCGCGACCAGCACGGCCAGCGCGGCGGTGCCGGCCACCGCGACGGTGCGCGGCTTGGTGTCCTTGGGCGCCGGGGCCGGCGGCACGGCCACCGGCTTCACCGATGCCGCGCCGGGCTGGTTACCTGCGGGCAGTTGCCAGGTCAGGGCCGCCACCGGATCCACGCTGCCGGTGCCGACCACGTTCGACGGGTCGCGGGCGCCGTTGTGCGCGGTTGCGGTGATGCGGTGCAGCACCGCGGCGGCGTTCATGTCGGGGTACTTGCTGCGGACCAGCGCCGCGACACCGGCCACATAGCCCGCCGCGTAACCGGTTCCGCTGAGGGCGGCGAGCTGCTGGCGCTCGTCGGGCAGGCCATTGGCCAGCCCGCCGCCGTCGGCGTTGCCGATCGACACGATGCGTTCGCCGGGCGCCGCGACTCCCACCCACGGCCCGGCCACGGTGAATTTCGACGGCTGGCCATCCGGGGTCAGCGACGCCACCGACAACACGTACGGCTGCCACCACGACGGGATGGACACCGACGTGACGCCGGCCCAATTTCGTGGATCGTTCGGTCGGCTCAGGTCGGTGAGCGGATTGGACTCACACGAGGTTCCGCCACCGCTCGCTCCGGTCGGCCCGCTGTTGCCGGCGCCGGCCACGATCACCGCGTCCTTGTCGACCGCCGCGTACCGGACGGCGGCGCCGAGCGCGGCCTGATCGACGGGCCGGTCCACGGGCATGCAGGTGGCCGAGCCGATGTCGATCACCCGGGCACCGAGGTCGGCGGCGTGCACGATCGCCCGGGCGAGCGTCGACACCTCGGCCGACACGCGCGCCATCATCGGATCGCCGCCCGGCGTCCGCGGCGAGAACTTGGCCGACGCCGTCCTGATCGACACCACCCGCGCCGCAGGTGCCACGCCGGAGAACCCGTCGTCGGGCGAGGGCTGGCCGGCGATGACCCCGGCCAGCAGCGTTCCGTTCCCGTCACAGTCGGTCAGCCCGTCGGTGGTCTCGACGAAATCACCGCCCGGTTCGACGTTGGGCAGCCGCGGACCCGGCCGCACCCCAGTGTCGAGCACCGCCACCAGCTGGCCCTCACCCCGCGAGAATTGCCATGCCGCAGGTAGATTCAGCATCGACTGGCTCTGCGTGATGGCACCCGGATCGCTGCCGGGAACGACGCCGGACGTGCTGCAGGGTCCGCGCTGCTCCATCGGCTGCCCGGGCCCCGGCGCCCCGCTGGGCGGTGACGCGCCGGGATCGACCGTCGGCGGGCTGATCGCGGATGCCAGCGGACTCGTCCACGTCACGGCGGCGGGCAGCAAGGCCAATACCGCCGCGCAGCAGACTGATGCCGGCCGAATCATCGATTGAGCACCCAGCCGAACAGACCGACCACGAACGCCATGACCGGGATCAGCGACGCGTCGAGTCCGGTCGCGACGAAGCCCACCAGCCGGCGAACCGGCAGCGAATAGCTGTCCGGCGCACCGATACCCGGGTTCAGCGCCACCACGATCCACACCGCCACGAGCGCCAGCAGCACCAGCACCGCGCCCAAGGCGGCGGCGTAGCGTCCGGTCGAGGTGTAGAGCACCAGCAGCACACCGGCGGCCAGGAAGGGCTGGGCGAGCAGCCACGCCTTGCAGGCGGCCGAGTCCCACACCCGGGCGCGCAGCACGGAGGTCGCAGCGGTGGCCGCCACCACGTACCAGCCCGCACCGCTGAGCGTCTCGGGCCGCAGCGCGATCGCGACCGAACCAAGGACGCTGAGCAGCACCGCTGCGGCGATGAATCCGGTCTGATGCGCGTCACTGATCCGAACCCGGCGCGGCAGGTCCTCGAGCACCCGCAACGACGGCGCCGACGGGGTGGGGTCACCGGGCGCCGGGATGACCGGCAACGGGAAGCGCGCCCACAGTGCGGACAGTTGCGCCGCCTCGATGGTGACCAACAGCGCCGCCACGATCAGCCCGCAGCCGATGGCGATCGGCTTGAGGTGCCAGAGCAATTCGGCGCCGGCGGCCAGCAGAACCCCGGCACCCACCACCGCGGTCGCGGTGAAGAAGCCGGCGATGCGTTCACGTTCGGCGCTCGGCGCCATCAAGGCGATCAGCGACCACGCGGTGACCCCGGCGGCGGCCAGCGTCAACTGGGCGGGGCCGAATTTCCCCGGTACCGCCAGCGCGAGTGCAGCGGCGATGGGAGCCAGCGCGGCGATCGAGAGCGCCATTCCGGTACGCGCCGAGCGCGCGGTGACCAGCAGGCCGACGATCGCGGTCAACGCCGCGATTGCGCTGACGGCGACCAGTCCCAGCAGCTCGCCGGTGGCCACCCGGTAGGTGGCCGACAGCCCGGTGGCCAGGAACGCCACCGCGATAGCCGCAGCCAGAGCGCCACGCTGGATATGTGTTGTGCCCCAGGGCTTGAGCCGGGAGGTGGAGAAGATCATGGCCGCGTCGGCGATGTCCTCGACGATGCCGGGCGCGGCCGGACCGACAGGCACCGCTTGCAGCGCCAGCAGGTCACCGTCGACGACGCCGACCGTGTCCAGGCTGGCGTCCAGGCTGAACGGCGCGCCACCGATGGGGGCCAGGCTCAGCTGGGCCGCCGCGCCGATCTCGGCGGCACCGCGCCCGGCGGCGCCGTCGTCCGAGTCACCGTTGGTCGCGGCGGGAACCACCAGACGCTGGACGGCGGGCAGGATTTCGCGCAGCGGCAGCTCCGCGGGCAAGGCCATTTCCGTCAACCTGCTGTCCGCGAGGATTGCTACGCGGACGATCGGCATGACGGTTCCGGACGTCACCGGACCCTCGTAAAGTGTTGTGGCCGTTGCTCGGACATCGTGCTCTCTTCTCTTTTACTGTGTTGGACGGACAGTGTTGACGGGGAAAAGTCTCGGGCTAACCGGTGTTCGGAGAACCATCCGGCGTCTGGCAGTAGGGCGGTCAGCTGTTCAATCGCGACGGCGATCGCGAATGGCGTTCCGGGCGCGAAGGTCGAAACCCACTCGCCGTCGAAGGCGCGGGACGGACTGACCAGCACCCGCCCCTCGCGTGCGTCGACGATGCTCATCCCCACCTCGCTGGTGGAGTGCCGGCCGTCGCGGTGACAGCCGGCGACGATCTCGACGTAGCTGCGCGGTCCATTGAACACCGATTCCACCACCCTTCGTGCCGATTGCGGAATACCAAGGTAACCAAGGACTTCCGCGAGCGGAGCGCCCGAACGCAGTCGTTCGTCGGCTCGGGCACCGACCCGCGTCGGCAGGCTGAACTCGTCGAACCGGGCGGGCTGGCGTTGCGCCAGGCCGACGGTGAGCACCGGGACCAGGGCACGCGGATCGTCGATGTCCATGGCGGTGAACGTGATCAGCTGCGCGCTGCGCAACGCGACGACCGTGATAGACGGCTTGCCGACCACACCGGTGCGCTGTGCGACGACGCCGCGAAGCAACTCGGCGCCGCCGCCCTCACCGTCGTCCTTGGCGGGGCCGACGTAACGCATGTCCAGCCATCGGTGGGGAAAACACACCACCTTGATCCACTCGGCGACCGCGGGGTTGACGACTCCGCCTTCCGAGACCAGGCCGAGTTCGGTCAGCTCGGCCTTCTGACGGTCGAGGAACGCGTTGCGTTCCGCGGCATCACGATAGGGCGAGGTGATCGCCAATACCCAGGGAAAGCTCCCCGCCCCAATCGTTTCCGCGATGAACCAAGCGTGATCGACCGTCAGTTCGACGGCGTTGGGCTCCGCGTTCATTCAGCTGATTACTAACCGCCCCATTTGGCGGCTTCGGCCTGGTCGCGGGCCAGCATGGACATGGTGTTGGCCTCGTGGGTGCTGGCCATCGACTGGTAGGCGCGCACCAGGCTTTCCATCGCCTGGTTCCACTGGGCCTGCCACACCTGGTAGGTCATACCAGTGTCACCCTGCCAGGCGTTGGACAATGTGGCCTGCTCACTGGCGATGTCGGAACCGAGCCCCTGCAACGTGCCGGCGTAGCCCGACATGTCGGCGGCGTGGCTCAACATCGCTGGGTAGTTGTACATGATCTGCGACATGACAAGTCCTTTCGCGGTAAGTAGCGCTGGAATCAGAAGGCGGTGTAGCCGGATGCGGCGGCGGCGTCGGCGGCCACATAGGTGCCCGCGGCGTCACCGAGGTTGGCCTGGGCGATGTCCAGCAGGGTGTTGACCCGCGCCGCGGCCTCGACGAACCGCGCGTGGGCGGCCTGGAAGGCGGCCGAGGACTCGCCCTGGTGGAATGCCTGCGCCGACATCGCTTCCTGCTCGGCCTGGCTGATCGTGCTGCGCATCAACGCAGCCTTGGCGCTGAAGGCCGACTGTGCGGCCACCAACTGCGGAATGTGAGCGTCCAACATACTCATGTTGATTCCTTTCTGTTGCTTCCGTGGGGGTTTCGGTAATTCACGTTCATCTGGCTGACTGCCTTACCCCCCTTTCCCCGGCTCGGTTGGGCCCGTTCCGTTATCGGCTTCGTGCTCCCACGTGCCGGGCACCATCGGCATGCGTGGGCCGCCGCCGAAGTCGTCGTCGGCCAGCTTGGTCAATCCGGCCGCCTGAAACGCCTTCTGTCGCTGCGTGGTTCCGGCGAACCCCAGAGCCCCGGCACCCTGGGCGGACGCGACGGCCGCGGCCAGCTCCTCCTCGTCGCCGAAGTCGGGTGGCACACCGAAATCCGAGTCCATGTCTGCGAACTCGTCGGCGTGGTCATGCAATGCGGCCCGCCGGCGGCGTCGGGCCCGGGACTCGGCCCGGCTCGCCGCCGCGGCACCGGCCGCCGGGATGGTCGCCGCCGGAGCCTTGGCCCCGCCGCGACCACCCAGGATGGGCCCGACCCCGGTGTCAGGGTCACCGCCCATGGCGATCAAGTAGGCGAAGTTGCCGGCCGCTGCCGCCGGCGCCGGCGCGGCGGGCGCACCGGAACCCGCGGCGACCGTGGTGGCCGGGGCCCCTGCCGGAGTCGCCACCGTCGGGGCCAGCGCGACCGCCGGCAGCATGGACGGCGGCTTGTTCGACGTCAGCACGGGGGCCACGACGGCGGGGGCGGCATCGGGCGCGGCCTCGACGGGCGTGGTGAGCAGGGAACTGAGCCCGATGCCCAGCAACAGCGGGATCAGGAGCGGTGCGGTGAGGATCGCACCCCAGGTCGGCCAGCCGACGGCGTTGAAGAACACCTGGTAGGCAACGAAGAACAACAGCGGCCCGTTGGCGGCCAGGAACGCCGGCAGATTCGAGAAGAAGTTCTGCATCATCTGCTGGATGTTCTGGAAGAAGTCCTGGAAGAACTTGGACAGCTGCTGGATGAAGTTCTGCCACCAATCCCCGGGGCCGTTCTGCGTGGCGTTGGACGCGACATCGTTGGTCTCGCCGCCAGGATTCATGATGGAAGGCGCCGCCATGGTGCGCGGCGCCGCCGCCAGGGCCGAGCCCGACACCGCCTGGTAGGTGCCCATCGTGGTGGCCGCCTGGACCCACATCCGCGCGTAGTCGGCCTCGTTGACGGCGATCGGAATGGTGTTGATGCCAAAGAAATTCGTCGCCAATAGCACGCCGTGCACGGTGTGATTGGTGGCCAGTTCGGCCAGCGTCGGCATGGTCGCCAATGCGGCCGTATACGCCGTCGCCGCGACCTCCTGCTGCGTGGCGGCACCCGCGCTGTCGACACTGGCCTGCTGCAGCCACGCCAGGTACGGCAGGTGGGCCGCCACATACTGCTCGGCGCTCGGGCCCTCCCATGCTCCGGCCTGGGCCTCCCCCAACAGCCCACTGAGTTCGGCTGCCGCCGAGGCGTATTGGGTGCTCAACGAGGTCCATGCGCCGGCGGCCGCCATCAGCGACCCCGGACCTGGACCGGCGCTGAGCAACGCCGAATGCACCTCGGGTGGCGACGCCATCCAGATGGGTCCGAAGGGGGATGTCATGCTCAGGCGCCCGCGATCCTATACGTCGCGGCGGCCGCGGTGTCGCCCGCGAGATAACTTGCGCCGGCCTGCCCGACGCCGACGCCGGCGCGGCCAAGCTCTTCGACGCCCTGTGCGGCCATGGCCGAGTGCTCCTGGCCCCGAGCGCTGAATCCGACGGCCGTTTGCAGGGATACCGGATCGACCGCCGGCGGCACCACCGCGGTGATCGCCGGAGCCGCCGCCGCATGCGCGGCCGCCAGCCGTGCCGTCAGGGCCTCCACCGCCGCGCTGGTCGCGGCCAGACCTTCGGGAACCACTCGTAGGGTCATGGCTACTCCTTTCCTGGTCCTTCTCTTCGGACTTGCATAAACATCAGTGGGCGAAACCGTCGGTAGCGCCCTCGATCACGGACTCCGCGACCAACGGGTTGACCAGCTGCACGTACGTCGGGGCGTCGCTGTCGCCCAGCAGGATCGCCCGCCCGGCAGGCAGCCGGCCGAACCGCTGACCGCGGATCTTTCCGCTGTCCTGCGGGTTGCCCGCCAGCATCAACGTGGTCGCCTGCAGGTCGTTGAACCGGCGCAGCAGCGGGTTGGTCATCAGGGCGTGCCCCGAACCGGTGGCCCGTGCGGTGACGATCACCCGCAGCCCCAAATCGGCTGCCTGCGAGAGCAATCCGATCAGCGCGGTCCACGGCCGCTGCCCCACGTAGGGGCCGCTCATCGCCGGCGAATCCGGTATCTGGTCGACGTCGTCGATGATCAGATAGTGGGTGTGGCCCGCGTAGCGCCAGTGGGCCAGCTCGCCGGGGGACAGGCCGGCCGGTGGCCGGCGCGATTCGATGAGGTTGGCCAGCCCCAGCATCGCCGGGATGATGCGGTCGATGTTGGCGGTGTACTCGTTGTCGGCGAACAGCGGCTCGTCGACGAGGTGCAACCGCCGGTCCAGCACCGTGAAGGCCACCTGATCGGGCGTGGAGTGCTCCCGGACGGTGCGAATGAGGTGGCGCAGCAGTGTGGTCTTCCCGGACTTGCTGTCGCCGAACACCATCAGCAGCGGGTTCTCGGCGAAGTTGACCACCACCGGCGCGAGGTCCTCCTCGCGCTGGCCGATGACGACCTGCTCCGGCCCGCGATACAGCGACCCGACCGCTTCCGGCACCAGGTTGGTCGGCAGCAGCCGCACCGGCGGCGCGGTGACGCCCGGGTAGCGCGCATTAAGCGCGGCGACTGGGTCTGTTTCCGCGTGCAACGCGGGATCTGCGAACAGGAAATGCTCTGCGGCCATGGTCAATCCACGTCCCGGCTGGTCGTGCGGCACCGCTTCGGCAGGGCGCCGCAGGGCACCGACCACCCGGACGTTGCTGTCCCGCGGGTCGTGCAGCTTGAGCTCGAGCCGCAAGCCGAGGCCGTCGCGCATGGCCAACGGAACCTCGAGCCAGCTGGGGGTGGTGATGACGACGTGGATGCCGTACGCGAGACCGATGTTGACCAGCTCGCTGACCCTGGCCAGCAACGGGTTTCGGGTGTTGAACTGGTCGGTGTTGTCCCTGCCGAACGCGTAGAGGTTGTCGATCACCAGGAACACCTCGCCGAACCCGTCGTCGGGGGCCGCACCGCGGGAGTCCCGGAACGCCTCTCGGCGCTGCCGCGACAGCAGCAGCTGCTCGAGTTCGCCGAAGGTGCGCCGGATGCGTTCGGGCTCCAGCGCCGAGGCCACGCTGCCGACGTGCGCCAGGTCTTCGAGCGCCCGCAGCTTGCCGCCGCCGTAGTCCAGGCAGTAGAAGGTGACCTCGCGCGGCGAGTGCAGATTGGCCGCGGACAGGATGAACGTCTGCAGCGCGGTCGACTTGCCCGATTTCGGGCCACCGTGGATGACCATGTTTCCGGCCGACGAGGCGGCGTCGAACACCAGCGGATCGCGGCGCATCTCGAACGGCTTGTCGATCTCGCCGAGCGGCCACTGCCACTGTCGAGGCGGGACGCCGGCGCGGGCCAGCATGGCGGTCAACGGGATCGGCTCGTCCAGCGGCGGCAGCCAGAGCTGCGGCGCCCGAGGACCGTAGCCGGCCAGCTGGTCGCCGATGGTGGCGATCAGCTTGCGCGGCGGCCCGGTGAATTCGTCTTCCTCGGGGGCGGCGACCACGGTGTCCTGATCCGGTTCGACGCGCCCGGCCGTGAACAGCTTCGGCTCCGGGATGGACGGCACGACAAAGGATTTGGCCTTCTGCGGCGGATCGTAGATGCCGTCCACATAGGTGCTGCGGAACTTGATCGGCGTCGCACCCGGGGCGGGCACCAAGAAGCCAACGCCCTTGTGCTCCTTGCCGGACTCGATGTGGTAGGCGTCCTCCACACCGATGATCTGGCGCGAAACGCTGGGGCTGGCCACCTTCAAACCGATGCGGTAGGAGGTGTTCTTGTCGATGTCCTTGATCTTGCCGACATCCAGCGTCTGCGACGCGAACAGGATGTGGATGCGGAACGAGCGGCCTTTACGCGCAACGTAATCGAACAGCTCCGCGTATTCGGGGTGGTCGGCCAGCATCAGGGTGAACTCGTCGGCGACCACGAACAGCGTCGGGATCGGCGGCAGATCATGTCCGGCGGCGATGGCGGCCTCGTACTCCACCACCGAGTTGAACGCGCTGCCCTGGACCCGGCGGCCCGCTTCCCGCAGCAGCGTCTCCCGGCGGGCCACCTCGCCGCGCAGCGTGTCGGCGAAGCGGTCGGCCAGCGACTTCTTCTCCGCCATGTTGGAGATGACGGCGACGACCTGCGGGAAGTTACGGAAGCTGTCGGCCCCGGCCTCACCCTTGAAGTCGGCGTAGATGACGATCAACCGATCGGCCGAATGAGTCGTCAACAGCGACAACAGGATCGACATCAGGGTCTGGGACTTACCCGAACCCGTCATACCGATCATCAACCCGTGCGGGCCCATGCCGCCCTCGGCTTCGTCCTTGAGGTCGAACATCAGTGGCTCACCGGTCGCGGTGACGCCGATCGGAATACGCAGCTCGTCCTCACGGCGACGCGGCGCCCACAGCGTGGGCACGTCCAATTGGGAGGCATCCGAAATGCCCAGCATCGTGGTGAACGTGGCACCGCGGGTGGCCGCCGAGCGCAGCCCGGTGTGGGTCGGGTTGGAGTCCCAGCGTGCCAACTGGCGCGCCAGATGCGCGGCCTCGTCGGCGCTGAATTGGTCGGCGTTGTCGATGTAGGGCTGCCAGCCGCCAGTCTGCCAGCGCTTGATGGCGACCGCGCGGCCGCCGCCGTCCCGCCCGGAGACGCGCAGGATCGGCTTTTCGGGATCCGAATACTGCTCACGGTTCGGCGCCGTGGCGCTGCGCTGCACGACGGTGACACCCGCCCGGCCCAGCGCCAGCGTCGACGCGTTGAGGTCGTAGTCGGGGTCGTCGATGACGATCAGCAGGTGACGGAGCGCATCGGCGGGCTCGCCGGTGAACGCCGGACGGTCAACGAGGGCCGAACCCAGGCTGGCGACCAGGTCGTCGGCGCTGGTCGACATGAACCGCGCCGGCCCGACCCCGTCGAGCTCACCCGGAACGTCGATGTGCGGCAACCACTTCAGCCAGGACCAGTCCGGGCTCTCCAGATTCGGGGCCACCAGCGCGATCCCGAGCACGGTCGGGTCGTGCCAGGTCACCGCCTGAGCGACCCAGGCGCGCAACGCCGCCCGCGCCTCGTCTTCCTCGCCCAGCACGGTGATCCGGGAGACCTTGGTCAGGTCGATTCCGGTCGGCACGTCGCGCACTGTGCGATGGGTGTCGAGCAGGCTGCGTAATGCGCTGTGCGACACCGGTTCCAGGTCGATTTCGTCCGCGGTGTCATTGACCCGCAGGGCGGTAGCCAGCGGCACCTGGTGGCGGCCGGCCCTTAGCACCAGGAAGTCGGGATCGTGCGGGTCACGCTCCCACTGGCGACGCGTTCCCGGCACGGTCGCCAGCGCGGACGGCTCCGGGTGGGACCACTGCGCCGCGGCGCGCTGCGCGGTGGCCTGGGTGCGGATGTTGTCCCGGACCACCGACAGGTAACGCAGGTAATCGGCACGCTCGGCGTCGACCTCCTCGGTGCGCATCTTGTTGTCGCCACCGCGATACATGGCGGTGGCGGCGAGCAACAGCACGAACGGGAAGAACAGGGTCTGCGGGGAGATCATCCGCATTCCGGTGGCGAACAGGGCGACGATCATGCCGACGATCAGGATCACCAGCACGTAGGGCATCGCCCGGCGCAGGAACGACGGCGGAATTACACGGGGCAGTTCGGGTGGTGCCTCGATGGCGATGGTCCCCTTGCGGGTGACCGGCGGCGCCAGGCGCCGGCGCGCTTCGAAGATCAGTCGGCTCATCGGGGGGCTCCCTCGGCAGATGCCACACGGCCGGGCTTCTGATCGGGCGTCAACCCGTCATGAGCCAGCAGCGCGTCGGCGCGCGATAACGTCGGACCATTCGCGAACAGCGACAACACCGACCACGGAACGGGGACCGGTGATCCGTTAAGGCCAAGGGCCTCAACTGTTTTGCCGTGTCCGGCGGCGGAGTGCTCCGACTCGTTGTCGATGCCGTAGCGGACACCGGTGTCAGAGACCCAGAACAACGACCCGGTGCCGGGCGAGTCCGGGCCGCCGCCGACGGTCTGGGTGAAGTAGCCGGTGCCCGGAGCCAAAGCGACGCGGGTGGCCACTAAACCATTCGTCGCGGCGCCGCCGCCCACCAGATCGACGGTGCGGATCGATTCGGCGATCGGCAGCGCGGAGCCCGACATCAGGTGCAGCGAGCTGGTCGCGGCCCCGGCAGGCTTGCTCCAATAGGCGCACGTGACAGGCGATTTGGCCGCATCGACCACGCTGACCTGCTGATCCGGATACCGCGCGGTGTCCAGCATCCGCGACACGGGCAGCTTGGCCACCGCGTCGGCACCCAGCCGCGGCGGTTGGTCCAGCCCATAGGAATTGGTGTTGCGCAGGATCGCGGCGAGCACCGGTGAGATCTGCTGCAGGCCGTCGGGCATCACCGCGTAGTAGCGCGGGGTGCCCGAGGAACTCTGCTCCAGGGCGTAGGAGACCACCACCGCGCCGATCGGAGCGGGCACGTTGAACGGGGCCGGGGCGCCGGCGTTCGGGATTCCGGGGGCCGTCAGCGACGGTGCCTCCGGGATCGCGTTGAACAGGCCCAGCGCGATGGGTCGGGGCGCGGGCACCTCGGAGTTGTTCTGCCCCAGGCCAAGTGCGTTCGTGATCGCGTGGTCGGTCAGGTTGATCTGCGAACGCTTGCCGTCCCACAACAGCCAGGTGCTGCCGTCCCGGTCGACGAGGATCGCCTGCTGCGACGCGAGCGTCGCCGCGCGCGCACCGCTGCTGTCCGGCTGGCCCGCGATCACCGTGACGCCGGTGCTGTGGGCGGCGTGCCCGCCCTGGGCCGGCTCGCTGACGGCGTCGCACACCGTCCAGTTCGCGTCGCGCGAGGGGTTTTGCACCATGCGCTCCGGCGCACCTGGGATGCCGATCAGGTTGCCGCGCGGAAAGCGGTCCAGCTCACTGCTTTTCACCATCGTGGGGTCGACGGCGTGGCCGGTGATCAGCCGGGCGGAGGTCAGGTTGAGCACCGGGTGCAGGTCGTCGCCGACACGGACGTACAGCGCGGCCGTCGAGCGGTCGGCCAGCACGGCGTTGGTACCCACCGTCCCGCTGGGCCGGATCAGCGAGAACACGAAGCACCCCGCCAAGCCGGTGACCAGCAGGACCGCGCCCATGGCCACCGCGCGCGACTGCGTGCGCAGCGGGTCGACCAGCATCCTGGTGTCATGCAAGGCGATACCGGAGGCGATCCGGCGCATCACGAACCGCCAGCCGGTGACCTGGTGACGGGTGACGAAACCGCGGCGGTACTCGACCTGGTCGGGGTTGTCGTTGACCGGCGTGCGTGAGGTGAACGAACGGCGTTCGTCGGACTCGTGATTGGAGGTCATGCCGGCTCCTGCAGACCGAGGCCCTGCAACAACGGCCCAACCGAATTTCGGACGTCGTCAGCGGTGATGGTAACCAACTCCTCGTCGGTAAACTCGCCGGTTTGGGCGTGCTCGGAGTGGTCCAGCCGGAATTCGCGTTCCTCCTCGGACTTTTCGACCACGTTACGAACGAACCGGCCGTTACCGGCGATATCGAGGCCGCGGCGTTCCACGCCGGCTGCATCGGGTTTCGACAATTCGGCCAGATGCGAGAACAGCGCCTCGAGATCACGGAGCGCGGGCTCGTCGAACGCGCTGTCGCGCTTGGCGGCCATGAAGTTCGCGATCTCGATCAGCTCGGGCGACTTGTACGACGGGAAGTCAATGCTCCGGGTGAACCGCGAGCGCAGACCTTGGTTGGTGTCGAGAAACCGATCCAGGTCCGCGCGGTACCCCGCGATAATCACGACAAGCCGATCCCGGTCGTTCTCCATCCGGGCCAGCAGGGTATCGATGGCCACCAGACCGAAGTCGTTCTTGGCGCCCGTTGCCACCAGTGAGTAGGCCTCGTCGAGGAACAAGACTCCGTCAAGTGCGCTGTCGATGATCGCGTTGGTCTTGGCCTCGGTTTCACCGATGTGCTGCCCGATCAGGTCGGCGCGGTGCACCTCTTTGATGTTTTCCTTCTTCAAAAGACCAAGGCCGCAATAGATTTTGGCAACCACGCGCGCGATGGTGGTCTTGCCGGTTCCGGGCGGCCCGGTGAACACCAGGTGGTGGGTACGCTGGGCCACCTCGAGCCCGCGCTGCTTACGCACCAGCTCCATGGCCACCGCACTCTTAAGCCGCGCTACCTGGTCTTTGACCTTGTTCAAACCGATGAATTCGTCGAGCTCACGTTCTGCCTCCGCCAGCAGTACGCGCTTGCGTTCCTGGGCTTCGGGGTCAACGAAATCGCCGGGCCCCGGCTCGGTTTCCGGGTTCCACGGATCGGTGCGGGCCTGAATGCGTCCCGCGGTCGTGGTGACAATCCCAAAACTGGTGTCGGACAACGCATGTTCGACCTGTTCGTTTTCGGGGTGAGCCGCGTACAGATCCTGTAGAACCTCGCTCGCCGAGTCCTCGTCCACGTGTGCACGCAACACGAGCGCCTTGGCCAGGGTGCCGTCGAGCTCCGCGACCGCGACGGGACCTTCGGGCTCCTCAAGATAGGACAACGCCGGCGCGAACATGCCGAGGCGGGCGAGCGAGATGCCCAGGGTGATTTTGGCCGCGTGCGAGAACGCCGGGTCGAGGTCTTCGTTGTTGACGACCGTGGTCAGCAGCTTGACGACGTCCGACCACCGCTCGGCGCGGTAGTTGATGACGACGGACACCCAGCGGGCCTCGCGCCAGTTCGGGCGCTTCACGGTCAGGCGGCCGACGATTTCATCAGCTTCAGCAAATCGACCTTCGGTTGCCAGCGACGCCGCGTAGGCGAGGTGGAACTCGTCGGGCGTCGAGGCGCGAAACTGCAGATACAGGCCAGTGTCGTAGCGGAAGCTCACGGTGCCCGGCGTCAGTTCGACCTGCCGCTGCAGCACGCCGGCCGTGGCCGCGGTGCGCGAGACGGCTTCCAGCACCCGGAAGGACGTGTCACCTGCAGCGGCCAGTCCCGTCCAGGCATCGCACTGGTCGTGAGCGAGGCGGGTCAGCGCCGCGAAACCTGAGCGGGCAGCGGGTGGATCGGCTGGGCGCTGGCGCTGGTAGACCGCGATGCCCAGCGCGCGACAGCACGTAGCGAACCTACTGACGATGTCGCTGTCAACCCTGACATCCACCCGCGAATTGACGGGCTGAGCTGTGAGCATGCCGGTGTCACCGAGTTCCACGGCCGGGTCTTTTCATGTATGTAGTCTCCCCTAACCTAACTGCCTGAAGTTAGCATTGCATAAGCTAACTGTCGAGGCGTTTGGGCCTGTTCGGCTCACCACCGCACTGTCCTTCTTTTACCGCTGCCGAGGATGTTTTCAGGGGCTTTTATCCGCATTTCCGGCCTGCTCACAGCCGCGTGCCGAGTGGCCGCACAGCAAGCCCCCACCTTAATGAAAACCATTTTCAATATCAACTCGGCCCGACTCTCCAGGAAGCGGCCGCCGCGGCCAAGCGGATTCGGGACTTCACCGTCCGCACCGGCGCGGTCATAGCAACGACTCCTTGAGATTCGGGGTGAACTCGACTGCCGCCGCGACCAGCGGCGGGCGGAACGATCACGCAGCCACTAGTCGGTTGACGGGCCGGAAAAGTTCCGCGGCTCATCGGTGTCCCAACTGCCCGGCAACATAGGTGCTGTCGGTCCGCTGCCGAACTCGCCACCGGCAAGCGTGGTCAACCCCGCTGCCTCGGTGGTCTCTTTGCGCGTCGTTCCGGCAAAGCCCAAAGGCCCCGCGCCACGGTCCGAGGCCACCGAGGCGGCTGACGCGACTGGATCCATCATGGGGTCGAGTGACCCGGCGTCCGGTTCAAGGTCCATGAATTCGTAGCCGTGGTAGTGGTCTTTCATGGTCGCCCGACGGCGCCGCCGCGCCCGTTGCTTTTCGGCTGCTGATGCCGCGGCGGCAGCGGCAGCCGCCGATGAATCGGGCTCAGATGCCTTGCGTTGCGCGCTACTGCTTATGCCCATGCCGCTCCCGGCGGCCGGACCACCCACCAGATAGGGGTAGGGAGCGCCCCCGACGCCGCCCGGCGGCGGTGGACCAGCCGTTGCGGGGGCGGAGGCCGGCGCGGTGGCCGGGGCCGAAGCCGGCGCGGTGGCCGGCGCGGGAGCGGCGGCGGCCGGAGCGCCCAACGGAGCGGTACTGCCAGTGGTCGCGGGCGCGGCCGTGGGCTCGGGTGCCGGGGCGGCCGCCTCGGCCGGGGCCCCCACAGGCGCGTTGGGCTGGATTGCGGCCAGGGCAACCAGGCTTGCGCCGCCTCCGGCAAGTCCGGGCACCAGCAACGGAGTCAACAACAGCTGCGGGAAAAACTGAATAGCTTGGCTCAAGTGGCCCAACAGGTCGGCAATCACCCCGAAGAAGTCGTAATAGAACTGGGTGAGGATCGGCCCGGGGTTTTCGAGAAACGCAAGGGGGTTTTGCAGAATCAGTTCGATATCCCTGAAGAAGGTTTCGGGACCTTCGAGGAATCGGTTTATCCACCAACTCAAGTCGTCCGGGTTGCCGGAGTCATCGTCGACGATGGGCAATATCCCCTGGTCGCTGTTGCCCTGGCCGCCGTAGGTGGCGCCGGTCGTCCCCTGGCCGGTCTGGACCCCGGTGGGGTCAGCCATGATTTGTGGTGCCGGATCGGACTGCGGTGCCGCGGCCACCGCCGTGGTGGCGACCGCCTGGTAGGTGGACATCGTGGTCGCCGCCTGAGTCCACATCCGCGTGTAGTCGGCCTCGTTGACCGCGATGGGAATGGTGTTGATCCCGAAGAAGTTCGTGGCAAGCAATGCGCCGTGCACGGCGTGATTGCCGGCCAGCTCGGGCAACGTCGGCATGGCCGCCAACGCGGCGGTGTAGGCGGTGGCCGCTGTTTCCTGCGAGGCGGCCATGGCGGCGCTCTTGGTGCTCGCCTGGACGAGCCACATCAGATATGGCACATGCGCGGCCACGTACCGCTCGGCAGTTGGCCCTTCCCACGCGCCCGCCTGCGCGGCCGCCAAGGTTTGACTGAGCTCGTCGGCCACCGAGGCATAGGTTTCGCTCAACGCCGTCCACGATGCGGCCGAGGCCAGCAAGCCGGCGGGTCCCGGACCGCTACTGAGCAGCGCCGAATGCACCTCTGGGGGAAACGCCATCCATATCGGTGCGGTCATGATCCCCCGTCCGCTACCGCGAATGACGACGCGGCCGATCGATTCCAAAAAGCGCGTGGCGCCATGCCAGAGACTCCTCGCCGGGCTATCAACGACCGCCTGGGCTGTGCGGTGTAAGGGTGAGCCCGGTAGTAGTCGGACGGGGACCCGGGCAAGTTCCCCCGGGTCCCGGATTCATCGATAACTCACGAAAAACGGGCCGCGATCAGCGACCGCGGCCGGTTTTCGGCGGGTCAGGCCCGAACGGCGCTCACCAAGGTGTTGCGCGCGACCATCGGACCGGCTTCGGTATCGGGCCCGGGCACTGGACGGCCGACCTGACGAAGGTAGTCGGCCAGCGGCGTGCCGACCGCATCCCAGCCGTGCATGCCCAACCATTCGGTGGCGGGCGCATGCCGCTCGTTGTAGACCAGCTGGAAGAACACGCGGCCGTCGCCCTCGGCGGTGGCGGCGCGTTCTTCCGCCACGGCGGCCTCAAAATCGTCGGCCTGCATCGGGGCGCCGTCCTCGACGGCGACGTGGCTACCGTGACCGGCCAGGCCGTCGATGCCGGTGAACAACTGCTCCTGGGCGCTGGCCGGAAGGTAGATCAGCAGGCCCTCGGCGATCCAGGCGGACGGCTTGGCCGGATCAAAGCCGTTGTCGCGCAGCGCTTGCGGCCAGTCCTCGCGCAGGTCGATGGCGATCTCCCGGCGCTCGGCACGCGGTTGGGCGCCGGCACCGGTGAGCACCTCACGCTTGAAGTCGAGCACTTGCGGTTGGTCCAGCTCGAAGATCGTCGTCGCGGCCGGCCAATCCAAACGGTAGGCCCGCGAGTCCAGCCCGGCCGCCAGGACGACCACCTGGCGCACGCCCGCCTCGGCAGCCTTGAGGAAATATTCGTCGAAGTACTTGGTGCGGGCACCCTGGAAGTTGACGAAGTGCTGGCCGAAGTCGGCGGTCTTCAGTTGATGATCGGGGTCCTTGCCGTCCAGTACGTCGGCCGCGGGGCCCCCGACGGCGCGACAGAAGATCTCCGCGTACGGATCCACGGCCAGTGGGTCGGGCTTTTGCGCCTCCAATGCCCGCGCCGTTGCCACGAACAACGCGGTCGAACCCACACTCGTTGTGATGTCCCAGGTATCGCCTTCGCTTCGCACCCAATCCACCCTACGCGGAGCTGACGACACGCGTTTTCCGGTGGCGCGCAATGGTAACGGGAATACCGGCATAGCAAATATTCCATCCGGCGGGCCCTGGCCCGGTCGGCGTCGACGCGGTTAACCGGCCATCCGTCATACTGAGATATCGGTGAGGCGGAGCCTTACCGCTTTATCACTACCATGTTTCGGGGAGCTCATTATCGAGCCATCACTAGCCTGGCTGCTTCAGCCCCTTTCCGTCGACACCTTTCTCGATGAGATATGGGGGGTAACGCATCACCACGTCAACCGCTGCCGCGCCGGTTATTTCGACAGTCTCCTGCCGGGACCGTCGGCGGTTGAGGATCTTCTGGGTCTTTTCCGTCGGGAGCCCGCGGCGGTACGGCTGGTGCGAGGCAAGGACAAGAAGGGACCCGACAACTACCAGCTGGCCGACGGAAGCCTGGATCTGGCCGGTATTCGCAACGACTTCGCCCAGGGTTACACGATTGTCGTGGATGGCGTCGAGCGCTACGCGCGCCCGGTTGCGACGCTGGCCCGCTCGCTTGAGGTGGACCTGAACTTTCCGATACAGGTCAACGCCTACGTCTCCCCACCCGGATCAAGGGGACTCGTTCCGCACTACGACGCACACAATGTGTTGATTCTGCAGATCCAGGGATCCAAGACCTGGCACTTGTACGAGGGCGCCGACGTCCCGCCGCGCAACATACAGCGCACCACGGATCCGGCGGTTGCGACCGACTGCCTGCCCTCGCCAACCGATTTGTGTCTCGAAGCCGGCGACGTGCTGTACCTGCCCCGTGGCCGGGTTCATGCCGCGGACACGATGTCAGATCCATCCGTGCATCTGACCGTTGGTTTGCACGCTCCCACGGTGCTCGCGCTTGCCATCGGGGCGCTTTACTCGCAGAGTTTCCACGATGATCGTCTCAACGCCGTATTGCCGCCGCGTCATCTCGATGACCCGAATGTGCAGGCAAGGGTAGCCATGCTGGCGCGTGATGCCGTGCAAACCGTCGAGGATCCGGGTGTCGTCACGGGAGGCCTCGGCGCACTGGCCGACGTCTTGGTGCGCCGCGGCCAATGCCCACCAGTCGGACGGATCTCCGATAGCGCTGGCATCGACGAACAAACCCTGGTGACGAGGTACCAACCGCTGTATTCGCGGGTGAAAGCAGTTGCCGACCGCGTCGAGTTGAAGTTCGCGACGTTGTCGGTGGGCGCGACGCCCGACCACAAAGCCGCGATGGAATTCCTCTCGACAAGCTCCGAGCCGTTTCGAATCAAAGACCTGCCCGAGCTCACGGCGCAGCAACAGATCGAACTGGCCCGATCACTGATAGTGAGCGGATTCTTGGTACGAGTCTCGGACTGACTGACGTCTCGATGAACCTCGCCGACCTCGCCCGCTGGACGCCGGTCCGTCTCGACTTTTCCGGGACCACGCCGATGGTCTACTGGGCCGACCTGTCGGCGGTGCGCTTTGTTGAGCCATTCTTCGACCAAACGGTCACCCGGTGGGCTTCCGGCCCGCAAGCCCGGCCCCCGGTCAGGACCGGTCTCGAAGAGCTCGTTGCTCTCGATAGCGAGCCGTCGCTCGAACCGGCGGGAATGATCTTTCACCTGTCACGGTGTGGATCGACCTTGGTATCAAGGCTTTTGGGCACACTTCCCGGCGTCGTCGTCCTCAACGAGCCGGCGCCGCTCAACACACTCCTCGGGCTCGCTTCAGATCGGCTCGACGAGCCCGAACTGATTGCCGCCGTGCGACTGGTGGTGCGGGCGCTCGGCCGCTGCCGTCACGGCGACGAACGGTGTGTGGTGCTCAAATGCTCCAGCTGGAACATCCGCCGCCGCGCGATCCTTTCCGCGGCATTCCCGGACACACCCTGGATCTGGGTCCAGCGCGACCCGGCGCGCGTCCTGGCCTCGCTTCTTGCCAACCCGCCGGGATGGCTCGGCCTGCAGGCCGCGCCGGACCGCGCCGCGGCGCGTTTTGGGCTTGACCCGGCCGCGGTCCCGGCCATGACGCGCGAGGAGTTCGCGGCCCGTGCCCTCGGCGCGATGCTGCAGGCGGCGGCGAGTGATCCCGTCGGGCGCCTCTGCGTCGACCATGCCGACCTGCCGGCCGCGGTATGGCAGCGCGTCGTACCGCATTTCGGGTTCGACGCCGACCCGACGGCAATCACCCGCATGACCGTCCAATCCCGGTTGTATGCCAAGGATTTCGCACCCCGCATCTTCACCGGCGATCTTCCCGAGCAGCGCCCGATGACCGACGACATGGTGCGGGCCGCACAGCGCTTCGCCGAAGTGGGCTACCGTGGCTTGGCGTCGGTTGACCAGGACGGGACCGAACCGCCCGCGGCACAGCCCTTTACATCTTAATGAAAATCATTCTCATTAAACTGTGCTCTCGCTGAGTCCGTGCCGTGCGGCGTTTGCCACTCGACGGTGCGCGAACTGGTCAGTGTCGATCGGGTCAGAAACATCGCACCGGTGGTGGCGTCCTGAAAGACGACGGGGTGGTAGTCGGGATGAGTGCCGGGCTTCATGAGAAATCCCCGTCCTGCCGGGTATGCCGGGCCGCGTTGTCGGCGGCATCCGCCCGGTCCGCGCACGGCTCCTCGTGCCAGTCGCCGAACGGGTCGTCGTAGTCGATCCAGTCCCCCGGGCGTCGTATCTCCTCGTCGGTGAGCAGCGCGCCGCGCAGGGCGTCGAGGATGTCGGCGGGTTTCGCACCGCACACCAGGATGGTCATCGCCGTGTGCCGATCACCGTGCCGGTCGTCCCAGCTCAGCTCCGCGAAAGTCCTTCGCTCCGTGTCGATGCCGTCCACCTCGAGGTCGTCGAGGACGGCCAGCCACTTGCCCGCCGAGCTGACCCGCAACCCGGCGCCGGCCGATTCCAACCACATCGCCCGGTCGGGCTGGTTGGCCAGCCAGAGCCGCCCCCGGGTCCTGACCACGCCGTCGAGCAGCAGATCCAGGCACGCGTGCAGACGCTGCGGATGGAAGGGGCGCCGGGAATTGAACTCCACCAAGCTGATTGGCCCGCGGGATTCCAGCGGCGGCTGACCGGCCAGCAGCGGACCGTGCGGGTCGTCGCTGCGGCCGCGGCGCGCGTCGCGATACAGATCGTTCAGCGCGTCCTCGATGCCTTCGGCGCCCACCCGAACGCGGGCGCGCGGGGACAGGCGGCGCAGCACGGCGGCCACGAACGGATTCGGGTGATCGAGCACGACGACGTCTGCGAATTCGGCCTGGCCGATCACCACCTGAGCCTCGGTGCGCCCGTCGTCCAACTCGTCCTCGCCGAGCGCCCGGTTCAGCCACGCCGCTGAATCGACACAAGTCACCACAGCGGCAATCGACACATCCAGGGCGGCGGGCCCGTCAACATATCCGGGTGCCACGCGCACCCGTACGTGGTTGATCGCCAAGCAGATCGGCTCGGGCTCGAGCCAGGGCCCCAGGTGCACCACGATCCGGTCGACGTCGTCGCGCCGGTGCAGTTGACGCAACAACACCAGCAGGTCGTTGCGGATGGTGCACGAAACGCAGCCGTGCGCGAGTTCCAGGCCGGTCTCGTCGGACGTCAAGACGCCGTCGGACAGCGCGGTCGTCGTTCGGCGCACGACGTGACCGTCGAACCGGTGCTCTACCACCAGCGTTCCTCGGGCGCGCAACAACGCCCCCACGACCGGGGCGGTGTCCCTCTGACCTGCGACCAGGATGACGGGCGTCCGCATCGTCCTCCTTATTAGCAATCATTTTCATCTAGCCCTCCCATACGGTACCGTTCGTGGCGGGACTTGTCGAAAATCATTTTCAATAAGCTGTAACGGAGGTACACGGTGTCCGCCCACTGCCAGGTGACCGGACGGCGACCGGGTTTCGGTAATGCGGTATCGCATTCCCACCGCCGAACGTCTCGGCGCTTCAACCCCAACATCCAGCTCAAGACGTACTACCTGCCCTCGGAAGGCCGCCGGATCCGGCTGCGGGTCAGCGCCAAGGGCATCAAGGTGATCGACCGCGACGGCATCGAGGCGGTGGTGGCACGACTGCGCCGCGAGGGGCAGCGAATCTGATGGCACGCAACGAGATTCGCCCCGTGGTCAAGCTGCGCTCCACCGCGGGAACCGGATATACCTACATCACCCGCAAGAATCGGCGCAACGACCCCGACCGCCTGGTGCTGCGCAAGTACGACCCCGTCATCCGCCGCCACGTCGAGTTCCGCGAGGACCGCTGAACATGGCCAAGAAATCCAAGATCGTCAAGAACGACCGCCGCCGCGCGACCGTGGCACGCTATGCCGAACGCCGCGCCGAACTCAAGGAGATCATCCGCTCATCGGCGAGCACCGCCGAGCAGCGGGCGGCTGCCCAGGACGAGTTGGCGCGCCAGCCCCGCGACGCCAGCGCGGTGCGGGTGCGCAACCGCGACGCCGTCGACGGACGCCCCCGCGGTCACCTCCGCAAGTTCGGGCTGTCGCGGGTGCGTGTTCGCGAATTGGCGCATGCCGGGCAGCTACCCGGCGTGCGGAAGGCGAGCTGGTGATGGCCAGGCAAGCCGCGCGCACCCGCCGGCCCGCGCTACCGCCGGGCCGCTCACCCAAAAGGAATCTGCTGCACAGCCTGGGGCTGGACGCGGTGAACTACAAGGACACCGCGACGCTGCGCGTGTTCATCTCCGAACGCGGCAAGATCCGGTCCCGCCAAGTCACCGGTCTGTCCGTTCAGCAACAACGGCAGGTCGCGACGGCCATCAAGACCGCCCGCGAAATGGCGTTGCTGCCCTACCCCGGACGGCACACGGCGCGATGACGCCTCCGCGCCGCGGCACCGATCGCCCCTTCACCGTGATCGTCTGCGCCACTTGCGCGGTCGGCCACGAGCTATCGATGATCGACGAACTGCGTCCCACCATCCGGCGCTGTCCACACTCCGTGCTGGTCTCGGCCGCCTGCATGCTCGGACCGCTCACCTGTGCGTCGCGGCCGACCGGGTGCGGCGTCATGGCCGTGGTGCAGCCCTGCACGAGCGATCGGGTGGCCTGCGGCCCGGCGCATTGGATAGGCCCCATCGCCGACAGTGCCGCGGCCGCCGAACTGCGCGATTGGCTGGAGCGCGGGCAGTGGGAAAACACGCCCGTCCCAGCCCAACTCGGGCAGCATGAGCGGTGGACGAGTGGCTCCAGCCGACGCAACTGATGGGTCAGTGGGGGTAGGCGTACGGGTTGGGTGGGGCGTCGATGCGGGTGACCGCGGTGGCCTGCAGCGTGGGAATCGGCGGCGAATTCGGTTGCCGCGGTGCGGGTATGACCTGGCCTTGGACCCGGATCCAGGTGTTGTCCGATAGCCCGGCCGCCTCCCCGGCCGCGGGCCCGCGCAGGTGGATGCGGGCCAGCTGAGCGTCGGCCGCGCAGCAGATGATGACGACGCGACCGAGGTCGACGCCCTGCGCCTCGTTGAGCACGAAACCGGTGACGTTGATCGACCGGTTCGTCAACGATCCGGTCGTGTCGTGCGCTTCGCGCATCAGCACCTCGGGCAGCGAGACGTCCGGGTCCGGCCCGGGCGGCAGCGGCGGGAATGCTTTGTTCAGAGCATCATTGGATACAGACGTCACCGACGGGGTGGCGGCCGAGGGCCGCAATGCGGGAGGCGCCACGAACATCAGCACCAGAACCGCGACCACGAGCATCCAGACGATGCCGGTCCGATGGGAATGCCCGTGGCCATGATCGGCTTCCGCCTCACTCGTCCGCGGGCCGCCCCGGCGAATGTCGCCGACGATCGCCACCAGCGCCAAACCGATGAGCACCACCGCCGACACGATCAGCCACGGCATCAGCCCGGGCTTGACGTAACGGGTGAACACGCCCGACCCGGTGATCATGGCGATGCTGATGCCTACCAACAGCAGCACGGTGTTCTCGGCCTCGCGGCTCATCAACGGGCCCCCAACGCGAAAATCCCGATCGTGCAGGCGCTCGCGATGGCCACCACGAACGTGCAGGGGGCGAAGCGCGCGGCGAACGCCCGGCCGAACATGCCCGCCTGCATCGCGAACAGCTTGACATCGACGGCCGGACCGACGACGAGAAACACCAGCCGGGGCAGCAGCGGCACCATCGTCATGCTGGCCGCCACGAACGCGTCGGCCTCCGAACACAGCGCCAGCACCACCGCCAGGGCGGCCATCAGCACGACGCCGAGCACGAGGTCGGTCGCCAGATGCGCGAACACCCACTGCGGCACCACCACGTGCAGCAGGGCCGCCGCGGCCGCGCCGAGCACCAAATACGATGCGGCCTGCAGGAAGTCGTGACGCGCGGCCTCGGTGAAGACCACCCATCTCGGTTCGGTCTGCGTTCCCGCGGCGGGCAGCCGGCGGGTGATCCATTCCGGGCGACCCCACCGCGACCACGCCCAGCCCATCACCACCGCGGTCAGCAGCGACGCCCCCATGCGGGCGAAGACCATCCGGGGCGCGCCCGGAAACGCCACCGCCGTGGCGACCAGGACGACCGGGTTGATCGCCGGCGCGGCCAGCATGAACGTCAACGCCGCGGCCCCGGTCGCACCGCCTTCGCCGAACAGCCGTCGCGCCAACGGAACTGAACCACATTCACACCCCGGCAGCGCGACGCCGCCGACACCGGCCGCCACCACCGCCAAGGCCGGCCGGCGTGGCAACCAGCGCGCCAGCCGCTGCGGCGACACGAATGTCGCAATGAGGCCGCTGACCACGACCCCGAGCACCAGGAACGGGATCGCCTGCACGAAAACCCCGCAGAACACGGTGCCCATCGTGGACAGCGACGCGCTGTTGAAGACGGCATTGCGCAGGGTCGTCGCGGCCAAAGCGCAGGCCAAAAGGAGCGCCACCAGCACTTCCATTGACCCCAGCCGCAATCTGCGCCCGGACTTCAGCGTCTCCACCGCGTCATTATCTCAGCGCGCACCAGGGCGGGGCCCGCGGGACGGACCGACCAGGCCAACGGGGCGCCCGGCGCTAGGCGCCCCCGTCGTCGCCGTCCCGGCCCCAGGTGCCCGGCATCATCGGCAGCGTCGGTCCACCGCCGAACTCGTCGCCGGCCAGTGTGGTCAGCCCGACCGCCGCAGCGGCCGCGTCCCTGCGCGCGGTGCCGGCGAATCCCAGCGTGCCGGCGCCGTGCTCCGATGCCATCGATTCCCCGCCGTCGGACGGTACTCCCCAGTCCGGGTCGAGGTTGACGTTCATGTTCATGTACTCGTCGCCGTACCCCCGCTGTGTCGCGCGCCGGCGCCGGCGCGCGACACAGCGGGGGTACGGCGACGAGTAC
>NZ_NCXM01000046.1 GCF_002104765.1 Mycolicibacterium vulneris
GACAGGAGACCTTCACCCATCAACGACCGCTACAGCGTGTCGTCACACTTACTCAACCAACCTGCCTGGGCAGTACAGCTAGAACAGCTCCTTGGCCAGTAGCTCCAGCGTCGCGACCCGCGCGGGCGCGGTGTCGGGATCGGTACCGCGGCGCGCCGAGGCCACCGGGTTCACCATGATTTCGTCGACCCCGAACCGGTCGGCCAAGGCCCGGATCTGGTCGGCGGCCTCGGCCGGTGTCCCCAAAACGGCGCGTTGCAGGCCACTCTCGACGATCCGCTGTTGCTGTCCGGTCAGCTCGGCGACGGCGGCCTCCTCGACCAGCGGCACGGGGCCGAGCGGCTGCCCGGTCCGCAGCCGGGCCATCATCTGCAGGTTGGGCAACATCAAAGCCGTTGCCTCTTCCCGCGTTTCGGCCACCGCCGCGTTCACCGTCAGAAACGTCAGCGGTTCGGCCGTTAGCTCACTGGGCTTGAACCGCGAGCGGTACACCTCGAGCGCCTCTTCGGTTCCGTTGCCGGAGAAGTGATGTGCGAACACATACGGCAATCCCTTGGCGGCGGCCAGATGCGCCGAGTACATCGACGAGCCCAGCAGCCACAGGCGCGGCTCACCGGCAGCGGCCGGGGTGGCCCTCAGGGTGTAGTCACCCGAGCGCAGCGGGACCCGCACGCCGCGAGCGCTCATCAGCGCCGCCACGTCGTCGAGGTATTCGGGGAAGTTCTCGATGTCGCGATCGTCCCGACCGCCGCGCAGCGCATACGACGTCACCGGATCCGATCCGGGCGCCCGGCCGATGCCGAGGTCGATACGGCCCGGTGCGGCGGCTTCCAGCAGCGCGAACTGTTCGGCCACCGCCAGCGGGGCGTGATTGGGCAGCATCACACCGCCCGACCCGAGCCGCAGTTGCGAGGTCTGCGCGGCCAGGTAAGCGAGCACCACCGGCGGGCTGGTGGCACCCACCGACGGCATGTTGTGGTGCTCGGCGACCCAGTAGCGGGTGAAACCCAGCCGGTCCGCAGCTTGCGCGAGCTGCACGGTGGCCGCCAGGGCCCCACCGGTCGTCTGGTCGGTGCGCACCGGGATGAGGTCAAGGACGGAAAGACGCACGATCGCGTTAACGCGCGCGCACCCGCAAACGTTCCCGCCGCCCGGGCTCAGTAGTCCTTGAGGTAGTCCTTGAGCGTGATGGAGGCGACAATCCGGTCGAACACCTCTTGCGGTATCGGCGCACCGCCCGGAATGTTGTCCACGACAAGCCACTGGTTGCGCTTGACGTAGTCGCTGAACTCGCGGTGATAGTTGGCGAAGCCGGCTTCGTAGTCGACCGTCCCTTCCTGGGATGCCGCCTTGAGCTCACCGGCCAGGATGTAGGCGCCCAGCAGCGCCACACTGGTCCCCTGCCCCGACAGGGGCGAACAGCAGTACCCGGCGTCACCGACCAGCGCCACCCTCCCCTGCGACCAGCGATCCATCTTGATCTGCGACATCTCGTCGAAGTAGAAATCCGGTGCGGCCCGCATGTACTCCAGCAGCTGCGGGCGAACCCAGCCGTCGCCGGCCATCCGTCGCTCCAGCTCGGCCAATTGGGCCGCGGTGTCGCGGTAGTCGATCCGCAGATCGGTATCCATGAAGCCGACCATGGCCCGCGCCTCGGTGTTGTTGCGCGCGCTGTAGACCCCCGCCATGCTGGCATCCCCGTAGTGCCACATCTGCCAGTAGTCCAGGTCCAAGAAATTGGGCACCGTGAAGATCGCCGCGTGCGTGCCCAGCCTCTCGATGAAATCCTCTTCCGGCCCGAAGACCAGTCGCCGCACGTTGGAGTGCAATCCGTCGGCGCCGATCACGAGATCGAAACTGCGCGGCGCGGTGCGCTCGAAGGTGACGTGTACCGCCGCGCCGTCGTCCTGCACGGCGGTGATGGTGTCATCGAATATATACTCGGCCGTCCATTGGCTTGCGCCATAAAGCAATTCGACCAAGTCGTCGCGCAACAGCTCGATGTTGGGACTATCGATAGGGACCCCAGAGGGCCCAGAGAGCGCGGTGTCGGTGTCCCGGGACAATTCGTTGCCGTCACGATCGACGACCGAGGACCCCTGGATTTGCGTCTTGCGCTTCTGGGCGGCGCCCAGCAGGCCCATCCGCTCGAGCACCGTCAATGCCGGTCCGCGCACGTCGATCGCCTGACCGCCCGGACGCGGCCCCCGGTGGCGCTCCACCACGGTCACCGAAAAGCCGTGCTGCCCAAGCCAAAACGCGGCCGCCGCGCCCGCAACGCTGGCGCCCGATATCAGAACCTTGGTCACTTGATCCCTGCCAGTTCTTTTGCGTCGCGAAAGACGTCGTCGAGCATTACTGGTGTCAACCTACCCGTGAACATGTTTTGCTGGCTCGGGTGGTAGCAGCCGAGCAATCGCACGCCCGGCGCCAAGTCGGCAACGACACCGTGGCCGAACCGCGGCTTGCGCCCCGCGAAGGTGCCCGGCAGCCGCAGCGCGATCTGCCAGCCGAACCCGCCCAGGGCCACGACCACGCGGACGTCCCCTGACACCAACCGCCATTCGGCCTGCAGCCAGGGCCAGCAGGTGTCGCGCTCCTCGGTCGTCGGGGCGTTGGCCGGAGGCGCACACCGCACCGGCGCGACGATGCGAATCTTCTTGGTCTGCAATCCATCCGCAGCGTCGACACTGGTCGGCTGGTTCACCAGTCCGGCCCGGTAGAGCGCGGCGTACAACTGGTCGCCGGAGCGGTCGCCGGTGAACATCCGCCCGGTCCGGTTGGCGCCGTGCGCGGCGGGCGCCAGCCCGACGATCAACAGCCGCGGCCGCACCGACCCCCAGCTGGGCACCGGACGCCCCCAATACGGTTGGTCGGCAAAGGCTCGGCGCTTGACGACCGCGACGTCCTCGCGCCAGCTGACCAATCGCGGGCAGGCCCGGCAGACGCTGACCAGCGCGTCGATTTCGGGTATCGAACCGGCGTGTTCGGCGAGCTCGGCGACGGCGCCGGCATCGGTTGCCACCGGGGTCTGCGGCGTCGCGGGATCACCCGGCCATCCGGAGCCGGCCCCGACCGGAGAGCCGAACATCTGGCCGGTGCGTGGGTGGGCGAGCACATGAACATCCTGCATGAGTCGGAAAATTCGGTCGCTGCAAATACCGCTTTGGCATAAATTCAGCGGCGGTATTCCAATGAAAAGCGGCGGCCCAGCATCCCTGATCCTGTTCGCCACGTTGATGGCGACGGCGGGTAGCGGCATCTCGATCGTCGCGTTCCCGTGGTTGGCGTTGCAGCACCACAACAGCGCGCGCGACGCCTCGGCCGTGGCCCTGGCGATGACGCTGCCGTTGGTGCTGTCCACCCTCGTCGCGGGCACCGCGGTCGACTTCTTCGGACGCCGCCGGATATCGCTGGTCTCCGATTCGCTGTCCGGGACGGCGGTGGGCCTCGTGCCGCTGATCGCGTGGGGGCTCGGTGCGGGCGCGCTCAGCCTGGCGGTGCTGGCCGTCCTCGCCTTCTTCGCGGCCGGGTTCGACCCGGCCGGTACGACGGCGCGCGAGTCGATGCTGCCCGAGGCCGCCGCCCGCGCGGGCTGGTCGCTGGCCCGCACCAACAGCATCTACGAAGCGATTCTCAATGTGGGGTACATCGTGGGCCCGGGCATCGGGGGCCTGATGATCGCCACCGTCGGCGGCATCAACACGATGTGGATCACGGCCGGGCTGTTCGGGCTGTCCATCCTGACGATCGGGGCGCTTCGACTCGAGGGCACCGGCAGGCCCGAGCACGAGACCCGGCCCGGCGGATGGGTGTCCGGCATCGCCGAAGGGTTGCGCTTCGTCTGGAACATGAGGGTGCTTCGGACGCTGGGCTTGATCGACCTGGCCGTCACCGCGCTCTACCTGCCGATGGAAAGCGTGCTGTTTCCGAAGTACTTCTCCGACCAACACCAACCCGCGCAACTGGGCTGGGCGCTGATGGCGATCGGGTTCGGCGGCGTAGCGGGAGCGCTCGGCTATGCCGCGCTGTCGAAACATCTGCGACGGCGCACGGCCGTGCTGACGGCGACCCTCACCTTCGGGGCGGCGACCGTCGGGGTCGCGTTCCTGCCGCCGTTGCCGGTGATCCTGGTGCTGTGCGCCGTCACCGGCGTGGTCTACGGACCGATCCAACCGATATACAACTACATGATGCAGACCCGGGCCCCGCACCGGCTCCGCGGCCGAGTGGTCGGGGTGATGACCGGGCTGACCTACGCGGCGGGCCCGTTGGGCTTGCTGGTGGCCGGTCCGCTGACCGACGCGGCCGGGTTGAAGGTCACGTTCCTGGCGCTGGCGGTACCGATCCTGCTGATCGGCCTGGTCGCCTGCCGGCTGCCGTCGCTGCACGAACTGGACCGCGCGCCGCAGTTCGCGCGAGAACCCGGCCCGTGACGCGGGCCTAGTATCGGGCCGTGAGCTCTGACGCCCTGGCCAGCCTGATCGCCGACCTGCCCGACGGGATGGTCGTCACCGACCCGACCGTGACGGAGGGCTATCGCCAGGACCGCGCCTTCGACCCGTCGGCCGGCAAGCCGCTGGCCGTGGTGCGGCCGCGGCACACCGAAGAGGTGCAGACCGTAATGCGCTGGGCCGCCGCGCACCGGGTCCCGGTCGTGACCCGCGGTGCCGGCAGCGGCCTGTCCGGCGGGGCGACCGCACTGGACAACGGCATCGTGCTGTCCACCGAGAAGATGCGCGACATCACCATCGACCCGGTGACCCGCACCGCGGTGTGTCAGCCCGGGCTATTCAACGCCGAGGTGAAGAAGGCGGCCGCCGAGCACGGCCTGTGGTACCCGCCGGACCCGTCGTCGTTTGAGATCTGCAGCATCGGCGGCAATATCGCCACCAACGCCGGCGGGCTGTGCTGCGTGAAATACGGCGTCACCACCGATTACGTGTTGGGCATGCAGGTGGTGCTGGCCGACGGCACCGCGGTCCGGCTGGGCGGCCCGCGCCTCAAGGACGTCGCCGGGCTCAGCCTGACCAAGCTCTTCGTCGGCAGCGAGGGCACGCTGGGCGTCGTCACGGAGGTGACGCTGCGGCTGGTGCCCAAGCAGAACGCATCCAGCATCGTGGTGGCCAGCTTCGCGACCGTCGAGGACGCGGTCGACGCGGTGCTCGGGGTCACCGGGAAGCTGCGCCCCTCGATGCTGGAGTTCATGGATTCGGTGGCGATCAACGCCGTCGAGGACACCCTGCGCATGGATCTGGACCGCGGGGCGGCCGCCATGCTGGTAGCCGGGTCCGACGAGCGCGGCCGCGCCGGCAGCGAGGACGCCGAAATCATGGCCGCGATATTCGCGGAACACGCTGCGACGGAGGTGTTTTCGACTGACGATCCCGACGAGGGCGAGGCGTTCGTCGTCGCCCGGCGGTTCTGCATCCCGGCCGTCGAGGCCAAGGGCTCGTTACTGCTCGAGGACGTCGGGGTGCCGCTTCCGGCGCTGGGCGAGTTGGTCACCGGGATCGCACGCATCGCCGCCGAACGTGACCTGATGATCTCGGTGATCGCGCACGCCGGCGACGGCAACACCCACCCGCTGATCGTCTACGACCCCGCCGATGCCGACATGACCGAACGCGCCAACCTGGCATTCGGCGAGATCATGGACCTGGCCGTCGGGCTAGGCGGCACCATCACCGGCGAGCACGGCGTCGGCCGGCTGAAACGGCCCTGGCTGGCGGGCTATCTGGGACACGACGTGATGGACCTCAACCGCCGCATCAAGCAGGCACTGGACCCGCAGGGCATCCTCAATCCCGGCGCCGGCATCTAGTTGTAGCTCCGACGACCGCTCGAGCGTTGCCCTTCGGCGCCGGCAACGGTTGACATATTGCCGCCACTGTCGTACGAATGAGACATGCCTGTCGTTATGTCTCACGATGCCCCGGTCAAATTTCAGCTGGCCACCGCCGACACGTGGCCGAATCCGTGGTCGATGTACCGCGCGTTGCGCGACCACGACCCCGTGCACCGCGTCGTGCCGCCCGATCACCCCGAGCATGACTACTACGTGCTCTCCCGGCATGCCGACGTGTGGGCGGCGGCCCGAGACCACGAGACTTTCTCCTCCGCCCAGGGTCTGACGGTCAACTATGGCGACCTGGAAATGATTGGGCTGCAGGACAATCCGCCTTTTGTGATGCAGGATCCACCCGTACACACCGAGTTCCGCAAACTAGTGTCGCGCGGATTCACGCCGCGACAGGTCGAGGCCGTGGAGCCCAAGGTGCGGGAGTTCGTCGTCGAGCGCATCGAGGGGTTGCGCTCGGCCGGCGGCGGCGACATCGTCGCCGAGCTGTTCAAACCGCTGCCGTCGATGGTGGTCGCCCACTATCTCGGTGTGCCCGAGGAAGATCGGGTCCAATTCGACGACTGGACCCAGGCGATTGTCGCGGCCAACACCGCTGAAGGCGGCGTCGCCGGCGCCTTGGAAACCGTCGGTGACGCGGTCGGGTCGATGATGGCCTACTTCACTGGGCTGATCGAGCGCCGCCGAACCGAACCCGAGGACGACACCATCTCCCACCTGGTGGCTGCCGGGGTCGGCGCGGACGGCGACATCGCCGGCACGCTGTCGATCCTGGCGTTCACGTTCACCATGGTCACCGGCGGCAACGACACCGTCACCGGCATGCTCGGCGGCTCGATGCCGCTGCTGCACCAACGGCCCGACCAACGTCAGCTGCTGGCGGACGACCCGGACCGCATTCCCGACGCGGTCGAGGAATTGCTGCGGATGACCTCGCCGGTGCAGGGACTGGCCCGCACGGTCACCCGCGACGTGACCGTCGCCGAGACGACCATCCCGGCCGGACGCAGGGTATTCCTGCTGTACGGTTCGGCCAACCGAGACGAACGCCAATACGGTTCGGACGCAGGCGAACTCGACGTGACCCGATGCCCACGCAACATCATGACGTTCAGCCACGGCGCACACCACTGCCTGGGCGCCGCCGCGGCCCGGATGCAATCCCGCGTTGCGTTGACCGAACTGCTGGTCCGCTGCCCGGACTTCGACCTGGACGAAAGCGGCATCGTCTGGGCCGACGGCAGTTATGTCCGGCGTCCGCTGTCAGTGCCGATTCGAATGAAGTCCTGATGCCCGGCAACGACTGGCTGGGTACGCACCGGACGGAGGCCGCCGCCGACCGGATCCTCGACGCGGCCGAGCAGCTCTACACGCAGCGCGACTCGGACTCGATCGGCATGAACGACATCGCCAGGGCGGCAGGCTGTTCCCGAGCGACGCTGTACCGGTACTTCGAGAACCGCGAGGCGCTGCGAACTGCTTACATTCACCGCGAGACCCATCGGCTGGGCCATGAGATCATCGCGCGCACCGGCGACATCGAGGACCCACGGCAACGGTTGATCGTGAGCATCCTCGTCACACTGGGGATGGTTCGCGAGAGCCCCGCGCTGGCATCCTGGTTTGCCACCACCCGCCCGCCGGTGGGTGGCGAATTGGCCGGGCAGTCCGACGTGATCGCGGCCCTGGCTGCGGCGTTCCTGCACTCGCTGGGACCCGACGACCCCGCCGTCATCGAGCGCCGGGCCCGCTGGACCGTGCGGGTGATCGTCTCGCTGCTGACGTATCCGGGCCGCGACGAAGACGAGGAGCGGGCGATGATCGAGGAATTCGTCGTGCCGATTGTGACGCCGGTTTCCACCCGCGATCGGGGTTAGCCGCCAGCTCAGTCCCGCACGCGGGTGAAGCGGTGCAACAGCCACGCCAGCGGGATCGTCACCACCAGCGTCGCGACGTACAGGTACAGCATCGAGCCGGTGTAGACGCGCGCGCCGACGATGTAGTCCATCGCGAATTCCATGGTGATCAGGTGGATCAGGAAGATCTCGTACGAAATCTCCCCCAGCCACACCATCGGGCGGCTGGCCAGGATTCGCGAATACCAGCCTTGGATACTGGGAGCGCCGCCCAGGGCCAGCGGTGCCACCGCGAGCGCGGCGATGACGGCATAGAAGCACGTCTTGAACAACGCCTCGCTCAGCGTCGCCGGGGAGGTCGTGGGCGCGCCGGCAATGGGCGTGGACACGATGAAATAGCAGATGACGGCCAGCGGTATGGCCACGAAGCCGTAGCCGCGCACCCCCATCTCCTGCAACACGGTGAGCATCATTCCGCCGAGGAACCAGGCCAGATAGGTGGGCAGCCACAGCCGGGCGCCGTCGGGAAACCAATGGTCGGTGTGCACCAGCACCAGCCAGGCCGGGCTGATCAACGCCATCCCCGCCAGGGCGCCCAGCAGCAGTTTCGGCTGCCACTGCCGCCGGCAGATCACCACCAGCAGCAGGTAGACCAGCAGCGGCAGGACGACGTAGAAAGCGCCCTCGACCGCCAGGCTCCACATCTGCGTCAGCCCCTGGTGCAGATACTTGCCCAGGTAGCCGTTGCAGTAGATCTGCGTCAGCGTCAGGTTGCGCGCCAACCCCAGCCAGGTGTGTCCGGGGTTCGGCCCGGCGTCGCGGTAGTGGTACAGCACGTAGGCAAACAGCACGGTGACCACGTACGCGGGCATGATGCGTCGAACCCGGTGCCACGCATAGCGACTCAGCGACGGCGCTGCGCCGTTGCGCGCCGCCGACTTCACCCAGGGGCGGAACAACAGGTAGCCGGAGAGCACGAAGAAGATCGGCACCCCGATCTCCATCCGGGAACCGACCAGGCCCCAATACCCGTGGGTGTATTTGCCGGTGGTGTACGCCGCGTGGGTGCCGACGACGAGGAGCGCGGCGACCGCACGGATCCCGGTCAGCGAGGCGACCCGGTCGACGCGAGAGGTCTGCTCGAGCCCGCCCTGGGCGTCTTGCTCTTCCGACAGCGTCATCCGCCGTGTTTCCTGCGCGGCTTTCCACCGTCTCGGCCGTGAGGCTTGTTTCCGGATGACCGCTCCGGCTGAAGGTTGATCAACACCCCCGAAATGCGGGTGTGCTCAAGCCTTTTGAAGGTCGACTTGGGCAACTTGGCCGGCAACTCCACCAGGGAGAAATCCGGTCCGATCGCGATGTGGCCGAAATCGCTGCGATGCAGCCCTCCCTCGTTGGCGATGGCGCCGACGATCGCACCCGGGCCGATCTTGTGCCGCTTGCCCACCGCGATGCGATAGGTGGCGAATGGCTTTGCATTCCTTGGCTTCTCGGTCCATTCGCGGCGTTCGGTGCGCCGCTCACGCCGCTCCGGCGGCGGTTCGGGCGCCATCAGGAATTCCTCGCCGTCGCGGGACTGCAGCGCCAGCGCGGCGGCGATGTCGGCCATCGGGGTGTCGTGCTCGCGTTCGTAGTCCTGGACCAACTTGCGGAAAAGGTCGATTCCGGGGGAACCGAGCGCGGTGGTGATGGAGTCGGCGAACTTGGCCACCCGCTGGGCGTTGACATCCTCGATGGTGGGCAATTGGGTTTCGGTGAGCGTTTGGCGCGTGGCCTTTTCGATCGCCTTGAGCAGGTGACGCTCGCGTGGGGAGACGAACAGCAGTGCGGTTCCCGAACGCCCGGCCCGGCCGGTGCGCCCGATCCGGTGCACGTACGACTCGGTGTCATGCGGGATGTCGTAGTTCAGGACGTGCGATATCCGCTCCACGTCCAGCCCGCGAGCGGCCACGTCGGTGGCGACCAGGATGTCGATGCTGCCGTCCTTCAGGGCGGCGACGGTGCGCTCGCGCTGGCCCTGCGGGATGTCACCGTTGATGGCAGCCGCGGAGAAGCCTCGGGCCCTTAGCCTTTCGGCGACTTCCTCGGTGGCCTGCTTGGTTCTGACGAAGACGATCATCGCCTCGAACGGCTCGACTTCCAGCACCCGGGTCAGCGCGTCCATCTTGCGCGGACCGGCAACCTGGATGTAGCGCTGCGAAATGTTCTCGGCGGTAGCGGTTTTCGCTTTGGTGCTGACCTCGAGCGGGTCGTGCAGATACTTGGTGGTGATCTTGCGGATCGCGGGCGGCATGGTCGCGGAGAACAGCGCCACCTGTTTGTATTCCGGGGTTTCTGACAGGATGCGATCGACTTCTTCGGCGAAGCCCATGGTGAGCATCTCGTCGGCCTCGTCGAGAACCAGGTAGTCGACGTGGGACAGGTCCAGCGTTCCGCGCTCGAGGTGGTCGATGACCCGTCCCGGCGTGCCGACCACCACGTGGGCGCCGCGCCGGAGCCCGGCCAGCTGGACGCCGTAGGACGAGCCGCCGTAGATCGGCAGCACGTTGATCTTGGGCAGGTGGGCCCCGTACCGGCTGAACGCCTCGGCCACCTGCAGGGCCAGTTCCCGGGTGGGGGCGAGCACCAGCGCCTGGGTGGCGGTGCTGGTGACGTCGATCTTGGACAGGATCGGGATCGCGAAGGCGGCGGTCTTGCCGGTGCCGGTCTGGGCCAGGCCGACGACGTCGGAGCCCGCCATCAGCGCAGGGATCGTGGCGGCCTGAATGCCGGTGGGCGACTCGTAGCCGACGTCGGCGATCGCCCGCAGAACCGAGGGATTGATCTGCAGGTCGGCAAACGTCGTAGAGGCAGCCTCAGTCGAGCTGTCCGAGAGGGTCATCGTCCAAGGAGTCTAGTGGTGATCGCGAGCTCAGCTGCGCTGAGCGCTGCCGGTGATCATCAGCACACCCGGCCATGCCTGCCACGGCCCCGGACCCGATGACGGTACGGTGCGGAGATGTGTGGTCGTTGCCGTGCCGTACCGAGCCACTGACCGGCTCGGCCGCTGTCGCTCTCATAGCCTTCACGTTGACCGGCTGCGGTTCGGGGGACTCGACCGTCGCGAAGACGCCGCAGGCCAGGACTTCGGAGACGGCGTCTATCACTGCCCCGGCCACGCCGACGGCCGCCGCCCCACCCGGCAACGCCCCGCCCACCGATCCCTGCGCGGTCAACCTCGCGTCGCCCACCATCGCGAAGGTGGTGTCCGAGTTGCCCCGCGACCCGCGCAGCCAGCAGCCCTGGAACCCCGAACCGCTGGCCGGCAACTACAACCAGTGCGCGCAGCTGTCGGCGATCATCATCAAGGCCAACACCAATGCGGTCGCTCCGACCACCCGAGCGGTGCTGTTCCACCTCGGCCAGTTCATCCCGCAGGGCGTGCCCGACACCTACGGATTCAACGGCGTTGACCCGGCGCAAACCACGGGCGACACGGTGGCGCTGACCTATCCCGGCGGGATCAACGGCCTGAACACCGACGTGAAATTCCACTGGAACGGCAACACGGTCGAACTCATCGGCAACACCCCGGCCCACTGATCTCCGGGCACGCCCGCCCGGCACGGCCCTCCTGTCGGAGCGCTGACCTACAGTGACTCCAGTGTTGGTCTCCGGCGACGGCATCGTTTACAGCGCATCGGATCTTGCCGCCGCCGCCCGCTGCGAATTCGCGCTCTTGCGGGACTTCGATGCGAAGCTGGGCCGCGGGCCCGCCGTCACCGTCGAGGATGAACTGCTCGCGCGGACGGCCGAGCTCGGTAACGAACACGAGCGACGCGAACTCGCCTCGCTGCGCGACCGGTTCGGGCAGGACGTCGCGATCATCGGCCGCCCGGCCTACACGCCCGCCGGCCTGGCTGCGGCCGCCGACGCCACCCGCCGCGCCATCGCCGACCGCGCGCCCGTGGTGTATCAGGCCGCGATGTTCGACGGCCGCTTCGTCGGCTTCGCCGATTTCCTGGTGCGCGACGGCGAGCGCTACCGCGTCGTCGACACCAAACTGGCCCGCTCGGCCAAGGTGACCGCGCTGTTGCAGCTGGCCGCCTACGCCGACGCGCTGGCCGCGTCCAGCATCCCGGTCGCACCGAAGGCGGAGCTGCGGCTGGGCGATGGAACCGCGGTGCGGCACCGCGTGTGCGACCTGATCCCGGTGTACCGCTCCCAGCGGGCCCGGCTGCAGCGCCTCCTCGATGAGCACTACGCGGGCGGCGCCGCGGTTCGCTGGGACGACGAGGGCGTGGCAGCCTGCTTTCGCTGCCCGTTGTGCATCGAACAGCTGCGGGCGGCAGACGACGTTCTACTGGTCGCCGGCATGCGAGTAAACCAGCGGGACAAGCTCTTTGACGCCGGGATCAGCACCGTCGCCGAGCTGGCCGATCATCGCGGACCCCTACCCGACCTGGCGACCGGCGTGCTGAACACACTGACCATCCAGGCGAAACTGCAAGTCCGACAACGCGAAACCGGTGTTCCTCAGGTCCAGGTCATCGACGCGCAGCCGCTGGCCCTGCTACCCGAGCCCGACCCGGGCGACCTGTTCTTCGACTTCGAGGGCGACCCGCTGTGGACCACCGACGGGCGCGAGTGGGGCCTGGAGTACCTGTTCGGTGTTCTGGAGGCCGGGCCGACGGGCAGGTTTCGCCCGCTGTGGGCGCACAACCGGGCCGACGAACGCAAGGCGCTGATCGACTTCCTGGCGCTGGTGGCCAAGCGTCGCAAGCGACGCCCCAATATGCACATCTACCATTACGCGCCCTACGAGAAGACCGCGCTGCTGCGGCTCGCCGGACGCTACGGAGTGGGCGAAGACGAGGTCGACGAACTGCTTCGCAGCGGTACGCTGGTCGACCTTTATCCGTTGGTGCGCAGGAGCATTCGCGTGGGCGCGGAGTCGTTCAGCCTCAAGGCACTGGAGCCCCTCTACATGGGGGCTCAACTGCGCGCGGGCGACGTGACCACGGCCACCGGTTCGATCACCTCCTACGCACGGTACTGCGAACTTGCGGCGGACGGCCGCGGCGACGACGCCACATCGGTGCTCAAGGAGATCGAGGACTACAACCACTACGACTGCCGGTCCACTCAGGAGCTCCGGAACTGGCTGATGTTGCGCGCCTACGAATCCGGTGTGGTACCGATTGGCGCCCAGCCGGTACCCGACGGCAATACCGTCGACGACCGCGACGAGCTCGCCGTGACGTTGGCGACGTTCACCGGAACCGCCGGCGTCGACGACCGCACCCCGCAGCAGACGGCGGTCGCGCTGCTGGCCGCGGCGCGCGGCTACCATCGGCGCGAGGACAAACCCTTCTGGTGGGCGCATTTCGACCGGCTGAACTTCCCCATCGAGGAGTGGGCCGATAACACCGATGTGTTCGTCGCCGAGCACGCGTCGGTCAGCGTCGACTGGCACACGCCTCCCCGCGCGCGCAAACCGCAGCGGCGGGTGCAGCTGCGCGGCGAGCTGGCGCGCGGCGACTTGAAGAGCGACGTCTTTGCGCTCTACCACCCGCCGGCGCCGCCCGGCATGATCGACAGCCCGGACCGCCGGGCGGCCGGGCGGGCCTCGGTCGTCGAGGCCGACGATCCGGCGGTGCCCAGTGAAGTGGTCGTTCTCGAACGAGTTGGCAGCGATGGCAACACCTTTCACCAGGTGCCGTTCGCGCTGACGCCCGGCCCGCCCATCCCGACGACGGCCCTGCGGGAATCGATCGAGGCGACCGCCGCGGCGGTAGCGGCCGGATTGCCGCAACTGCCCGACAGCGCCATCGTCGACGTGCTGTTGCGCCGCGCGCCCCGCGCGCGCAGCGGCGCCCCTCTGCCGCGCAGCGACGACACCGTCGCCGACATCACCGCGGCGTTACTGGATCTCGACTCGTCGTACCTGGCAGTGCATGGGCCGCCCGGCACCGGCAAGACGCACACCGCCGCCCGGGTGATCCACGACCTGGTCACCAAACACGCCTGGCGCATCGGCGTGGTCGCGCAGTCGCACGCCACCGTGGAGAACGTTTTGGATTGCGTGATCGACGCCGGCCTGGATCCGCACCGGATCGCGAAGAAGCGCAACGACCACCGGGCCCCACGCTGGCGCGAGATCGACGGTGGCGCCTGTGCCGCGTTCCTCGCCGACACGCCGGGATGTGTGATCGGCGGGACGGCATGGGATTTCGCCAATGCCAACCGGATACCGCCGGGAAGCCTGGATCTGCTGGTGATCGACGAAGCCGGCCAATTCTGCTTGGCCAACACCATCGCCGTGGCACCGGCCGCCGCCAACCTGCTGCTGCTCGGGGATCCCCAGCAGTTGCCGCAAGTCAGCCAGGGTACCCATCCGGAGAAGGTGGACACGTCCGCGCTGGAATGGCTGGTCGACGGTCAGCGCACCCTGCCCGACGAACGCGGCTACTTCCTGAACCTCTCGTACCGCATGCATCCGGCGGTCTGCGCGGCGGTTTCGGCGCTGTCCTACGAGGACAGACTGCATTCCCACGACTGCACCGCCGCCCGCCACCTCGACGGGTATCGGCCCGGCGTTCAGCTGCTTTCGGTTGAGCACCAGGGCAATTCGACCGAGAGCCCCGAGGAGGCCGACGCGATCGTCGCCGAGATCAACCGGCTGCTCGGTGCGTCGTGGACCGACGAACACGGCACCCGGGCGCTAACCGACACGGACGTGCTGGTGCTGGCGCCCTACAACGCCCAGGTGGCGCTGCTGCGTCGCCGGTTGGCCGCCGCGAAACTCGATGGGGTGCGGGTCGGGACGGTCGACAAGTTCCAGGGCGGACAGGCGCCGGTGGTGTTCATATCGATGACGGTGTCTTCGATGGACGTGGTGCCCCGGGGAATCTCGTTCCTGCTCAACAGGAATCGGCTCAACGTCGCGGTGAGTCGGGCCCAGTACGCGGCCGTGATCGTGCGCTCGCCGTCGCTGACGGAATACCTGCCCGCCACACCGGCGGGCCTGATCGACCTGGGCGCATTCCTCGCGCTCACGCAGCCCGATCTGCGGTGACCGCCCTGACCGCGACGCGAAAAGTGTTCCAACAGGATGAATGTGGCCCGCGGAGTCTCCGCGTCAAACTCGGTTGCGCATCGGTGAAAACCGCTCAACCTGCACGGGCGGCCCGTCCGCTGACGGCGGCGGTACGACGGCAGCGACACCGTTGATCACGGTAACGACTGTCCGGCTCTTACGCTCAATGTTCATGGTGCCATGTTGAAAATTCTGGACGACCCACTCCGGCTCCTGGATTTCGGTGCTGGTCGGCAGCCCCAGCGCGCTATGTTCGTAGCCCAGGGCGCCCCACGCGGCGTAGATGGTGCTGGTGACGGGCTGCGCACCGGTGGTCGGCGACCAGTACATTGCCCCCTTTTCGAAGATGACGTAGCGCGTGGCCCCCGCCCCGGTCGATTCCGACGAATGTGGTGCGCCCAGGGCGCTCTTCATGCCGCCCATCGCCTGCCACCGGTCATAGATGGCACTACCTTGCAGCGACTGCGCCAGATCGTCGGCGCTGGGGCGCTTGTTGAACCGCGCAGCGATGTCACGAATCTGGTTCATCAAAGGGAATCCAAGGTTGCCGGGGCAATCGGTATCGCCGACGTCGCGGTGAGCGAAAATGCACGACAAGCCCACGGTGGTGCCCTGAGGGAAACGGGTGTAGGGGCCCCCGTCCGATGTCAACGCGACGCTTCCCTGCGGGTCGACGCCATCCAGTGCCAGACGCCACCCGAGCAGGCGCCCCACGGTGCGCAGCTGAACCGGCGTGGGGACCACCGCGTCGAAGTCTCCGATCATGCACACCGCCCATGTGTTGCGGTTGAACCCGCCAGTGTGGGTGCCCAGAACCGGCCTGGTCATCCCGCCGAATCGGCCCTCGAATATCTGACCGTACTTGTCGACCAGCGCGTTATAGGCGATGTCCGACCAGCCCAGAGTGCGGGTGTGGTAGTCGTAGATAGACCGCACAGTTGCCGCCGAATCCTGCTGCGCGTATTCATTTACACCGGCGGTGTGGTGCACGACGGCTGCCTTGATTCCGTTGTCGTACATCGGTGCTCGACGGCGAATCGACTCATCGGCGCCCCACCCGGCCCGACTGATGATATTGAGGTCCTGCCCCGGCGCTTCGACCGCCGAAACCAAGGACGTATCAGCTGCCGCCCTCAGGGGTTGGACCAGACCTGATACGGCGGTGCACGAACTCAGCATAATCGGCGCCGCCGCAGCATATTTGAGGACATCACGGCGCGAGAGATACGGTGTCGCCCTGCACCCGCACCGATCACGCACGGCGCCACGATAGCCCGTGGTCACGCTATTCCTCGCGCGACCCGCCGGAGCCTGATGCTGTTGTAGACGAGGGATTCGTAGCGCTAGGCGCCCCAATCGACCAGCGCACCTAAAGCCGATCCAAGTGCCCGAAGGCGATCGGCGAACGGACACGATCTCAGGAACGATGATCGAGACGACGCCGAGCGGGCGTCTGCATTCCCCGTCGGCAACCGAGGGGAACGAGCGGACAAAGCGGCAGTTAGCTAATTAGCCGGCCAATGTGCCCAAACAGGTTGCGCGCGAACTGTAATTCACCCTTGACCACAGCAAACACTCCGACAATGGCTGACGGCCGCCGAGAACATCGGTTGCGATATGACTGGTAAAGCGCTGCGGCACACGGCTTTTCGTGCCATAGTTGCGCTCTGACGCAATTGGCCCTAACCGGTTGACGAGTGCCGGCCCGAACCGGTGGGGTCGTCGTCCGGATCGGAGCGGTGATGGTAACCCCGCAGCGATTCACCGTCGGTGAAGTGAAGGCCCGCCGATCCGTTGTGGTGGCGGCGCGGCGGCCGGGTGGGCCGATCACCGGGCGGCATGGATCTGGGTGAGCGCCGCACCGCCACCTGGCGCAGGCGTTTGCCGCCGTCCACGTGAGAACCGTTGTGAGCGTAGCCGATTGGTTGAGCCTGCGCGGCCGGGCCGCGCCGCGGCACTCCGCTCGACGCCGGGCGCGGGCGTTCGACCGGCTGCCGGGGCTGCTCGGGATCGCTGCCCCGCTGGGCGTCGGGCTCGCGCACCAGGACGAATTCCACGTACTCGTCGTCGTCATAGTCGTCGTCGACGACGTCATCGTCGGGACCCGGATCGTCGCCGCCCCTGCCCGCCCACGGCGCGGCGCCCACCAGGAACAGCGCGGCGATGATCCCGAACAGCGCGATGAACGCCGGCAACAGCACCGACTGTGACATCGCGGCCGCGAACGGTTCGCGCAGGAACCCGGGCAACTGCAGGGTGAGCGCGTCCTCGCCGGCGGCGTCCCCGGACGGCTGCCGCGGCATCTCGGCGCTGATGCGCCACGTCATGAACGCGGCCATACCGGCGCTGCCGAGCACCGCACCGAGCTGGCGCACGGAGTTATACACCGCGGAGCCCGCGCCGGCCAGGTGTGGCGGCAGGTTACGCGTCGCGGTCGCGGTCAGCGGCGACCACACGAAGGCCATCCCGACACCCATCAGGAAGAACGCCAACGCCAGCCGCCAGATCGGTGTCGTCGGCGACATCTCGAAGGTGAGCCAGGTCAGCGCGATCGCCAGCACCGAGAAGCCGAAGCCAAGCACCGGTTGAGGGTGGTATTTGTCGACGATCTTGCCGACGAACGGCGCGAAAACACCATTGGCGATGGCCATCGGCGCGATCAGCAGCGCCGAGCGCGTGGGCGACAGCCCGCACACGGCCTGCGCATAGAACGTCAGCGGCAGCATCATGGCCGTCGCGGTGAACGAGATGATGGCGACCCCGACGTTGCACAGGCTGAAGTCGCGGTCGCCGAAGATGATCAACGGAATCAGCGGCTCGTGGGCGTTCAGCGCCTGCCAGAACGCGAAGGCCGTCATGAGCCCGACGCCCGCGACAATCAAGGCCCAGATCCATGGTTCCCAGTGCGCGGCCTGCCCCTGCTGCAGCCCGAACACGATCAAAAGGATGCCGATGCCGGACAGCGCGACCCCGATCAGGTCGAAGCCGTGCGACTGGGTGGGCAGCACCGGAATCAGCCAATACGCCAACGCCAGCCCGATGACGCCGATGGGGACGTTGACGAAGAAGATCCACTGCCAGCCCAGCCCGTCCACCAGGACGCCGCCGGCCAGCGGGCCCACCAGGCTGGCCACACCGGCGGTGGCGCCCCACAGGCTCACCGCGACGCCGCGCCGCTCCGACGGAAAGATCCGGGTGATGGTCGACAGGGTCTGCGGGGTGAGCAGCCCCGCGCCGACGCCCTGTACGACGCGCGCCGCGATCAGCATCGCGGCGCTGCCGGCCAGCCCGCACCACACCGAGGAGACGGTGAACACGACCAGGCCGAACAGGTAGAGGTTCTTAGGACCGAACCGGTCGCCCAGGCGCCCGGCCACCAGCAACACAACCGCGTAGCCCAGCAGGTAAGCGCTGGTCACCCACACCACGGTGTCGTAACCGATGCGCAGGCTGGCCATGATGGTCGGGTTGGCGATCGCGACGATGGTCGAGTCGACCATGATCATGAAGAAGCCGATCATCATCGCCCACAGCGGGTTCCAGGGGTTCTGCGACTGCGGCGAGCTCCGGGTGAGAAAGTCCCAGCGGTTGGCGGCCCGGGCCGGCCCCGATCCCGCGCGCCCCGTTCCTCCGGGCGTGCGGGACGTAGCCGTGGTCATCCAGCCCACCTCGTTTCGCTTCCGACGATGCTGTTCAGACGTGTCGGCCCGGCTGGTCGACCGGCCCAACCCACGCAGGTGATACACCACGCGCGGGCGCGGTAAACAGCATGAGGACCGACGAACGGCACGGACCGTCGCAGACATCCAGCCCGCATTATTCCCGGTGAGGCAATAGGCCGGCAGCCAAGGACCCGGTCAGGGTGCATAACGCGTCGGTATTCGTCGCGGGCGCGTTAGCCTGGGGGAACGACATCTTGCAGGAGAGAAATATGCGGGCTCGACGGAAAAGGTCGCCGAACCGGTTCTTCACCATGCCCAACGCGGGACAGCAGCCAACGGCCAAGGACGGTCGACCCAAGATGTCCGCGCGGGCGTTGGCGCAGGTCATTGAGCGGAGTTCGTGGATCCAGGGCCCGGCCGCCGAGGCCTACGTGACCCGGCTGCGCAGAGCGCACCCCAATGCCGGCCCGGCCGAGATCACGGCCAAGCTGCAGAAGCGATACCTGGCCATCGTGACAGCCGGCGGCGTTGCCGTGGGGGCCGCCGCGACCGTTCCCGGCATCGGCACGATCAGCGCCCTGTCCGCGGCGGCCGCGGAAACGGTGACATTCCTGGAGGCCACCGCGTTCTTTGTGTTGGCGACGGCGGTGGTCTACGACGTCCCGGCCGATCACCGGGAACGGCGCCGCGCGCTGGTGCTGGCGGTCCTCGCCGGTGATAACAGCGAGCACGCCGTCGCCCAGCTGATCGGCCCGCGCCGCACCAACGGCGGCTGGATCTCCGAGAGCCTGGCCGCCCTGCCGCTGTCGTCGATGTCCAAGCTGAACTCGCGGCTGCTCAAGTCGTGGGTCCGCAAGTACACCGTGCGGCGCGGTGCCCTGCTGTTCGGCAAACTGCTGCCGGTCGGAATCGGGGTCGTGGTGGGTGCCATCGGCAATTACCTCGCCGGCAAGAAGATGATCCGCAACGCCAACAGGGCGTTCGGCGCCCCGCCGGCGCGCTGGCCCCGCGCGCTGCATCTGGTGCCCCCGATCCACGAAGCCGGCTAGCCCACGATCGGACCGCCCCCGGCCGTCGTAATACCCCCGGTCAACCTGGCGGATAAACGGCGAAAGGTTAGCCTTTATAGAGCGGGATAATGGGTACCGCCATCCGGGTGAGGTGTTCGGTCGTCCGGGGCCGACAAGGGTGCAGGCGGCGCGGGAATGCGCTTGCAGAGCAGAAGGATTGAGGCGAACTGCGGTCGTGAGCAACATAAGTTCACCATTCGGGCAAAACGAATGGCTGGTCGAGGAGATGTACCGCAAGTTCCGCGACGACCCCTCGTCAGTGGATCCGAGCTGGCACGAGTTCTTGGTCGACTACAGCCCCGAGCCCACCAGCGAGCCCGCGCCGACCTCCCCGACCAGCGGTGGCGGTTCGGCGGCCACCGCCCCGGCCCCGGCGAAACCGGCTCCGGCGGCCCCGCAGACCGCCGCACCAGCCAAGCCGGCGGCCCCCGCCAGCACGGCCGCCGGCAATGGGGTCGCGGCGCGGCCGGCCAAAGCCGCCACTCCCCCACCGGCGGATGGCGACGAGCTGCAGACGCTGCGCGGCGCCGCGGCGGCCGTCGTCAAGAACATGTCGGCGTCGCTGGACGTGCCGACGGCGACCAGTGTGCGCGCCATCCCGGCCAAGCTGATGATCGACAACCGGATCGTCATCAACAACCAGCTCAAGCGCACCCGCGGCGGCAAGATCTCGTTCACTCACCTGCTGGGCTACGCCCTGGTGCAGGCGATCAAGAAGTTCCCGAACATGAATCGGCACTACGCCGAGGTCGACGGCAAGCCCACCGCCGTGACGCCGGCGCACACCAACCTCGGCCTGGCCATCGACCTGCAAGGCAAGGATGGCAAGCGTTCCCTGGTGGTCGCCGGGATCAAGGGCAGCGAAACCATGCGCTTCGCGCAGTTCGTCACCGCCTACGAAGACATCGTGCGACGCGCTCGCGATGGCAAACTGACCGCCGAAGACTTTGCCGGCGTGACGATTTCGCTCACCAACCCGGGCACCATCGGCACCGTGCACTCGGTGCCGCGGCTGATGGCCGGCCAGGGCGCCATCATCGGCGTCGGCGCTATGGAGTACCCCGCCGAATTTCAGGGCGCCAGCGAGGAACGCATCGCCGAGTTGGGGATCGGCAAGCTGATCACGCTGACCTCGACCTATGACCACCGCATCATCCAGGGCGCGGAATCCGGCGACTTTTTGCGCACCGTCCACGAGATGCTGCTCTCGGATGCCTTCTGGGACGACATCTTCCGCGAGCTGGGCAACCCGTACCTGCCCATCCGCTGGAGCACCGACAACCCGGACTCGATCGTGGACAAGAACGCCCGGGTGATGGAGTTGATTGCGGCCTACCGCAACCGCGGGCACCTGATGGCCGATATCGACCCGCTACGGTTGGACAGCACCCGATTCCGCAGTCACCCCGATCTCGAGATAGTCAACCACGGCCTGACGCTGTGGGACCTCGATCGGGTGTTCAAAGTCAACGGATTCGGCGGTCGCGAATATTCAAAGCTGCGCGACGTGCTGGGTCTGCTGCGCGACGCCTACTGCCGCCACATCGGCGTGGAGTACACCCACATCCTGGACCCCGCACAACAGGAGTGGCTGCAGCAGCGCGTCGAGACCAAGCACGTCAAACCGACGGTGGCCGAGCAGAAGTTCATCCTGAGCAAGCTGAACGCGGCCGAGGCCTTCGAAACCTTCCTGCAAACCAAATATGTTGGCCAGAAACGTTTTTCGTTGGAAGGCGCCGAGAGTGTGATCCCGATGATGGACGCGGCGATCGACCAGTGCGCCGAGCACGGCCTCGACGAAGTCGTCATCGCGATGCCGCACCGCGGCCGGCTCAACGTGCTGGCCAACATCGTTGGCAAGCCCTACTCACAGATCTTCAGCGAGTTCGAGGGCAATCTCAACCCGGCGCAGGCGCACGGGTCCGGCGACGTCAAATACCACCTCGGCGCCACCGGCGTGTACCTGCAGATGTTCGGCGACAACGACATTCAGGTTTCGTTGACGGCCAACCCATCACACCTGGAAGCCGTGGACCCGGTGGCGGAGGGTCTGGTCCGGGCCAAACAGGACCTACTGGACCGGGGCGCGGATGACGAGGGCGGCAAGAGCTTCGCGGTGGTGCCCCTGATGCTGCATGGCGACGCCGCCTTCGCCGGCCAGGGCGTGGTGGCCGAGACGCTCAACCTCACCAACCTGCCCGGGTACCGCGTCGGCGGCACCATCCACATCATCGTCAACAATCAGATCGGCTTCACCACCGCGCCGGAGTATTCGCGCTCCAGCGAGTACTGCACCGACGTCGCCAAGATGGTCGGGGCGCCCATCTTCCACGTCAACGGCGACGATCCGGAAGCCTGCGCGTGGGTGGCAAAGCTGGCCGTGGACTTCCGGCAGGAGTTCAAGAAGGACGTCGTCATCGACATGCTGTGCTACCGCCGGCGCGGGCACAACGAGGGCGACGACCCGTCGATGACCAACCCCGGGATGTACGACGTCGTCGATGTCAAGCGAGGGGTGCGTAAGAGTTACACCGAAGCCCTGATCGGCCGCGGCGACATTTCGATGAAAGAAGCCGAAGACGCGTTGCGCGACTATCAGGGCCAGCTGGAGCGGGTGTTCAACGAAGTCCGCGAGCTGGAAAGACACGGCGCCCTGCCGAGCGAATCCGTCGAGTCCCATCAGATGGTGGCGGCCGGCCTGGACACCTCGGTGGACAAGTCGCTGCTGGCGCGGATTGGCGACGCGTTCCTGGCGGTGCCGGATGGCTTCACCGCACACCCGCGGGTGCAGCCGGTGCTGGAGAAGCGCCGCGAGATGGCCTACGAGGGCAAGATCGACTGGGCCTTCGCCGAACTGCTGGCGCTGGGTTCGCTGGTGGCCGAGGGCAAGCTGGTGCGGCTGTCGGGGCAAGACACCCGGCGCGGCACCTTCTCCCAGCGGCACTCGGTGATCATCGACCGCAACACCGGCGAAGAATTCACGCCGCTCAAGCTGCTGGCGACCAACCCCGACGGCACCCCCACCGGCGGCAAGTTCCTGGTCTACGACTCGCCGCTATCTGAGTACGCCGTTGTCGGGTTCGAGTACGGCTACACGGTCGGCAACCCGGACGCCCTGGTGTTGTGGGAGGCGCAGTTCGGGGACTTCGTCAACGGGGCGCAGTCGATCATCGACGAGTTCATCAGCTCTGGTGAGGCCAAGTGGGGCCAGTTGTCCAGTGTCGTGCTGCTGCTGCCGCACGGCCACGAGGGCCAGGGTCCCGATCACACCTCGGGCCGCATCGAGCGCTTCCTGCAGCTGTGGGCCGAGGGTTCGATGACTATCGCGATGCCCTCGACGCCGTCCAACTATTTCCACTTGTTGCGGCGCCACGCCCTCGACGGTGTGCAGCGTCCACTGATCGTGTTCACACCGAAGTCGATGCTGCGCAACAAGGCCGCAGTCAGCGACGTCAGGGACTTCACCGAGACCAAGTTCCGCTCGGTGCTCGAAGAGCCGACGTACGAGGACGGCATCGGTGATCGAAGCAAGGTCACCCGGGTCCTGCTGACCAGCGGCAAGCTCTACTACGAGTTGGTGGCCCGGAAGTCCAAGGACAACCGGGAAGACGTGGCGATCGTGCGGATCGAGCAACTCGCTCCGGTGCCGAAACACCGGCTCGAAGAAACGCTCGATCGCTACCCGAACGTCACGCAGTACTTCTGGGTCCAGGAGGAGCCGGCCAACCAGGGTGCATGGCCGCGATTCGGGCTGGAGCTGCCTGAGTTGCTGCCCGACAAGCTGGCCGGGCTCAGGCGCATCTCGCGCCGAGCGATGTCGGCCCCGTCGTCGGGCTCGTCGAAGGTGCACGCCGTCGAGCAGCAGGAGATCATCGACACGGCCTTCGCATAATCGGGGCTGACCCGGGTGGGATTCTGCGACCCACGGGTATCAGGGACCGCTGGTACCGGCTAGCCTCGACGCAAACGTGCCGATAAGGAAGGGTGCTCATGCAAGGGTTCGCCGGCAAGGTCGCGGTAGTGACGGGCGCGGGTTCAGGTATCGGGCAGGCGCTGGCCCTGGAGTTGGCCCGCTCGGGCGCCAAGGTGGCGATCAGCGACGTCGACCTCGAGGGTCTGGGCCACACGGAGGAACAGCTGAAGGCGATTGGCGCGTCGTTCAAGTCCGATCGGCTCGATGTGACCGAGCGCGAGGCGTTCCTGGCCTACGCCGACAGCGTCAAGCAGCACTTCGGCACGGTCAACCAGATCTACAACAACGCCGGCATCGCCTTCACCGGTGACGTCGAAGTCACCCAGTTCAAGGACATCGAGCGGGTGATGGACGTCGACTTCTGGGGCGTCGTCAACGGCACCAAGGCGTTCCTGCCGCACCTGATCGCCTCCGGCGACGGGCACGTCGTCAACGTATCGAGCGTGTTCGGGCTCTTCGCGGTGCCCGGGCAGGCGGCCTACAACTCGGCCAAGTTCGCCGTGCGCGGCTTCACCGAGGCGCTACGGCAAGAGATGGGGGCGGCCGGCCACCCGGTGGCGGTGACCACGGTGCACCCAGGGGGCATCAAGACCGCCATCGCGCGCAACGCCACCGCCGCCGAGGGCCTCGACCAGGCCGAGCTGGCCAAGCTATTCGACAAGCGGCTGGCCAAGACCACCCCGCACCGCGCGGCCGAGATCATCCTGGACGCGGTGCGCAAGAAGAAGGCGCGGGTGCTGGTCGGTGCGGACGCCAAGTTGCTGGACATCCTGGTGCGGCTGACAGGTTCGGGTTACCAGCAGCTGTTCGGGCCGGTGATGGGCCGGTTGCTGCCCAAGCAGTGATCGATTTCGCCCTGCCGTAGCCGGATCGCTGGTAACGATTAGCGTCAAGCGGTCAAGCCGCACGAGGGAGTGTTGCATGGATACGTTCGCCGGCAAGGTCGCCGTCGTCACCGGCGCGGGTTCCGGTATCGGCCAGGCGCTGGCGGTCGAGCTGGGCCGGGCTGGCGCCAAGGTGGCCATCAGCGACGTCGACACCGCGGGGCTGGCGCAGACGGCCGAGCAGCTGACGGCGATGGGCGCGGCGTTCAAGTCCGATCGGCTCGACGTCACCGAGCGCGCGGCCTTCCTGACCTACGCCGACACGGTGAACGAGCACTTCGGCAAGGTCAACCAGATCTACAACAACGCCGGCATCACGTTCATCGGGTCCATCGAGGACAGCCGGTTCAAGGACATCGAGCGGGTCATCGACGTCGACTATTGGGGCGTCGTCAACGGCACCAAGGCGTTCCTGCCGCACCTGATCGCCTCGGGCGACGGGCACGTCATCAACATCTCGAGTGCGCTCGGCCTGTTCTCGGCGCCCGGCCAGGCGGCATACGTGTCGGCCAAGTTCGCCGTCCGGGGCTTCACTGAGGCGCTGCATCAGGAGATGGCCCGCGCCGGTCACCGCGTGCGGGTGACGACGGTGCATCCCGGCGGCATCCAGACCGCGTTCGCCCGCAACGCCACCGCCGTCGAGGGCCTCGACCACGCCGAGCTGGCCAGTGTGTTCGAGGAGCAGCAGGCCAAGACGACCCCGCAGCGGGCCGCGCAGCTGATCCTCGACGGCGTGCGCAAGAACAAGGCCCGCGTCCTGGTCGGCCCCGACGTCAAGGCGATGGACCTGTTGGTACGGGTTGCCGGGCCGAACTATGACCGACTGCTGGGCGGCCCCGTGATGAGCCGACTTCAGCAGGCCGTACACCGGCTAATGCCGAAGCGCTGACCCGGTCGATGAGCGCGGTCACCGGCCGAGTGGGTGCTCGGCCAGCCAGCCGCCCGCCACCGCCTGCGGGTCCGCGCCGGTGGCAACCTGGCGCCGCATCTCGACCAGGGCCGCACTGTCCAGCACGCCGGCCACTTCGTTGATCGCCAGCAACTGCCGATCGCTGAGCGCGTTGCGCCGATAGAGCGGCACCACGTTCTCGGCGCGGATCAGGGCGGGCTTGCCGTCGGCCAGCGCGACCAGGTCGCCAGGGGTGCCGGGATCGGTGGTGGTGGTCCACCCGGCGGTCAACTGTCCGGTCCGAATCGCGGCGAACATCGTTGTGCCATCCGGGAATTCGCGTGGCGCGGGAAGCCGGCAGGATCCGATCGTCGACGGCTCTTGATGCCCGGCGACGGTCCCGACGACGAGGCCGTCGCAGTGTTGGGGCAGCGTGCTCAAGTCGGCGCTGACATCGCTGCCGCCCCACGCCTTTGCGGTGGGTTGACTCACCAGCAACACGGGCTTGTCCTCGGCGGCCGTCGTGTAGTCGCCCGCGACGACGCCCTCGGGCAGCGCGGCGATCATCGCGCGGTAGACGTCTTTGTCCGACATCGCCGTCGCGCCGGGTTGCAGGGCTTGCAACGTGCGGCCGGTGAACGCGGGAACGACGGTGAACGCGCCGGAATCCAACTGCGGCTTCGGGTCGGCCGCGGTCGCGGCCCGCGCGCCGAACCCGTAGGACCGTAGGGCGGCGACGTACACGCCGGCCAGCAGCCCCGAATCGGCGTCGGGCCGGGATCCGACCACCACTTCGGCGCGGGCACGATGGTCGCCGGTGTCGGTGGCGCAACCGGCGACGGTCAGCGCGCCGGCGAGCAGCGGCACCGCCAGCCTGCCGATTCTCACCGCCCGGCGACGGAAGCGTCCGAAGCTTCCGTGGCCAGCGCGACCGCCGTGGCGACCGCTTCCCCGACGCGGGTGTCCAGGGGGCTGGGGACGATCCGGTCGAGGGCGAGGTCGTCGCTGACGACGGAGAAGATCGCCTCGGCCGCCGCGACCATCATCTTTTCGGTGATCCGGCGCGCGCCGGCTTCCAGCGCACCGCGGAACACGCCGGGGAAGGCCAGGACGTTGTTGATCTGATTCGGGAAATCGCTACGGCCGGTGGCCACCACCGCGGCGTACTTGGCCGCGATGTGCGGGTGGATCTCCGGATCGGGATTGGACAGCGCGAACACGATCCCGTTGGGTGCCATGGTCGCGATCATCTCTTCGGGGATTACGCCCCCCGACAGCCCCAGGAACACGTCGGCGCCGCGGATGGCTTCGGCCAGGCTGCCGGTCAGGCCGCTGGGATTGGTGCGCTGCGCCAGGGCCACCTTGACGTCGTTCATGTCGCCGCGACCGGTGTGCAGGATCCCGCGCGAGTCGAGCACGGTGATATCCGAAACACCCATCGCCATAAGGAGATTGGTGCACGCGATACCGGCCGCGCCGGCTCCGGACACCACCACCTTCAGCGAGGCCATGTCGCGGCCGAGCACCTTGCCGGCACCCATGAGCGCGGCCAGCACCACGATCGCCGTACCGTGCTGGTCGTCGTGCATCACCGGGCAGTCCAGCGCCTCGATGAGACGACGCTCGATCTCGAAGCAGCGTGGTGCCGAGATGTCCTCGAGGTTGACGGCGCCGAACGTCGGCCGCAGCCGCACCAGGGTTTCCACGATCTCGTCGGGGTCCTTGGTGTCGAGCACGATCGGGATGGCGTTCAGCCCGCCGTAGGCCTGAAACAGCGCGCACTTGCCTTCCATGACCGGCAGCGACGCCGCGGGTCCGATGTCGCCGAGGCCCAGTACCGCGCTGCCGTCGCTGACCACGGCCACCAGCCGGTTCGCCCAGGTGTAGCGGGCCGCCTGGGCGTGGTCGGCGGCGATCGCCCGGCTGACCTGTGCGACGCCGGGGGTGTAGGCGATCGACAAAGCGCGCTGGGTGTCCAGCGGGGACGTCAGGCCTACGGAAAGCTTGCCGCCTACGTGTGCCTCGAAGATCTCCGCGTCGGAGATCACGCCCTGCTCGGCATTCGTCTGTATCGATTCAAGCAATTCGGACACGCGCTCAAGGGTACTGACTACCCGTTAGTAGCCCTAATGGTGAGGTGGGTTCCCCCTGCCGATCCGGGGCGCCGCGGGGCTCGCGATCGCTGCTAGATCAGCTTGAGCTCCGTGACGGCGGCGCGCTCGTCGACCAGCTCGGCGGTGGTCTTGTCGATGCGGCCGCGGGAGAACTCGTCGATCTCCAGCCCCTGCACGATCGACCAGTTGCCGTCCTTGGTGGTCACCGGGAACGACGACACGATGCCCTCGGGCACGCCGTAGGAGCCGTCGGAGTAGACCGCCATCGACACCCAGTCACCGTCCGGGCTGCCCAGCAGCCAGGAACGGGCGGCGTCGACGGTGGCCGACGCGGCCGAGGCGGCCGACGAGGCTCCGCGCGCGTCGATGATCGCGGCGCCGCGCTTGGCCACAGTCGGGATGAAGTCGTTCTCGATCCAGTTCTGGTCATTCACCACCTCGGCGGCGTTCTTGCCGCCCACCTCGGCGTGGAAGATGTCGGGGTACTGGGTGGCCGAGTGGTTGCCCCAGATCGTCATCTTCTTGATGTCGGTGACCTTGGCGCCGGTCTTACGGGCCAGCTGCGAGATCGCCCGGTTGTGGTCCAGGCGGGTCAGCGCGGAGAACCGCTCCTTGGGGATGTCAGGGGCGTTGCTCAGCGCGATCAGCGCGTTGGTGTTGGCCGGGTTGCCGGTCACGCCGATGCGGACGTCGTCGGCTGCGACGGAGTTGAGGGCCTTGCCCTGCGCGGTGAAGATCGCACCGTTGGCCTCCAGTAGGTCGCTGCGCTCCATGCCCGGGCCACGCGGCCGCGCGCCGACCAGCAGCGCCAGGTTCACGCCGTCGAAGATCTTGTTCGCGTCCGCGCCGATCTCCACGCCGGACAGCAACGGGAACGCGCAGTCGTCCAGCTCCATCACGACGCCCTCGAGCGCCTTGAGGGCGGGCTCGATCTCCAGGAGACGCAGCTCGATCGGGCGGTCGGGGCCCAGCAGCGAGCCACTCGCCAGGCGGAACAATAGGCTGTAGCCGATCTGGCCGGCGGCGCCGGTGACGGCGACCTTGAGAGGACTTGCGCTCACGTCGATTTACTCCTTGTGGAGATGTTCGTGCAGATTCGGGTTCGGCTCGAAACTAGCGCACTCTTCTCGGCCGCCTATCCCCGGTCCGCTACCAGGGCTTTCCCGCCGCCTCATCGTCGCGCTTCGAACAGCCGGGACGCGTACCATGGAGCACCGCCTGGTCGGACCTGCGCACGGTGGGAGGTGGATGTGTTCCAGGGATTTGACGCATTGCCCGAAGCGCTTCGGCCCCTCGCGCACGAAACGCATCCCGAGCCGAGCCCGGCCCCCGAGCCGCCCAAGGAGACACTGGTCGACTGCGCCGTCTACGCCGACGGCCACCGACTGCCCGGCAAACTGGGCTACGCGGCCGCCCTGGATAAAGTGCGCGAGATCGAAACGCTGGGGCACGACGGCTTCGTCTGGGTCGGCCTGCGCGAACCCAGCCAGTCCGAGATGCAGGAAGTGGCCGACGTGTTCGGGCTGCACCCGCTGGCCGTGGAAGACGCGGTGTGCGCCCACCAGCGGCCCAAGGTGGAGCGCTACGACGACACCCTGTTCCTGGTCCTCAAGACCGTCAACTACGTGCCGCACGAATCGGTGGTGCTGGCCCGCGAGATCGTCGAGACCGGCGAAATCATGGTCTTCGTCGGCAAGGATTTCGTGGTCACGGTGCGCCACGGCGAACACGGCGGGCTGTCCGAGGTGCGCAAGCGGATGGACGGCGATCCCCAGCAGATGCAGTTGGGCCCCTACGCGGTGATGCACGCGATCGCCGACCATGTGGTGGACCACTACCTCGAGGTGAGCGGTCTAATGCTGTCCGACATCGACAGCATCGAGGGGCTGGCGTTCGCCCCCGGCAGCAAGATCAACGTCGAGCCGATTTACCTGCTCAAGCGGGAGGTGGTCGAACTACGCCGATGCGTCAACCCACTGTCGGCCGCGTTCCATCGCATCCAGATGGACAACAAGGACGTGATCTCCAAAGAGGTGCGGCGCTATCTGCGCGACGTCGCCGACCACCAGTCCGAGGCCGCCGACCAGATCGCCAGCTACGACGACATGCTCAACTCGCTGATCCAGGCGGCACTGGCCCGCGTCGGGATGCAGCAGAACAACGACATGCGCAAGATGGCGGCCTGGGCCGGTATTTTGGCGGTGCCCACCATGGTCGCCGCCATCTACGGAATGAACTTCCATTTCATGCCCGAGCTGGACTGGACGTGGGGGTACCCGGGAATCATGGCCCTGATGGCCTTCTCTTGCGTGGGCCTGTACTTCCAGTTCCGGCGCAACAACTGGCTCTAGCGGGCGTCAACCGGGCTGTGCGGCAGGGCGATTCGGATCCAGCACGTCGACGCCGTCGTTATCCCACGCTTGACGCATCGCCTCGGCGCCCTTGAGCCGGACCCACGCGGCTTCGGTGGCGGTGATGGGCGTGGCCGACAGGAACTGCACCGGGTCGCAGGGTGGTTCCAGCGGAAGATCGCCAATCCCGCTGCGGCCCAACAGGACAGCGGTGAACGGCACCCGCGACGACGGGGACGCCCACAGCGGCGAGCCGAGGTCCACCAGCGCGTCGGGGCACAGCACCACACCATCGACAGCCGGGGCCGCCGCCAGGATCGCCAGGCTGCGCGCGATGCCGGAGACCGGACCGGGATCGCGCAGCCGCAGCACGACTTCGGCGCGCGGACCACGCACCGGGTCGGCCACATCCAGCGTCGGTTCGGTCATCGGGTGGCGCGAGCAGCCGAGCGTGACGTAGTGCACCGTGCCGTCCGGCTCGCGGAAACGCAGCACCTCGATGGTCTCGGTGCCCAGAAAGGTCACGCTCGCCGCATCGGGCTCGGCGTCGGTGAAGTGAGCCCGCAGATGCGCGCGTACCTGATCATGTGTCACGGCGTACCCGCCGGCGAGATGGTGAGGTTCGCTCCCGAGTCGGCATCGAAGACCACCAGCTTGCTGGTGTCAAAGGCCAGCTCGATCGACCGCCCGATGGCCGCCTTCGATTCGGCCGGAACCCTTGCCACGAACTGGTTTTCGTGGGCGTCCGATTCGGCGGCCAGCTCGTCCAGCTGGGCCGAGTGGGCGGCCCACGCCGCGGTGGAGAAGTAGACGTACTTGTCCGCGCCCAGCGACTCGACCAAGTCGACCTTCACCTCGAACGTCAGCGCCCTGATGCGCTGGTAACCGTCTATCAGTGCGGCGTCGGACAGATGCTCGGGCCGCACACCGACGATGACGTTCGCGGGCGCCGGATGCTGCCCGATCACCTCTTGGACCTCAGGTGTCAACATCACCTCACCGAACGGCAGTTTGAGCCCGCCCGGCATCAGCGTGGCCGGGAAGAAGTTCATGGCCGGCGAGCCGATGAAGCCGGCGACGAACAAGTTGGCCGGATGCTCGTAGAGCTCGTCGGGGGTGCCGATCTGTTGCGCGACACCGGAATGCATCACCACCACGCGATCGCCCAGTGTCATGGCCTCGGTCTGGTCGTGGGTGACGTAGACCGTCGTGGTGCCCAGGCGCTTCTGCAGCCGGGCGATCTCACCGCGCATCTGGACCCGCAATTTCGCGTCCAGGTTCGACAGCGGCTCGTCCATCAGAAACGCCTTGGGATGGCGCACGATGGCGCGACCCATCGCCACCCGCTGCCGCTGCCCGCCCGACAACTGCGATGGTTTGCGGTCCAGAAGTTCGGTCAGATCAAGGGTTTTCGCCGTCTCCTCGACCTTCTGGGCGACCTCGGCCTTCTTCATCTTGGCCAGCGTCAGCGGAAAGGCGATGTTCTGCCGCACCGTCATGTGCGGGTACAGCGCATAGGACTGGAACACCATCGCGATGTCGCGGTCTTTGGGCGCCTTCTCGTTCACCCGTTCGCCGCCGATGCGCAGTTCGCCGGACGAAATGTCCTCGAGCCCGGCGATCATGTTCAGCGTCGTGGTCTTGCCGCAGCCCGAAGGGCCCACCAGGATCAGGAATTCGCCGTCGGCGATGGCGAGGTTCAGGTCGTGCACCGCCGTCGCGCCGTCGGGGTAACTCTTGCTGACATGGTCCAGCACAATCTCGGCCATCCAGTTATCCCTTCACCGCGCCAGAGGTCAACCCGGCGACGATTCGTCGTTGGAAGATTAAAACAAAAACGATGATGGGGACGGTGATCACCACGGCGCCGGCCGCGATCGAGCCGGTCGGCTCCTCGAACTGGGAACTGCCGCTGAAGTTCACGATCGCCACCGGCGCGGTGATGGCCGCTTTGGTGGCGGTCAGCGTCAACGCCAGCAACAGATCGTTCCAGGCGAAGATGAACACCAGAATCGCCGCCGTCACCACGCCGGGCGCCGCCAACGGCACGATCACCTTGCGGAACGCCTGGGCCGGTGTCGCCCCGTCCATTTTCGCCGCCTTCTCCAGATCCCAAGGGATCTCCCGGAAGAACGCCGACAGCGTGTAGATCGCCAGCGGCAGCGCGAAGGTGATGTACGGCAGGATCAGGCCGGGCCAGGTGTCGAATAAGCCGACGAACCTTTCGATGTTGAACAGCGGCGTCACCAGCGAGATTGCGGGAAACATGGTGATCAGCAGGGTGGTTCCGACCAGCAAACGCTTGCCCGGAAAGTCCAGGCGGGCAATCGCGTACGCCGCCATCGCACCGAGCACGACCGCGATCACGGTGGTAATCAACCCGACTCCGACGGAGTTGATCAGCGCCGAACTGAAGAAGTCGCCGCGAAAGATGCCGCGATAGTTGTCGAAGGATATCGACGACGGAATCAGCTTGCCGTCCTTGATCGTTGAACTCGGTTTCAGCGACAGGCTGAAGATCCACAGCACCGGAAGAAGGGCATACACCACCACCAGGGTGTCGATGACGGCCCAGATCGCGGTGCGCCGCGCGCCCGTCGACAGGCCCGCCCCGTTAGCGGCCATCGACGTCCCCCCCGGGCGCCGCCGCGCCGAACGCCTTGATGAACAGCAGCGCGATCAGACCGACGCAGACGAAGATCAGCACGCTGATCGCCGAGCCGAGCCCGACGTTGAAGCCCTTGAACAGGTTGTCGTAGCCCAGCATCGACACCGATCCGGTGTTGTTGGCGCCGTTGGTGATCACGTAGATGTTGTCGAAGATGCGAAACGCGTCCAGCGTCCGGAACAACAAGGCGACCACCACCGCGGGCTTGATGATCGGCAGGGTCACTCCGGTCAGCCGCCGCCACGCGCCCGCGCCGTCGACCTGGGCGGCCCTGAGCAGATCCTCCGGCACCAGCGCCAAGCCGGCCAGCAACAGCAGCGACATGAACGGCGTGGTTTTCCACACCTCGGCTAGGACGACGATCGCCAGCGACGGGATCTGATCGGTCAGCGGGGCACTGCCCTGCGGCAGCAGGTTGGCCAGGTAGCCGGTGCCCGGCGTCCACGCGTAATACCAGCTGTACGACGCGACGACGGTGACGATGCCGTACGGGATCAGCACCGCGGTACGCACCAGACCCTTGCCGACCAGGGTGCGGTGCATCACCAGCGCCAGCGCCAGGCCCAGCACGAATTCCAGGGACACCGAGACCACCGTGATGCCCAGCGTCACCGCCAGCGCGGTCCACCAATAGCGGTCGGTCAGGATGGTCACGTAGTTGTCCAGGCCGACGAACGCGGTGCCATCGGGCACGGCAAGATTGTTGCGCTGCAGGCTCAACCACACCGCGTAGCCGATGGGATACGCCGTCACCGCCAGCATCAGGATCGCGGCCGGCGCTACGAGAAGAAGCGCCAACCGTTGCTCGGAGGGCCGCCCGCGCAACCGTGTCATGACGAAAGGCGTTCGCGCGGTGCGGGTTTCGCTGCTCGCTTGCGTCACGGCAGCAACCCTTTCCCGTCGATGGCCTTCTGCACCTGGGTGCTGAGCTCGTCGGCGGTCCGCTCGGGGTCGATCTGACCGATCGGGCTCAGCGTCGCGGCCAGCCGGATGGCCACACCCTGATAGACCGGCGTGGCCGGGCGCACCGCGGCATCGGTGAGCTGCCGGCGGATGATCGTGTACATCGGATACTTGCTCTGGAACTGCGGATCGGAATACAGCGAGGTGCGCACCGGGGGCAGGCCACCTTCGATCGCGACGTACTTCTGATGCGCCAGGTTACGCAGGCAGCGAATGGCTTCGAAGGCTTCGGCACGGTGCCGGGTGGTGCTGGCCACCGCGAGGTTGGCCCCGCCGATCGTCACCTTGGCCGGACGGCCCGGTGCCACACCGGGATACGGTGCAAAGCCGAAAACCTTCTGGCTGGCCTGATACGCGATACGGAACTGCTCGTCGCTGGGCACGAACGTCCCGGCGTCGTTGATGCTGCCTGCCAGCTCCGGATTCCGGTTGAGCGGCAGGAAGGGCACCCCGCCCTTCACCGCGTTCTCCAGCATGGACGCCAGCGCGTACGGCCAGTTGACCGCGAGCGCCGCCCTTCCCTGTTCGACTGCCAACCGCGCGGTGCTCTCGTCCGTTCGGCTGATCGACGGATCGGCTCCCGGTGCGAGGGCCACCGACTTGAGGACGCGCAGCGCTGTGACGGTGGCCGCCCGGTGCGCCGGCGTGTCGGTGAGCGTGACGCGGCGGCCGTCGTCGGAGAGCACCTGGCCACCCCCGCTCACCAGCAGGGTGTTGAACCAGACCACCAGGCCCTCGCCCTCGTTGGCCTGCACGCCGATCCAGCTGGGCTGCCCCGCGTCGTGCAATCGGGTTGCCTCGGACACCATGCCGTCCCAGGTTCGCGGCGGCTGGGCTACCAAATCGGGCCGATACCAGAGCAATTCGGTGTTCGTGGTGACGGGTGCGCCGTACAGCTTGCCGCGCCAGCGCGCCGTCGACAGCGGGCCCGGCAACGTGTCCACCGTGGCGTCGGCCTCGGCTCGCCCCTGCGGGTCGTCGGACAACGGCACCGCCCAGCCCGCCTCACCGAACTCGGCCGTCCACACCACGTCCAGCGACATCACGTCCAGGGTGCGGTCGTGGCCGGTCAGCCGGCGGGCCAGCTGCAGACGCTGCTCCCCGGGGGCCCGGGGCAGACTGATCTGCTGAATGGCGAAGCGGCCGTTGAATTGCTTCGTGCAGTCCTGGGCGACCGCGGTGAACGTCGCACCGTCGGCGGCCGTCGTGTAGAAGCTGATGACCAGCCCGTGGCTCGCGGAAGCGCACGCCGACACCGCCGCGGCGATGATTGCCGTCGCCAGCGCGATTGCGCCCATCCGGCGCACGCGCCTGCGGCGACTCACCACTAATTCACACCTCTCGCGCGCCTCAGATCGCTAAGCGCGCCAACAGGTCCCGCGCCTTTTCTGCGTTTTGCGGATCACAGAGCACGTCGTAGCGCCCGGCTACCAACTGCATCGTCGAGCTGAAATCCCGTGTGCCACGGGCCATCGAATAGGGAACAGCGGAAGTGATCAGACCGAAGAAGACACCGGCGACGACGCCGGTGGGCACCACGGCCCACGTGTGGCTGAAAATGCTCAGCACCAGCCCGATGAACAACCCCAGCCACGCCCCGCTCAACACGCCGCCGCCCAGCACCTTCGGCCACGTCAGCCTGCCGGTGACCCGCTCCACCTGCATCAGGTCGACACCGACGATGGTCACCTGCTCCACCGGGAACTGCTGGTCGGACAGGTAGTCGACGGCGCGCTGCGCCTCGGCGTAGGTGGGGTACGCCCCGACCGGCCAGCCCTTCGGCGGCGTCGGCAGCCCCGGCCCTCGGCGACCCGCCGCGCCCGGAGGCGTGGCGCCGGGAACCTGGCCGGGCTGGAAAGGATTAGTCATCGCCGCTCATTGTCCTCCGCCTCGGCCGTCGTTTCATCACAGGGCCTCCCCACCCTATCCATCGACCTTGTGTCACCTGCGGAAACACGGTTCGTCCGGCGACGTGGACCCGCTCCCAGTGCCGCGACGAGCCGGGGTTTCGCTCCGGACGGGCCCGGACACGCCGCGGCACCTTCGTGTGCCCGGCGGCGATTCGAGGTGACACCCGTCACCTGCGCATGGACTAGGTTGAACACCATGACAGCTCCCGGAGACGGCTTCGGCGAGGGCGGGCACCACGAGAAGGCCGATCCGTCCGCCGCCGGCGGCGGGGCCGTAGTCCCTTCGCCGGTGGCCGGCCCCCCCCCGAACCGCCGCCGGGGGCGTGCTGGGGTTGCAGCGTGTCCCCGCCCCGCGGGCGCGGGGCCCC
>NZ_NCXM01000047.1 GCF_002104765.1 Mycolicibacterium vulneris
GCGTACCGGCGCGGCGTGGGCGACGACACCATTGCGCCCGAGGTCATCGACCGCATCCTGATCGGCGCCTGCGCCGCCATCTATCTGGTGTTGCTGGGCGTCAGCGTGGCGGCCGCCGTCGCGCTGACGGACCTGGGCAGGGGCTTTCACAAGGCGGCCAGCAGCCCGCACACCACCTGGGTGCTGTACGCCGTCATCATCGTTTCGGCGCTGATCATCGCGGGCGCGATCCCCATCCTGTTGCGGGCCCGCCGGATGTCGCAGGCCGAGCCGGCCGCCCAGGCGATGACCGCGCCGTCACGCGGGCCGGCAAGGCCTTCGGTGCGGCTGGGGACCGGCGCCCTGCGCCCCGGGAGCGAGCGGACCGCTACCGTCGAATCGGCCGCACCGGCCCCGGGCGCCGAGTGGTCGGGCGAGGCGGTAGACCGAGTCTGGTTGCGCGGCACCGTGATCCTGATCGGCACCATGGGCGCGGCGCTGATCGCCGTCGCGACGGCGACCTATCTGATGGCGATCGGCCACGATGGCGCCTCGTGGGGCGGGTATGGATTCGCCGGCGTCATCACCGCGGCCATGCCGGTGGTGGAGTGGCTGCACATTCGTCAGCTCCGCCAGGTCGTCGCCGAGCAATAGCCGCCGCTGCCGCCGCACGGCTCGGCGTCCGCCATCAAGGTCCGGACCCCGCGCCCATTCCGGTGCGCCGAGGGTGGCGAAGCGTCGGGCACGAGCCGTTGCGTTGTCGGCGGCGGCCCCGCAGTCGGTGCGGATGACGGCCACGGGCAACGCGATCCCTCCCGTGCGGACCGCATCACCAACGAATTGCCCGGTTTGGTCACGCTGCTGGCGCCCTTGCTCGGCGGCGTCAGCTCCCTCAACGTCAACTGGCCGCCCTGGCAGCGGCCGCCGGACTTCAACTGGCCGGCGTGGGAGAACAAACGCCAGCACGCGATGACGGTCATCGGGGGACACGCGCGGGTCAACCTGCTGATCGTCCCGTACGCGACCTACAGCGCGCTGGCGCTGATGGTGGCGCTGCGCCGCCGGGCTCCCCGTCGAAACCCGCGACATGGGTAAGCGGGTGTGCGTCACGGCCGGCTCGATCCTGCGGGCCGCCCAGCAGCAACGGGCCTACGCCCACCCGTAGGGCGGGACACCGAAAACCGGTGGGGGAGCCAGCTAGTGCTCGCCGCCCTCGCCGTTCGTCGACCCGTTGAGGCCGTCCTGGTGTTCGCGCAGAGCGGTCAGGGCGCGCAATTCCGAGCCGTGCGCCGCCTCGCGCAACGCCGCATCCTCGGACGCCGGGTCGGCGAACAGGAAGCTGCCGCTGCCCGGAGATCCGGCCGAGCCCAGCTTGTTCATCTTCTTGGGCAGTGGCGCGCCCTGGTATTCCAGCGGCAGCGGGTGACCGTGGTCGTCGACCGGGCCCAGCGGCTGGTGCAGCTCGACGTAGGCGCCGTGCGGCAGCCGCTTGATGATGCCGGTCTCGATGCCGTGCTCGAGCACCGCGCGGTCGCTGCGCTGCAGGCCGATGCACCACCGGTAGGTGATGAAGTAGACCACCGGCGGAACGATCACCATGCCGATGCGCCCGATCCACGTCGTCGCATTCAGCGAGATGTCGAACTTGAACGCGATGATGTCGTTCATCGCGCACAGCGTCAGCAGCATGTAGAACGCGATCGCCATCGCACCGATCGACGTGCGCACCGGCACGTCGCGCGGCCGCTGCAGCAGGTTGTGGTGCGCGTAGTCTCCGCTGAACCGCTTCTCCAGGAACGGATAGACGATCAGCAGACCGAACACACCGCCCATGATCAGCGCCACCCAGACCACCGCCGGGATGGTGTGGTGCCAGAAGTAGAACTCCCACGGCGGCCAGATGCGCGCCAGGCCCTCGGTCCACATCATGTAGAAGTCCGGCTGCGAACCGGCCGACACGTGGGACGGCTTGTACGGGCCCAAGTTCCAGATCGGGTTGATCTGCAGCAGGCCACCCATCAAACCCAGCACGCCCACGATCGCGGCGAAGAACGCCCCGGACTTGACGGCGAACACCGGCATCACTCGCACGCCGACCACGTTGTGCTCGGTGCGGCCGGGGCCGGGGAACTGGGTGTGCTTCTGGAACCACACCATGGCCAGGTGCAGCCCGATCAGCGCCAGGATGATCCCGGGCAGCAGCAGGATGTGCAGGGAGTACATCCGCGGGATGATGTAACCCGCTGTGGCGCATTCGTTTCCGACGCCGCCGCAGGGGAAGTCACCGCCGAACAGGGCCCAGTGCAGCCAGGTGCCGATCACCGGCATGCCCAACGTGATTGAGGACAGCGCGGCGCGCAACCCGATGCCGGACAGCAGGTCGTCGGGCAGCGAGTAGCCGAAGTAGCCCTCGAACATGGCCAGGATCAGAAGCAGCGAACCGATGACCCAGTTGGCCTCGCGCGGGCGCCGGAAGGCGCCGGTGAAGAAGATGCGGGCCAGGTGCACCATGATCGACGCGGAGAAGATCAGTGCCGCCCAGTGGTGGACCTGACGCACGAACAGACCGCCGCGCACCTCGAAGGAGATGTCGAGGGTCGATGCGAAGGCCTTCGACATGTCTACGCCGCGCAGCGGCTGGTAGGCGCCGTTGTAGGTGATCTCGGCCATGGACGGATCGAAGAACAGCGTCAGGTACACGCCGGTGAGCAGCAGCACGATGAAGCTGTACATCGCGATCTCACCCAGCAGGAACGACCAGTGGGTGGGAAAGACCTTGTTGAGCTGTCTACGGACCGCCGCGGACGGGTGGTAGCGCGTGTCGATGTCCTCGCCTTGACGGGCCAGGACATCGCCGATCTTCGGGGGACTCAATTTCGGACTCATGTCGTCGTCCTCTCCCAGAATGCCGGTCCGACGGGTTCGACGAAGTCACCGTTGGCGACCAGATACCCGTTGGAGTCGATGGTGATCGGCAGTTGCGCCAACGCGCGCGCGGCAGGCCCGAAAATCGGCTTGGCGAAGTGCAGCGCGTCGAACTGCGACTGGTGGCAAGGGCACAAGATCCGGTAGGACTGCTCCTCGTACAGCGACGCGGGGCAACCGAGGTGCGAGCAGACCTTGGTGTAGGCGAAGAACTCGCCGAAGTTGAAGCTCTCCTGGCCCTGCCGCTTGACCACGCGGTTCATGTCGGTGGGCCGAACTCGGATGAGCATCACCGGGTTTCGCACACCCTGGTTGATGGCCCGCAGCTTTTCCTGCGATTCCGGTGTGGTGCCGTCGCCGTCGGACTCCCGCCACGGGAAGACCGTTTCCATGCCGCCGGCGTCGAGGTCTTCGGGGCGCATCTTGACGAACGGCGACGTGGAGGCGGAGCCAGTGGCGCGCGCCAGATAGATGGTCTCGCCGTGGTAGCGCGGGCTCCACCCGGACGTCCACAGCACGGCCTTCTTGCCGTCGGCAGTGGGCACGACCGGCTTCCACGGGTTCTTGATCAAGCCTCCGGCAAACGCGACCAGGCTAGACAGGCCGAAGGCGCCCAGCCCCATCCCCAGCGACAGGCCGATCAGCTTGCGCCGCCCGACCGTCGACCCCTGATACGCGTCGGCCAGGTTCGCCACCACCGTCTTGCGGTCGACGTCGCGCGAGGCGCCATCGTGGCGGTCCTGAATCGAAATCTCTTCGGGGATAAAGCGTTTCTGGTACAGGATGACGCCGATGCCGATCGACAGGATCGCCATCCCGAAGGTCAAGCCGTATAGCGGGGTGGTCAGGTCGTACAGGAAGCTGCCGGCGCTCTCCTTGGGCTTGTACTCCCAGGGCCAGAACAAGAAGATCAGCAGCAGCGCCAGCCCGAAGAAACCGCCCAGCAAAAGCCAGAGGGCGACGCCACGCTCGGCGCGCTTTTCGGCTTTCGTGCCCTCGATCGGCCAACGGGGTTCCTTGAACACCGTGTCGACGCCGTCCAGCTTGCCGCCCAGCGCCACCAGTTCCTGCTGCGACATGGCGGCCAGCGCCGCGTCGTCGGGTTCCCTCGCGCCGGTGCCGTGCGGGTTCCCGCCGGTGTCAGAGCCGCGAACGTCCTGGTCGCTCATGCTCGTGCCCCAATCCACAGTGCCAGCCCGATGGCCGCGACCATCCCGATGATCCAGGCGGCCATGCCCTCGGGTGCGGGCCCGAATCCGCCCAGGCCGTAGCCGCCCGGCTGGCGCTCCTCGGTCACCGCCTTGATGTAGCCGATGATGTCCTTCTTGGCCTCGAACGACAGCTGGCGGTCGGAGAATTTCGGCATGTTCTGCGGACCGGTCCGCATGGCCGCCAGGATCTGCTGCTCGTTGGCGGGCCCCAGGTCCGGCGCGAACTTGCCGGACGACAGCGCGCCACCCTTACCGGTGAAGTTGTGGCAGGAGGAGCAGTTCAGCCGGAACAGGTCGCCACCGCGGCCCAGGTCCTCGCCGCGCAGCGAGCGCATCGCCAGGCTGCCGTCCGGGTTGCGCACAGTCGTCGGGCCGCCGCCGTTGGCCTGGACGTAGGCGCCCAGCGCGTCGACCTGGCCCTCGTCGAAGATCGGTTCCTTGCGCGGCGCCTGGGCCTCGCCGGTCATCGCCGGCATCCGGCCCGTCGACACCTGGAAGTAGACGGCTTCCTCGCCGACGCCGATCAGGCTCGGCCCGCGGTCGGCGACACCCTGCAGGTTGGCGCCGTGGCAGGACACGCAGGACGTGTCGAACAGCTGCTTGCCGGTGCGCAGCAGAGCCGAGTTCGACTCGTCGGCGACGGCCACCTGCGGTCGCGGAGTCAGGATGGCGGCCAGACCGCCGGCGATGGTCAGCGCGATCAGCAGCAGCAGACCGCCGGACAGCCGGCGGCGCAGCCGCCGTCGCGAACGGTCACGCTGCCCCTGTGGCGGCTTGGCCGCACCGGATCGGGTAGACCCCAGTTTCTTCAACCGAGCACTCCTGTTCGTCCAGCGCCTGCTCATCGGATGAAATAGATCACGGCGAACAGCGCGATCCACACGATGTCGACGAAATGCCAGTAGTACGAGACGACGATGCTGGCCGTAGCCTGCGCCGGCGTGAACTTGCTCATCGCGGTGCGGGCCAGCAAGAAGATGAATGCGATCAACCCGCCGGTGACGTGCAGGCCGTGGAATCCGGTCGCGAGGTAGAACACGCTGCCGTAGGCGCTGCCGGGGATCGTGGTTCCGTGCGACATCAGGTGGTAGTACTCGTAGCCCTGACCGCAAACGAAGAACAGGCCCATCAGGAAGGTCAGCACGTACCAGCGGCGCAGCCCGAACACGTCGCCGCGCTCGGCCGCGAACACCCCCATCTGGCAGGTGAACGACGATGCGATCAGCACCAATGTGACCGGGACGGCCTGATACAGGTTCAGTTCGGTCGGCGGTGGCGGCCACTTCCCGCCCGATTGGGCGCGAGCGGTGAAGTACATCGCGAAGAGGCCAGCAAAGAACATCAACTCGCTGGAAAGCCAAACGATGGTGCCGACGCTGACCATGTTGGGTCGGTTCAGCGAATGCACCCGCGACGTAATTGCAGTACCCGAAGTCCCGGCAGCGCTGGTCACATCCGCAAGTATGACGCTTTGTAGTTGTTGAACTCCACCCGGGGCGGGTTTTCATGTCCCGCGCGTGGCGCGCGGGTGCGCAGTGGGCCGCTCGCGGAGACGGTTGGGGCAGATGTGGTCGTCGTGGGACCATCGGCGCGTGGCTTTGTCATCTAAGGCTCCGTCTGTGGGCGGGCCGTCCGGCGCACCCACAACCTCGTGGCCGCGGATCCTGTCCCGTCTGACCGGCGGGCAGGACCTGGCGCGCGGACAGGCCGCCTGGGCCATGGACCGGATCATGGCCGGCGACGCGAGCCCCGCCCAGATCGCGGCCTTCGCGGTGGCGATGCAGGTGAAGGTTCCCACCTCGGCCGAAGTCATCGAGCTGGCCGACGTCATGCTCGACCACGCGCTGCCGATGCCCCCGGGCGCCATCCGCGACGACACCGTCGACATCGTCGGCACCGGCGGCGACGGCGTCAACACCGTGAACCTTTCCACGATGGCGGCGCTCGTGGCCGCGGCCGCGGGCGTCCCGGTGGTCAAACACGGCAACCGGGCGGCCTCGTCGTTGTCCGGCGGCGCCGACACGCTCGAGGCGCTTGGCATCCGCATCGACCTCGGCCCCGAGCAGGTCGCACGCAGCCTCGCCGAGGTCGGCATCGGGTTCTGCTTCGCGCCGCTGTTTCACCCGTCCTACCGGCACACCTCCGCGGTGCGCCGTGAGATCGGCGTGCCGACGGTGTTCAATCTCCTTGGGCCGCTTACCAATCCGGCACGGCCGCGGGCAGGATTGATCGGCTGCGCGTTCGCTGAGCTCTCCGAGGTGATGGCCGGGGTGTTCGCCGCCCGCCGGTCCAGTGTGCTGGTGGTGCACGGTGACGACGGGCTCGACGAGCTGACGACCACCACCACCAGCACGATCTGGCGGGTGCAGGCCGGCACCGTGGACAAGCTGACCTTCGATCCGGCTGGATTCGGTTTCCCCCGAGCCGATCTCGACGATTTGTTGGGCGGTGACGCCCGGGCCAACGCGGCGGAGGTTCGCGCGGTGCTGGCCGGTGGCAAGGGCCCGGTGCGCGACGCCGTCGTCCTCAATGCCGCCGGCGCGATCGTCGCGCACGCCGGGTTATCCAGCCGCGCTGAATGGTTGCCGGCGTGGGAGGACGGGCTGGCCCGCGCCTGTAAGGCCATCGATTCCGGTGCGGCCGAACAGCTGCTCGCGCGATGGGTGCGGTTCGGCCAGCAGGTCTGATTCCCGCAGCGCCTGCTCGCCGGCCAGTCGTGCCGAGCGCGCGGCCGCGGCCCATGCCGACCAGGCACCGGCCGACCGCAGCGGGGAAGCCCAGCCATCCTCGGCGACCCGGACGATGCGCACCCCGGGCGCCGTCAACCAGCGCGCGATGAGCGCGGTCTCCTCGACCAGTGCGCCGCCGAGTGGGGCGGGTGTGGGCAGAATCGCTTGTGCCCCAGCAACAATCGCGTCGACGACAGGCATTGGCGGCACCCCGCGCCGGGCGCTGCCCGCCGCGGCGAGCTGGCCGTGGCGGATGACGGCCAGGTGATAGCCACCCGCGCCGTCGGGCGCGGCGGCGATCAGCTCGGGCAGCGCTGCCAGCGCGCGCAGCCGCTGACCGCGCCACAGCGTCTCGACCGCGGTGACGGTGCGGTCGCGCAGGCGCGCGGCGCTCTCGAAGTGATGCCGCTCGGCGAGCGCACCCACCTGATCCACGGCCGACCTCAGCGCGCCGTTGTCCGCGCCGTCGACCAGCGCCGCGACCCGCGCCACGGCGGCGGCGTACTGGGTGGCATTGACGCCGCGCGCGGCCGGGCACGGCGACACCTCCGCCTCGGCGCACAGCGGCCCGTGCAGCGCCGAGCGGCCCAGCCGGTTGGTGCAGGTTCGTAACCCGGTGAACCGCGCCAGCAGCGCGGCGGTGTCGGCGGCGTCGGCGCGGGCCCGGAACGGGCCGACGGCCCGGTCGTGCCGCGGCGCCCGCACCACGGCCAGGCGGGGGAAGGCCTCCTCGGTGAGCGCTACCCACCACCAGCGCTGCGGGAACCGGGACCGCCGGTTGTACGGCGGGGCGTGCGCGGCCAGCAGCCGCAGCTCGCGCACGCCGGCCTCCAGCGCGTGGGCGCACTCGACGTGGTCGACCGCGCCGGCCAGCGCGACCATCTCCTTCATGCGGCCCCGGGGGTCGGCGCCGGTGAAGTATTGGCTGACCCGCCGCCGCAGGTCGACGGCGGTGCCGACGTAGAGCACCTCGCCCGACGGCCCGCGGAACAGGTACACGCCCGGCCGGCGCGGCAGGCCCTCGGCGAGCACCCGCTTGCGGCGCTGGGCGGGTGTCACGTCGGGCAGGTAGGAGCGCAGGTCGGCATAGGTGTGCACGCCCTGGTTGCCCACCCGCTCGATGAGGGCGTGCAAGACGTCGACGGTGGCGCGCGCGTCGTCCAGGGCGCGGTGGGTGGGCTGGGTGGCGACGGCGAACAGCCGCGCCAGCGAGGCCAGCCGCACGCTGGGCGCTTCCTCGCGGCTGAGCACCCGCCGGGCCAGCCGGACCGTGCACAGCACCTGCGGCCGCGGCCAGGCGATGTCGCACCGCTGCGCGGCAGCACGCAGGAAGCCGATGTCGAACCCGGCGTTGTGCGCGACCAGCACCGCGTCACCGGCGAACTCCAGGAACATCGGCAGGACGGAGTCGATGGTCGGTGCGTCGGAAATCATCGCGGTGGTGATGCCGGTCAGCTGGACGATCTGCGGCGGGATGCTGCGCTGCGGATCCACCAGGGTGGCGAACTCGCCGAGCACCACGCCGCCGCGCACCTTGACCGCCCCGATTTCGGTGATGGCGTCGGGCACGGTGCCCGCCGTGCCCTTGGTGCGCCCGCCGGTGGTCTCCAGGTCGACCACGACGAAGGTGGTCTCGCGCAGCGAGAGCTCGTCGGGCGTGAACGGTGACCCCACGTCGGCGAAGCTCAGCTGAGTCGCACCCCTGGAAGCCACGGCGGTGACGTTAAGGCTGACGACCGACACCCGCGCGGCTCCCACGCCGGGCGCGGGGCCGGAATGCGGGAACGGATACCTGTCGGTGCCCGCGGTTACCGTTTGGGCAGTCCGGCGTGATGTTCGCCCACCCATGTGCCGGAGCCAGAGCGAGAGGACCGATCCCGATGGCACCAAGAACTGGACCTACCGACGTCGGCGTGACACCCCCGGACCCGGGGACGCCGGTGGTGATCGACTGCGACGAGTGCGCGGTGCGCGGCCCCGGCTGCCGCGACTGTGTCGTCAGCGTGATACTCGGGGTTCCGGATACTTTATTGCAGGATGAACGAGCGGCTTTGGAAGTTCTTGCCGAGGTTGGCTTGGCGCCGCGACTTCGTCTCGTCCCGATTCGTCGGGATCGAGGTTCTGGTGTAGCCTAATTGCCTTGTCCCACAAAGGTCCTCGGGCCGCGCGAAACGATTCACATAGAAGTGACAGGATTCTTTCTAATTTCTTAACCGCTTGCTTTGGACAAACGCCGATATCGTTTCGTAACCTGTTTGAGACCTAAACCAGCTCGACGACCTATCCGTGGTCGATGGCCGTTTAAGGAAGCAAATCTTGAGGCTTGACTCTAGGTACCCGGTTGCGCGTGTCCTCACACGTTCGGCCATAGGGGCACTAGCTGGCTTCGCGATCTTCTCCGGTGTCATGACCGCCCCCGCGTGGGGCGACCCGGCCGAAGACGCCACGGCAAAACTCAACGAACTGTCCCGCCAGGCCGAGCAGACCACCGAGGCGATGCACAGCGCCCAGCTTGATCTGAACGATAAGTTGACCGCCCAGCGCGCCGCGGACAAGAGGCACAACGATGACCAGGCCGCGGTCGATGCGGCCAAGGCGCATCTGTCGTCGTATCAGGACTCGGTCAACAAGCTGGCCGCCGCGACCTACATGGGCGGTCACGTCGACGGCATGGAGGCCATCCTGACCGCCGGCTCGCCACAGGGCCTGATCGACAAGCTGGCCGTGCAGCGGGTGATGGCCACGCAGATGGCCAGCCAGATGAAGAGCTACCGGATCGCCGGGGAGCAGGCCGCCAAGGCCGAGCGGGAATCCGCCAAGTCCGCCGCCGACGCCAAGAGCGCGGCCGAGCAGGCCGCGGCGGTCCGGGCGAGCCTGCAGTCCAAGCAGAGCCAGCTGCAGGTGCAGATCGCGGTCGTCAAGTCTCAATACCTTTCTTTAACTGCCGATCAGCGCACCGCGCTGGCCAATCCAGGTCCTGCCGCACCGGCCCCGGAAGCGGCGCCCCCGGGCGCGCCCCCCGGGCAGGCTCCGGGTGAGGGTCCGCCCGCTGGTGGAATGCCCGGCATGCCCGGCATGGCTCCCAACGGGGTCGGCGGCGGTGACCGTGCCACCGTCGTGCAGGCCGCGCTGACCCAGGTCGGTTCGCCCTACGTGTGGGGCGGCTCCGCGCCCGGCGGGTTCGATTGCTCCGGCCTGGTGATGTGGGCGTTCCAGCAGGCCGGTATCTCGCTGCCACACTCCAGCCAGGCGTTGGCCCACGGCGGCCAGCCCGTCTCGCTGGGGGAGCTACAGCCCGGTGACGTGCTCACCTTCTATTCCGATGCGTCGCACACCGGCATCTACATCGGTGACGGCATGATGATCCACTCCTCCACCTATGGCGTGCCGGTCCGGGTGGCGCCGATGAGCGCCGGCGGCCCGATCTACGACGCCCGCCGTTACTAGAGACCCTCGACCGCGGCGCCGGCGGCTCCCGATACTGCTGGCCTGGGTATTCGTCGTCGAGCTACTGGTGGCCGCGGCCGTGCCGTTCGATGCCGTGCGCGAAAGCCGGATCCGGCCGGCGCAGCTGGTCACGCCCGCCCGCAGCCAAGTCAGTGCGTCGACGAAGTCGATCACCGTCGGTGACCGCACCGTCCGGCTGCGGGGGCTTGGCGGGGCCGCCAGCGACCGGTTGCTGTCCCGGGTGGCCTCGACCATGGGCGCGGCGATCGCCGCGGTGGAGTCGTTCTGGGGCGCCGACTGGCCGCACGAGGTCTCGGTGGTCGCGGCCGGCACCGACGAGGAGTTTCGCGCGGCCGCCGGCGGGGGACCGGCGTCCCAGTGGGCCGACATCGCGGCCGTGACGGTCGTCGACAGTGTCGACCCCGTTCGCCGGGTCGCCGTCGGCCAGCGGATCGTGTTCGCGCCGGGCGCGGCCAACATGAGCGCCGCATCGCTGCGAATCGTGTTGACCCACGAGCTTTTTCATTACGCCGCGCGCGTCGACACCATCGCGGACGCGCCCCGCTGGCTCACCGAGGGGGTGGCCGACTTCGTTGGCCGCCCGCCCACACCGGTCCCCACCGACACGTTGCTACCCATGACCTTGCCCACCGACAGCGACCTGGACGTGCCCGGGGCACAGCGCTCGCTGGCCTACGACCGCGCCTGGTGGTTCGCCCGCTTCGTTGCCGACACCTTCGGCCCGCCCAAGTTGCGCGACCTCTACCTGGCCACCTGCGGCATCAGGCACGCCGACATGGCCGCCGCCGGCCAGGACGTGCTGGGCGCCAGCCCGGCGGGCCTGCTCACGCGCTGGCAGCAGTGGCTGACCCACTAAGCCGGCTCGCCGGGCTCAGGCCGTGTGCACGGTTCGCATCGTCGCCAAGCTAGCCTGACCCAGGTGAGTCGGGTCCTGCTGGTAACCAACGACTTTCCGCCCCGCCGGGGCGGCATCCAGTCGTACCTCGGTGAGTTCGTCGGACAGCTGGTGGACGCAGGCCCGCATTCGGTGACGGTGTACGCGCCGCAATGGAAGGGCGCCGAGGCGTACGACGAGGCCGCCCGCTACCGGGTGGTGCGCCACCCGGGCACCCTGATGCTGCCCGGCCCGGCGGTCGACACCCGGATGCGGCGGCTGATCGCCGACGAGGGCATCGACACCGTCTGGTTCGGGGCCGCCGCACCGCTGGCGCTGCTGGCACAGCGCGCCCGCGGGGCCGGGGCGAGCCGGGTGCTGGCCAGCACGCACGGTCACGAGGTCGGGTGGTCGATGCTCCCGGTCGCGCGCTCGGTGCTGCGCCGCATCGGCGACGACACCGACGTCGTCACCTTCGTCAGCCGCTACACCCGTTCCCGGTTCGCGCCGGCCTTCGGTCCCAAGGCTTCGCTGGAATACCTGCCGTCCGGGGTGGACATCGACCGGTTCCGGCCCGATCCGGCGGGCCGGGCGCAGCTGCGTGACCGCTACGGGCTGGGGGAGCGGCCCACCGTGGTGTGCGTGTCCCGGCTGGTACCGCGCAAAGGCCAGGACATGCTCATCAAAGCCCTGCCGTCGATCCGGCGCCGCGTCGACGGCGCCGCCCTGGTCATCGTCGGCGGCGGCCCCTACGAGGACTCGCTGCGCGCACTGGCCCGCGAGTGCGGGGTGGCCGACGATGTCACCTTCACCGGCGGTGTACCGGCCGCGGAGCTGCCCACGCACCACGCGCTGGCCGACGTGTTCGCGATGCCGTGCCGCACCCGCGGCGCGGGGCTGGACGTCGAGGGGCTGGGCATCGTGTTCCTCGAGGCGTCGGCGACCGGCGTGCCGGTGATCGCCGGCAGATCCGGGGGAGCTCCAGAAACGGTGCAGCACAACAAGACCGGGCTGGTCGTCGACGGCCGCGAGGTGGACGAGATCGCCGACGCCGTCGTCGAGTTGCTGACCGATCGCGACCGGGCCGCCGCGATGGGCGCGGCCGGGCGCGACTGGGTGACGGCCCAGTGGCGCTGGGACACCCTGGCGGCACGGTTGGGGGCGCTGCTCGGCTGAACGGCGCTCCGCGCCGGCGAGCGGGCCCGCTAGTCCTTCTCGTAGATGGCCTCGATGTCGGAGGCGAACTTCTCGGCCACCACGTTGCGCTTGACCTTCATCGTCGGCGTCAGTTCACCGGTGTCCTCGGTGAAATCGACCGGCAGGATGCGGAACTTGCGGATCGACTCCGCGTGCGACACCGCCTGATTGGCGTCCTTGATGGCCGCGTCCACCTCGGCGACCAGGTCGGGGTCGGTGGTCAGATCGCTCACCGACGCGCCGGCGCCCTTCTGGTTGCGCTGCTTCCAGCCGTCGAACGCTTCGGGGTCGATGGTGATCAACGCGCCGATGAACGGCTTGTTGTCCCCGACGACCATCGCCTGGCTGATCAACGGATGGGCGCGCAGCCGGTCCTCCAGGACGGCCGGTGCGACGTTCTTGCCGCCCGCGGTCACGATGATTTCCTTCTTGCGCCCGGTGATCTTCAGGAAGCCGTCTTCGTCGAGCACACCCAGGTCGCCGGTCTTGAACCAGCCGTCGGTGAAGGCGTCCTCGGTGGCCTGCTCGTTGCGCCAGTAGCCGCTGCACACCACGCCGCCGCGCACCAGCAGTTCGCCGTCCTCGGCGATGCGCATGCTGTTGCCGGGCACCAGCGTTCCGACGGTGCCGATCTTGACGTTGCCGACCTGGTTGACGGTGATCGCCGAGCTGGTCTCGGTCAGGCCATAGCCCTCGTGGATGGTCAGGCCCACGCCGCGGTAGAAGTGCCCCAGCCTCGAGCCCAGCGGCGCGCCGCCGGAGACGGCCGCGTGGCAGTCGCCGCCCAGCGCGGCGCGCAATTTGTTGTACACCAACCGGTCGAACACGGCGTGCTTGGCGCGCAGCGCCAGCCCGCGGCGGCCGCGGTCCTGCGCCTCACTCCAGTCGACGGCGGTCTGCACGGCCGCCGCGAAGATCCGGCCCTTGCCGTCGTTGGAGGCGTTCTGCTCGGCGGTGTTGTAGACCTTTTCGAACACCCGCGGGACCGACACCACCACCGTCGGCTTGAACACCGCGAACAGCGGCACCAGGTTCTTGATGTCGCTGGTGAATCCGACGGTGACCTTGTTGGCGAACGCGGACAGCGTCAGTGAGCGCGCCAGCACGTGCGCCAGCGGCAAGAAGACCAGCAGCCGCTGCCCCTCGTCGAGCAGCGTCGGCAGGCTCTCCTTGGCGCCCCTGGTCTCATAGAGCAGATTCGAGTGCGTCAGCTGGCACCCCTTGGGCCGCCCGGTGGTGCCCGAGGTGTAGATGAGCGTCGCCGGGTCCTCGGCCCGCAGCCCCTCGAGGCGGGCGGTCAGCTCGGCCGGCTCCACCGATGCGCCGGCCTCCACCAGCTGGTCGAGCGCCTTGGGACCCGAACCGTCGATGTGCAGCACCCGGCGCAGCGCAGGCAGCTCGGCGGTCAGCTCGGTGACCATCGCCGCGTGCTCGTCGGTCTCGGCGAACGCCAGCACCGCCTCGGAGTCCTGCAGCACCCAGCGCACCTGCTCGGCCGACGACGTCTCATAGATCGGCACGGTGACCGCGCCCACCGACAGGATCGCCAGGTCGAGGATCGCCCATTCGTAGCGGGTGGCCGAGAAGATGGACACCCGGTCGCCTGCCTGCACGCCCAGCGAGATCAAACCCAGTGCGGCGGAGCGGATCTGGCTGGCCGCCTCGGCGCAGGTGACGTCGGTCCACTCGCCGTCGACTTGACGCTGGTAGATGACGAAGTCGGGGGCTTCGCGCTCGTGTTCGAAGACCATCGCGGCGATATTGTCCTGGTCGCCGATGGAATAGCGGGCGGGGACGCTGTACTCACGCACTCTTATGACCTCGATTGACCTCGTGAAGATTCCCGGGAGCCGGGTTGCTGGTGATCAGCCTAATCCGCGCGTTGAGCCAGCACAGCCAGAGTGGGGTCGGGCGGGCACGTAATTGCCCGCCGCGATGTCGGGCCCGCCCTCGGCGGAGCGCAGCGGGCCGGTGTGTGAAGCTGTGATCATGAACAGCATCCAGATCGCGGATGAGACTTTTGTCGCCGCCGACGGCGCGCGGGTGGGCGCCGCGGTCGCCGATCCCTCGAGCTGGCGCCGCTGGTGGCCGGACCTGCGGCTGCAGGTCGTCGAGGATCGCGGGGAGAAGGGCATCCGGTGGTCGGTCACCGGCGCGCTGACCGGGACCATGGAGATCTGGCTGGAACCGTCGCTGGACGGAGTCGTGCTGCACTACTTCCTGCACGCCGAGCCGACGGGGGTGGCGGCCTGGCAGCTGGCCAAGCTGAATCTGGCGAAGATGACGCACCGCCGTCGGGTGGCGGGCAAGAAAATGGCGTTCGAGGTGAAGACGACACTGGAACGGTCACGTCCGGTCGGAGTTTCTCCGGTAGTTTAGCCGGGTCAGGACCGCGCAGAGAGTACCGTGTCGGACCGAGACCCGCGGGGTCCCCCACATCGGAGGGGTCGATCCGTTCGCGGGAGAGAGGGCAGCAACCAGGTGGCGGAGAAGACGACGCAAACCATCTACATCGAAGCCGACCCGGCCACCGTGATGCGAGTGATCGCGGATATCGATTCCTACCCGCAGTGGATCTCGGAGTACAAGGAAGCCGAGGTTCAGGAGAAGGACGCTGACGGCTACCCCAAAGTTGCCCGGATCGTCATGGACGCCACGGTGATCAAGGACACGATGGTGATGTCCTACGAGTGGCCCAAGGATCGCCAGTCGGTGAGCTGGACGCTGGTGTCGAGTTCACTGCTGCGCTCGCTCGAAGGCTCATATCGGTTGGCCGCCAAGGGATCCGGCACCGAGGTCACCTACGAACTCTCCGTCGATCTGGCCATGCCGATGATCGGCCTGCTCAAGCGCAAGGCCGAGCGCCGGTTGACCGACACCGCGCTGAAAGATCTCAAGAAACGAGTCGAGGCTGAGTGAGTCCGCTGCGCCTGCCCCGGCCCGAATCAGCCTTTTCGTCGGCAAAGGCGGGGTAGGGAAATCCACCCTGGCTTGCGCCACCGCCGTCGGCGCCGCGAGCGCCGGGCAGCGAGCGCTGGTGATCTCCACCGACCAGGCGCACTCGCTGGGTGACGTCCTGGGCATCACCGTCTCGCCCAGTAAGGGCGAACCGGTGCGGGTGCTCGCCGACCTCGAAACCGGGAACGCGGAGGCCGGCGGCGGGTTTCTCGACGCGCTGGCGTTGGACACGCTGGCGCTGCTCGAGGCCCGCTGGCACGACGTCGTCGCCACGCTGGACCGGCGCTTCCCCGACTCGGAACTGGGTACCATTGCGCCCGAAGAACTTTCGGCACTGCCGGGCGTTCAGGAAGTGCTCGGTCTGTACGCCGTCGGCGAGCTGGCGCGGTCGGGGGGATGGGACCGCGTGGTGGTCGACTGCGCGTCGACCGCCGATGCGCTGCGGATGTTGACGTTGCCCGCCACCTTCGGGCTGTATGTCGAGCGGGCGTGGCCGCGTCATCGCCGGCTGTCCGTCACCGCCGATGACGCTCCGTCCGCGGCGGTGGTCGCACTGCTCGAGCGGATCAGCTCGAGCGTGGAGTCGCTCAGCACGTTGCTCACCGACGGCGATCTGGTCAGCGCGCACCTGGTGCTGACCCCCGAGCGGGTGGTCGCGGCCGAGGCGGCCCGAACGCTGGGCTCGCTGGCCCTGATGGGGGTGCGTGTCGAAGAGCTGATCGTGAATCAAGTTCTGCTGCAAGACGCCTCGTACGAGTACCGCAACCTGCCCGAGCACCCCGCCTTCTACTGGTACACCGAGCGCATCGCCGAGCAGCAGGGGGTGCTGGACGAGCTCGATGCCACCATCGGTGAGGTGGCGCTGGTGATGACCCCGCACCTGTCCGGCGAGCCGATCGGTCCCAAGGCGCTGAGCGGGCTGCTCGAAGCCGCCCGGCGGCGCGGCGGCACGGCGCCGCCCGGCCCGCTGCGGCCCACCGTCGACCTCGAATCCGGGACGGGACTAGGGTCCATCTACCGAATGCGCCTAGCGTTGCCGCAACTCGATCCGTCGGCCCTGACGTTGGGCCGCGTCGATGACGATCTGATCGTCAGCGCCGGGGGTTTGCGGCGCCGGGTTAGGTTGGCGTCAGTACTTCGGCGGTGCACCGTGCTGGACGCACATCTGCGGGGCAGCGAGCTGACGGTGCGTTTTCGACCAGATCCGGAGGTGTGGCCGAAGTGAGTGGGGCTCATTCCGATATCGGTCCGGAACTGCGCAGGCTCGCCCAGACGATCCTGGACGGCATCGACCCCACGGTGCGCGCGGCGGCGGCGCTGACGGCCGGCGCGGGTGTCGGCACCGGCAAGTGTCAGCAGGTGTGGTGCCCGGTGTGCGCGCTGGCCGCGTTGGCGACCGGCGACCAGCACCCGTTGCTCACCGCGATCGCCGACCACAGCATCGCCCTGCTCGAGGTGATCCGCGACATCGTCAACGACATGGACCGCTCCGCCAAGCCCACGCCGGAACCACCGGACGGCCCGCCCGGCGGCGGGCCCGGCGCGCCGCCGGGCGATACCCAAGAGACCGCGTCGCGGACCCGCTATCAGCCCATCCCGGTCACGCTCGAGGAGTGAGCGGGCTGCGTCGCAGGTGGTCGGTTCGGGTGGGGATGGGTACAGTTGGCGCAGACATCAGTGGTATAGCCGAGAGGGAGGGCCATGTGGTACTGGCTGTTCAAGTACGTGCTCCTCGGCCCGCTACTGTCATTGCTGGGCCGGCCGAAAGTTGAAGGCCTAGAGCACGTTCCGAGTTCCGGGCCGGCGATTCTGGCCAGCAACCACCTGGCGGTGATGGACAGCTTCTATCTTCCGCTGGTGGTGCGGCGCCGAATCACGTTCCTGGCCAAGTCGGAATATTTCACCGGCACCGGTCTGAAGGGCTGGTTCCAGCGGTGGTTCTTCACCGCCGTCGGCCAGGTGCCGATCGACCGAACCGACGCCGACAGCGCCCAGGCCGCGTTGAACACCGCGCAGCAGGTGCTGAGCCAGGGCAAGTTGCTGGGCATGTATCCCGAGGGCACGCGGTCGCCGGACGGGCGGCTCTACAAGGGCAAGACGGGACTGGCGCGGCTGGCGCTGGAGACCGGTGTTCCGGTGATCCCGGTCGCGATGATCGGCACCAACGTCGTCAACCCGCCCGGGACGAACATGCTGCGGTTCGGCCGCGTCACCGTCCGCTTCGGCGAGCCGATGGACTTTTCCCGGTTCGACGGGCTGGCCGGCAACCGCTTCATCGAGCGGGCCGTCACCGACGAGGTGATCTACGAGCTGATGGGGCTGTCCGGCCAGGAATACGTCGACATCTACGCGGCGAGCCTAAAAAAGGGCGGTGACGACGCGGCGAACGGCCAGGCCGCGCGGATTCCCGAGACGGCCGCCGGTTAGCTGTCGTGACCTGACACGTTGTTGTCAGGCAGCGAGTCGACTGATTGGTGGTCGTCCGCCGAGGGCGGAGGGGCCTCGTCGAGTGTTGTAGCGGTGAAGGAATTGGTCAAGACCGCGTCTGCGTAGGGTGCTGTTGATCCAGGGCCGGGCGTAGGCCCATTCGTTGAGCAGGGTCCGGTTGAAGCGTTCTGCTTTGCCGTTGGTCCAGGGACAGCCGGGCTTGCTGAATCGGCGTTTGAGTTGCCAGGCCGAACAAACCCAGCCCCAGTCGGTGCCGTGTCGGTAGACCAACGCGTTGTCGGTCAGTAACCGACGCACGCGCACGCCGTGGGCGGCGAACCAGGCCAGTGCCCGGTGGAGAAACCCAGCGCACGTCGGGTCCTTCTCGTCGGAGAGCACTTCGCTGTAGGCCAGCCGGGTGTAGTCATCGATGGCGGTGTGGACGTAGTCGTAGCCGATCTTGGCCTTCTTGTGCCGGTGGGTAACTGAGACCGCGGCGTCGCGGCCGTGCAACCGCCAGCCACCGCCTGAGGGGATGCGGCCGAGCTTTTTGACGTCGACATGGACCATGGCCCCTGGCGTGGGGTGTTCGTAGCGGCTGGGGCTTCGCCGAGAGCAGCGCACCGCCTCGCCGGTGATCGGGTCGATGGCATTAGATGCGGCATCTGGTGGCGCGCCAGGATCCGCCCGACCGTCGAGGGAGTCAGATCGAGTTCGGCGGCAAGCACCACAGCGCCGCGCTTACGGCGTCGGCGGGCGGCGAGCACCTTCTGCTCGACCCGATGGCTGGTGCGGTTGGGCGTCCGGATCGGCCGTGACGAACGGTCAGCCAGCGCGGCATTGCCGCCCTGGGCATATCGGCGCAACCACTTGTACACCGTTGCCCGCGAAATCCCCAGTTGCTCAGCCACATGCGCGGCCGGCCACCCGGCGGCGACACGCTCAACGATCAGCCGACGAGCGAACACATTGGTACGGGCGTTAGCGTGAGACACAAGGACCTCCTACGGGTGAATGCCAGACACATCCACTCCGTCAGGAGGTCCGCCCACTTTCAAGCAGGCACGCCGTTAACAACCTCCCGGGTCACGACAGCTAGCCGACAGCGGTAACCGGTGCCAGCGGCTGCGGGGCGGCATCCCGCGCAACTCCTCGGGCCGTGACGGTGACTCCCACCGTGACCACGACCGCCAGCGCCCACCAGACGTAGGACATCCCGGCCAGCTGACGCCACCAGACCGCGCTGGCCTCGTGGTGCTTGGGCAGCAGGTCGATCGGCGACCATCGCATCAACGCCACCCCGATGACGCTGACCACCATCAGCGCCGCGTTGCGGCGCCGCCAGCCCAAAATCCCCGTCACCAGCACCGCCGGCAGCACCCAGACCCAGTGGTGCGACCAGGACACCGGGGACACCACCAGCCCGAACAGCGCGACGCACACCAGCGCGAGCGTGGGCTCGTCGGCGTGCAGCACCCGTCGCATCGCCCAGACCGTCACGGCCAGCACCAGCAGCGACGCGGCCACCCAGAGCAGGGACCGTTCCTGCTGTCCCAGCCCCAGCCGGGCCAGCGCGCCGGCGATGTTCTGGTCGGTGTTCAACGACGCCGAACCGATCCGGTCGGTGTGGAGCAGGGTGTGCGTCCAGTACTCCCACGAGTCGTTCCAGGCCAGCGCGAAGCCCAGCAGCGTCGACCCCACGAACGACGCCAGCGCGGTCAGCGCCGCGCGGGTGTCGCGCCGCAGCAGGAAATAGAGCAGGAACACGGCCGGGGTCAGCTTCAGCGCCATGCCCACGCCCAGCAGCAGCCCGCGCGGCCATGGCGTGCGCCGCGGCACGCAGTCGGCGATCACCAGCGTCATCAGCACCACGTTGATCTGGCCGAAGGCGAAGTTCGAGCTGATCGGTTCCAGCCAGACCGTCGCCGCGGCCGCCGCGACGATCGCCAGCCACCACCGGCGCAGCCAGGCCGGGCCGGGCAGGGCCGTCGAGGCGCTCCAGACGTCCAGGCGGGTCAGCACGATCACGGTCGACACGACCAGTAGCACCAGCGTCAATGCGGTGATCACGACGCTGGCGGTGGGCATGTGCATCCAGGCGAACGGGCAGAACACGATGGCGGCCAGCGGCGGATAGGTGAACGGCAGATCCACGATCGGCGTGTGGAACAGCACGTCGCCGCGGTACAGCGGATGGCCGTCCATCCAGGCCCGGGCGCCCATCTGATAGACGTCGATGTCGATGCGATAGGGCGTGTGCCCGAACAGCTGCCACGCCGCATAACTCAGCCCCGCGGCGGCCACCAGCCAAGCCAGCCCCCACCACAGCGCCCAGCCGGGTCGATTGCCCACGCCGGGCGCCTGCCGTGTACTCATGTCGCACAACAGCGTAATGGGTACCCGGGCCCCGACCCGCCTGGTGCAGCGCGGGTCCCACGGGCCAGGCGCAGACAGGCGTACGTTTCAAGAGTGCTCCATTCGTTCGTGGCCGAGGTGACCCGATGGTTCACACACGACATCCACGCCAGTGGCCACCTGCCGCTGCTGTGCTGTCTGGTCGCCTTCATCCTGACGTTTTTCGTCACGCGAACGTTCGTGCGGTTCATCCGCCATCACGCCACCACCGGCCGGCCGAGGCGGTGGTGGCACCCGCGCAACGTCCACGTCGGTGGCGTGCACATCCACCATGTGACCTTCGGGGTGGTCTTGACCCTGATCTCCGGCCTGATGCTGGTCACGCTGTCCATCGACGGTCACGAACCCGAGTTCATCGTTGCCGCAACGCTGTTCGGCATCGGCGCCGCCCTGGTCCTGGACGAGTATGCGTTGATCCTGCACCTGTCCGACGTCTACTGGTCCGAGGACGGCCGCACCTCGGTGGACGCGGTGTTCGCCGCGGTGGCGGTGGCCGGGCTGTTGATCATGGGCCTGCACCCGCTGATGTTCTTCCTGCCGATCTGGCACGGCGTCGACTCGACGGTGCTGCGGGCGGTGGTGGCCAGCGCCATGGCGTTGACCTTGCCGCTGGCCGTCGTGGTGGTGCTCAAGGGCAAGGTGTGGACCGGCCTGCTGGGCATGTTCCTGGTCGTCCTGCTGGTCATCGGGGCGATCCGGCTGTCGCGTCCGCACGCCCCCTGGGCCCGGTGGCGATACTCCAGGCAACCGGAAAAGATGCGCCGCGCGCTGCAACGTGAGCGGCGGCTGCGGCGCCCGGTGGTGCGGGCCAAGCTGTATTTGCAGTGCGCCATCGCCGGCACACCGCGGTTGCCCGACGAACGCACCGTCGACGCCACGCTCGACCACGAGGTCCACCCCGCGCCGGCGCCCACCGGCCCCATCCTGATTAGCCGGTAACTCGCGTCCCCAGGGCCGATGGACCGGCTCCTCATTCGTGCCGTGCCGGCACTCATCGTCGCCGGTCTAGGCTGTCTCCGGTGCGGTATTTCTACGACACCGAATTCATCGAGGACGGCCGCACCATCGAGCTGATCTCGATCGGGGTGGTAGCCGAAGACGGCCGCGAATACTACGCGGTGTCCACGGAATTCGACCCCGAGCGCGCCGGGCCCTGGGTGCGCGCCAACGTGCTGCCCAAGTTGCCGCCGCCGGCGTCGCAGCTGTGGCGCTCGCGCCGCCAGATCCGCGAAGACCTGGAGGGCTTCTTCGGCCTGAATTCTGGGCAGGCGGCGCCTGAACCGATCGAACTGTGGGCCTGGGTGGCGGCGTACGACCACGTGGCCTTGTGCCAGCTGTGGGGGACCATGCCGGAGCTGCCGCGATCCATCCCTCGTTTCACCCGCGAGCTGCGGCAACTGTGGGAAGACCGGGGCAGCCCGCGGATGCCGCCGCGGCCGTCCGATGCGCACGATGCGCTGGTCGACGCGCGCGATCAGCTCCGCAGATACCGGCTCATCACGTCCGGGGACTGAGCCGGCGGGCGGATGGGCCCGCAGAGTCGAGTTCGCGCAGATCAACCCTGACCTGCGGCGTCCGTGCCCCAGTTAAGATGAACCGATGAACTGGACCGTCGACATACCGATCGATCAGCTGCCGCCGCTGCCGCCGCTGCCGACCGATCTGCGGGCGCGGTTGGACGCCGCACTGGCCAAACCGGCCGCCCAGCAGCCCAGCTGGCCCGCCGACCGGGCGAGGGCGATGCGCACGGTCCTGGAGAGCGTGCCGCCGGTGACGGTGCCGTCGGAGATTGTCCTGTTGCAGGAGCAGCTGGCCCAGGTAGCGCGGGGCGAGGCGTTCCTGCTGCAAGGCGGCGATTGCGCGGAGACGTTCACCGAGAACACCGAACCCCACATTCGCGGCAATGTGCGCACCCTGCTGCAGATGGCGGTGGTGCTGACTTACGGCTCGAGTCTGCCGGTGGTCAAGGTGGCCCGCATCGCCGGGCAGTACGCCAAGCCGCGGTCGGCCGACATCGACGCGCTGGGGTTGAAGTCCTATCGCGGCGACATGATCAACGGCTTCGCCCCGGACGCCGCCGTGCGCGAGCATGACCCGTCGCGGTTGGTGCGCGCCTACGCCAACGCCAGCGCGGCGATGAATCTGGTTCGGGCGCTGACGTCTTCGGGATTGGCCTCGCTGCACCTGGTGCACGACTGGAACCGCGAATTCGTCCGGACCTCCCCGGCCGGCGCCCGGTACGAGGCGCTGGCCACCGAGATCGACCGCGGCCTGCGCTTCATGAGCGCCTGCGGCGTGGCCGACCGCAACCTGCAGACCGCCGAGATCTACGCCAGCCACGAGGCTTTGGTGCTCGACTACGAGCGGTCCATGCTGCGCCTGTCCGAAAGCGACAGCGGCGAACCGCAGCTGTACGACCTGTCGGCGCACACCGTGTGGATCGGTGAGCGGACCCGTCAGCTGGACGGCGCGCACATCGCATTCGCGGAGGTGATCGCCAACCCGATCGGCGTCAAGATCGGCCCGACGATCACCCCGGAGCTGGCCGTCGAGTACGTCGAGCGGCTCGACCCGCACAACAAGCCCGGCCGGCTGACGCTGGTGAGCAGGATGGGCAACAACAAGGTGCGCGATCTGCTGCCCCCGATCGTGGAGAAGGTCCAGGCCACCGGTCACCAGGTGATCTGGCAGTGCGACCCGATGCACGGCAACACCCACGAGTCGTCCAACGGTTACAAGACCCGCCACTTCGACCGCATCGTCGACGAGGTGCAGGGGTTCTTCGAGGTGCACCGCGCGCTGGGCACCCACCCGGGCGGCATCCACGTGGAGATCACCGGCGACAACGTCACCGAGTGTCTGGGTGGGGCGCAAGACATTTCGGACACCGACTTGGTCGGCCGCTACGAAACCGCCTGCGACCCACGGCTGAACACCCAACAGTCGCTGGAATTGGCCTTCCTCGTCGCGGAGATGCTGCGCGACTAGCGGCGCACCGAAAGCCGCTCCCTTTGTGGGCTCGACTGCGCGACCGGAGCCGTGGCCGCGTGGCGTTGTTGCCGCGTGAACCGGGCTCGTAGGTTCCCCCACACGATGCGCGGCAGCAGGGCGGGCGCTCGGAGCCGCGACGGCGGGTCGATGAAGTTGGAGACTCGAAAGAAGCGCTCGGTCAGGACCATGTCCTGGGTTGCGGCGTTCAGCGCCGCCCTGGACATCCAGCCCTGCAGTCGCTGCCGGATCCCGCGTGGCCGGTAGACGCCGGAGGTGGTCCGGTCTCTGGTCCGATTGGCGGCCCATGTCTCGCCGATGTACTGGGCCGTCGCCCGGAAAAAGCGCTGTGCCAGGTGCGCATCTCCCGCGCGCAGACAATCGCGCAGGGTCAGTGCCTCCAGCGCGGCGATAGTCATGCCTTGGCCGTAGGTCGGATCGAGACTGCATAACGCGTCGCCGATCACCAGCAACCCCGAAGGGAATTCGGCCAGCTGGTCGTAGCGTCGCGCGTCGAAATCGGTTGGCGGCTCGCCGCCGTCGGCCGGCACGCCGATCGCCAGCATGAACGTGTCGTGCTCGTTGGCAAGCAACAAACCGCCCGGCCTGCCGCCCCCGGGGTTGAACATCACCAGCCGCTGGGCGATCGATCCCTCGGGGATGCTCAGCTGTTGGCTCGCATAGCCGATTCTGGCCACCGCCCGGGCCTCGGTTGGCCGTTCGTACCCCAGGCTCTCCAAGAACGCCGGGGTGCGCGCCCCGCGCCCCATGGCGTCCACCACCAGATCGGCGTCCACCGCCCTAAGAAAACCGTTGTAGCGCCGGGTGATTCGGACACCGTTGACGATGTCCGCGGTGGTGAGAAGCCCGGACACGTCGTGCCCGTCGAGGAACGTCACATTGGGCAGCGCCTTGACCCGCCGGCGCAGGTGGAACTCCATGAACGGCAGGGTCGTCATATAGAGCGCCAACGCATCCGGATCGCTGAACGCGCCCGAGTGTTTCAGCTCGTAGCGCCCGACACGCACGTAGAACCGCGACAGATCGCCGTCGTCGACGACAACGGCCCCTGCCCTGGACAGGTCCTCGAGCAGGCCGGGAAACAGTTCGTCCAGCACCTGCAGGCCGCGGCTGTGGAAGTTGTGCGCGTGGCGGCCTTGGGGGAGGCCCCTGCGATGGCACGGGTGGTCGGGCAACCTGTCCCGCTCGACCACGCTGACCGAATCGTAGAACTCCGAAAGCACGCGCGCAGCAAGCAAACCCGCCATTCCGGCACCTAGTACGATCGCGTGCTCGCCGAGCCGGTTCGGCGAGTCGACGTCATGCAGTGCCGGACCCATGCAGAACCACGGTACACCAAAACTAAGAAAACTAAGAAAACTTTGTGATTGGCTTAAGATTCGTGTCGTTGGGAGCGCGGTCGGCTCGCCGGGGTCGTGGCCGCCGGGCGGCGCATCCTTGCCGGCATACGGCGGCGCCCGGCCCGCTACAGTAGCCCGTTCAGGTTGCTTCCGATCGTCCACGCCGCGGTGGCGACCAGCCCCGTGATCGCCAGCACCAGCGCCACCCAGACCAGCACCATGCGCCGGTTATGCTGACGCGCCCAGACGAATTCGCTGATCGGGATCCCCGCGAATTCGCCTGCGACCGCCTCATATTCGTAATCGTCCTCGTCCTCGTCCTCGCCGTCGGTCTGTGGCGGGCGGGCCGGCTCCGACCAGTCCTGGGGGCCCCGCGTCATCTGGCGAGTGGGCTGACGCACCGGCGCCGGGCCGGGTGGGTCGGGCTGCTGCGCGGTGGGTGGCCGCTGGGGGGTCTGGCCGCGCTGCAGCGCCGCCGACCGGTGTTGTGCGGAGTTGCGGGGCGCCGGCACCCGAAAGGCCGGCAGCGCAAGCTCTTCGGCGATCGCGTCGAGGTCCGCGCGCATCTCGATGGCGTCGGCATACCGTTCGCCCGGGTCGCGGGACGTCGCGCGCTGGACGAATTCGTCGAACTGCGCCGGCACACCGTCGATGACCGCGCTGGGCGGCGGCACGTCGGTGTCCAGCCGCTGGTAAGCGAGCGACAACGCCGAGTCGCCGGTGAACGGGGTGCGCCCGGTCAGCAGCTCATAGATCATGATCCCCGTGGAGTAGACGTCGCTGCGCGGACTGGCGTCGCCATCGCGCACCTGCTCGGGCGACAGGTAGGCCGCGGTGCCCAAAATCACGCTGGTGGAGGTGATTCCGGCGGCCGCGACGGCCCGGACCAAACCGAAGTCGGCGATTTTCACCTCGCCTTCGTCGGAGATCAGCACGTTCTCGGGCTTGACGTCGCGATGCACCAGGCCGGCCCGGTGGGCGGCGGCCAGCCCGCCGAGCACCGGACGAAGCACCGCCGCCACCGCGTACGGCGGCATGGGTCCGCGTTCGCCCAGCAGTTCGCGCAGCGTGCCACCCTCGATGAGCTCCATCACCAGGAACGGGTGCCGGGCGTCCAGGCCCTGGTCGTAGACCGCCACCAGCCCGGGATCCTTCAGCCGGGCCACGGTTTGCGCCTCACGCTGGAAGCGGGTCAGGAATTGCTCGTCGCCGGCGTAGCGGGAATCCATCACCTTCACCGCGACGGGACGATCGAGCCGGGTGTCCAGGCCGCGATACACCGTCGAGGTGCCGCCGCTGGCGATCCTGGACTGAACCAGGTAGCGGCCGTCCAGCAAAGTGTTGTCCAGCGGGTCGACCGATCCGGCCCCGGGTCGGCGACGATGCGGGCCGGGCCGACCCGAGGTGGGGGTCCCGCCCGCTCGCGGGGGAGGGCCGGGCGGTTCAGCTGGGGCCACGGGGCCATCGTAGGTGCGCGGCCGTGATTGGCCGGTAGAACACGGGCTCAACGCGGCCATCTAGGCCTACACTTGCCCGGATGAGCAGTATTCCTGCCGGCGACGATGTGCTAGAACCCGACGAGCCGATCTATGACCTGAAGCGGGTCGCCGAATTGATGGGGGTGCCGGTCACCAAGGTGCACCAGCAACTCCGGGAGGGGCACCTGGTTGCGGTTCGCCGCGGCGAGGGACTGGTGGTACCGCAGGTGTTCTTCACCAAGTCCGGTGAGGTGGTCAAGAGCCTGTCGGGATTGTTGACGATCTTGCACGACGGCGGCTATCACGACACCGAGATCGTGCGCTGGTTGTTCACCCGGGACCCCTCGTTGACGGTCACCCGCGACGGCAGCCGGGATGCCCTCAACAACGCCCGTCCCGTCGACGCCCTGCACGCCCACCAGGCGCGGGAAGTCGTGCGCCGGGCGCAGGCGATGGCCTACTGAACCCGATCGCTCATCCGGCGGTGACGTCGGCTCGCTCGGCCCGCCGCACGGGACTCCGGTACAGGCTGTACCCAGCGATCAGCGCGCACGCGGTGGCCAGCGAGAAGTGCAGCCACGAGTACATGCCGTGCGAGCCATCGGGTTTGAAGATCACCATCACCCAGGTCGACAGGCCGCCGATGATTGCGACCGCCCGCCGCGACTGCGCCAGCGGGGCCACGATCGCCAGCGGCCACGAGTAGTACCAGGGCAGGGCGGCCGGCACGAACAGCACCACGATCAGCATCGACCACGCGATGCCGGTCAGCGCGGCCCGGTCGTCGCGGCGGAACCGCCACCACAACAGCGGCAGCGAGATTGCGATGACCGCGATGCCGACCAGCCGGGTGACGCGCAGGATCGGGTAGAAGCTCACCGGGAAGAAGCCGCTGCCGATCGCGTGGATCAGGTTGGCGGCGGCGGTCGGCACGGTCAGCCAGTTGATGATCTTCACCGATCCGGCCAGCGCGGTAAGCCAGCCCAGGCCGACGCCGGCGACCGCGGACACGATCGCGAAGACCACGACGAAGATCAGCAGCGACAACGCCGTGGCGGCGAAAAACGCTGGCGCCGGCCGATATCCCCGCTGATCACGCAAATGCCGCATCCACACCCACACCAGGAAGGGCAGCGCGATGCCGGCAGTGGCCTTGACCGCGATGGCGACCGTGATAAGCGTGGTACCTGCGACGTGGCGGCCGGCGAACGTCAGCGCGATGCCGGCGGCCATCAGGCCCACCATCAGCATCTCGTTGTGCACCCCGCCCATCAGATGGATCAGCACCAGGGGGTTGAGCACACAGATCCACAGCGCCGTCGAACCGTCGGTGCCCAGATGCCGCGCCACCCGGGGCGTCGCCCAGACCAGCAGCACCAGGCCGGGCAGCATGCACAGCCGCAGTAACATGGTGCCCGCCACCACGTTGTTGCCCACGACGATGGTGACGACCTTCGCCACCAGGATGAACACCGGGCCATAGGGTGCCGTCGTGATCGACCATATGGGACTCACGTTGTCCAGCAGGCTGTTTGGGTTGGCGACGGGCCCCACCGCGTACGGGTCGAGGCCGTCGCGCAGCAGCGCGCCCTGCGCCAGATACGAGTAGGTGTCCCGGCTGAAGACGGGCACCGACACCAGCAACGGCGCCAGCCAGAAGCCGGTGGTGGCCTTCATGACGAACTCGCTCGCCTCGCCGGCCAGCACCCGACGGCCCAGGGCCAGCCACGCGATCAGCATCAGGCCGACGCCGATCCACAACACGATCGACGACAGCACCAGGCCGTGGCCAAACCGCAACCAGGACATGTGCATTGACTCGAGGAGCGGGTCGTGCTGGCGGGTGCTGCCCGCGCCCAGCCCGCCCAGTGTGATCAGTACCGATCCCAGCATGCCCAGCTTCGCCGGACCGGAGTCGCCGGACGCGACGAATGCCCTCAGTCGGGAAAACCATTCGCCGCGAGAGGGTTTGGCGGCCGGTGAATCCGCTGCCGGGGCGTCCGTGGGCGTCGTCATCGGTTCAGGCGGACCGGTTCGTGGCCAGCTTGGCCAATTCGGACAGCCCCGCTTTGGCCGCGGTGTTGATGGGTGCGGCCGCCAGCGTTGCCAGCGCCCGCTGGGTCAGCGCGGCGATCCGTTGTTCGGCGGCGGCCAGGGCGCCCACCGACTCGATGGCGTCGCGCAGCTGATCCACTTGCGCGTCGGTCAGCCGAGCCCCGATCGAGGTGCGTAACAGGTTGGCCGCCACCGGGTCCGACTTCTCCGCCAACTCCACCGCCTCGGCCAGCAGCACCGTGCGCTTGCCGGATCGCAGATCATCACCGGACGGCTTGCCGGTGACCGCGGGATCACCGAAAACCCCCAACACGTCGTCGCGCAACTGAAACGCCACCCCCAGGTCCGTTCCGAACTGGCTGAAGACGTCGTGGACGTCGGGCCGGTCGGCCGCGGCGGCCGCCCCGAGCTGCAGCGGCCGGGACACGGTGTAGCAGGCGGTCTTGAAGGTGTCGACGTTCATCGCCGCGGCGATCGAGGCGGCCGCGCTGGCCTCGGCGACGATGTCGAGGTACTGCCCACCGAGCACCTCGGTGCGAATGTTGGCCCACACCCGCCGCACCCGCCTGAAAGCCTGCGGCGTCAGCTCGACACCGAAGACGATGTCGTCGGCCCAGGCCAGCGCGAGATCGCCGAGCAGGATGGCGGCTGATATGCCGAACTGCTCCGGCGAGCCCTGCCAGTGCCGGTCGCGATGCAGCGCAGCGAACCGGACGTGCGTGGTCGGCCGGCCCCGGCGGGTCGAGGAGCCGTCGATCACGTCGTCGTGCACCAGCGCGCAGGCGTGCAGCAGCTCGAGCGCTGAAAACAGCAGCAGCGCTTGCTCATCGGGGGCTTCGGTGGTGACGGCGCGCCAGCCCCAATAGGCGAACGCGGGCCGTAACCGCTTGCCCCCGTTGAGTACGAAATCTTCCAGCGCGGCGATCAGACCGCTGTAGTCGTCACCGATGTACGCGGTTTCGGTGCGCCGGTCATGCATGTACCGCCGCAATTGGTCGGTGATGGCGCCGGTCAACTCGACGGTTGCCGCTGCTTCTGAAGCTCCTAGGCTCAGCGCGGCGCCCCTTTCTGCTCGGCTGGCTGGGTGTTCCAGGCCCGACCAGTGTATTCGCCACGCCACCCGTGCCGCTCCGCACGTGACCGGGGCGGGTGGACCCAGTTGCTTCGCCTGCCTCACTAACCCGCCCCTATGCTGGCGGGTGCGCTGGGCCCGCGCGCAGACTGCGCGGCCACCAGACGCCCCCGGGGCCGATAGTCGTCAGATGGAGAGAAGCCGCGTGACCCTCAACACCATTGCGCTCGAGCTGGTGCCGCCGAACGCCGACGAAGGTCGCGAGCGGGCACTCGAAGAGGCGCAGAAGGTGGTGCGGAATTCGGCCGAGGCCGGTCTGGGCGGCCGGATCCGGCACGTGATGATTCCGGGGATCATCGCCGAGGACGACGACCGTCCCATCCAGATGAAGCCCAAGTTGGACGTGCTCGAGTTCTGGTCGGTCGTCAAGCCGCAACTGCCGGGGATCAAGGGCCTCTGCACGCAGGTGACCGCGTTCATGGACGAGCCGTCGCTGCGCACGCGGCTGACCGAGCTGACGTCGGCCGGCATGGAAGGCGTGGTCTTCGTCGGCGTGCCGCGCACCATGAACGACGGCGAGGGGTCCGGCGTCGCCCCCACCGACGCCCTGTCGATCTACCGCGAGCTGCTGACCAACCGCGGCGTCATCCTGATCCCGACCCGCGACGGTGAACAGGGCCGGTTCAACTTCAAGTGCGACCAGGGCGCCACCTACGGCATGACCCAGCTGTTGTACTCCGACGCGATCGTTGGCTTCCTGACCGAGTTCGCCCGCCAGACCGATCATCGGCCGGAGATCCTGCTGTCGTTCGGCTTCGTACCGAAGATGGAGAGCCGGGTCGGACTGATCAACTGGCTGATTCAGGACCCGGGCAATCCGGCGGTGGCCGCAGAGCAGGAATTCGTCAAGGAGCTGGCCGCCGGCGAACCGGCGCAGAAGCGCCGGCAGATGGTCGACCTCTACAAACGCGTCATCGACGGGGTCGCCGAGCTCGGCTTCCCGCTGAGCATCCACCTCGAGGCGACCTACGGGAACTCCGGGCCGGCCTTCCAGACGTTCGCGGAGATGCTCGCCTACTGGTCACCGACCCCGGGCTAATCGGGTGGCGGTTGGTCGCGCGGCGCGGTCAACCGGGGCGACCTGTCCCGGCTGACCCAGGCCAGCAGCCCCACCACGCCCGCGGCCGCGAACGACGCGATGCAAAGCCACACCACCGCCCCGGTGAAGGACCGGGTGTTGGGGTCGGTGTAGCGGGCCTGCGCGGTCATGGTGCTGACCACGCCCGGTTTGAGCTTCCACGACACCACGTCGGGTTCGACCCGGTCGCCGTTTGTGGAGGTCACGACGCCGGGGAAGGCCACCGTCAGCTCGACGTCGGCCTCGGGGTCGGTCAGCGAGGTCAGGTCCGCCCGGCCCTCCAAGATCACCAGGTTGCCGTTGCGGCGCAGCGTCAGGTTCACCCCGGAGGCGTCGGAGTTCATGTTGGCCAGCTGCGGCAGCTCCGCGAACGTCAGGTCGGAGAACACCGCCTGCGAGCCGACGTAGCCGTCGCTGTCGTAATTCGACACCGCCACCTTCTGGCTGAACGGCAGGTTGTTGCTGTCCAGTTGGGGACCGGTGTCTTTGGAGGTCTTGGGTTTCGCGGCGGCGACGATCTCGCCGGACACCAGGTCGTCGGGGGAGATGGTGAGCGAGGCCCTGACTCGCAGGCATCCGGTGGCCAACGGCACCACCAGCAGCAGCATCGCGATGGCCGTCAGGCGGCGCCGCCGAGCTCGAAACGCTCGGGATCCTCGGCTGCGGGGCGGGGGAGAGCTGGCTCGCACCAGGTCATCGTGCCAGATCCGATGTGCCACTTAAATAAGTGGCACATCGAAGCAATAAGTGGCGCATCGAAGCGGAGTCTTCCGCTGTGTGCCGGGTTCGGGTGTTACAGGGGTAGCTTACGGCCCAAAATCGCAAACGCCCGCGGGTCGCCGGCGAAGTGGTAGCCGCGGATCACGTCGGTGAAACCCAAGCGCCGGTACAACCGCCAGGCGCGGTTGGGTTCACCATTGATTTCCGGCGTCGAGAGCAGCACATTCTGCTCGGGGCGACCGGCGAGCAGCCGTCGGACCAACGCCTCGCCGAGACCGCGGCCCTGGGCGCGGGGATGGATGTGCAGCTCGGTCAGCTCGAAGTAGCTGTCCATCAGCCGGGAGATCTCCTGGGGCGGCGAGCCGTGGCGCTGCATGCCCAGTACGACCTGCTGCTGCCACCACTGCCCGGGCGCGCCGGGGTAGCCGTAGGCCACACCGAGCAACGGGGCGCCGGCCAGGTCCTCCGCCGAGGGCGGTTGTGCGCCTGCGTCTGCGGCTTCCTGGGTTTCCACGACGCCGGCACCCTGCCAGCCCCGTCGCCGGATGTGTTCCAGCCACATCGCGGCGCGCTGGTTCTCGGTACCCCGCGGGTAGCGCATCGCGTCGACGTACACCGCCAGGGCGTCACCCAGGCGCCGCTCCATGTCGTTGGGAAGCAGATCGATGAGGAATATCGCCAACTCGCGGTCTCCTCCTCATCGCTGATCCAGGCTCGTGCGGCGCCTCGGCATATGTGGTCGCTGTAGACCGGGCCGCCATCGCCCATTATCGGACCCGTGTGCGACGGGCCGACGGGCGGTCATGGCACCGGAGCGACGAACCGTCCGGTTCGGGAAGCCGGTTGTAGCGCACGTCGTTCCGGTCTGGCGGTGGGTCGGGAGGCGGCCGGGATAGAATCGGCGCCGAACCAGTGGTATGGGGCAGATTGACCTCGTATCATTCAATTAGTTGCCCCGGCAACGGGCATCCGCGTGCTACCGGTAGTCACGTGCCAAACAGTCGGCAAGGAGGGACGAATGCCACTCTCCGATCATGAGCAGCGGATGCTCGATCAGATCGAGAGCGCTCTCTACGCCGAGGACCCCAAATTTGCGTCAAGTGTCCGCGGCGGAGGCTTCCGCGCACCCACCGCCCGTCGGCGGCTGCAGGGCGTGGCATTGTTCGTCATCGGTCTGGCGATGCTGGTCTCCGGAGTGGCGTTCAAGGCGACGATGATCGGAAACTTCCCGATCCTCAGCGTCTTCGGATTCATCGTCATGTTTGGCGGAGTGATCTTCGCGATCACCGGCCCCCGGTTGTCCGGCAGGCCCGACCATTCCGGCCCGGCGCCCACCTCGCTGCGTCAGCGCCGCAACAAGGGCGGGGGTTCGTTCACCAGCCGCATGGAGGATCGGTTCCGCCGCCGCTTCGACGAGTGAGCGCGTCAACACATTCGGGGTAGCCATCGGCTGCCCCGATTTTTTTCCGGGATCCGCTCGGCGGCCGAGCCGCTGGCAATCAACCGTCGATGCCGTTTTGCAGCCCAATCGAGCCCCAACCGAGGCGCGTCGCGACATTTACGCCCCACCGCGCCCCACTAACGTTCCCCACTACGCCCCACAATGAGCGTTTTACCTGGTAAACATCCTTTGAGCGCGGGCCCGGAACACAACCGGGGATGGCCTCGACACACCCCAGATGGGGCCTTGACTGCGTCCTGACGACGGATAACCCCGAAAACGCCACGACGACACTCAAAGAATGGGGCGTAGTGGGGGATTGTGGGGTATGGTGGCTGCAGTGTTTGGGTGACCCCATAGGGGAGGTGAGCTGGTGTTTCTCGGCACCTACACGCCCAAACTCGACGACAAGGGGCGGCTGACGCTGCCCGCCAAGTTCCGCGACGCGCTGGCAGGGGGGTTGATGGTCACCAAGAGCCAGGACCACAGCCTCGCCGTCTACCCGCGGGCGGAGTTCGAGCAACTGGCCCGCCGTGCGAGCAAGGCCTCGCGGAGCAACCCGGAGGCCCGGGCGTTTCTCCGCAATCTCGCCGCCGGCACCGACGAGCAGCATCCCGACGCGCAGGGCCGGATCACGTTGTCGGCCGATCACCGGCGCTACGCGAACCTCACGAAGGACTGCGTGGTCATCGGCGCGATCGACAACCTCGAGATCTGGGATGCGCAGGCCTGGCAGGACTACCAACAGACCCACGAAGAGAACTTCTCCGCGGCCAGCGATGAAGCACTCGGCGACATCATCTGAGGCGCATGCCCGTGCAACGTGGCCTCTGCCCGAACCGACCCTGGCGTACTTCCCCAACGCCAGGTTCGCGATTTCGGTCAGAGGCCTCGATGCAGGGGCGCCGCACCGGGTAAGGCCGGTCCGGGCGGCACAGACCCGCAGCGGCGCGAAGGCCGGTCTCTTGAAGGCCCGAGTGGGCGACGGGTGCCGGAGAATCCGTGGAGGCGTTGCGGTGGCTGATAATTCGAGTTCCGACGACTACGGGCACGTCCCCGTCCTGCTCGAACGTTGCGTCGAACTGCTCACGCCCGCACTGACCCGTCACCACCCCGACGGGTCGGGGGCGACGCTGCTGGACGCCACGCTCGGCGCCGGCGGGCACGCGGAACGGTTCCTCACCGACCTGCCGGGCCTGCGGCTGATCGGACTCGACCGCGATCCCAGCGCGCTGGACATCGCCCGGGCACGGCTGGCGCGCTTCGCCGACCGGGTCACGCTGGTGCACACGCGCTACGACGGCATAGCCGCGGCGCTCGTCGAATCAGGTTATGCGGCAATGGAATCGGTGGACGGAATGCTGTTCGACCTCGGGGTGTCGTCAATGCAGCTCGATCGCCCCGAGCGGGGTTTCGCCTACGCCCAGGACGCGCCGCTGGACATGCGGATGGACCCCTCGTCGCCGCTGACCGCGGCCGACATCGTCAACACCTACGACGAGGCGGAGCTGGCGCAAATCTTGCACCGCTACGGCGAGGAGCGGTTCGCGCGTCGCATCGCCGCGCACATCGTGCGCCGGCGCGCGCGTCAGCCGTTCGCCTCGACCTCGGACCTGGTAGCCCTGCTCTACGAAGCGATTCCGGCCGCGGCCCGGCGCACCGGCGGGCATCCGGCCAAGCGCACCTTCCAGGCGCTGCGGGTCGCGGTCAACGATGAGCTGGACACCTTGCGCCGTGCGCTCCCGGCCGCCCTGGACGCTCTGGACGTCGGCGGGCGCATCGTGGTGATGGCCTACCAATCGCTCGAGGACCGCATCGTCAAGCGGCTGTTCGCCCAGGCGGTCGCGTCGCGCACCCCGGTGGATCTGCCGGTCGAGCTGCCCGGTCACGAGCCGCGATTCCGGGCCCTGACGCACGGCGCCGGACGCGCCGACGCCACCGAGGTCGAACGCAATCCACGCAGTGCCGCAGTGCGATTGCGGGCGCTGCAACGAATGGGATCACAGCAGGCTAGCGGGAAAGGCGACGCATGAGAGCAGAGCGCGAGACGTCCAAAGGGCGCGGCGGCAGCGACCGTCGGGGCGGACGCGACGGTTCTGCCCGGCGGAGCCGCCGGTCCGCCGCCGAATCCGGCTCGGCGCGGCGTGCCCGGGGCGGCCGGACCTCGGCGCCCACCCGTGAGGCCCGCGCGCCCAAGTCCGCGCCGCAGACCAGCCCCATCGCCCGGCCGGTCGAGCGGCCGGCCCGGCCCAAGAGCACCAGCCAGGCCAAGGCGCGGGCCAAGGCGCGGAAAGCCAAGGCGCCGAAGGTTGTTCGCCCTCGCCTGACCGAGCGGCTGGCCGCCCGGCTGGCGGCCATCGACCTGCGGCCGCGGACGTTGGCCAGCAAGGTCCCGTTCGTCGTGCTGATCATCGGCGCGCTGGGCGTCGGGCTCGGGCTGACGCTGTGGCTGTCCACCGACTCCGCCGAGCGCTCCTACAAGTTGAGCCACGCCCGGGAGCGGACCCGGCTGCTGCAGCAGCAGAAGGAAGCGCTGGAGCGCGACGTGCGCGACGCAGAAGCCGCCCCGGCGCTGGCGGAGGCCGCCCGCAAGCAGGGCATGATCCCGAGCAGGGACACCGCGCACCTGGTCCAGGACGCGTCCGGGAACTGGGTGGTGGTCGGAACTCCCAAGCCGGCCGACGGTGTTCCGCCGCCCCCGCTGAACAACAAGCTCCCCGACGAGGTGCCGCAGCCGCCCATGCCGCCGGCCGCCCCGCCCGAGGTCTCGATGCGAGTGGAGCCC
>NZ_NCXM01000048.1 GCF_002104765.1 Mycolicibacterium vulneris
TTCACCGTCAACGCACCATCATCGGTCAACACCCCACCCGAATTCACCGTGACCACACCACCATCAGACAACGTGCCAGAGGAACCGACGCTCAACGTGCCACCACTATTGACGTTGAGGGCACCAGTGGAACCCACGTTGATCGTGCTGCCGGTCAGGCTCACACCACTGTTGATATTGAGCGTGCCGTTGTCCACCAGCGTGACACCGGAACCCACCGTGAACGAACCGCTATCGGTAAGCATGCCGCCCGAATCAACAGTCATCGCACCACTATCGGTCAGCGCGCCACCCGAGCTGACGCTCATCGTGCCGCTGTCGGTCAGGGTGGCGCTGGAGCCCACGGTCACGGTGCCGCCGTCGGTCAGGGTGCCCCCGGTGCTGACCGTCACGGTGCCGCCGTCGGTCAGGGTGCCGCCGGCGCTGACCGTCACAGTCCCGCCGTCAGTCAGGGTGCCGCCCGAGCCGAGAAGCCCTCCACTGCTGACAGTGACGGTTCCGCCGTCGGTCAGAGTGCCACCCGAACCCACGGTCACGGTGCCCCCGGAGCCGACAACCGATCCCCCGTTGGCGGACAAGGTGCCGCCGTTCGCCACGGTGAGACTGCCGCTGTCAGTGAGGAGGCCGCCAGAGCCGAGGACCGATCCGCCGTTGACGGAGAGGGTACCGCCGTTCGCCACGGTGAGACTGCCGCTGTCCGTCAGGGTTCCACCGGAACCGAGAACCGCACCACCGTTGACAGTGACGGTGCCGCTATCCGTCAATGTCCCGCCTGAGTTAACGGTGACGGCACCGCCATCGGACAACGTGCCGGTGGCACCCACAGTCAGCGAGCCACCGTTATCGACGTTGAGCGCACCAGTGGAACCCACGTCGATCGTGCTGCCCGTCAGACTCACACCACTGTTGATATTCATCGTGCCGTTATCGACCACGGTGATACCGGAACCCATCGTGAACGAACCGCTATCCGTCAACACCCCACCCGAATTCACCGTCAGCCCACCGCTATCCGTCAACACCCCACCCGAATTCACCGTGACCACGCCAGTGTCGGTCAACGCCCCACCGCTGGCGACAGTGACGGTCCCGCTGTCCGTCAGACTTCCACCGGTGTTCACGGTCAGGGTTCCGCTATCGGTGAGGGTGCCACCCGAGCTGACGGTCACAGTGCCGCTATCGGTAAGGGTGGTGCCAGAGTTGACAGTCAGCGTGCCGCCGTCGGTCAGAATGCCACCCGAGTTGACCGTCAGCGTGCCGCTATCCGTCAGCACCCCACCCGAATTCACCGTGACGGCACCGCCGTCGGTCAACGTGCCAGTCGGACCGACGGTGAGCGCTCCGTTGACAGTCAGGTTGCCACCGGTGTTAACGGTCACGGTGCCGCTATCGGTGAAGGTCACGCCGGAGCCCACGGTCAGGGTGCCGCTATCGGTGCCGCCAGTACTCACAACGACGGTCCCGCCCGTATTGGTCAGGGTGCCGCCGTCGGTCAATGTGCCACCGCCAGTGATGGTCACGGTGCCACTGTCCGTCAGAGAGCCACCCGAATTGATGGTGACAGCACCGCTGTCGGTCAACGTGCCACCCAGACTGGTGGCGAGCGTACCGCCGCTATTGACGTTGAGCGCGCCAGTGGAGCCCACGTTGATCGAGCTGGCGGTGAGGGTGACGGCGTTGTTGAGGTTGAGCGTGCCGTTATCGACAACAGTGACACCGGTGCCCACGGTGAAGGAGCCGCTATCTGTGAACACACCACCCGAATTGATAGTCAGTGCACCAGAATCCGTCAGCGTGCCACCGCTGGCGACGGTGACCGTGCCGCCGTCAGTCAATGTGCCACTGGCGGCGACGGACACAGTCCCCCCGTCGGTCAGGGTGCCGCCCGAACCGACGGTCACGGTGCCACTGTCGGTGAAGGTCACGCCGGAGCTGACGGTCAACGTGCCGCTATCGGCGCCACCGCTGCTGACAATGACGGTCCCGCCCGTGTTCGTCAGGGTGCCGCCGTCGGTGAGCACGCCGCCCCCGGTGACGGTGGCGGTGCCGCCGTCGGTAAGTGTGCCACCCGAGCTGATGGTCAAGGCGCCGCTGTCAGTCAACGCACCACCCGGGCTGACGGTCAACGTACCTCCGGAGCCGATGGTGACGGTGCCACCATCGGCCAACGTGCCACCCGAGCCCACGGTCACGGTTCCGCCGTCGGCGAGCACTCCACCGGCACTGACGGTCAACGTGCCACCGTCGGTCACGCTGCCACCCGCGCCGAGAACGCCTCCGCTGCTGACGGTGATGCTGCCGGCGTCGGTGAGGACGCCGCTGGAGCCGACAGTCACGCTGCCGCCTCCCCCGGCAACCGCTCCGCCGTTGACGGTGAGGGAACCGCCGCTCGCGACGGTGAAGGTGTTGCTGACGGTGAGGGTGCCGCCGTCGGCAAGAAGCGCTCCGCCGTTGACGGTGACGGCCCCGCCGTTCGCGACGGTGATGGCGCCGCTGTCGACCAGGGTGCCGCCCGAGCTGAGCGTTCCGCCGTCGATGGTGATGGTGCCGTCCACCGTGAGCGTGCTGCCGGAGTCGGCGATCAGGCTGGCGCCGGGGTCGATAGTGACGGAGTTACCGGCGAGGACGACGTAGCTATTGCCGGCCGTGAGATGCGTGGTGCCGGTGACGTCACCGGAGAGGGAAATCGGGTCGACGCCGTCGATGATGACGTGGGTTTCGGTGAGCCCTTGGGAGGCGGCGGTCGTGCTGAGCTGTTGGGAAACCGCGGTAGAGGCCGACTGCTGCGACACCGCCGCAGACGCGGATTGTTGAGTGGCCGCCGCCGACGCGGATTGTTGAGTGACCGTGGTTGACGCGGATTGTTGAGTGACCGCCGTCGAACTGAGTTGCTGCGACACGGCGGGCGAGGCCAACTGCTGGGAAGCGGTGGTAGAGCCGAGCTGCTGAGAGGCGGCGGTCATGGCCGGCTGGTGGGACGCGGCGGGCGCAGCCGCTTGGTAGGCCGTGGTCGAGGTCGACTGCGGCGAGACGGCGGACGAACCAACCTGCTGCGACACCGTGGTCGAACCGACCTGCTGCGACACCGCGCTCGAGCCGACCTGCTGTGACACCGTGGTCGAGCCGACCTGCTGCGACACTGTCGTCGACGCCAGCTGCTGAGTGGCGGCAGGCGAACCGACCTGCTGAGACGCCGCGGCCGAGGCCAACTGCTGTGAGGCCGCCGTCGAGCTCAGTTGCTGTGTGGCGGCAGGCGAACCGACCTGCTGCGACACCGCGGCCGAGGCCAACTGCTGTGAGGCCGCCGACGAGCCGAGCTGCTGCGAGACCGGATGCGAGCTGAGTTGCGTCAGGGATTGGATTCGGGTGCTGGTGGAGTCGCCGGCGGCCCGGGCCAGCGCGCCGGCGCGAGCCCCCTGCGCGGCAGGGTTGGTCGTGCGGGGCGGTTCGCCGAACGGGGTCAGGGTCCGGGCAGCCGTCGAAGCAGCCTCATATCCGTACATGGCGGCGGCGTCTTGAGCCCACATCTCCATGTAGAGGGCTTCGGTAGCCATGATCGCCGGAGTGTTCTGACCCAGAAAATTGGTCGCTACCAATGCCGCCAGCTGCGCCCGATTCTCGGCGATCGCCGGCGGGGGCACCGTGGCGACAAACGCCGCCTCGTAGGCCGCCGCCGCCGCATACGCCTGGGCGGCGGTCTGCGCGGCCTGAGTGCCAGTGGCAGCCAGCCACTCAACATAGGGGGCCGCCGCAGCCAGCATCGCCAGCGAAGCCGGACCCAGCCACACCTGGCCCGTCAGCTCCGAGAGCACCGAGGTGTAGCCGCTCGCGGTGGAGGCCAGCGAGGCGGCCAGCGCGTCCCAAGCGGCCGCGGCCGCCAAAAGCGGCCCTGACCCAGGGCCGCTGTACATGAGCGCGGAATTGACTTCTGGGGGCTGCGCGGCAAAGTCCATAGCCTTCTCTCACTGAGTTGATTGAGTGACGACCCAAAGTCAGAAGATTGCAACTGCACCCGTTCGACGTTCGACCTCGACGGCTCCTATTGTGCGCGTGTAGCATAGGTTCCCTAAGCTTTAACAAAATTTGGCTGGCACGTCAACCTCGCGATTTGTTTCGCGGACTGGCTTCGGGAATCAAACCGGTATCGCAGAGTGCCGGGAGCGGACGTTCGGTGAACTGCCAACGCGTGACGGCCGCCGAGACTTCGGGGCCAGCTCGGCTTTTGTCCTGATTGGCGAAGAGGTCCAGCAAGCGCCGACCCGGCCTCGTCGCAATACCAGGTGGGCATTCGAGCCGTCAGCGCAAGTCGATGAATTCAAATGTCTTAGGCCGCGTTACGGACAAGTGAGCCGGGCGCGCCGGTGCGGTCTCGCTTGCTCTAATCACCACTGCTGTACTCAACCTGACCGCGAACTGAAAACTGGATTCTGAGCAGCGGGAAGGGATCGGTCAGCGAACTCCGTTGAGTCCCATCTTCGTTCAGTCCCAGGGCGGCATGGCGATCGATGCTGCCAAATACTCAATGCGGCAAGCTTTTCTGCGTACTGTCCTGACATGGAGTTGACGGCAATTTTGTGTAACCACGCTGAGGCGCAAAACAACTTGTTGTACGTGTCGGCGGGAGGCATAGATCAGGTCCTCATTCCGGCCGGACACTCGGAGCCTTTTACGGTCTCGGTGGGCATCGGCATTATCGTCGAAGTACCGCGGACGGCGAGCGACCAAGAGCACACGGTCGACATTGAACTACTGGACTCGGACGGGCGTGCGGTTGAGCTTCAAAAGGGTTTGGACGAACGCGAACCGTTCCACACCCAATTTAAATTCAACATCGGCAAGTCGGACCATCATGAGGCCGACGAAACCCAATCAGTTGCCTTCGCAGTCAACATTCCGGTACTTCGGTTGGGGAAGCTGGGCTCGTACGTCTTCGCCGTCAGCGTCGACGGGACCGTTCAGCGCCGCCTCCCTTACCGACTGGTTGGACAGGCGGGGTTACCGGTAGACAAATGTTCTCCCGTCGGCGCCCGGCCCCGTCGACCGCACGAGCCGCAGCATTCCCGCAGTCTGATCGGCAATTGGCCGGACGATAGTGTGTTATGACGGCGTGCCTGAATCCGGTCACAGTGCAACAAGCCGGACCGTTGCGCTTCCCCCCGGGCGCGGGCGGCTCTTTGCCTGATCCCGTTCACAGAGGCGGCGGTGCCACAGCCCCGCGAGCGCGGACAATTCGCCACCGCCCATCCTGGCGCTGCACCAATCCGGCCAGCTCGAGCATCGCCAGCGGCCCCAGCGCCAGCTCGGGCACCATTCCCGATGCGACCGCGATCTCGTCGACCGTGGCGGCGCCGCGGCCCGGCAACGCCTCGTAGATCCGGCGTTCGGCGTCGCTGAGACGGTCGAGAGGCGTCGCTGGGTGCGGCTCGTCGCGGGCCAGTTCACCGATGTAGCCGACGAGCTCGACGACGTGGTCGGCGCGGGTGACCAGTTCGGCGCCGTTGCGCAGTAGGGCGTGACAGCCCGCCGACGCCGACGACGTGACGGGTCCGGGCACCGCGGCCACCACCCGCCCCAACGCCCGCGCCCAGGCCGCGGTGTTGGCCGCGCCGCTGCGCAGACCGGCTTCCACCACCACGGCCGCCCCCACGACCGCGGCCACCAGCCGATTGCGGGTCAGGAACCGGTGGCGGGCCGGGCGAATTCCGGGCGCATATTCGGTGAACAGCAGCCCGTGCTGGCCGATGCGGTGCAGCAGCGCGGTGTGACCGCTCGGGTAGGGAACGTCGAGCCCGCCGGCCAGGACGGCCACGGTGACGCCGTCGCAGTCCAGCGCGGCGCGGTGCGCCGCGCCGTCGATGCCGTAGGCGCCGCCCGAGACCACCGCGACGTCGCGCTGCGCCAGCCCGGCCGCCAGTTCGCCGGCGACATGTTCGCCATACGGGGTCGAAGCGCGCGTCCCGACCACGGCGGCCGCTCGGTGCGCGACCTCATCGAGCCGCACTGGCCCGTGCGCCCACAACGCCATCGGCGCAACCATCGCCGCAGCGCCGCCGGGTCGCGGCGCGCCACCGCGGAAGGCGGCGAACGCCAGCAGCGGCCACTCGTCGTCGTCCGGGGTGATCAACCTCCCACCACGCCGGGCCAGCAACTCGAGATCGGCCGCGCCGCGGTCGATCTCGCGCCGGGCCTCGGTGCGCCGCGCCACGTCGTCATCGACCAGTCCGCGGCGGACGCGCTCCGCGGCCTCAACCGGGCCGACGTGCGCCACCAGGGCAGCGAGTTCGGCGCAGGGCGGCTCTGCCACCCGGGACAAATAGGCCCACGCGCGCAGCGCGGGATCGTCGAGGGCCGTCGTCATCGCCGTACCCCCAAGAATCCGCCAAGGATCCTTCCAGCCCCGCGCGCGAACGTGGTGTTGTCAGCCACCCGCCGCACGCCGGCCCGCAACGAACGGAACGACCCATGATCCTCGACCCGCCAATGGTGTACACCACGTCCACCCGTCCCAAGAACCCCTGGGCCGTCGCGGCGTTCGCGCTCAGCCTGGTCAGCTGGATCGGCTTTCCCATCCCCGTCATCAGCATCGGCCTGGCCTGCCTCGGGTTGCGCGAGATGGAACAGCGGGGTGAAAGTGGCCGCGCCCTGGCCCAATTCGCCCGCGCGTTCGCGATTCTGGTGACCGTCGCGATAGCGGTGCGGGGTGGGCACACCGATTGGCTCACCACGGCGCGCTGGTAGCGCGCCCGCCAGACTTGTTGCGGCGCTCATCGCTGCGCCCCGGGCTGGCGGAAACTGAGTGCGGCGGCGACTTCGTCGGTCCCGGGCGAGGTGCGACCGGCCAGGTCGGCCAGGCTCCACGCGACCCGCAACGTGCGGTCGAGGCCACGGATGCTGAGCAGCCCGCCGTCCAGCGCCCGTTGTAGCGGCTCCATCGCCGCGTTGCTGAGACGGAACTTTCGGCGCAGCAGCGTCCCGCTGACCTCGCCGTTGGCGCGAAATCCGTGCGATGACCAGCGCTCGGCGGCGGCCCCGCGGGCCTGCGCCACCCGGTGGCGGACCTGTTCCGTCGATTCACCGGCTCGGCCCGCGAACGCCCCGGCCTTGACCTGATGCATCTGCACGCGGAGGTCCACGCGATCCAGCAGCGGCCCGGACAGCTTGCCCAGGTAGCGGCGTTTGGCGGCCGCCGCGCACATGCAGTCCTGCGGGTCGGCCGGCGCACACGGGCACAGGTTGGCGGCCAGCACCAGCTGGAACCGGGCGGGATAGCACGCCACCCCGTCGCGGCGGGCAAGCCGAATCTCGCCATCCTCCAAGGGTGTTCGTAGGGCTTCCAGCGCGCTGACCCGGATCTCGGCGCACTCGTCGAGGAAGAGCACCCCGCGATGCGCCCGGCTGACGGCCCCGGGGCGCGCCATCCCGGACCCGCCGCCGACCAGCGCCGCGACGCTCGAGCTGTGATGGGGCGCCACGAACGGCGGCCTGGTGATCAGGGGTGTGTCGCCCGACAGCAACCCGGCCACCGAGTGGATCGCGGTGACTTCCAGGGACTCGGCATCGGTCAACGGCGGCAGTAACCCCGGAAGGCGTTGCGCGAGCATCGTTTTGCCCACCCCCGGCGGGCCGGTGAGCATGAGGTGGTGCGCTCCGGCGGCGGCCACTTCCACCGCGAACCGCGCCTGCGTCTGCCCCACCACGTCGACAAGATCCGCCTCGGGCTCCCCGTCCGTGGGTTTCGCGTCGATCCTGCCGCCCAGGCCGCCGGAGCCACTGAGCCACTTCTGCAGCTGCCCCAGGGTGCGCACGCCCCACACGTCGATGCCGTCGACCAGGCTGGCCTCGGCGAGGTTGTCCACGGGAACCACCACGGTCGGCCAGCCGTCGCGCTTGGCGGCCAGCACGGCCGGCAGCACCCCGCGCACCGGCCGGACCCGCCCGTCCAGGGACAGCTCACCCAGCAGCACCGTTTTCTCCAGCCGGTCCCACGGGTTCTTGCGTTGCGCCGACAACACCGCGGCGGCCAGGGCTATGTCGTAGACCGACCCCATCTTGGGCAGCGTCGCCGGCGACAGCGCCAGGGTGAGCCGCGCCATGGGCCAGGTGTTGCCGCAGTTGGCGACGGCCGCCCGGACCCGGTCGCGCGACTCCTGCAGGGCGGCGTCGGGCAGGCCGACCAGGTGCACGCCGGGCAGCCCGGAGGTGATGTCGGCTTCGATTTCCACGATCTGTCCGTCCACGCCGCGCACCGCGACGGAGAACGCGCGTCCCAGCGCCATCAGCCGATCCCTTGCAGGTGGGTGATCTCGGGGATGCGGCGGCGCCCGACCCGCACGCCGATCACGTCGAGGCGGATCGCGGCGCAGCGCTGGTCCTGGCCGGCCAGCCACAGGCCGGCCAGCCTGCGCAGCCGCAGCACCTTGCGCGGGGTGACGGCATGGGCCAGTCCCCCGTATCCGTCGCCGGTGCGGGTCTTCACCTCGACGAACACCACCGTCGCGGTGGCGTCGTCGCGGGCGATGATGTCGAGTTCGCCGTAGCGGCAGCGCCAGTTGCGCTGCAGGATCCGCAATCCCATGCGCATCAGGTGATCCACGGCGAGCGCTTCGCCCATCGCCCCCAGCTGGATCCGGGTCATCGTCGTTTCGGTCGTCATGGGGCCACCGTGCCCGGCGCCCCCGACGGGACGGGCCGCCCTCGCGGCCCGCGGCCACCCGCAACGGCCGGTTATCCCCAGTGCGGCGCCCATCCACAGCCGCCGGCGCGGGACCGGCCTAGGTGATCCGGTCGGCCCGGGTGTAGATGTTCATCGAGTCCTCCCGCAAGAACGCCACCAGCGTGATGCCGGACTCCTCGGCCAGCGACACCGCCAGCGACGACGGCGCGGACACCGCCGCCAGCACCGGGATGCCCGCCATCACGGCCTTCTGCGTCAGCTCGAACGATGCCCGCCCGCTGACCAGCAACACCGAGGCCTGCAGCGGTATCCGCCCGTGCTCCAGCGCCCAGCCGATCACCTTGTCGACCGCGTTGTGTCGACCGACGTCCTCGCGCACCACCAGCATCGCGCCGTCCACCCCGAACAGCGCGGCGGCGTGCAGGCCGCCGGTGCTGTCGAAAACCTTTTGCGCCGAACGCAATTGGCCGGGCATCACCTTGAGGGTGGCCGCCGCGACGGTCGCGTGATCGGTGCCCGGCGAAAAGCGGCTGATCAGCCGCACCGCGTCCAGCGACGCCTTGCCGCAGACCCCGCACGACGAGGTGGTGTAGAAGTTGCGGGTGACGTCGAGGCCGGGTTTCTCCACTCCCGGGGCCAGCGTCACGTCCAGCACGTTGTAGGTGTTCGCGCCCTCGTCGTCGCGCCCGGCGCAGTACCGGATGCTGTGCACGTCGTCGCGGCCCGCGATGACGCCTTCGGTGAGCAAAAAGCCTTGGGCGAGTTCGATATCCGAACCCGGCGTGCGCATCGTCACGGTGACCGCGGTGCCGTCGACCCGGATCTCCAACGGTTCCTCGACGACCAGGGTCTCAGGCCGGGTGATCGCCTTCTCGGCGGTCAGATGCGTGACCCGCCGGCGCGACGTTACGTGCCCCACTAGGCGATTTCACCGCCGGCGGAGACGTCGCGAGAAGCGGCGGAATGCTGGAAACCCACCGGATCAACCTACCCTGGCCGGCGTCCGGCCGCCGAGAAGGGCAACGCTGTCACGCGCCCCCGGCCAGCGCTTCCAGCGTTTCGGCCGACGAGTGCAGCGGCCGCCAGCCCAGCTGGGTCTTGGCCTTGGTGGTGTCCATGACCATCGACGTCCGCGCGGTGTGCAGCCACTCCAGCACGGACGGCATCAGCGGTACCCGTGAGATCGCCGCGGAGGCCGCCGTGGCGGCAACAGCGGGAACCCGCACCGGGCGCCCGCCCAGCGCCCTGGCCACGTCAGCCACCGTCACGACCCCGTCGCCCGCGATGTTGTATGCCCCGGGCGGGGCCGGGGCCGTGGCCGCCAGCGCGATCGCCGCGGCGACGTCGTCGTGGTGGACCAACTGCAGTGGAAAGCCCGGATCCGGCACCACCGGCTTCAGCGCCGGGACGGCATTGACCACGGCACGCATCGGGCCGGGCAGCTGATTCCACGGCATCGCGTCGGCCAGCGCGGTGGCTTTGGGCCCGGCGACGATGCAGGGCCGCAACACGAACACCTCCAGCGGCGAGTCTTTGGTGATCTCGGCGAGCAGCGCTTCGGACGCCGCGTTCTGCGCCGAGTAGTAGTGCTCCGCGGACCCCCGCACCGGCACGTCCTCGGTCAGTGGGGCGGGGTTGTCGGAGTGGTAGCCGTAGGCCGCCACCGACGAGGTGTAGACCAGGCGCCGGGGCCGCTCAGCGGCCACGGTCGCCTCGAACACGTTGCGGGAACCCTCGAGATTCACCCGGGCGCTCTCGTCGCGCGAGCCCATGATCATGAAGGCCAGGTGGATCACCACGTCGGCCTGCGCGACCAGGGCGTCGACGGCCTCGCGGTCCAGGACGTCGCCCTGCTGATAGGTGGTCTTCAGCCAGCCGCGTGACGGCGGGTCGAACGGCCGGCGAGCCATCCCGATGATCGCGTCGACGGCGGGTTCGCGTTCCAGCGCCGTCACCGCGGAGAGGCCGATCTCTCCGGTCGGTCCGGTCACCGCGACGGTCACTCCCATCAGAACGTCCTTCCCTCCGGCGGCTTGTCGAAGCCCCGGCGTGCGGAACCTCACCAAGCCCCCGGCGCGTGTGATCGGCGGATGATAGAACCATCTTTCCAGCGTCTCGCGGTTCGTGTGCGGCTGGACGTGCGGACGTTCCGCTTCCTCAGCGGTAGCTTTGCGGTCGACGGTGACCAACAAGATGCCCGCTGATTGGCCGCAGCCAGACGAAACCGGGTGTAAGGCTGGTCGCGGCGACCGATAATTTACGGCGATCGAAAGCGGTCACACGGCCGGCATCGCAGAAAACGAGGCGCAGCATGGGCGACGAATCGAGGACCGGCGCGGACGCGTCCGCGACTGGCGGGGAGAAGGCCGACCCCGCGACGGTTTTCGCCGCCCTCGCCGAGATCATCTATCAGGGGTCGGACGCCAACCAGATGTATGCCGCCATCTGCGTGGCCGCCACCCTGACCGTCCGCGGCTGCGATCACGCCAGCCTGCTGGTGCGCGAGAACGACAAATACGTCACTGTCGGCGCCAGCGACCGGCTGGCGCTGGCTATCGACGACCTCGAACGGCGCGCCGGCGACGGCCCGTGCATCGATGCCATCGAGGAAGAGACGCCCCAGATCGACACGGACCTGACCACGCCGTCGCTGTGGCCCAAGCTGGCCGCCGTCCTGGTCGCCGAGACACCGGTGCGCGGCGCGATGGGCTTCCGGCTGCTGGTCGACAAACGCAAAGGCGCTGCGCTGAATCTGTTCAGCGACACCCCGAACATGTTCGACGCCGAATCCGCCGGGCGGGCGGCCGTGCTGGCCGCGTTCGCCAGCGTCGCGATCAACGCCGTCAACAAGGGCGAGGACGCGGCGAGCCTGCGCCGCGGGCTGATGAGCAACCGTGAGATCGGGAAGGCCGTCGGCATGCTGATGATGCTGCACGAGATGAGCGAGGACGACGCGTTCGACCTGTTGCGGCGCCACTCCCAGGCGCTGAACATCAAGCTGGCCGACGTCGCCCGGGAGGTCATCGAGCAGCGCGGTCAGCTGCCGGTGCCCGGCGACAACTCGCTTCCGCCGAACACGTAGCGGCGGCTACTCGGGAAGCCGCAGCTCCGGCTTTTCGACCTCTTCGATGTTGACGTCCTTGAAGGTGACCACCCGCACCTGCTTGACGAACCGCGCCGGCCGATACATGTCCCACACCCACGCGTCGGACAGCCGCAGCTCGAAGTAGACCTCGCCGTCGGCGTTGCGCGGCGTCATCTCCACGCTGTTGGCCAGGTAAAAGCGCCGTTCGGTCTCCACGACGTAGCTGAACTGGCCGACGATGTCCTTGTATTCGCGGTACAGCGAGAGCTCCATCTCGGTTTCATACTTTTCGAGATCTTCTGCACTCATCTGCTCAGACGTCCTTCTCCCAGACAGCTTTCCCCGGGCATCCCGGCGCTAGCTGCCGTTCGCCGGGGTGGGAATCCTGATCCCATCTTTCCTCACCGATATCCGTCGCGCTGCAGCGGTAGGTCCGGTTGGCAGTCAGCCACCACCCGGCCGCCCCACCCGTTGGCCACGCGACGCACGTTGATGAACGAATAACGATGCTCGGGGCACGGGCCCAGCTGCGCCAGCGCCGTGCTGTGCGCGGGCGTGCTGTAGCCCTTGTGCAGGGCGAAGCCGTAGCCGGGATGGTCGGCCTCCATGGCGGCCATCAACCGGTCCCGGCTGACCTTCGCCAGCACGCTGGCCGCCGCGATGCACGCCGCAACCGCGTCGCCCCCGATGACCGGCAGCGATGGGACGGCTAGCCCGGGCACCCGGAAGCCGTCGCTCAGCACGTAGCCGGGCCGCACCGACAGGCCGGCGACGGCACGGCGCATCCCCTCGATGTTGGCGACATGCACGCCGCGCCGGTCCACCTCGGCGGGCGGGATGAACACCACGTGGTAGGCCAGCGCGTAGCGGCGAATCAGCGGGAACAGCTTCTCCCGGGCGGCCTCGGTGAGCTTCTTGGAATCATCAAGCGCGGCAAGGCTTTCCATTCGCCCTGGGCCGAGCACGCAAGCCGCCACCACCAGCGGTCCGGCGCAGGCGCCGCGGCCCACCTCGTCGACGCCGGCCACCGGACCCAACCCGCTGCGGTACAGCGCCGATTCCAGGGTGCGCAACCCCGACGATTTACGGATCACCGTCCGCGGCGGCCAGGTCGTGGCCATGGCTACCGATTCTGCTGCGGGTTCACCGATCCCACGCCGCCCCATCGGGACGGCGGCCACACGATGAACCTGGCTTTTCCGATCACGTTGGACACCGGCACGGTTCCCGACGTCGGGTCGCCGGTGCACAGCACACCCTTGAGGGCCTCGGCCGGCACGCTGGTGCAGTGGGCCCGCGAATCCGCGGAGTGCGTCCGGTTATCGCCCATCACCCACAGCCGTCCGGCCGGGACGTGAACCGGCCCGAACTCGCTGCCCAGGCAGGGGTACACCGACGGGTCGGCGGCCATGGTGTTGCGATCCAGGTACGGCTCCTTCAGCGGCTTGCCGTCGACCGTCAGCCCGGTGTCGGCCCGGCATTGCACTGTCTGCCCGCCCACCGCAATGACCCGCTTGACCAGATCGTTCTCGTCGGGCGGTACGAAACCGACGAACGACAGCGCGTTCTGCACCCAGCGCAGCACTGTGTTGTTCGACCGGATCGACTTGTAGCCGAGGTTCCACGGCGGCGGGCCTTTGAAGACGATGACGTCACCGGGGTGCGGCGCGCTGAAGCGGTAGCTGACCTTGTCGACCATGATCCGGTCGCCGACGCAGCCCGTGCAGCCGTGCAGCGTGGGCTCCATGGATTCCGACGGGATCAGGTAGGGCCGCGCCACGAACGTCAACATGACGTAGTACAGGACGACGGCGATCACCGCCAGGAGCGCGAATTCGCGCAACGTCGAATGCTTGTGGCCCTCCGGCTCACGCTCGTCGGGCGTCTCGGCCGCCGGCCCCGGCTCGGGGATCGATCCGGCCGTCGTCGCGGCGTTCTCGGGGCGCGTCTCCGGGCTGCGGGTAGAGACCTTCGGATCTGACTCGCCGGCGTGGGGCTCGGGCTTCGATGAATCCGCGGTATCGGTCACGAGATCAGCGTAGCCAGCGCACGTTCGGGCCGCCCAAACCGGCGCACCGGAGAAACGGTGGGACGAATCAGCAGCGCCACCAAGGCGTCCCGGCTCAGCGCTTCTCCTTGATCTTGGCCTTCTTGCCGCGCAGCTCACGCAGGTAGTACAGCTTCGCGCGGCGGACGTCACCGCGGGTCACCACCTGGATGTGGTCGATGGTGGGCGAGTGCACCGGGAAGGTCCGCTCGACGCCGACGCCATAGCTTTCCTTGCGCACGGTGAAGGTCTCGCGGACGCCACCGCCCTGACGACGGATCACCACGCCCTTGAACACCTGGATACGCTCCTTGGCGCCCTCGATGACCTTGACGTGCACGTTGATGGTGTCGCCCGGGCCGAACACCGGGATATCGTCGCGCAGCGACGCCTGATCGACGAAGTCCAGCCGGTTCATGCGAGACACTTCCTTGAGGTCGCGGCCGACGGCAGCTACCCACACGCAGGTGTGAGGCGGTCGCCCAGCCGATGGTTTCGGGCTTTCTGGCGTATCTCGCAGCGGGCGGAAATCGGCTCAACCAGCCTGCAACCACTGGAGACAACTGGTCAATTGTGCCAGACGGGGCGCGTGCTACGAAAATCACAGCGAGTCGGCGGTTCGCAGCGCGCCAAACGCGCTGGTAAATGGTACATATGACTGGGGTCAGAACGCGCTACCCGCGCGGGAGCGTGACGGCCGGTGCAGGTGGCGCGAGGGTCCCGCTGTTGCACTGTGTCGAGGTCACGCCGGAGGAGGGGAATGCGGGTACGTCCGCTGACGCTGGTCACCGCCACCGCGGCGGTGACGTTGGTGGTTGCCGCCGGTTCCGAAGCGCTGGTCCAGGCGAAGGTCTACAGCCTGCCGGTCACCGCGCCCGTCCGGGTCATCTCCGCGCCACCCACCTCGACTCCCCCGCAGACGACCACGCTGATGCTCGAGGCGGCCACACCCCCGCAGCCGGCCCAGGCGCTACCGACCCCGGGGTTCGGCCAGTTGCAGGCCCGCGTCCAGCAGGCCGCCGACGAGGCCGCCGGCAGCGGCGCCGCCCTGTCGGTGGCCATCCTCGATCGCAGCACCCATCAGCTGATCTCCAACGGCAACAGCCAGGTCATCGGCACCGCGTCGGTGGCCAAGCTGTTCATCGCCGACGATCTGCTGCTGCACGAGTCCGAGGGCAAGGCGCCGCTGAGCGTGGACGACCGCCAGGCCCTGGACATCATGCTGCAGTCATCCGACGACGGCGCGGCCGAGAAGTTCTGGGGGCAAGGCGGCGGAGCCGCGATCATCACGGAGGTCGCGTCCCGCTACGGCCTGTCCTCCACCACCCCGCCCAGCGACGGGCGGTGGTGGAACACTATGAGCTCGGTGACCGACCTGATCCGCTACTACGAGATGTTGCTGGACGGATCCGGAGGCCTGCCGACCGATGACGCCAAGATCATCGTGAACGACCTGGCGCAGTCCACCCCCAACGGGCTCGACGGCTACCCGCAGCGGTTCGGCATCCCGGACGGTCTGTACGCCGAGCCGGTCGCGGTCAAGCAGGGCTGGATGTGCTGCATCGGCAGCGACTGGATGCATCTGTCCACCGGCGTGATCGGGGCCGACCACCGCTACATCATGGTCGTCCAATCCCTGCAGCCCGCCGATGACGCCACCGCCCGCGACACCATCACCCGGGCGGTCAAGACGATATTTCCCGAGGGCCGCATCGAGGCGGCCCGGCACGGGCTCTGACGGGCTCAATCCTTCTCGGGCTCAATCGCCGTCGGGCTCAAGCGGTTCGGGCTCAAGCAGTTCGGGCCGGCGTTCACGGGTGCGCTGCAGCGAGATCTCCCGCCGCCACGCGGCGATTCGCGCGTGGTCACCCGACAGCAGCACCTCGGGCACGTCGAGCCCGCGCCAGCTCGGCGGCCGGGTGTAGCTGGGCCCCTCCAGGCGCCGGTCCAGCGCCGGCGAGTGCGAATCCTCGCGATGCGAAGCGGGATTGCCGAGCACCCCGTCGAGCAGGCGCAGCACGGCCTCGATCATCACCACGGCCGCCGACTCGCCACCCGGCAGCACGTAGTCGCCGATCGAGACCTCTTCGACACGCATCCGCCCTGCGGCATCCTCGATGACCCGCTGGTCGATGCCCTCGTAGCGACCACACGCGAACACCAGGTGGGCCTCGGCGCTCCAGCGCGCGGCCGTCGCCTGCGTAAACAACCGCCCGGCGGGGGTGGGAACAACCAAAAGTGTTTCCTCGGAGACGATCTCATCCAGCGCCTCACCCCACACCGGCGCCTTCATCACCATTCCGGGACCGCCGCCGTAGGGGGAATCGTCGACCGAGCGGTGCACGTCATGGGTCCAGCGCCGCAGGTCGTGCACCTGCAGATCGACCAGGCCGGACTGGATCGCCTTGCCGGGCAACGATTGCCGCAGCGGGTCCAGGTAGGCCGGAAAGATCGTGATGACGTCGATTCTCATTTCGAAGGCCTACAGGTCCAGCAGGCCTTCGGGCGGGTCGATCTCGACGGTGCCGTCATCCAGCGACACCGACGTGACGATCGCGGACACGAACGGCACCAACACTTCCCGCTCCTCGTCGCCCTCCTCGCGCCGCACCGCCAACAGCTCACCGGCCGCGGTGTGCAACACCTCGGCCACAACACCGATCTGCTCGCCCGCGGTGGTGCGCACGCGCAGGCCCTCGAGCTGATGGTCGTAGTAGGTGTCCGCCTCGTCGATGTCAGGCAAGTCCCCGGAATCAACGACGAACAGGGTGCCGCGCAGCGCGTCGGCCGCGTCACGGTCGGTGACGCCGGCCAGCCGCACCAGCAGCCGCCCGCCGTGTTCGCGCGCGCTCTCGACGGTGAGCTCACGTTCCCAGCCAGCACGGAAATGCTTGGCGCGCAACGCGTTACCCGGCGCGAACCGGGCGTCGGGATCGTCGGTGCGGACCTCGACGACCACCTCGCCGGTGATGCCGTGGGCTTTCACCACGCGCCCGACGGTCAACTCCAAGGGAGTTCCATGAGCAGCGCAGGCCTACTGGTCGGTGTCCACCACGTCGACGCGGATGCCGCGACCGCCGATGCCGGCGACCAGGGTGCGCAGTGCGGTCGCGGTGCGACCGCCGCGGCCGATCACCTTGCCCAGGTCGTCGGGATGGACGTGGACCTCGACCGTCCGCCCGCGGCGGCTGGTCACCATGTCGACGCGGACGTCGTCGGGATTGTCGACAATCCCGCGAACCAGGTGCTCAACAGCGTCAACGACAACCGTACTCATGGCCGTGGTCAGCTTTCGGTGGTCGGCTCGGCCTGCTCGCCGCCCTCGGTGGGCGCCTCGGCCTCAGCGGCGGTCTCCGCCGGGGTCTCGGCGGCGGCCTCCGGCTCGGCAGCCTCGTCCGCGCCCTTGGCGGCCTTCTTGGCCGGGGCCTTCTTCTTCGGCTTCGCGGCCTCGGTGGTCGGTCCGCCGTCGGCGTCGGCCAGCGCGGCGTTGAACAGCTCGAGCTTGCTGGGCTTGGCCGGGGCGGCCTTCAGGCGACCCTCGGCGCCGGGCAGGCCCTTGAACTTCTGCCAATCGCCGGTGATCTGCAGCAACTTGCGGACCGGCTCGGTGGGCTGAGCCCCCACGGACAGCCAGTACTGGGCGCGCTCGGAGTCGATCTCGATGAGGCTCGGGTCTTCCTTGGGGTGGTAGCGGCCGATGACCTCGATCGAGCGGCCGTCGCGGCGGGTCCGAGCGTCGGCGACGGAGATGCGGTACTGGGGATTGCGGATCTTGCCAAGCCGGGTGAGCTTGATCTTGACAGCCATGGTTAAGCGAATTCTCCTGTGTGTGTCACGCTGCAATTCAGCGATCGGGGCGGGATGCCCGGATCCGGTTTTGCCTCGCGTGTATGACCGGTCGGCGACGCGTGATCGCTCGGCGGACAGCCGCCTATTGTGCCAGAACGGGCGCGGCGATCAGAAATCGCGCGACGCGGCGATCGCAAGCGCGGCGCAGCCGAGCGCGGCGGGGCGCCGCCATCAGACACGCGGCGATCGCAAGCGCGGCGCAGCCGGGCGCGGCGGGTCGCCGCCATCAGACGCGGCGATCGCAAGCGCGGCGCAGCCGGGCGCGGCGGGTCGCCGCCATCAGACACGCGGCGATCACATCACTTTCTGGAAGACCTTGGTCTCCGCCCGCCGGGTCATCCGCCAGCCGTCGGGCGTGCGTACGAACTCGTCGTCGTACCAGAGTCCGCAGAACAGCACCTGGTCCTTGTCACCGCCCAGCACCATCGGGTTGAAGCAGATCACCCGCGACGAGGCTTTGTCCCCGTTGATCTGTACGGAGAAGTTGCCCAGCATGTGTGTGTACACCGGGAAGTTGGGCAGCACCTCGGCCAGCCACTTCTTCACCTCCGGATACTGGCCCTCGATGCCACCCAACGCCGTGTAGTCGATGTAGGCGTCCGGTGTGAAGACCTGGTCCAGATCGTCGAATCGCCGGTTGTCGATGGCGGTGGAGTAATCCACCAGAAGCTGCTGGATCTCGAGCCGATCCGAGATCTCTTCCAGGCTCAACATGCATCGGACAGTACTGAAGATCCGCCTCGAACAGGGTCGGAAGTTAGACTTTGCGGCCATGCGGAAGCTCACGGCCGCAGCCGCTACCCTGCTCGCGCTGGGTACCTGCACCGCCACCGTCGCCATGTCCACCGCCTGGGCGGACAACTCGCAACCAGTCGGCTCGATCCCGATTCCCGACGGGCCGGCCCGAACCTGGATCGTCGCAGACCTCGATAGCGGTCAGGTGCTGGCCGGGCGCGACCAGGATGTCGCCCACCCGCCGGCGAGCACCATCAAGACGCTGCTGGCCCAGGTGGTGCTGGACTCGGTGAGCCTGGACTCCACGGTGGTCGCCGACGTCGCCGACACCCAGGTGGAGTGCAACTGCGTCGGGATCAAACCGGGCCGCACCTACACCGCGCGCCAACTGCTCGACGGCCTGCTGCTGGTCTCGGGTAACGACGCCGCCAACACGCTGGCGCACATGCTGGGCGGCCCGGACGTCACCGTCGCCAAGATGAACGCCAAGGCGGCCTCGCTGGGCGCCACCAGCACGCGCGCCGCGACACCGTCCGGCCTGGACGGGCCCGGGGGTTCGGGCGCGTCGACGGCGCACGACCTGGCGGTCATCTTCCGCGCGGCGATGGGCAACCCGGTGTTCGCGCAGATCACCGCCGAGCCGTCGGCGATGTTCCCCGGCGATAACGGCGATCACTTGATCACCAACCAGGACGAGCTGTTGCAGCGCTATCCCGGTGCGATCGGCGGCAAGACCGGCTTCACCAACGCCGCCCGCAAGACCTTCGTCGGGGCCGCCGCGCGCGGCGGCCGCCGGCTGGTGATCGCCATGATGTACGGGCTGATCAAAGAGGGCGGACCGACATATTGGGATCAGGCGGCGACGCTGTTCGACTGGGGATTCGCGCAGAGCCCGCAGTCCAGCATCGGCTCGCTCTAGAAGGCGGGATCCTCTAGAGCCGCTCTCAACAGCGCCGTCAGCACCGGAATCCGCTGTTCGTCGAGTTCCGCCTGCGGGATAATGCTTTGCACCAGAGCAGCGCCGTCGAAGACGTTGGTCAACAGTCCGACGATCACCGGGAATTTGTCCGCTGGGAACCGCTCTGCCCCCGGCAGCGCCCGCGCAGCATCGATAATCTTCTCGGCATACTGCCCGAGTTCCTGCTGCAGGGTGGCCTTGAGCTTCTCGTCGGTACGCGCGGCGACCAGCAGTTCGTAGAGCACCGCATTCCCCGGACTGTGGGTGATGTCCCGCAGAATTGTCAGGCCCGCCTCCAGCGGCAGCTCCTCGGGCGGTATCGCGGCGACCTGTTTGGTGCCCCGCTCCATAAGGCGACGTAACACCTCGGACGCCGTGGCCGCCATGAAATCGCCCATGGTGTCGAAGTGCCGGAACAGCGCGCCCACCGACACCCCGGCCCGCTTGGTGATCGCCGCGGCGGACGCCCGGGCGTAGCCGACCTCGATGATGGTGGCGATGCAGGCGTCGATGAGCCGTCCGACGGTCTCCTCGCGGCGCTGCTGCTGGGTTCTGGCCATGTCAGGCGGTGACGCCCAGCGCGCCGCGTTCCCGACGGGTGCGCTCCCCCGCCCGCAGGTAGCGGCCCGACCGCACGGATTGCCCGTAGCCGTCCCGGAATTCGCCTTTGGCATGGCTTCCGCCGAAGACGACCACGCCGCCCACTCCGGTGGCGACCACGGCGTCGTCGTTGCGGTTGACCATGCGCCGCAGGCCACCGTAGAACGGCACTGCTTCCTCGTGGTAGCCGTCGACGGATTCGTCGAGCCCGGCCGGGTCGATCACCACGAAGTCCGCCCGGTCGCCCTGCCGTAGCGTGCCGGCGTCGATGCCGAACCACTCGGCCAGTTCACCGGTGAGCCGGTGCACGGCGTGCTCGATCGACATGAACGGCGCGCCCGCGCGGTAGGCGTCCCGGGTACGCTTGAGCATCCGCAGCCCGAAGTTGTAGAAGGCCATGTTGCGCAGGTGCGCACCGGCGTCCGAGAAGCCCATGTGCACACTGCCTTCGGTGGCGAGGGCATCCAGCAGCTTGGGACGGTGGTTGGCGACGACGGTCGTCCACCGGACGTTGCGTTCACCGTTCTCGACGAGCACGTCCAGGAATGCGTCGAGCGGGTGCAGCTTGCGCTCGTCGGCGATCGCGCCAAAGCTCTTGCCGATCAACGACTTATCCGGGCATTCGACGATGACCGCGTCGTGGAAGTCACGGTGCCACAGCGACGGCCCGAGCTTGATGCGGTCGAACTCGCGCCGGAACTTTCGGCGATATTCCTTGTCCGCCAGTAACTCGTTGCGCTCCAACTGGTCCCGCAGGTGCAGGGCCGCCGTTCCGGCGCCGAACTCCTCGAAGACCGGCAGATCGATTCCGTCGGAGTACAACTCGAACGGCACCGGCAGGTGCTGAAATTTCACGCTGGCGCCCAGGAGCTTGTTGAGCAGGCGAGTGCCTGGGCCGAACACGTAGACCGACAGCGGCATCGATTTGGCGTCGGCGGATACCAGCATGCTCATCCGAACGCCCTTGCCCCAGTTGAGTATCCGGCTGCTTGCCAGGAAGAACAGCATTCCGGTTGACGGCTTGGCCACGTTGGGGGCGCTCTGCAGAATCCGGCCGCGCTTGCGCAGGACCTTGATCAGCCTGCGCCGTTCCCGCCACGTGGCGAAGGTGGACGGCAGCGCGCGCGAGCGGAACCGTTCGCCGTCGAGTTTGTCGATGGGCGCATCCATCCCGGACATGCCGAGCACACCGGCGTCGAGGGCCTCGTCCAGCAGATCGGCCATCTTCACCAGCTCGGCCTCAGTGGGCCGCGCCGTGGCGTCGGTGGCCCGATCCAGCCCGAGCACCGCGGTCCGTAGGTCCGAATGACCAAGCAGCGAACCGATATTGGGCCCCAGCGGCAGGGCGTCGATAGCCTCGATGTATTCCGCGGCCGTCGACCAGGTCCGATTGGAATCCAGCGCGCCGAAGACGTATTCGCGCGGCACCGCCTCCACCCGGCTGAACAGGTCGGCAGCGTCCTGGGAATCGGCGTAGACCGTCGACAACGAACAGTTGCCCAGCAGCACCGTGGTGACACCGTGGCGCACCGACTCGCGGAGCCCGGGATCCAGCAGCACCTCGGCGTCGTAGTGGGTATGCACGTCAAGGAAGCCGGGCACGACCCACTTGCCGGCCGCTTCGATCACCTCGGGGCACCCGGTCTCATCCAGCGGCTCGGCGGAGACCGTCGCCACGACGCCGTCGCGGATGCCGAGCGTGCGCGTCAGCGGAGCGCTGCCGGTGCCGTCAAACCACAATCCGTCGCGAATGATCACGTCGTAGGCCATGGTTTCCTCCATGTCGTTGATGCCCGGAACGCTAACATAGATAGCGATCACTCGCAATCTTTTCTCGGCGGAGCCGCGGGAGTATTCGGGGCTGATCGTCAGTGTGCGCCACCGGGCGGCACCGGGGCCGCAATCGCGGTGAGCTCGGCGCGGCGGGTGGCCGTGTGATGGCGGCGGGGGCGCGGCTAGGCCGGCGAACGAAAGATGTTGCCGCGCAGCATGATCAGATCGGGACTGTTCAGCACGGCGGCGCCCGAACGCGGGTCGCTCGAGTAGCAAAGCAGGTCCGCCGAGGCACCGTGATCGAGTCCGGGCCGGCCGAGCCAGCGACGCGCGTCCCAGCACGCCGCGCCCAGCGCCTCGGTCGGGCTCATCCCGATGCTCTTGAGCGCCTCGACCTCGTCGGCGATGCGGCCGGGCGCGACCATGGTGCCGGCGTCGCTGCCGGCGTAGATCGGCACGCCCGCCTCGCGGGCCGCCGCGATCCGGGCCAGGCCGCGCGCGTGCAGGTCACGCATGTGCGCCGCGTACGCCGGATACTTCGCTGCGGCGTCGGCGATCCCGGGGAAGTTCTCCACGATGTTGACCAGCGTCGGGACCAGCACGGTCCCGTGCTCGACCATCAGCTCGATGGTGTCGTCGGTAAGCCCGGTGCCGTGTTCGATGCAGTCGATGCCGGCGTTGATCAGGCCGGGCAGCGCGTCCTCGCTGAAGACGTGCGCGGTGACCCGGGCGCCATGGGCGTGCGCGGTCTCGATGGCAGCCTTGAGCACGTCGTCGGACCAGAGCGGGGCCAGATCGCCGACGCTGCGGTCGATCCAGTCGCCGACCAGCTTGATCCAGCCGTCGCCGCGCTTGGCCTCCTGCGCGACCGCGTCAGGCAGTTGCCATTCGTCTTCCAGCTCCCGCGAGAAGCCCGCCGCATACCGCTTGGGCCTGGCCAAATGCTTTCCGGCGCGGATGATGCGGGGCAGGTCGTCGCGGTCGTCGAGGCTGCGGGTGTCGGTGGGCGAGCCGCAGTCGCGCAACAACAGCGCGCCGACATCGCGTTCGATCTCGGCCTGGGCGATCGCGTCGTCCAGCGGGATCTCGCCGTGATCACCGAGGCCGACGTGGCAGTGCGCGTCGACCAGCCCGGGCACGATCCAGCCGCCGTCGAAGACGGTGTCGGCGCCGGCGACCGGTTCGGCGCTGATGCGGCCGTCGACGATCCACAGTTCGATCTCGGTTTCGTCGGGCAGCCCCACGCCCCGCACGTGCATGCGCACCGGGCGGCTACCGGCTTCCGGTCCAACGGTGACGACCCGCTTCGCCCGGCTCCGCCGCGCTCGCGATCGTCACGAGTTGCCCGGGAACTTCAGCTTGGACAGATCGAAGTCGGCCAGACCGGGCGGCAGCTCGTTGAGGCCTTCGGGCATCTGCGACAAGTCCGGGAACCCGGCCGGCATGCCCTGCATCAGCGGATTGCGGGCCTTCGGCGGCGTCGGGCCGCGTCCGCCCTTCTTGCCCTTCTTGCCCGCCTTGCCCTTCGCCCCCTTTGACTTCCGCGTCGCCGACTTGCGCCCCAGTCCGGGGATGCCCATGCCGCCGAGCATCGACGACATCATCTTGCGGGCCTCGAAGAAGCGGTCCACCAGCTGGTTGACCTCCGACACCGTGACGCCCGAGCCGTTGGCGATGCGCAGCCGCCGCGACGCGTTGATGATCTTCGGGTCGGCGCGCTCGGCGGGGGTCATGCCGCGGATGATGGCCTGCAGGCGGTCGAGCTGGCTGTCGTCGACCTGGGCCAGCGCGTCCTTCATCTGCCCGGCGCCGGGCAGCATGCCCAGCAGGTTGCCGATCGGGCCCATCTTGCGGATGGCCAGCATCTGTTCCAGGAAGTCCTCGAGCGTGAGCTCGCCGCTGCCGATCTTGACGGCGGCGGCCTCGGCCTGTTCGGCGTCGAAGACCTGCTCGGCCTGCTCGATCAGGCTGAGCACGTCGCCCATGCCCAGGATGCGGCTGGACATCCGGTCGGGGTGGAAGACGTCGAAGTCCTCCAGCTTCTCGCCGGTGGAGGCGAAAAGGATTGGGACGCCGGTCACCTCGCGGACCGAGAGCGCCGCGCCACCGCGGGCGTCACCGTCCAGCTTGGTCAGCACCACGCCGGTGAAGCCGACGCCCTCGCGGAACGACTCCGCGGTGGTGACGGCGTCCTGACCGATCATCGCGTCCAGCACGAACAGGACTTCGTCGGGATTAACCGCCTCACGGATCGCCGCGGCCTGCGACATCAGCTCGTCGTCGATGCCCAGCCGGCCGGCGGTGTCGACGATGACGACGTCGAAGTGCTTGGCCCGGGCCTCGGCGAGGCCGGCCGCCGCGACCGCGACCGGGTCACCGGGCCCGGATCCGGGCGACTCGCCGGGATGCGGCGCGAACACCGGTACGCCGGCGCGCTCACCGACGACCTGCAGCTGGTTCACCGCGGCCGGGCGCTGCAGGTCGCACGCCACCAGCAGCGGCGTGTGTCCCTGGCTGCGCAGCCAGGAGGCCAGCTTGCCGGCCAGCGACGTCTTACCGGAACCCTGCAGACCGGCGAGCATCACCACGGTCGGCGGCGTCTTGGCGAACGCCAGCTGTCGGGTCTCTCCGCCCAGGATGCCGATGAGTTCTTCGTTGACGATCTTGACGACCTGCTGCGCCGGGTTGAGGGCCCCGGAGACCTCGGCACCCTTGGCGCGGTCCTTGATCCGGGTGACGAAGGCGCGCACCACGGGCAGCGACACGTCGGCTTCCAGCAGCGCCAGCCGGATCTCGCGGGTGGTGGCCTCGATATCGGCGTCGGTCAATCGACCCTTGCCGCGCAGCCCCGCAAGGGCACCGGTCAAACGGTCGGACAGCGATTCAAACACCCCGCCAGCCTAGTGGGCATCGGTCCCGGACCGGGCGGGGCAGGTTCGGCGGCACCTAAATCACGCAGAAGACCGGCCGACGCGCGCCGCCGTGGCTTATGTTTCGGCAAGAAGATGACTAAGGGGTCAGGCTCATGCTCGAGGTGATCGACAAGGGGTCCTGTAGCGAAGCGCATCCGGTGCCGCTGCTGTTCGTGCACGGCGGCTGGCATGGCGCCTGGTGCTGGGAACACTTCCTGGACTTCTTCGCCGACGCCGGCTATCGCGCGGTCGCGATGAGCCTGCGCGGACACGGCGCCAGCCCCACGGCCAAGCCGCTGCCGAAGGTGTCCATCGCCGACTACATCGACGACGTCCGTTCGGTGGCCGACGACCTGGGCGGCGCGCCGGTCCTGGTCGGCCATTCCCTGGGCGGCTTCGTGATCCAGCGCTACCTCGAAGATCGCCGCGCACCGGCCGCGGTGCTGGTGGGCTCGGTGCCTCCGCAGGGCGTGCTCACCCTGGCGTTGCGGGTGTGGCGCCGCCGGCCGTCGATGACGATCGAATCGTGGAGCGATCCCACGCTGCTGAGATTCCTCGCCACCGCGGCGCTGGCCCGCGAGTACCTGTTCTGCGCCGACACGCCCGAGGCCGTCGTCGAATCCTGCCGGCAACGCGCCGGAGCCGAGAGCGTTCGCGCCGCCATGACCGACCCGATCGTCCGCCGCGTCCGGACCAAGCGGGTGACCACGCCGATGCTGGTGCTGGGCGCCGAGTACGACGGCTTCGTCAGCGTTCGCGAGGTGCGCAACACGGCGCGCGCCTACCGGACCGAACCGGAATTCTTTTCCATGGGTCACAACATGATGCTCGAACCGGGCTGGGCCGATGTTGCCGGACGCATCGATGAATGGCTGCAGACCCGCGAAACGGTGAGCCCGACGCGATAGCCAGTCGAGTCGTTACTGCGCCGAAAAGCGTTGGCGTGCTAGATTTCACAGCCGCGACTCAATCGAGTCAGCCGCGTCGACGAGTAACGAACGGGGGGCCTGTGTCGGTGCCGCTCAGCAGCATCCAGGCGCAGGCCGACAGCGTTCCCGGCAACACCAGCGGCACCGGCGTGCTGCGTGGCTGGCAGCGCAGGGCGCTGGTCAAGTACCTCGCCGCCCAGCCGCGCGATTTCCTGGCGGTGGCCACCCCGGGCTCGGGGAAGACGACCTTCGCCCTGCGGGTCGCGGCCGAACTGCTCGGCCAGCGCGCCGTCGAGCACGTCACCGTCGTGGTGCCCACCGAGCACCTGAAGGTGCAGTGGGCGCAGGCTGCGCAGCGCTACGGCCTCGCCCTGGACCCGAAGTTCTCCAACAGCAACGCGCGGATCTCCCCGGAGTATCACGGCGTGATGGTCACCTACGCCCAGGTCGCCGCGCATCCGACGCTGCACCGGGTGCGCACCGAGCAACGCAAGACGCTGGTCATCTTCGACGAGATCCACCACGGCGGCGACGCCAAGACGTGGGGCGACGCGATCCGCGAGGCGTTCGGCGACGCCACCCGCCGGCTCGCCCTGACGGGGACGCCCTTTCGCAGCGACGACAGCCCCATCCCGTTCGTGACGTACGAGGCCGGTCCCGACGGGATCCGGCGTTCGCAGGCCGACCACACCTACGGCTACACCGACGCCCTCGCCGACGGCGTGGTCCGGCCGGTGGTCTTCCTCGCCTACTCCGGGGAGGCCCGGTGGCGCGACAGCGCCGGCGAGGAGCACGCGGCCCGACTCGGCGAGCCGCTGTCCGCCGAGCAGACCGCGCGCGCCTGGCGCACGGCGCTCGACCCCGCAGGCGAATGGATGCCCGCGGTGATCACCGCCGCGGATCTGCGGCTGCGCCAGCTGCGCACGCACATACCCGACGCGGGCGGCATGATTATCGCCTCGGATCAGACCGCGGCCCGCGCCTACGCCGTCCTGCTGACCAAGCTGACCGGCGAGGCGCCGACGCTGGTGCTCTCCGACGACCCCGGATCGTCGGCGCGCATCAGCGACTTCGCCGCGAGCACCAGCCGCTGGCTGGTCGCGGTGCGCATGGTCTCCGAAGGCGTCGACGTGCCGCGGCTGTCGGTCGGGATCTACGCCACCAGCGCCTCGACACCGCTGTTCTTCGCCCAGGCCATCGGCCGGTTCGTGCGGTCGCGCCGCCCGGGTGAGATCGCCAGCATCTTCGTACCGTCGGTGCCCAACCTGCTGCAGCTGGCCAGCGAGCTGGAGGCCCAGCGCAACCACGTGCTCGGCGAGCCGCATCGCGTCTCCGAGGGCGACCCGCTCGAGAACGATCCCGCCACCAAGACGCAGGACGAGAAGACCGACCTCGACAAGGGCTTCACCTCGTTGGGCGCCGACGCGGAACTCGATCAGCTCATCTTCGACGGATCCTCGTTCGGCACCGCCGCTGCGGCCGGCAGCGACGAGGAGGCCGACTACCTCGGCATCCCGGGGCTGCTCGATGCCGACCAGATGCGCGCGCTGCTGCACCAGCGCCAGGACGAACAGCTGAAGAAGCGGGCCCAGCTGCAAAAGGAAGGCGGGCCGCTGTCGCGCGTCGAGACCTCGCCGGCCACCGTGCACGGCCAGCTTCGGGAGCTGCGCCGCGAGCTGAACACCTTGGTGTCGATCGCCCATCACCGCACCGGCAAGCCGCACGGCTGGATCCACAACGAACTGCGGCGCCGCTGCGGTGGCCCCCCGATCGCCGCGGCGAGCCGCGAACAGCTGCGCGCGCGCATCGACGCCGTGCGGCAGCTCAACGCCGAGCATTAGCAAGCGGGCGGGCCTTGGCGATCGGGAGCGCGGCGAGCCGGGCGAAGCGGGTCGCCACCATCGGGCCTAATCCCCGACGGGTTCCTCGAGCACCTCGACCGCCGGCCCGCCCAACACGGCCAGCAGGCTCTCCTCGACCACGTCCCGCGCGCCGTGCTCGGCGTCGCCGGCCGCGTCGGCCGCTTCGGCCGACACAGTCACGCAGAACACGTCGGCCGCCGTCGACCCGAAGGTGTTGACCTTGGCCCAGACGATGTCGGTGCCCGCCCGTTCCAGCGCGCGGGTCAGCAGCGCGAGCAGCCCGAGCCGGTCCATGGCGCGGACCTCGACGATCAACTGGTCGGGCGAGGCCGAGTCGACCCACAGGATGCGGGGCGGCGCGCTCGACCGGGTGACGGGCACCCCGACCTGGACCTCGCCGGCCCGGCTGGTCGCCGCGCTGACGGCGTCGCTGTCGCGCTTCTCCAGCGTGCCCAGCACGTCGACGTCGCCGGCCAGCGCGCCGGTGAACTGCTGGCGCAGCAGACCCGCTTCCGGCGGCGAGCCGAACAGCGGCGACACCACGAATTCGACGATCGCCAAGCCGTCGTAGGTGCTGGCCGAGGCCGAATGGATGCGCAGCGAGTTCAGCGCCAGCACCGCGGCGGCCTTCGATACCAGCCCCCGCTGGTCCGGTGCGGCCATCACCACCTCCAGGCGCTCACCGCCGCTGGGCTTGATATCCACATGCACACCCCGATCCGCGGCCAGCGAAAGATATTGCGGCGCAGCGGGTTCCACTTTGGGCAGCGACTCCCCCGCCATCACCAGCCGGCAGCGCCGGACCAGGTCCTCGATCAGCGACGCCTTCCACTCGCTCCACACCCCGGGGCCGGTGGCCTTCGAATCCGCCTCGGTCAGCGCGTGCAGAACTTCGAGCAGCATCGCGTCTCCGCTCAGCGCTTTCACCACGCGCTCAATGGTTTTGGGGTCATTGAGGTCGCTGCGGGTGGCCACCATCGGCAGCAGCAGGTGGTGGCGGACCAGTTGTGCCAGCAGCTCGACCTCGACCGGCGGCATGCCCAGCCTGGGCCCGATCTCCAGCGCCAGGCCCGCGCCGAACACGCTGTGATCGACGCCGCGACCCTTGCCGATGTCGTGCAGCAGCGCGCCGAGCGCGAGCAGGTCGGGTCGCGCCACCCGGGTGGACAACGGTGCGGCGTTGACGGCCGTCTCGATGACGTGGCGATCCACCGTCCATTTGTGCGCGACGTCGCGGGGCGGCAGGTCGCGGATGGCGTCCCATTCCGGCAGCAGCCTGCCCCACAGCCCGGTGCGGTCCAGCGCCTCGATCGTCGCCACCGTGGTCGGCCCGGCGGACAGCACAACCAGCAAGTCGTCCACCGCCTCTCGCGGCCACGGCATCGGCATCTCCGGCGCGTTGGCGGCCAGTCGGCTCAGCGTGGCGGCGCCGATCGGCAACCCGGTGTCGGCCGATGCGGCGGCCACCCGCAACACCAGACCCACGTCGGTATCGGGGCGTGCGTCGCGGGCAAGCACGATCTCTCCGGCGTATTCGACGACCCCCTCGTCCAGCGGGCGGCGCTTGGGGCGCCGCACCAGGGCCGTCACCCCCCGGCGCGGCAGCGCGTTCTCGGCGGTCCGAATGCCCGTCTCGGCGTGGTAGGCGATGGTGCGCCCGGCATCGGATAGCTTGCGCGCCAAGTCGAATCGGTCCCCGATGTGCAGGGCGGCGCTGATCTCGTCGGCGTATTGGGCCTGCAGCTGATCACGCCCGCGCCCCGACACCCGGTGCAGCTCGGTGCGCACGTCGAGCAGCGTCAGGTGGGCATCGTCGAGGGACCCCCCGGGCGATTCCGGGCGCGCCATGCCGTGGCGGTCGATCAGCTGGGCGACGCCCAGCGCGTCGAGCAGTTGGACATCGCGAAGGCCGCCGCAGCCCGACTTCAAGTCCGGCTCGGCGCGCTGCGCGATGCGGCCACACCGGTCCCAGCGGGCCTGCGTGATTTCGACGAGCTCGTTCATGCGGGAGCGAATTGCGCTGCGCCACTGGCGGCGTGCGCCGGCGATCAACTCGTCGGACAGCCGCGCGTCGCCGGCGATGTGGCGGGCGTCCAGCATGCCCAGTGCCGCGATCATGTCGGCGTTGGCGACGCCCAGGGCCCCCGAAACGGTCCGGACGCTGTGGTCGAGCCGAACGTTGGCGTCCCACAACGGATACCACAACTTGTCGGCGACCTTGCCCAGCAGGTCGTCGGACTTGTTGTCGTGCAACAGCATTAAATCAAGGTCGGAATGCGGCAACAGCTCATGGCGACCCAGGCCGCCGATCCCGACGACCGCGAAGCCGCTGTCGTCGGTGATCCCGATCTCGGCGGCCTTGGCCATCAACCATGATTCGTGCAGATCCAGCCAGGCGTGCCGCAGTTCGGCGGCGTGCAGCTTGCTGCCCTCAGACAGCAGTTGGCGCCGCGAGGCAGCCAGATCGACTGCCCCGCAAGCGCTTTCTGTCCAGCCCAGGCGCCCGGACGAGTCGGGGTCGTTCGGGGTCATGCCCTCCCGACCCGCCCGGGTCGAATCAGCAATTGACAGCGGATGTCATAGCGCATCGGTTCCACGCTCGCCGGTGCGCACCCGCACGATGGTTTCCACGGGGCTCACCCACACTTTGCCGTCACCGATCTTGCCGGTGCGCGCGGCCCGGACGATGCTGTCCACAACCTTGTCGACGATGGAGTCGTCGACAACGACCTCGATGCGCACCTTGGGCACGAAGTCGACCGAGTATTCGGCGCCCCGGTAGACCTCGGTGTGGCCCTTCTGCCGTCCGTAGCCCTGGATTTCGCTGACCGTCATCCCCAGGACGCCCGCGTCCTCGAGACTGGTCTTCACGTCATCGAGCGTGAACGGCTTTACGATCGCGGTGATCAGCTTCATGACTGCTCTGCCTCCACTTTGTCGCCCACTAGCTCCTCCTCCAGGCCGTTGCGGGTATCCGCCACAGCGACCCGGGGCGGCAGAACCGAACCGGTAACCACGGCGAAATCGTATCCACTCTCGGCATGCTCGGCCTCGTCGATACCCGTGGCTTCCGCCTCTGGGTTGAGACGAAGCCCGATGGTGTACTTCAAGATCAACGCCAGGATCAGCGTAACCACCCCAGAGTAGATGAGGACACTGAACGCGCCGACTGCCTGTCGCTCGAGCTGGGCCCAGCCGCCGCCGTAGAACAATCCTTTGGACACCCCGGTGACGCCGTTGATGGCCGGGCTCTCCGGCGCGGCGAGCAGGCCCACCAGCAGGGTGCCGGCCAGACCGCCGACCAGGTGCACCCCGACCACGTCGAGCGAGTCGTCGAATCCCAGCTTGAACTTCAGGCCGACCGCCAGCGCGCACACCACGCCGGCGACCAGGCCCACCACCAGCGCGCCCAGCGCGTTGACCGACGAGCACGACGGCGTGATGGCGACCAGGCCAGCGACGATGCCGGACGCCGCGCCCAGCGTCGTCGCCTTGCCGTCGCGGATCCGTTCGGTGAGCATCCAGCCCAGCATCGCGGTGGCCGTAGCGATCGTGGTGGTGACGAAGGTCGACCCGGCGACACCGTTGGCGCTGGTGGCCGATCCGGCGTTGAACCCGTACCAACCGAACCACAGCAACCCGGCACCGAGCATCACGAACGGCAGGTTGTGCGGCCGGAACAAGGTGGTGGGCCAACCGCGCCGCTTGCCCAGCACGATCGCCAGCATCAGGCCCGCCACACCGGAATTGATGTGGACCGCGGTCCCGCCGGCGAAGTCGATGGCGTGCAGCTTGTTCGCGATCCAGCCGCCCTTCTCGGAGGCGAAGCCGTCGAACGCGAAAACCCAGTGGGCGACCGGGAAATAGACGAACGTTGCCCACAGGCCGGCGAACACCAGCCACGCACCGAACTTCAGCCGATCGGACACCGCGCCCGAGATCAGGGCGACGGTGATGATCGCGAACATCAGCTGGAACGCCACGAACACGGTGGCGGGTAGGGTGCCCGCCAGCGGAATGTCCGTTGCCGCAACGCCTTTGCTCGGATCGGCGGCCACCGCGTTGACCCCGATGAGGCCTTTGAGGCCCCAGAAGGAGGTCGGCTTTCCCACGACGCCGCCGGCGTCGTCACCGAAGGCGAGTGAATAGCCGTAGAGCACCCACAGCACGGTGACCACGCCCATCGCGCTGATGCTCATCATGAGCATGTTCAGCACGCTTCGGGCGCGCACCATGCCGCCGTAGAAAAACGCCAGACCCGGCGTCATCAACAGCACCAGCGCGGAACTGGCCAACATCCAGGCGGTATCGCCGGTATTGGGCTGGCCCAGTATCGGGTATGTCACTCGCAATCTCCTCCGGTCGGCCCACAAATTGGCCGCCAGACATGCGTCTGATGACCTGTCCAGAACATTGCGAGATTGTTGTTTCGGCGATGGTGCCGCCGTGTTTCAGCGGGATTAACGTCCCGCTCGCCGTGTTAGGGGTATCAGCCCAGCAGCGCGTCGACGAAAGCGGCCGGTTCGAACGGCGCGAGGTCGTCTGGGCCTTCCCCGAGCCCGACGAGTTTGACCGGCACGCCGAGCTCCTGCTGAACCCGAAAGACGATGCCGCCCTTGGCCGTTCCGTCCAGCTTGGTCAGCACCGCACCGGTGATCTCGACCACCTCGGCGAACACCCGGGCCTGGGCCAGCCCGTTCTGCCCGATGGTGGCGTCGAGCACCAGCAACACCTCGTCGACCGCGGCACGCCGTGTTACAACCCGCTTAACTTTGTCGAGCTCATCCATCAGCCCAACCTTGGTGTGCAGCCGCCCCGCGGTGTCGATGAGCACCACGTCGGCGCCCGCGACGATGCCCTTGTCGACGGCGTCGAACGCCACCGATGCCGGGTCGGCACCTTCGGGCCCGCGCACCACCTCCGCGCCCACCCGCGACGCCCAGGTCTGCAGCTGATCGGCCGCCGCGGCGCGGAAGGTGTCGGCGGCGCCCAGGACCACCCGCCGACCATCGGCGACCAGGACGCGGGCCAGCTTGCCGACGGTGGTGGTCTTTCCGGTGCCGTTCACACCCACGATCAGCAGCACCGACGGATGGTCGTCGTGCGGCAGCGCCCGGATCGACCGGTCCATGCCGGGCTGCAGCTCCTTGATCAGCACGTCGCGCAGCACGGCCTTGGCGTCGGCCTCGGTGCGCACGTCGCTGCTGGCCAGTCGGCCGCGCAGCTGGGAGATCACCGATTCGGCGACCACGGGGCCGAGGTCGGCGACCAGCAGCGTGTCCTCGACGTCCTGCCAGGCGTCTTCGTCGAGGTCGCCACCGCCGATCAGGCCCAGCATGCTGCGGCCGAGCGCGTTCTGCGACCTGGCCAGCCGGCCGCGCAGCCGCTCCAGCCGGCCCTCGGTGGGCGCGATCTCCTCGATCTGGGGGGCGGGCGGGGGTTCGGGCGCCGGGGCCTGGGGCG
>NZ_NCXM01000049.1 GCF_002104765.1 Mycolicibacterium vulneris
GGGCTGTTGCGGGGCGGGGCCGGACGGGCGCGGCGCCGGGGTGCTGGGCCGCCCGGGCTGCAGACGGTCCCGCAGGAATTCGTCGTTCATGGGCTCCTCGCGTGCCGGGCTGTCGTTCGTCGCGCCGATGGGCCGGCCGCGACGAACGTATTACGTGATAAGCGCCACGGTCCAACCTGCGACGCAGGGTGTGACCAATTCCCGTCCAGTATCTCCCGCGGCGCTCCGTGCGCGAACCTGCAAACTCGGCTTAGCGCAGCAGCGATGCCCCTGGCTGGGCGCTGAGCACGCTCATACCGGCACCAGCAACATCGCCCGCCCCCGCGGATCGCACGTCAGCAAACTCTTAGCCCGGGGCCGCGCCGGAGCCTGGATCTCTGGGATACGCGCAGCTATGCAAAGAATTCGTGGCCCCGGACAATGGGGCTGGCAGGATGGAGGATCAATGGCGGCAGCGAAATTTACGACGCTGCCAGCTGGCGGTTAGACTTGACGAAGTTGGCATGTCAGGCGGGTATTGTCATATCGTTTTACGACTTGTCGAGACCGGTTCCAGGCCACCGTTCAGAGCTGCACGGACATCCCTAACGACGGGATCATCTCCGCCTGGGGCACAGCCCATCGAGACAAGACCGACGGGGTTCTAGCCCGCAACCTTCGGGTGCGACCTCGGTGGGGCCGCTGCTAACGGCCGCACAGAACGTTCAGGTGAAGGGTCAGGTGCATATGACGCCCAAGCGCGTCGGGTTATACAACCCCGCGTTCGAGCACGACGCGTGCGGGGTTGCCATGGTCGTCGATATGCACGGCCGTCGTAGCCGCGACATTGTGGACAAGGCAATCACCGCGCTGCTGAACCTCGAACACCGGGGTGCCCAGGGTGCCGAGCCGCGCAGTGGCGACGGCGCCGGCATCATGCTTCAGGTCCCGGACGCCTTCCTGCGCGAGGTCGTGGACTTCGAGCTGCCCCCCGAGGGCAGCTACGCCACCGGCATCGCCTTCCTGCCGCAGTCGTCCAAGGACGCGGCGACGGCGTGTGCCGCGGTGGAGAAGATCGCCGAAGCCGAGGGCCTGACGGTGCTGGGCTGGCGCAACGTGCCCATCGACGACTCATCGCTGGGCGCGTTGTCCCGCGACGCGATGCCGACCTTCCGCCAGGTGTTCATGGCGGGCGAATCCGGTATGACGCTGGAGCGCCGCGCCTACGTGGTGCGTAAGCGCGCCGAGCACGAACTGGGCACCAAGGGCCCGGGCCAGGACGGTCCCGGCCGCGAAACCGTGTATTTCCCAAGCCTTTCCGGTCGGACGTTCATCTACAAGGGCATGCTGACCACGCCCCAGCTCAAGGCGTTTTACCTTGACCTGCAAGACGATCGGTTGACCAGCGCGCTGGGCATCGTGCACTCGCGGTTTTCCACCAACACCTTCCCGTCGTGGCCGCTGGCGCATCCGTTCCGCCGCGTCGCGCACAACGGTGAGATCAACACCGTCACCGGTAACGAGAACTGGATGCGGGCCCGCGAGGCGCTGATCAAGACCGACGTTTTCGGAGCGGAAGCCGACGTCGAGAAGTTGTTCCCGATCTGTACGCCGGGGGCATCGGACACCGCCCGCTTCGATGAGGCGCTGGAACTGCTCCACCTGGGCGGGCGCAGCCTGGCGCACGCGGTGTTGATGATGATCCCGGAGGCCTGGGAACGCAACGAGTCGATGGACCCCGCACGCCGGGCGTTCTACCAGTACCACGCCTCGTTGATGGAGCCGTGGGACGGCCCCGCGTCGATCACGTTCTCCGACGGAACGATCATCGGCGCCGTGCTCGACCGTAATGGCCTGCGCCCCTCGCGGATCTGGGTCACCGAAGACGGCCTGGTGGTGATGGCGTCCGAGGCCGGTGTGCTGGACCTGGACCCGGCCAAGGTGGTCCGCCGGATGCGGTTGCAGCCCGGCCGCATGTTCCTGGTGGACACCGCGCAGGGCCGCATCGTCGCCGACGAGGAGATCAAGGCGGAGCTGGCCGCCGAGCACCCCTACCAGGAGTGGCTGGACCGGAACCTGGTGCCGCTCGACGACCTGCCGCAGGGCAACTACAAGCGGATGCCCCACGACCGACTGGTCAAGCGTCAGCAGACATTCGGCTATACCTACGAGGAACTCAACCTCTTGGTCGCGCCGATGGTGCGCAGCGGCGCCGAGCCGATCGGGTCGATGGGCACCGACACGCCGGTCGCGGTACTCTCGCAGCGGCCCCGGATGCTCTACGACTACTTCCAGCAGCTCTTCGCGCAGGTGACCAACCCGCCGCTGGACGCCATCCGCGAGGAGGTGGTGACCAGTCTGCAGGGCACCACCGGCGGCGAGCGCGACCTGCTCACGCCGACCGAGCACTCGTGTCACCAGATCGCGCTGTCACAGCCGATTCTGCGTAACCGGGAGCTGGCGAAGCTGATCAATCTCGACCCGGAGGACGAGGTCAACGGTCGCCCGCATGGCATGCGTTCCAAGGTGATTCGCTGCCTGTACCCGGTCGCCGAGGGCGGCGCCGGGCTGGCTGCCGCGCTCGAGGACGTCCGCGCGCAGGCGTCAGCGGCGATCGCTGACGGCGCGCGCGTGATCATCCTGTCCGACCGCGAATCCGACGCGAAGATGGCGCCCATCCCTTCGCTGCTCGCGGTGGCGGGGGTGCACCACCACCTGGTGCGCGACCGGACCCGCACCCACGTCGGGCTGGTGGTGGAAACCGGTGACGCCCGCGAGGTGCACCACATGGCCGCGCTGGTCGGCTTCGGTGCGGCGGCGATCAACCCGTACATGGCGTTCGAGTCCATCGAGGACATGCTCGATCGCGGCGTCATCGAAGGCATCGACCGCAAGACGGCGCTGAGCAACTACATCAAGGCCGCCGGCAAGGGCGTGCTGAAAGTCATGTCCAAGATGGGCATTTCGACGGTGGCGTCGTACACCGGCGCCCAGTTGTTCCAGGCTGTCGGCATTTCCGAGGATGTGCTCAGCGAGTACTTCACCGGCTTGAGCTGCCCCATCGGCGGCATCACCCTGGACGACATCGCCGCCGACGTCGCCGCGCGGCACGCGCTGGCCTACCTGGACCGGCCGAACGAGCGGGCCCACCGCGAGCTCGAGGTCGGCGGGGAATACCAGTGGCGCCGCGAGGGCGAGTACCACCTGTTCAACCCCGAGACCGTCTTCAAGCTGCAGCACGCCACGCGCACCGGCCAGTACAAGGTGTTCAAGGATTACACCCGCCTGGTCGACGACCAGAGCGAGCGGATGGCATCCCTGCGTGGCCTGCTCAAGTTCCGGGCCGGGATCAACCCCCCGATCCCGCTGGACGAAGTCGAGCCCGCCAGCGAGATCGTCAAGCGCTTCTCGACCGGCGCGATGAGCTACGGCTCGATCTCCGCCGAGGCGCACGAAACGCTGGCCATCGCGATGAACCGGCTGGGTGGTCGGTCCAACTGCGGTGAGGGCGGCGAAGACGTCAAGCGGTTCGACCGCGATCCCAACGGGGATTGGCGGCGCAGCTCGATCAAGCAGGTCGCCTCCGGGCGGTTCGGCGTCACGTCGCATTACCTGACGAACTGCACCGACATCCAGATCAAGATGGCCCAAGGTGCGAAACCCGGTGAGGGCGGCCAGCTTCCGGGGCACAAGGTGTATCCGTGGGTCGCCGAGGTGCGCCACTCCACCCCGGGTGTCGGCTTGATCTCGCCGCCGCCGCACCACGACATCTATTCCATCGAGGATCTGGCGCAGCTGATCCACGACCTGAAGAACGCCAACCCGTCCGCGCGGGTGCACGTGAAGCTGGTCTCCGAGAACGGCGTCGGCACAGTGGCCGCGGGGGTTTCCAAGGCCCACGCCGACGTGGTGCTGATCTCCGGGCACGACGGCGGCACCGGTGCGACGCCGCTGACTTCGATGAAGCATGCCGGGGCTCCGTGGGAGCTGGGGCTGGCCGAGACGCAGCAGACCTTGCTGCTGAACGGATTACGCGACCGGATCGTGGTCCAGGTCGACGGTCAGCTCAAGACGGGGCGCGACGTGATGATCGCGGCGCTGCTCGGCGCCGAGGAATTCGGCTTCGCCACCGCGCCGCTGGTGGTCTCCGGCTGCATCATGATGCGGGTCTGTCACCTGGACACCTGCCCCGTCGGGGTGGCCACCCAGAACCCGGTGCTTCGCGAGCGTTTCACCGGCAAGCCTGAATTCGTCGAGAACTTCTTCATGTTCATCGCCGAAGAGGTCCGCGAATACATGGCGCAGTTGGGCTTCCGCACGCTCAACGAGGCCGTCGGCCAGGTGAAGTCCCTGGACATGACGCTGGCGCGGGCCCACTGGAAGGCGCACCGGCTGGATCTGGCCCCGGTTCTGCATGAGCCGGAATCGGCGTTCATGAACCAGGACCTGTACTGCAGCTCGCGCCAGGACCACGGCCTGGACAAGGCGCTGGACCAGCAGTTGATCGTGATGAGCCGCGAGGCGCTGGACTCCGGAAAGCCGGTGCGGTTCTCCACGACCATCAGCAACGTCAACCGCACGGTGGGCACCATGCTCGGCCACGAGGTCACCAAAGCCTATGGCGGACAAGGGTTGCCGGACGGAACCATCGACATCACCTTCGACGGGTCGGCAGGCAACAGCTTCGGCGCGTTCGTGCCGCGAGGCATCACGCTGCGCGTCTACGGCGACGCGAACGATTACGTCGGTAAGGGCCTGTCGGGCGGGCGGATCGTGGTCCGGCCGTCGGACGACGCTCCCCAGGACTACGTCGCCGAGGACAACATCATCGGCGGCAACGTGATCCTGTTCGGCGCGACCAGCGGCGAGGCGTACCTGCGCGGCGTTGTCGGCGAGCGGTTCGCGGTCCGTAACTCCGGGGCGCACGCCGTCGTCGAGGGCGTCGGCGACCACGGTTGCGAGTACATGACCGGCGGCAAGGTTGTCGTCCTCGGTCGCACCGGCCGTAACTTCGCGGCGGGCATGTCCGGCGGCGTGGCCTACATTTACGATCCGCAGGGCGAATTCCCAGGCAATCTCAACGCGGAGATGGTCGAGCTCGAGAGCTTGGATGAAGATGACTACGAGTGGTTGCACGGCATGATCCAGGTACACGTTGATGCCACCGATTCCGCTGTCGGCCAGCGCATTCTGGGCGACTGGCCGCAGCACCAGCGGCACTTCGCCAAGGTGATGCCGCGGGACTACAAGCGGGTGTTGCAGGCCATCGCCGAAGCGGAACGCGACGGCGTGGATGTCGACAAGGCAGTCATGGCGGCCGCGCATGGCTGATCCGAGCGGCTTCCTGAAATACACGCATCGGGAACTGCCGAAGCGCCGGCCTGTCCCGATCCGGTTGCGCGACTGGCGCGAGGTCTACGAAGATTTCGACAACGAGACCTTGCGCGAGCAGGCGACCCGCTGCATGGACTGCGGTATTCCCTTCTGCCACAACGGTTGCCCGCTGGGCAACCTGATTCCGGAGTGGAACGACCTGGTGCGCAGGGACCGGTGGCACGACGCCATCGAGCGGCTGCACGCCACCAACAACTTCCCGGACTTCACCGGTCGCCTGTGCCCCGCTCCCTGCGAGCCGGCCTGTGTGCTCGGCATCAACCAAGATCCGGTGACGATCAAGCAGATCGAGCTGGAGATCATCGACAAGGCCTTCGACGAGGGCTGGGTGCGGCCGTTGCCGCCGGACACGAGGACCGGAAAGAAGGTCGCCGTGGTCGGTTCCGGGCCCGCGGGCCTGGCCGCCGCCCAGCAGCTGACTCGCGCCGGCCACACCGTCACCGTGTTCGAGCGGGCCGATCGCATCGGTGGACTGCTGCGCTACGGCATCCCGGAATTCAAGATGGAAAAGCGCGTCCTCGACCGCCGGCTGGACCAGATGCGGGCCGAGGGAACCGAATTCCGGAGCGGGGTCAACGTCGGAGTCGACATCACCGCCGAGCAACTGCGCGCCGACTTCGACGCCGTGGTGCTGGCCGGCGGTGCCACCGCCGCGCGTGATCTGCCGATCCCCGGCCGTGAGCTGGACGGGATCCACCAGGCGATGGAATACCTGCCGTGGGGTAACCGCGTGCAGCAGGGTGACGACGTGCTGGGGTCCGACGGGGAGCCGCCGATCACGGCCAAGGACAAGAAGGTCGTCATCATCGGTGGCGGCGACACCGGGGCCGACTGCCTGGGCACCGCGCACCGCCAGGGTGCGACGATCATCCACCAGTTCGAGATCATGCCGCGCCCGCCGGAGACGCGCGCCCCGTCCACCCCGTGGCCGACCTACCCGCTGATGTACCGGGTCTCCTCGGCGCACGAAGAGGGCGGCGAGCGGGTGTTCTCGGTCAACACCGAGGAATTCGCCGGCGAAGACGGTCACGTGACGGCGCTCAAGGCGCACGAGGTGACCATGCAGGACGGCAAGTTCGTCAAGGTGGAGGGATCCGAGTTCGAACTCGAGGTCGACCTGGTGTTGCTGGCGATGGGATTCGTCGGACCCGAGAAGGAGGGGCTGCTCACCGACCTCGAGGTGAAGCTCACCGAGCGCGGCAACGTCGCCCGCGGCGCCGATTTCGACACGTCGGTGCCGGGCGTCTTCGTCGCCGGTGACATGGGGCGTGGCCAGTCGCTGATCGTCTGGGCGATAGCTGAGGGCAGGGCCGCCGCGGCCGCGGCGGACCGATTCCTGATGGGGTCGACCGCGCTGCCGGCGCCGGTCAAGCCCACCGCAGCGCCGCTTCAGTAGTAACACCAGTCACACCAGAAACACACCCGGCTTTGCTCGGCGAGTCTTCCACTGTTTGCCGGACGATGGGTGTCTAATAACCCGTTGTGAGCCCGCTCACATGGGGTTCATACCGGTTTCCCGGTTGAACGACCGATCGCAGGAGTGATTCTTGTGCACATTCACCCATTACCTCGAACACGGATGGGGCGAATCGCCTGGTCATGGTTGCGTCACCCGGTGAAAAGTCGTGAGTTTCCCGCCAAGCACGAGCGTCTGGTAACCGCTCAGGACTTGCTGCTCTTCGGTGTGTGATCGCCCGGCCGCCGCCCTTACCGGCGGGCGGCGGGTTTGCTCAGAGTGCGCCCGGCGGGATTTTCGCCGGGAGACCCGGGATACGGCAAGAAGGCGGCCTCACCGGTCCCATAGACCCGAATCGCGGATCGCCTCGGCGAGCGGCTCCAGCACGGCCGGGTCGTGCGGCGGCGGCAGGTAGACGATGCCCAGATTTAAGCCTTCGGCGGCCAGCCCGGCGGCGTCCGCGATGACCTTCCCGTAATCGAGATCCGGCTCCAGCCGCAGGTGGGCCGAGAGCGTGATCTCCTTGGGGTCGCGGCCGATGTCCGCGCAGTGCGAGGCCAGCACGTCACGCTTGTGGGCGAAAACGTCGGGCGGGCCGCCCACGAAATTCCAGTGCTGGGCGTAGCGGGCGGTGATTCGCAGGGTGCGCTTCTCCCCACTGCCGCCGATGCAGATCGGCGGGTGCGGCCGCTGCGGACCCTTGGGCTCGTTGCGGGCGCCCTTGAGCTGGTAGAACTTGCCGTCGAAATCGGTGGTCTCCTGGCTGAGCAGGCTGGTCAGCACCTCGCACGCCTCCTCGAAGCGGTCGAAGCGTTCCTTGATGCTGCCCAGCTCGATGCCATAGGCGCCGGACTCCTCCTCGTTCCAGCCGGCGCCGATGCCCAGCTCGAGCCGCCCGTTCGAAATGATGTCGAGGGCCGCCGCCATGTTGGCCAGCACCGCGGGATGGCGGTAGTGGATCCCGGTCACCAGGGTGCCCACCCGCAGCCGTTTGGTGGCCTGCGCCAGTGCGGTCAACGTCGTCCAGCCCTCCAGGCAGGGCCCGCTGCTGTCGGAGGAGATCGGATAGAAGTGGTCGAAGGTCCACCCGGACTCGTAGGCCTCGATGTCGTCGGCCGCTTGCCAGACGGCCAGCATCTGTGCCCAGGTGGTGTTCTGCGGAGAAGTCTTGAACGCGAATCGCATTCCACTGACGTTAGCCGGTGTTTATGAAGGGCAACTAAACTCAAGCCCGCGATGACTTGTGGCTCCCTCGGGATAGGCACCAAGATCACCCTGCTGGCGGCGGGCCTGATCTTCCTGCTCGCGCTGATCCTGGGCGTGTGGAAATACCGCGAGATGATGACGTCCGAGAATCGCTTTGCGCATCCCTACGTCGACATCGCCCACCGGGCCGCGCTGCTGTATTCGTTCGCGACGCTGCTGCTCGCGGTCTTCGTGCAACTGAGCGCCTGGCCGGTGTGGGTGAACCTGACCGCCGCGGGCGTGGTCGTCTTCTTTTTCGTGGCAGCCATCGTGGCCTACATCAGCCACGGGGCGCGACGCGACACCGTCAACCAGTTCGAAAACGCCGACGGGCGAATCGCGGTGGCGATGGCGACGCTGATCGCCGGGGAGACCGGGGGTTCGGTGTGCTGCTCGCCGGGTTCGTCGCCGGCCAGCTGTTGTGATGGGCGGAGGTCCGACGGTGACCTGCGGCACCCGGCTTCGCCGCGCTCGCAATCATCGGCACACTGGGGTCATGGACCCGGTAGCGGCGTTACGGCAGATCGCCTACTTCAAGGACCGGAGCCGCCACGACCCCAGGCGTGTGATGGCGTATCGCAACGCGGCCGACATCATCGAGGCCCTCGACGAGGCGACCCGGGAGCGTCACGGCCAGGCCAACAGCTGGCAGTCGCTGCCGGGGATCGGTCCCAAAACGGCCAAGGTCATCGACCAGGCGTGGTCCGGCCGCGAGCCCGACCTGCTGGTCGAACTCCGCTCCACTGCCGAGGATCTCGGTGGCGGCGACATCCGTTCCGCGCTGCGCGGCGACCTGCATCTGCACTCCAACTGGTCGGACGGCTCGGCGCCGATCGAGGAGATGATGGCGTCCGCGGCGGCGCTGGGACACGAGTACTGCGCGCTGACCGACCACTCACCACGGCTGACCATCGCCAACGGCCTCTCGCCGGAGCGGTTACGCAAACAGCTCGACGTGATCGACGGCCTGCGGGAGAAGTTCGCGCCGATGCGCATCCTGACCGGGATCGAGGTCGACATCCTCGACGACGGCAGCCTTGATCAGGAACCCGAGTTGCTGGAGCGCCTCGACGTGGTGGTGGCCAGCGTGCATTCCAAGTTGTCGATGGATGCCCCGGCGATGACGCGGCGCATGCTGCGCGCGGTGGCCAATCCGCACGCCGACGTGCTCGGTCACTGCACCGGCCGGCTGGTCTCGGGGAATCGCGGCATCCGGCCGGAATCGAAGTTCGACGCCGAAGCGGTGTTCACCGCGTGCCGCGACCACGGCACCGCGGTGGAGATCAACTCCCGGCCCGAGCGCCGCGATCCGCCGACCCGGCTGCTGAACCTGGCGCTGGAGATCGGGTGCGTGTTCACCATCGATACCGACGCCCATGCGCCCGGCCAGTTGGATTTCCTCGGTTACGGCGCCCAGCGCGCGCTGGACGCGGGCGTCCCCGTCGACCGGATCGTGAACACCTGGCCGGCCGGGCGGCTGCTGGAGTGGACCGGCGCCAGTTAGCCGAGATGGTGGCGACCCGCTTCGCCCGGCTGCGCCGCCCTCGCGATCGCCACTAGTCCGGTAGGTGCGGCATTTCGAAGCCAGGGTCGCGGCGCAGCAGCACCGCGGGCGTGAGTGCCGACTTGCCGTAGCGGCGGCGCACCCGGTCGATGGCCGCGTCGATGTCGTCGCCCGGCACGCGATGCTTCGGCTCGCCGAAGGGCAGCATCAGCTGCTGGGAGCCGCTGAGGTCGATGCCCGACACCGCGAACCCGACCAACGTCAGGCCGCGCTGCGCGATGAGCGGTGTGGCGTCAGCGACCAGCCGGCGCGCGGCGGCCGACAGCGGCGCGGTGGACGACGTGGCCCACGGCAACGTGTGCGACCGGGTCACGCGGGTGAAGTCGGCGAAACGCAGGCGCAGCACCACCGTGCGACCGGTGCGCCCGGCGGCGCGCATGCGGCCGGTGATGCGGTCGATCAGGTTGACCACCACGGCGTCGATCTCGTTGGGCGACATGGTGTTTCCGGCGCGGCCCAATGCCCGCTGCGCGCCGACGGATCGGCGACGGACCCCGGTGGTCACCCGCCGGCGGTCGATATTGCGCGACAGCGCGTAAAGCTGGCGACCCATCGCACCGCCGACCATGGAACCCAGCGCGGACTCGCTGAGCTCGGCGACGTCGGCGACGGTCACGATGCCGTGCGCGCGCAGCTTCTCGGCGGTCACCGCGCCCACACCCCAGAGCCGACGCACCGGCAACGGCCGCAGGAAGGTCAGCTCCTGATCGGGCGGCACCAGCAGCAGCCCGTCCGGCTTGGCCTCCTGGCTGGCGACCTTGGCGAGGAACTTCGTGCGCGCGACGCCGACGGTGATCGGCAGCCCGACGCGGTCGCGCACGTCCGTCCGCAGGCGCTCGGCGATCGCGACCGGAGTGCCGCCGACCCGGCGCAGCCCGCCGACATCGAGGAAGGCCTCGTCCACCGACAGGGCCTCGACGATCGGGGAGCAATCCCGGAACACCTCGAAGACGGCGTCACTGGCGCGCGAGTAGGCGCTCATCCGCGGGGGCACCACGACGGCTTGCGGGCACAACCGCCGGGCCTGGGATCCGCCCATGGCGGTGCGTACGCCGTAGGCCTTGGCCTCGTAGCTCGCGGCCAGCACCACACCGCCGCCCACGATTACCGGGCGGCCACGCAAGGTCGGGTCGTCGCGCTGTTCGACGGACGCGTAGAAGGAGTCGAGGTCCGCGTGCAGGATGGACGCATCGCACCGCACGAACATATGTTCGCACAGGGCACCGACAAGCGGCTGTCAGCAGGCGTCGCCGTAGACGCTGCTGACCCAGATGTGCACCAGCGTGTCGAGCAGCTGCCCGCTGGGCACCGACGGTCGCCCGTCGGCGAAGGAGCTGAGCATGACCTTTTCGTTGAGCAGGTTCAGCGCCGCGGACAGATTGTGGGCCGGCAGCGTCACCGGCGCCGCGCCGCGGGCGCGTTCGGCTTCGATCACGGTGGTGGTGTGGTCGACCCATTTCTGCATGAAGCGCGACCACAGGTCGTCGACATCCTTGTTGGTGCGCGCTGCGTCGGCGGCGAGTGACACCGCGCGGTGCGCCCCGAAGGTCTCGACGAAGACGTTGATCCCGATGCGCCACAGCGCTTTCAGGTCGGCGGGTGGGTTGGCGATCATGGTCACCAGCGCGGAGTCTGCCTCCATGATCACGCGCTCGAAGAGGGTGAGCAGCACCGCGTCCTTGGATGGGAAATAGAAGTAGAACGTCGGCCGGGACAGGCCGGCGCCCTTGGCCAGGTCGTCGACGGAGATGTCGGCGAGCGGGCGGTCCCGCAGCAGCTGCTCGGCGGTGGACAGGATGGCCAGTTCGCGGTCGTCGCCGGACGGGCGCGCCGAACGCCTGCCCCGGTGGGTGCGGGCGGAACCGACGGTAGTCACGGCCGCTACTTTACACGTTGTCGAAATTTTCAACACGGCGTTGACTGATTCAACACCGTGTTGATAGCGTTGCGTTCATGACTGAGCATCTTGACGTCCTCATCGTGGGCGCCGGTATCTCCGGCGTGAGCGCGGCCTGGCACCTGCAGGAACGCTGCCCGACTAAGAGCTACGCCATCCTCGAACGTCGCGCCGACCTGGGCGGCACCTGGGACCTGTTCAAGTACCCGGGCATCCGGTCGGACTCGGACATGTTCACCCTGGGTTTCCGGTTCAAGCCCTGGCGCTCGGCGAAGTCGATCGCCGACGGAGCCTCGATCAAGGCCTATATCAAGGAGGCCGCGGTTGAGAACAAGATCGAGCCGAAAATCCGCTACCGGCACCGGGTGGTGGCCGCCGACTGGTCCGACAGCGACAACCGCTGGACCGTGACCGTCGAGAGCGGCGGCCGGCAGAGCGAGATCACGTGTTCATTCCTGTTCGCCTGCACCGGTTACTACAACTACGACGAGGGGTTCTCGCCGTCCTTCCCGGGCTCGGACGACTTCGGCGGAACGATTGTCCACCCGCAGCACTGGCCCGAGGACCTCGACTACGCGGGCAAGCGGATCGTCGTCATCGGGTCCGGTGCCACCGCGATCACCCTGATTCCGGCCCTGGTGAACTCGGGCGCGGGTCACGTGACGATGCTGCAGCGCTCACCGACCTACATCGGCTCGCTGCCCGGGATCGATCCGTTCGCCGAGAAGGCCAACCGGCTGCTGCCCGACCACCTGGCACACATGGCCAACCGCTGGAAAGCCATCGCGTTCAGCACCTTCCAGTACCAGCTGTCCCGCAAGGCCCCGGGCTACATGCGCAAAACGTTGATGACGATGGCGCAGCGTCGCCTGCCCGAGGGCTACGACGTCGAGAAGCACTTCGGCCCGCGCTACAACGTCTGGGACGAGCGGTTGTGCCTGGCCCCCGACGGCGACTTCTTCCGGACCATCAGGCACGGCAAGGCCGACGTTGTCACCGACACCATCGACCGGTTCACCAAGACCGGTATCAAGCTCAGCTCGGGTGAGGAGCTGGCGGCCGACATCATTGTCACCGCAACGGGTTTGAACATGCAGCTGCTGGGCGGCGTGCAGCCGACCCGCAACGGTGAGGTCCTCGACCTGACCTCACTGATGACCTACAAGGGCCTGATGTTCTCCGGCATGCCGAACTTCGCCATCACCTTCGGCTACACCAACGCGTCCTGGACGCTGAAGGCCGACCTGGTCTCCGAGTTCGTGTGCCGGTTGCTGAACTACATGGACGCCAAGGATTTTGACTTCGTGGAGCCGCAGCATCCGGGCACGGGCGTCGATGAGCTGCCGTTCATGGACTTCACCCCCGGCTACTTCCGGCGTTCGATGCACCTGCTGCCCAAGTCGGGGTCGCGTGCCCCGTGGCGGCTCAAGCAGAATTACTTCATCGACATGCGCACGATCCGGCGCGGCAGGGTCGACGACGAAGGCTTGAAGTTCGCGAAAAAGCCTGCCCCGGTAGCGGTTTAGCGGATCACTGGCCCGCGACGACGACGATGCCGTCGTCGTCGCTGTAGGCGATCTCGCCCGGTACGAACGTCACCCCGCCCAGGGTGACCTCGACGTCGCGCTCGCCGGCACCGGTCTTGGTGCTCTTGCGGGGATTGGTGCCCAACGCCTTGATGCCGATGTCCATGCCGCGCAACGTGGCCGAGTCGCGCACCGCGCCGTTGACGATGAGGCCCGCCCAGCCGTTCGACCGGGCCAGCTCGGCGATGACGTCGCCGACCAACGCGGTGTGCAGGGAGCCGTCGCCATCGATGACCAAGACCCCGCCGCCGCCCGGTTCCGAGAGCACCGATTTCACCAGCGCGTTGTCCTGAAAGCACCGCACGGTGCTGATCGGCCCGGCGAATTCGGCCCGCCCGCCCAACTGGCGGAATTGCACGTCGCAGCTGCGTACGTCGGGACCGATGCTGTCTACGAGGTCGGCCGTCGGCCGGAAAGGCACCGTCACTTCTGACACGTTAGACGCTTGCCGCTCAGCGGCGACGCAGCTGGCGGATGAGCAGGATGGCCAGCAGGCTGACGGCCAGGGCAACGATCAGCGGTACTGGGGATTGGCCCACCGCCGGACCCGGGACCGCGGGAGAGACCGGGTTGTTGGCGGCCTCCACGGTGGACTTCGCCTGTGCAGCAGCATCTTTGGCGGCTGCGGTCAGGTCGCCGTTACTTTCGGCCCGCTGCTGCACGTCGAGCGGTTCCGCGGCCGACTGCTCGGGTGGTTTCAGGGGTGTGGGTTCGGCGGCCTTTGCCGGCACCTTCTTGGCGGGTGCCTTCTTGGCCGGCGCCTTTTTGGCGGGCGCCTTTTTCGCAGGTGCCTTTTTGGCCGGCGCTTTTGCGGTCTTTTCCGCCGCCTTGGCGGGCGGCTTCTTCTCCGGCGGGGTACCGGCGCTGCCGGGTGCGCCGTTCGTTGGGTCCTGCGGGTCTGCCATGCGGCCGCTCCTTGAGCTTCCTCTGTCGTCTTTTCCCTAGCTCAGTGGGTTCAAGGTCCCATCATGCCAGGACGCGTTGCGGCGCCTCCGGCACCCGTCGCCGGCCCCCGCTCTCACCGTCCGCGCCGCGCCGCCCACCACGCGCCGCCGGCGACGAGAGCCCCCGCGACCGCGACGAATGGCCAGATCGGGAGCGCGCCGCCGCCGTCAGGACCGGCCGCGGGTGGACCGGGCGTGCCGGTGCCGGGCACCGTGAGCCGAAACGGCCACGATCCGGACACCACGTGGCCGTCCGCGGACGTCACCCGGTAGTTCACCGTGTACGTCCCGGCCGGCCCGAGCGCGCGCAGGGCGATGCCGACCACCGCGCCCTGCACCGTGGGCTCTCCGGTTGACCACACGTTGCCGTCGGGCCCGACCACCGTCATGGCCGCGAACGTGGTTTGCAACTGCTCGTTGAAGGTGGCGCTCACCCGCTGCGGGCCGGCCGCCAGCACCGCATCGGCCGCGGGATCGGTGGAGACGCGGGTGGCGTGCGCGCCCGCGGTCGGCGCGGTCAGTGTGGCGATCACGAACATGACGCCCACGCACGCGCCGAGCGCCAGGCGCCTCATGTCCGTCGGCGGATCAGTGCGATCGCGACGCCGGCGGCGGCGACCACCAGGGCCGCGCCGCCCAACAGCCGGGCGGCGTTGTCGGCCGCGTTCGACCGTGCGGCGGCCGGCGCGGGCGCAGGTGACCCGTGGTGCTGGTGCGGGCCCGAGGGGCCGGTGGCGAGGGTGAGCATGGGCACCGGGTGCTCCGGCTCGCTTCCGTCGGGCAGCGGCGGCTGGTCCCATTTCACAACGGTTCCGTCGGCGTAAGTCTGCGTGGCGGGGAAGCTGACGGTATCGGTGTCGGGCAGCTTCACCGACAGCCGGAACAGCCCGAATTGATCTGGCCCGATCCCGCCGGTGAGGTTGGCCGTCCACGTCACCGAACGCACGGTGCCGGACGCGGCGTCCCGGTCGAGCTTGGCCGTCCAGCCCGGCAGGCTTTCGGTACGTGCCGATGCGACATTGGGAAGCGTGATGGTCAGCGCGGTGGTGAGCGCCCCGGTGTTCGATTCGTTGGGCACCTGGAATGTGACGATCGCCATGGCCCCGCGTACCGCGTTGTCGCTGCTGGCGTGCACGTGCGCCCAGGCGGCGGGGGTCTGGGCCGCCGATCCGAGATAGAGGGCGGCGGCCGCGGTGAGCGCGATCAGGGTGCGCGAGATCGACCTGCTGGGGATTGCCATGTGGGGGCGCTGCCTTCCGTGCGGGTGATCAACTCAGGCCGAGGCGGGCCATCAGGTCCGCTTCGATCCCGTCGAGCTGCGACGAGATCGCGGCGTGGGCAGCGCGCCGCCGCGCTGCCGGCATGTTCTCCGCGGCGGTGATCGCCGCCGACAGATCGGTGAGCCGTTCGGCGATGGCGGAGACGAACTGCTTGGTCTCGGCGTCCTTGGGCTTCTTGTCCTGCACCATCCGCAGCGACTTCTCCGCCCCGGCGATGCGGGCCGACAGCTGGGCCCCGTGGCCGGAGAACTGGCCGATCTGGGCCAGCGGAATGCCGAGCTGATCGGCGCGACGCTGATCGATCAGCGCGCGGGCCGCGACGGCCGCCCGGTAGATGAGCGGGGTGAGGATCGGCGCGAGCAGCCGAGACACCGTCAACACCCGTCGGATTCGTGTCGGTGAGAAGATCTTGCCCTCCCGCGCGGCTTTGAGTTCGGCCTCAGCGACTTTCAGTGCGTTGCGGTCGCTGTCGCGTTGGGCCTTGATCTGCGCGCGCAGCGCCTTGTTCTCCGCCCGTTGTGCGGATTTGGCGCGGCGAACCTCATTCTTCGCGGCCAGCTTGGCCTCGAGCTTCGCGCGGGCCTTGATCGCGCGGGCTTCGGCGCGACGCGTCGCGCGGCTCTTTCGCTTGCGGAACAGGCCCATTCCCGGCCGCCTCCCGGTTATCTCGTGGACTATCGCTCTCGCGGTTGCGCGATCCGCTGAGCCAACCCTAATCGGAATGGGCGGGCGGCAGCCCTCCAGGGCAGGCCGGCGGCCGGTGCCAGGCGCGGACGTCAGGCGTCTAAGTGCTCGGCCCGACGCAACTCGTTGACCCGCTCCATGACCTCACGCTGCGCCTCGGGGGACAGCTCGGCCGTGCGCACCGCGATGCGGCGCACGTTGTCGTCGCGCGTCGTGGCCAGCCACGACAACTCCTTGTCGAGCTTCTCGTAGTACTCGTCGTCGGTGAAGTAGGCCGACTTGATCCGGAAGAAGTTGGCCAGAGCGGCCATGGTCGCCGTCGACGGGTTAGTGCGGTTGCCGGAACGCAGCTGCGAGAGGTACGGAGCCGACATCGTTATGCCCTCCGCCTTGAGCGCCGCGATCACTTCCGCGGAGGTGTGCGGCCCGCGTCCTGGGGGATACACCGTATCGAACAGGCGGTTCAGGCGAGCAGCGAACGTCGTGCTCATTGATATGACCTCCACTGGGCTGTAGAAGTGAACTATTACCTAGGTGTATTTGCTGATCATGGTAGCGAGGCTTGGTAACCCTAATCAGGTGCAAACCCCAGGGGATTCCCGACCGGCATAGCTGACGCCCGCCACCTCCCCACTCGACGAGCGTCTAACTGATTCGCTGGGGTGTCCACTAAATCAATGAAACTCACAGGTTATCCGCAGAATTGGACATGCGTTCCGAAGTGGCGGGCGGATGGCCTGCTGACGGGCGCGATAATATGCCGGGCCGTGCTGGGAAATCGCACCGCAACGGGTCGGCGAGCCGGGCCGATTTAGCACACCCTTTGCTGCCGAATGCGAAAACCGCCCCGTTGTCTGCCGCGCTGCCCGGCAGACGGCCCCCGGACACCGGCGGTCGAGGCGCCGTTAACTTAGCCGGTTTTCGGTGGTCCGTCGCCGATTTGCCGTGACGGTTCTGCGGCCCCACCGCGTCTGCGCGACCGCGATTGCGGTAACGGCCATCGCCACGGCGACGGTCGCGGCGACGGCCATCCAGCGCCAGCCCAAGGCGCTGTCGAACAGCATCCACAACCCGAACGTCAGGAACAGCAGGCTGGCGGCGACGTGCAGCAGTTTTTCCGGCAGGCGCCGATGCAGCAGCCGTCCCGCGGCGATCGCCAGACCGTCGGCCAGCACCATGCCCAGTGTCGAGCCGATCCACACCCCGACCCAGTCGTGGTGGCTGGCCAACGTCACTGTCGCCAGGGCGGTCTTGTCGCTCATCTCGGCCAGCGCGAAAGACGACACCACGGTGAGGAAGGCGAATCGCGGTTCGCGCGGCTGCGACACCGTCTCGTCGGTGGCCGCGCCCTCCCGCCAGGCCCACACCGCGAAGGCGAGGAAGGCGAGGGCCGATACGAAGGCCAGCGGCCGGGCCGGCAGGGCGGCGCCCAGGAAGTGACCGATTGTCACCGAAGCCCCGTGCACCGTGAACGCGGCGAGCGCGACCCCGGTCAACACCACCCACCACCGGTAGCGCAGGGCGTAGGTCATGGTGATCAGTTGGGATCTGTCACCGAGTTCGGCGACGAACACCACTCCTAGGGTCAACAGGGTGGCGGCGAGCATGTCGGGTGACCTTTCGACGCGTCGTCGACGACCGCGGACGTCGTCGAACTCCGGTCGAAGGTCTCGCCCACCGGGTGAACCGGTTCGCCGGCCGGGCTGTGCGCCAGTATGTCGACTCGACGATTGGGGGCTACTCCCCTTCGCTGACGGTCCCAGATTAATGGGCCCATTCGGCGTCCGCCAGCGCGGCAACGGAGTTCGGCCGGCCGCAATTCTGGGATTTGAGACCCGAACTGTATTCGGGCATCTCGTTTATGCGGCGAGCAGCATTGCCAGTATTGCCGTATCGGGATGGCTGATCGGGTCGACACCGACCCGGCTCACCATCGACGTAATGGTGCCGTCGGCTTCCGCTTCCACCCACGCCGCCCGATGCTCGAGTCCGAGATACGGCAATCCGGGCAGCAATACGCATCCCGATGCCGCCCCGTTGCATTCCGGCAGTGACGGCGTGGTTTCCGAGGGCGGGTGCAACATGAGTAATGCCGGCGGCTGATGCTCTGCGAAATAGCCCGGCTGAATGGCTGATTCACCGAAAACCGTGCCCTCGGCCAGCACCAGTCCCACCGTGCCCGGCTCGGGCTCGTCCGGCAATTCCTCGCGGGCTCCGAAGACCGTTGTGGTCGAGAGCAATCCGGGCAGGGACGCGATCCGGACGGCGACCATGAGCAGCTGGGCCCATTCTTTGGTCGAATCGGGCCAACGCCCGGAGATCACGAATCCCTTCAAGGCACCACGTGAATGAAACGGGGAAACCCCGATAGGCCGATCTGCCCCTGTTTCCATTTTCGACCTCCGCGCGACGCCTCCGCTTGGAATAACCACACTGGTAAGTCCGAATAATTAAGCATGCCTGCGGTTTAGGCGCCGTGCAACATAGACACGGTCGATCAAAGGTCAGGCAGACGACGGGGGCGCCGCGCGACCGCGCGACGCCCCTGCCGATCGAAATGAAAGTCAGCCGAAAATCAGGCCCTGAGTTTTCGAGGTCGCGGCCGCGTACCGCTTCTGCACGTCCGCCCAGTTGACGACGTTCCAGAACGCCTTGACGTAATCCGCCTTGACGTTCTTGTACTGCAGGTAGAAGGCGTGCTCCCACATGTCGACCTGCAGCAAGGGGATGATGCCGAGTGGAACGTTGGCCTGCTGGTCGTAGAGCTGGAAGGTCAGCAGTCGGCTGCCGAGGGTGTCGTACCCCAGGACCGCCCAGCCCGAGCCCTGCAGCCCGTTGGCGGCCGCGCTGAATTGGGCGCGGAATCGGTCGAAGGATCCGAATGCGTCGTCGATCGCCGCGGCCAATTCGCCGGTCGGCTTGTCGCCGCCGTCCGGCGACAGGTTCTTCCACCAGATCGAGTGGTTGACGTGGCCGCCCAGGTGGAAGGCGAGGTTCTTTTCGTTCAGGAAGATCGCAGCGTGGTCCTCGTTGGCGCGGGCCTCTTCGAGCTTGGACAGAGCGTCATTCACGCCTTTGACGTACGTGGCGTGGTGCTTACTGTGGTGGATCTCGTTGATCTGCCCCGAGATGTGCGGTTCCAACGCTGCATAGTCCCAGTCCAAGTCGGGCAGGGTGTATTCAGCCACGGCATTCCTTTCTTCGATTATCGTCTTGACGCTCAGTCGCGCGGGGTCGCCTCACGGCGGCCAGCCGTTATCAACCCTGCTCCATGAGTGCGCGCTCCGCAAGAACGACCCTTGTGAGCCGGAACGCGGATACCCGCTCAGCGGCGGTTCAAGACAAGACGATGACCGCGAGCACCGCGAGCAACGCCAGGGCGATCAACCCGGCGCGCAACGCGGCGATGCTGTAGCTGTGATTCCACGCCGGCGAGCCGCAGTACGACTTCGACGGGCCCGGTGAACCCGGACCGAACGAATGCGTGGCCATCAATCGCCTTTCACCCCCCCCCGGTTCACCTCGCGTTAGTGAGGTGAGTCACAAACACTTTTCGCGAACGCGATCATAGCGCTTTGTGGCGAGCTTGAAAAATAAGGTGCTGAGCTGGGGGTTGGCGAGATGGCAGGGCTTAGACGACCGATGCGGCCGGGACATGAATCGTCGGCCGAGCGCGGCCGATGAGGATGTTTAGTGAGGCAATTCATTTCGCTCATCGACCGGTTTTGGGCTGTCGATGGCATGCGTGCAATTCCGGGGTGTTATCCACAGTTACACCACGGTCAGCTGCCAGAGGCTGTAGTGATGCGTTCTATACCCAGTGGGTGTGTGTGGATAAACCTGTGGAAACTGTGGATAGTCTCTGCCGCCTCCGTCGGTTGCCGAGCCCGCTCGGATGGGCGCCCATCGCGGGTCCCGCGCGGCGCCCCGACCGGTGTAACTCGGCCCGCCTCGGGACGGCGTTAGTCTGGTCCGGTGATCCAGGTGTGCTCCCAGTGCGGCACGCGCTGGAACGTGCGTGACCGACAACGAGAATGGTGTCCCCGCTGCCGCGGGGCCCTGCTGGCGCCCGCGCCGGACGCTCCGCCGGCCGACCCGCGATGGGGTGCGCCCGGCGCCCCGACGCAGGTTCGCCGCTCGGCGACGACGGTGTGGCAGCGCACGGCGCCGCGACTGCCGCCCGGCTACCGGTGGATTGCGGTACGGCCGGGCGCCGCGCCGCCGCCGCGACGCGGCCGCCGTCCCCTCGGGCCCACGCCGCGCTACACCGTCATACCGCGGTGGGGCTTGGCCGACCGCGTCGAGGAGGCGCCCGCGGCCGCGGAAGCACCCGCGCAGGCGGGGCCGCCGGCGCAGATCGTCCGCACCACGTCCTTCGTCAGCGTGCTGGTGCTCAGCATCGCCGCCCTGGTGTACGTGGTGCGGTACCTGCTGCTGGTGGTCAACCGGAACACCTTGCTGAACACATGGGTGGCCCTCGGAGCCGACTGGCTCGGCGTGCTCGCCAGCGTGGCCGCGGGGGCCGCGGTGATCGCCTCCGGCGTGGTGCTGATCCGCTGGATGATCGCCCGCCGCGCCGCCGTGTTCGCCCATCATGGCCTGCCCGAACAGCGCTCCACGCGTGCGCTGTGGGCCGGCTGCGTGGTGCCGCTGGCCAACCTGCTCTGGGCCCCGGTGTACGTGATCGAGCTTGCGCTGCTCGAAGAGCACTATGCCCGGCAGCGGGGCAGCATCCTTCAGTGGTGGGGCGCGTGGGTCTGCAGCTATGCCGTGTCCATCGCGGCCATCGCGACCAGCTTCGCCACCGACGCCCAGGGCATCGCCAACAACACCGTCCTGATGGTTTTCGCGTATCTGTTCGCGGCCGCCACGCTGGCCGCCGCCACCCGCGTCTTCGAGGGATTCCAGCGCAAACCCGTCGCCCGGCCCGCGCATCGCTGGGTTGCGGTTCCCGACGACGGGGCAGCTGCCCCGGCGTCGGCCGCCCCAGTTGAGTTGAAGGGGCAGGACCCGGCAGCATAGGGGTATGACGTGGGCCGACGAGGTGCTCGCCGGGCACCCCTATGTCGTCGCCCATCGCGGCGCGTCGGCCGCGCGGCCCGAACACACGCTGGCCGCCTATGACCTTGCGCTGAAAGAAGGCGCCGATGGGGTGGAATGCGATGTGCGCTTGACCCGTGACGGCCATCTGGTGTGCGTGCACGACCGCCGGCTGGACCGTACGTCGACCGGCGCCGGCTTGGTCAGCACGATGACCCTCGCCGAATTGCGCGAGCTCGAGTACGGGGCCTGGCACGACAGCTGGCGAGAAGACGGCGCGCACGGCGACACCAGTTTGCTGACGCTGGACGCGCTGGTGTCGCTGGTGCTGGATTGGCATCGGCCGGTGAAGCTGTTCATCGAAACCAAGCACCCGGTCCGGTACGGCTCGCTGGTGGAAACCAAGTTGCTCGCGTCGCTGCATCGGTTCGGCATCGCCGCGCCCGCCTCGGCGGACCGGTCCCGCGCGGTGGTGATGTCGTTTTCGGCGTCCGCGGTATGGCGGATCCGGCGGGCCGCGCCGCTGCTGCCGACGGTGCTGCTCGGCAAGACCGCGCGCTATCTGACCAGCGGTGCGCCCACCGCCATCGGCGCCACCGCCGTCGGGCCCTCGCTCACCACGCTGAAGGAATATCCCCAACTGGCCGACCGCGCGATCGCCCAGGGCAGGGCGGTCTACTGCTGGAACGTCGACGACTACGAAGACATCGATTTCTGCCGCGATGTCGGGGTGGCCTGGCTCGCCACCCACCACCCGGGCCGCACCAAGGCGTGGCTGCAGGGCAACCGGGCGGGCGAGGGCAACGGTTAGGCCGGCCGCTATTGCTGTTCGTCCGATGGGGGTAAGGGAGCGTCGGACGCCAACGACTGGAACAACTGCGCGGCCTCGTCGTGATTCCACACCACCACCGACCCGGCGTCACCGCTGGTGAACTCGCCGATCGGCACGGTCATGGTGGTTGTCGACCTGTGTAATGCCCAGCCGAGCCGGGCCAGATCCCAGACGTGGTCACCGCGGTCGACGGTCAGGGCGTCGGCGGCCGCGCGCGGCACCGAGAACCAGCGCCACGGATTAAGCCAGACCGCGGGACTGGCGGTCCGATGCAGCAGCGCCGCCACGAACTGCCGTTGATTGACCATCCGGTCCAGATCCGCCCGCGGCGTGTCGCGCGACCTGACGTAGCCGAGCGCGTTGCGGCCGTTGAGGGTCTGGCAGCCCGCTGGCAGCTCGATGCCGGCCAACGGATCGTTGAACGCCGTCTTTGGACACACCGTCACCCCGCCGAGCGCGTCCACCAGCCCGGCGAACCCGCCGAACCCGATCTCGGCGTAATGGTCGAGGCGCAGCCCGGTGGCCTGCTCCACCGTCTGGACCAGCAGTTGCGCGCCGCCCATCTCGAACGCGGCGTTGATTTTGTCCTTGCCGTGACCCGGGATCGGCACGTACGAATCACGCGGTATCGACACCATGGTCGTCGGCACTCCGGCGCCGACGCCCGGCACGTGAACCAGCAGGATCGTGTCGGTACGGCCGTTACCGATGTCGCCGCCGGTGGCCAGATCCTGCTGCTGCTCGGCGCTGAGCCCCTGGCGGCTGTCCGACCCGACGATGAGCCAGTTGGTGCCCCGGCCGGTCGCGGGGCGGTCGGGGTAGCCGGCGAGCACCTGCTCGCGGTGCAGTTTGTTGTCGAACCAGGCGGCCCCCGCGACGATGCCCGCGCCGATCAGCAGGAGGCCTACCAGCAGGACCGACACCACCGTGCGGACCCAGCGGAGCCCGCGCCGCCTGCGGGATGCGCGCGGCGCCTGCGGCCGGGGTGGCAGAACACGGGACGCCGGGGCAGCGGCCGCGGGTCGGGGCTGTGGTTGGTGCAGCGGCTGGGTCTGCGCGGTCGGTGACACCGGCGGGCCGCCCGGGCGGCGGATCACCTGCGGCGGCTCGGGACGCGGTTGTCCGGGACGCGGTTGTCCGGGACGCGGCTGTGCGGGTGGGCTCCCACCGGGAGGCCGCCGGCGGTGCGATGAGCGGTCGCCGTTCACCCGGTTAACGTACGTGCTCGGCGCTCCGCCGCGCCGGTTCGCCGCGATCAGGGCTAGGCCAATTGCCCTACTCCTCCTCACCCCGCTACGCGGGCTGCATCGTCGCAGGGCTAGGCCAATTGCCCTACTCCTCCTCACCCCGCTACGCGGGCTGCATCGTCGCAGGGCTAGGCCAATTGCCCTACTCCTCCTCACCCCGCTACGCGGGCTGCATCGTCGCAGGGCTAGGCCAATTGCCCTACTCCTCCTCACCCCGCTACGCGGGCTGCATCGTCGCAGGGCTAGCCGCGCGCGCGAAGTCCGTTGATGAACGGGCATCCCATCAGCACCCGGATGGCCTGGCTCAGGCCGGTCATGTCGTCGACCGGTTTGTGGAAGGGCAGCCGGACGTCGTGATCGCGGTCGTCGCCCTCGACGCGAAACCGGACGCCGTAGCGGTCCAGGCCCAGCGGTCGCACGTGGCCGCGCCGCAGCGGCGCCGGAAGCCTGGACACCAGTCGCGCGAGGACATCGCTGTGGGCGGTGTCCAGGTGCCACAGCAGGCTCGACTCGAGCGCGCAGAACGGGTCGGGCCGGGCATCCAGCAGGTCGCCCACGCTGACCGGCTCCGCGCCGGTGGCGTCGGTGACGACCACCGACGCGATCTCGAGCCGCAGCAGCGTATAGCGCGGTTCTGCGCCGTTTGCAGGCGCACAGCGCGGGGTGTCGACGCCCAGCAGCGCCGGATTCGGGCACTCGGCGGCGATCAGGTCGAGCGTGTCGAGGATCTCGCTCGGGTGCACCTCCTCGAGATGCCCGCGCACCCAGACCAGCGAACGGACCGGTTCCCGCAGCGGAAGCGGCGCGTAGTCGGTCAACTCCAGCAGCGCCTGGGATCCCGAGATGGGGCGTTCGAGCTCGCCGGCCCGTTCGACGGGGACCGCCAGCGCGACGGATCCGTCGTCCATCAGGTGATGCACCGGGGTGGCGACCGGGTCGTCATGCTCGATGGCCAGCAGCGCTCCACTGGCGCGGACACAGGCGCTGCGAATCCGTTCGGCGGTGGTCGGGGCGGGGCAGCTCAGCGGTAACACCATTCTCATCCTTAGATTAGGTAAGCCTAAGTTAACTCACCCGTGGTGGCGTCGCAAGGGTTTTCTGGCCTGCACGCCGCTAGGGTTGGGACGTGGCCCGCATCGCTTACCTCGGTCCGGAGGGGACGTTCACTGAGGCGGCGCTACGACAGATCACCGCCGCCGGCCTGGTACCCGGGCAAGGCGGAGGAGTGGAACCATCGCCCGTCGAAAGCACCTCCGCGGCCCTGGCCGCCGTGCGCGACGACGCCGCCGACTACGCCTGCGTCCCGATCGAGAATTCAATCGACGGTTCGGTGACGCCCACCTTGGACAGCCTGGCCATCGGCTCACCCCTGCAGGTGTTCGCCGAAACCACGCTGGACGTCGCGTTCAGCATCGTCGTCAAACCGGGCCGCGGCGCGGCGGACGTGCGGACGCTGGCGGCCTTCGGCGTCGCGGCGGCCCAGGTACGACGGTGGGTGGCCGCCAATCTGGCCGACGCCAAGCTGCGGCCTGCGTACTCCAACGCCGACGCCGCCCAGCAGGTGGCCGAGGGACACGTCGACGCCGCCGTGACCTCGCCGCTGGCCGCCACCCGCTGGGGACTGGACACCCTGGCCGAGGGCGTCGTCGACGAATCCAACGCCCGCACCCGTTTCCTTCTGGTCGGTCGGCCGGGGAAACCGCCGGCCCGCACCGGAGCCGACCGCACCTCGGTGGTGCTGCGCATCGACAACGCGCCCGGCGCGCTGCTGGGCGCGCTCGCCGAATTCGGCGTCCGTGGCATCGACCTGACGCGCATCGAATCCCGGCCGACCCGAACCGGACTCGGCACCTACCGGTTTTTCGCCGACTGTGTCGGCCACATCGACGACGATGCCGTCGCCGAGGCACTCAAGGCGCTGCACCGTCGTTGTGCTGATGTGCGATACCTGGGGTCCTGGCCCACCGGCTCACCCGCCGGGGCGTTGCCGCCGTCGGCCGACGAGGGCGCGCGCTGGCTGACGCAGCTGCGGGGCGGAACGCCAGACGAGCGGGGGTCGCAGGGGTGAGCGGTCGGTTGATCCTGGTGCGACACGGCCAGTCATTCGGAAACGTCGAGCGCCGGCTCGACACGCGGCCGCCCGGGGCGGAGCTGACCCCGTTGGGCCGCGAGCAGGCCCGCGCGTTCGCCCGCGGGTCGGGGCGGCCGGCGATGCTCGCGCACTCGGTGGCCACCCGGGCCTTGCAGACCGCCGCCGTGATCGGGGACCAGGTCGAGATGCCGCCCATCGAGGTACCGGGCGTCCACGAGGTCCAGGTCGGGCGGCTGGAAAACCGCAACGACGACGACGCGGTCGCCGAGTTCAATGCGATCTACCAGCGTTGGCACCGCGGCGAACTCGACGTCGCGCTCCCCGGCGGCGAAACCGGCAACGACGTGCTGGACCGGTACGTGCCGGTGCTCACCGACCTGCGCTTGCGCTATCTCGACAACCACGACTTCCACGGCGACATCGTTCTCGTCAGCCACGGCGCGGCGATCCGGCTCGCGGCCGCCGTGTTGGCGGGCGTGGAGGCCGACTTCGCGCTGGAAAACCACCTGGACAACACCCAATCGGTGGCGTTGACACCGATCACCGACGGGCGGTGGAGCTGCGTGCGCTGGGGAACCTTGACGCCGCCGTTCTACCTGGAGGAAGAGGCGACCCCGGTCGGGGACGCGGTGCGGTCAAGCAGCGACCCGATGGGCTGACCTCGCGGTCAGACTGCCAGCGCGATTACCTCGGTGCAGGCGCAGGTGCAGCCGACGGCGTCGCAGTCGATGAAGAAGGCGTGCGGCAACACCTCAGGGGTGAAGCAGTCCGGCTCCGTGCATTCCGACCGGTGCAGTGCGTGGCGAATGATGGTGCCGTGACAGTGATCTAAGCCTGCCCGGCAGTCGCGGCAGTCAATGCTCATAGGTGAGTTCATAGCACTCGGCGCGGACAAATCTGGGATGCCGCGCCCGGGAATCCGGCGGGCGGGCGAGGTCCTCAGGCCCAGCCCAGCTCGTGCAGCCGGTCGTCGTCGATGCCGAAGTGGTGAGCGACTTCGTGGATCACCGTGATGGCCACCTCCTCGACGACCTCGTCCTCGGATTCGCAGACGTCCAGCAGCGCGTCGCGGTAGATGGTGATGGCATCCGGCAACGAGCCGAAGTAGTCGGAGTCGCGTTCGGTCAGCGCCACCCCCTCGTACAGCCCGAGCAGTTCGGTGTCCTCGGGATGGCGGCCTTGGACCAGCACGACGACGTTGTCCATGGCGGCCGCCAGCTCGGGCGGGATCAGGTCCAGGGCGTCGGAGACCAGTTCGTCGAAGCGCTGCGGATCCATCCGCACGGACACCCGCCTAGCCTCCCGGCGGGGGCTCGGCGGGCGGCGGTGCCTCCGGGGCG
>NZ_NCXM01000004.1 GCF_002104765.1 Mycolicibacterium vulneris
CGGGACAGTGGCGATCGCTAGCGCGGCGGAGCCGGGCGCAGCGGGTCACCACCATCGGGACAGTGGCGATCGCTAGCGCGGCGGAGCCGGGCGCAGCGGGTCGCCACCATCGGGGCCTGGCGATCGCTAGCGCGGCGGAGCCGGGCGCAGCGGGTCGCCACCATCGGGGCCAGGGGCGCGCCATGGAGATCGGCTTCATCGGTCTGGGAAGCATGGGCTTTCCCATGGCATCTCGCCCCATCGGTGAAAAACATGATGTCGTCGCATCCGTCCACAACTCGGAGAATGGTATTATCCGGAAAGAAGAACCGGATTTGTCCACAGGATCGCAAAACGCCCGCTACCAGGGATGATGATTAAACGAAATGCTTACCGGAAACCCATTGATGGACCGCTGAAGAAAATGTTAGATTGGCTATCATATGACCTCGCACGGCCGGCTTCGGCCGCCGGAGCCGAAGGGTGGCTCTCGTGATCAAACACGCTGACGGAACCAGCACACCGTTGATCGACGCGAGCGTGCACATCTTCTTCCCGTCCACCAAAGCGCTCCGGAAGACCCTGCGCGAGCCGTTCAAAAGCCGCGGCTTCCCCGACTATGAGATGGACTGGTACGGCGCCCCGGGCGGTGAGTACGCGCCCAACGCCGAGGGCCCGGACCGCCAGTATCCGGGTTCGGACCCGGATTTCGTTGGCAATGAACTGTTTTCGAAGCGCGGCGTCGATGTTGCGGTCCTGCATCCGATGGCGCGCGGCATCATGCCGGACCGGCATCTGGGCAGCGCGCTGCACGCCGCGCACAACGAGATGATGGTGTCGAACTGGCTGGAGTCCAGCGAGTTCGGCGAGCGATTCCGCGGCACCATCCGGGTCAACCCCGACGACATCCCAGGCGCGCTGCGCGAGATCGAGAGATGGCGTGCGCACCCGCGGGTGGTCCAGATCGGCGTCCCGCTGCAATCTCGCGAGCTCTACGGCAAACCGCAGTTCTGGCCGATCTGGGAGGCCGCCGTCGACGCCGGGCTTCCCGTCGCCGCGCACATCGAAGTCGGGTCGGGCATCGCGTTTCCGCCGACGCCGAACGGGAACACCCGCACCTACGAGCAGTACGTCAGCTTTATGGCGCTGAACTACCTGTATCACCAGATGAACATGATCGCCGAGGGAGTATTCGAGCGGTTCGACGGCCTCAAGTTCGTATGGGGCGATGGCGCCGCCGACTTCATCACGCCGTTCATCTGGCGCATGGACACGTTCGGCCGGCCGCACCTCGAGCAGACGCCCTGGGCCCCGCGGATTCCCAGCGACTACCTGCCCGGTCACGTGTATTTCGTTCAGGGCAGTCTCGACGGCCCCGGCGACGTCGAATTCGCCGGCGAATGGTTCGGCTTCACCGGCAAAGACGACATGGTGATGTTCGGTTCGAGCTATCCACACTGGCAGTGCGGTGATGTCACGAAGCTGCCCAGCGCGTTGTCCGGCGAGCAGCGCGAGAAGCTGTGCTGGCGCAACGCGGCGCAGCTCTACGGCATAGACATTCCCGCCGGGGTGAGCGCAGAGTAGAAGTATCGCGGAAGACTGAGGAGAGCCAGATGACGTTGACCCATTCGCAGGAGCGGGTTCCCGCTACCGAGCGCATAGCCGTCCGCTGCGTCGACTCGGATGTCCACCCGGCGCCCAAGCGTGGAGAGCTACTCCCGTACATCCCCGAGCCGTGGCGCAGCAAGTACTTCCTCACTCGCTCCGTTGGCGAGCAGATCTACTACGACGCCCCGGACTACGCGCACTCTTACGCGATGCGCGTGGACTCCTTCCCCCCCAACGGCGAGTTTCCCTGCAGCGACCCGGATCTGGCGTTCCGTCAGCTGATCATGGAGGCCGGCTCCGACATCGCGATCCTGGAACCCGCGGCCTACCCGGCGCGCATTCCCGAAGCGCAGCATGCGATGTCGGCCGCGCTGAACGACTGGCAGGCCAAGCACTGGCTGGACAGCCACAACAACTGGCACGAACGGTGGCGCGGGTCGATCTGCATCGCCATCGAGGAGCCGGAAGAGTCGGTCCGCGAGATCGAACGCTGGGCCGGACACCCCTTCATGGCGCAGATTCTGATCAAGGCCGAGCCGCGGCCGTCCTGGGGCCACCCGAAGTACGACCCGATCTGGGCGGCCGCCACCAAGCACGACATCACCGTGAGCTGCCACCTGTCACGCAGCCAGTTCGATGAGCTGCCGATCCCGCCGGTGGGGTTCCCCAGCTACAACCACGACTTCATGGTGACCTACTCGCTGCTGGCGGCCAACCAGGTGATGAGCCTGATCTTCGACGGAGTCTTCGACCGGTTCCCGACGCTGCGGATCGTCTTCGTCGAGCACGCATTCAGTTGGATCCTGCCGCTGATGTGGCGCATGGACGCGATCTACGACGCACGCAAGTCGTGGCTCGACATCAAGCGCAAGCCGTCCGAGTACGTCAAGGACCACATCAAGTTCACCACCCAGCCGCTGGATTACCCGGAGGACAAGACCGAACTGACCCGCGCGCTGGAATGGATGGAGTGCGAGAAGATCCTGCTCTTCTCCTCGGACTACCCGCACTGGACGTTCGACGACCCGCGCTGGTTGGTCAAGCACCTGCCCAAGCACGCCCGCGACGCGGTCATGTACAAGAACGGCATCGCGACCTATCACCTGCCCGAGACCGTGCCGGTCCTTGAGGGTCAGACCCGGGTGCTCTGAGTTGACGGAGGAGACCAAACGGCCCGAGCCACGTCTCGCCCAGGGCCGCGAGCACGTAGTCGCAACCGTAGACGAAATCCCGCCGGGCACACACAAACTGGTACCGATCGGACGGCACGGCGTCGGCGTCTACAACGTCAACGGCACCTTCTACGCCATCGCGAACTACTGCCCCCACCAAGGCGGGCCGCTGTGTTCGGGACGTGCCCGGGGACGCACGATCGTCGACGAGACCGCGCCGGGTGACTCCATCATGGTGCGCGACCTGGAATACATCTACTGCCCCTGGCACCAATGGGGTTTCGAGCTGGCGACGGGTACCACCGCGGTCAAGCCCGAATGGAGTATCCGCACCTATCCGGTGCGCGTCATCGGCAACGACGTTTTGGTTCAGGCCTAACTACAGGAGAATCGGGTGCCTTCTATCGAGATCAACGGGGGAAACGTCGTCTACGAAATCCTCGGTGACTCTGGTGATCTCATTGCTCTGACGCCGGGCGGCCGGTTCAGCAAGGAGATCCCCGGCCTGCGTCCGCTGGCCGATGCCCTGGCCGCCGGTGGCTACCGGGTGCTGCTGTGGGACCGACCCAACTGTGGCGCCTCCGATGTGCAGTTCTACGGACAGAGCGAGTCGCACATGCGCGCCGAGACGCTGCACAAGCTGGTGACCGGCCTGGGCTTCGAGCGCTGCATTCTGGCCGGAGGTTCCGGCGGGGCAAGGGATTCCATGCTGACCACGATGCTCTACCCCGAGATGGTCACCAAGCTCGTGGTGTGGAACATCGTCGGCGGCACCTACGGCACCTTCGTGCTCGGCTCCTTCTACATCATTCCCAGCATCCTGGCGGTGCGCGGCACCGGCATGGACGGCGTGGTGAAGGTGACCGAATGGCGCGAGCGCATCGAGGAGAACCCGAACAACAAGCAGCGGTTCCTCGACTTCGACAAGGACGAGTTCCTCAAGTTGATGCTGCGCTGGCTCAACGCCTTCGTCTCGAAGCCGGGGCAGACGATTCCGGGCGTCGAGGACGAGATGTTCGACCGGATCAAGGTCCCCACGTTGATCATTCGGGGCGGGGAGAACGACATGGACCACCCGAAGCGGACGTCGCTGGAAGTCAGCTGCCTGATCAAGGGATCGAAGCTCATCGATCCGCCGTGGCCCGAGGACGCCTGGGAGCGGGCGTCCGAAGACCGCGCCGCGGGCCGGGTGCAGCACTTCAACATGTTCGACACCTGGGTGCAGGCGGCACCCGCGATCCTCGAATTCCTGGGCTCGTAATGGCGCGAAACGGTGCATTACCGAGTGTAGATGTGGACCTCACAGTTGAGCGACGCCTCCAGCGCCGTATGTACCCGGCTCTCCGGAATCCGTTCGAGGTCGGACTCCCGCAGCGTCACATGGACGATGTCGAATCCGTCATCGCCGGGCGTGCGCTCGATGTCACCGGTCAACCCGAACGCGGACAGCACCCCGTGGGCGTCGTCGTCGGTGCCCCGGCTGACAAAGGTGATCACACCCGGAACGGGCGCGCCGCCGAACGCGCTGGCGCACAATCCGATCGCCGTGTCTTTGGCCATATCGCCGTCTTCGGCCGCAATGAGCAGTTCGACTTCGCGGCGGGTTGCGGGCATGGACACGAGGTCGTTCTCGACCACGTCCACGCCGGCCGTGGCCACGAGTTCGAGGAGAGCCGCCATGCCGTCACGTAGTTGTGCGGGCGTGAGCACACTGTCCGGGTCGACGTTGACACGCACCACCGCAGTTCGCATGTGCGCAAGCCTAACTAGGACGATGGCAGGCCAGCTTTGAACACCACCGAGTCCACAACCATCACCACCGCGACCCTCCCCGGGTGCACGCCGCGGCTGCTGAGTGAGCACACCGGCCAGGCCCGGGAAGATCTGGCGACCTATCGGAAGCTCGGCGGCTACCGCCCGCTTGCCAACCCGGACGAGTTCCTGAGCGAAATCGATTCCAGTGGCCTGGTCGGGCGCGGCGGTGCGGCGTTTCCCCTCGCGGTGAAGCTGCGGTCGGTGCGCGACAACGGACGCTCGCTTGGCGTTCCCGTCGTCGTCGCGAATGGCGAAGAGGGAGAACCGGCTTCGGTCAAGGACCGGTGGCTGCTGCGCAATCGTCCTCACCTGGTCCTGGACGGGCTGCGGCTCGCCGCGACGGTTGTCGACGCCGACCGCGCGTACATTTACGTGTCCGACCCGGAATCGGCGCACAGCGTCGAAGCGGCGCTCGGCGAGCTGGATCGCGACGCGCTGGGTGTCACGGTCGAGATGCTCACCGTGCAGCCGGGATACGTCGCCGGCGAGGAGACCGCGGCGGTTCGGGCGATCAACGGCGGCCCGGCCAAACCGACCGACAAACCGCCGCGGCCCTTCGAAGCGGGAGTCGATGACCGGCCCACCTTGGTGAGCAATGTCGAGACTCTGGCGAACCTGCCCTACCTGCAGAGCCACGGCAGTGCTGACTACCGGTCGCAAGGCACGACGTTGTCGCCCGGCACCTTCCTGGCCACCATCACCGGGGCGGGTATGGCACCGGTGCTCTACGAACTCCCCCACGGCTTGGCGTTCACCGAATTGCTCACCTTGCACGGTGTTTCAGCCGACCAGGTGCGCGGTGCGTTGATGGGCGGCTACTTCGCCGGTCTGCTCAACCGCTCCGTGTTGGAGACCACCCTGGACCACGAGACGATGCGACGTGTCGGCAGCGGTTTGGGCTGCGGCGCAATTTCGGTCATCACCGACGACTGCCCCGTCGCGGTGGCGGCATCGGTGCTCGCGTACTTCGACCGCGAAAACGCCGGGCAATGCGGATCGTGCTTCAACGGAACGGCGGCGATGGCCGCGGCCGCCGGGGCGCTGCGCGACGGCGCCGCGACGGTAGAGGATGTCGAACGGTTGCGCCGGTGGTCGGTGTTGCTGCGCGGACGCGGCGCGTGCGCAACGCTGGACGCCGCCACCAACGTTGCCGCCAGCCTGCTCGATCAGTTCCCGGACGAAGTCCGTGCGCATCTCGAGGGCACGTGTCCCGACTGCACACCCGGCGCGTTCCGCGCGGACCGTCCCTACGAGGCGGAACCTGTGAGGCAAGCATGAAAATCCGTCTGGACCGCACCATTTGCGACGGCTTCGGCATCTGCGCCAAGCACGCGCCGGGATACTTCTCGCTGGACGACTGGGGGTACGCATCCCTCATCGGGGACGGCACGGTGGCCGAGCCGGATCGCGACGCGGTCATGCGGGCGCTGCTCGACTGCCCCGTGCATGCCATCACCGAAATCGGTCAGCGCACCTCGCGCGCATCTGCGCCGCCACTCGCCGACACCGAGGACCCGGCCGAGCACCTCAAAACCGAAGAGAACGAGGCGGAGTGGGGATTCACGCGCTGAGCGGTCCTCGCCCGGAAAAGTAGTGCCGTGCAACTCACCTTGACGCCGAAGTAGAGGCGTTCCGCGCGGAGTTCGTCAGCTTCCTCACCGACCACCTGCCGACGCAGGCTCATGCCGCGGAGCGTCCTTCGTCGACCTCGCACGTGCCCGAATGGTCACGCCCTGGCAGCGGCTCCAGTTCGACCACGGGTGGCTACTGCCGGGCAGCCCACCGGAATTCGGCGGCCGCAACGCAAACATCCTGCAGCAGTTCGTGCATCGCGAGGAGCTGTCACGCCGCCGGATCTATCACTGCTTCAATCCTCAAGGCGTCGGCATCATCGCGGCATCGCTGTTGTCCTTCGGCACCGAGGAGCAGAAGCGCGTCGAGCAACCAGCCCTCCGAATGCTAAGTACTTGATACCGCGTCCGCGAGCATAACTCTCGGCCGACCTGAGACACCACGACGGCCCAGCTCGGTGTTGCGTCGCGCCGAATGTTTCCTCTGGTCGCGGCGGTATCGACGGAATAAGCTGGCACCAGCCGGGGTCGGGATGGCCCCAAGGGGAGGCGCACCATGAGGTGGTTATTTGGTCGTCTGACCGCTGCCATCGCGGTCGCCTTCGTGGCGATGAGTGTCGCGGGGATCGCCACGCCGGCAATCAGCTCGGCGCAGTGCGATCCCAACATGTCGTGGAATGTGTCGACGTTTGAATGCAAACCACTACCGGCGTTGCCGCCGTGGTACACCGCCCCGCCTGCATACTCGCCGTCATTCGCGACACAGGACGTGCCACCGCCGCCCCCACCACGGCCATCGTGGTCACCGAACGAACCGATGTGGAGCGTCGGCTTTCACCAATGGGGTGCCTATTTCGACGGCGTCTGGGTGCCGTACTGACGGCGGGCGCCCCGACCTCGCCTGACCTGCATCGCGAGCACCGCCTACGCCGTCTAGATCGCCCCTGCTCGGGAGTGATAACGTAATTCTCCGATTCGTATAACGGGCCTACCAGATCGCTTCCAGGGGACCGTTGGACTCGCGGAGGTGACGTGTCTGCAGCACCGGGACGCCCGCTGCCCCTGATCACAGAAGAGAACGAATTTTTCTGGACCTCGGGCGCCGACGGAAAACTACGGCTGCAGGAATGCGAGAGCTGTGAATCGCTGATCCATCCGCCGGCTCCGGTCTGCCGGTACTGCCGGTCCCGCGACATCGGTGTGCGGGCCGTTTCGGGCCGGGCGACACTCGCCGGATTCACCGTCAATGAGCGGTTCAGCCTGCCCGGGCTGGCGGCGCCCTACGTGATCGCGCAGGTGGCGATCGCCGAGGATCCCCGGGTTCGGTTGACCACCAACATCGTCGAGTGCGAACCCGATCAGCTCGAACTCGGCCAACAGGTCGAGGTCGTCTTCGAGCAGGTCGAAGACGTCTGGTTTCCGCTGTTCAAGCCGAGTGCCGACGGGCAGTCCACTCCCCTGCCGGTCGATGAGATCGCGCCGGAACGGTTCGGCGAACACGTCCGACCGATGCTGACCGCCGAGAAGTTCGAGGACAAGGTCGCGCTGACCGGGGTCGGCGCGTCGCCGATCGGACGCCGATTGATGCAGCTGCCGCTGGCGCTGACGGTGCAGGCGTGCGAAGCGGCCATCGCCGATGCCGGCCTGACCTACGCCGATATCGACGGCCTGTCCACCTACCCCGGCGCGATCAATGTCGGCGGCTTTGGGGAGGGCGGCACCACCGCCCTCGAGGGCGCGCTCGGCATCCGGCCGACTTGGCACAACGGCGCCATGGAGACGTTCGGCCCGGGCGGCTCGGTGATCGCCGCGATGCTCGCGGTCGCCTGCGGGCTGGCGCGTCACGTGCTGTGCTTCCGCACGCTGTGGGAAGCCACTAACGGCGAGCTGATGAAGCGAGGCAAGATCACCCCGTCGATGGGCCGAATGTCCGGCTGGCAGATGCCATTCGGCGCGACGTCTGCGGCACACACGTTAGCGATGAACGCGCAGCGGCACTTTCACCGGTACGGCACCACCAAGGAAACGCTGGGCTGGATCGCGTTGAACCAGCGCGCCAACGCCGAACTCAACCCGACCGCCATCTACCGAACGCCGATGACGATGGACGACTACCTCAACGCGCGGCCCATCACCACGCCGTTCGGGTTGTACGACTGCGACGTGCCGTGCGACGGCGCCATCGCCGTCATCGTCTCGGCCATCGACGCCGCCCGCGACATGGCCAAGCCGCCGGTGCTGGTGGAAGCGGTGGGCACGCAGATCGTCGAGAGACTCGATTGGGACCAAAGCACTCTCACCCACGAACCCCAGGTGTTGGGCCAGGCCGCGCACGTGTGGACGCGTACTTCGCTGCGGCCCGCCGACGTCGACATCGCCGAGCTCTACGACGGCTTTTCCTTCAACTGCCTGTCCTGGATCGAGGCGCTGGGTTTCTGCGGTATCGGTGAGGCCAAGGAATTCCTGGACGGCGGCAAGAACATTGCGCGCGACGGCCTGTTGCCGCTCAACACCCACGGCGGCCAACTCTCGCACGGCCGCACGCACGGCATGGGACTCCTGCACGAGGCGATCACCCAGCTTCGCGGCGAGGCCGGTGACCGCCAGGTCGCCGACGCCCGCGTCGGTGTGGTCAGCAGTGGCGGCCTCACCCCCAGCGGTGTGCTCTTGCTGCGGGCCGACGCATGAACGCGACTCCGCGGCCCCGGCTCGTGATCGTGGACGGGGTACCGATGTCGGCGTTGGTCGCCGAAGCCGAGGACCCCAAGGCCGTGATCGTGGCGATTCACGGGGGCGGTACCACCGCAATGTATTTCGACTGCCCGGGCCATCCGTCGTATTCCCTCGCACGGACCGGCGCGGCAGCCGGATTCACCGTGGTGGCCCTGGATCGGCCCGGCTACGGCAGCTCGGCACCCTACCCGGAAGCGATGGTCTCCGGCGAGCAGCGCGTCAACCTGGCTTACGGTGCCGTCGATCGCATACTCGGCGAACGACCGCGTGGCGCAGGCGTATTCGTGTGGGGTCATTCGGGCGGTTGCGAGCTGACGATCCGGTTGGCCGCCGACGATCGGGGTGCCGACCTGCTCGGCATCGAGCTCGCAGGCACCGGCCGGCACTACCACCCCGCGGCCAAGGAAATACTGAAAACCGCTACCCGCGAACGCCGCCCGTCGGGCATGCGCGAATTGCTATGGAGCCCAGAGGAGCTCTATCCGCCCGCGGTCCTCGGCGGCGCCACGGTTTCGCCGTCGGCTCCGTCTTACGAGGACCAGATGGTGTCGGACTGGGCGCGACAGACTTTTCCGGAGCTCGCGCCCGCCGTGCGCGTCCCGGTGCACTTCAGCATCGCCGAGCACGAAAAGGTCTGGCAGACCGACGATGCTGCGGTGACCGAGATCGGCGCCCTGTTCGCCGGGGCGCCGCGGTTCATCGTGCATCGACAGCCGGACGCCGCGCACAACATCAGCCTCAGCCACGCCGCCCCCGATTACCACTCGAAAGTCCTTGAGTTCGTGCGGGAATGCGTGGCTGAAGCGGCCTCCCGCCCAGACGGCTCCTCGAATGTGACGCCACAGTCACCTTCGAGCCCGAACGTGGCTGCAGCGTCACGCTCGCCGGACGAGGAGGCAGGGTAGATGCGCGTCGGATTCATCGGCTTGGGCAGCCAGGGCGGACCCATGGCGCGGCGGATCGCCGAGGGCGGGTATCCCACCACACTGTGGGCGCGTAGACCGGAGGCCCTCGAGGCGTTCGCCGACACCCCGGCGAAAGTCGCCGGGTCTCCGGCCGAACTGGCCGCGGCCAGTGATCTGGTGTGCCTCTGCGTGGTGGGCGATGCCGACATCGACGAACTCGCCTGCGGCGAAAGCGGATTATTGACGACGATGCAACCCGGCAGCGTCATCGCCGTGCACAGCACGGTGCACCCGAATACCTGCCGAGAGCTTGCGAACAAGGCCACCGCGCAGGGCGTTTCCGTCATCGACGCGCCGGTGAGCGGCGGCGGAGGCGCGGCGGCCGAGGGCCGGCTACTGGTGATGGTCGGTGGTGACACCGACGTCGTCGCGCGCTGTCGTCCGGTCTTCGAAACCTATGCCGATCCGGTCGTTCACCTCGGCGAACTGGGTTCCGGACAAACCACGAAGCTGCTGAACAACTTGTTGTTCACCGCCAACCTGGCCACGGCGGCCACCGCCCTGTCCCTGGCCAAAGAGCTGGGCGTCGAGCCGGACCGTCTCACCGAGGTGGTCTCCCGCAGTAGCGGCAACAGCTTCGCGCTCAACGCCCTCGGCGGTATCGGCGGGCTGGACAGGCTGGCCGGTGTCGCGGGAGGGCTGCTGCAGAAGGACGTCCGGCTCGTGGTCGACCTTGCCGGCGGGGTCGGGGCGAGCGGCGGTGCCGTGCTCGATGCGGCCGACGCGGCGCTGGCCCTGATGGACCATCCTCGGTGAGAGTCGGATTCATCGGCGCGGGGCGGATGGGTCGCCCATGGTGGGCCGTCTGGTGGCGGCCGGTCATGACGTCCACGCGCTGGGCCGGAGCGTCGAAAAGCGCCGCGGCAGGCGGTTCCGTCGGGTCGTTCACCGAGGTCGCCGGCGACTTCGTCGCTAAGGACGTGGCCGTCGTCCGCGGTATCCCCGCGGAGTTGGGCGACGGGCTGGGTGCGCTGGATGACGTGATCGAGAAGATCGACATCGCGAAGAGCGTTCGAAATGCCAGCGTTTTGGTCTTTCCGGTTCGTCACGAAGGTATTACCGTTAGCGTTACAGTCAGGGACTCCGCTGTAAAGGTTCAGCCCAACCTCGCCGCTGAGGAGGATTCAGTGACAAAACCGAAGGTTGTCTTCGACCCGTACGCCGAGGACTACTTCAACAATCCGTTCGACATCTATAGGCGGATGCGCGAGGAAGCGCCCCTGTACTACGACGAGAAAGAGGATTTTTACGCGCTGACCCGACACGAAGACGTCGCGGCCGCGTTCAAGGACTTCGAGACCTATTCGTCGGCGCGCGGCTGCGACCTGGCGATGGTGCGCCGGGGCATCGCCCCCGAGCAGAAGTCCATCATCTTCATGGACCCGCCGGAGCACCGCCACATGCGCAGCCTGCTCAATAAGGCCTTCACCCCGCGGGCCATTCAATCGCAGCGCGAGACGATCATCGAGGTGATCGACAAGTACCTCGGCGCCGTCGACTCGGACAATTTCGACGTGGTGCAGGACTTCTCCGGGCCGTTCCCGGTAGAGGTCATCACCCGGATGGCCGGCGTGCCGGAGGAATACCGCCAGCAGGTTCGCCACTGGATCGACACAAGCCTGCATCACGACCCGGGGCAGATCGAGATCAGCGAAGCCGGCATGCAGGCCAACATCGATACGGCAATGTACTACTTCAGCCTGGTCCAGGAGCGGCGTCAGGAGCCGCAGGAAGACATGATCAGCCGGCTGATCGCGGCCGAGATCCCGGGCGAAGACGGCGAGCTCCGCAAGCTCGACGACATCGAGATCTGCGGATTCGCAACCCTTCTGGGCGGCGCTGGCGCGGAGACCGTCACCAAACTGATGGGCAACGCGGCGGTCATCTTCGCCAACCACCCCGACCAGTGGCAGAAGCTGCAGGAGGACCGCGACAAGATTCCCGGGGCCGTCGAAGAGCTACTGCGCTACGAGGGACCGGTGCAGTACAACGTCCGCTACACCCTCAAAGAGGCCCACGTCAGCGGTGGCGTGATCCCGGCGGGCAAACCCGTATTCCTCTGCGGCGCCGCGGCGAACCGCGACCCGGAGGCGTTCACCGACGCCGACACATTCGACATCGAACGTGACCAGACCGAGGCGCAGCACCTCGGACTCGGGTACGGGATCCACAGCTGCCTCGGCGCCGCGCTGGCCCGCCTGGAAAGCCGGATCGCGCTGGAGCGGCTGCTCGACTTCATGCCGCGCTACGAAGTGGACTGGGCGGGATGCAAACGGGTGAACATGCAGAACGTCGCGGGCTGGAAGAACGTGCCCGTCAAGGTGCTTCGGTAAGGGGGTCGCGGTGACCAAGAAGATCGAAGTCGATTGGGGACTCTGCGAGAGCAACGGCGTCTGCATGGGCATCAACCCCGACATATTCGAGCTCGGCGACGACGACATGCTGACGGTCCACCAGGAAGAAGTGACCCCGGAAAACGAGGCCGATGTGCGCGAGGCCGTCCGTCAATGCCCGCGGCAGGCGATCTCCATCGTCGGAGAGTAGCGGTCAGAATCCGGAGAGGATGACCGCGTTGCAGTCGGCCGCCGCCTGCCGCAGTTTCGCCGCCTTTTGGTAGCCCTCGGACTCGTACCACGCCTGGGCGGCGTCCACCGACTCGAATTCCAGGACGACGGTCTGGTCGCCGTGCCAGTCGCCTTCGATGACCTTGGGTGAGGTGTCCACCGCGAGAATGGTGGCGCCACTCATCGCCGATCCGGCGGCCTGGGCGTATGCCTTCATGCCTTCCGGGTCTTTGATCGCCTCGGTGAGGATGACATAACCCTTTGCCACTCGAATCTCCCTAGTCGGCCGTTTATTTGGTTACTTCTCGCTGATCGCCTGCTCGGGACAGCATTGGATTGCCTCCTGAGCCGCCGCCTCCAGTGCCGTTGGAACGTCGGAATCTATGGCCTCGGCGTAACCGTCCTCGGTCAGGCTGAACACGTCGGGGCACAGCGTGAGACACATGCCATGACCGCGACACTTCTGGTCGTCTACCCAAACTTTCATGCCAGCGTGAACTCCAGGTGCAGTTCGGTCAGGCCACGCAGGATGTACGTTGGAACATATTGGTAGCGGCGGTCGTTCGCCGGTCCATGAACCTTCTCATCGATCCTGATGTCCGTCGTGCGGTCGAGCAACCGTTCGATCGCCACGCGTGTTTCGGCTCGTGCCAGCGGCGCACCGGGGCAGCTGTGGATACCGCGGCCAAACGAGATGTGTTGGCGGGCGTTCTTGCGGGCCGGATCGAACGTAGCGGGTTCCTCGAACCGGCGCGGATCACGGTTGGCGGCGGCTTGCACGATCATTACCGTAGTCCCGGCGGGCAGGTCGACACCACCGACGTTGACGGGCACCCGGTTCATCCGGAAGTCACCCTTGACCGGGCTCTCGTGGCGCAGCGACTCTTCGATGAAGTTCGGGATCAGACTGCGATCCTTGCGCAATTGCGCCTGGATGTCGGGCCGCTCCCCCAGCGTCTGCAATGACGCACCCAACAGCCGCACAGTGGTCTCCTGGCCCGCCGAGAAGACGTTGGCGGCGACGCGCGCCACGTCCTCGACTTCCGGAACCGAGCCGTCGGGATACGTCGCGGTGGCCAGGCCGGTGAGCACGTCGTCGCGTGGCTCGCGCCGGCGGTCGGTGACGTAGTCGGAGAACAGGCCGTAGAGGAATTCCAGCGGACTGTGGGCCAGGGATCCCTTGGTGCCCCCGACGCCGCCACCCGCGTGCTCAGCGATGCCCTTGACGAACTTGTCGCGGTCCTCCATCGGCACGCCCAGCAGGTCGGCGATGACCAGCAGCGTGAACGGGCCCGCGAAGCCCTTGATCCACTCGCCCTGACCCGGCGCGAGAAATTCGTCGAGCGCCTGGTCGGCGAGCGCCCACATGGCGTCCTCGTTCTCCTTGAGGCGCTTGGGGGTGATCAGCCGCATCATGAGGGACCGGTGATTGGTGTGGGTCGGCGGGTCGAGCGTGGGCAGCTGGTCGCTGAACGGCAGCTCGTCGCGATGTTGCTCGATCAGCTCGGTGATGTCGTCACCCTCGATCGGCACCGGAAAACCCGGGAACGGGCCGGTGACCGAGATGCACGACGACCACGTCTCGGCGTCGTTGAGCACCGCGCAAGCCTCGTCCCAACCGGTGATCATAGTGACGTCATGGTGGCTCTCCCGGGTGACGGGGCAGCGCTCGCGCAGCGCCTCGTAGTAGGGGTACGGGTTCTCGATGAGCTCGCTGCCGCGGAAGAAGTCCGGCTCGGAGAATTCGTTCGCCATCTCCTGCTCCTTGAATCTCGGCTAGCGAGAACGTGGCTCTCGCGGATGAGTATTACATTTTCACACGGCATGGTGGTCGTCAACGACGGGACCCCTGCCCCGGCGCCAAAACGCGCGAATTGCCCGGTCTGTGTGGTGGCGCGGTTCCCGGGCCGCGCCGTGCTAGCTGGCGGGGATCAGGTCGGCTGCGACCGACGGCCAAGCCAGCAGCCCGCTGCGGAAAATCTCCACGTGACCGATCGGGGCGTGCGGTGCCGCCGCGGCCGCCAACGCCTGGGCCTTGAAGGTCTGCGCGGCCATGCTCAGCTGGTGTTGCACCAGGCCGACGCTCTCGTCGAGCTCGGATGGCCAGCTCTCCCCCCACAGCGTGACCTCGGTGACGCCGTGATCGAGGGCCTGCAGCACGCCCTGGCGCACCCGGGCGTCGCAGCCGAACAGGTCCGCCGCGGCAGCCAGGGCCTGCGGACGGGGCCGCGATTGCACCGACGCCAGCGCCTCTTCGAGGTCGAGCACCTGGGCGCCGATGATCTGCAGGGGCCGGTCATCCGGGTGGTCGGCGACCAGCACGGTGACGTCCCAACCCGCCATCGACCGGTCGAAGATCCAGCCGCCGGCGAATCTCACCACGTCGAGGACGGTGGCGGCGACGACGTCGAGCCGGTACCTCATGTCGTCTCGGACTTCTTCGGGGGCGCGAAATCCCGCGCCAGTGTCTCGGCGTACTGCTTGAACGCGTCGGCTAGCGGTATCGAAGGATCGAGTAACCATGTCGTTTCCATTCCGTGGACGAAGGCGAGGATTTCTACTGCCTTGACGGCGGGGTCTATGTCGTCGCGGTACCGGCCGTCGGCCTGACCGCGACGGATGAGATCGGCGACGATGTCGGTCGCGGCGCGGTACCGGGACAGCATGCGGTCGTGTAGCGGGGCCTCGGGAAGGATGTTCTCGACCAGCAGCACCGTGAACGTGCCGACCAGTTCGGGCGCCCGGTGAATACGGTCCGCGACCGCGGCAATCTGGTCGAACAGGTCGCCGGTCCGGTCCGCGTGGGTGTCGTCATCGAGGTCGCGGGCGTCGAGCACCGCGTGCAGCAGCTGCTCCTTCGATTCGAAGTGATGCAGCAGCCCCGCGGGTGTGACCCCTGCTTCCCCGGCGATCTGCGCGAGCGTCGTGCTGCGCCAGCCGTTGCGGGTGAGCAGCCGTTGCGCGACGTCGAGAATCCGCTGTTTGCGGTCCTCGCCCTTGGCGAGGAGCGTGTCGTATCGCCGTGCGACGGGCACCAGAACCCCCTCAACCCACATTGTGGCGACGTCCAAAAACCAACCTAGTGAACAAACAGTAGGTTAGTTTGGCCGCTGTGACAAGGGTCACGTGGTGCACGTTTTTTTGCGCGCGTCAGGCCGCCGCCGCTAGCTCACCAGCTCCACCAGCGTGGCGTTGGCGGTCCCACCGCCCTCGCACATGGTCTGTAGGCCGTAACGAATCCCGTTGTCGCGCATGTGATGCGCCATGCGTGTCATCAGCACCGCGCCCGATGCGCCCAGCGGGTGCCCCAGCGCGATGGCGCCGCCCAGCGGATTCATCCGCGCCGGGTCCGCCCCGGTCTCCGCCAGCCACGCCAGCGGTACCGGCGCGAAGGCCTCGTTGACCTCGAAGACGCCCACGTCGGACAACGCGACGCCGGCCTTGCTCAGCACCTTTTCGGTGGCCGGGATGGGGCCGGTGAGCATCAGCACCGGGTCCGCCCCGGTCACCGCACCCGCCAGGTACCGCACGATCGGGGTCAGGCCCAGCTCGACCGCCATCTCGGCGGTGGTCACCAGTAGCGCGGCGGCACCGTCGGAAATCTGTGAGGAGTTGCCCGCGTGGATCACGCCATCTTCGGCGAAGGCCGGTTTGAGCGTGCCGAGCTTCTCGACGGTGCTGCCGCGCCGCACGCCTTCGTCGGCGGTGAAGACGGTGTTGTCGGCCCCGTCGACGAAGACCGGCACGATCTGCTCGGTGAATGCGCCGCCATCCAGCGCCGCGCCGGCCCGCTCGTGGGATTCGACGGAGAATTCGTCGAGTCGGGTGCGCGAGAATCCCCACTTCTTGGCGATCATCTCCGCCGACAGGCCCTGGTTGAAGGAGAAATCTTCATATCGGGCAAGGACTTTCGGGCCATACGGCATGCCGGTGGCCCGGGCCGAACCGAGCGGAACACGGCTCATGACCTCGACCCCACCGGCCACGACGACGTCCTGCTGGCCGGACATCACCGCTTGCACGGCGAAGTCCAGCGCCTGCTGGCTGGACCCGCAGGCGCGGTTGACGGTGGTACCGGGGATGGTCTCGGGCCAACCGGCGGCCAGGACCGCGTAACGGCCGATGTTGCTGGACTGGTCGCCCACCTGGGACACGCAGCCCCAGACCACGTCGTCGATGATGTCGGGACCGATGCCGGTGCGTTCGATGAGTTCGGTCAGGACGACCGCGGAGAGGTCGGCGGCATGCATGCCGGACAGCGCGCCGTTGCGCTTCCCCACCGGTGTACGCACGGCCTCGACGATGACTGTTTCACGCATATCTCTACTCCGATTGCTTCTCGCCCGAACTCGTATCAGATTTTGATAGGGCCCATCGACCAGTAAACGATGGCTCCCGCCGCTGCGCGAAAGCGGCATAGGCCGCGGCGGTGTCTGCCGTTGCGAAGTTGACTCCCTGCGCGCGGGCCTCGTTGGCCAGCGCGTCACGCAGGGTGCGGTCGGCGCCCTCGTTCAGCAACGCCTTGGTGTGGGCCAGCGCGATTGGCGGACCGGCGGCCAACCGGTTGGCAAGATCCGCGACGAAGGCGTCGATTTCCGCGGTGGACACCACCCAGGTCACCAGGTTGAGGGCGCACGCCTCCTCGGCCTCTATCGTGTCCGCCAGCAAAGCGAGTCGCTTGGCTTGTTGCAGGCCAACAATTTTGGGCAGCAGCCAGGAGCCGCCCAGGTCGATCGACAGGCCACGCCTCGAAAAGATCTGGCAGAACGTCGATTCCGGCGTGGCCACCACCAGGTCGCAGCCGAGCGCCAGGTTCCAACCCGCGCCGACGGCCACCCCGGTCACCTTGGCGATCGTAGGGACCGACAGCTCGTGCAGGGCCAGCGCGACGTCGGTCAACCGCTGCAACTTGTACTTCGGGTGAATGTCCTCAGGAGCCGAGATATCTGCGCCGGAGCAGAAACTGCCCCCCGAACCGGTGATCACCAGGGCGCGTACGCCCGGATCGTGGCCCGCGGCATCGAGCGCATCTCGCAGGGCGAGCCACAGTTCCGGATTGATCGCGTTCTTGCGACGTGGCCGGTTGAGCGTGAGGGTACGCACCCCGTCGCGGTCTTCCGAGAGCAGCACGCGGCCATCGGTTGTGGTCATCGACGTCGAACGAGCGGCAGATCGCCATGCTGTCGTCCACCGGCAGTGGCCATCAGTAGCTTCTCGGCAACTTCAGGACGTTGGCTCCCAGGAAGTTCAAAATCATCTCCTGGCTGACGGGCGCGATCTTCATCAGCCGGGCCTCGCGGAAGTATCGCGCGATGTGGTACTCCTCTGCGTAACCCATGCCGCCGTGGGTTTGCAGGGCCCGGTCCGCTGCGGCGAAGCCGGCATCGGCGCAGAGATACTTCGCGGTATTGGCCTCGCGCCCACACGATTTGCCGTTGTCGTAGAGCCAGGTGGCCTTGCGCAGCATCAGCTCGGCGGCATCGAGGCGGGCCAGTGAATCGGCGAGCGGGAACTGCAATCCCTGGTTCATGCCGATGGGCCGGCCAAAGACCTCGCGCTCGTTGCCGTACTTCACCGCCTTTTCCAGCGCTACCCGCCCGATACCCAGAGCCTCGGCCGCGATCAACATCCGCTCCGGGTTGAGGCCGTCGAGGATGTACTGAAAGCCCTTGCCCTCCTCGCCAACTCGATCCTCGAGCGGAACCTCGAGATTGTCGATGAATAATTCGTTGGAGCTGACGGCGTTGCGGCCCATCTTGCGGATCGGGCGGATGTCGACCCGGCTCCGATCGAGATCGGTGAGGAACAGCGTCATCCCGTCGGTCTTCTTGGTGACCTCGTCGTAGCTCTGCGTCCGGGTGAGCAACAGGATCTTGTCGGACTCCATCGCCTTGGAGATCCAGACCTTGCGACCGTTGACGATGTAGCGATCGCCGTCCCGCTTGGCGAACGTGGTGATACGCGACGTGTCAAGCCCGGCACCGGGTTCGGTGACGCCGAAGCAGACGTGCACCTCACCCGTCGCGACGGAGGGCAACGTCCGGGACTTGAGTTCATCGGAGCCATGCACCACCACCGGCTGCATGCCGAAGATGGAGAGGTGAATCGAGCTGGCGGCGTTCATGGCGCCACCGGACTTGGCGACCTCTTCGAGCAGGATCGTCGCCTCAGTGATGCCCAGTCCGTGACCGCCGTATTGGGTGGGGATGGTCATTCCGAGCCAGCCGCCGTCGGCGATGGCGCGGTAAAACTCGGTCGGGAATTCGTGCGCCTGGTCTTTTTCCATCCAGTACTGGTCGTCGAATTTGCGCGCCAGCTCAGCCACTGACCGACGAATCAGTTCCTGGTCATCGGTCAGCTCAAAGTTCATTCCGGCGCCGGGCACTGCTCATTCTCCTTCGATCGAAACGCACCGGCATTCAGTGTCGGCCCGCTGCGCCGGGCTGCGCGGCGCTTGCGACCGCCACGGGCACGCTTGCCCTCCGGCGATGTGTTGTTTAGTCCTTGTTGCCGGTTAGGGCTTTGGCGTTGGCCGCGAAATCCGCGAAGGATGAACCGCCTCGCCTGTCCTTGTCGTGGCCCTTGGCCTTGATGGACACGTCGTGCCCCTCGGCGGATTTGCGCAGCGCACCGACGGTCGCTTGTTCGCGCGAAATGTGCGTAAACGGGTCGAACGAGTACCAGCGCATGGCGTTCTCGTGGGTCATCTTGTTGATTTCGTCGTCGGGAACGTTATTGATGGACAAGACATCCCAGAGCTCTTCCGGCGCGCCCGGCCACATCGAGTCGCTGTGCGGGTAGTCGGCTTCCCAGCAGATGTTGTCGATGCCGATCTCGTTGCGCAGCGCCACCCCGACCTTGTCGCTGATGAAGCAGGTCAGGAAGTGGTCGCGGAAAACCTCGCTGGGCAGCTTGCCCTTGAAATCCTGGTGCGTCCAGGCGGAGTGCATCTCGAAGGTACGGTCCGCGCGCTCCAGGAAGTAGGGGATCCAACCGGTTCCGCCCTCGGACAGCGCGATCTTGAGGTCCGGGTATTCCTTGATCGGCTTGGACCACAACAGGTCGGCGGCGGCCTGCACGATGTTCATCGGCTGCAGCGTGATCATCACGTCCATCGGCGCATCCGGCGCGGTGATGGCCAGCCGCCCCGAGGAACCGATGTGCACGTTCATCACGGTGCCGGTGTCGCACAACGCCTTCCACAGCGGGGCCCAATAGTCGTCGTGGAAACTGGGGTAGCCCATCGCGGCCGGGTTCTCGGTGAAGGTCAGGGCGTGCACACCCTTCTTGGCGACCCGTCGCACCTCGGCGGCGCACGCCTCGGCGTCCCAGATGACCGGTATCGCCATCGGAATGAACCGCGCCGGGTAGGCGCCGCACCATTCGTCGATGTGCCAGTCGTTGTAGGCCTGCACCAGCGCGATCGAGAAGTCGTTGTCATCGGTGGCGAACAGGCGGCCCGCGAAACCCGGGAAGGAGGGGAAGCAGATCGAGGCCAAGATGCCGCCGGCGTTCATGTCCTTGACGCGCTCGTCCACGTTGTAACAACCCGGCCGGATCTCGTCGAGCCCCGTCGGCTCGATGCCGTACTCCTCTTTGGGCCGTCCGGCCACCGCGTTGAGCGCCACGTTGGGGATGACGGTGTCGCGGAACTTCCACATGTCCGAACCGTCGGCGTTGTGCACCAGCCGGGGAGCGTCGTCCTGATACTTCTTCGAGAGGTGGTTCTTGAACATGTCAGGCGGCTCGACTGTGTGGTCGTCGACGCTGATCAGGATCATGTCTTCTTTGTTCATGGCCGTTCCTTCCATCGGATCCACCGGATCGATTGCAGCCTCGGCGAATCACTCTCCCGTGCCAAGATCACTAAAATGAAAACTATCTTCTCGCCAGGCGAGAATCAACATCCATAAGTTGCTGAGCCCGTCCGCACCCGCCTGACCAGCGGCCGAGCGAATCGGCGAATTTCTCGGCCTCGAACGGCAATGCGATGAGGTAGGACCCGGCGTGACACGTCTGCGCGCGGTGCCTGCCGAGTTTTGAGCCATCTCGCCGCTTGGGCGCACTGGGTGGCGGCCGCACTCTTGGCGTCCGGCACGCCGGCATTGACCGGGCGAGCGTTTCGTGCCAGTCTGTTAGTTGCAAATGAGAATCTGATTCTCTTTCACCGAGAGGACACTGCTGATGCGCTTGCAGCCGCTGCCGGCTGACCAGTGGGACGAGGCGACCCGGCAGGCACTCTCAGCCATGCGTGGCGCGGACACTAATAACGCGCTCTCCACGCTGGCCCACCACCCGGCGCTGGCCAAGTCGTTTCTCCGCTTCAACGTGCACCTGTTGATGACGTCCACGCTGCCGCCACGCATCCGCGAGCTGGCCATCCTGCGGGTGGCCCATCGCCGGCAGTGCGCCTACGAGTGGTCGCACCACGTGCGGATGGCCAAGGACGAAGGAATCACCGACGACCAGATCGCAGCGCTGCAACGAGGTAAGGCCGCCGACGCGTTCGACCAAGCCGTGATCACCGGGGTCGACGAGCTCGACGAGAAATCAGAGCTGTCCGACCAGACCTGGGCGGCGCTCGGCGAGCGCCTCGACGACCAGCAACGCATGGATTTCGTTTTCACGGTCGGCTGCTACGCGTTGCTGGCCATGGCCTTCAACACTTTTGGCATCCAGCTCGAACACGCCGAACAGCACTGACACAAGAGGAGTAAGAACGTTGCCGCACTTCCCCAAGCCGGCCGCCGGCAGCTGGACAGAAAACTACCCCGACCTGGGGACCGAGCCGGTCGACTACACCGACTCCATCGATCCGGCGTTTTTCGAAGCCGAGCGCGAAGCCGTCTTCAAGAAGACCTGGCTCAACGTCGGCCGGGTCGAACGACTCCCCCGCACCGGCAGCTACTTCACCAGGGAACTGCCGTCGGCCGGCAAGGGCACGTCGGTGATCATCACCAAGACCAAGGACGGGACCGTCAAGGCGTACCACAACGTCTGCAGGCACCGCGGAAACAAGTTGGTGTGGAACGACTTTCCCAACGAGGAGACCTCCGGCACCTGCCGCCAGTTCACCTGCAAGTACCACGCCTGGCGCTACAGCCTCGACGGTGACCTGACCTTCGTCCAACAGGAAGAAGAGTTCTTCAACCTCGACAAGAGCGACTACGGCCTGGCAGCCGTCCGCTGCGAGGTGTGGGAAGGCTTCATCTTCATCAACTTCGACGACAACGCAGCGCCGCTGATCGACTACCTCGGGCCGCTGGCCAAGAGCATCGAGGGCTACCCCTTCGGCGAGATGACGGAGACCTACTCCTACCGGGCCGAGGTAGGCAGCAACTGGAAGTTGTTCATCGACGCGTTCGTCGAGTTCTACCACGCGCCGATCCTGCACCAGGGGCAGTACACCAAGGAAGAAGCCGCCAAGATCCAGAAGTTCGGCTACGAGGCGCTGCATTACGAACTGGCCGGCCCGCACAACCTGCAGTCGACCTGGGGTGGCCAGGCGCCGCCGGTGGACATGAGCATGGTGAAGCCGATGGACCAGGTGCTGCGCAGCGGTCTGTTCGGTCCGTGGGACAAGCCCGAGATCATCGAGAACCTCGAGCTGCCACCGGGTGTCAACGTGAAGCGGGTGCCGCAGTGGGGCATCGACTCGTGGCTCTTCTACCCGAACTTCATGCTGCTGATCTGGGAGCCGGGCTGGTACCTGACCTACCACTACTGGCCGACCGCGGTGGACAAGCACATCTTCGAGTCCTCGCTGTATTTCGTGCCGCCGCGCAATGCGCGGGAGCGCCTGGCCCAGGAGCTGGCCGCGGTGACGTTCAAGGAGTACGCGCTGCAGGACGCCAATACGCTGGAAGCGACGCAGACCATGGTCGGCACCCGGGCCGTCAAGGAATTCCTGTTGTGTGACCAGGAAGTCTTGATCCGCCACCTGCACAAGACGACAAGTAACTACGTGAAGGAGTACCAGCGCAATGGCGCTACCGTCTGAATTCGCCGCCCTAGAGCCCTATTTGGATTGGGATCTGGCCACCGAGCCCGAGCGCTACGCGAAGCGGCTGGCTTCGACGATGGCCGAGATGCAGGCGTTCTACGACGTGGCGTTCCCGAAGCTGAACGACGTCATCGCGTACTGCGACAAGTTTTCGCTTGACGACCTGCCCGACGACGCGAAGAGCCTGATGCACATGATGCAGTCGCTGGTCATGGTGTCGTTCCCGATCGAGGCGTGGAAACAACCGCGCGTCCCGGACAGCGGCGCGGCGTGGGTTGAAGTGATCCGGGAGCCGGTGATCTGACACGTGCTGACGCTCAAGGCCGCGGGGCTGCTCGATGTTGATGGCGGCGAGATCGTTCGGCCCGGCATCCTGAAGGTCGACGACGATCGGATCGTCGGCGTCGGGGGCGACCCCGAAGGCGAGATCATCGATCTGGGCGACCAGATTCTGCTGCCGGGCCTGATGGACATGGAGGTCAACCTCCTGATGGGCGGCCGCGGCGAGACGCCCGGGCTGTCCCAGGTTCAGGATGACCCACCGACGCGGGTGCTGCGCGCGGTCGGCAACGCCCGACGCACGCTGCGCGCCGGCTTCACCACCGTGCGCAACCTGGGCTTGTTCGTCAAGACCGGCGGCTACCTGCTCGACGTCGCGCTGGGCAAGGCCATCGACGCGGGCTGGATCGACGGACCCCGGATCGTCCCGGCCGGCCACGCCATCACGCCCACCGGCGGGCACCTGGACCCGACGATGTTCGCCGCGTTCATGCCGGGCGCACTCGAGCTCACGATCGAAGAGGGCATCGCCAACGGCGTCGACGAGATCCGCAAGGCGGTGCGCTACCAGATCAAGCACGGCGCCCAATTGATCAAGGTGTGCGTTTCCGGCGGTGTGATGTCGTTGACCGGTGAGGCTGGGGCACAACACTATTCGGACGAGGAACTGCGTGCGATCGTCGACGAGGCACACCGGCGCGGGCTGCGCGTCGCCGCGCACACCCACGGAGCGGAAGCGGTCAAGCACGCGGTCGCGTGCGGTATCGACTGCATCGAACACGGCTTCCTGATGGACGACGAGGCCATCCAGATGCTGGTCGATAACGGCAGGTTCCTGGTGACCACCCGCAGGCTCGCCCAGGCGATGGATGTGTCCCGCGCTCCGAAGGCATTGCAGGACAAGGCGGCCGAAATGTTCCCCAAGGCCGAAACATCGATCAAGGCCGCCTACGAGGCCGGGGTGAAGATCGCGGTCGGCACCGATGCGCCGGCCATCCCACACGGTAAGAACGCCGACGAGCTCGTCACGCTGGTGGAATGGGGCATGCCGCCGCTGGCGGTGCTGCGGGCCGCCACGATCGTCGCCGCCGACCTGATCAATGTCACCGACAGGGGGCGCCTCGCGACGGGCCAGCTCGCCGATATCATCGCGGTACCCGGAAACCCGTTGGAAGACATCACCGTTACCCGGAACGTCAGCTTCGTGATGAAAGGCGGCAAGGTCTATGTCGACGCCCGATCAGCCTAAGAGCGGCCCAACCAGAACTGACGACCTGGTCGAGATTCAGCAGCTGCTCGGCCGCTACGCGGTCACCATCACCCAGGGGGACATCGAGGGCCTCGTCGCCGTGTTCACTCCCGACGGCACCTACAGCGCTTTTGGTGAAACCTACAGCCTGAGCCGATTCCCGGAATTGGTGGCCGCGGCCCCAAAGGGCTTGTTCCTCACCGGAACCGCGGTGGTCGACCTGGACGGGGATGCAGCCAGCGGCACCCAGCCGCTGTGCTTCATCGATCACGCCACTCACGACATGCGGATCGGCTACTACCGCGACACCTATCTGCGGACCGCCGACGGGTGGCGGTTGAAGACCCGCGCCATGACCTTCATCCGCCGCAGCGGTGTGCACGACTCCGGACGCCCGCACGCCATCGGGCGTCCCGCCGGTGACTCCGCGGCCCAGGCAACGACTTAAGGAGCCGACCAATCGAAGTGAATGTCGAGCAGTTCCGGGCCGACCTGCGCGCGTGGCTCGACGACAACGATCTGACCCCCGAGCCCGACCACTCGCTGCAGGGACACATGCGGCAGTTCGCCCGGGTCAGCCGTGCGCTCTACGACGCCGATTGGATGCGGTTCGGCTGGCCGGTCGAGGTCGGCGGATTGGGCGGTCCCGCGGTGTTGCGCGCGATCGTCGGCGAAGAGGTGGTGGGTCGTCGGCTGGCCGAACCCGGCCCCTACTCGATGCTCGAGGTGCTCGCGCCAACGATGATCGACTACGCACCGGCGGAGCTGGCCAAGGAGATGGTGCCGCGCCTGCTCAGCGGCGAAGAGCAATGGTGCCAAGGCTTTTCCGAGCCGGGATCGGGCAGCGACCTAGCCTCGTTGACGACCCGCGCGGTCCAGGACGGCGACAACTGGATCGTCAACGGCCAAAAGGTCTGGACCAGCTTCGCGCAGTTCTCCAGCCGGTGCGTTCTGCTCACCCGCACCGCGCCCGGGCATGACGGAATCACCGCGTTCTTCGTCGACCTCGATACGCCGGGCATCACCGTCCGCCCGCTGCGGACGATGCACGGGGTCGACGAATTCTGCGAGGTGTACTACGACGACGTGGTGATCCCGGCCAGCCGGATGCTGGGCAAGCCCGGCGATGGCTGGCGACTGGCCATGGACCTGCTGCCCTATGAGCGTTCCGCCTGTTTCTGGCAGCGAATCGCCTACCTCTACTCGCGTTTCGACGACCTGATCACTGCGGCCTCCGAAACCGGCGAGCCCGACGAATCCGCGCTCGGCGGAGCCTATCTCGCGCTGCACACGTTGCGCTGTCGGTCGCGTGCCACCCAGCACCGAATGCGCGACGGAGCCCGACTGGGGCCCGACACCTCAATCGACAAGGTGCTGCTGGCCTCCGCCGAGCAGCGGCTCTACGACGCCGTCCGCGACGTGTTGCCGGGGACGCTCGAGCTCGAAGACACGTCGTGGCGTTCGGAATACCTGTACTCGCGCGCGGCAACGATCTACGGCGGCACCGCCGAAATCCAGCGCAATATCATCGCCCGCCGGCTGCTCGACCTCGGGAAGGAGTGAACCGTGGCCCCTTCGACAGACACCGACTCAGACCCCGAATCGCTGCGCCTGCTGGCGGACTCGTTGCGCACGACGATGAGCGCCGCCTCGGGAGCCAAACTTGACACGGCGCTGACCGACCTCGGCTGGCGTGACATGCTCGACGAAATGCCAGATATCGCAATCCCGCTGGTGTTCAAGCTGCTCGGTGAGACCGGGGCGCATGCTCCCGTGCTCAACGATGTGGTGCTACGCGCAGTTGGCGACGCGCCAGGGGGCACGCTGCCGCTGCCGTTCGCCGGCGGCTCCTGGGTGCTGTGGGAGCGCCGCGACCATCCCGGCTCCGCGATCGACGAGCTGCTGCCGATACACCCTGTGCCGCAAGCAGATCCCTTGCCGTCGGCCGCACTGCAAGCGGGTTGGCGAGCTCTGGGTTGGTGGCTGGTCGGCACCAGCCGCGCCATGCTGTCACTGGCCCGTCAGCACGCTGTGGACCGCGTTCAGTTCGGCCGGCACATCAGCTCGTTCCAGGCGATCCGGCACCGGCTGGCCGAGACACTCGTCGTGATCGAGGGTGCCGAGGCCACACTGCAGGCCGCCACGGAGTGCGACGACCCGCAGGGACTGGCTTCCCTGCTGGCCAAGGCCGCGGCCGGCCAGGCCGCGCTGACCGCCGCACGCCACTGCCAGCAGGTGCTGGGCGGTATCGGGTTCACCGCCGAGCATCCGTTGCACCACCACATCAAGCGGTCGCTGATTCTCGACGGACTATTGGGCAACTCTCGCGAACTGACGCGTGCCGCTGGAAAAGCGGTGGTGGCGGCCGGATCTGCGCCACGGCTCGCGCAACTGTAGCGGGACGCCCCCGGAGGCCGCGCGGGACGACGCGTCGGCCATCAGGGCGCGGTATGCCCCTTTCTTGTCCAGCGGGCGCAGCGCGGAGCAGACTGGGCGCGGCGGCCAACCGGCGCCGGCTGTCAGCCCGAGGAGGTTGGGACGTAAATGAGTCACCCCGACGCACCACAAAACCAGTTCGGCGTCGCCTCGCTGCTGCTGGGCCTGGTGGGACTCCTCACCTGCTGGTTGCTGCTCGGAGTGCCCTTCGGCATCGCGGCAGTGGTGACGGGCGACATCGCCCGCCGTCGGGTTGCCCGCGGGGAGGCGAACAACCGCCGAACTGCCGTAGCCGGCATGGTTTTAGGGGCGATCGCGATAGTGGCGGGTCTGGTCGCCATCGGCTACTACGCCCAGTTGGACGCCCGGAATCACTGACGCACAGTTCAATTGCGCGGCAGCCCGAGTACGCGTTCGGCGATGATGTTGCGCTGGATTTCCGACGTGCCGCCGGCGATGGTCGCGGCGAAGGTGCGGGTGTACCGGTCGAACCAGCTGCCGTAGTGGCTGTCCAGGTTGAGCGGCGCGAAAGGGGCGGTGACCGCACGCAGTGCCAGTCCGTCGCCGTCCTTGGCATTGAGGTGGTCCTCGCTGGCGCGTTGCATCGCCTCCGAGCCGAGCAGCTTGAGCACCGACTGGGCGGGCACGTCCTCCTCGCCGCGTGCGGCTTTGGCCAGCGTCGCCGACCCCAGCAGGCGCATCGCGTAGAAATCCATCACCAGCGTCGCGTAGTGATCCCGCTGGACGGGCCCCGCGGGCCTGGACTCGACGGTCAACGCGTGCAACATGTTTGCGTAATCGAGCCAGAGCATCGCGCGTTCGTGGCCGAGAGAACCGGTCGCGACGCGCCAGCCTGCGTTGAGTTCGCCCACCAAGTTCTCGGCCGGCACCCGCGCGTCGGTGAAGAAGACCTCGTTGAAGTCGACGTCTTCGATGTCGCCCACCGATGCGAAGGGGCGACGGACCACACCGGGGGTGTCGGTCGGAATCAGTAAAGCACTGATGCCCTTGTGTTTTGGCGCGTCCGGATCGGTGCGCACAAATGTCAGCAACACATCGGCGTGATGGGCGCCCGACGTCCACACCTTCTGGCCATTGACGACGAAGTGGTCGCCTTCTGAATCAGACGAGCGCACTGCGCGCGTCTTCAGCGACGCGAGATCCGAGCCCGCGCCGGGTTCGCTCATCCCCAGCGACGCGGTGATCTCCGCGCGCAGGATCGGCACCGCCCAACGCTGCTTTTGTTCGGGTGTGCCGAACGACAGCAATGACGCCGCGATGATGCCCACGCCCTGCGGATTGAAACTCTGATAGATGCGCCGGCGGGACAGCTCTTCCTGGTACACGTATTGCTGCAACAGCGTGGCGTTGCGCCCGCCGAACTCCGGCGGGTTGCCGGGCTGTAGCCATCCGCTGTCGAACAGCAGGCGTTGCCAGCGGCGGGCCCACTCCGGGATGTCCGAACTGGACTGCGGCCGCACCAGCGCCTCGGCCTCGGGAGGCAGATGTGCGTCGAGGAAAGCCACGAATTCGGCTCGGAACGCCTCCACATCGGCGTCAAACGTCAGCTGCACAGCACTTCCCGGGACGATTCCGAGCGCACCGCACCGTCGGTAGATTCGGGTTTCCGCCGACGACGGGGTTCACTCTTACGATTACGCTTCCAAACACACGTCTCGGAGAATAGTATTCTCGTGGTAAGAAAGTTACAATCTCCGACACGTGATCCGTGAGGGGGGTCGAGCGCAGCGATGTCACGGCGTTCTCCGGTAGAGTCCAACCATGTTCTCCCCTCGCGGCAATCAGCTGAGCCGGCCGTGACCAACCCCAGCGAAGAGCCGGCCTGGAAGCAGCGCGCCGTCGAGCGGTCCATCAAGACTGCCAAACTGCGCGCGGCGCAACGTGTTCAGCGCTTCCTCGACGCGGCCCAGGCCATCATCATCGAAAAGGGCAGCACGGACTTTACCGTGCAGGAGGTCGTGGACCGCTCCCGCCAGTCGCTGCGCAGCTTCTACCTGCAATTCGACGGCAAGCACGAGTTGCTGCTGGCGCTGTTCGAGGACGCCCTGAGCCGGTCGGCCGACCAGATCCGCGCCGCCACCGAGAGCCAAGCCGATCCGCTGGAGCGGCTGCAGGTCGCCGTCCAGCTCCTCTACGAGGCGTCCCGTCCGGACCCCACGGCCAAGCGTCCGCTGTTCACCGACTTTGCTCCGAGGTTGCTGGTAACCCACCCCGCCGAGGTCAAAGTGGCTCATGCGCCGCTGCTCGCGTTGCTGACAGAGCTGATGGAAGCGGCCCACGACGCCGGCAAATTGCGCACCACCATCAACCCCAAGCGGGTGGCCGCCATGACCATGCAGACGGTCATGTTCATCGCGCAATCCAGCGGCGGGCCCGACGACGCGACGATGCACCCCATCACCGCCGACGAGGTATGGGATTTCTGCGCACGCGGATTCGTCGCGTAGTACACCCCGAGACCGCCGCACCCCCCTCATCTCTCGGTGAGCAAATAGCGCACGCCGTTTGCCGGTGAGAATGCGATTCTCTAATATCTAGAACCAGAGATAGCCGAAACGGATCCGTCATTGACACCCGTGACGGCCGAATGACAGAGTTCAAGGGCGGCAAGACCCGCGGTCCTCCGAACGCGCTTGTTCCCCGCCGAGGCGTGCCGATCGAAAGTCAGGAGTTGAGGTAGCCATGACCGGACGTGTTGAGGGCAAAGTCGCTTTCGTCACCGGAGCGGCGCGCGGTCAGGGCCGCAGCCACGCGGTGCGGTTGGCCCAGGAGGGTGCCGACATCATCGCCGTCGACATCTGTAAGCCCATCCGCGAGGGTGTGGTGGACACCGCGATCCCGGCGTCGACGCCCGAAGACCTCGCCGAGACCGCCGACCTGGTCAAGGGCCACAACCGCAGGATCTTCACGGCCGAAGTCGATGTACGCGACTTCGACGCACTCAAGGCGGTGGTGGACACCGGCGTCGAGCAGCTCGGCCGGCTCGACATCATCGTGGCCAACGCCGGAATCGGCAACGGCGGCGAGACTTTGGACAAGACCAGTGAAGAAGACTGGACCGAGATGATCGACATCAACCTGGCCGGTGTGTGGAAGACGGTGAAAGCCGGTGTGCCGCACCTGATCGCGGGCGGTAACGGCGGTTCGATCATCCTGACCAGCTCGGTGGGCGGGCTCAAGGCCTACCCCCACACCGGCCACTACGTCGCGGCCAAGCACGGCGTCGTCGGGCTGATGCGCGCCTTCGGAGTTGAGCTGGGACAGTATATGATTCGCGTCAACTCCGTGCACCCGACCCACGTCAAAACGCCCATGCTGCACAACGAGGGTACCTTCAAGATGTTCCGCCCGGACCTGGAAAACCCGGGCCCGGACGACATGGCGCCGATCTGCCAGCTGTTCCACACGCTGCCTATCCCCTGGGTCGAGCCGATCGACATCAGCAACGCAGTGTTGTTCTTCGCCTCGGACGAAGCCCGCTACATCACCGGTGTGACGCTGCCCATCGACGCGGGTAGCTGCCTGAAGTAGCCGCTAGAAGGGGCTGCTGTTGGACTGCCATTCGGCCGATTCGGGTCGCGGCCCGTAGCGGGCGATGTAGTCCTCGTGCATCCGCGCCTGTTTCCGTCGGGCGATCACGTCGACCAGGTTCGGGTCCAGTCCATGGACCGCCAGCCGGTGCCGGCGCCAGACCTTGTTCAGGGCAAGAATTATCAGCAGCGCCCAGATGTAGAGCGGCGCGGTCATCTCCGTGTGCACGTAGAGCGAGGCTGGCAGCAGCCAGAACGGTGCAAGGACAAGCAGGGGCGGGATGGCCCACCTGATCATGTGCCGGCGGACGGCTCCCTCCCCGGCCAGGTCGCGGGCCACCCAGGTGCGCATCGAGTCGGGCAGTCGCCGGCCGTAGGAATAGCCGATCCGCTGCCACAGATTGGGTTTCGCGTCGGTCATGATGGCTCCTCGGGGTGTCAGGATTGCAATGCGCCGGCCGTTACGGCGGCGGCGTTGATACGGGTGAGGACCCGACGTAGGTTCTCGAGTTCGGCCAGCTCGACACCCAGACGCGCCACCACGGCGGGCGGAATCTCACGCGCCCGCTCCCGCAAGGCGATTCCGCGCTGCGTCAGCATCACGTCGGTGGTGCGCTCGTCGACCGCGTTCTTGGCGCGGGTGATCAGTCCCTGCGCCTCCAGGCGCTTGAGCATGGGCGATAGCGTGGCGGAGTCCATCTGCAACGCGGCGGCGATCTGCTTGACCGACAACGGGAACTCATCCGCCCCGGGCGCCTTGCGGTGATCCCACAGCGCCAGCATCACCAGGTATTGCGGGTGGGTCAGGCCGAGCGGCTCCAGCAGGGGCCGATACACCGCCAGGACCGCCCGGTTCGTCGTCGCCAGCGCGAAGCACACCTGGTGTTCGAGCGCCAGCGGATCGATGTCGCGCGCAGTGGGAGCGGCCATACTTATATGGTGCCCTAATTGCTAGGGTGCTATCTACATGATGTCTTTCATACCGTCTCCTGGACGAGTAATACGCTCGGAATCCATGGACGGTTTCGAGGGACGCGGGGCAGTCATCACCGGCGGTGCGAGTGGCATCGGTTTGGCCACCGCCACCGAATTCGCCCGCCGCGGGGCCCGCGTGGTGCTGGCCGACGTCGATGAGTCCGCGCTGGAACGAGCCGTGGCGCACTTGAAGGACGAGGGGTTCGACGCGCACGGGGTGACGTGCGACGTGCGGCATCTCGATCAAATGGTTCACCTCGCGGATGAATCCTTCCGGTTGCTCGGTCAGGTCGATGTCGTGTTCAGCAATGCGGGCATCGTCGTCGCCGGTCCGCTCGCGGCGATGACGCACGAGGACTGGCGCTGGGTCATCGATATCGACTTGTGGGGTTCGATCCACGCCGTCGAGGCGTTCTTGCCGAAGTTGATCGAGCAGGGCAGGGGCGGCCATATCGCTTTCACCGCGTCCTTCGCCGGGCTGGTGCCCAACGCCGGCCTCGGGGCATACGGCGTTGCCAAGTACGGCGTCGTCGGGTTGGCCGAGACGCTGGCCCGCGAAGTCAGGGACAACGGCATCGGCGTCTCGGTGCTCTGCCCGATGGTCATCGAGACGGGGTTGGTCGCGAACTCGGAACGAATCCGCGGCGCGGACGACGGGCTCGCGTCGGCGCCAGACCTGACGAGCGGCTTCGGACAGCTCCCGCCGACGCAGGATGACACGGTGTCGGTCGATGGCGTGGCACGGCTGACGGCCGACGCGATTCTGGCCAACCGTTTGTACATCTTGCCGCACGAAGCGGCCCGGGCGTCGGTCAAGCGCAGGTTCGAGCGCATCGACCGCACCTTCGACGAACAGGCCGCCGAGGGCTGGACGCACTAGCCCGCCGGCCCCTACCGGTAGTCGCCGGTCCGCGGATCGTGATACCAGCCGCTGGACGCCTGGGTGCCGCCATCGACGTGTAGCGTCTGGCCGGTCAGGTAGGCCGACATGTCGGAGGCCAGAAATACTGCGGCACTGGCGATTTCGTCGACATGACCGGGACGCCCCAGCGGCACGATGTTGCCCATGGCGGCCGTCGCGGCCTCGCCGCCAAGGTTCGCCAGCCCTTCGGTGAGCGTGATATCCGGCGCTATCGCGTTGACCCGGATGCTGTGCGGGGCCAGTTCCAGCGCGGCGGTTTTGGTGTAGTTGATGACACCGGCCTTGGCGGCGGCGTATGCCGCGTAGCCCGGGGCGGCTCGTACGCCCTCGATCGAGGTGAGCGAGATGATGCTGCCGGGCAGGCTCGCCGACACCATCTGCCGGGCGATCCGCTGGCTACACAGCAACACGTGGCGCAGGTTCGCACGATACAAGGCGTCCCAGCCATTTTCGCTGGTTTCCAGCAGTGGCGAGGAGAACACGCCGCCGGCGTTGTTGACCAGGATCGTGGGTGTGCCGAGTTCGGCACTGGTGCGCGCCAGTGCGGCGTCCACCTGCTCACTGTCTCGGACATCGGTGACGATGCCCAGGGCACCAATGGATTCGGCTGCCTGCGCACAGGTTTGCGGGTCGCGTTCCCAGATCGCCACCCGGGCACCGAATGCCGCCATCCCGGCCGCGATGCCGCGCCCGATACCGGCTCCCCCACCGGTCACCACCGCCACCCGACCGGTGAGCAGGATGTTCGAGGGATCGATCGCCATGGTCGATCAACTCCTCGCGCGCACGGCAGGCGCGCTGCCGATCACCCCGTCGGCTTCCAGGCCGGCGATCTCCGGATCGGACAGGCCCAGGGCGGACAGCAGTTCATGGTTGTGCTGCCCCAACAGCGGCGCATGCTCGGTGTGGAACTTGTGGGGCCCGGCTGAGAACCTCATCGGCACGCTGCTGAGCCTAGCCGGGCCGTTGACCGGATGGTCGACCTCTTCGAAGAAATCCCGGAACGCCAACTGTTCCAGCTCGGATTGGCGGTGCGGTTGCATGACTTTGGCGACCGGCACGCCGGCGTCCCACAGGACGGCGACGATTTCGTCGCGGCTGCGGTGCTCGCACCAGGTCGCGAGTTGCTCGTCGATGGCGTCGTGGTGTGTGCGCCGGCCGGATTCGGTGGAGAGCTTGGGATCGGTTGCCCAGGAGGGCGATCCGAGCGCCCGGCACAGGCGGTCCCACTGATCGTCGGTGGCCACCGCGATGGCGATCCAGCTGTCGAGCCGGCCGAATTCGTCGATGTCGCCGCTGAGGTAGAGGTTCTGCGGCGCGGCGGTCGGCCCCCTGTTGCCGGCCCGCTCCAGCCGCGCCCCGTACGCCGTGTACTCGATGACCTGCTCGGCGGCGATGCTGAGCGCGGCATCGACCATCGCCGCCTCGACGAACACGCCCTCGCCGGTGCGACGCCGGTGCTCGAGCGCGAGCAGTATCGCGTTGAGCGCGTGCACACCCGCGCATGGGTCGCCGATCGAATACGGGTCATACGGCGTTCGATCCGGATAGCCGGTAAGCCAACTCACGCCGGACGCGGATTCGATGACGTAGGCAAAAGCGGGGTTGTCTCGCCACGGACCTTCAAGGCCGAAGCCGGGCATCCGCACCATCACGGTGTCCGGCCGAATCGATTGCACCGTGGCGAAATCCAGCCCGATCTGGTCCAGCACCCGCGGGGTGAAATTCTCCACCACAACGTCGCACGTCGCGATGAGCTCACGCAGCAACTCGCGGCCCTGCGGACTCTGCAGGTCCAGGGTCAGGCCCTTCTTGTTGGTGTTGAGGGCCTCGAAGATCGGTGACTTCTCCCACCACTGGTCCTCGGTGATCGGGACGCCGGCGATCATTCGTGTGCCATCGGGACGGCGGGTCGACTCGACATGGATGACCTCGGCCCCGAGCAATGCCAGCGAATGGGTGCAGCACGGGCCCGCCCAGAACGTCGTCATGTCCAGCACTCGAATGCCGCTGAGCGGCAGCGCTTTCGCCGCTCCGGTCGGTGCCGGCCGCGCCGGAAGAGGTGCGGTGCGGTAGCGCTCGGTGTGTTCGCCCAGCCGCGGCGCCGGCTGGGGGGCGCGCAATTGCGCGGGCCGCATGCGATACGGGTGCCTCGGCTGCTGGAAGCCATCGCGCGGATTGCGTGCGAATGAATCGCGCTCCACGAACTGATCGAAAGAAGTAACGTTGGCGCCGTTGGCCACCGGCGCGTTGGGAATACGGAAGGCCGAGGCCAGCTCCCGGATTTCGTCGACAGGGGTCTCCGCCAGCCAGGAGAAGAGCTCCTGGGAGTGGATGTTGGCCTGCTCGGTGATCGACAGCGGCGATTCCTCATCGATCCACTCCGGGTGGCCTACCATCGCGCACAGGTCGAACCACTGCTGCGCGGTCCCGCAGCCGAGATCCACCAGCCCATCCTTGGCCTGGGCCACACCCGGGATGGTCGGCCGTCGCATGTCTCGCCACGGCCGTCCGAGCACTTCGAAGTAGGACACCGGGTAATAGGTGAGGCACAGAATCTGTGTCTCGAGCATCGACAGGTCCAGCACTTCGCCTGCTCCGCCGTCGATTCGACGCCAGCGCGACGCCAGGGTGGCCGCGCTGGCATAGACGCCGGCCAGGTACTCACCGACCTGACCACCGACGAACACGGGCGCACGCTCCTGCTCGCCGCGGCCGAGCCCGACGATCCCTCCCGACCACGCCTGCAGGGTGAACTCGGTCGCGGCGCGGTCTCGCCAGGGGCCTTCCAGCCCGAACGGTGTGATCGAGGTGACGGTGAGCTGCGGGTGGCGACGGTGGATGGCGTCCGGCGTAAAGTCCCGGTGCTCGGCCACTTTCGAGCCGGCCGACCACACCACCGCGTCCGCGGACGCGAGCAGCCGGTTCACCAGCTCGGCGTCGGCGTCGTCGGCGAGATCGCAAACGACGCTATGTTTCGCCCCGGCGAGGAAGCTGAACAGGGCGCCGTCACCGTCGGCCGGGATGGTGGCGCCCGATGCCGACCACCGGCGCAGCGGATCACCCTCGGGTGACTCGATTTTCACGACGTCGGCACCGCCGTCGGCGAGCAGCTTGGTGCAGTACGCGCCGGCTATCCCGGTGGACAGGTCGATCACCGTATAGCCGGCCAGCGGCGGTTCGACGCGGTGTGGCGTCACTATTTCTTTCTCTTCGCTTTCGCGTCCTTGTCGGCACGCGCCTTCTTGCGCGCGTTCTTGCTCAGCCGCCATTCGGCGGGGAACTTGTCGTCGTTGTCCTTGACCGCGTCGCCCAGACCCCGCTTGATCGCGTCGTCGAGCATCAGCTCGTCGCCGCCATCCGGGCGCACGCTGCCCCCCATCGACTCGAAGACGCCGCTGAGCATGCTGCCGAGGTATTCGCCCTGGAACTGCTTCATGATCTCGAAGAAGACCTTCTGCATGAACACCGTGTCGGTTGGGCGGTTTCTCGCGCAGGCCAACGCGTATCTCTTTACCTCGGCCTCGAGTTCGTCCCGCGGCACCACGCTGTTGACGAAGTTGCAGTCATACATCTCGGCGGCGGTGAACGCCCTTCCGGTGAACACCATTTCCTGGAACTTGCGTATGCCCATGGTCTGCGCCCACCACCACATCCGGGGACCCCAGCCGTAATACCGGAACGACGGATGCCCGAACAGCGCGTCGTCGCTGGAGATGACCAGATCGGCGTCGGCGGCCTGGTAGAAGTGCCAGCCGTAGCAGTAGCCCTTGGCCTCCAAGATCGAGATCTTCTTGAAGTCCTGCAGGCCGCGGATGCCAGAGTTCGGGTTGGCGTACCACTGGCCCAGGGTGGCGCCGTTGCGGAACGAACCCTGCGGCGGATACCGGACTTCGTCGGCGCCGATCCGGTATTCGGCAAGCCGCGGGCTCTGGTCCGCCGCATCACGCATCCGCATCACCTCGGTCAGATCCGCACCCGAACCAAGGTCGTCACCCGCTCCGCGGACCACCAGAACCTTGACGTCGTCGTCAATGCCGGCCCGGTGCAACAAGTCCGCGTAGCGCAGGCGAGCGGCGACCGTCGGCGCGTTGAGATAGTCCGGCCGGTCGAACGTGATCGTGGCGATCCGCGTCGCGGCGTCTTTGTGGTACCGGATGATCTCTTCGGCCACCGGCTCCGAAGGCTCGGGCACGGCTAGGGCTGCCAGAACGGGCTCGCGGTGAGCACTTCGGGGCCGTCCGCGGTGATCAGGACCGCTTCCCGCCCGAATACCGCCCCGACTCCTTCGTCCCACACGTGGCCCGTCACGGCCAGCACCATCCCGGGCTCCAGGCGTTCGTCGGACGCGGTGTTAGGCAGGTGCTTGGAAACGACGGGTGGGTCGAACCCCATGCCCAGACCGCGGGCCACCGGCATCGGCGGCTCGGGCTCGTCGGCAGCCGGGTAGGCTCCGAGCAGTTCGCTCGCGCCCGCGCCGGGCTGGCATGCAGCAATCAGCTTGTCCCACAGTCGTTTCCATCGCCCGTGCAGGGCCGCGGCGCCGCCGGGCGCGTGTCGGTTGTCGGCGGGCCAGGTCCGGCCCACTTCGCCGACGTAGCCTCCCGCCAGCACTCCCGCGGAGAACGCCACCAGGTCGCCGTCCTGAATGCGACCGTCGCCGCGGGCGCGTCGCCAGGGGTGCGTGCGCGATGTCACCCATGCGACATCTTGATTCGACGGTGTGCTCACACCGCCGGCCGCAGAGGCCTCCAGCAAGACTCCGGCCAGCGCTTGTTCGGTTACGCCCGGCCGCAACTCGGAGACCGCGGCCGCCAGCGCAGACTCGGCCACCGCGACGGACTCGCGCAGCGCGGCGATCTCCTCGTGTGTCTTGATGCGGCGTGCGGCGCGCATGGCGAGCTCGCCATCGACCAGCTGCGCGTTCGGAAACGCGGTCGGCAGGAGCTGCGCGAAAACCGGCGAGAGCGCATCGGTTCCGACGCGCCGGGCGGTTGCCGCGCCGTCGATACGCTGCAGGGCGGAGATCGTGTTCATCGGGTTCCACGAGATGCCGTAGAGGTTCTCGTGGGGGATGTCCTCGGGAACGCCCTCATCCCAGGTGCTCAGGAGGTGCACGGCGCCGGTCTCACGCACCAGCACGCAGGTCGGGCCGAACGGCCGGGTGCCGGCGACCCACAGTTGCGGCGCGCCGGTGACGTAACGGACGTTGGCCTGCCGGCCGAGGACCAGGACGTCGAGATCGTGTGCCGCCATCTGAGCCAGCGCCCGCTGGCGCCGCCCCGAGCGCAGCGTGCGCTCGTCAGGGCAAACTTCAACTGACATGGCAGCCATACGGGTCATAGGGGTAGTCGGTCAAACGGATCCAGCCTTCCTCGGTTATCACCAGGACCTCTTCGCTGCGGTAGCCGCCGGTGCCGTCTTCCCACACCACGGGTTCCAGAACCAGCACCATCCCGGCTTGCAGGACGAAGTTCTCGTCGAACTCCTGCCCGAGATCGGTTCCGATCATCGGCATTTCGGCGGCGTTGACCCCGATGCCGTGGCCCAGGTAGAAGTGCGGCAGCCACGGCTTGGTGCCGCCGTTCGCCTTGATGGCGGCCCGGCCCAGGTCCGCCGCGGTGGCACCGGCCTTGGCAACGCCGAGGACTGCGCTCATGATCGTGAACCATTTGTCGAACTGCGCCCGCTGACGCGGCGACGGATCTTGCCCGACGATCCAGGTGCGCCCGAAGTCGGAGCAGTAGCCCCGATAGGTGATGCTGACGTCAGTCCACAACACATCACCTTCGGCCAGCTCGCGTTCAGTGGTCAGTAGCGGCAGCGCCAAATCGCCGTGCGTGGTCCAGACTCCCTCGGCCTTACTCGGCGGCATCACCTGCCAGATCGGCTCGAGCATGCTGGCCGTGGCGCCCAGCTCGAAGGCAAGGCGCAAAAAGCTTGCCGACAAATCGATCTGCCGGATTCCGGGGGCCAGGCTCTTCTGGACCTCGACCATCGCCTCGTCGGTGATCCGGATCGCGGTGCGCATGCAGGACAATTCGTCCGGCGTCTTTACAGACTTGGCGGCGCTGACGATGGCCGCGGCATCAACCGGAGCACCGGCCGGGAACAGGAGCTTCGCGGCGCGCGACATGGCGCCGGTGAACTCGTCGACCGCGACCACCGCTTTGGCCGGAATGAGGTCTGCCAGCTGATGCGCGAAATGCTGTACGCCCTCGTCGAATTCGAGGTAAACGGGCCCGTGCAAGTGGTCGGCGGGCAGGTCCGACTCCTGCGAGGCCCCCTCGCGGAAGGGCAGGAACAGGTGCGGCCATGCGTCGTCGGCGAGCACCACGGCCACCGGCCGTTCGACGTAGGACAATCCGGCGTCGCCGAGTGGCCAGCTGGCACCGGTGGCGTAGACCACCGCGTTGTTGCCCAGCAGGATCATCGCGTCGACCCCGCGCTCGGACATCGCCGAACGCAGCCGGGCCCCCGTCTCGCGGCGCAGGCGAGCCAGGTCGGCCGTTTCCGGGATCACCAGTCCGTTGCCGGTGTTGATATCCAGTTGCGCGAACGTCGTCACTACAGACCCAGGAACTTCGTGACGTTGCCGCTGACGATCTTCACCGCGTTCTCCGGACCCACCGCGTCCACAACGGATTTCAGCGATTTCTCGGAGTAGCCGTAGGTGCTCTCGTTGTGCGGGTAGTCGCTGGACCACATCACCTTGTCCACGCCGATCTGGTCGATCAGCTGCAGGCCCAGCGGGTCGACCATGAACGACGCGCACATGTGGGTGTCCCAGTAGTAGCGCGGTTCGTGCTCGAGGGTCCGGTTGAACATGTGTTGGTACGACCCCATCAGGTGCTCGGCGTCCTGCAAAGCCCAAGGCACCCAGGCGATCCCACCTTCGAACCAGCCGATTTTCAGCCCGGGATGATCATCGAGAATTCCGGTGAAGAGGTACTTGGCGAACTGTTCGCGGAAGCCGTCGATGTTGATCATCATGCCGACCACCACGCTGTTGAACTGGCACGGGGTTTTCGGCGGCGTCTCCCCGATGTGGTGGGCCACTGGAAGACCGGCGGCCTCGATCTCGTCCCAGACCGGCTTCATTGCGGTGCTGCCGTAGTCGATGATGTTGCCGTCGTCATCCTTGCCGGGGTTGAGCGGCAGCAGGAAGGTCCTGATTCCCAATGACTTCAGCTCGGCCAGCGTCTTGCGGGCACCCTGCGGGTCCCACCAGTTGATCAGCCCGGCGCCGTAAAAGTGACCGTTCGAGCGCTCCTGCAGCTCGGCGATGTATTCGTTGTAGATGCGGAAGGCGAGTTCGCGAAGCTGCTTGTCCGGGTAGTGAAACAGCGCCAGCACCGCGTTGGGGAACGCCAGTTCCTTCTCGACGCCGTCGTCGTGCAGTTCTTGGATCCGGGCCTCGATGTTGGTGCTCGCCGCCCCGGGCAGGTCGTCGTACTGCATCAGCACGGCGCTGAAGTCGCCCGGCAGGAACGACTGTCCCTTGCGGCCGACCTGGTAGGCGCCGTCCTCGTACCAGATCCGCGGCGCCTTATCCTTCAGGTCGTCCGGGAAGCGTTGGTAGAAGATGTCATCCGCGAGCGAGATGTGGTTGTCGGCCGAGAAGACCACGGTCCCCTGCGGTAGACCGATGTCGCTGCCGACGGCGTGGCCACGCCGATCCTTCGGAGCGCCATAGCCTCCGGGCGGGTAGAGCGTGCTTGTTTGAGTCGTCATCATTGACCCTCCGTTCGGATCCGCAGTTTTGATAAGTAGCGAGCCGGGCTACCAGCTCACCGGCAGTTCATAGACGCCGTAGGCGAGTCGGTCGTCCTTGAACGGAACCTCCTCGATCGGAATGGCAAGTTGAAGTGCGGGAATGCGCCGGGCCAGGGTGTGGAACACGATCTGCAGCTCGGCGCGGGCCAGCTGCTGTCCTACACACTGGTGCCGGCCGTAGCCGAAGGCGACGTTGCGGTCGGCGCCCGAGCGGTGCAGGTACAGGCGGTCCGGTTCGGCGAACGCGTCCGGATCCCAGTTGGCCGGGGCCAGATCGATGATGATGCCCTCGCCGGCACGGATCGTCTCGCCGGCGATGTGGATGTCTTCGAGCGCGACGCGGCGCTGACCGTTCTGAATGATGCTGAGGTAGCGCAGGAGTTCTTCTACCGCGCTGGCGACGACCTTCGGATCTTCGGCCTCGCGGATGACGGCCAACTGGTCGGGGTTATGCAGCAGGGCGAGCACGCCGAGCCCGATCATGTTGGAGGTGGTCTCATGTCCGGCGATCAGCAGGCCGGTGCCCAGCTGCGCCGCCTCCTTCACGCTGAGCTCACCGGTCTTCACCCGCTCGGCGAGGTCGGACACCGCGTCCTCGGCCGGATTCTCTATCTTGGCTTCGACCAGCTGGGCGAGGTATTTGTTCAGGCTCATCGCACCTTTGACGGTGTCCTCACCGGTGGCGTAACGCGCGAGGCCGACGTTCGCGTGGTGCTGGAACATGTCGGCGTCTTCGTAGGGAACGCCCAGCAGCTGGCTGATCACCAGCGACGGCACCGGCAGCGCCAGCGCGGTGACGATGTCGGCAGGCTGGGGTCCGGCGAGGATCGCGTCGATGTGGTCGTCGGTGATCTGCTGGATGGTCGGGCGCAGGTTCTCGACTCGCTTGAATGTGAACGGTTTCGACAGCATGCGCCGGAATCGGGTGTGCTCCTCGCCGTCCGCGGTGAACACCGACCGCGGGCGCTTGTGCACCGTGGACAGCATGCCTTCGTTCCAGTGCGGAAACCCGGGCTGGCGGTCGTCGACGCTGACCCGCGAATCCGAAAACAGTTCGCGCACTTGCTCGTAGCCCGTGATGAGCCACGGCGTGCTGCCGTCCCAGATCCGCACCCGGGACATCGGCCTGGCCTCGGCCAGCGCCATGACGTCCGGTGGCGGCGCGAACGGGCAGCGCGGCTCCCTGGCCATCGGGTAGTCCGGGATATCGGAGGTCTGCGCTGTCGCGGTGCTCGTCAATGTGTCTGACATGTCATTCCTCGATGTGGATGGCAAGCGCGGGGCAGGCCGCCGCCGCCCGCCGCGCCCCTTCGGCCTGTTCGGCTGTGGGATTAGGATTGAGCAGTTCGACGACGCCGTCGTCATCGCGCTGGTCGAACACTTCGGGCGCGTTCATCACGCAGTTGCCCGAAGAAGCGCAAATATTCTGATCGACAGTCACTTTCATCTGCGAGTCCCTCACTCGTACGCCGTCACGGGCGCCAGCCAGAGGCCCACGATCGCGTCGATGAGCCCGGACGCCGCGGCCCGCCATGAACGATGAGACGTCACCGCGCCCGCGGCCAGCGCGCGTTCACGGTCAGCGCAGGTGTGCATCAACAGGTTTCGGGCCATGATGTTGCGTTCGAAGTGCACTTCGGCCGGCAGTTCGGGCAGGCAGTGGTTGATGCCCTCGACCACCTGGACCAGCGACCAGGAGCTCAGCGCTCCCTTGACGATGATGTTGTAGTAGGCCGGGTCGGTCATCGCCTGGGCCGCGAAACGCGCGTACCAGGTGGGGTTTCCGAGCTCGTCCAGGTGATCGGTGAGCGGGCGCACCAAACAGGCCACCCAGTTGCGCATTTCGGTCGAACCGCCCGTGTCGAGCAGTTCGGTCACCATCTGTTCGCGTAGCTGCTCGACGGGCCCGCGATGCTTCTGCTCGATCGCCCGCACCAGGTCGGCCTTGGTGCCGAAGTGGTAACCGACGGCCGCGTTGTTGCCCTGGCCCGCGGCCTCGCTGACCTGCCGGTTGGACACCGCGAACACGCCATGCTCGGCGTATAGGCGCTCGGCGGCCACCAGGATCGCCTCTTGGGTGGAACTGGCCCGCTCGGTACGAACGGTCCGGCCGGCGGTGGTCATCGGATCAGTCAACCTCGTAGCCGAGTTTAAGTCAAGTGATTGATTTAAATTGTTGGCTGCCGCCGGCCGACCACCGCCGTGCGCGGGCCGACCGTGACCGCATCGTCACGCCGGAGGCCGAACGTGACCGCATCGTCACGCTCGGGCCCTTCGGCGATGTCAGGCCTGCTTCTTCGATCGGATCGGCTTGCCCGCCACGGTCCCACCGTCGACCGGGAGCACCGTCCCGGTGACGTAGCGCGAGCGGTCGGTGGCGAAATACAGCGCCGCCTCGGCGACGTCCTCGGGCGTGCCCTCGCGCTTCAGCGGGCGATCCTCGCGCATCGTCTCGCGGATCCGCGCCTCGAACTGCTTCAGCCGCTCGGGGTCCATGCCGGTCCCCGACTTCCCCAAGATCGGCGTCGGGATGTTGCCCGGCGCGATGGCGTTGACCCGAATCTCGTGGTATGCCAACTCAATTGCCGCGGCCTTGGTGAATTGAATAACGGCGGCCTTCGAGGCGCGATAGATCATCACGCCGCCGCCGGCCTGGATGCCGCCTATCGAGGTGATGTTGATGATCGACCCGCCGCCGTGTTCGGCCATGTACCGCGCGGCATCCCGGGTACCCGCCATCACGCCGAGCACGTTGACCCCCATCACGCGGTGAAAATCGGCGAGGTCATCGTCGAGCAGCTTGCGCAGCGGGCTGGAAATCCCGGCGTTGTTCACCATGACGTGCAGGCCGCCGAACGTCTCGACGGCGCCGGACACCAGGGCTCCCACCTGTTCGGGGTCGGAGACGTCGGTCTGCCAGAAGACGGCATTGGCACCGAGCGACTGCGCCAGCGCCTCGCCCCGGTCGGTCTCGACGTCGGCGATGACGACCCGTGCGCCCTCGGCCACAAACCGCTCCGCGAGGCCGCGGCCGATGCCGGACGCCGCGCCGGTGACGACGGCGACCTTGCCGTCCAATTCGTTAACCACACGACGAGTTAATCGGCGCATGCCGCGTTAAGTCAAGCAACTGATTTAACGCGATGGCAGACGGATCCTCGTGTGCGCCAGGACCACGGAACCTCCCGGGGCTCCCGCCCTCCGGCGTCTGCGCCATGCTGAGGAGGCCAGTTCGTCGGGAAACGGGAAAGGCGTGATCATGAAGGTGTTGGTGATAGGTGGCAGCGGGCTGATCGGGTCACAGGTCGTCGCCAGGCTCACCGAGCTGGGACACGAGGCGGTCCCGGCGTCGCCGAGCACGGGCGTCAATGCCGTGACCGGTGAAGGTGTCGCCGACGCCGTCGCGGGAGTCCACACCGTGGTGGACGTGTCCAACTCGCCGTCCTGGGCCGACGACGATGTCCTGAACTTCTTCACCACGTCTACCCGCAATCTGCTGGACGCGGAGCGGGCCGGGGGCGTGCAGCACCACGTCGCCCTGTCGATCGTGGGAGCCGACCGGGCGACCGAGAGTGGTTACATGCGGGCCAAGGTCGCGCAGGAAAAAGTTATCGTGGAATCGGGACAGCCGTATTCGATCGTGCGGGCAACGCAATTCTTCGAATTCGTTGACGGCATTGCAGATTCGTTGGCCGAGGGCGACACCGTCCGTGCCCCGCACGGGGCGTTCCAGCCGATTGCCGCCGCGGATGTGGCCCTGGCGGTCACCCGCGCGGCGACGGACGATCCGGTCAACGCCGTGATCAACGTCGCCGGTCCCGAGAAGCATGGGATGGACGACTTCATCCGCACGCGGTTGGCGGCCACAGGTGATGCGCGCACGGTGGTGACGGATGACGATGCCCGCTATTACGGTGCGGTTCTGGACGACCGCAGCATCGTTCCCACCGACGACGAAGAAGTGGCCGTCTACCCCACCACCTTCAGCGACTGGATGGCTGCGCAGGCAGCAAGCGGTGCCCAGTAGGGCCAGAGTGCGAGCAAGTGGCGACATCGAGTAGCGGTCGCAGTCCCCAGATGCGTTTACGCGGAATCACATTGAAGTGATTGCGTACTGCCGCCGCGCTCGGGCGTATGCCTTCGCGCGATCATTGGAGGGTCTAGCGCTCGCGGTTGCGCTCCGCCTAGCATCCAAGCACGAGAACGTTAGGGCGAGCCCAAGACGAGGAGCACCGATTGCCCGTGCAGCCCACAAGCGGTGTCCCTGTCGACAGAACTCGGCTCACCAGGCGCGGTTTCATGGCCGCGGGCATCGCCGGCGGATTGGCGCTTGCGGCGTGCGGCCAATCGAAACCGGAGGCGACGGGCAACGCACGGTTGGCCGCCGCCATCGCCGAAACCGAGGCCGGCCGACCGCATAGCGGCCGTACCGTCACCGCCAAGCTCACAGCCCAGCAGGTCGAGGTCGACCTGGGTGGGCCGGTCGTGCGCACGCTGGCCTACGGCAACAGCATCCCGGGCCCGGTGATCCGGGCCCGTATCGGCGACGAGGTCGAGGTGACGGTGTCGAACCGGCTCGATCATCCGACCTCGGTGCATTGGCACGGCATCGCGCTGCGCAACGACATGGACGGCGCCGAGCCGGCCACACCCGACATCGCGGCCGGCCACGACTTCACCTACCGGTTCTCCGTGCCGAATTCGGGTACCTACTGGGCGCATCCGCACACCGGCCTGGACGAGGACACCGGTCTGTATCTGCCGATCATCGTCGACGACCCGACCGAGGGCAATTACGACGCCGAATGGATCGTCGTCCTTGACGATTGGACCGATGGCGTCGGGAAGAGCCCGCAGCAGCTCTACAGCGAACTGAGCAACCCTAACAAGCCTCCGCAGAGCACGACCGAAACGACGACCGAGACGACGACTTCGGAGACGACCACCGAGACGACGACGACCGAGACGTCGCCCACGACGACGACCGAGACGACGTCGACCAGCCCGACGGCCGCGGCGGCACGCGTCGGCACCAGCGACCTGCTCGGTGGCGACGCCGGAGACATCGCCTACCCGTACTATCTGATCAACGGGCGAATCCCCGCTTCCCCCATGACGTTTAACGCCAAGCCGGGCCAGCGCATCCGGATCCGCTTCATCAACACCGCGTCCGACACCACCTTCCGGGTCGCACTGGCCGGCCATGCGATGACGGTGACTCACACCGACGGCTACCCCGTGGTCCCCGCGCAAGTCGACGCGCTTCTCATCGGGATGGCCGAACGCTACGACGTGGCCGTGACCGCCGCGGACGGTGTCTTCCCACTTGTCGCGGTCGCCGAAGGCAAGAACGGCGTGGCCCGCGCCTTGCTCTCCACGGCTTCGGGGAGCGCCCCCGACCCGCAGTTCCAGCCGGGCGAACTCACCAAACGGGTGGGCACCGTCGAGATGTTCACGGCCACAACGCCGGTCAACCTAGGACGTCCCGATCCCAGCCTCGATCTCCCCGTGGTCCTGGGCGGCAACATGATGCAATACAACTGGACGATCAACGGGGAGCGCTACAGCAAGACCAATCCGCTGCACGTCCAGCAGGGCCAACGGCCCAGCATCACGTTCGACAACGCCACGATGATGTATCACCCAATTCACCTGCACGGGCATACGTTTCAGGTGATCAGGGCCGACGGCAGCCTCGGCGCCCGCAAGGACACCGTCATGGTGCTGCCGAAGCAGAAGCTGGTCGCCGTCCTGGTCGCCGACAATCCCGGGACCTGGGTGATGGACTGCCACAACACCTATCACCAGGTCGCCGGAATGATGACCCGGCTGGATTACGTCTTCTGATGTTCAAAATGCGCCCAGGAAATCCATCAGTAATTCGTTGACCCCCGGGGCCTGCTCGATCTGGGGGCAGTGTCCGGCCTTGTCGACCACAACCGAACGGGCCCCGTCGATCTGCTTGGCGATCTCGGCGGCCCAGCCCGCGGGAAGCAGCTTGTCCCCCGCCCCTTCGACGACAAACGTTGGCACGCCGATGCGTTCGTAGGCCCGGGCGGTCGACGGGGTTGCGGACGGCGTGGCGCCGGGGCGGCGGAACCTTGCCGCGGCGATGGCTTCCCATGCTCCCGGCGCGGTGCTCGACTCGTAGCGGCGGCGGACGTAATCGTCGTCGGCGGGGTAGCCGGAGTCGAAGAACAGCGCTTGGACGATGCGGCGCATCGCGGGCAACGTCGCGTCGTAGTTCTGCAGCGCCTCGAAATGCTCGTTCTGCTGGATCTCGCCACCGCCACAGATGATCGCCAAGCTGCGCACCGGGAGCAGCGGCGCGTCGGACGTGACGTCGGTGAGCAGGTTGATGGCGCCCATCGAATTGCCCACGAAGTGCGCCGAATCGACGCCGAGCAGTTCGCAGAACCGCGCCACATGCCGGATCCGCATGCCGCGGCCGTCGACGAAGTCGATGACCTTGGCGGACTCCCCGAACCCCAGCTGGTCCGGCGCCAGGACCCGATACCGCGCGGCGAGCGCGGCGATGTTGCGTTCCCAGCCGAGTTCGGCGCCGGCGCCGAACTCACCCCCGTGCAGCAGTACCACCGGGTCGCCGTCGCCGGCTTCCAGATAGCTGGTGGCCAGGCCGTCAACTGACAGGGTTTTGCGCTGCATCATTTGATCGCGATCGGGTTCACCGGTGAGCCCACTGCCCCAACGAATCTCAGCGGTGGTGCGATGAGTTGAAACTCGTACACGCCGTCGGCGGCGCAGTCGGCCGCCAGTGCGGTCAGGTCCCAGTACTCACCGAGCATCAGCCCCATGTCGCGCAGCGTCAGCAGATGGAAGGGTAAGAACACGCCATCAACCCCGGACACCGGGTCTTCGACCTGGAGGTTGTCGGACGCGACCGCCGCGATCTCATGATCGTGCAGCCACTGCGCGCACCGCCAGTCCAGGCCGGAATATCGTTCGGTCTTGTTTCCCGTCTGCAGATACCGTGTCCACCAACCGGTTTTGATGAGCAGAACGTCGCCACGTCCGATCGTCACGCCCTGCGCGCGGACCACGTCGTCCAATTCCTCCGGTGTGATGGGGTTTCCGTGCTCCAGGAAGACCTCCGCGCCGCGGTGACGCACCAGGTCCAGTAGCACACCGCGCGAGGTGATGCCCTTACCGTCCACTTTTTCGATGCCGAGCCGGCAGGCGCCGAGGCTGGTCACCGAACCCGCGGGGATCCCGTTGTAGAGCTGGTCGTCGTAATAGACGTGCGACAACGCGTCCCATTGGGTAGCCGCCTGCAACGGCATGATGATCATGTCGTCGTTGAACCGGAACAGGTTGTCGACGAAGTACGGACCCATCTGCGCCGCCGTCGGGTTCCGGTGCCAATCCGGCCCGTACTGGGCCAGCGTGCTGGCGTCACCGCCGTCCACCGTCATCACATGGATCGGATTGTGCCGAAAACCGAAGGCGCCCTGAGGCCCCGACGAGCCGAAATCCACGCCGAGTGGAAACACTTTGCCGTGCCGGACCAGACTTGCGGCCTGGGCGATCTTTTCCTCGGTGATGAAGTTCAGTGTGCCGAGTTCGTCGTCATCGCCCCAACGGCCCCAGTTGCTGACATCGCGAGCGGTCCGGCGAAAGTCGGTCACACTGGCCACGGGGCACGCCCTTCCTCGAGTTCACGCGCGATTGCGGCGCCCACGTTTCCGCCGTCGACCCACAACACCTGGCCCGAAATATAGCTGGCGGCATTGCTATTCAGGAAGAGCAGCACCGAGGCCTGCTCGGCGGGGCCGGAGACGCGGCCCAACGGCTTGGGAATGTCGTCGAGGAAGCCCTGCCCGTACGCCGTGCGCAGCTGGTCCAGGATCGGCGTCTCGGTGACCCCGGGGCCGGTGCAGTTGATGCGGATTCCCCGCGCGCCCAGCGGCGTCGCGCTGCGCATGGTGTACAGGATGATCGCTTCCTTGGACAACTGATAGCCGGTCCCCAGCGCATCGGGATGCAGGGCGCACCAGTCGATACCCTCCTGCATCGTCGCGGTGGAAAGCAGCGGCGCCACCTCCGCCAGGTGCTCCCGGTACGCCGCCGCCGCGAGCGATGACACGCTCACGATGGATGACCCGGCGGCCATCTTCGGAATCAGTGCCTCGGTGGCGTGGCGCATCCCCAGGAAGTTGATGGTCACGACGAGTGGCGGATCGCCGATCCCGGACGACACGCCCGCAACGTTGAACAGGGCATCGACCTGACCCGTCACCGCGCCGACCGCCGACTCGATCGACGTTTGATCGGCCAGATCGACCTCATGGAACTCGTCGGTCGCGAAGTCCGGTCGCCGTTTGTCCAACCCGATGACTTCGGCACCAAGCTCGGTGAGCTGACGCACCACGTGTTCGCCGATGCCGGAAGCACATCCGGTCACCACCGCACGACGGCCGTCGTAGCGCCACAGCTCGTCGATCTCTCCCAAGGCTCGCCTCGAAATTCTCCCGACTCAGATGCCGTCGGGCACTACTTCTGCTGGTCCTTTGCGCGCTGCGCCGCCTGTACACGGCCTTCGTTGATCTCCGCCATGGCTTCGGGGATCTCGCTGGCGGTGAATTTACCGCCGCGACCCGTCGGGAGTCCACCAAACGAGTAATCCTCGTCGAATTGCGGTGCGGTCGATTTCGGGCGGCGCGCCTCCACCTTTTCGATGACGGGCTCCAGCCGTTTCGCCTTTTCCGCCAGGGCCTTTGCGTCCCGTTCGATGAATTCGGGGAGCACCTCTTTGCCCATCAGCTCGATGGATTCCATGGTGCCCTCGTGGCTACGCGGGTTGAGCAGCAAGATGATCTCGTCGACGCCGCTCTCCTCGTAGCCGCGCAGGAACTCGCGCACCGTGGCCGGAGAGCCGATGGCACCCCGGCCGGGCCCGTACGCCAGCGTCGGATCCTTCTCCACCTCTTCGAGATAGCGCTTCCAGACTCCAGTGCGCCCCGGCGTGTGCACTCCGGTCATGTAGTAGTGCATGATTCCGAACGAGAAGAAGCCGCCGCCCTGCCCGAGCCGCTGCAATGCCTGCTCGTCGGTCTTGGCCACCATCATGGACAGGTCCCCGCCGATGGCCAGAATATTCGGGTTGATCCGGGGAGTTACCGGTACGCCGTTCTCCTCGAACTCCTTGTAGTAGCCGTTGACCCGCTCGGTCAGGGGTCCGGGACCGGTGTAGGCGAAACTCAATGCGCCAATCGCCTTTTGGGCCGCCATCTGCACGCTGGCCGGCCGCGTGCAGGCGACCCAGACCGGCGGGTGCGGCTTCTGCAGCGGCTTGGGAACGACGTTGCGCGCGGGCATCTGAACGTATTCGCCGTTGAACCCGGTGAACGGCTCCTCGATCATGCAGCGGATCGACACCTCGAGGGCCTCTTCCCACTGCGCGCGCTTGTCGGCGGGGTCGATGTTGAATCCGCCGAGTTCACCGACCGACGACGACTCGCCGGTACCGAATTCGACGCGGCCGTTGGACAGCAGGTCGAGGGTGGCGATGCGCTCGGCCACCCGGGCAGGGTGGTTGACCACCGGCGGCAGGTGCATGATGCCGAATCCCAGGCGAATGTTCTTCGTTCGCTGGCTGGCCGCGGCCAAGAAGATCTCCGGTGCCGTCGAGTGGCAGTACTCCTCGAGGAAGTGGTGCTCGGTCAGCCACACGGTGGAGAAGCCCGCCTTGTCGGCGGCCTCGACCTCGTTGAGACAGTCCTGCAGCATGACGTGTTCATCGTCGGGCGCCCAGGGCCGGGGCAGTGCGAATTCGTAGAACAGTGAGATTTTCATCGTTACCTCCTATGAGTATTAATGGCACGGTTGGCTGCCTGGGCCGCAACGTGTTTCGCCGCGACATACCCGAAGGTCATGGCTGGGCCGATGGTCGCACCGGCACCGGCGTAGCTGCGGCCCATCACCGGCGCGGACGTGTTGCCCACCGCGTACAGGCCCGGCACCACGCTGCCGTCGTCCCGCAACACGCGGGCGTGTTCGTCGGTCAGCAGGCCGCCCGAGGTCCCGAGGTCCCCGAGCACGATCCGGAAGGCGTAGTACGGCGGATCACCAAGCGGATACAGGTTCGGGTTGGGCAGGGTGTGGTCGCCGTAGTAGTTGTCGTACACGCTGTCGCCGCGGTTGAAATCGTCGTCGTGGCCCTTGCGGGCGAGTTCATTGAAGCGGCGGGCGGTTTCGGCGAGCTGGCCCGCGGGCACGCCGATGTTGGCCGCCATTTCGTCCCACGTCGTGGCCGCTTTGACGACGCCCGATTCCAGCCAGGCCGGCGGCATCTTGCGGCCGGTGGGAACCGGCGCTCCCGGAATCTTGGGTATCGGCAGGTGCCCCCCGACTACGTAGCGGTTGAACGATCTGCGATCGGTGATCAGCCAGCACGGGATATGCGTGACGCCGGATCGCTGGCCGTCGATCATGGCGTGCCCGAAGTCCATGTAGGGAGCCGCCTCGTTGATGAATCGCTCACCGGCGCCGTTGACGATGAACTGCGCCGGCATCATCCGTTCGTTGAGCATGAACTGCATACGGCCGTCCGGCCACTGGATCGCCGGAAACCACCAGGCCTCGTTGAGCAGATCCGTTGCAGCGCCGACCTTTTGACCCGCGCGGATGCCGTCGCCCATGGCCGCGGGATTGCCGAAGCTCCAGTCCTGGTCCACCTCGGGTAGAAGCTCTTTGCGCCAGGCCAGGTCGTGGTCGAATCCGCCGGACGCCAGGATGACGCCCAGCCGCGCACCGATCCGCTGCGCCTTGCCCTCGCGCTCCACCACCGCGCCGGTGACCGACCCGTCGGCGTCGGTGAGCAGCTGCACCATCGGCGAGTCCAGCCAGAGCGGGATGCCGCGTTCCCGCAACGCCAGCCGGAGCCGGGCCGCCAGCGACTGTCCGATCGCGGCCATCCGCTCGCCGAACACCCTCGCCCGGACCATTCGGCCAATCAACTTGAGCAGCACGGCCTTGCCCGCCCACGACTGCCTGATCCGATAGAACGTGCGCAGGTCCTTGGGTCCCAACCAGATTCCCCTCGGGGCCAGCGCCAGGGGCGCGAGCAGCTTTTGCTCGTCGGGACCCAACTTCCGCAGGTCGATCGCGGGCACGTTGATCGTGCTGCCGAGCTCGGAGCCGCCGGGCAGCTCGGGGTAGTAGTCGGCATAACCGGGCTTCCAGACGAATTCGAACCATCCGGACAGCTGCTCCAAGAACTGCAGCATTTGCGGCGCACTCTCGACGTACTGCCGCAGCCGGGCCTCGCTGACCAATCCGTCGGTGATCAGCTTGAGGTAACCCACGACGGCTTCGGGCGAGGGCACATAGCCCTCCCGCCGCTGCGCGGGAGCCCCGGGCACCCAGATGCCGCCACCGGACAAAGCGGTGGAACCCCCGAAGTGGGACGATTTTTCGATCACCAGTGCGTCAAGCCCGGCGGCCTGCGCCGTCAGCGCGGCCGTCATGCCGCCACCGCCGGACCCGACGATGAGCACGTCGACAACGTGATCGAAACCGTCCAACGCACCCGTCATTTCGGAAGTGCCGTTCTGATGGCGAAACCGGCGATCAGTTCGGGTGCGGGCTTGTAGTAGCGGTCAGTGGTCTCGTAGGGCCCCGCCGCTTCCAGCGCCCCGAACGCCGCCACCCAGGTGCGGATCTCCTGCGCGGAGCTGCCGCCCTCATGGGCGACAAACGAATTCGACCACCCGGCCAATTCGCTTAGCCATCCGCCGTCGATGATCTCCAGAAATCGGCGGTCCCACGTCGGGTTGAGCGCCTGCAGCTCGCTCTCGCCGGCGGCGAAACTCTTGGCCGCGTCGATGACGGCTGCCTGTCGGGCCTGCCGCTGCTCGGACGTCATCGGCCGGCCATGCACGATCCGCTCCAGCACCGGCGCGGGCGCGGGCGCGGTGGCCAGGGTCGGCACCGGCGGGCTGTGCGAGAGCCCACCGGATCCCAGGATCAGAACTCGCTTGTCCAGGGTGGCCAGATAGTCGCCGACGGCCCTGCCGAGCGCACGGCAGCGATGCATCGGGCCCAGCGGCACGCCGATGGCGTTGACGAAGATCGGTATCACGGGACGGGCGGTGGCGTCACCGAAGAGCTTTTCCAGCGGCTGAACCGTGCCGTGGTCCACGTCCATGCTGGCCGACACCGCGATGTCGACGCCCGCGTCGAGGACCGCCTTCGCGCATTCGGTGGCAAGCATTTCCGGCACGTTCAGCGGGCCGGCATGGGTGCCGTAGTCGCCGACTCCGCAGGCGCTGGTTCCGATGCAGAAGGGCGGCATCACCTTGTAGAAGAAGCCGTTGTAGTGGTCGGGAGAGAAACTGACCACCAGTTCGGGGTCATACTCTTCGACGAAGCCGCGCGCTGCGGCGATCGCGCCTTCGATGTCGTCAAGCAGGTCCTGCGACGGCCCCGGAAGATTCAGGAGAGGGCTGTGCGACATACAGCACAGAGCCAGTGCCACTTTGCGATTCACCTCCTCGCGGCGTGAGTGTAAGTACGCCAAGGAGCGCGGCGCTCAGGTCGGGGGCGCGCTGAGCGATGCAGGCACCCGCGATGCACCGGTCGGGACGCAGGAACAGCACCGAGTCGGAGTGGGTGTCGAACCAGGATTTGAGGCCACCGTGCCGGTCACCCACGACCACGACATCGGGGTCGTCGTGTCCGGTCCAGTGCAGTTGGGTCGCCGGGCGGAGCGCGAAGAACCGGGCTCCTACGGCTTTCCAGTTCGCGAACGCCACATCGCCGAGAATCTTGCGCGGGTTGTTATTCCAGCACAGCACGGCGAACCACGGACCGAGCACGTCGTCGAGCAACACGTTCTGCTTGTCCCGGGTGTCGACGCGGGGCTGGATGAACAGGGTTCCCACCGGCGAATCGGTGCGGCCCGGCGCGGCGTGTACGACGGCCCCGTATTCATAGCGCGGCATCGGCTTGAACCGCATCTCCAGCACATATCGCTTGAGCGACGGGACAATTGACGCCGAGCGCACCAACAGATCTCGCGCGGTCGCCACCCGGCGGTTGGTCGGCGAGATCACCCGGCCCACCATGGTGGACAGGTCGATCATCGCGCGGGCGTGCTTGCGGCGTTCCACGTCATAGGTGTCCAGCAGCTTGTCTTCGGCCCGCCCACTCACCACCGCGGCGAGCTTCCAGCCCAGGTTCGCCGCGTCGCGGATCCCGCTGTTGTACCCCTGGCCCTGCCACACCGGCATCAGATGGGCCGCATCGCCGGCCAGCAGCAGCCGACCCTGGCGGAATGCCCCGGCGATCCGCGAGTGGTGGGTGTACACCCGGCGCCGGATCACGTCGACCCGCTCGGGGTGGGGCACCATTCGGGCCAGCATCTGGGTCAGGAACGCGGGATCTTCGGCCTGCTCGTCGGTCTCGTCGGCGTGAATCATGAACTCGAAGCGGCGAATTCCGTGAGCGATCGAGATCGAGGCGTACGGGCGTTCGGGGTCGGCGCCGACCTCACTGTTCGGGTGCCCGAGCGGGTCGTTGGCGATGTCGACCACCAACCACCGGGTCGACGACGTCGTGCCGTCGAACGACACACCCATCACCCGCCGGGTCATGCTGCGGCCGCCGTCGCACCCGACCACATAGCGCGCCCGCACGCGTGAGGTGTCACCGTCGTTGTCGGCGTTGCCGAGTTCGGCGGTCACCCCGTCGGCGTTCTCCTGGCATGCCGTCATCGGGCATCCCCAGCGCACCTGAACGTGTTCGAATCGGTCCAGGCCGGCCAGCAATTCGGCATCCACGAGCGGTTGCACGAAGCCATTTCGCTTCGGCCACCCGAAACGTGCGTCCGGTGGCGCCATTTCGGCGAGCACTCGGCGCTTGGCGTCGACGAACCGAAGAATCTGGTTGGGCACGGTGTGCGGCAGCACCCGCTCGACGAGCCCGATCGACTGGAAGGTCCGCAGCGCCTCGTCATCCAGGCCGACCCCGCGGGGGTAGTCGATGAGGGTGACCCGCTCGTCGACCAACACCGTGCGGATGCCTTGCAGGCCAAGGATGTTGGCGAGGGTCAAGCCGACCGGCCCCGCGCCCACCACCAGCACATCGGTCTCGATGTCAGGTACCTCCCGCCCCGGTGCAACCATTACCGGTCCAGCAGGAAGTCGAGATGCAACTGATTGAACGCCTTGGGGTCCTCGTACTGCGGCCAGTGGCCGCAGCCGGGCATCACCTCGAAGCGCGCGCCCGGAATCATCGACGCCATGCGGCGTCCCTCCGTCACGTCTGCGGTGGGGTCGTCACTGGTCCACAGCACCAGCGTCGGGGCGATGATCGACCCGTATTCGTCCGGTCCGAGGATGTTGCGCGCGCGGATCTGCGGATCCTGCAACGCCATGATGTCGCTCATCGCGGAGACGAATCCCGGTTGGCGATAAACTCGTTGGCGGCTGGCAACCAGGTCGTCGTAGCCCTTCGACTTGTCGGCCATCAACCATTTGATGCGCGCTTGCACCGTCTCCCAGGTCGGGTTCTCGGCGGCGGCCATCGACAGCGCAATGATCCGTTGCATCACCACGGGATCGGCTTGCGAACCGCCTGCGGTGTTAAGCACCAGCCGCTCAACCACATCCGGATGGTCGACCGCGGTGCGGGCGGCCACCCAGCCCCCAAGCGATTCGCCGCTGATGTAGGCGCGGTCCACACCGATGGTGCGCAACACCGCCATCAGGTGCTCGACGTAGTGCGTGACTTCCAGCGGATGACCCGGCTTGTCGGTGTATCCGTGGCCCAGCATGTCGATCGACCAGGTCCAGAAATGCTCGGCGTGCGCGCCCAAATTGCGGACGTAGGCCTCCGCGTGGCCACCGGACCCGTGCAGCAGCACCAGTACCGGCTTGCCCGGATCACCGGCACGCAGGTAGCGGGTCCGTATTCCTCCGGCGTCTAGGTAGCCCTGCTCAAACGCGACGCCCTGGAGATCGCTCCAGATGCTCTCGAACTCCGTCACGGCGCTGTCCGGCCTCCAGATCGGGAAAATCTCGTTCTCGTTTTCGGCTTACCTAGTGTGCTAATATCGCACACTAATGTGCGTTATATATAGAGCTTCGCTCTCGCGGGAAGGTCTGTCAAGGCTGTGACGGGGTCAGGTACCGGTTCGCAGACCCTGGCCAGGGGTCTGACCGCGCTGCAGATGGTGGCGGACTCCCCCGGCGGACTGACGGTGCAACAGGTCGCCGATCAGGTCGGGGTGCATCGCACCATCGCCTATCGGCTGTTGACGACGTTGGCCGAGTTCCGGCTGGTGGCCAAGGGGGAGGACGGCCGCTACCGGCCGGCCGCGGGCCTGGCAGTGCTCGGCGCTTCCTTCGACCGCAACGTGCGACAAGTGAGCCTGCCGACGCTGCGGGCGCTGGCCGACGAGCTCGGCACCACCGTGTCCCTGCTCATCGCGGAAGGCGACCAGCAGGTGGCCATCGCGGTCATCGTGCCCAGCCATGTCGCCTACCAGCTTTCCTTCCACGAAGGCAGCCGCTACCCGCTGGACCGCGGCGCCGCCGGGATCGCCCTGCTCGCATGCATGCCTCCACGCCCGGGTGAACGAGAGCTGGTTTCCCGTGCGCGCGAACGTGGTTGGGTGACGACCTACGGTGAGATCGAACCGAATACCTACGGCTTGGCCGTGGGGGTGCGCCGTCCGGTGCCGTCCCCACCAACGTGCATCAACCTCATCTCGCACCGGGAAGACGTCGTGATGCGCGGGAAAGATGCGGTCGTCAAGGCCGCCAAGCAGTTGTCGGAGCTACTGAGCTGAAGGGTCAGCAGTCCATGCCATGGGACCACGAAGTCGACGTCGTCGTGCTCGGCAGCGGCGGCGCCGGCCTCACCGCCGCACTGACCGCGGCCGTCACGGGCGCCTCGGTTGAGGTCTACGAGAAGGCCCCGACCGTCGGCGGCACCACCGCCGTGTCCGGCGGCATCGTGTGGATTCCCGCCCACAACCGTTCTCCCGATGGCGCATTGACGGCCGCCGACGCGCTGCGGTACCTGCGTGCCCAGTCGCTCGGATCGATGGACGACGAGCTGGTGGAAACGTTCGTGCGCACCGGGCCGGCGATGCTCGATTTCATCGAGGCACACAGCGGTCTTCAGTTCGAGATCGCGACCGGATTCCCCGACTACCGCCCCGAGTTGCCGGGAGGGCAGCCGGGCGGCGGCCGGTCGCTCAGCGCGGCCCCCTTCGACCTGGCTCAACTCGGCGAATGGGCCACGCAGATAACGTCTTTCCCGGCCGACTGGTCCAACGTCGGCTTCGATGCCGAGACCAGGGCGCGCCTGCACGCGGCGATCGACGAACGAACCAGCCATCTGTGCGTCGCCGGCACCGCGCTGATCGCGGGCCTGCTCAAAGGCCTGCTGGACGCCGGGGTGACCCCACACACCAACGCTCGGGCCGTGGGTCTCATCGCCGAAGACGGCGAAATCACCGGGGTGCGCGTGGCCCTGCCGGATCGGACGATCAGTGTTCGCGCCCGGCACGGGGTCATCCTGGGCACCGGCGGCTTCGAGTGGGATCCCGCTCTGACACAAGCTTTTCTGCGCGGCCCCATGCACGGCGCGGTCTCGCCGCCCAACAACACCGGCGACGGCTTGCGCATGGCAATGGAGCACGGGGCCGACCTGGCCAACATGGGCGAGGCCTGGTGGGTACCGATCGTGCAAATCCCGGGCGACACCATCGAGGGCAAGCCGCGCAGCCGCAGCGTGCGGCTGGAGCGAACACGGCCGCGCAGCATCATCGTCAACTCGGCGGGCCGACGCTTTGTCAACGAGGCATGCGATTACAACTCGATGGCCGGCGCCTTCCATTACCTGGATCCTCGTGACGGCTACGTCAACGATCGCGGATGGATGGTATTCGACTCGATTCACCTGCAGCGCTATGGTTTTCTTGGGATCGAACCCGGACAACCCGTCCCGGACTGGTTCTGCGAGTCGGCGGACCTCACCGAGTTGGCCGCCAAGACGGGTATCGACGCCGACGGCCTGACCCGCACGGTCGAGAGCTGGAACCGTCACGTGGCCGCCGGCGCCGACCCCGACTTCGGCCGTGGCTCTAGCGCCTACGACGGTTACTGGGGCGACGACAGCGCGACCACACCGACCGGTAAGACGCTGGGCCCGATAGATACCGCCCCGTTCTACGCGGTGCCGGTGAGCATCGGCGCGATGGGAACCAAGGGCGGCCCCCGCACCGATCACGATGCCCGCGTTCTGCATGTCGGCGGCGAGCCGATACCGGGCCTGTTCGCTGCGGGCAACGCGATGGGCGGCGCGACCGGACGGGCCTACGGCGGCGCCGGCGGAACACTGGGCCCGGCAATGGTTTTCGGTTACCGAGCGGGCCACGCGGCCGCCACCGGGAAGTCGGTAGACCTGAAGTAGCCGGGTACGTACTGGCGCAACGCGCCCGACTGCGTCATCCTGAGTCGATGGTCGCCTACGACCGGATCGGCGCCACCTATTGCAGCACCCGCCGCCCCGACCCGCGGATCGCCTCCCAGCTGCACGCCGCGCTCACCGCGATGGACACCGTCGTCAACGTCGGGGCCGGCACCGGATCTTACGAGCCGGCCCAGACCGCTGTCGCGGTCGAGCCCAGCATGGTGATGATCGCGCAGCGGCTCGCCGGGTCAGCCCCGTGTGTACAGGCAATTGCGGAGGCATTGCCGTTGCGCGACAAGTGCGTTGACGCCGCCATTGCCCTGCTGACCGTCCATCACTGGAGCGACGTTGCCGCCGGAATCCAACAGTTACGCCGCGTCGCGCGCCGCCGGATAGTCGTCTTGACGTGGGATCAATCGGTGATTCAGAACTTCTGGTTGTTGCGTGAATATCTGCCCGATGCCGCTCGCATCAACGAGGAGCTTCATGTTCCGATCGCGCGACTTGTGGAGTTGCTGGGAGGAGCGCGCGTGCAGACCGTGCCCGTACCGCACGACTGCACCGACGGGTTCGGCGCCGCCTACTGGCGCCGGCCCCATGCCTATCTCGATCCCACCGTCCGCGCCGGCATTTCGATGCTGGCCTTCGCCCAGCCGGACTCCCTGGCCGCGGGTCTGGACCGACTCGGCGCCGACCTGCGCTCCGGACAATGGCAACAACGGCACTCTGAACTACTCGACCAAGAGACGCTCGACGTCGGCTACCGCCTGTTGGTCAGCGACTACGAATGAGGCACGACCGCACGCGGATGCGCGTCGCGTGACGCCGGCCCGGGAGAGTTGAATAATGGCACCGGGGATCACGAAAGGTTGCCGGTCCGATGGGCTGCACAGCACAACACCTGCCGTATGGCCGAAGGATCGCTGACTGATGCGACGGCTGTGGAGCTGGTGGGATCAGCCGGACCGGTATGAATGGATCACGACCTTCCTCCGGCAACGCGGAATGCTGCGTTCCGCGCGTACGGCCTTGGCCGCCGTCATCGGTTCGTCGGCGTTGGTGCCGCTGACCGTGTTGCCGAGTCAACATCGACCCGGCCTCGTTGAAGTCATCACCGGCGGCGTTGCCGCCACGTTCACCCTCGGGCTGACCGTGTTGTTGTTGGCGCGCTGGCCCACCCGTCGGCAATCACAAGCCGGCGCGCTGATCGGCGCGCTCGGCGTCGGCGGCTGGAGCCTCGTCCAGCCCACCGGTGCCATCGCCGCCTTGGCCTGCACCGCGATGGCGATCCCCGCCGGCTATATCGCCTTCTTTCACGGCTCCAGGCTTCTGCCGTTCACCGGCGCGATAACCGTCGCCGTCACCACCGCCGCGGTGGTGCGGCTCGCTCGGGAAACCAACATGGCCACGGCGGCCTCCGCGTTTTGGGTCAATGCGTTCCTCAATGTGTCTGTGCCCCTAGGTATTTTGATGATGTCGCGGGCAATGGAGACGTATCTTCAGCGTTCGGAGGAGGATCCGCTCACCGGCCTGCTGAATCGAAGAGCGTTTACCGCCGCCGTCAGCAATCGACTGGCGAACCCGCCGTCGCCCCACACCCATCTGGCGGTGGTGATGGTTGATCTCGACAACTTCAAACGCATCAACGACACCTACGGTCATTCGGCCGGGGACGAAGTCCTGCGGACGGTGGCCGAGCTGCTGCGTGCCCACACCCCGGCCGACGCGATCATTTGCCGCGCCGGCGGTGAGGAATTTCTGGTTGCGCTGACCTCGACTACCTCGGACGTGAGTGATCTGGCCGCGCGGATTTGCGCCGAGCTGGCCCGGCAATCTCCGAAGATAACGGCCAGCATCGGCACCGCCAGCGCCGAATTGGACCTACTAGCCGGGCCCGACGTCGGGTGGCTCGTCGACGAGCTCATCAGGATCGCCGACACTGCGATGTACTCCGCCAAACGCGGCGGCGGAAACCAGGCCCAGCACGGCGTGCGGGCGTAGCGACCGCTGCCCGAGCCGCTGCCCGTCCGTGATAGCGCCGGTGATAGCGCATCTGGAAATCACCGTATGCCGGGCGGCCTTACCAGTTAAGGCGTCGCTTGGCGCGACGGCTGGCTCGGCTGCATGGCTACCTCCTGGCGAGGTGCATACCCTAAAGTCTGTCGTTAATTCGTCAACGGCACTTCGACGCAGACGTGGGTGCCCACCGGGACGTCGAGAAACACCAGGGCTCCCCCGGCGGCCTCCACCCGGGCGCGATGCGACGCCAGACCGATGTGGCCCTCCCCCAGGCGGCGCGTCATCGTCTCCTGGCCGAACCCCACGCCGTCGTCGACCACATGCAAAACGCAAGTCCGGTCGGTGATCCCGAGCATCACCGTCGCACTGCGGGCAGCGGCATGTTGCACGACGTTGGACAACAACTCGCGCACCACGCCGAACATGACGGGATCGATGTCGCTGCGCGTCGAATAGTCGATGTCGGTGGTGATGTCGATGCCGGACCGCTGTGCCGTGAACTCCGCGAGCTGCTGGACCGCGGCGCCCAGCCCGACCTGCTCGAGCACCGTAGGATGCAGCTCGAAAGTGGCCTGCCGCAACCGTTCCGAGGCATTCTGCAGACCGGCCAGAGCCCGGCCGATGCGCTCATCGCCGTCGAACGCCGCATCCAATTCGACGAGCTCTTGGCGCACGGCCAGGATGTCTTGCAGGGGTCCGTCGTGGATGAATTCCGAGATCCGACGCTGCGACACATCCGACGCGTTCATCGTCTGGGCAAGTAATTCCTCTCGCAGGGCGCTCAATCCGGCTACCGAGCGGGTATGACGTTCCTCGATGCGCACCACCAAGAAGGCTGCGCAACAAAGAAATGCGTAGAGCAGGAACCGAAATCCCGCCTCCGGCAACTTGACTTCGCTCAACATCACCGGATCTTGCAGCACGGCAACGGCGAATCCGAGCATGGAGAAGATCAGCACCACCGCCGCCCGGCGGGAGGACACGTCAAGTCCCAACAGGACCGGCAACATCGCCATGATCAGCAGCGGATAGACCCCGTTGGTGGACAACAGCTGGAAGACGGTCAGCGCGACGATGTCGATGACGGTGAAGACAAACGGCTCCAACCGGCCGCTCGCAACCAGTCGGCCCATTCCGATCCATCGACGGAAAGGAGTGAAAGCCAATCCCAGTGCACTGAGCGCGACGAGCGCGTACATGACTATCAGCACGGTTTCCTGCGGCCACTCCGATCGCCTGGTGCCGATGATCATGGCCGCGACCATGAGGCCGACCACACCGATCCGCAGCACCGAGCCGATGCGGTACGAGCGCAACTGGTGAATCGTGCGCACCCGTTCCAGCTCCACATCACCGGCGACCGCCACCCGATCACCGTACTCATCCGCGTCCGCGGCCCCGAAGAAAACTGGAAAATGACTCATCGTGCCGCCCAGAGAATGCGAACGCCGCTGTGGGGCAAACGGCTACACTCGTCGCCATGGTCGGCGCGGCTACCCCCGAAACGGTGCGGGTGGTTGTCGGTGATGATCACCCGCTTTTTCGCGAGGGCGTGGTGCGCGCGCTGTCGTTGAGCGGTGCGGTGAACGTCGTCGGTGAGGCGGAAGACGGCTCTGCGGCACTGGAATTGATCAGGTCGCACGTGCCCGACGTCGCGCTGCTCGACTACCGGATGCCCGGCATGGACGGCGCTCAGGTGGCGGCGGCGGTGCGAACGCAGGGATTGGCCACCCGGGTGTTGCTGATCTCGGCGCACGACGAGTCGGCAATCGTTTACCAGGCGCTGCAGCAGGGCGCGGCCGGGTTCGTGCTGAAGGACTCGACGCGCGGCGAGATCGTCAAGGCCGTACTCGACTGCGCACAGGGCCACGATGTGGTGGCGCCCGCGCTCGTCGGCGGCCTCGCCGCGCAGATCCGGCAGCGTGCGGAACCGTCGGCACCGGTGTTGAGTGCCCGCGAACGTGAGGTGCTCAACAGGATCGCCCGCGGTCAAAGCATCCCCGCGATTGCGGGTGAGCTCTTTGTGGCCCCGTCGACGGTGAAAACGCACGTGCAACGCCTCTACGAGAAGCTCGGCGTCAGCGATCGTGCGGCCGCCGTCGCCGAGGCAATGCGGCAGGGTCTGCTCAGCTAGCGGCCGACCAGGGCTTCGACTCTGGCACGGGCGGAATCTGCCGTGCCCGCACCAATGCTCTCGCCGAAGCCATGGCCTCGGCGACCAGGTGGCGCGCCCCGCGTTCCACCTCGTAGAGGTGGTCGCCGTCGCTGCCGGCCGCGGCCAGTTGCCGACGTGCGAAGACCAGCGGGTCGACGGCCGCGGGGTGATTCGTTTGGTAGGTGATCGCCTCCACCAGGGCGGGGCCGTCACCGACGCTCGCCCGGTGCACCGCCTCGGCGACCGCGTCGGCCACCGCCGCCACGTCCCTGCCGTCGACCGGAAGCATGGGCATCGCGTCGGTCTCATACGCGCGACGACGGGCGTTGGATGCACCGCGGATGTTCTCCACGACGAACACCACCGGTAGCCGCCATTGCACGGCGATCCTTGCGGCAGTGGTGAACTCGACGGAGTGCGTGTCGCAGCCACCGATGACACACAAACTGACCTTGCCCTCGCCGGTCAGTCGCTGGATGTTGGCGTCACCCAGCGCAAACAGCGTCGATTGGCCCAGAGCCGTCTCGTTGGCCAGGGCGCGTTTCCAGTCGGCGGCCCCGCCGCCGGCGCGGCGCCTGGGGCCGATCATTTCGGCGATGGCCGGGCCCAGCGGGAGGGCCAGACCGACCTGCTGAGCGTGCCGGAACTGCGGGGTGCTGGCGTTGACCAAATCGCCCGGCCTCAGCGCCGCAACCGTCCCGATGGCCACGGCCTCCTGCCCGAATTCCACCTGCGCGCTGTCGTTGATCAGACCGTCGACGCGCAGCTCCTCCAACGCCATGTCGAGCAGTCGTAGAACCCACATCCGGCGATACAGTTCCAACCGTTCGTCGCCGACCAGTGCTGCCGAAGTCTGGGGTGTGTAAGTCATGCCGGATCTCCTACTCTCAAGCGGACGCGCTCAACGTAGGACGATTGCGCGGGCCGCACCTCCGCCAATCGGTCAGCAAAGGTGATGAATGCGCGTGTCCCCCGATCGGGGGACAGCGGGCCGTCAGTCCGTTCCGGGCGACGGAGGTGAGATCAGCTGATCAGCGGCCGTGTACGGGTCCTGGTCACCATCAACGACCGCCTCGGCCAGCCGGTCCAGATCGGGCTGGGTCCGCAGCCGGGTTTGCGCCAGCGACAGAATCTGCGCTCGGGCGCGGGCCAGCCGGCGGGCGCGACTGTCGGTGCGGCGGTGGTCCTCGATGGCGGTCATCAGGTCTTCGATGCCCTCACCCCGGGCAGCGATCAGCGAAACAATGGGCGCGCTGGTTTCGGCCCGAAGATCCCGAACCGTCTGTTCGGCGCCGTCCCGGTCCGCCTTGTTGACCGCCACGATGTCGGCGACTTCCAGCACTCCCGCCTTGGCGGCCTGAACCGCGTCGCCCGCGCCGGGATTGAGGATGACGACGGTCGGGTCGGCGACGGCGGCAATCTCGATCTCGGACTGCCCCACTCCCACGGTCTCCAGCAGGACCACGTCGTAACCGATCGCGCCCAGCAGCCGGATGGCCGCAGGCACCGCGGCGGCCAGGCCGCCCAGGTGCCCACGGGTGGCCACCGAACGGATGAGTACGTCGGAGTCGTTGATATGCGCGGCCATTCGAATTCGGTCACCCAGCAGCGCTCCGCCGCTGAACGGGGACGACGGGTCCACCGCCAGCACTGCCACCCGGCTGCCGCGCTCGCGGTAGGCGGCGACCAGCGCGGCGACCGTCGTCGACTTTCCCGCGCCCGGCGGTCCGGTGATGCCGACGACCGGCCCCATGCCCTGCGGCGCGGGACCGATAGTCTCCAGGACCTCGTTGCGCTGGTCGCCCTCGACCAGGCTGAGCAGCCGACCGGCCGCGCGGGGAGATCCATTGCGCGCGCGGGCAATCAGGTCGGCGATGATCATGTACGCATTATGGAGCCGGGACCTCGATCACGGTCGCCGAGCCCATTCCACCGCCCGCGCACATCGCCGCGACGCCGATGCCACCGCCGCGGCGGCGCAATTCGTGCACCAGGGTGACCAGCATCCGGGCTCCGGTCGCCGCGACGGGGTGCCCCAGCGAGCAGCCACTGCCGCTGACGTTGACCTTGTCGGGGTCGAGCTCGAGCAGTTTGATGGTGGCCACGCACATCGCGGCGAAGGCTTCGTTGATCTCGAAAAGGTCGACGCCGGAGGTCGAAAGCCCAGCCCGTTTAAGGGCTTTCGGTATCGCCTCCACCGGCGCCAGGCCGGTGATCGCCGGGTCGACGCCGACGGATGCCCAGGACCGGATGGTGGCCAGCGCGGGCATGCCGAGCCGGTCGCTGGCGATGACGAGCGCCGCTGCGCCGTCGTTGGCGCCGCACGCGTTGCCGGCGGTGATCGAAAAGCCCTCGATCTCCGGGTGCAACGGCTTGAGTGCGGCCAGCTTCTCCATCGTCGTGTCGCGCCGCGGGTGCTCGTCGACCGAGAACAGGCCGTGCGGCGTCTCGATCGGGACGATCTCCTCTTTGAAGCGGCCTTCGTCGATGGCGGCGATGGCATTGCGGTGTGACCGCAGCGCCCAGGCGTCCATCTCTTCACGACTCACACCGGCCTTGACCGCGGCGTTCCAGCCCACGGTGATCGACATGTCCATGTTCGGCGCGTCGGGCCGGTCCGGGTGGGTCGGGGGGAACCAGTCGACCCACTCGCCGTCCACGTGGATGCGGGAGCGCGGTGACGTCGACGCCGCATTCACGCCGCCGGCGATGATCAGCTCGTCCATCCCGGCGCGCACGCTAGCCGCCGCGCTCTGCACCGCCGCCTGCCCGGCCGCGCAATGCCGGTTGTTGGCCAACCCGGGGACGTGGGACAGCCCGGCGGTGATGGCCGCGTGGCGGGCGATCACGCCGCCGCCGTAGAGGCCCTCGCCCAGGATCACATCGTCGACCTGCGCGGGGTCGAGATCTCTCGCCGCTTCGGTCACCACGTGCTGCGCCAGATCGAACGCGCTGGTATCACGCAGTGTGCCCCTGCGGGCGGTACCGATGGGGGTGCGCAGGGCGGACACGATGACGGCTTCAGACACGGGTCTTCTCCAGATCAACCAGCAGGTGCGATGCTCCGAGAGTCATCCGCATTTTCATGAGAACAGTATTCTCTCAGTAGGAGAGTACGAGTTGCAAGGATCGGTCCTCGCCGCAGCCCGGGTGGCTTATCAGTCGCCCGGTCGCCGGGAGTGCCTACACTGCTGCTGATGGCAGACAGAATGACTGCGCCGCAGGGGACGATCGTGGTTCCGGGCGGAAGGGTCTGGTTCAAACGGGTAGGCGGTGGAGCGGGTCTTCCACTACTCGTAATTCATGGCGGGCCGGGTTTACCGCACAACTATTTACGGTCGCTGGAGCGGCTGGCTAAGGGGCGAGAGGTAATCTTCTGGGATCAGCTCGGCTGCGGAAACTCCAAATGCCGCTCAAATCCCCAACTTTGGACCATGCAACGCGCGGTGGCGGAGGTGGACGCCGTATTGTGCGCCCTCGGTCTGGACCGCTTCCACCTCTTCGGCAACTCCTGGGGCGCGATGCTGGCCCAGCAGTACATGCTCGACGCGGCGCCCGCCGGCGTTGCGAGCCTCACCATCTCGAACAGCATCGCGTCCATCCCGGAGTTCGCAAACATGGTGGCGCGCTTGAAGTCCGAGCTCGATCCGGCCACCCAAGCCGCAATTGACGGTCACGAAGCTGCTGGCACGACGTACTCTCCCGAATACCAGGCCGCGATTCGTACCTGGAACGAAACCTATCTTTGCCGGATCCGTCCGTGGCCGCGAGAGCTCGAGGATGCGTTCCGGAACATGGGCGCCGAGGTATTCGAGACGATGTTCGGCCCCAGCGATTTTCATATCGTCGGGACGATCCGGGACTGGGATGTCTTGGATCGGCTGGACGAAATCAGCGTGCCGACACTGGTACTCGCGGGTCGATACGACGAGTGCGTGCCCGAACACATGTGGGAGATGCACAAGCGGATACCGGGTTCACGGTTCGAGCTGTTCGAAACCAGCGCGCACATGCCGTTCATCGAGGAGCCGGACAAGTTCGATGCGGTGATGCGCAACTTCCTGCGCCGGCATGATGTCTGAGGCCGTCGTGCGGGTAGAACCTCAGTTCTTCTTGGCCGCGTTGAATTTCGCGACGTTGGCCCGGAAGTCCTCGGTCACGAACGACTGGCTCTCGGCCGACAGCGCATAGTCCAGGCTGGCGAGCACGGCCCGCTCCAGATGAATGTTGAGCACCCGCTTGGTGCTCTCCACCGCCTGCTGCGGCAGCTCCAGAATCTTTTTGGCGCTGGCGATCGCCTCCGCAACCGGGTCGTCCGCAATGTGGTTGGCCAAGCCGAGCTCGACGGCCCGCTGTGCGCTGATCCGGGTGCCGGTGAGGGCGAACTCTTTGGCCAGCAGCAGGCTGATGTGCAGCGGCCAGGTCAGCGGCCCACCGTCGGCGGCCACCAGCCCCACCTGCACGTGCGGGTCGGCCAGATAGGCGCTTTCGGCGATGTAGACGATGTCGCTGAGCGCCACCAGGCTGCAGCCCAGCCCGACGGCGGGGCCGTTGACCGCCGCCACCACCGGAATTCGGCAGCGGGCCATGCCCAGCACGATCTCGCGCCCGTCCCGGATGGTTTTGGCGCGCAGCTCAGCATCGTTCGCCAGCTCCTCCAGATACGTGAAATCGCCGCCGGCCGAAAAAGCCCGGCCGGCACCGGTGATCACCGCGGCGCGGGCGGTGGGGTCATCGGTGAGGCGCTGCCAGAGCCGCGCGAGCCCGACATGCAGGTTGTCGTTGACCGAGTTGAGCGAATCCGGGCGGTTGAGCGTGATGATGCGCAGGGCACCGTCGGCCTGAACGTCGATTTCGGTAGGCATGTCGTACACGTCAGACTCCCAATCCCAAGATTCGTGAAGCGATGATGTTCTTTTGTATTTGTGATGTCCCGCCCATGACGCTCTGCGCCCGGCTGTACAAGTAGGCGCTCAGCAGATCGGGATCGCGGGTTCCCGCGACGGCGAGGGCCGCATGCCCGACGGATTGTTCGACCCAGGTCATCAGCAGCTTGTCCAGCGAGCCTTCCGAGCCGTGCGATACCCCGTCGAGCTGTTCGGAGAGCCGCCGCCGGACGTGATGGGTCAGCATGTCCGACTCAACCGCGGCCCACGCCAGTTCTTCGGGCACTTCACCGTCGTTGCGCGACAACAGCTCTCGGACGAGCTTGCCGTAGCGGGCCGCATAGCCGAGTGTGGACGGCTCGCGCTCGTGCCCGACGACCGTCATGGCCACGGCCCAGCCATCGCCGGGTGCGCCGACCATCCGGTCCGCCGGCACCGTGGCATCGTCGAAGAACACCTGGCCGAATTCGTTGGTGACCCCGTTGATCATCTGCAGCGGGTGCTGTTGCACGCCAGGCTGTTTCATGTTCAGAACGAATGCGGACAGACCGCGGTGGCGCTTGGCCCCGGGGTCGGTGCGCGCCAGCAACAGGCACCGGTCCGCCACATCGGAATAGCTGGTCCAGATCTTGTGGCCGTTCACCACATAGTTGTCGCCCTCGAGGCGAGCGGTGGTGGTCAGCGACGCCAGGTCCGAGCCGGCGCCCGGTTCGCTGAACCCCTGGCACCAGCGCTCGGTGCCGTTGATGATGCCGGGCAGGAAGCGCTTTCGGAGCTCGTCGCTGGCGTGGGCGCCGATGCCGTACACCAGATAGCCGACGCTGGGGCGCGGCGGCGCACCGGCACGCACCAGTTCCTCGTCGACGATGACGTCGTAGACCGGTGCCAGGTCCTGGCCGCCCCAGTCCCGAGGCCAGGACAGGCCGAAAAAGCCATTCGCGTACAGGGCCCGGTGCCAGTCGGCCATGCGCACCCAGTACTCGTCGCCCGAGCCCGAGAACTCGTTGGCGTGTGCGGCAAGCCATGTGCGCAGCCGCTCCCGGAAGGCGGCTTCATCGGGTGAGTCACGAAAGTCCAAGATCGATCTCCTTCAACGCGACCGGCCACAGCTCGGTCGATGTGAGGGCACGGCGCAGGTAGACATGCGCCACGCATTCCCAGGTGTTGCCGATACCACCGTGCACCTGGATAGCCGTCTCGCAGACGGTGCGGGTGGCGCGCGCGCAGTACACTTTTGCGATTTGGGCGGCCCGAATCGCTTCGGCGGGGACAAGCTCATCGACGCCCCACGCGGCATGCCGCAAGACGCTCACCGAACCCTCAATCAGCGCAAGGCTTTCGGCCAGCAAGTGCGCGATGGCTTGGTACGAGCCGATCTGCTTGCCGTACTGTTCACGGATTTTCGCGTAGTCACACGCGACGGCGTGTGCGCCGCGGGCGATGCCCACCAGATCCGCGGTCGTGGTGACCAGCGCGAGGGCCCGCCATTGTTCGGCAACCTCGGGCGACACGTCACCCAACGTCTCCGGCGATCCCGCGACAGTGCCGTCGGCCCGCGTCAGGTCGACGCTCTGCGGCGAAACCTGCACATCGACGGCGCGGACCGTGCCGCCCGAGAGCGACAGGGCGCGCCGGGCGCCGCGGGCATCGATCACTCGATCGTCGACGGCCACCGTGGCCGCCGCCACGTCGGCGCCGACGTGGCGGCCGAGATCGTCGGCGAGGACCGGTCCCAGGAAAGGTGTGTCGACCAGCCGGCGGCCGAACTCCTCGGCCACGATGGCCACCTCCACACCCGAGGCCCCGTCGGAACGCAGCGACCGCCAGCCGGTGTTCTCGATCTGCTTGTCCAGACGGGTGATTCGCGCCTGGTCGTCGAGATCCTGCACCGCTGCCGGCCCGAGATCGTCAGCCAACTTGGCGGCGGCATCGCGTAATTGCTGTTGTTCAGCTGTCAGACGTACATCCATAGCGCTCCTTCAGCACTCGGCGCAGCACCTTGCCGGAAGGCAGGCGAGGAATGTCGGCGACGAACACGACCCGGCTCAGATGTTTGTATGACGCCAGTCTTTCGTCCACCATGGCGGTCAGTTGGGTCGCATCGACGGGAGCGGACGTCGCGACCGCAGCCACGACGGCTTCGCCGTTCAGTCCGTCGGGAATCCCGAACACCGCGCAGTCTTTGACGGCCGGATGACCGTGCAACACCGTCTCGATTTCGGCAGGCGCGACCTGGAAGCCGCGCACTTTGATCATCTCTTTGAGGCGGTCGGTGATTCGCAGCCAACCGCCGGTGTCCAGCGAGCCGACGTCCCCGGTGCGATACCACCCGTCGCGGACCGCCTCGGCGGTCGCCTCGGCCGGGAGGTAGCCGGCCATGAGCGATGCCGACCGGGCCTGGATCTCACCGACCTCGCCCGCGCCGACCGGCTCGCCGGTCTCCAGCGAAACGACTCGCAGGTCGACGCCGGGCACCGCCCGCCCGACGGTGTCCAGGCGCGGGTCATCGATCGGATTACACGCTACGACAGGCAATTCCGTGGTTCCGTAGGCCGGAAGCCAACCCACTCCGGTGCGCCGGGTCACCGTCTCTGCGACGTGGGCCGTGACCGGGGTGGCACCCCACATGATGTAGCGCAGCGACGACAGGTCATAGGACTCGAGATCGGGATGCGACGCGATGGCCAGCGCGATAGGAGCGACCGCTATTTCCACTGTGATGCGGTCACTTTCGATGTGCCGCAGCACCCGGTCGATGTCGAACCGGGGATGTAGGCGCACGCAGACACCGGTCTCCCACGCAGTCAGCAGATTCAACAGTCCGAGGATGTGTGACGGTGGCGTCGCGACCTGGATCCGGTCGTGGTGGGTCAGGTGCAGCGCTTGGCGCCAGTGCCGCACCGCCTCGTCCAGCGAGGCGTGGGTGTGCCGGACGGCCTTCGGCAGGCCGGTGGTGCCGGAACTGAACACCAGCGCCGCGTCGCTCGCAGGCGGCGGTGCGCCGGCGGTCGGCTCCGCGGGCGCGACCGGCTCGTCCATGTCCAGCATCGGCATCATACCGGCCAGTACCGCGTGGTCGCCGACGGCGTGCTCGGGGTTGGTCAGGGCCAGCGCATGGTCCACCTCGTCGCGCTTCCACGCGGGACTGATGAGCACCGCCGTGGCGGCCAGTCGCCAGATCGCCAGCACGACGGCGAGGAACTCCGGCCGATTGGAGGCCATGACGGCGACGCGTTGACCTGCCGTGACCCCGTCTTTCGCCAGGGTCGCGGCCCATCCGTCGGCCAACGCGTCGAGCTCGGGCACGCTGAATCGCCGTTCCTCGAACACGAGCGCCGCCGGCTCGGTCACGTCCCGTCCTTCCCTGACAGACCGGGCTGACCCGACATCCATACAGTCTTGAGAAGATGCTATCGCTTCGTGAGAATAGTATTCTCTATACTGAAGAATGCAAGTACGGAAGGGGGCGGTCTCAGTGACGGTCACCCGGATCATCGAGGAGACCCCACGGGTGACAGATCCGGCAACAAACGGCTCCAGCGCCGGAACGGTGACGATTCATCTCGACCGCAAGAAGGTCTCGGTGCCCATAGTCCCGGGCGAGACCCTGCTGGAGACCGCGCGGCGGGCCGGGCTGGAACCTCCGTTCAGCTGCGAGGCCGGTAACTGCGGTACGTGCATGGCCAAGCTCGAGCAGGGCCATGCCACCATGCGGGTCAACGACGCTCTCGAAGAGGACGAGGTCGCCGAGGGCTACATTCTGACGTGCCAGGGCGTTCCGGATACGGACACGGTCACGGTGCGCTACGAGTAGCAGCCAGAGAGGTGGCGACGATGGCCAAGGGCATCATCCTCGTGGAGAGCCGACCCAGCTCGCCCGAGCGCGAACAGGAGTACAACACCTGGTACGACGAGGTGCACCTCGGTGAACTCGTAGCGCTGGACGGATTCGTCTCGGCGCGCCGCCTTCGACCCGTCGCCGCCGACGGACCCTACGTCGCCATCTACGAGATCGAAGGCGACGACCTGCAGGCGATTCTGGACAACATGATCGCCAACGCGGGGCAGCTACACATGTCGGACGCCCTGCAGCTGGACCCGGCGCCGATTCCACGACTGCTCGAAACCACCACGGAGTGCGGCGGCTGACCGAGTTCGGCTCGAGTCGCGGCGCGGGAGAGGACTGCTTGATGAAGGTCGACGACCTGATTTTGGTGAGCATTGACGACCACGTGGTCGAGCCGCCGGACATGTTCCTGCGGCACGTGCCCGCCAAATACAGGAACGAGGCGCCCGTCGTCGTCACCGACGACAAGGGCGTGGACCAGTGGATGTACCAGGGCAGGCCGCAGGGCGTCAGCGGCCTCAACGCGGTGGTGTCGTGGCCCGCCGAGGAGTGGGGCCGCGATCCCGCCGGCTTCGCGGAGATGCGCCCCGGCGTCTACGACGTCCACGAACGCGTCCGGGACATGAACCGCAACGGCATCCTCGCGTCGATGTGCTTCCCGACGTTCACCGGCTTCTCGGCCCGGCACCTCAACATGACGCGCGAGGACGTCACCCTGGTGATGGTGTCGGCCTACAACGACTGGCACATCGACGAATGGGCCGGCTCCTACCCGGACCGCTTCATCCCGATCGCGATCCTGCCGACCTGGACACCCGAGGGCATGTGCGCCGAGATCCGTCGGGTCGCCGCAAAGGGCTGCCGGGCCGTCACCATGCCGGAATTGCCGCACCTGGAAGGACTTCCGAGCTACCACGACGAGGACTACTGGGGTCTGGTGTTCCGCACGCTGTCCGAGGAGAACGTGGTGATGTGCCTGCACATCGGCACCGGCTTCGGGGCAATCAGCATGGCGCCCAACGCGCCGATCGACAACCTGATCATCCTGGCCACCCAGGTGTCGGCGATGTGCGCCCAGGATCTGCTGTGGGGCCCCGCGATGCGCAACTATCCCGACCTGAAATTCGCCTTCTCCGAAGGCGGTATCGGCTGGATTCCGTTCTACCTGGACCGCAGCGACCGCCACTACACCAACCAGAAGTGGCTGCGCCGCGACTTCGGCGACAAGCTGCCCAGTGATGTGTTTCGTGACCATTCGCTGGCCTGCTACGTCACCGACAAGACGTCGCTGAAGCTGCGCCACGAGATCGGCATCGACATCATCGCGTGGGAGTGCGACTATCCGCACTCGGACTGCTTCTGGCCGGACGCGCCCGAGCAGGTGCTCGCAGAACTGGACGCCGCCGGCGCCGACGATTCCGACATCGACAAGATCACCTGGGGCAACGCCTGCCGGTTCTTCGGCTGGGATCCGTTCGCCCGGACCCCACGCGAGCAGGCGAACGTCAAGGCCTTGCGCGCCAAGGGAAGTGATGTGGACGTGTCGATCCGGTCGCGTGCCGAGTGGGCGCGTCGCTACCAGCGAAAGCAGCTCGCGCAGCTGACGTAGCGCGGCCGGTCAGCCCGTCGGCGGGTTGACGAACCAGACGTTCTCTCGCGCAGGCTGCGGCTACGCCAGCCGTCGGCCGTGCGCGTCAACGACGGCGTCACGCTTGGCAGCGAACTCGATGGAATAGATCTCTACCGCCCGTATCTTCAGCTGGTGGTGTCGGCGATTGTGCCCGCCGGCGATACGCGGTGATCAGTGATTGGTAGCTGTGCCAGCGCCGGACCCAGCTTTTCGAGTTGGCGCACCCCGGCTGCGAAGTCGCCCCCGACCGGCAGCAGCAACGCCACGTGATCCGCGCCCGCGGTCAAGTGCTCGCACACCATCGCCGCGATGCACGACGAATCATTCTGGGCCACAAGCATATCCTCGGTGAGGCTCAACCCCATGACCAGGAGCTTGTCCGGTCCCAACGCCTCGCGGGCGTGGGCGGTGGACTCCGGCGGCAGCCCGGCGGGAAACGCGCCATCCGCCTTTTCATCAGCCAGCGCAAGCATTTTCGGCCCGTTGGCGGCGACGATCCGGGGATACGGCGCTTCCGGTGCCAGCGGCCATGTCGGGCTGTCCATCGCCTCCAGGTAGTCGCGCATGGTGGCCAGCGGGCTGCCGAATTCGCGGCCGACGCTGGCCGCCTGCTCCAGGTAACCCACCCCTAGGCCGAGCGCAAGCCTACCCGGATACGCCTGCGCCAGTTGGGCTGCCGCTGCGTGCATGGTCTGGGCCGGCCGGGCCCAAACGTTGGCGATGCACGTGCCGAAGGTCATTCGGTCGGTGGCGGCCAACAGTACGGCGAGCTGCACCAAGGCATCCTTGCCGATGACCTCGTTGGTCCAGACCGCGCCGTACCCAGCGTTTTCCAGACTGCGCGCGGCCTCCCGCAAAAGGTCGGCCGGCGGGCGCGCTGGTGAACGAGACGGGCAGACACACCCCAACCGGGCCCAGCGCCTGGCGTGCCGAGGCGATCACTGAATCAGTCACGGTTCCGCTCACTCGCCGAAGTAGTGGCCGGCGTCGAGGTCCTCGAGCAACCCCGGTCGTTCCGAGTGCCAGTCGAGGATCTTCTGCGTCAAGGCATTCGACGTCGGGTTGTCCAGCGACGCGAAGAGCGCGAGAAAGCCGAAGTGGCCGGCATTTTCGGCGGCGATGCTGGACGTCGGCACGTCCAGGTGACGACCGATGACGGCGGCGATGTCCCGGAACGGCACTCCCTCATCGGCGACGCCGTGCAAACGCGTCCCGGCGGGCGCATTTTCGAGCGCCAGCCGGCACAAGCGCGCGGCGTCGAGCGTGTGCACCCCTGGCCAGCGGTTGGCACCATCACCGATGTAGCCGGACACGCCGGCATCGCGGGCGACGTTGATCAGGTGGTGGGCGAAGCCATGGTGATCCAGGTCGCTGTGCACCAGGGGCGCAAGGCGGATCACCGACGACCGAACCCCGCGCTCGGCGAGCGCGATCACCGCGTTTTCCGAGTCAACCCGCGGGCCGGATGGCACCGTGTCCTGCTCGGTGGCGACATCGCCCTGTCTCAGCAGCGCAAGCAGCAACGTTCCGGACGTGCTGACGAATGGCCGATCGGAACCGACGAGCGCTTCCCCGATGGCGCGCACAGCGCGCAGGTCCGTCTCGGCCGCGCCCGCGAAGTCATCGAAGTCATGCTTGAAGGCGAGGTGGATGACGCCGTCGGACGCCGCGGCCGCGTCGCGCAGGCTGTCGAGGTCGTCAAGATCTCCCCGGCGCGGTGTTGCCCCCGCGGCTTGGAGGGCGGCGGCGCCGGCGTCCGACCGCGCCAAACCGGTGACCTGATGCCCGGCGTCGAGGAGTTCGGTGACAACGGCGGAGCCGATGTGACCGGTCGCGCCCGTGACAAAGACGTGCATGAGAGTTTCCTTCTGGTCCCGTGGGTGTATGCCATCAAGTCAATGGCGGCGGGAAACCCGTGTCCAAGTCCTGTTTCATATGGCGCGATGCAATTCAGGTATCACCGCAGTTCACCGTGGCTTCTGACGCGTAAATCGCGGCCAGAGCGGATTACACTGAGCGCATGACGGACTCGGCATCGCCGGTGGTGGATCTTGACCTGCGGTTGGTGGGTTACTTCGTCGTCGTCGCGGAGCATCGGCACTTCGGCCGGGCTGCCTCAGCGCTGCGCGTCGCGCAGCCGTCGTTGAGCCGCCAGATTCGCCGGCTCGAGCAGCAACTCGGCGTCCGTCTGTTGGACCGCACCCCGCAGGGCACCCGGCTCACGGAGGCGGGCGAGGTGTTTCTGCCCCGGGCCAAGGCGCTGCTGCGTTCGGCCGCCCAAGCCACCGCGCAGGCGCGAGCGGCCGCGCAGCCCAGCCGGATCACCATCGGGTACACGATGGGCATGATCGTCACACCCGCGGTGCGCGAGATGCGCCGCGAGCATCCCGAAGTCGATGTTCAAGTCACGCATTTGGATTGGGACCAGGCGCTCGATGCGTTGCTCGGCCATCGGGTGGACGCGGTGGTGACCCGGCTGCCGTTTCCGACCGAGGGGCTGCACGTGACGATCCTGTACGACGAACCCCGGGTGCTGGCGATACCCGTCGACCATCGCCTGGCCGGCCGGGAATCGGTCACCCTCGACGACATCGCCGACGAACCCATGCCGCGGGTGCGGCATTCGGATCCGGCCTGGAGCGCCTTCTGGCGCATCGATCCGCGACCCGACGGTCGCCGGGCACCCGATGGCCCATTCATCGATGCACTGGAGGACAAGTTCGAACTCATCGCCTCGGGACAAGCGGTGGCGATCACGGCGGGTGTCCACGGCAACGGCGTGCGGCCGGATATCACCACGGTGCCGTTGGAAGGTGTTGAACCCAGCCATGTCGTACTGGCTTGTCGCGCTGGGGATCGCAGCCGTCTGCTGGCGGCCTTCCGCAAGATCGCTGAGGCTGTCCTCACCGGACCTGCGCCGGTCTGAGCGGCGCGCGCTGCTCAATCCCCACAGACGCGCGGCTGGCCGCAAACTCGCAAGTTGACTACGCCTGGGGAAGCTCCGGTGCCGGCCGGTACTCGGGCTCATACCCCGAGACGTGGATCGGGCTGCCCACCAACCGGAATTCGCCCGCTGTCACAACCACTTCCGGCGTGGCCTCGAGCGCCTCAGGCAGGGTTCGGACGGCGGCCGCCGGAACTCCCAGCGGGCGCAGCCGTCGCTCCCACCCGACGGCGCTGTCGGTGGCCAGCATCGCGGTGACGACGGTCAGCACTTCGTCGCGCCGGGCGACTCGCTCGGCCATCGTCTCGAAGCCGCCGATGCCCGCCTCGGCGGCAAACGACTTCCAGAATCCGTCGTGCGTGATGAACAGCGCCAGGTATCCCTCGGCCGTCGGAAAGAGCTGTGCCGGAACGTAATAGGAATGGGCGCCGTAGGGGCGGCGCTGCGGCTCGACGCCGCTGTTGAGATATGCCGATGCGTGGTAGTTCAGCTGGGACAACATGACGTCGCGCAGCGACACATCCACCTGGCCGCCGGTTCCCGAGATGATCTTCGCCAAGAGCCCCAGTGCCGCAGTCATTCCCGTGGAGTTGTCGGCCGAGGAGTATCCGGGCAACGTCGGCGGACCGTCCGGGTCGCCGGTCAGGGCAGCGGTGCCCACACCTGCCTGCACCACATAATCGAAGGCCGGGTCGTCGCCGCCGTAAAGGCCGAAGCCGGTGATCGCCACGCAGACAATCTTCTCGTTGTGCCGGCGCAACTCGTCGTAGGTCAGGCCCAGTCGGCGGATGGCGGACGGCTTCAGGTTCACCAGCAGCGCATGCGATTCGGCGACCAGTTCGCCTAATCGTTGCTGCCCCGCATCGGAATTCAGGTCCAGCGTGATGCTGGACTTGTTGCGGTTGAGGCTGGCGAAGTAGGTGGCACCCACACTGCGGGAGATCTCGCCGCCGGCGGGCTCGATCTTGGTGACCTCGGCACCGAGATCGGCCAGCATCATGGTCGCATACGGACCCGCCAGCATGGTGCCGACCTCGAGGATACGTATCCCGGCCAGCGGTCCGGTGTTGTCTGCGGTCAACGCAATTCCGCGGCGAGTGAGGCGATCATTTCGCGGGTGCGCCCCTTGGACGCGACCAGCTCGTCGCGGTTGTCGCCGATCGGCAGCAGCCGCACGGACAGATCCGTCACACCGGCGTCGGCGAATCGGCGCATCCGGGCCAGGATCGCCTCCTCGTCGCCGGCCGCACACAGATCACCGACATCGCGGGCGTCGCCGCGGTCGAGCAGGCGCTGGTAGTTGGGCGACACCTCGGCCTCGCCCAGGATGCGGTTGGCCCGCTCCTTGGCCTCATCGACTTGCCCAGGCGCACACAGGCATACCGGGATTCCCGCCACGATGCGCGGTGCGGGCCGCCCAGCGTCCGCAGCGGCCTTGGTGATCTTCGGCGCGATGTGATCGCCAATCGCGCGCTCGTCGGCCATCCACAGCACGGTGCCGTCGGCGAGTTCACCGGCGATCTGCAGCATCACCGGTCCCAGCGCGGCGACGAGCACCGGCATCGGGGTATCGGCCCCGATCGCCAACGGATTGTGCACCTTGAACGAATCGTTCTCGACCTCAACCGATCCCGGCCCGGCAACAGCGCTGTTGAGCACCTGCAGGTAATCGCGGGTGTAGGCGGCCGGCTTCTCGTACGGCAGGCCGAGCATGTCCCGGATGATCCAGTGGTGCGACGGGCCGACGCCGAGCGCCAGCCGCCCGCCGGCCACCGCATGCGTCGAGAGCGCCTGGCGGGCAAGGGCGATCGGGTGCTGGGCCTGCAGCGGCACCACGGCTGTGCCCAATTCGATGCGCGAGCTGTGGGTGGCCATCAGCGACACCATGGTCAGGCAGTCGAAGTCGTTGGGCACCTGCGGCATCCACGCCGTGTCCAGGCCCGCGGATTCGGCCCATTCGATATCGGAGACAAGTCTGTCCACCTTGCGGGCCATGTCGCCACGCTCGGCGCCGATCATCACTCCGACGCGCATGATTCCTCCGTGACTGGGTCGTTCGAGTCGATGTCCGCCGTGCCGGTCAGTGCGCGGATGTCGCGCACCAGGTTGTCCAACGGTGTCCCGGTGGGGAATACCGCGGCGGCGCCGGCGGAGAGCAGCTTGGGGACGTCGGCGTGCGGGATGGTGCCCCCGACGACGACGGCGATGTCGGCGGCATCGGCGGCGCGCAGGGCCTCCACGGTGCGCGCGGTGAGGGCCAGGTGGGCACCGGACAGGATGCTCAACCCCACCACCGCCACGTCCTCCTGGACGGCAATCGAGGCGATGTCCTCGATGCGCTGGCGGATGCCGGTGTAGATGACTTCGAACCCGGCGTCACGCAGGGTGCGGGCGACGATCTTCGCGCCGCGGTCATGCCCGTCCAGGCCGGGTTTGGCAACGAGTACGCGGACGGCCATCTAGAACACCACCGGTTGCTGGAATTCGCCCCATACCGCCTTGAGCGCAGAGACCATTTCCCCGACCGTGCAGTACGCGTTGGCGCAGTCGATCAGCTTGTGCATCAGATTGTCATCTCCTTCGGCTGACCGCGACAGCGCAGCCAACGTGGATTTCACTGCGGCCGAATCCCTTTCGGCCTTGACCTTGGCCAGCCGCTTGAGCTGCAGATCGCGGCCTTCGGCGTCGAGTTCGTAGGTGACGACATCGTGCGCCAGTTCCTCCGTCACGAACCTGTTGACCCCGACGACGGGCCGGGTGCCGGCTTCGACCTCCTGATGCATGTTGAAGGCTTCGTCGGCGATCAGACCCTGCAGGTAACCGTCCTCGATGGCCTGCACCATTCCGCCGTGTCGCTCGAGGTCGGACATGATCTCGATGATGCGCTCCTCGGTCGCATCGGTCAGCGCCTCGACGAAGTAGGAGCCGCCGAGCGGGTCGGCGACGCTGGCGACGCCGGTTTCGTGCGCCAAGATCTGCTGCGTGCGCAATGCCAGTGTGGTGGTTTCCTCGGTCGGCAGGGCGAACGGCTCGTCCCAGGCCGCCGTGAACATCGACTGCACACCACCCAGCACCGCGGCCATCGCCTCGTAGGCCACCCTGACGATGTTGTTGTGGGCCTGCGGCGCGTACAGCGACGCGCCACCACAGACGCAGCCGAAGCGGAACATGGCCGCCTTCGCCGTCTTCGCCCCGTAACGCTCCTGCACGATAGTCGCCCAACGCCGCCGTCCCGCACGGTATTTGGCGATCTCCTCGAAGAAATCCCCGTGGGTGTAGAAGAAGAACGAGATCTGCGGCGCGAACTGGTCGATCGTCATGCGGCCGCGCTCGACCACGGTGTCGCAATACGTCACCCCGTCGGCCAGGGTGAACGCCATCTCCTGCACCGCGTTGGCCCCCGCGTCGCGGAAGTGTGCGCCGGCCACCGAAATCGCGTTGAACCGGGGAACCTCGGCCGCACAGAATTCGATGGTGTCGGCGATCAGTCGCAGCGACGGCTCCGGCGGCCAGATCCAGGTACCGCGCGAGGCGTACTCCTTGAGGATGTCGTTCTGGATGGTCCCCGTGAGCTTCTCCCGCGGTATCCCCTTTTTCTCGGCGGCGGCGACGTAGAACGCCAGCAGGATCGCCGCCGTCCCGTTGATCGTCATGCTCGTGCTGAGCTTGTCCAACGGGATGCCGTCGAACAGGATCTCGAAGTCGGCCAGGGTATCCACCGCGACGCCGACCCGGCCCACCTCCTCGCCGAACTCGGGGTCGTCCGAGTCGTATCCGCACTGCGTGGGCAGGTCGAGCGCCACCGACAGCCCCGTGCCGCCCTGCTCCAGCAGGTAGCGATAACGGCGGTTGGATTCCTCGGCGGTGCCGAATCCCGAGTACTGGCGGAAGGTCCAGAGCTTGCCGCGATAGCCGGACGCGAAATTACCCCGGGTGAAGGGGAACTCACCCGGTTGCGGAGGCTCCGCGCTTACATCCGCCGGCCCGTACACGGGCTGCAGCGGGATACCAGACGGAGTGTGGGCCGTATTATCCATCGGTGAATAACGTACTTGCAAAAAAAGAGAATGCCAATACCGCATACTTGACCAGGTAAAAGGAGGCTCCATGCCCAACGGTTCGCTCGTCGATCGCACCGTCGTCATCTCTGGTGGCAGCCGCGGAATCGGGCTCGCGATCGGGATCGGTGCGGCCAGGCAGGGCGCCAACGTGGTGCTCCTGGCCAAGACCGACACTCCACATCCCCGCCTGCCCGGGAACGTGCACACCGCGGCGGCCGAGGTCGTGGCCGCCGGCGGCAAGGTGCTGGCGGTCGTCGGCGACGTCCGTCGCGAAGAGGACGTGCAGCGCGTGGTGGATGCGGCGGTGCAACGGTTCGGCGGCGTCGACGTCTGCGTCAACAATGCCAGCGCCATCGCGGTGGAACCGACCGCCAAGTTGTCGGCCAAAAAGTACGACCTGATGCAGGAGATCAACCTGCGCGGCACCTTCCTGCTGACCAAGGCATGCGTGCCCCACCTGTAGAAATCCGCCAACCCGCACGTGCTCACCATCTCGCCACCGGTGAACATGAACCCCCGGTGGCTGGGCGAGCACCCGGCCTACACGCTGTCCAAGTACGGGATGACGCTGCTGTCGCTGGGCTGGGCGGTGGAATTCGCCTTCCAACCCGGGAGAGCCGGGATCGGCGTGAATTGCCTTTGGCCGCAGACGTATATCGCGACCGCGGCGGTGGCGAACATGGCCGACGGGGACAAGCTGGCCGAGCCGTCGCGCAGCCCCGAGATCATGGCCGACGCCGCCGTCGAGATCATCTCTCGCCCCAGCCGGGACGCGACCGGCAACTGCTACATCGACGCCGATGTTCTGCACTCCGCCGGTGTCGAGGACCTGTCCCGGTACGGCGGCGGCGACCAACCGATTCCGGACCTTTTTCTCGACTGAGCGTCTACGCGCGGCAGATGATTTCCCCGTGCGGGATGGCGATCCAGCCGTCCGGGGCGGAGGCCCATTCCCGCCACGCGGCGGAAATCTCGTGAAGCTGCGCCGTGGTCGCCAGATCGAGGCTCACCAGGTCACGGGCGACGGTGGAGTGCAGAATTCGCTCGGCCCACATTCCGCCCCACCAGTCGCGCGTCGCGGGCGTGGCATAGCACCACAGGCTGCCCGTGGGCGCGATGTCGCCGAATCCAGCCTGCTGCGCCCACGACAGCAATCGCCGCCCCGCATCCGGTTCGCCGCGGTTGGCGCGCGCGACGCGCTGGTAGAGGTCTCGCCACAGGTCGAGCGCCGGCATTTCGGGGTACCAGACGAACCCCGAGTAATCGGCGTCGCGGGCCGCCACGATGCCGCCCGGCGCGCGCACTCGCCGCATCTCCCGCAGGGCCGCGACCGGATCGGCGACGTGTTGAAGCACCTGATGCGCGTGGACGACATCGAAAGTGCCGTCCGGGAATTCGAGGTTGTGCACGTCGGCGGTCGCGAACGAGACGTTGGACAGATTGCGTCGCTCGACTTCGGCGCGGGCAACATCGAGCACGTCGGCGACCTGGTCGACGGCGGTGACCGCCCCGGGCGCGACGAGGGCGGCCAGGTCGGCGGTGATGGTGCCGGGTCCGCACCCGACGTCGAGCACGGACAGCCCCGGCTTCAGGTACGGCAGCAGGTAGGCCGCGGAGTCCTCGGCGGTGCGTCGCTGATGCGAGCGCAACACCGACTCGTGGTGTCCGTGCGTGTAGGTCGCTTGATGTTCGTCGTTCACCGTGATCCCTTGCCGCGTCTCGTCTGGCAGCTTACGCCGAGCGGCCACAATATGAAATCAGCGTCTCATCATATGAGATAGCTAATTAACGGGCACGCTGAGTATCGGTTGGTCGATGCCGGCGCCCGGGCCGTCGAAATGCCACCACTCCCCCGAATACACCTTCAAGCCGCCGTAGGTCATGGCGGACCGCAGCGCGGCCCGGTTCGCCACCGCGTCAGGGCTGATGCCCTGGGTATTGAAAGCGGTCGCCCGAGAGGTGAAGTCGTCGAAGTCGGTACCCATGTCGGCCAGACAGAGCCCACCAGCGTGCTGCCCGGACGGGCACGGCTGCTGCGGCGTCGTGAAGGTGACGTCGACCGAACGCCCCGACTCATGGCTGTGCGCGTACGGACCCGGTCGGGCGACCCACGCCGGGTTGGGGACCAGGTTGAACATCTTGACTTGAACGTCGTGCGGCCGATAGCAGTCCCAGAACACCAGCAGGTGGCCCTGTGGGCGTAACGCGCCGGCCGCGGCGGCCAGGCCGGGCGCCATCGATTGGTGCACAAGGCATCTGGCGTCGGAGGGGTACAGCTGCGTGTGGGTGAAGTTGTTGGTGGTCGCGTAGCGCAGATCGAGCACCGCGTCGGGAACGACGGTACGGATGTCCACGAAGCCTGCCGCACGCGCGGCGTCGCTGACCGGCGGCACGTCGGGGGATGCCTGGGCGGTGAGTGGCCCGCCCACCCAGGCAAGCGCCAGCGCGACCGTCAATAGCAGCACCCGCGCGAGACGCATCCGGTCATTATCCCGATTGGTCGGTCCGGATCGGGTGAAGCACCAGATGATGTCGCAGCCGACGGGGCAGCGGCTTCCGAATGCTGGAGAGGTCCGGAAACACCAGTGGGCTGCTGCGAAGCAACCGCACCAGCCCACCGTGACGTTTGTGAATTTCTAGACGGTACTGACTCCTACTGCCTGGGGACCCTTGGCTCCTTGCTCAACCTCAAACTGAACGCGCTGGTTTTCGTCGAGCGAGCGATAGCCGTTTCCCTGGATTTCGGAGTAGTGGACGAAGAGGTCCTTCGCGCCGTCGTCAGGGGTGATGAAGCCGAAGCCTTTTTCACCGTTGAACCATTTCACAGTTCCCTGTGCCATATTACTTAACTTCTCTCATTCAAATGCGGATGTACCAAAAACATCCATGCGGGCCCAGGGTAGCACGAAACCGACCATATTTTGAAAATAGTTGCGTCGCTTGCGAATTCATTTATCAGCGAGTCGGGGCGTGGGGCCACGCGAGCCGGCGGAACCAGCGCGCCCAGGCCGTGGGGCCGCCCTCTCTGGATGCAGAAAGCACGCCAAGGCGGCATCTCACCTAAGCGGGGCATGCACGGCGCCGGCTGCCTGTAGGGTGGAGGGGAACCGCATTCTAGCGGTCACCCCGAGTCGCGGACGAGTCACGAATGAGAACGCCGTGCGATTCGATCGTCGTCCGACGCCGCGTAACGATGCGTATCGGCCGAACTCTTCATTGGAAGGACAGCCCATGGACCAGTCGAACCTGTTTTCCCACCCCGAGGCACCGAAGCATGTCGCTTCGGGCGAAACCTCTGCGAAACCGGTCGAGCACCCGACGTTTTCCGATCGGCCCGATACGGAGGCTGTCGGTTCTTCGAATTGCCGTCCCTGATCGGCGTCGAAGCGCCGGTACGTCAGGATGCTTTGGCGTACCGGCGGACCAATTCGCCTTCTCCGAACGTACTGGTTCGCTGCTGACCGTTATCGTCCCGACTGAAAAATGTCCATTGCCCCGGACCACTCTGCGGGCCACTGATCATCGTGACCTTCAGACGCAATTCGGTGGGACGCCGCGTGCCGATGATGTCACCGACCCGGATCTGCGATGGGTGGATCTCAACCGCGTCACACCAGTTTGCTATTGCCATGTAATCCGTCCTCGTCGTCGCCACCACCCTACCCGTCATCGCGCTCCAAGGGCAGATGGGAAGCGTCGTCTCCTCATCCCTTGCACCGCAAAGGATTTGTTGCGGTTGTCAATGACAAGCTTGAGTCGCCGGGCGAATTCCCCAGACGCGGTCGGCCAAGCCGTGCCGTGCTTGCGCGCTGTCGCTGGCTACCCGACCGCCCGGGCCGGCCGGTAATGGCGTAGCGTTGAAGACGAGCCATTCGTTGTCAGCGGTGGTCCACCGCATGGTCGGCGCGGATGACACCCCTCGGCAATGTGATTCCTCCGTTGGTCCCGCACCCGCGGGCTCGACGACGACGAGCGCGAAGGCACCGCCCATGGGTTATGCAATCCCGCCCATCACCCATGGGCGGAAAACTCCGACAAATTCTGCGGATATCTGCACCTTCATGACTAGGTGCGCGAATTGCCAACTGCGGTACTTCCGATGAGCTACGCGGCCAGGACCCGGCGCCAGGCCACTCCCATCCGGCTATCGGTTGCTCGCCACCTCGGCCGCGATATCGACGGCGCATGGTGGCCGCGTGCAGATCGCATCACCAACGAATTACCCGAGCTCATTGCGGTCCTGACTCCGTTGCTCGGGGATGTCACTTCCATCAATGTGAACTGGTCATCGCTGCAGCGACCACCCGATTTCAACTGGCCGGGGTGGGAAGGCAAGCGCCAGCACGTCATGACGGTGAGCGGCGCACATGGTTGCGCGAACCTGCTGATCGTCTCTTACGCGACCCACAGTGCGTTGGCCCTGATGGTGCTGCGGTGCGCCGCGGACCTGCCTGTCGACGGCGCCGACCGCGCCAAACCCACATTTATTGTCGCAGAGGCGATCCTGCAGGCCGCACAACAACAATGTGAACGGTCTTCCGGAAACTAGCCCCGCGACCAGCGCTATACCCCAGCGCGATATCGCCAAGGTATTCAAGATCGTTCGGAGCTTGAGGAAGCTGTGAAGAGGGTGCCGTAATGCTCGCGGCACAGGATTGACGCGCGTCAGTCGGCCTGGGTGAACTCGATGTGCAACTCCTTGAGCCCGCGCCGCAAGAACGTGGACTCGTAGCGGTAGTCGCGGTTGGGCGCCACGCCGTGCTTGGCTTCACTGACCCGGATGTCGCGCGTTCGGTCGAGGAGGCGGTTGATGGTGATCTGCCCCTCCACGCGCGCCAGCGGTGCGCCCGCGCAGGTGTGGATTCCGCGGCCGAACGCGATGTGCTCGCGGACGTTCTTCCGGTCAACCTGAAATTCGTTGGGATTCTCGAATTTTCGGGGGTCACCGTTGGCCGCTCCCAGGCACAGCATGATGACCGTGCCGGCCGGGATGTGCAGTACCCGTCGGTCGCCGGCCCGACCCAACGCCCTGTTGACCCGGAACGCAACCACGCAGCCACGGCAGTTCATAGCCGCGACATCTTCCGTCAGGTTCAGGCCTCATCAGTTCCGCTATTACGATCAGCCAATGCGCGCGGTCGAACGCGAGCTGGCCAGAGAACGCGAGGGCAGGTCGATGACGACGAGCGAAGAACCCAAGGCTGCCAACGAGGCGCGTGAGGTGGCGCCCGAGGCCGAACGGCCAAGCGCGTCAGGCGAAGACGGTAAACCCAGACACCGCGGCGTCATCCAGGCGTTCACCGCGCTGTGCGTCCGGTATGTCGAACGGCTGATGCCCGACCCCTTCCTGTTCGCGGTCATCCTCACCGTCATCGTCGCCGCGCTGGTTGCGTTCCTGGTGAAGGGCGCCTCGCCGAGCGGCATGGTCAAGGCGTGGTACGGCGGTGTGTGGGGATCGCAGAATATCTTCACCTTCGCCTTCCAGATGGTCTTGATCCTCGTGACCGGCTACACGCTCGCCGAGGCGCCAGTTCTCAAGCGGGCCATCGTTTACATCGCGGGCAAGCCGCGGAACCAGGTGCAGGGGGCCCTGCTCTGTTTCGGCTTGAGCGCGGCACTATCCCTGCTGAACTGGGGGCTCGGGTTGGTCGCAGGTGCGCTGATCGCGCGCCAGATCGGGAAGCGCTTCGCCGACACACATTTCGGCTACCTCATCGCCGCGGCGTTCATGGGCTTCATCGTCTGGACGCAGGGACTGTCGTCGTCGATCGCGCTGGCGAACACGGACGACGGCAGCCCAATCAACGTGATCCACAAGATGACTGGCGCCACGGTGCCGCTCAAGCTGACGATCTTTGAGCCCTACAGCTGGCTGTCGGTGATCGTCGTGCTGGCGCTGCTCGCGCTTGCGATCTGGCGCATGCAGCCGACACAAACCCTTGCGCCGCATCCCGCCGTGTTCGAGGACGAGGGCCAGGCCAAGGCCAAGGCCGAGGGCAAGCGATCGTTCGCCGAATGGCTGGAAAATCAATGAATTCTCAACGTCTTCGTGTTCGCCGCGGGCATTGCCTACTTCTGCCTCAGCGGTTTCGCGCTGAACATCTCGTCGATGATCATGTTGTTCACGATCACCAGCGCGCTGCTGCACGGCACGCCGATCCGGTTCATCCGGGCATTCACCGGTGCCGCGAAGGTGTCCGGTCCGCTGCTGCTGCAGTACCCGCTCTACGGCGGTCTGGTCGCTCTGCTCGGCTACGCGCCCCCGCACGCCGGCGGCAAGACCGTGCCCCTGCAGACGCTGCTGGCGCACGGGCTGGTGAGCGGCGCGACGCAGTACACGCTGCCGTTTTTTACCTTCATCGGCTCGTTGATCATCAGCTTGTTCGTGCCGTCCGGCGGCGGGCACTGGGCCGTGCAGGGCCCGATCGCGGTCGACTCGGCGCGCGCGGTCGGTCAGACCTCGCCGGCCTACCTCGGGTTGATGTCCATGGCGGTCGCCGTCGGCGAAGGGGTGGCGAACATGATTCAGCCGTTCTGGCTGCTGCCCCTGCTTGCGATCGCGAAGCTCAATGTCCGTCAGGTGATGGGCTTCACGATCGTCGCGTTCTTGATCGGGTTGGTGGTGCTGGGTGCCACCACTCTGATTGCGCCCTACGTGGTTTGACGCGCGCTACGCCGAGGATTCGCAGATCCTTGGTGGCCAGGGGCGGGATCGAACCGCCGACCTTCCGCTTTTCAGGCGGACGGAATGGCCACTGGCCTGCGGTTTAACGTCGTTCATGCGTCAAATGCGGCGCGCTGAGCGCGTCTGACGCAGGCTGCCCGTCCGACGATCGGACACAAACCGGACACGGTGACAGCACTCCCGACAGGGACCCCTTCATCGCCCTTCACTCAGTGATGCGCGCCGAGGGCTCCCGGGGAGCAGATGCGCGATGCCCAGCATCACGAGGTCGACCGCCCGTCCAACGAGCACGACCGCGGAGCGACCCACTCTTCGGCCGGACACAAGCCGAACGGCCAGCCGGAACACGGACGGAGCCGCGGACGCCGGGAGGCCGCGAGTGCCCGAGGCCGCCAGGGCCGCAGGGCGCGAGAGCGGTAGCGGTCGGTCGGACGGCGGGAGCGGCGTAGGCCGTGTTCCGGCTGGGACCAACGGGCTTGTTATATGTGCCAAAAGTGTCCGCGATGCCGCCGAGGGCGGTGTTGATGCGCAGTTATCGGCGGCAGATGCCCTCGGACTGCGGTTCCCAAGGCCCGAGCTGGTGGCCTCGGCGGCAGCACTCTTTGAACCGGCGGGGCCGTGGGCGCGAGGGCGGGGCCGGCTGGGCGTAGAACCTGAGTCCGGCCGATTTCGGATCACGATCGGCCCCGGTGTAGTCCGACTCGGCTGGACCAACCCGGTGCGTCCGGAAAAGGCATCTGAGCGTGCAGTCAAACGACACCGCCTCGATGTGACGGCAGAGGTTGATCGCATTGAGGCCGGTCGCAACATTCCCGACTCGGCAGCCCGTGCGATCACCGAATGGTCTCGCAAGTCGCGCGCGGCAATGTGTCGCACCTTCGCCGAGCTCGACTACACGCCACTGGTGGAGTGCGACCGTGTCCCTGCAATGGTCACCTTGACCTACCCCGGCGACTGGGAATCTGTAGCACCTGATGGGGCTAGCGTAAAGCGGCATATGATGCTGTGGCGCAAACGTTTTCAACGGGAATGGGGTGAACCGGCCCGCTACATCTGGAAGCTGGAATTTCAACGCCGCGGCGCTCCGCACATTCACCTCTGGATGGCTCCGCCGCATGCGGTAGGCCGATCCGGCGTCAAATTCCGCGACTGGCTCTCGCGCGAATGGGCGGAGATCGTCGGCCATCCGGATCCCGAGCAGCGCGAGCGCCATTTGCTCGCTGGCACGGCCATCGATGTTCGCAACGGATTACGTGCGTGTGACCCGAAACGCCTGGCTATCTACTTCACCAAACACTCATCGCCAAACATCAACGGCGACAAGGAATATCAGCATATCGTGCCCAATTTGTGGCAGCAACCTGGGCGCGGACCCGGCCGATTCTGGGGTGTCTGCGGACTCAAGAAGGCCATTGCGGTTGTAGAGGTAGCTCAGGACGCATACCTGGCTGCGCGCCGGATCGTGCGACGCTGGTCACGTAGCCAAGCGATATACGGCAATCCCGGCAGCAGCTTCCCCACCGCCGTCGTGCCGCGCACGGCCACTCGCCTGGTCCCCCGCGTTGGTCAGTACACGGGCGTCGTGACCTTCCGGAGGGTGCGCCGACGACGAGCCTTCTGCAGCCAAGGAGGCCTCGCGGGCGGATACGCACTAGTGAATGACGGTCCGGCTTTTGCGTCCAACCTAGCTGCCGCAGTGTCGGGGGCGTCACCTAGATAAAGCAGCCGAACTCATCCATTGCCACAATGCGCACTCGGGTTCGTCACGTCATACATTCTTTATTCTGACCGTCGAAAACGCCGGTTTCGCGCCCTAAAATTTCGATCATGGTTACTCCTCCGGTCCTGCTCCGGACGTCATCACAACGCCCACCGGCCTGGCAACGCTGGGTGCTCAACGCGATGTACAACTTCGATCGATACACGATCGATGATTGGCTAGGTCTCATGAGAGATCATCTCCAGCGAACCGAGGGTGCCACCGCGATGCGGACCGCTCGCTACACCATTGATGTCATGCGCCACGTTAGGGCGCTCACGTCGGCGACCGCGAGCCTTGCTTCACACGGCGACCCGGCGGCCCGCTCTGAATTGGCCGACGCCGCTCTCGACTTGAAGAGCGCCCTCGATAGGCTTCATGAAGCGCGCGACCAGCTGCTAAAAGCCGCTGGCGCCGAACGTGTTACTGATGCTGACTGAGGCAATGAGTCTGCTCTTAAGCTGGCCACGAAAGACACGTGGGTCGCTGAGGGTGGATGTCCCCCAACGCCGGTGTGATGCGATGTGCATGACAGCATGATGTATCCCGGTGATTCGGTGCTGCTGCCTTCCGGCTTGTCCGATCGTGGCGAACGCGTGTTCCCGGTCCTGTGGTTGACATCGGGGTGAACACCTACCGTCACGCCGCACTTCGATCGGGTCGTTCACTTCTGTCTCGATGCGTCGCTGGCGCGGATAGCGTTTCGTGCCCTGCGGGCCCGCATACCGACTGGGAATCGACTTTTTGTCGGCGGCAACTGAATACTGACCACTGCGCGGCAAGCTGATCAGTTTTCGCTTGCCGTTGACACTTTTTAGTTGCGCAGTGTGCGCGAGCCCGATCCGGGCTATGCATCGTCGACCGTCTGCCGAGCTAGTTGCCGCCTTGATCGGAATGGCTTATGCCGGACGAGGATTTCCGGGCCGAGGGCCGCGAAGGGGGTGTGTCTGCCGGGCGGCGGTGCGCGGTGAGGAAATCGTCGACTATACGTTCACAATCTCGGCGATCGACTGCGCGCAGCCCGGTGAGTCGAGCGAACGCCACCGGGCCGACGAGTTGGCACAGGATCAGTTCTAGATCGAAGTCGTCGAGGCCGGCTCGGGCTTCAGGGCCTTCTAGGAGGCTGTTGAACGGTTGGCGGTAGTGGTCGATGATCCGTGTTCGGAGCGCGTTGCGATCGTAGGTTTCCTCTGTGCCGTCCGGTGTTGGCCCGAGCGCGACCCAGGCCAGCGTGGTGACGTGCAGCGGCGCTTCTTGAAAGAGGGTCGCCTGTCGGCTCAACAGCTCGATCAGTTGGTCGCGTAATGATCCCGTAGCAGGTGGTGGGGTGACCTGCGGTAGCAGCCGTTCAAATGTGGCGGCCAGCAGTTGGGTGGAGCTGGTGAAGTGCCGATACAGCGTGGTGCGTGCGACCTTGGAGGCTTTGGTGACCGCGTCGATGGTGACGGCTTCGATGCCACCGGCATTGAGGAGTTTAGTCGCCGCATCCAGCAATCGGGTCCGTGACCGAAGGCGGCGTGGGTCGACGTCGTCGTCTTCATCTACCGAGGTTTCGGCGTCACGCTCCACGTAGTCACCGTAAACCCCCCACGAACCTGGCCCGCAGCGAATTGCACCGGGGAAGCCATTCAATCCGTCGAACGATACTAGTAGTATCGTAGCGATACTATGAGTACACTTTGGCGGTGTAGGCCAAGCACCGAAGGAGGATTGGTGATCAGGCAACCGGTCGAGCGGTTCGGGACCCGGGGGAGTCGACGGTGCTGCCCCCAGTCGGCCGGCCGCGTGGCTATCGAAGGATCCAGCTTCTGCCTCGGCGCGGCGACCTCACGGACGAAAGACGTCAAATCCTGATGAATGTGCCGATTTCGCTGACGAAAACCCACCTCTGGAGGCGTGCGGTTCGGGATATCCGGCTGGCCAGTCGCGGTATTGCCAAGCGCACACACCAAGGACGCCCGGTCGACCAGGGCCGCGTTCGTCCACGTCACTATCCCCCTCGCACTTGCTCGTACCTGGACGACGATCTGATGAGTCGGGAAATGCACGATCATGTTCGCGATGAGCCGATCAGGCTGAGTTCCCGGCTGGCATTTCGCCTACGGCGTTCGTGAGCTTGTCAGCAGCCAGCGATGACCCATGCCCAACGTCAAATGATCTGCATACCAATGGATTACGTACTGACGTATCCGAGGTACGGAACCGGCGACAGGACATCGAGGTCGAGCGCCAGGGCCGATCGGTGCCGCCGCAGTGGAATGGGCACGCCTGTCGGTAGCAGTTTCACCGACACCATGAAAGGGTACCGGTAGTACTGTTGCGATACCGTTAGTTTCTTTCAACGTAGCGGAGACGGGGGATGGTAGATACCGGGTGGGTTTCGTCGGGCGTGGCGACCTTGAGTCGGCCGGTCCGGGAACAACTCCGCAAGGTCACCGCTGGTGAGGGCGTTTACAGCGACCGGCTTGCCCGCTTAGCGCGGTTCAGTATCCGGCACAAGGTTCTGGTCATCGCCGCGTGGGTGGTGGCTGCCGGCGTCTTAGCCGTGCTGTTCCCGCAATTGGAGATCGTCGTAAAGCAGCAGTCGGTGAATCTCATCCCTCCTGATGCGCCCTCGCTGCAAACCGTGGACCGGATGGGGATCGCATTCGGCGAGCAGGGATCCAAGACAACCGTCTTCGTCGCGGTAGAGGACCCGACGGGCCTGACTGCGCCGGTGCGTCAGCGTTACAACGCGATGGTTTCGCGGTTGCGTGCCGATTCCAAGCATGTGCGACTGGTTCAGGATCTGTTGGCCGACCCGGTTACTGCCGGTCAGGCGGTGAGCCAGGACGGCAAGGCATGGTATCTGCCGGTCGGGGTGGCGGGCACACTCGGCGATCCGAAGGCGGCAGAATCCGTCCAGGTGGTGCGCGCTATCGCCGCCCAGTCGTTTAACGGTACGTCCACGACGGTTCGCGTAACCGGCCCTCCCGCGACGTTCAGCGATCAAATTGATTCGGCTGAGCAGGATTTGATTGTCATTTCTGTGGTGACCGCGGGGCTGATTGCGCTGATTTTGCTGGTCATCTATAGGTCATTGTTTACCGCGTTGCTGCCACTGGTGGTTATCGGCGTCAGTCTTGGGGTAGGGCGCGGAGTGCTCTCGGGGCTGGGCGAAGCGGGGATGCCGGTGTCGCAATTCACCATCGCGTTCATGACGGCGATTCTGTTGGGCGCCGGCACCGATTATTCGGTGTTTTTGATCAGCCGGTATCACGAGCAACGCCGCCAGGGGGTCTCGCCCGACCTCGCGGTGATCAATGCGACCGCCACCATCGGGCGCGTAATCCTGGCCTCCGCGGCGACTGTGGCGTTTGCATTTTTGGCCATGGTGTTTGCAAAGCTGAGCGTTTTTGGCGCGCTGGGCCCAGCGTGTGCGATAGCCGTCTTCGTCGGAGTCGCGGCCACCGTGACGTTGTTCCCACCGGTGTTGGCGCTGGCCGCTAAACGCGGCATCGGCGAGCCCAAAGCCGACCGCACACGCCGCTACTGGAACTGGATCGCGGTGGCCGTAGTCCGCCGGCCCGGCCCATTGCTGGCCGCCAGCCTGGCTCTCGTGTTAGGGCTAGCTGCTGTGGCGCTGACCATGCGCATGAGCTATGACGACCGTCAAGGCCAGCCGGAAACGACCGCCAGCAACGAGGGTTATCATCTGCTGGACAGGCACTTTCGCAAAGATATCGTTATCACGCAGTTCATGGTCGTCGAATCACCGACCGATATGCGCACCGGTAAAAGCCTGGCCGACCTGGACGAAATGGCGTCTCGCGTGTCGCAATTGCCAGGTGTCACCAAAGTTTCCGGCGTCACCCGGCCTACCGGGGCGCGACTGGACCAGGCACAGCTTTCTTGGCAGAACGGCCAGATCGGCACCAAGATGGCCGATGCCGTCGCCAAAGGAGACGCCCACAAGACCGATCTCACCAAACTCACCGGTGGCGCCGACCAACTCGCGGGCGGCCTGGCGCAACTTGACACCACCCTGCGCACGGCGCTGACTCCGCTGACCGGGATCCTTACCCAAGCCCAGTCCAGCGGGCCACAATTTCAGCGCTTTCGCCAGCTGCTGCAGCAGCTTTCGGCTACCACACCGACCGTCGACCAAGCTATTCGAACCGGGCCCGGGCTACGCCAAGAAGCTCAACAAGCCCAACAAGCGATCGCCACCATCGACCCGCTGGTCGGTGCGCTCAACACCTCCCCCTGGTGTGCCACCACCCCCGAGTGTGCCCAGATCCGCGACCAGGTACGGATCTTGGTGACTTTGCGCGATGGCGGCTTTTTCAGCCAGCTCGCCGACCTCGGCGATTTGTACCAGCCCGATGCCAATAATGCAGGCGGCACCGTGGCAGACCTGCAGCGCACAGTCACTTCGCTGGACAAGGCCTTCGGAGCGCTTGGCGATCCCGCCGACATGGCCGGCAACATCGGCCGCCTTCAAAACGGCATCAGCCAGCTCGCGTCGGGAGCACAAGCCCTAGCCACCGGTGTGCACACCCTCGCCGACAGCAACATCGAAATGTTGTCCGGCATGAGTCAGATCGCCACCCAGCTACAGAATTCCGCGCGATCCAGCGCCGGTTCGGACAACTCCAGCGGCTTCTACCTTCCCGCTAACGCCTTCGAGAATCGCCAGTTCTCCGATGTGGCAAAGCACTTTCTATCCGCTGACGGCAAGACCGCGCGCTTCGCCATCGAATCTAGCTACAACCCCTACAGCAGCGAAGCGATGGATCTCGCGCAGAAGATCACGCACGTTGCCGATGCCGCACGCCCCAACACCTCGCTGGCTCACGCCCGGATATCGATGGCCGGCTTCCCCGCCGTCAATTCCGATATCCAGCGCCTCCTGTCGGCCGACTTTCACCTACTGGCCATCGCCACACTCGTCATCGTCGGGTTGACCCTCGTCGTTCTGCTACGTGCCGTGGTGGCCCCGCTCTACCTGCTCGGTACGGTCGTACTCAACTACGCAGCCGCACTGGGCATCGGCACACTGGTCTTCCAATACGGCCTGGGCAAGCAAATCGCTTGGCCCGTTCCGCTTTTGGCGTTCATCATCCTGGTCGCGGTGGGCGCCGACTACAACATGCTGCTGATCTCGCGGCTACGCGAGGAATCCGCTCACAACATTCGCGTCGGCGTGCTGCGCACGGTCGCGAACACCGGCTCAGTCATCACCTCGGCCGGGCTCATCTTCGCGGCCAGCATGTTCGGCCTTATGGTCGGGTCCGTCGCGATCATGCTCCAAGCCGGACTCATCATCGGCTGCGGCCTACTCCTGGACACCTTCGTGGTCCGCACCCTCACGGTTCCCGCGATCGCCACATTGCTCGGTGAGGCCAGCTGGTGGCCTCAACGGAAGCCCTTGGCCCCGCGCGCCAGAGCACGCTGACGATGACATGTCACCTGAGGGACAACGCAGCGTGACGGGCGTGGACCTTGCGCCCAAAGGGGCGCGGATTACATGACACTTACTCAGGAGCGCATCCACACGCGCGACGGCATCACTCTCGTGGCGGATTGCTACCGGCACCCCACGACTGGTCCCGTGGTGTTGCTCCTCCATGGCGGCGGCCAAAACCGCCACGCCTGGGCCACCACAGCTCGTCGCCTCCACGCCCATGGCTACACCGTCATCGCGTACGACACCCGCGGCCACGGCGACAGCGACTGGGACCCGAGCGGACAATACGACGTCGAAAAGTTCGTCGCCGATCTGCTCTCGGTTCGAGAACACGTCGGCACCGAGAGTCCCCCTGCCCTCGTTGGCGCGTCGCTGGGTGGGCTAACCATCCTGGCAACCCACCTGCTGGCCCCAGCCGGGCTGTGGGCAGCCGTTATTCTCGTCGACATCACCCCGAGGATGGAGTTCCACGGGGCCCGTCGCATCGTGTCGTTCATGGCCGCCCACCCCGACGGCTTCGGCACACTCACCGATGCCGCCGACATCATCGCCGAATACAACCCGCGCCGACCGCGACCCGAAAATCTCGACGGTCTGCACAAAGTTCTGCGCCAACGTAGCGACGGTCGATGGGTCTGGCGCTGGGACCCAGCCTTCATCAGCTCCAACTTCGATGTCCTGCAAGGCGAACTCATGACCGACACCGAGGAGTTCGAGGCGATCAGCGGGTTTCTCGCCGAAGGAGCACGTCGAATCACGGCCCCGACGCTGTTAGTGCGGGGCGCGCTTTCAGACGTCGTCTCCGAGGAAACGGTCAACGAATTCCTCGAACTCGTCCCGCACGCCGAAACAACTGACGTGACGGGCACAGGTCATATGGTTGCCGGCGACGACAACGACGCCTTCACCAGCGCTGTCACCGACTTCCTCGACCGCCGCGTATTTTTGTGAGACGGTCTTTTCCCGTGAAACCCGCGTCGCCTGCTGGGCCCCCAACACTGCGAGACCAGCAAGTGAACCCCCCTAGTACTGTTGGTTTCGCTACGCTACTGTTCGTACCATAACTCAGGAAGCATCTGGGAATGTCGGATTGACGAAGGCGATGTCATGCCCTCCGCAAATACTGGCTCGTTAAGGGACCGACGCCGTGCCGAGTTGCTCTCGCAGATCCAGGGCACCGCGCACCAACTTTTTGCCGAACGTGGATTTGCTGCTGTGACCACTGAGGACATCGCTGCCAGTGCCGGGATATCCATCAGTACTTACTTCCGTTACGCGCCTACGAAGGACGACCTTCTTGTCGCGCCGTTGCGGCAGGCGGTCGCCGAAATCGTTGGTGCCTACGGCGCTCAGCCGTCGGACCAATCGGCAGCCGAGGCGCTGATCGCGTTGTTTGCCGAAACCGCCTGGGACAAAACCAATCCGAACCCGCACTACTGGCAACGAGCCATACTGACCGCCCCCCACCTACTGAGCGAATCGGTACTGATCAGCGACAACGATGACCGCAAGCTCGTCGAACTCGTCGCCACAAGGATGGGCGTCGATGCGGCATCCGACATCCGTCCCTCGCTGCTGGTCCACACGGGTTTGGCCACCGCACAATTCATACTTCGGCGCTGGCTGAGCTCAGACACTGAAACGAAGCCACCGCTGCACGTTCAGTTGAAAGAAGCTTTGAGAGTCACGTTGGCTGGATTCGATTGAAAGTAGACCGCTTTGAACTCGGGGCATACGGTTGGCCGGCTAAACGCAATGTGGCCCCGTCACAGTCTCTACTCTGAAAGAACGTTGGCTCCATCGTGGGCACGCGAGTGCGGATATTCGTCGAATGCGTCCAGAACGCGCACGGCGAAAGCAGGGCTCATCTCAGACTGAACTTCTTCTTTCGCCATCCAACGGACTTCCCGGGCTTCGGCAGTCGGGTGCGTGTCGCCAGCGGCAGGACTGCAGCGGTAGACCAACGCGACAATCCCCTGCTTGAGGTTCTTGTAGACGCCGGTAAGACGTTGCACCGTGACCTTCAATCCAGTTTCCTCGAGGACTTCCCGCCGCACACCATCCTCGAAGGATTCGTCCAGTTCGAGTACGCCACCGGGGGCTTCCCAGTGGCCGTTGTCATCTCGCCGGATCACGAGAATGCGATCATCGCCACGTACGACGATGCCGGCGACACTGACTGAGTGTTTAGGAGTGGTTCCCATCGTTCGGTCTCCATTGTTCGATGCCGTCGGAGGTGACACGGGTTGACTGGCTTCCTAGACTAGTCGTCTAGACATGTAATGGAAGGCTCGCGGGTGCTGCAACTTGGACAAATCGATCGAGGCGATGACAAACCGCCATATCGGCAAATCGCGGGCATACTGCGAGAGGCGATCAGTTCCAATCGGCTCGCACCCGGGGAGCGACTGCCGTCCGAGGCGGAACTGATCGAACATTTCGGTGTAGCGCGCATGACTGTAAGACAAGCGGTGCAGGAGCTTCGTTCCGACGGATTGGTCATCTCACAACACGGCCGCGGGGTGTTCGTCCGCCCGGAACCTCGAATCCGCAGACTAGCGTCTGATCGATTCGCACGACAGCACCGCGCCGAGGGCAAGGCTGCATTTACCGTCGAGGCGGAGAAATCCGATTTCGCGCCGCAGGTGGACAACATCGTTGTGAGCCGAGAGAGGCCGAATTCGTTTGTGGCTGAGCGCCTTCGAGTTTCAGACGGCGATGACATTGTCGTGAGATCGAGGCGTTACCTGGCGAATGGGCGACCCGTCGAGACGGCCGTCTCGTACATTCCGGCGGCATTTGCCGAAGGCACGAGGATCGAGCAGCTGGATACCGGACCCGGTGGTATCTACGCGCGCTTAGAAGAGCACGGTCATGTGCTTGCTCGCTTCACTGAAGAAGTCGCCGCTCGGATGCCCACTCCTGAAGAACGGCGGCAGCTGGAGCTTGACTCAGGAGTTCCGGTGCTTACGGTGTTGCGAACCGCTTACGACACCGATGACGTGGCGGTGGAGGTCTGCGACACCGTGAAGGTGGCCTCCGCCTACCTGCTCGAATACGAGTTCCCGGCCCGCTGAGCGCAAAGTCTCACACGAATCACGCGTCGCCCGTTGCACTCCTCTAGACGACTATGTACCCTCAACTTGTCTAGAGCAGTTCTACGAAAGGTCGACAAAGTGTCTGTGCCGAAGTGGCTCAAGCTGTCCCACCAGCAGGTTTTCCCACACAAAGCGTTCGTGGTGTCAGATGTGACGCCGGTGATCGATTACGAGCGGTCAACGAAAGACAACAAGGTTCAGGCGACTGATCGAGAATCAGGCCTGCCGTTGTGGCAGGTGGAAGTCCTCGACGGTGATCCGGCCGCGAGCAAGCGGGCACGCACCCTGACCGTCAAGTTCGCAACGCCCAAGCAGCCTGTGTGCCCACAGAACACTGCCGGAATGCCTTTTACACCAGTGATTTTCGAAGAGTTGTGCGTGTTGCCGTACGTGGACCGTTCGAGCGAATCCGGCCGCATTGCGTGGTCGTTTCGGGCCTCGAGCATGACCGCGGACACTGGCAAGGCGGGGTCCTCAGCGGCAGACCGGGCGTCAGCATGAGTCCGTACGACCCCGTAGTACCTAGCGATCCGTATTCGATTCCAGATCCCGACGCCGGGACGGACCTCTTTGACCTCACGCACCTACTGACGGTCGGCGCCACATGGCTCACCGCGGTGACCGGCGTGGTCACCCTTTCGCTCGTCGTTTGGAGACTGCGTTCGCCCGCCACATTTGGGCGCTATGTCGCAACCCCTGCGCGGCGGATCCGATGGCTGCTATGGGCGTTGACCTCTTGGCCGCGAGTTGCCAAGGCCTGCGGGCTGTCGACTTCCGAGCGCGTCGCACGTACGGACTCGCAGGGCAAGACCACGACGAAGACAGTCTGGACCCACCCTCGCCTTCTCGGGGTGAGCATCTCCGATCACTGCCTGCACATGACCGTCCGCACACGAACGGGCCAGACAGTCGATGACCTCGAAAACGCGGTCCCCGCGATCCGCGACGCTGTCGGGGCACATTCCGCCCGTTCCACGGTGGTAGCACCCGGGACGGTTCGCATGGAATTTGTTATGCGACAACAGCTGTCGGCCATCAAGACTGCTAGACGGCCAGCCTGCACCGAGGCAACTGCCGTTAAGATTGGCCGACGGGAGAACGGCTCGGCTTGGATTCTCCGCGTCGCTGGCCTCCACACCCTCACTGTCGGGTGCTCAGGAGCGGGCAAGGGCTCCATTTTTTGGGGCATTGCAGGCGGCTTAGGCCCGGCCATCAGGTCAGGAACCGTGCGGCTTTTCGCCGTCGACCTCAAGTACGGGATCGAAGTGTCAGTCGGCTCCGCCCTATTCAGCAAGATCGCGACGACCGAGGTCGAGGCCGCGAGCCTGCTCAACAAGTTGGAGGAGCTGCTGGATTGCCGTGGCCGCAGGATGGCCGGCCAAGCGCGTTCGCACACACCGAGCACCGCCGAACCGCTCGTGGTGCTGCTCATCGATGAATTGGCGGGCTTGACCGCTTACATGACAGACGTCGCCCTCAAGAAGCAAGTTGCAGCCTCGCTCTCACGCATCCTGACAAAGGGCAGGGCCGTAGGCCTCGTGGCCACCGCCTTCATGCAGGACCCCCGCAAGGAGATTCTGCCCATGCGCGGGTTGTTCACCCAGACCGTTGCATTGCGGCTGCGTTCACGCGACGAAGTCGCGATGGTTCTGGGTGATGGCCTCGCTGATGCCGCACCCGCGCACCGCATCAACCCGAGTGAACCTGGGACCGGATACGTCATCGCAGAAGACGGATCAACGATGCGAGTACGTGCCGACTACTGGCCAGATTCGTTAATCCGTTCTGTTGCACAAGAATACGGGTTCAAGAGCCAAAGATCTACTGGTCCCGCAGAGAACTGAGGACAGCGGCATGGCAACTCTTGGCATCAACGCCACCACCAAGATAGCGACCTTTCCAGAGCTTCTGACAGCGGAACAGGTGGCGGAGCTGCTTGGCGTGTCCACTGCCACCGTGAGCCGATGGGGCGCGCTACGGGAACACGGCGCAGATGTGGGGCCGCCCTGCTACACGCTATCTGATCGCGTAAGACGTTGGGACGCAGCGGAAGTCCGCGCGTGGCTCAAGCAGGTGCACCGCTAAGTGGCCGGATCAGTACCGCGCGGCATCCGAAAGCGGACCAATTCAGCCGGCCAGGCGCGCTACCAAGTGCGCTACCTGGTGCGCGATCCAAACTCCCCGTCAGGATGGGTCGAGACATCATCGACGTTTGCCACCATGCGGGAAGCGCGCGCGTTCAAGGCGGATCGCGACGGCGAGTCGGCGATCGGCGCCCGACGATTCGACCCCAGACTTGGCCGCGCCAGCCTCTCCGCTATCTGGACGCAATACAGCGCGTCGAAGCAGCCGGCCGTTTCCCCCAAGACGTGGAGCGGCTACGTGCAGCATTGGGAACTGCGTATCAGCCCGCGCTTCGGCCATGTCCCGGTCGACGAGGTCAGCCGGAAGGATGTGCAGCAGTTCATCGGCGGCCTCACCGTGGGCCCGTGGGCCAGACTCGCCACGCTCCGGCTGCTGCGCTCGATTCTCGACATGGCTCGCGAGGACGGCCGAATTCACATCAACCCGGCCCAAGGTGTGTCATCCGGTCGGATGCCGGCGCGGGAACGTCACCGCTACCTCTCCGCTACGGAAGTCGCCGCCCTAGCAACCGCCTGCGGCGGCCAAGGCGACATCGTCACAATCCTGGCCTTTACCGGTCTGCGCTGGTCCGAACTCGTCGGCCTGCGCGTCGGCGACATCGACCTCAAAGCACGCCGCCTCTACGTCCGCCAAGCCGCCCCGGACGTGGAGGGCCGAATTATCGTCGGGCCACCGAAAACTCGCGCCGCCGTCCGAACCGTCCCACTCCCCCAAATCGTCATCGACGCGCTCGAGCCACGAATCGAAAACCGCTCACCTAAAGAACAAGCGATCACTTCACCAAACGGCGGCTTTCTCAGATCAAACAACTGGCGCAGACACACCCACTGGAACAAAGCCCTCAAGCAAACCGGCTTGGCGCCGTTGACGATCCACGACCTGCGCCACACCTACGCGAGCCTCGCCCGCAAATCCGGGGCCGACCTCCGCTACGTCCAGAAGACCATGGGGCACTCGACGCCGACTGTCACCGCCAACATCTACAGCGACCTCTACTCAGACGAACTCGACCACGTCGCTACGAATCTCGACCGGCTCAATGACGTCGCCAAAGACCAGGCGAACGGACAGGAACCGGACACACCGAAATATCCATAGAGTGCTGTCACCGCGTCCGTGCAGTTCAAGACTGGTGGCCAGGGGCGGGATCGAACCGCCGACCTTCCGCTTTTCAGGCGGACGCTCGTACCGACTGAGCTACCTGGCCGGAGGGCAGCGATTGCCTCGCCGCGCTTGGCGACCCTGACGGGACTCGAACCCGCGACCTCCGCCGTGACAGGGCGGCGCGCTAACCAACTGCGCCACAGGGCCTTGCTGCTGCTCCGCGTCACCGCGTCGCGTACCCCCAACGGGATTCGAACCCGTGCTACCGCCGTGAAAGGGCGGCGTCCTAGGCCACTAGACGATGGGGGCCAGAACCGAATCACTCCGGGGTACTCGCAACGTGGTTTCGTTGGGAGCCACGTCAGCTTAGGTCACGGTGTGCCCAATCCTCAAACGAGCCTCGTTTTCGGTCCAAGTATCCTGAATCTCCGCAGCCCCTATAGCTCAGTTGGTAGAGCTACGGACTTTTAATCCGCAGGTCCCAGGTTCGAGCCCTGGTGGGGGCACCACACCGCGCACGGCCCGGCGATACGCGCCGGAAAGCGGGCTCATCGCCCGAGCACCGCGCTGCTGTAGGTGACATCGGCGAAGGCCGCCGCGACGTCGTCGTCGGCGTAGACAAACCCGTTGGCCGCATGCAGCTGCGCAATGGTCTGGGAGCTGGTCTGCCAGCCGCGCCGGCCCAGGTGGTCGACGATGTGGCTGCGCTGACCGTGGTAGACGAGATCGTTGAAGTCGATCTCGAACCCGAGTTCGCTCATCCGGGCGTGGTGCGCACGCCACCGCGGGTCCGCGAAAACGGCGGTGTCAGGCACGAATTCGAAGGCGAGACGGCTGCCGGGCGCTCAGCGTCGTGATGTTGTCGAACAGCGCGTCTTGAGCTTCGTCGGGCAGGTACACCACCAGGCCTTCGGCGCTCCACGCCGACGGGGCCTGCGGATCGAATCCGGCCGCCTGCAGGGCCGAGGCCCAATCGTCGCGCAGGTCGATGGCGACGGTGCGCCGCTCGGCGGTCGGCTCGGCTCCCAGGTCGCCCAGCGTCAGCGTCTTGAATTCGATAACCTCCGGCATGTCGACCTCGTAGACGACCGTGCCCGCCGGCCAGGGCAGCCGGTAGGCGCGGGAATCCAGGCCCGACGCGAGGATCACCACCTGGCCGATGCCGCTGCGGGTCGCGTCCAGAAAGAATTGGTCGTAGAAACGGGTTCGGCAGGCCATCCCCTGCGCCATCCGCTGCGGGTCGAACTCCGTGTTCCCGCCGGCCGCGATTTCGCCGTTGACCAGCCGGACGTAGACGTCGATCCCGACCGCGCGCACCAGCGGTGCGGCGTACGGGTCGTCGATCAACTTCGCGTCGGACGACAGCGCCCGCTGAGCGGCCACCATCGTCGCCGTCGCCCCGACGCTCGTCGCCAGGTCCCATCGATCACGTTCGGCGCGCGCCATGGTGCCCCTTACGCGTCAGAAAAAACATAGACAATCTAGCTAGTATCACAAGGTCGCATCCCGGCCGGCGGGATTACTCTCCGAGTTATCTGCTCCCGTTCTACGCCGGAGGACCCGTGACCGATTTCGCCCAGCGGACGATCGACCTGGCTCGCCGAAACGTGACCGAGGGTGGCCGTCCGTTTGCGACCGTCATCGTCCAGGACGGCGCGGTGCTGGCCGAGAGCGCCAACAAGGTGGCCCAGACGAACGATCCCACCGCCCACGCGGAGATCCTCGCGATCCGCGAGGCCTGCATGAAGCTGAACACCGAGCACCTCGTCGACGCCACCATCTACGTGCTGGCCCATCCATGCCCGATGTGCCTGGGCTCGCTCTACTACTGCTCACCCAAGGAAGTCGTGTTCCTGACCACCCGGGACAGCTACGAGCAGTACTACCTCGATGACCGCAAGTACTTCGAGTTGTCCACGTTCTACGACGAATTCGCGAAGGAATGGGACCAGCGACGCCTGCCCATGCGCTACGAGCCCAAAGACGACGCCGTGGAGGTCTACCGGCTCTGGAACGAGCGCAACTGCGGCCGCCAGTCGACGGTGGTCCCGTCGGCCTGATCCGCGCCCTTGGCAGCGGGACCGCCTTTCGCTAGTATTTGCGTATGCATGCAGATAATGGCAAAGGCCGGCTGCCCGACGACCAGGCCAGCCTGGTGGTCGAGGTGTTCCGGATGCTGGCCGATGCCACTCGCGTGCAGGTGCTCTGGTCGTTGACCGACCACGAGATGTCGGTCAACGACCTCGCCGAGCACGTGGGCAAGCCGGCACCGTCGGTTTCCCAGCACCTCGCGAAGTTGCGGATGGCACGCCTGGTCCGCACCCGCCGGGAGGGCACGACAATTTTCTACAGCCTGGAAAACGACCACGTCCGTCAACTCGTCATCGACGCGGTCTTCAACGCCGAGCACGCCGGCCCCGGGGTGCCCGGTCACCACCGCCGCGACAGCGGCCTCAAGGCCGTCGCCGAGTCGTCCCGCCCGGTGAGCCGGCAGCGCAGCGCCGGCCATTGAGCGAGCAATAGCCACAAGGCCTTTCACAAAGGAGAGAACAGCAATGAGCGGACACACCCACGACGCGCCACACGCGCACGAGCACCAGCACGGCGACGTGACGCACGACCATGCGCACACGACCCACGAGCACGACCACGTCGAGCACGAACACTCGCACGCGCACGCCGACGGGACCGAACACACCCATCAGCACGTGCATCAGGCGGGCCTGGAAGAAGTTCACGGTCACACGCACACATAGCGCGACCGGAGCCCGGTCGGCTCAGGAGACCATCGGGCAGTAATGCTTGGGGTCGCCGCGCTCGTCTTCGGGGGGCAGGTTGCGCGCCGGGGTGTGCACCAGGGGCGTGTCGAGCGGGATACGGCCGCTGGCGCGGTCCAAGCCGGCCCGGGCCCGCGGGTGCTTGCGGAATCTGGGGGGCACCAGGGCGAACACGCCACGGACGAGGTCGCCGAATCGCCGGTGCAGCCACTCGTCGCGGCGTGACCAGCGGTAGCCCATCAGCTCCCGCACCGGTGGGTCATACAGGCCGACCGTCAGCCAGACGAAGAACGGTGCCAGCAGTTTGCGTTGCGCGGCCCATAACGGATCCGGAATCCATTGCGCGAAGGGGGGTTTCGGCAGGTCGGTCAGATCGAGCACGGCCCGGGCCGCCCAGTTGTTCTCCAGCACGTTGCGGCACATGTGGTCCCAATAGACCTGGAATTCCTCCCAGGAGGCGGGCACCGGCCGCATGCTCATGCCGTACATCCGGTACCACTCGACGTGTTCGTCGAACAGCTGGCGCTTCTGCTCCTCGGTGATACCGCCGCAGAATCGCTCGGCCACATGGATGGTGCCCATAAAGAAGGTGGAATGCGCCCAGTAGAAGACGTCGGGGTTCAACGCGTGGTAGCGCCGGCCCTGTTCGTCGACCCCCTTGATGTCGGTGTGGTAATCGCGGACCTCGGCACCCGTGCCCGGGGCGCGGTCCCCGTCGAACACGACTCCCCCGATGGGATACAACGAACGCAGCAGACGCGGCCAGCGCTCGCGGAAGAACGTGGAGTGATCGATGACCGCCGCCCCCAGCTGCGGGTGCATGTTCTGCATCGAACCCGCCCACGGACCCTGCAGCATGCCCCGCCAGTCCCCGAAGTACCGCCAGGTCAGCGAGTCGGGTCCCAGCGGTGCGGGCGGCGCGTCGTACCCCGCCGGCGACACCGGGCAGCCAGCCGCGACGCCGTAGGACGCGTCGACCGGCCCGGCCGAAACGAACTGCTCAGCGGCGCCGACGGCGTCTCTCCGTGCTACGTCGCTGGTCAGACGGCGCGATGCGGACGTATCTTGAGTCACTATTGGATCCCTGTAGGTATCGTGAATTTTTGACTACAACCGTTGTCATTTTAGAGCTTAGGAGCGATGTGCAGACGGGTCAACGGCGGGGACGCTGGACGGGCGTCCCCTTGGAGAGTCGCCTCGCGCTTCGCCGTGACAACCTCATCAGCGCCGGCGTGCAGCTACTCGGCAGCCCCGGCGGGCCGGCGCTGACCGTGCGCGCGGTCTGCCGTGCGGCCGCGCTGACCGAACGCTACTTCTACGAAAGCTTCGCCGACCGTGACGAATTCGTGCGCGCGGTCTACGACGACGTCTGCACCCGCGCGATGAACACCCTGACGTCGGCGTCGACCCCACGCGAGGCCGTCGAGCGGTTCGTCGAGCTGATGGTCGACGACCCGGTCCGCGGGCGCGTGCTGTTGCTGGCACCGGCGGTGGAGCCGGTGCTGACCCGCTCCGGCGCGGAGTGGATGCCCAATTTCATCGACCTGTTGCAGCGCAAGCTGTCCCGCATCGGCGACGCCGTGCTGCAGAAGATGATCGCCACCAGCCTGGTCGGCGGGCTCTCGGGCCTGTTTACCGCCTACCTGCACGGGCAGTTGGGCGCCACCCGCAAGCAGTTCATCGATTACTGCATCAACATGCTGTACATCACGGCCGCGCCATACGTCCCGGCCGGCGAGCTCGGCACGTCGCAATAACGCGCGTTTTCTTTTTGATCGCATCGGCAAGCCGTACAACTGAACCTATTAAGGCGCCGCAGCTCGAAACCGGCATCAAACCGTCACCTGGCGCGCCGGACGAGGAACTTGATGCTACTGAAGTACACAGATATATTGACTGCTACCCATCGACACAGATAACTGGAGGCCGTATGTCAGCCGGGCTGACCGACTTACAACTGCTTCACGAACTCGAGCCGTTCGTCGAAAAGTACCTGAATCGGCACGAGAGCATGCACAAGAACTGGAACCCACACGACTACATCCCGTGGTCGGACGGCAAGAACTACTACGCGCTCGGCGGGCAGGACTGGGAGCCAGGTCAGTCACAGCTGTCTGACGTCGCCCAGGTGGCGATGGTGCAGAACCTGATGACCGAGGACAACCTGCCGTCTTATCACCGCGAGATCGCGATGAACTTCGGCATGGATGGCGCGTGGGGACAGTGGGTCAACCGGTGGACCGCCGAGGAGAACCGGCACGGCATCGCGCTGCGCGATTACCTGGTGGTGACCCGCGCGGTCGACCCTGTCGAGCTGGAGAAGCTGCGCATCGAGGTGGTGAACCGGGGTTTCAGCCCTGGCCAGAACCAGCAGATTCGAGCCGATTTGTTCGCCGAGAGCCTGTTCGACTCGGTCATCTATGTCACGTTCCAGGAGCTGGCCACCCGGATTTCGCACCGCAACACCGGTAAGGCCTGCAACGAGACCATCGCCGACCAGTTGCTGGCCAAGATCTCGGCCGATGAAAACCTGCACATGATCTTCTACCGCGACGTCAGCGACGCCGGGTTCGCGGCCGCGCCCAATCAGGCGATGAAGTCGCTGCACAAGGTGCTGCGCAACTTCCAGATGCCGGGCTACCAGGTGCCCGAGTTCCGCCGGAAGGCCGTCGCCATCGCCGTCGGCGGGGTCTACGACCCGCGTATCCACCTCGACGAGGTGGTCATGCCGGTGCTGAGGAAATGGCGCATCTTCGAGCGTGAGGACTTCACCGGTGAAGCGGCCGCCATGCGCGACGATCTCGCCCTGCTGATCAAGGAGCTCGAGCAGACCTGCGACAAGTTCGAGATCTCGAAGCAGCGTCAGCTCGACCGCGAAGCCCGCACCGGCAAGAGGACCACCGCAGCCGAGCTGCACCAGACCGCGGGCACGCTGACCATGAGCCGGCGGTAACCAAGCGGTGCGCATCGGTTCCATCGCGCTCGCCAGCCCGGTGGTTCTGGCACCGATGGCGGGCGTGACAAACGTCGCATTCCGGACGTTGTGCCGCGAGCTCGAGCAAGCCAAGGTCGGCACCGTCAGTGGGCTCTATGTCTGCGAGATGGTCACGGCGCGCGCGCTTGTCGAGCGTCATCCGGCCACCATGCACATGACCACGTTCGCCGCCGACGAATCGCCGCGCTCGCTGCAGCTCTACACCGTCGACCCCGCGACCACCTACGCGGCCGCCAAGATGATCGCCGACGAAGGCCTGGCCGATCACATCGACATGAATTTCGGCTGCCCGGTGCCCAAGGTGACCAAGCGCGGCGGCGGGTCGGCGCTGCCGTACAAGCGGCGGCTTTTCGGTCAGATTGTCGCCGCGGCGGTGCGCGGCACCGAGGGCACCCAGATACCGGTGACCGTCAAGTTCCGCATCGGCATCGACGACGAACACCACACGCATCTCGACGCCGGCCGCATCGCCGAAGCCGAAGGGGCCGCCGCCGTCGCACTGCATGCCCGCACGGCGGCGCAGCGCTACTCCGGCACCGCCGACTGGGAGGAGATCGCCCGGCTCAAGCAGCAGGTGCGCACGATCCCGGTGCTCGGCAACGGCGACATCTATGACGCCAGTGACGCGCTGACCATGATGGCCACCACGGGCTGCGACGGCGTCGTTATCGGGCGCGGCTGCCTGGGCCGGCCCTGGCTTTTCGCCGAGCTGTCGGCAGCGTTCACCGGCAGCCCGCCACCCACGCCGCCGACGCTGGGCGAGGTCGCCGAAATCGTGCGACGGCACGGGCAGCTGCTTGCCGCGCACTTCGGCGAGGACAAGGGCATGCGCGACATCCGCAAGCACATCGGCTGGTACCTGCACGGCTTTCCGGCCGGCTCGGAGCTGCGCCGGGCCCTTGCGATGGTCAAGACGCTCGACGAGCTGGACTCTCTGCTCGACCGGCTGGACGGCACCGTGCCGTTCCCCGACGAGGCGACGGGCCCGCGCGGCCGGCAGGGTTCACCGGCCCGGGTGGTGCTGCCGGAGGGTTGGCTGACCGATCCGGACGACTGCACAGTGCCGGCCGGCGCCGACGTCATGCACTCCGGTGGCTGAACCGACAACTTGAAATCGCGTCTGGACCAATAACTCAGTACGATGTGGGCTTTGTTGCATGCGCGTGGGTGGCCGACAGGTTCCGTGCCGCTGCACCAGGGCAACAAAAGTAGTTGGCACCAGCGGTAGCGCTCGCAATGCGGGGCTGCGCTGGGACATTACGCACGGACACGCTGACGTCTGCAGCAGAGCTTCGGAGGCCGGTACGACATGAGTGACGCCGAGAGCGACGCCACTCGTAATGGTCGGCCCGGCCCGGGCGGGGCGCACGCCCATCCGATCGCGGCGGACCCGGCGCGGTCGGGCGCCGCTCCCTGGGAGCGATTCTTCGAGCCCCCGGCCGACGACAACCTGCACCGCTGGCATCCCGAGGCCCCGATCGAGCCCGTCGCGCCACGCGAGGAGGAACCCGAACAGGGCGGATCCCACACCGGCGGTGGCGTCAGCGTCGCTGATCTGATCGCCAAAGTCGGCGCCCCCGGCAGGCCCGTCCACCATCGTGCCGCTCCGGAGGATCCGGAGGTCGAGCCGTTCGGCCTTGAGCCGTCCGGCGCCGAGCCGGGCCTGCCGATCGAGCTGCAGAAAACGCAGGTGATCGACAACCTGGCCTACTCCATGGACGCCGTCGCCGAGCTTCGCGCCCTCGAGGCCGCCGACTATCCGAACGACGACGACCCCGAGGACCTGGCCCCAGACACCGGCGCCGAGGAACCTGAACGCCGGCGCCGTCCGCTGCTGGTGGCCGCGCGGTCGACGGCCGCGCTGGCCGCGGTGCTGGCCCTGGCCATGACCGGTGGGGCATGGCAGTGGAGTTCGTCGAAAAACGCCCGGCTGAACACGATCAGCGCGCTGGACCAGAACTCCAGCGACATCCGCGACCCGGGCGGGCAGTACGGAGACGAGGACTTCTTGATCGTCGGCCTCGATTCGCGGTCGGGCGACAACGCCAACATGGGCGCCGGCACCACCGACGACGCCGATGGGGAACGCTCGGACACGGTCATGCTGGTCAACATTCCGGCCAACCGTAAGCGCGTGGTGGCGGTGTCGTTCCCCCGCGACTTGGCGATCACCCCGATGCAGTGCGAAGCGTGGAACCCCGAAACCGGCAAGTACGGGCCCCTCTACGACCCGAAGACCAAGACCTACGGCCCGAAGATGGTCTACACCGAGACCAAACTGAACTCGGCGTTCGCCTTCGGCGGCCCGAAATGCCTGGTGAAGGAAATCCAGAAGCTGTCCGGCTTGAACATCAACCGCTTCATCGCCGTCGACTTCTCCGGTTTCGCGAAGATGGTCGACGCCCTCGGTGGCGTCGAGGTCTGCTCGAGCACGCCGCTGCACGACTACGAGTTGGGCACGGTCCTCGAACACGGTGGGCGCCAGGTCCTCGACGGCTCCACCGCTTTGAACTACGTGCGGGCACGCCAGGTCACCACCGAGGTCAACGGCGATTACGGCCGGATCAAACGCCAGCAGCTGTTCTTGTCGTCGCTGCTGCGGTCGTTGATCTCCGAAGACACGCTGTTGGACCCCAATAAGCTCAACAACGTCGTCAACATGTTCATCAGCGACACCGTCGTCGACAACGTGCGATCCAAAGACCTGATCCAACTCGGCCAGTCGTTGCAGGGCATGGCGGCCGGTCACGTCACGTTCGTCACCGTGCCGACCGGTGTGACCGACCAGAACGGCGACGAGCCGCCACGGATGGCCGACATGCGGGCGCTGTTCGACGCCGTCATCAACGACGATCCGCTGCCCGAGGAGAACGACCAGAACGCCCAGAATCTGAGTACCTCTCCGACAAAGGGCCCGTCGAAGGCGCCGACCACCAAGAAGACCCCGGCACCGGCGGCGGAGGCGCAACACGAGCTGATCACCACGACCTCGCCCAGCGGCGTGACGGTGCGGGTGTCCAACGCGACCACGCAAACCGGCCTGGCGGCCACCGCGACCACCCAGCTCAAGCAGGACGGGTTCAACGTGATGTCGCCCGACGACTATCCGAGCTCGGTGAACGCGACGACCGTGCTGTTCTCGCCGGGCAACGAAGAGGCCGCCGCGACCGTCGCGTCCTCGTTCGCCAACGCGAAAGTACAGCGGGTTTCGGGCTACGGGCAGGTCGTGCAGGTGGTCCTGGGCCCCGACTTCAAGTCGGTCGCCAGCCCGCAGCCCAGCGGATCGTCGATGAGCCTGCAGATCGAACGCGGTTCGAGCAATGCGCCGGCCAAGCTGCCCGAGGACCTGACCGTCACCAACGCGGCCGACACCACCTGCGAGTAACCCCTTTTGACGGCGCTCCGCTGCGCGTTTCGGACGGCGAGACCGTAGGCTTGGTGCTATGCGGACCGCCTACCACGAGCAACTCTCCGAGTTGTCCGAGCGCCTCGGCGAGATGTGCGGCTTGGCAGGAATAGCCATGGAGCGGGCCACCCAGGCTCTGCTGCAGGCCGACTTGGTGCTGGCCGAACAAGTCATCTCCGATCATGAAGCCATCGCCGCGCTGAGTGCGCAGGCCGAAGAAAGCGCCTTCGTACTACTGGCATTGCAGGCACCGGTGGCCGGCGATCTGCGGGCCATCGTGAGCGCCATCCAGATGGTGGCGGACATCGACCGAATGGGCGCGCTGGCGCTGCACGTCGCCAAGATCGCCCGTCGGCGCCATCCCCAGCACGCCCTGCCCGAAGAGGTCAACGGCTACTTCGCCGAAATGGGCAGCATCGCAGTCGAATTGGGCAACAGCGCCCAAGAGGTGGTGTTGTCGCGCGACCCGGAGAAGGCCGCCCGGATCCGCGAAGAAGACGACGCCATGGACGATCTGCACCGGCATCTGTTCTCGGTGCTGATGGACCGGGAATGGAAGCACGGCGTCGCGGCAGCCGTCGACGTGACGCTGCTGGGCCGGTTCTACGAGCGCTTCGCTGACCACGCCGTGGAGGTGGCCCGGCGGGTCATCTTCCAGGCGACCGGCAGACTGCCCGAGGAAGAAACGAAATCCGCCTCGCAGTAACTGCCGGCGGCCGGCTAGCCGAAGCGGCCGGAGATGTAGTCCTCGGTCGCCTTCTGACTCGGGTTCGAGAAGATCTTCTCGGTGTCGTCGACTTCGATCAGCCGCCCCGGCTTTCCGACGGCCTCCAGGTTGAAGAACGCCGTGTAGTCGCTGACCCGGGCGGCCTGCTGCATGTTGTGCGTGACGATGACGATGGTGTAGTCCTGCTTCAGTTCGCTGATCAGCTCTTCGATGGCCATCGTCGAGATCGGGTCCAGGGCCGAACACGGCTCGTCCATCAGCAGCACATCGGGTTGCACGGCGATGGCCCGCGCGATGCACAGGCGCTGCTGCTGCCCGCCGGACAGTCCGCCGCCGGGCCGGTCCAACCGGTTCTTGACCTCGTCCCACAGGTTCGCCCCGCGCAGCGAATACTCGGCAGTCTCGTCGAGCACCTTGCGGTTGCGCACACCTTGTAGCTTCAGGCCGGCGACGACGTTGTCGCGAATTGACATGGCGGGGAACGGGTTCGGTCGCTGGAACACCATCCCGATGGCCCGGCGCACGCCAACCGGGTCAACGCCGGCGCCGTAGATGTCTTCGTCGTCGAGCAGCACGCTGCCTTCGACCCGTCCGCCGGGCACCACCTCGTGCATGCGGTTTAGCGTGCGCAACACCGTCGTCTTGCCGCAACCCGACGGGCCGATGAACGCCGTCACGCTGCGGGGCAGAACCGACAGCGTCACATCCGAGACCGCGTGAAACGATCCGTAATAGATGTTGACGCCTTTGAGGTCCAACCGTTTGGCCACTTAGTGCTCCTGCCTATGACTTTCTGACGCCCAGAAATTTCGCTATCACCCGGGCCGCGACGTTGATGGTGGCGATCACCAGGATGAGGGTTAGTGCGGCACCCCACAACCGATCCGTGGGGATGGGGTTGAGGCTCGCGCCAGCCGTCGTCTCGTTGAACATCATGCCGGGCAGCGTCCCCATGAACCCGCTGAAGACATCGAAGTTCATCGATTGTGCGTAACCGACGAGGATCAGCAGCGGCGCCGTCTCCCCCATCACCCGGGCCATCGCCAGCAGTATCCCGGTGACGATGCCGGACAACCCGGTGGGGATGACCACCCGGGCAATGGTTTTCCACTTGGTGATGCCCAGCGCGTAGCTGGCCTCGCGAAGGTCCATCGGGACGATCCGCAGCATCTCCTCGGTGGCCCGCACGATCACCGGGAGCATCAGCAGGACCAGCGCCAGCGACACCGCAAACTCCGACCGGGGAAGTCCCAGCGTTGCCACGCACAACGCATAGATGAACAATGCCGCAACGATGGACGGCACACCGCTGAGGATGTCCACCATGAACGAGGCCAATCTGCCCAGCGCGGTGCCGCCACCGTACTCGACGAGATAGATCGCGACCATCATCCCGAGCGGGACGGAGATGAGGGCGCATAACAATCCCTGCAGCACGGTGCCGACCAGCGCGTGGTAGGCGCCTCCGCCGGTCACGAATGCCGTCATCCCCGCTTGCGAGTGCGACCACCAGGTGGTTGACGCCACCGCCTTGAAGCCCTTGGCGACCACCGACCACAGCACCATCACCAGCGGGGTCACCGCGACCAGCAGCGACAGCGAAACAAGCAGGGTCGCAACGTAATTCGTGATACGTCGGCGCCAGCTGACCGGCGAGAACGTCCGCGGCTTGAGCGGACGGTCCAGCATCGAGGTCATCGGGCGCCCTTCCGCCCGGCTCCGGCGACGGCGCCCCGCGCCAGGGCGTCGACCAGGAAGGTGAGCACGAACAGCGTCAGCCCGGCGGCGATGTACGCGCCGGCCTTGTACCGGTCGTCGAATTCGGACGCGGCGCCGGCGATCTTGGTCGCGAAGGTGGAGCCGCCGTCGAACAGTGACCAGCCGAACGCCGACTGGGTGCCCCGCAGGATGATCAGCAGCGCCACCGTCTCGCCCAGGGCGCGGCCGAGCCCCAGCATCGAGCCGCTGACGTAGCCCGACCGTCCGAACGGCAGCGTGACCATCTTGACCACTTCCCAGCGCGTGGCGCCGAGCGCCAGCATGGCCTCGATCTGGTCCTGCGGTGTCTGGACCAACACCTCGCGCGTGACCGCGGTGATGATCGGCAGGATCATCACCGCCAGGACGATGCCGCCGGTGAAGATGGTGCCCCCGCCGGCGGGCGACGCGTTGCCGCTGGCGAACAGAAAACACCAGCCCAGGGAGCGATTGAGCCAAACGGCGACGGGCCGCAACTGCGGCGCCAGCACGTACAGGCCCCACGCCCCGTAGATGATCGACGGCACCGCGGCCAGCAGGTCGACCGAGTAGGCCAGCGGTGTGGCGACCCGCCGCGGCGCGTACTGGGTGATGAAGATGGCCACGCCCAGCGCGACCGGCATGGCCAGGATCAACGCGAACAGCGACACGAACATGGTGACCGGGACCAGGCTGGCGATGCCGAAGTGCATCGCGGAGGGGTCCGTGGTGACCCACACACCGCCGTAGCTGAAGAAGTTCTCCCGATTGCGGTGCAGCGCCGGTATCGCGCGTCCGAGCAGAAAGGCGGCGATCGCGGCGATGACCACGATGATGACCACGCCGGACGACTGCGCGAGCCGGCGGAAGACCCGGTCCGCCACATGGGGCCGCCCCTCCCCCCAGGGGCTGGTGGGTGTGGCCGGCTTCTCCGGATACGGCGCGGCGACAACCGCACCCGAACCCGCGTCGATGGGATTTGGCGTTGTCACTGTGATCCCGTCACAGTTCTGCTGTCGATCCTTGAAACCCGATTCACTTGATTACTGCATCGCGTTGATGGCCGTGATCAGTCGCTCCCTGACCTTATCGGGCAGCGGGATGTAGCCGGCCTTCACGAGTTCGCCCTGCGCGCTCGTGGCGGATATGGAGAGAAACGATTTGACGGCCGCGGCGGTCTGCGCGTCGTAGCCCTTTGAGCACACGATCTCGTAGGTGACCAGCAGCAACGGGTAAACGCCCGGTTCCTCCGAGCCGTACATGGCATTGAGGTCGAGCACCAGGTCGTTGCCCTCGGCCAGGAATCGGGCCCCGTTGACGGCGTTCCCGGCCGTGTCGTTGGTCAGCGGAATCACGCCGCCGCGGGTGGCGATTTTGGCGTAGGGCACGCCGGCCTGGTCGGCGAAGCCCTTCTCGACGTATCCGATGGCGCCCGGGGTGGCCCGCACCGCCTGGATGACGCCGGCCGACTTCGCGGCGCCCTCGCCGACGCCGCCCTGAAATTCCGTGCCGACCCCTTTGGACCAGCTCTGCGGCGCGGCCGCGGTCAGATACTTCTGGACGTTGTCGGTGGTCCCGGACGAGTCGGTCCGGTAGATCGGCGTGATCTTGGAGTCGGGCAGCGCCGCGCCCGGATTCAGGGCGGCCAGGATCGGATCGTTCCAGCTGGTGATCCTGCCGGTGAAGATCTTGGCCAGCGCGTCACTGTTGATCACCAGGGCCGGATTTCCGGGCACGTTGTAGACGATCCCGATTGGGCCGAAGACCAGCGGCAGGTCCCACGCCGGGTTCCCGTCGCAGCGTTTGGCCGCGGGCCCGATCTGGTCGGCGACCAAGGGAGAGTCCGCGCCCGCGAAATCGACATGTCCGGCGATGAACTGCTCACGGCCGGCGCCCGATCCGGTCGGGTTGTAGGCCAGGCCTTTGCCCGGGCAGTACTGGCCCCACACCTGGTTGAACACCGTAATGGCGTTTTCCTGAGCGGTCGAGCCCTCCGCCGTCAGCTTGTCCTTGCCGCCGCATCCCGCCGTTCCGGTGACGCCGGAGCTGGGCGCACCGGCCCCGCGGGGATTCTCGTCGCTGCCGCAGGCGGTCAGCGTTCCGGCGCCGAGCGCCATCGCCAACGCCACGGCGGCCAGCGCCCTGCCCTGCCTGTCGAGCCTCACCGATCTCGCTTTCCTGACGCGTTCCGGACGCATATGGGCGCCGCCGGCCATCTGTCTATGTGAGGTTGCCAAGCGCCGGCGAAAATATGCGCCGCCGCGGTCCACAGCAACGTCATGGTGGCCAGGACCAGATTAACGATCTGGGTAGAAGCGGCTCATTCCCGCGTCATTTGGCCGCGGGTACGACCGCGTATGCGGTGTCGACGCTGTAGGTGCCGAAGCCCAAGCGCTGGTAGGTCCGCACCGCGGCGACGTTGTCCGACTCCACGTAGAGCATCACGGTGGGGTCCGGGGCGTCCGCGAGGCGCCGGCCCAACCAATCGATGCCGACTGCGGTTAACACCTGCCCCAGGCCGCGGCCCTGCGCCGACGGGTCGACGCCCACCACGTACACCTCGCCCAGCCCGGGCCGATCGAGGTGCACCTTCGTCCAGTGGAAACCCAGTAGCGTGCCGGCCTCGCTGCCCGAGTCGGCGAACGCGAGGAACAGGCCCGCCGGGTCGAACCACGGTTCGTTGCGGCGCTCCGCCAGCTCGACATCCGTCCAGCCGCCCTGTTCAGGATGGTGGGCGAACGCGGCATTGTTGACCCGCAGCAGCCCGGCGTCGTCGGCGGTGCCCGCATAGCTGCGGATCTCGACCCCGGGCACCGACGGCACGGTCTCGGGCAGATCGTGCAGCGAGCGTCGCATCTGCATCAGTTCCCGCACGGGCGCCAGACCCAGCGCCGACGCGGTCGCGCGGGCCGGCTCGAGTGTGCCATGCGCCCAGAACCGGTTTCCCGCACCGGTTTTGGCCAGCGCCGCGCGCGCCAGTGTGGACCCGATACCGCGGCGGCGCGCCTGCGGGTGCACCACGAGTTCGGCCATCCCGGCCTCCCCGTCGCGTGGCGGACTCAGGTTGAGGTAACCGACGATCGCGTCGCCGCCCGGGGCGGGATTCGTGATCAGCAGATGCTCGGTGCGGTCGTGGCCGAGCTCGCGTAGCACCTGCTCGCCAACCGGCGCGACGCCATCGAATTCGGTTGCTGCAGTGACAAGTTCGCGTACGCCCCGCTGCTCGTCAATCGTCAGCGTCCGGCGCCAGTCGGGCGCCGTCACTGCGTGTGCAAGGGATCGACCAACGGGTCTTGGACGTCCTGCGATTCGGATTCGGATTCGGCGTCGATCTCATCGGCCTCGTCGGGCTCGGCGACCGGCGTGCGGCCCCGCGCCGGGCGGACGGCCTTGTAACCGACGTTGCGGACGGTGCCGATCAGCGCCTCGTACTCGGGACCGAGTTTGGCCCGCAACCGGCGCACGTGCACGTCCACGGTGCGGGTGCCGCCGAAGAAGTCGTATCCCCACACCTCGTGCAGCAGCTGCGCGCGGGTGAACACCCGCCCGGCATGCTGAGCCAGGTACTTGAGCAGCTCGAATTCTTTATAGGTGAGATCCAGCGGGCGGCCCCGCAGCCGGGCGGTGTAGGTGCCTTCGTCGATCACCAACTCGCCCAGGCTGACCTTGCCGGCGCTCTCCTGATCCGCGAGCCCGCCGCGACGGCCGATCACCAGCCGTAACCGCGCATCGACCTCGGCGGGACCGGTCGTGGGCAGCAGGATCTCGTCCAGGCCCCAGTCCGAGCTGACGGCCACCAGCCCGCCCTCGCTCACCACGGCCAGCACCGGCACCGACCGGCTGGCGGTGCTCAGCAGGCGACACAGTCCCCGCGCCGACGACAGGTCGGTGCGCGCGTCGACGAGCACCGCATCCGCGGTCCCGGCCTCGAGCAACGAAGAGGGTTCTGGCGGCGCCGTCCGGACGGCGTGTGGAAGCAGGGACAGCGACGGCAAGACCGGGTCGGGATGAAGCTCCGAGGTCAGCAGTAGTAGCTCCAACTAGCCCCTCCAGCTCGGGGGAACGGCATCTCCCAATTTCACATCGCCATTAAGCGTTAGTTACCAGGTCATCTAACGATAACGTGTTACCTGGTTTTTTCGCGTGGCAGACAAGCCGATGTGAGCTCCACCACGACGGATCCGGCGGCGGCCGGCTCTCGGGTGTTGCGCCACAATATGCGCGTGCGCAAGATGCTGATTGCTGTGACCGCGACGGCGATCCTGGTTACGGTGGTCGCCCTGGGCGCGATCGGTTTCGACTACGGGACCAGCATCTATGCCGAATACCGGCTGTCGTCCAGCGTCCGTAAAGCGGCCCGGCTGGGCACCGACCCGTTCGTGGCCATCGTGGCATTTCCCTTCATTCCGCAGGCGATGCGCGGCAACTACAGCCAGGTGGAGATCAAGGCCAACGCCGTCGAGCACGCGATGACCGGCAGGGCCACCCTGGAGGCCACGATGTACTCGGTGGATCTCGCCCGGGCATCGTGGCTGATCAGCCCGGACGCGAAGCTCGCGGTGGGCAAGCTGGAAAGCCGCATCATCATCGACTCGACGCACCTAGGCCGGTATATGGGCATCAGCGACCTGATGGTCGAGGCACCGCCCAAGGAAACCAACACCTCCACCGGCGGCGTGACCGCATCGGGCATCTCGGACAGCCACGGGCTGGTGTTCACCGGCACACCCAAATCGGCGGGCTTCGATCGACGGGTCAGCGTCTCGGTCGACCTGTCTATCGCCCCCGATGACCCGGCGACGCTGGTGTTCACCCCGACCGGTGTGCTCACCGGATCGGACACTGCCAACCAGACTGTGCCGGCGGACGAACAGGACGCCGTGCTGCACGCCTTCAGCGGAAGGCTGCCCAATCAGCGCCTGCCCTTCGGTGTCGCACCGACCACCGAGGGCGCTCGAGGATCCGACGTCATCATCGAGGGCATCACCCATGGAGTAACCGTGACCCTCGATGGGTTTAAGCAGTCATGACCGTCATCGTCGTGACCGTCGCGGTGCTCGCCGCGGCAACCCTGGCCGGGTGGTTGCTGACCCGGCGCTCCGGACGCATCCGCGAAATCGACACCAGGCCGGATCGGGACACCGACTTCGACATCGCGGCGCTGGGTCTGTCCCGCAGCGGGCCGACCGTGGTGCATTTCAGCGCCCCGTGGTGCGGGCCGTGTGATCGGGTCCGCCGGGTCGTCGAGCAGGTCTGCGACGACCTGGGCGACGTGGCGCACGTCGAGGTAGACCTGGACGCCAATCCGGAGACCGCACGCCGGTATTCGGTCCTGTCCCTGCCCACCACGTTGATCTTCGACGTCGACGGCCGGCAGCGATACCGCACGTCCGGAGTGCCCAGCAGCACCGACCTGCGGTCCGCCCTGAAACCGCTGTTGGCTTGACCACCGCGTCATTGGGTAAGCTGACCAACGTGTCAGCCCGCCTCGAGCCCATGCTCACCCAGCGCCGCGCAGTTGAGCTGTGCCGCACTGCGGGCTGTTGTTGTTGCTGTTGCTGCTGAGTAGCCGCGCTTCCGCGTAGCACTCGGAGCGGCCCGGGTTCCAGACCGTGGCACGTCTCCATTCGTCGTTTCCGTCAGCAACAGAGGTATCGAGGAGTATTACCTTGCCAAGCAGCAACACCACCACGCAGCCCGACCTGGTCGACGTGCGTGGACCACGATTCGCAGCTTGGGTCACCACCGCAGTCTTGGTGCTCGCGCTCGTCGTGTCCGCGGCAAGTCCGCTGGCCGCCGCGGTGATCCTGGCCGTCCAGGCCGTCATCTTCGCCATCGGTGCGGCCGGTGGGCCGCGCAAGCACCCATACGGCCGGATCTTCGCCACCGTCGTCGCGCCGCGGCTGGGGCCGGTGCAGGATCGCGAGCCGACCCCACCGCTGAAGTTCGCCCAACTGGTCGGCTTGGTCTTCGCGGTGCTCGGAACCGCCGGATTCGCCACCGGTGCCGTCCTGTTCGGCGTCATCGCCACCGCGGCCGCCCTCGCGGCCGCGTTTCTCAACGCGGCCTTCGGCATCTGCCTCGGCTGCCAGCTCTACCCGCTGGTGGCCCGTTTCCGGCGCCCCGCGCGTCCCACCTGACCTGCTGTAACAAAAGCGATTGAAAGGATCCACTCCATGGCACGCTCCGACGTCCTGGTCTCCACCGACTGGGCTGAGAGCAATCTCGACGCCTCAGGCGTCGTCTTCGTCGAAGTCGACGAAGACACCAGCGCTTACGACGCCGGCCACATCCCCGGCGCGATCAAGCTGGACTGGCGCTCCGACTTGCAGGACCCGGTCAAACGCGACTTCGTCGACGCCCAGCAATTCTCCAAACTGCTCAGCGAGCGGGGCATCTCGAACGACGACACCGTGATCCTCTACGGCGGCAACAACAACTGGTTCGCCGCCTACGCCTACTGGTACTTCAAGCTGTACGGCCACGAGAAGGTCAAGCTGCTCGACGGCGGCCGCAAGAAGTGGGAGCTCGACGGCCGCGACATGTCCAGCGACCCCGTCAGCCGACCCGCGACGTCGTACACCGCCGCCGCACCGGACAACAGCATCCGCGCGTTCCGCGACGACGTCATCGCCGCCATCAACGTGAAGAACCTGGTCGACGTGCGCTCCCCCGACGAGTTCTCCGGCAAGATCCTGGCCCCCGCGCACCTGCCGCAGGAGCAAAGCCAGCGGCCCGGCCACATCCCCGGCGCCATCAACGTGCCGTGGAGCAAGGCCGCGAACGAGGACGGCACCTTCAAATCCGACGAGGAGCTGGCCGAGCTCTACGCCGGCGCCGGCCTCGACGGCGACAAGGAAACGATCGCTTACTGCCGCATCGGCGAGCGGTCGTCGCACACCTGGTTCGTTCTTTATGAATTGCTCGGGCATCGGAATGTGAAGAACTACGACGGCAGTTGGACGGAATACGGCTCCCTGGTGGGTGCCCCGATCGAGTTGGGAAGCTGATATGTGCTCTGCACCGAAACAAGGACTGACGTTGCCCGCCAGCGTCGACCTGGAGAAGGAAACGGTGATCACCGGTCGCGTCGTGGACGGCGAGGGCCAGGCAGTGGGAGGCGCGTTCGTCCGCTTGCTGGACTCCTCGGACGAGTTCACCGCCGAGGTGGTGGCGTCGGCCACCGGTGACTTCCGGTTCTTCGCCGCGCCGGGATCCTGGACGCTGCGTGCCCTGTCGAAGGCCGGCAACGGCGACGCCGTGGTGGCGCCGTCCGGTGCAGGCATCCACGAGGTCGACGTCAAGATCGCCTGACCCGCCAGCCGCTCCCGACAGGGACGCCGCGGGACGAATAGACTTGTCCCCGTGGTGCTGTTCTTCGAGATCATGCTGGTTGTGGCGGTCGTGGTGATTTCATGGTTCGCCCTGTACACCCTCTATCGGCTCATCACTGACGAGTCGTGAGTTCCGACGAACCGCTGAGTTCCGCCGGTTCCGGCGACCGGGCCGTGGCCGCCGCCGCTGAGCGCGCCAAGCTGACCGCCGGCCGCAACATCCCGTCCTACGATGACCTGCCCCTGCCCGCCGACACCGCGAACCTGCGCGAAGGCGCCAACCTGAGCGATGACCTGCTGGCGCTGCTGCCGCTGGTCGGTGTCTGGCGCGGCGAAGGCGAAGGCCGCGGGCACGACGGTGATTACCGGTTCGGCCAGCAGATCGTGGTCTCGCACGACGGCGGCGACTACCTGAACTGGGAAGCTCGATCCTGGCGGCTCAGCGCGACGGGCGACTACGAAGAACGCGGCCTGCGCGAGACCGGTTTCTGGCGCTTCGTCCCCGATCCCGACGACCCCGGCGAGTCTCACGCGATCGAACTGCTGCTGGCCCATTCGGCGGGCTACGTCGAACTGTTCTACGGCCGCCCGCTGACCCAGTCGTCGTGGGAGTTGGTCACCGACGCGCTGGCCCGCAGCAGGTCGGGCGTGCTGGTCGGCGGCGCCAAACGCCTCTACGGCATCGTCGAGGGCGGCGACCTCGCCTACGTCGAGGAGCGAGTGGACGCTGACGGTGGTCTGGTGCCGCATCTCTCGGCCCGGCTGTCCCGCTTCGCCGGCTAGCAACCGCCTCCAGACATGGAGCGGCCCCCGAGCCGCGTTCCTGGTTGGACAAAAACCGGAAGCTCGGGGGCCGGGTGACTGCGGGGAATTCGCTAGCGCACTTGTGACGCCAGCTCTTCCGAGCAGGTGCTGCTAGCGCGCAGCCACCTCACATGTCCATGAAGCTATCAATTTCGCGGACCACCTCCTTCCTTGTGTACGACCGACCGTACCGGCGAATCGGCCAGCCGACAACAGAATTCAGCGCTCAGCGATCGTGGACGATGGCGGCGTCGATCAGTTCGGCGAAGTCCGCCGCCATCGGTGACGGCTGCAGTGGGCGGCCATCGAGGGTGTGCACGCGGGCGGCCAAGGTCATGCTGGAGATCAGCCAAACACCTTGGGCGGCATGCAGATCCGCGACGCGCAGCGCCCGGTAGTCGCAGTCATAGCCCTTGTCCCTGGCCACCTCGAACAGGGCCTGTTGGGTGGTGCCGCGCAGGATCGGATACCACGGCGGCGGCGTCAGCAGGCACGGCGTCTCGGAGGCGGTGGCGATCACCACCGTCGAGCGTGGGCCTTCCAGGATGTAGCCGTCCGTGCTGACGAAGATCACGTCACCGGCGTCCTGACGGGCGGCATGGCGCAGGGCCGCCATATTGACCGCGTAGGACAGGGTCTTGGCGCCGGCCAGCAGCCACGGCATCGCATCGACACCGGTGGCGGCCAGCCCGCGGTCGAGCGTGATCGCCGCCAGCCCTCCCCGCCGGACTGCGGTCACCCGTTCGGGAACGGCGTTGACCATGACGAAGGCCGTCGGCGCCGAACCGCCCTCGCGCCCGCGGCTGTAGATCAACCGCATCGCGCCCTCGTCGGCGCTGCCCGCGCACCACTGCCGGGTGGCCGCCTCGATCGCGTTTCGCCACCGCGGCAGATCCGGTTCGGGCAGATCGGTCAGCGCGGCCGACTGGGTCAGCCGCTGCAGATGCGACTCGATCAGACAGGCCCTGCCGTCGCGAACCAACAGCGTCTCGAAGACTCCGTCGCCGCGGACCGCTGCCAGGTCGTCGGCATGCAGCAGGGGCGCGTCGGGCGAATGTATTTCGCCGTCCAGCGTGACGATCACACCCGTTGGGCCGGCCATGGTGGAGAAGCCTATCCAATGACCCCCAGCCCGCGATCGCAAGCGCGGCGACGCCGGGCCGCCCGGGGCCGGCCGGTCCGTAGAGTTGACTCGTGACCCGCGCTGTTCCCGCACCCGAGACCGGACCCGACGCCGGTGCCGTCTGGCATTACGGCGACCCGCTCGGCGAGCAGCGTGCGGCCGACACCGAGGTGATCCTGGTCGACCGCTCGCACCGCGGCGTGCTCACCCTGACCGGAAAGGACCGGCAGACCTGGTTGCACAGCATTTCGACGCAGTACGTCAGCGACCTGCCCGACGGCGCCAGCACGCAGAACCTCAGCCTCGACGGCCAGGGCCGCGTCGAGGATCACTGGATCCAGACCGAGCTGGCCGGCACCACCTACCTCGACACCGAGCCGTGGCGGGCCGAGCCGCTGCTGCAATACCTGCGCAAGATGGTGTTCTGGTCGGAGGTCACCCCGGCCGGCGCCGATCTGGCCGTGCTGTCGTTGCTCGGCCCGAAGCTGGCCGACCAGGCGGTTCTCGACGCGCTCGGGGTGGACGCGCTGCCCGCCGAGCTCACCGCGGTTGCCGTCGGTGACGGCTTCGTGCGGCGGATGCCCGGCACCCCGGGCGGCCAGATCGAGCTGGACCTGCTGGTTCCGCGCGCGGCGGTCGCCGACTGGCGAAATCGCCTGGCACAGGCCGGGGTGCGGCCCGGCGGGGTGTGGGCCTACGAAGCCCACCGCGTCGCGGCGGTGCGACCCCGTCTCGGCGTCGACACCGATGAGCGCACGATTCCGCACGAGGTGGGATGGATCGGTGGCCCCGATGTTGGGGCCGTCCACTTGGACAAGGGCTGCTACCGCGGGCAGGAGACCGTCGCGCGCGTGCACAACCTGGGCAGGCCGCCCCGCATGCTGGTGCTGCTGCACCTCGACGGATCGGTGGACCGGCCGTCCGCCGCGGATCCGGTGCTGGCCGGCGGCCGCACGGTCGGCCGCGTCGGCACCGTCGTCGACCACGTGGATCTCGGGCCCATAGCGCTGGCACTGCTGAAGCGCGGGCTGCCCGCCGACACGGAATTGGCGACCGGAGCGGAGGCCTCGGTGGCTGCGGTGATCGATGCCGATTCCCTGCCTGCAACCGAACAGATCGGCGCCGGACGGTTAGCTGTTGAACGGTTGCGGGGCGGTGCGGGATAATGAACGGTAACGTCCGCCACAGCAAGCAGGGGGCGCCAACGTCCGGTGGCGGGGCACGGTAAACTGTTGGCAGGACAATACGACACCAGGAGATCGGAGCCGCCTACTCGTTAGGCCGCTCCGTTATTGCGCGAGGGGGTTCCCCCATGGGCCGCGGCCGGGCTAAGGCAAAGCAGACCAAGGTTGCTCGAGAACTCAAATACAGTTCTCCGCAGACCGACTTCCAGCGGCTTCAGCAAGAGCTGTCCGGAACGGGTTCGGACGGGTCCAACGACCTGGACAGCGACGGATCCGACGAATCCTGGGACGACCAGGACAGCTGGCGGCGGTAGAGCCAATTTCCCGGCGCCGATGCGTAGTGCACCGGCGCCGCGTTAGTTGTACCGGAGTCCGAGCTCCCTAAAATCGCGGGTGCTGACCGACCATCTTGGCCCGCGGGCCCTCTTTCCCGCCTTTGCCGACGGTGCCCAGCACCCAGCAGTCCAGGTGCCGGGCGGTCAGGATGGCCAGAGCGCGGTCGGTGTCTTCGGGAGCCACGATGGCGATCATGCCGACGCCCATGTTGAACGTCTTCTCCATCTCGTCGCGCGTCACCCGGCCGCGCTGGGCGATCATGGCGAACACCGGCGCGGGCGTCCAGGTGCCGCGGTCCATCTCGGCGACCAGCCCGTGCGGGATGACGCGTAGCAGGTTGCCGGCCAGCCCGCCGCCGGTGACGTGGCAGAAGGTGCGGACGTGGGTTTCTGCCGCGAGCGCCAGGCAGTCCTTGGCGTAGATGCGGGTGGGCTCGAGCAGCTCTTCACCCAGGGTGCGGCCGAACTCCTCCACATAGCCCTCGAGGTTCATCCGATCGATTTCGAGCAGCACGGTGCGCGCCAGCGAATATCCGTTGGAGTGCAGGCCGGACGAGCCCATCGCGATGATGACGTCGCCGGGTTTGACCCGGTCGGGCCCCAGCACGTCGTCGGCCTCGACGACACCGATGCCGGTGGCCGAGATGTCGTAGTGGTCCGGCTCCATCAGACCGGGGTGTTCGGCCGTCTCGCCGCCCAGTAGCGCGCAGCCGGCTCGCACACATCCTTCGGCGATGCCACTGACGATGGCGCTCAACCGTTCCGGGACCGTGCGGCCAACCGCGATGTAGTCCTGCAGGAACAGCGGTTCGGCGCCGCACACCACTAGGTCGTCGACCACCATCGCGACCAGGTCCAGCCCGACTGTGTCGTGCTTGTCCATCGCCTGGGCGACCGCCAGCTTGGTGCCGACGCCATCGGTGGACGCCGCGAGCAGCGGCTCGCGGTAGTCGCCGCGTAGTGCGAACAGGCCGGCGAATCCGCCCAGGCCGCCCCGAACCTCGGGTCGCGTGGCTCTTGTGGCCAGCGGCTTGAACAATTCGACGGCACGATCGCCGGCTTCAATGTCCACCCCGGCCGACGCGTAGGTGATGCCCTGACTGCCGCGGTGGCGTCCGGGGCTCTTTCCGGGATCCGTCATCGTGATAAAGGCTACCGGGCGGCGGTGACGGCCGGTATCAAACGTCGGCGAAGGTGTGCAACCGAGTTCCCTCAGTGCACGACGGGCACTTCGTCGGCCGCGAGATCGTCGAGGCCGGCGCCGCGCGCGGCGTTGGCGAGCATGTGCTCGATGACGTTCTTGCCCAACGCGCTCTCCCCGGGCAGTTCGATCGGATACTGGCCGTCGAAGCACGCCGTGCACAGCCGGGATGCCGGCTGCTCGGAGGCCGCGACCAGGCCGCGCAGCGAGATGTAGCCCAGCGAGTCGGCGCCGATGGCGTGCCGCACCGCCTCGAGCATCTCCTTCTTGTCTTCGACCGCGTTGGCGATCAGTTCGGCCGGCGACGGGAAGTCGATGCCGTAGAAGCAGGGCCATTTGACCGGGGGCGAGGCGATCCGGACGTGCACTTCGACGGCACCGGCCTCGCGCAGCATCCGCAGCAGGGCACGCTGGGTGTTCCCGCGCACGATCGAGTCGTCGACGACGATGAGTCGCTTACCGCGGATCACCTCGCGAAGCGGGTTGAGCTTCAGCCGGATACCGAGTTGGCGGATGGTCTGCGACGGCTGGATGAACGTGCGCCCGACGTAGGCGTTCTTCATCAGACCCTGGCCGTAGGGAATGCCCGATTCCTGCGCGTATCCGACCGCGGCGGGCGTGCCCGACTCGGGCACGCCGATCACCAGGTCGGCTTCGACGGGACGCTCCCGGGCCAGCCGGCGACCGATCTCCACCCGCGTCGCATGGACGGATCGGCCGGCGATCGTGCTGTCCGGTCGCGCCAGGTAGACGTACTCGAAGACGCAGCCCTTGGGGGTGGGGTTGGCGAAGCGCGTGGAACGGACGCCGTCGGCGTCGATCGCCAGCAGTTCGCCCGGTTCGATGTCACGCACGAACGACGCGCCGACGATGTCGAGCGCCGCCGTTTCGGAGGCCACCACCCAGCCGCGATCCAGCCGTCCGAGCGAAAGTGGCCGCACCCCATGCGGATCGCGGCACGCATACAGGGTGTTTTCGTCCATGAAGGTGAGGCAGAACGCGCCGCGAACGGTCGGCAGCAGGTCCAGCGCCGCCTGCTCCAGGGTCGCGTCCGCCGCGCCGTGGGCCAGCAGCGCGCCCAGGATGTCCGAGTCAGTGGTAGCCGGCGCCGGGGCGCGCTTGGCGATCAGCCCCTCGTCGCGGGCGCGGGCGGCGAGCTCGGCGGTGTTGACCAGGTTCCCGTTGTGTCCCAACGCAACCCCGGTGCCCGCCGCGGTGTTGCGGAACACCGGCTGCGCGTTTTCCCAGGTCGTGTCGCCGGTGGTCGAGTAGCGACAGTGGCCGATGGCGACGTGGCCCGGCATGGCGCCCAGCGTCTGCTCGTCGAACACCTGGCTGACCAGGCCGAGATCTTTGAAGACCAGCACCTGGGATCCGTCGGCGACGGCGATGCCGGCGGCTTCCTGGCCGCGATGCTGCAGCGCGTACAAGCCGTAATAGGTGAGTTTGGCGACGTCCTCGCCCGGGGCCCACACCCCGAATACACCGCATTCTTCGCGGGGTGCGCTGAAATCCTCTTCGGGCTCTTGGACGGTCACAATTAGGCAGCTCCCCGGGGAACGGTTGGTGACGTAACAAAGTCTACGGGCACCGGAGCCACGCCGACGAATCCCCCGGGCGTGTTGAGCGACGAATTGCCGGCGAAATTCCCTAAACCTGCAGTTCAGGGTTATGTTCAGCCCACATCGAACAAGGGCAGGCAGTGTCCAATCTCACCGGCACGCGAGCCGGAAAGCCGCAGCGCACCGCTGCTGTGGGCCTCGGCGAACGACGACATTCCGGTGGCCAGCAGCAGCCAGGTCCGCGGGTCGGTTTCCACCACATTGGGTGGCGTGCCCCGGGTGTGGGTGGGTCCGGCGATGCACTGCACGGCGACGAACGGCGGGATGCGCAGCTCGACGCTGCGCCCGGGCGCAACGGCGGCCAGGGTGCGGGCGGTCAGCCGCACGGCCGTCGCCAATTCCTGCCGGTCGGGCGCCGGACGGGATTCGTCGCGTAGCCAGTCCGCGACGGCCAGCACGGCCTGGCGGGTCTTCGCCGGATCGGCTTTGTCGCGCGGGGCCATACCCCAGGGTCTCAAAATCCTGGGGCCCGCCGCTCGAGACCGCGACCTTGAACCCAGGCGACCGGTCAGCGCTTCGAGGCCTGCACGGCGAGCACGGCGATCGCCCCGGCTTCGTTGATGGCCAGGTGCGCGAGCATGGGCGCGGCCAGGCTGCCGGACCGGTCGGCCAGCCAACCGAAGAGCCAGCCCGCGATCCCGGTGACCAGCACGGTGGCGACCACCGGCTCACCCGTCGCGCGCGCATCGGCGATGTGCGACAGGCCAAAGGCGCCGGCCTGCAACAACCGTCCGCCGCGTTGCCCGTATGCGGCGGAGCCGGCGGCGGCCAGCGCCCCGCGAAAGGCGGACTCCTCCGACCACACCGTGGCCACCGGTATCCGCAGCAGCAGCCAGTCCGGAGCCGTCGCCGGTTGCTCGCGGCCGGCCATCGATTGGCGCACCGGCGGCAGCAGGGTGCTCGCCGCGACCGCGCCAGCAGTCGGCAACGCGGCCACCGACCCCAGCCGCAGACCCGCCCGTAACCGGGGCGGGACCAGGCCAAGGCGCGCACGCGTGATCGACACCAGCAGGCCGGCCACGCCGGCCTGCAGCACCGCTCGCCACCAGGCCGGCAACCGGGGACTGACGAAGCTCCAGCCGACCAGCGCGGCGGCCAGAGACAATGCGCCAGTCCGACGGAAACGCTTGTCAGACATCAGATTTCGCTGCGGGCACTCAGCCGAAGAGCCGCGGCAGCACCGCCTCGGAGGTCTGGCGCAGCTCGGCCAGCGAGACCGTGAACAGTCCCTGGACCTCCACCACGTCGGATGCCTGGTCGACCACGCCGATGCGCACCGCCGGCAGCCCCCGCGCCTCGCACATCGAACGGAACCGGCTCTCCTCGGTGCGCGGCACCGCCACCAACACGCGGCCCGCCGACTCGGAGAACAATGTCACGAACGGGTCGGCATCTTCGGGAAGTACGATGCGACAACCGGTTTCGCCGGCCAGAGCGGCCTCGACGATGGCCTGCGCGAGGCCGCCCTCGGACAGGTCGTGCGCCGCGGACACCAGGCCGTCGCGCGACGCCGAACGCAGCACCTCACCCAGCAACTTCTCGCGGGCCAGGTCCACCCTGGGCGGCAGCCCGCCGAGATGGTCGGCGGTCACCTGCGCCCAGACCGAACCGTCGAACTCGTCGCGCGTATCCCCAAGCAGCATCAGGGTTTCCCCGGGCTCGGTGCCCAGGCCGGTGGGGATGCGCCGGCCGACGTCGTCGATGACGCCGAGCACCCCTACCACCGGGGTGGGCAGGATCGCCGTGGACCCCGTCTGGTTGTAGAAGCTGACGTTGCCGCCCGTCACCGGAATGCCCAGGGCCACACAGCCGTCGGCCAGGCCGCGCACCGCCTGCGAGAACTGCCACATCACTCCGGGGTCTTCGGGCGAACCGAAATTCAGGCAGTTCGTCACCGCGACCGGGGCCGCCCCGGTGACGGCGACGTTGCGGTAGGCCTCGGCGAGCGCGAGCTGGGCGCCCGCGTAGGGATCCAGCTTCGTGTAGCGGCCGGACGCGTCGGTCGACAAGGCGATGCCGCGGCCGGTGGATTCGTCGACGCGCAGCACGCCGCCGTCGGCGTGCTCGGCCAGCACGGTATTGCCGCGCACGTAGCGGTCGTACTGCTCGGTGATGAATGCGCGGCTGCACAGGTGCGGACTGCCCAGCAGCGCAAGCAAAGTAGCGCGCAGTTCGTCACCCGTGGCCGGCCGCGGCAGCCGCGTCGAGCTGTCGGCGTTCAGGGCGTCCTGCGTGTCGGGGCGGACGACCGGACGCTGGTAGACCGGGCCTTCGTGGGCGACGGTGCGCGGCGGCACGTCGACGACCGTCTGGCCCTGCCAGGTGATCCGCAACCGGTCGCCGTCGGTGACCTCGCCGATCACCGTGGCCAGCACGTCCCACTTGCGGCAGACCGCCATGAAGGCGTCGACGTTTTCCGGGGTGACGACGGCGCACATCCGCTCCTGGGACTCGCTGCACAGGATCTCCGCGGGCGTCATCTGGTTGGTTCGCAGCGGCACGGTCTCGAGCTGGATCGCCATCCCGCCGTCGCCCGCTGACGCCAATTCCGAAGTAGCGCAAGACAATCCGGCACCGCCCAGGTCCTGGATGCCGACCACCAGGTGACCGGCGTACAGCTCGAGGCAGCACTCGATGAGCACCTTCTCCATGAACGGGTCGCCGACCTGAACCGATGGCAGCTTCTTGCGGGCCGGTCCCCCGCCGTCTTCGATATCAAACGTGTCCGACGCCAGCACCGACACCCCGCCGATGCCGTCGAGCCCGGTGCGCGCACCGAACAGGATGATCTTGTTGCCGGTGCCGGAGGCGAAGGCCAGATGCAGGTCTTCCTGGCGCAGCACACCGACGCACATGGCGTTCACCAGCGGATTGCCGGCGTAGCACGCATCGAAGACGGTCTCGCCGCCGATGTTGGGCAGGCCCAACGAGTTGCCGTAGCCGCCGATGCCGCGGACCACGCCGTCGACCACGCGACGGGTATCCGGCGCATCCGCGGCGCCGAACCGAAGCTGGTCCATCACCGCGACCGGTCGCGCACCCATCGCCATGATGTCGCGGACGATCCCGCCGACTCCGGTGGCCGCGCCCTGATAGGGCTCGACGTAGGAGGGGTGGTTGTGCGACTCGACTTTGAAGGTGACGGCCCAGCCGTCGCCGATGTCGACGACGCCGGCGTTCTCGCCGATGCCGGCCAGCATGCCGGCGCGCATCTCGTCGGTGGTGGTCTCACCGAAGTAACGCAGGTGCACCTTGGACGACTTGTAGGAGCAGTGCTCGCTCCACATCACCGAGTACATCGCCAGCTCGGTGTCGGTGGGGCGACGGCCGAGGATCTCGCGGATGCGCTGGTATTCGTCGTCTTTGAGGCCCAGCTCGGCGAAGGGCTGCGGTTCGTCGGGAGTGGTGGCGGCGTGCTCGACGGTGTCGATGGCCTGGGTGCGCGCACTCGTCCCGGAGACAGTCACGCCAGACAGTCTAGGGCTGTGCGCACCCCGGGCGCCGAGATGGCCGAGCAGCCGTCGCTAGCCGGCGATCTCGGCCGGCGCCGCGGCCGTATCCAGGTCGGCGTAGGCAAAGGAATACCGTTGGGCCAGCGCCAGAGCGATGTCGGGACGCTGCCACAGCTCGCCGGCGCTGGCCGTGCACAACCACAGGGTCAGCCCGTGCGCGACCGAGGCCCGGTACCGCGGCCAGGCCTCGTCGGCGCTCGGCAGCTCTTTCGATGGACTGCTGGACGCGCTACTGCACGGCGCGGCGACGACCGACTGAAGCGTCAGGCCGGCGCAAGGAACGCCTGCATCGCGGCCGAGTAGGCGGCCACGTCGTGCGCGCCCATCAACTCGCGCGCGGAATGCATCGCCAGTTGAGCGGCGCCGACGTCGACGGTGGGGATGCCCGTGCGCGCGGAGGTCAGGGGCCCGATCGTCGACCCGCACGGCAGGTCGGCCCGGTGTTCGTAGCGCTGCAGCTCCACTCCGGCCTGCCGGCAGGCCAGCGCGAACGCCGCGGCGGTGCGGCCGTCGGTGGCGTAACGCAGATTCGGGTGCACCTTGAGCACCGGCCCGGCGTTGACCGCGATCGGGTGGCCGGGCTCGTGCCGCTCCGGATAGTTGGGGTGGGTGGCGTGCGCCATGTCCGCCGAGGCCAGCAGCGAGGCCGGCAGCCGGCGCAGGTAGTCCTCGCGGCTACCGCCGGCCGCCAGCACGATTCGCTCGAGCACGGTGCCCAGCAGGTCGGATTGCGCGCCGTGGTCCGACGACGATCCGACCTCCTCGTGATCGAAAATAACCAACACGGGCAGCTGGGCCCCGGCCCGTTCCACGGCCAGCAGCGCCTCCAGCCCCGCATAGCAACTGGCCTGGTTGTCCAGCCGGGGCGCGCTCAGCAGGCCGGCGTCGGCCCCGATCACCGTGGCGGGGGTCAGGTCGTGGGTCATCAGATCGGCGGCCAGCACGTCGGACGTTGCCACCCCGGCGCGCTCCGCGACGTAATCGACGAATGACCGCGGTGTCTCCCCGAGACCCCACACCGCGTTGACGTGTCGCTGCGGGTCCAGCGTCAGCGACTTGCGGTCCTCGGCCAGATGGATGGCCAGCTGCGGCACCCGAAGGATCGGCTCGTCGATGCGCACCAGCCGGTGCGCGATCCCGCCGTCCGCGTCGTCCGCCCGCACCGACAGGCGCCCACTGATGCCCAGATCCCGGTCCAGCCACGAGTTGAGCCACGCGCCCCCATAGGGTTCCAGCGCCACCACCCGCCAGCCGGCGACTACCCGGTCGGGATGCTGCTTGACCCTGAGGTTGGGGCTGTCGGTGTGCGCTCCCACTATTCGGAATGGCCCGTCGGCGCCGTCGGAATTCCAGGCGACCAGCGAGCCCGCCCGCACAGTGAAGTAGCGCCCCGGCTCGGACGGCCAGTGTTTAGCCTCACTCAGTTCGGTGTATCCGGCAGCGATCAGCCGGGCGGCCACCGTGGCGCACACGTGAAATGGCGACGGAGAGGCGTCGATGAAATCGCAAAGTCCTTGCGCACTCGCTGAGGACTTCGCCTGGTTTCGAGGCCCGCCGGACATGTTGAACATCATGGCTGTCGGCCGCCATGCAGTTCACGCTGGGTTCGATTGCGCGCTCCTTACTCGCGCCGCTTCCGGCGCTCGCCTTCGCCACGCTAGGGTCCTCAGAGTGCCCCCCGTCCAGCCGCAACCCATCCTCGCGCCGCTGACCCCCGCGGCGATCTTCCTGGTGGTGACAATCGACGACGGCGGCGAGAAGGCGGTGCACGACGCGCTGCCCGACATTTCCGGGCTGGTGCGCGCGATCGGTTTCCGCGAACCGCAGAAACGGTTGTCGGCGATCACCTCGATCGGCTCCGACGCGTGGGATCGCCTGTTCTCCGGACCGCGGCCCGCCGAACTGCATCGGTTCCCCGAGCTGACCGGACCGCGGCACACCGCTCCCGCCACACCCGGGGACCTGTTGTTCCACATCAGGGCCGAGAGCCTGGACGTCTGCTTCGAGCTGGCCGACCGCATCCTCAAATCGATGGCCGGCGCGGTCACCGTGGTCGACGAGGTGCACGGTTTCCGCTACTTCGACAACCGCGACTTGCTCGGATTCGTTGACGGCACCGAGAACCCGGACGGCGCGCTGGCCACCAGCGCCACCGCGATCGGCGACGAGGACCCCGCCTTCGCCGGCTCTTGCTATGTGCACGTGCAGAAGTACCTGCACGACATGTCATCGTGGAATTCGATCTCGGTCACCGAGCAGGAGCGCGTGATCGGGCGCACCAAGCTGGACGACATCGAGCTCGACGACGACGTCAAGCCGGCCAACGCCCACATCGCCCTCAATGTGATCACCGACGACGACGGCACAGAACTGAAGATCGTGCGGCACAACATGCCGTTCGGCGAGCTCGGCAAGAGCGAATACGGCACGTACTTCATCGGGTATTCGCGTACGCCGCAAGTCACCGAACGGATGCTCCGCAACATGTTCCTCGGCGACCCGCCCGGCAACACCGACCGCGTCCTGGACTTCTCCACGGCCGTCACCGGCGGATTGTTCTTCTCCCCCACCCTCGACTTTCTCGACGATCCGCCGCCGCTGCCCGCAGCGCCGGTGGCGGAAACGCCTGTTGCACAGAACGGCTCACTTTCGATCGGCAGCCTGAAAGGAACCATTTCATGAACAACCTCTACCGCGACCTGGCACCGGTCACCGAAGCTGCTTGGAAAGAAATCGAATTGGAGGCGGCCCGCACCTTCAAACGCCACATCGCCGGGCGCCGGGTGGTCGACGTCAGCGAGCCCGGCGGGCCGGTCACCGCCGCGGTGAGCACCGGTCGGCTCGCCAACGCGGCGTCCCCCACCGATGGCGTGGAAGCCCACCTTCGGGAAAGCAAACCCCTTGTCCGACTGCGGGTTCCGTTCACCCTGTCGCGTTACGAGATCGACAACGTCGAGCGCGGCGCCAACGACGCCGACTGGGACCCGGTCAAGGACGCCGCCAAGAAGCTGGCGTTCGTGGAAGACCGGGCCATCTTCGAGGGCTACGCTGCGGCATCCATCGAGGGCATCCGCTCGGCCAGCTCCAACAAGTCGCTGACCCTGCCGGCGGATCCGCGCGAGATCCCCGACGTCATCACCCAGGCGATCTCCGAACTCCGGCTGGCCGGTGTCGACGGCCCTTACTCGGTGCTGCTGTCCGCCGACGTCTACACGCGGGTCAGCGAGACGACCGAACACGGCTATCCGATCCTTGAACACATCGACCGGCTGGTCCCCGGAGACATCATCTGGGCGCCGGCCATCGACGGCGCCTTCGTGCTGACCACCCGCGGCGGCGACTTCGACCTGCAGCTCGGGCAAGACGTGTCGATCGGGTACACCAGCCACGACGCGGACACCGTGCAGCTGTATCTCCAGGAGACGCTGACCTTCCTGTGCTACACCGCGGAGGCGGCCGTCCCGCTCAACCCGTAGGAATAATTACCCGCGAGCCGCTGCTTACCGAGAGGCACACGAACTTCTCTCTTGGAGGCAGGGTTTCGATGGCAACAACTTTGGCCGGCTCGACCGCATTGGTGACCGGCGCGACATCGGGGATCGGCCGTGAAGTCGCACTGCAGCTCGCGGCTCGCGGCGCACGGGTCGTGGTGCAGGGCCGCAATGCCGAGCGCGGCGCCAAAACCGTTCGTGACATTGAAAATGCCGGTGGCAAGGCACGTTTCGTCGCCGCCGACCTCAACGTCGCCGACGATGTCCGGCGGTTGGCCGCCGAGGCGGGACCGGTGGACATCCTGATCAACAATGCCGGAATCTACGAGTTCGGCCCTACGGCGGACACCGACGACGCGACCTTCGACGAACACGTCAACGTCAACCTGCGCGCGCCGTACATCCTGGTCCAGCAGTTGGTGCCGGCCATGGCCGCCCGGGGCGGTGGTGCCGTGGTCAACGTGAGCACTCTGGCCGCATCGGTAGCGACCCGCGGGGCGGGAATCTACGGGGCCACCAAAGCCGGCGTGGATCAGCTGACGCGTGTCTGGGCCGATGAATTCGGCGCGTCGGGCGTGCGGGTGAATGCGGTGGCCGCGGGGCCGACCGACACGCCCGGGGCCAACGCACTTCCGGGTGTACTCGACACCATAGCGGCCATCACCACGCTGCAACGACCGGCCGATGCAAGTGAAATCGCAAGCGCAGTGGTCTTTCTCGCCTCACCGGATGCCAGCTATGTCAACGGCGCCATTCTGCACGCGACCGGAGGTCAGCGGGCAATCGCCGCGTGAAGACCTAGAGGTCCAGCACCAGATCGGTTTCCGGGGCCGCAGAGCAGATGAGGACCGACCCGTCATCGGGCGGCTCCAACGGCTGCTGAACGTAAGTGGCCGACCCCGCGACAACTCCGGTGACGCACACGTGACACACCCCGCTACGGCAGGAAAAGCGGGTGGGCACGTCGCAGGCCTCGGCCAAGTCCAGGATGCTCCGATAGCGAGGGCACCAGGCGACAGTTAATCCGCTGCGCGCGAACGTGATCGCGGGCCCAGTGCCCGGTGGACCGACCGGGCGGTGCGACGGCTTGCGCTCCCCGCCCTCGACGATGCCCGGGTTGATCGCCGGCAGCGCGCCGAACAGCTCACTGTGGATGCGGGCGGGATCGAACCCTATGCCGGTCAGGCCGTCACGCATTTCCGTCATGAATTGCGTTGGACCGCACAGGTACACGGCGGCATTTTTGGGCAGGCCCAATGCCGCGATGGACTCTCGGCGCAGGCGGCCCTGCGTTTCGGTGTAGAAGACGCATTGCCTGGCGTGCGGCAACGACGCGATGAGTGCCGTGACTTCGTCTGCGAAGGACTGGGATTCGCGATTGCGCGTGGTGTGCAGCCACCAGATGTCGCGCCGACTCCCGGCCGCGGACAGCGCGTGCAACATCGCCAGGACGGGCGTCGCCCCGATGCCGGCGGAGAACAGGACGACAGGGTCGCCGTCATCGATGAGGTAGAAGTCGCCGCGCGGGGCGGCCGCAGCTATCACCGACCCCGGCTGGATATGGGCGTGCAGCCAGCGACTCACCACGCCGCGATCCTCGCGCTTGACGCTGATCCGGTAGGAGCCGGCCGAGGAATCATCGGACAGGGAGTAGCTGCGCAACGGCGCGGGCTCGCCGGCACCGGTGACCTTGACCGTCAGGTACTGGCCCGGAAGGGCCGGCGGAAGCGAACTCCGGTCGTCGGCCTCGAGCCTGATCGAGAGCACTTGCGAACTCTCCCGTCGGGTTTGGGTGACGCGTAGGCCGCGGAACCCCTTCCACCCGGGTTCGATGGGTGGTGCCGCCGGCGCGGTGCCATCGCGTGCGGCCAGCAGGTCGTGGAACGACTGCTGCCAGCCTGGGCTGAGCGCCGGAACGTCGACCGCCTTGCGCAGCGTTTCGAGGTTGCGGTCGGGCAGATAGAGCAGGGCGTCGACGTCGGCCACGCTCAATTCGTGACGGCCGCGGCGAGTGCGCACAATGTCGTCGCCGGCCCGCACGTGGCCCTCGGTGATCACCCGGAAGTAAAAGCCCGGACGGTGTTGAGAGACAAGAAGATTGGGCATGTCGGGCTCGTCGAGGCGGATGCCGACGCGGAAGCAGGTGACACGCGGCTGGGTCACCTCGAACTCGGCGGCGCCGATCCGGTAGCGATCCCCGATGCACACGTCATCGTCGGCGAGCCCGGTGACGGTGAAGTTCTCGCCGAAGTGTCCGGGTTGCAGGTCGTCGCGCCCCAGGTAGGCCTTCCAGAAGGCGTAGGACTCGCTCTGGTACACCATCACGGCGCGTTGCTCCCCACCATGACCGGCGAGATCCCCCTGGCCGTCGCCGTCGAGGTTCAGCCGACGCGCCATGACCGGCCCCTCGACGGGGGTCTTCCAGATCCCGGTGTGGATGGTCTTATCCCGCCATTGCACGTTTTTGGGCGAGCCCACGTTCACCGAAACGAGTGTGCCCACTGTGTCACCTCGAACTGGCCCGCATCGAGCGAGCCGTCAACTGGGATGGTTGGCCCAGAATATGGCAGCCGGAAGCGCTCGGCAACATATCCGTTTAGCGGACTGTTGCGCGATGCCCGTCTGGTGCATACTGGGTCGTATAACCCATAAATCTGGACTCTGGGATCCGCGCACCTCCATCGGACGCCGCCGGGGCGCACGATGCTGAAATGCATTGAGTCGGGAGGAATGCCATGCCTGTTCATCATCGATACGCCACCGTCGACGGCCATCGGATCTTCTACCGGGAGGCCGGGGACCCGGCCGCTACCGCGGTGGTTCTCCTGCACGGGTTTCCCACCAGCTCGTACATGTTCCGCCACCTGATCCCGGCCCTCGCCGACAAATACCACGTCATCGCGCCGGATCACCTCGGCTTCGGGTTGTCCGACGCCCCACCGGTCGGCGAGTTCGACTACACCTTCGACGCGCTGACCGACCTCACGGCGGGTCTGCTGGAAACCCTGGGCGTCGACAGGTACGCCATGTACGTCCAGGACTACGGCGGACCGATCGGTTGGCGGCTCGCGCTGCGCGACCCGGCCGCCGTTACCGCGATCATCAGCCAGAACGGCAATGGCTATGACGCGGGATTCGTCGAGAGCTTCTGGAAGGTCGTGCGGGCGTACCAACAGGAGCAGACGCCGGCCACCGAGGCGCCGGTGCGGCAGTTCCTCACGCTCGATGCCACCCGCTGGCAGTACGTCACCGGCGTCGCCGACGAGACGCTGGTCGATCCCGAATCCTGGCAGCACGACTACGCGTTGCTCGCCCGGCCCGGCAACGATCTGGTGCAGCTGAAGCTGTTTCGCGATTACGCCACCAATGCTCCGCTCTATCCGGGCCTGCACGAATACTTCCGTGCCAGCCGGGTGCCGCTGCTCGCGGTGTGGGGCCGCGGCGACGAGATCTTCGGGCCGGCCGGCGCTGAAGCGTTCGCCGCCGACCTCCCCGACGCCGAGATCCACCTGCTCGACGGCGGCCACTTCCTCTTGGAGTCCGCGTGCGACGACGTCGCCCAGCTCATCCGCGGCTTCCTCGGCACGCGAGTCACGGCCTGACCTGATGTATGGGCTGGAGATCCCAAAAATGGGGGCGCTCCCGGGTTAGCCTGGCGCGATGGCCCATCCCGATGTTCACGACGAACAACGGTTGACCCCCAAGGGGCGCGCCACCCGCGACCGGATCGTGCAGGCGGCCGCCCAGCTGATCGTCACCGAGGGCCTGTCCGCGTCGAACATGGACAACGTGCGCCGCGCGGCTTCGGTCAGCGGCTCACAGCTTGCCCATTATTTCGCCGACAAGGCGGCGCTGATACGCGCGGTGATCCGGCGCCAGATCAACGTGGTCTTGGACTTTCACCGCCAGCCCACGCTTCGGGACCTGGGTTCGTTCGACGACTTCGAGCGGTGGATCGACCTCAACATGCGCTACCTGCGCCGCATCGGCTACTTCGGTACCCCCACCTATCACGCACTCACCGCCCAGCTGGCGAAGACCGACGACGCCACGCGCGGCGCGTTGGCCGCCGGCTACCACCAGTGGATCGACTTGCTGGAGAGTGCAATTCAGCGAATGAAGGGTGACAGGCTGCTGGTTCGTGATGCCGATCCGCGCCGGCTCGCCCTGGTGATCGTCGCCGCGCACCAGGGAGGTGGCGTGCTGACGTTCACCTACCAGGAGGAGTGGCCGCATGCCGATGCGATCCGCTTCGCGGTCAACTACCTGCGCCTGTTCGCCACCGACAGCGCCGAGCGAGTGCCCCGCCCACCGCGCCGGTCGCGGGGGCGCAGGCCGGCGCGACGGGCGAGCTGAGGCTGTCAGAGGTGACGACGTGACTGAACGGCCCGCATCGCGGTTCACCCGCAAGGGACTGGCAACGCGCGCGCGGATCATTGACGCCGCCGCCCGGCTGATGTTCGAGCGAGGCGTCGCCAACACGAGCGTCGACCAGGTACGGCGCACCGCCGGGGTGGGCGGATCCCAGATCTCGCACTACTTCACCGACAAGCGCGATCTGACCCGGCACGTCGTCGAGGCGCGCCGTAATGATGTGCGGGACTTCCACACTCGGCCGCAATTCGCCGAACTCGACAGCTTCGACGCCCTGCAGGCATGGGCCGACGCCTGCGTGTCCGACATCGACGCCGTGTACCGGGTCGGGGGTTGTGTGTACGGGTCCTTGGCAGGCGAACTGATCGAGGCCGACCGCGAGATACACGACGACCTCGCCGCGGGATACGACCAATGGATTGGGCTGTTTCGGGCCGGCCTCGAGTCGATGCGCGATCGCGGCGACCTGCGCCCCGACGCGGACCCGCGGCATCTGGCCGTGTCGCTGGTCACCGCTCATCAGGGCGGCGCGATGCTCACCCACGTCACCGGCGATCCGCAACCGTTGCGGGCCGCCGTCAATGCCGCCGTCGACTACGTGCGCTCCTTCGGAACTCAACCGCCGCCCCGCAACGGGCGATCCGCCCAGCCTCGCGGTCGACGCAAAGCCTGATCGCCGAGTTCCACTGGACATAGTGGGTAGGCTCGCCCATAATAATGGGTCAGACAGCCCAAAATGTTTTCGGCTGCACTGATCTCGTTGCCACGGTTCGGCTTCGTCCAGCGACACCCCTGTCAACGATTTAGGAGACAGCGGATGTCGACAATCGAGTCACCCCAGTTGCCGACCGCGCCGGCGGTCGTACGCGAGGAATCCGGGGGGCCGACTATGCAGGCGATCGTCCTGGAAAAGTTCGGCGGTCTGGACAGCCTGGTCTATACCGACATCCCCAAGCCGCTGCCCAAAGACGGCGAAGTCGTGATTGCGGTCAAGGGTTTCGGCATCAATCACGCCGAGATCCACATGCGGCGCGGGGAATGGGCGGAGGCGGCCGAGGTCAGCGGGATCGAATGTGTGGGCGTCGTCGACTCGTGTCCGGGAGGGGAATTCCCGGTCGGGGCCAAGGTTGCGGCGTTGATGGGCGGTCTCGGCCGCATCATCAACGGTAGCTACGCCGAATACACCCGCGTCCGCGCCGCCAACGTCGCACTCATCGAATCCGACCTGCCGTGGTCGCAGCTGGCAGCGCTGCCGGAAACCTATGCGACGGCGTGGACGTGCCTGTACCGCAACCTGAATTTGACCGCCGGACAAACGCTGGTGATCCGGGGCGCAACCTCGGCATTGGGTCAGGCCGCACTGAAGATGGCGGTGAGCACCGGCGCGACTGTCATTGCCACCGCACGCAGCCGTGCACGCTTCGGCATGCTCGAAGAGCTGGGCGCGACCCGTGTCGAGGTGGAGCGCGGTGACCTTGCCGCCCACATCGCGGAAGCCAACCGCATCGACGCCGTCCTCGACCTCGTCGGCAACAGCACCATCCTGGACTCCCTGGACATGCTGCGCCGTGGCGGCACCGCCTGCCTCGCCGGATGGCTGGGGGGCCTGGCGCCCATCGGCGACTTCAACCCGCTCGCGCGAATGGCTAGCGGCGTGAGCTTCAGCTTCTTCGCCAGCCCCGTGTTCGGCAATCCCGGATTCCCGGTATCCGATGTGCCATTCGGTGAAATCGCCCAGCAGATCGCCGATGGCACGCTCCACGCGGCACCGGCACGTGTCTTCTCCTTCGACGACATCCGCGAAGCGCACCGCGTAGCCGAGTCGGGTGAAGCCCCCGGAAAGCTCGTCGTCGTCATGGAGTGATGCGCGTCCGCGAACCCCCCGCCCGCGAAGGGCTGTCCGAAAGGGAAGGAAACGGTATGGGTTTGGCGTGGCAGCAAGGCCCGCTGGCGACCGGATCGGTCGGGCATTTCCTCACCGAACAGCCGATGCGTCGCGGCTGCTTTTCGCCGAGCCGCTCCGACGCCTCGTTCATCACGCTCGGGGTGTTCGTGACGGCGGCGCTGGTCGCCCTGCGGTGGCCGGTGGCCGCGATGGTCCTGGTTGTGTTGTGCCTCGTGGGGTATCTACGACCGGATATTCCTCAACGAAAGAATGTCGAGCACTAGCCATGGCAACACCATCCGTCCTCGTCTTCGACGTCAACGAGACGTTGCTCGATATCGAGTCCATCGCACCGCTTTTCGGCGAGCTGTTCGGGGACGAACGGATGCTGCGCGAGTGGTTCGCGCAGCTCGTCATGTACTCGATGTCCATCACGTTGGCCGGCAACTACGTGACGTTTCCGATGCTCGCCCAGGGGGTGCTGCGCATGCTGGGCGACATCCACCAGGTGAACGTCACCGAAAACGACGCGGACCGCCTGAAGACCGCGCTGCTCACCATGCCGGCACACCCCGACGCGGCCGACGGGCTTGCCGCGCTGCGTGACAACGGTTTTCGACTGGCGACCCTGAGCAACTCCCCGCCCAACCCGGCTGGCCCGACGGCACTGCAACGTTCCGGGCTGGCGGGCTTTTTCGAACACCAACTGAGCGTCGACGCCCGCGGCGTCTTCAAGCCGTCGCCCGCCGTCTACCAATATGCGTGCGAGACCCTCGCGGTGGCTCCGGCGGACTGCATGATGGTCGCCGCGCACGTGTGGGACACCATCGGTGCGCAGAATGTCGGATTCAGCGCAGCTCTGATCACCCGGCGCGGCAACGCGCCGCTGCCGGTCGACGGACTACCGCAGCCCAACATCGTCGCCAGGGATCTGCGCGGGTTCGCCGAGCGCCTCGGATCCCGCGATAATTGACCAATGGCCACCACAGACGGATTCCATCCAGACTTCGACACGGCGCCGCCCGCCGCGCGCAACCGGGTACGCCACATCAAGGCGTCGGAAATCAGCTCCGACACAGCACAATCGGAGGGATTACGGCGCTTCGCCGCGCTGTCCGGCAACTCGGTCGGCGCGGAGAAGCTCTGGATGGGCGAGACGCACGCGTCGCCGCGATCGGCTTCGGACAACCACCATCACGGTGACTCGGAGACCGCCATTTATGTGCGAAGCGGCAACCCGGAATTCGTCTTCCATGACGGCATCGGAGAGGTCCGCATCGCTGCCGCACCCGGCGATTACGTCTTCATCCCGCCGTTCCTGCCGCACCGCGAGGAGAACCCCGACCCCGACACTACCGCCGAGGTGGTGATCGCACGCAGCAGCCAAGAGGCCATCGTGATCAACCTTCCGGCCCTGTATCCGCTGGCCGACCCTCAGTAGACGGCGATCTCGATCAGGTTGCCGTCGATGTCACGGCAGTAGTGCGAGGTCATCTCGCCCAGCGCCCCTGTCTTGATCGCTGGAGTGGCCGGCGCTCTGAACCTGCCGCTGGGGTCTCCCGTGCTGGTGCTCGAACGCACCAGCTACGGCCCTGACGAGAAGCCCCTCGAGGTCGTGGAATTCCACGACCGGCCCGAGAGGTACAGGTTTACGGTCACGCTGCCGCGCACCGTGCCCAGCCCGGGCGCCGGCATCGTGGAACGACGCGGGCCCACCTGAGCGACGGTCAAAACCCCTACGAGCCGGTGCTCACTCAGCCAACTCTCAACAGATTCTTCGGTGCCGCTTCGCTCGGCTCCAAGCATTCCCAAAGCCACAGGCCGCACCATCGAACTCATGATGAATGAGCAGCTGTGCGCGAACCTGGTCGAACGCTACCTGCGCACCCGCGGGCGGCGATATTTTCGCGGCCACCACGACGGCGAATACTTCTTCGTCACCAACGCTCCGCGGCGCTTGCACGTTCACTTCGAGGTCTCGCCCGCGCACGACGACGTGTTGATCATCCGCGTCACTCCCGGGTGTTATTTCCCGGCTGCCGACCGCCCGTGGCTGACGTACTTCTGCGACCGGTGGAACCGCCTCGACCGCGAGGTCACCGCGATCGTGCACGGTTCGTCGGACCCGCAGCGCATCGGCGTGACGGCCCGCAAGTCGCAATGGATCCGAAACGACGTGTCCTTCAACGACTTCGCGTCGTTCGTCGACCGGGCCGTCGCGGATGCCACCGAGCTCTTCGATGAGCTGAGCCCCACCGTCGAATTGCCTTCCACGGAACGGCCTTTACTGCGCGACGCCGGCTGACTTCCGGACCCGCTACCTACTTCGACGGAGTATCCGGGCGCGGCTCGCCCAACCCGGCCCGGATCGCGCCCCACGGATCGGCGTAGCGTCCGGGCGTATCCCGGTAGGCCGCACGGCTTTTGAGGAACCGTCGGGCCAACGGCGAGATCAGCCGCATCGGGTAGCGCCGCCACCCGGCGACCGCCCGCATCTCGGCGAGCATGTCCGGCCACGAATGGCGCTGGAATCGCAGGACCTGCTGGGACCGAACCGTATCCATCCAGTCCGTGACGAACCAGTCGTCGTCGCTGTCCGGATCGCCCGGCCGGCCGCCGGGCAGGACGTCGACCAGACCGCGCGCGGCGGCCAGCGCCTTACCGACCTCCCCCTGCCGAAGCAGGTGCGACTCGTCGCCCGCGATCAGCAGTGTCTCACCGGCGACATCGGCGGTCACCGCGGCGGCGAACGCGCGCGCGACATCGCGGACATCGACGGTGTGAATACGGCCATCGGCCGGCAGGGCGCTTTCGAAGAACAACGCATCGACGCTGAACGGCATGGCGTCCGGTTCGACGCTGATCACCCCGGCCAGGCGCAGGACGACCCACTCGAGATCCGACGCCCGCAGGTGCTGTTCCGCTTCGGCCTTGTGCGCGCCGTACAGGTCGGCCGGGTTCATCGGGCTGTCCGGGCGCAACAGCTCGTGATGCCGGTGCGGGTTGCGCGCGCCGTACACGGCGTTGCTCGACGCCTGGATGAACCGCACCGGATGCGGCCTCGACTGCGCCGCGCGCAGCAGCGTGACGGTCGCGTCGACGTTGACGCGGCGGCCCAGCGCGGGCTGGCGATAGATCAGCGGCGGGATCACCGCGGCCAGGTGGACGATGGCGGTGGGCGACGTCTCGGCGAGCAGCCGATCAACCTGTCCCGGGTCCGTCAGATCCGCCCAGTGCGCCTCGGCTCCGGCCGGCAGCGCCGCCGCGGCTTTGCGCTGGGCGGCGGTGCCCAGGTCGGTCACGACGACGCGATGGCCGTCGGCAACCAGCCGGCGCACCGTCTGCGAGCCGACGAGTCCGAAACCCCCGGTAACAAGAACCTTTTCGGACATACTCCCCCGCTACGCGTTCGCCCCAGCAAACGGATATGACATTCTCTTTAATGGAGAGTAGCATATGCCGATCGAGGGCTCAGGTTTGAGACCGGCGTCACACCGGCAACAAGTAGCAAAGAGCGCAGAACGGACGGCGGGGAGCCATGAAGGGCAACGGTGTGGACGCGGCGGACAACCACGAAACGGCCAAATGGGATCCGGCCTTAACAAAACAGGTGACGAAGGTGCTCGGACCGGCCATCAAGCGGTACTACCGGGCCGAGGTGCGAAATATTGACAACGTGCCGTCGTCGGGCGGAGCCCTGGTGGTCTCCAACCACTCGGGCGGCATGCTGACCCCGGACGTCCTGATCTTCTCCCCCGCCTTCTACAACAGGTTCGGCTACGACCGCCCGGTCTACACGCTGGGCCATTACGGGCTGTTCATCGGGCCCTTGGACGGCTGGCTGCGCCGCCTCGGGGTCATCGAGGCCAGCCGTGAAAACGCCGCCACCGCCCTGCATTCCGGCGCCGTGGTGCTGGTGTTCCCGGGTGGCGACTACGACTCCTACCGGCCCACCTTCAGCGCCAACACCATCGACTTCAACGGCCGCACCGGCTACGTGCGGACCGCCATCGAAGCCGGGGTGCCCATCGTGCCGACCGTGTCCATCGGCGCCCAGGAGACCCAGTTGTTCCTGACCCGGGGCAACTGGCTGGCCCGCAAGCTCGGCCTAACGAAGGCGCGGATGGACATCCTGCCGATCAGCGTCGGATTCCCCTTCGGGCTGAGCGTCATCTTCCCGCCCAACGTGCCCCTGCCGGCAAAGGTCGTCACCGAGGTTCTCGAGCCGATCGACATCACCGCCCGGTTCGGGGCCGACCCCGACGTCGACGAGGTCGACGCCCACGTACGCGCCGTCATGGAAGCCGCGCTGCAGCGGCTCGCCGGCCAGCGCCGGTTCCCGATCCTGGGCTGACCGCACCCGGGGCCGCTGGAGGTGGCGTGTGAAAAGACTCAACGGTATGGACGCGATGCTGCTCTACAGCGAGACGCCCAACCTGCACACGCACACGCTGAAGGTGGCCATCATCGACCCCGCCGACTTCGACGGCGAATTCGGTTTCGAGGCGTTTCGTCGCCACGTGCGTCGCCGGCTCCATCTACTAGAACCGTTGCGCTACAAGCTCGTTGACATTCCCTGGCATCTGCACCACCCCATGTGGCAGGAGAACTGCGACGTCGACCTGGACTACCACCTGCGGCGGGTGCAGGTGCCCGCGCCGGGTGGTCGGCGCGAGCTCGATCAGGTGATCGGCAACGTGGCATCCACTCCGCTGGACCGCAGTCGCCCGCTGTGGGAGTTCCATTTCGCCGAGGGGCTGGCCGGTGGCCGATTCGCCTTGATCGGCAAAGTTCACCATGCGCTGGCCGACGGTGTCGCATCGGTCAACCTGCTGGCCCGCGCGATGGATCTGCGCGACGGGCACACCGACGAGCGCGACAACGACGAGGGCGGCGTCACCACGTCCAATGCCGACCTGTTGCGTGCGGCGGCGCGCGACCACGTCCGGCAGATCGGTGAACTGCCCAGGCTGCTCAAGGACGCGGCCGTCGGCATGATGCGGGTGCGCCGTCGGTCCAGAGAGCGCGGGGCCCACCCCGACCTGGCCGAGGCGTTCGACGCACCGCCGACATTCCTCAACCATCTCGTCTCGCCGCAACGCTGGTTCGCCAGCACGTCGTTATCGCTGCCGGAGGTCAAAGCGACGGCAAAGGCGTTGGGCATCACGGTGAACGATGTGGTGCTGGCCATGGCGACCGGCGGGCTGCGGACGTTGTTGCTGGCTTATGACGGCGCGGCCGAGCGCCCGATCATCGCCTCGGTGCCGACGGCCACCGACAAGTCGGACCGGATCACCGGCAATGAGATCAGCGGGCTGATGATCTCGCTGCCGGTCCATGTCGCCGACCCCAAGGAGCGGGCCCAGCTGGTCGCCCTGGCCACCAGGATCGCCAAGGAAGACCACGAGGTCCTCGGCCCGGAGCTCTACGGAAAAATGATGGCCTACCTTCCGACCGCCTTCGCGCCCGCCGCATTTCGGTGGCTGGGCCTGCGCGACGCGCCGAACAAGCTGATGAACGTCGCGGTGTCCAGCGTGGTAGGGCCGCGCGAGCGCGGCCACTTCGGCGGCGCGGCCGTCAGCGAGATCTATTCCACCGGCGTGCTGTCGCCCGGCGCCCCGGTCAACATCACCGTGTGGAGTTATGTGGACCGACTCGGCGTCGCGGTGCTCACCGACGACCGGACGTTCAACGACCCGCACGAGGCGACGGATGCCATCGCCGCGTCATTCGCCGAATTGCGCGATGCCGCAGGCGTTTCCGCTCAACCGGCGAGCACGCCGTCCAGCACCGAATAGAACAGGCCCAGGCCGTCGTCGGAAGGCCCGGTCAGTGCCTCGATGGCGTGCTCGGGATGCGGCATCAGGCCCACCACGCGGCCATTGGCGGAACTGACCCCGGCGATGTCGTGCAGCGATCCGTTGGCGTTCTCGTGGTACCGGAACACCACCCGCCCGTCGCCCTCGAGCTCCTCGATCACCTCAGCCGGCGCCACGTAGCGTCCCTCGCCGGACTTCAGCGGGACCAGCAGATCGGCGTCGGGCTCGAATCGAGACGTCCACGCCGTCGAGGTCGACGCCACTCGCAGCCACACGTCGCGGCAGATGAAGTGCAGGCCCACGTTGCGGGTCAGCGCCCCGGGCAGCAGGCCGGCCTCGCAGAGCACCTGAAAACCGTTGCAGATGCCCAACACTGGCATGCCGCGCCGGGCGGCCTCCACGACCTCGGTCATCACCGGGGCGAACCTGGCGATCGCACCGGCTCGCAGGTAGTCGCCGTAGGAGAAGCCGCCGGGCACCACCACGGCGTCCACGCTCCGCAGATCGGCGTCGGCGTGCCACAGGTTGACCGCCTCGGCACCCACCCGCCGCGCGGCGCGGGCGGCGTCCACGTCGTCGAGTGTGCCGGGGAAGGTGATGATCCCGATGCGTGCCGTCACTGCGTCTCCCGGCTGATCGTCCAGTCTTCGATCACGGTGTTCGCCAACAGCGATTCCGCGATCTCGGCGAGCGCCGAATCGTCGACACTGTCGTCCACTTCGAGCTCAAACCGCTTGCCTTGCCGAACTTCTGAGATTCCCGGATGTCCGAGGCGACCCAGCGCGCCCACAATCGCTTGACCTTGCGGGTCGAGAATCTCCGCTTTGGGCATCACGCTCACGATCACCCGGGCCACCGGCGCTCCTCCTCAGTTGGCGTTTTCGGCGCCAACTCTACCGGCGAACGCGCAGCTCGGGGTTACGGGCACGAGGCAATGTAGGCCTCGCACAGGGGTCCGCTCATGGCATTGAGCACCGGATCGTCCGCCATCGCCGGCCAGGCCGTCTGCGGCGGGGCCGTCGACCAGAGCGTGACCTCGCTGATCGTGCTGCTGGCCGGGTGGGCGAACAGATAGGTGTGCATCACCACCGGGCCGCTGATCACGGCGGCCATCCGATTCGATTCGTCGATGGTCAGCGACGGTGACTCCTGCGGTGCACGCTGCTGGCAGGCCCGCAGCGCGGCGACGGCATTGCTGAACGCCGTGGTCGCGATCGCGCCACCGTGCGCGGTGTCACCGCGCCAGTGCAGGACCTGGGCCTGCAGTTGCCACTGCCCGTCGGGATGCTGCACCGTCACGCGGGCCGCGACGGCCGAGTCGCGGGGGTCCTGGGGTATCGCCGGCGCGGCGCACAGCTCCTCGAACCGGAACCGCGGGCCGGGCGCCGAACCGGTCGTCTGCAGAGCCTGGCCGGCCAGGGCGGGCCAGTGGTACACGGCGTCCAGCGGGACGGCGTGCTGATCGATCCACGCGGTATTCGGGATTCGGTCGCACAGCCCCGGGCAAGTCTCCGGCTCGGCGTGCGCAGGGACGACGACGATCAGAGCAACTGCGAAACTGCCTGCGACCAGCATCGTGGCCAGGATCACGCGCATCGGCAGCTTGTCCATCAAGGCACAATCGTAGATATGCAACTGACGCATTTCGGCCATTCGTGCCTACTTGCCGAGTTCGACCACACCCGCGTGCTCTTCGACCCCGGTACCTTCGCGCACGGATTCGAGGGAATCACCGGCCTGACCGCCATCTTGATCACCCATCAGCATCCCGACCATGTCGACGCCAAACGGCTGCCGGCATTGCTTGAGGGTAACCCGGATGCGGCGCTCTACGCCGATCCGCAGACCACCGCGCAACTTGGCGCGCCCTGCCGCGAGGTGCACGTCGGCGACGAGCTGCACATCGGTGAACTGACGGTTCGCGCGGTCGGCGGCAAACATGCGGTCATCCACCCGGAAATTCCTGTGATAGAGAACATTTCGTTTCTGGTGGGCGATGCCGGCCATCGCGCCCGGCTGATGCATCCCGGTGATGCACTCTTCGTGCCCGACGAACCGGTGGACGTGTTGGCCACCCCGGCGGCCGCGCCGTGGATGAAGGTGTCCGAAGCGGTCGATTACCTGCGTGCCGTGGCTCCGGAGCGCGCCGTTCCCATTCACCAGGGGATCATCGCCCCGGATGCGCGCGGCATCTACTACGGACGCCTGACAGAGATGACCAGCACTGACTTCCAGGTGCTGCCCGAGGAAGACGCCGTCACGTTCTAGCGACCGGTTGGCCCTCGCCCGCGGCTAGGTGATGTCGTCGGCGGCGCCGCGTCCGGCGGCGCGGCCGGAAAAGATACAGCCACCCAGAAAGGTGCCCTCCAGGGCGCGGTAGCCGTGCACGCCGCCGCCGCCGAACCCGGCCACCTCGCCGGCGGCGTACAGGCCGCTCAGCGGCGTGCCGTCGGCCTTCAACACCCGCGAGGCAAGGTCGGTTTCGATGCCGCCCAACGTTTTTCTGGTCAGGATGTGCAGCTTGACCGCGATCATCGGCCCCGCCTTCGGATCGGTCAGCCGGTGCGGCGCCACCACCCGGCCCAGCCGGTCGCCAAGATAGTTGCGCGCGCCGTGAATCGCCGTGATCTGCCCGTCCTTGCTGAACTTGTTGGCCACCTCCCGATCCCGGGCGGTGACCTCGGCCTCCACGGTGGCGTAGTCCAGCGGCTGCACGTCGGGCAGCTTGTTCATCGCCGTCACCAGGTCGCGCAACGAGTTCGCGCTGACGAAGTCCACACCCCGGTCGACAAACGCCTGCACCGGCCCCGGCGGCCCGGAACGCGCCCGGTTTCGCAGCAGCTCGCGGACGCTCCGTCCGGTCAGGTCGGGATTCTGTTCCTGCCCGGACAGCGCGAATTCCTTCTCAATGATCTTGGTGTTCAACACAAACCAGGTGTAGTCGAACCCGGATTTGGTGATGTACTCCAAGGTGCCCAGCGTGTCGAAACCGGGGTAGAGCGGGACCGGCAACCGCCTGCCGCTCGCGTCCAGCCACAGCGACGACGGGCCCGGAATGATCCGGATCCCGTGCAGCGGCCAGATCGGGTCGTAGTTGGTGATGCCCTCGGTGTAGTGCCACATCCGGTCGGGATTTATCACCCGCGCACCGGCCCGCTGCGAGATGGCGATCATCCGGCCGTCGACGTGGGCCGGCACCCCGCTCAGCAGTTGCTCTGGAACGCGGCCCATGTCCTTCGGCCAATTCTTGCGCACCAGTTCATGATTGGCGCCGATGCCGCCGCTCGTCACGATCACCGCGTCGGCGCGAAATTCAAACTGCCCTATCGATTTTCGCGATGACGCGACTCCCCTGGGCGTGGCCGACGGCTCCAGCACGGTGCCCCGGACGCCGGTCACCGCGTCGCCCTCGACGATCAGCTCGTCGACCTGGTGGCGGTGCGCGAACCGGACCGACGAGCGGTCGCGCAGTTGACGGGCGAAGATGTCGACCAGCGCGGGCCCGGTGCCCCAGGTGATGTGGAAGCGGGGAACCGAATTGCCGTGTCCCTGTGCGTCGTAGCCGCCGCGCTCGGCCCAACCCACCAGCGGGAAGAGTTTGAGCCCCCGCGACCGCAGCCAGCTGCGTTTCTCCCCGGCGGCGAAATCGACGTAGGCGTGCGCCCATTGGCGTGGCCAGTAGTCCTCGGGACGGTCGAAGGCCGCCGTGCCGAGCCAGTCCTGCAACGCGAGTTCATGGCTGTCGCGGATACCCAACCGGCGCTGCTCGGGGCTGTCGACGAAGAACAGGCCGCCGAAGGACCAGAAGGCCTGCCCGCCCAGGTTGGCGCTGTTCTCCTGATCGACGATGAGCACCCGTAAGCCGCGATCCACCAGTTCGCAGGCGGCGACCAGGCCGGCCAAGCCCGCCCCGACGACGATGGCATCAGCGTCGAACCCCGCAACCGAAGAATCGCTCATGTCGGACCAGGGTAGTGCCCCGACGAGCAGGTCAGACAGCCGCTTCGTCAGGCGGCGTCGAGCACCGCTTTAGCCGGCTCCCAGCGATACACGGTGGGTGTGCAGGCGTGCATCAAGGCCAGGTCGACCGCGTCCACCATGGCCTGTAGCGGCCCGGGCTTGCGCAGGTGGCGAGCCGCGACCGCAACCCGCACGACGCCGCCGCGGCGAGCGATCCGCTCGGCTGAAAGCACCACCATCCGGCACCACCACGGCTCGGTGAGGAAGCCTTCGCCGATGCCGAGGACGCGTGCGCGGACGGTGTTGTGGCGGACCAGGTCGGTGATCCCATGCAGATCAGCCAGCAAGCGGAATCCGTTGTCCGGCAATGCCTTGACAACGCCGGGTGACACCACCCAGCCGGGCGCGGCGAACAAGCGGGTGCGCAGCCCGAGGTGCTCGAGCACCCGGTCGGCGGCCGTCAATCGCAGGTTGGCCTCGTGCGCCCGCAGGATCGCGAATTCGCCGCGGCGCTTTTTGGTCGCGGCGTCGTCGTAGCCATGCAGCACGATGGCGTCGCCGCCGGCGCGACGGGTGGTCAGCCATTCAACGGTTCGTGGGTCGTGGTCGAGCCGGTAGTCACCGGACAGGCGGGGCGCCACCAGCAATGACACCGGTACCTTGCGGGCATCCATTTTTGCGCAGAACGCCTCGACGTCGGGAAGGGTGCTTTCACCGATCCCCGAGACCGAGACGATCAATTTTCCAGACACACCAGCAGTTTGCCGATCCCAAGTGTCGGAATGGTGAAGGACACGCAGACAGCAGGCGTATATGCACTCGCCCAAGCGCGATAACTGATTTCGGCCGCTGCCAGACCTGCACAGACTACGACCGCCGCGAGCGTCAGGCAATGTGATCAGTTCGATATGCTAAGCAACGCCATGGATGAGGCCTCGTACTCAGCGGCGAAAACGCCGCTGCCCCACGCCCCCACCGGGCAGCCGGGTGTCGAGGAACGGGAATATCCCGACAAGCTCGATGCCGCGCTGTTGCGGATCTCCGGTGTGTGCATCTTGGCCACCGTGATGGCGATCCTGGACGTCACGGTCGTCAGCGTCGCGCAACGCACCTTCATCGACCAATTCGCGTCCTCACAGGCCGTCGTGGCCTGGACGATGACCGGCTACACCCTCGCCCTGGCGACCGTGATCCCGATAACCGGGTGGGCGGCCGACCGGTTCGGCACCAAACGGCTCTTCATGGGTTCCGTGGTGGCGTTCATATTGGGCTCGCTGCTGTGTGCGATTGCCGCAAACATCGTGCAGCTCATTGCGTTTCGCGTGGTACAGGGAATCGGCGGTGGCATGCTGCTGCCGTTGGGATTCATGATCTTGACCCGCGAAGCAGGCCCGGGACGGCTCGGGCGCCTGATGTCGATCCTGAGCATCCCGATGCTGCTCGCCCCGATCGGCGGCCCGATCCTGGGCGGCTGGCTGATCGACACCTCGAGCTGGCGGTGGATCTTTCTGATCAATGTGCCGATCGGATTTCTCACCATCGCACTGGCCGCCATCATCTTCCCGCGGGATCACCCGGCCCGGTCGGAGACCTTCGACGCCGTCGGCGTGCTGCTGCTCTCGCCGGGCCTGGCGATGTTCTTGTTCGCGGTGTCCTCCATCCCGGGCCGCGGCACCGTGGCCGACCGCCAGGTGGTGATACCGGCGGTGATCGGGCTGGGGTTGATCGCGGGCTTCGTCGCGCACGCGTGGCATCACGCCGACCACCCGCTGATAGACCTGCGGCTGTTCCGCAACCCCGTGCTCACGCACGCCAACGTGACGATGCTGGTGTTCGCCGGCGCATTTTTCGGCGCCGGCCTGCTGCTCCCGAGCTATTTCCAGCAGGTGCTGCACCAGACGCCCATGCAGGCGGGCGTGCACATGATCCCCCAGGGGCTGGGCGCCATGTTGACCATGCGGCTCACCGGGCCGCTGGTGGACAGGCAGGGTCCCGGCAAGATCGTGCTGGTCGGGATCGCGCTGATCACCGCCGGCCTGAGCGCCTTCGCCTTCGGGGTGGCCACCCAGGCCCACTACCTGCCCATCCTGCTGGTCGGGCTGGCAATCATGGGCCTGGGCATGGGCTGCACGATGATGCCCCTGTCGGTCGCCTCCGTGCAGGCGCTGGCGCCCCATCAGATCGCCCGGGGAACGACGCTGATGAGCGTCAGCCACCAGGTGGGCGGCTCGATGGGAACCGCGCTGATGTCGATGATCCTGACGAACCAGTTCAATCGGAGTCCCAACATCGTCGCAGCAAACAAGCTTGCCGCCCTGCACCAGAAGGCGTTGGCCGACGGAGTGCCGGTCGATCCGTCGGCGATACCCCGGCAGTCGCTTGCCCAGGGATTTGCGAGCAATGTGGTGCACGATCTTTCGCACGCCTATACCGCGGTATTTGTGATTGCCGTCGTGCTGGTGGTGTGCACCTTCATTCCGGCGTCGTTTTTGCCGAAAAAGCCGGCAAGCGAAACGGCCGGCGAATAACATGATCGCCCGGTAACCGCGCAACCAGGACGTTTGGCGGTTTAGCGAGGGTTCAGGACGCGATCTCAGCGGTGCGAATTACACGCGTGCGAATAAGCGGATACGAGTAAAAACCTTCTGTCGGGGCAACCCTGTGGATATGCTCAGCGGCGCCATGCAGAAGACCCGCTCCGCAGCTTTCAGTGTCCCGTTGCCCACCGGCCCGGGATCGCCGCTGCGCTCCGACGAATACCCCGAGAAACTGGACGCCGCGCTGTTCAGGATCGCCGGAGTGTGCGGCCTGGCCTGCATCATGGCGGTGCTGGACAGCACCGTCGTCGCCGTCGCACAGCGCACCTTCATCGCGCAGTTCGGGTCCACCCAGGCCATCGTCTCGTGGACGATCGCCGGCTACATGCTCGCGTTCGCCACCGTGATTCCGATTACCGGATGGGCGGCGGATCGGTTCGGCACCAAGCGCCTCTTCATGGGTTCAGTGCTGATCTTCACGCTGGGATCGCTGCTGTGCGCGGTCGCGCCAAACATACTGTTGCTCATCCTGTTTCGGATAGTCCAGGGCGTCGGCGGCGGCATGTTGTTGCCGCTGAGCTTCGTGATCCTGACGCGCAAGGCGGGACCGAAACGGGTCGGCCGCCTGATGGCGGTGGGTGGAATCCCGATCCTGCTCGGCCCCATCGGCGGGCCCATCCTAGGTGGCTGGCTGATCGGCGCCTACGGCTGGAAGTGGATCTTCCTGATCAACCTGCCGATCGGGCTCACCGCCTTCGCCCTGGCAGCGATCATGTTCCCGAAGGATCGTTCGGCGCCGTCGGAGGCGCTCGACATCACCGGCGCGCTGCTCCTGTCGCCCGGCGTGGCGATCTTTCTGTGCGGGGTGTGTTCCATCCCGGGGCGGCACACGATCGCCGACCGCTACGTGTTGGGCCCGGCCCTCCTCGGCCTGGGCCTGATCGCCGCGTTCATCCTGCATGCCTGGTATCGCACCGATCACCCCCTGATCGACCTGCGATTGTTCCGAAACCCGGTGGTCACCCAGGTCAACGCGACGCTGCTGGTGTTCGCCGCCGCCTCGGTCGGTACCGGCCTGCTGGTGCCGAGTTTCTTCCAGATCGTCGGCCACGAGACGCCGATGCAGTCCGGTCTGCACATGCTGCCGATCGGGATCGGCGCGGTGCTGACCATGCCGCTCGGCGGAGCCTTCGTGGATAAGCGCGGGCCCGGCAACATCGTGCTGATCGGGCTGCCGCTCATGGCGGTGGGGCTGGGTGTCTTCACCTACGGGGTCGCCAGGCAGGCCGCGTATTCGCCGGTCTTGGTGACCGGGCTGGCGATCATGGGGCTGGGCATCGGCCTCACCACCACGCCGCTCTCCGCGGCGCTCATGCAGGCGCTAGCCCCGCATCAGGTTGCCCGCGGGACGACGCTGATCAGCGTCAACCAGCAGGTCGGCGGCTCGATTGGGGCCGCACTCATGGCGGTGATCCTGACCAATCAGTTCAACCGCAACGAGGCCCTGATGGCGGCGAACGAGATGGGCGGGGTGCGCCCGGGCGCCGGCAAGCACGGCCTGCCGGCGGATCCGTCCGCCGTCCCGCGACAGCCGCTTGCCCCCGATCTGGCCAGCCACGTGTCGCACCACCTGGCGCACGCCTATACCGCGGTGTTCGTGCTGGCCGTCGTGCTGGTGGCGTTCACCATCATCCCGGCATCGTTCTTGCCGAAGAAGCCGCCGAGCCAGCCCGCCGGCGAATAGCGCCCTCACCGGGCGAACAGCATCCTCGCGATCCGTCGCACCGTCTCCGTCGGGCGGTAGTGGCCCGGGTGGTCGATGGCGAATCGCACATACGCGAGTGCGGCGTCGACGAAGTCGCCCCGGGCATCGACCAGAGCCTGTGCGAACCGCGCAAAGCCCTCTGCGGCCAGCGCGGTGAACAGACCCCGGCGATCGGTGAAGTGGTGCGCCGGCGCGGCGTGGGAGACGCCCGCGGACCGGGCCAACGCGCAGCGAGACGCCGTCGGCGCCGCGCTCTGCCACCAGCCCCGCGGCCTCGGCCAGGATCACCGCGCGCAAGTCGCCGTGATGGTAGGTCTGCCGGCTTCCCGGCCAACATCTGTGCGTCCCGGATGCCGGATCGCCGAAATCGATGACGACCCGGCTACAGCTGCGGATCGGCGCCGAGATCGTCTTCCTGGCGGCCGCCGTAGCGGTCGCCCTCGGCGGCCGCTAGCAGCCACGCGTATTGGAAGGCGGCTTCCTCCCAACCCTTGTAGCGGCCACTGACACCACCGTGTCCGGCGTTCATCTGGGTCTTCAACAGGACCGGACTGCCGTCGCCGTTGGCGTGGCGCAGCGCCGCGACCCATTTGGCCGGCTCCACGTAGTAGACCCTCGTATCGTTCAGCGACGTCATGGCCAAAATCGCCGGATACCGCTTGGCCTCGACATTCTCGTACGGCGAATAGGACTTCATGTAGGAGTAGACATCCTTGTCCGCCAAGGGATTTCCCCATTCGTCCCACTCGGTGACGGTCAGCGGTAAGGAGGGATCCAAGATGGTGGTCAGCGGGTCGACGAACGGGACCTGCGCGAGAATTCCGGCGAAGAGCTCCGGCGCCAGGTTGGCCACCGCCCCCATCAGCAATCCGCCGGCGCTGCCCCCGAGCGCCACCAGCTGACGCGGCCGGGTGACGCCGGAATCCACCAAATGCCGTGCCACCGCGACGAAGTCGGTGAACGTGTTCCTCTTCTCCAACAGCTTGCCGTGCTCGTACCACAGCCGGCCCATCTCACCGCCGCCACGCACGTGGGCGATGGCGAACACCATGCCGCGATCCAGCAGCGACAATCGGGCGATGGAGAAGCTCGGGTCGGTGCACAGCTCGTAGGCGCCGTAGCCGTAAAGCAATGCGGGCGCCGGAAATTCGATCCCGGCGCGGTGCACGATGGACACCGGGATCCGGGTGCCGTCGTCGGCGACCGCCCAGTCACGCCGTTCCACATAGTCCGCGGGCCGGTAATCGCCGAGCACGGGCTGCTCGCGCAGCAAGATGCGCTCGCCGGTGGCGAGATCGATGTCGTAGACCCGGGCCGGAACGACCAGCGATCCCGCCCTGATCCGCAGCTTGGGCGCCTCCCAGTTGGGGTTGCCGGCCGGGCCGGCCGTCATCAGCTCGGAGTCGAACGAAATCTCTTCGGGCTGCCCATAGGTGCCGTCGGCGTTGATGGGCCACAGCTGCATCCGGGGCAGCGCCTCGCGCCGGTAGCTGACCACCAGGAGACCGGCGAATGCGTCGACCGCGTCGAGCCGGACGTCGTCGCGGTGCGGGATCAGGGTGCGCTGCTGTGTCGGATCGCTGACCGGCGCCTCGGTGAGGGTGAAGTTGACCGCGCCGTCGTTGTGCAGGATCAAGAACCGGTCCTGCCCGCCGATGACCGCGTGCTCGACCGCGTACTCAACACCCTCGCGGCGCGGCAGCACGACGGTGAACTGTGCCTGTGGATCGGCGGCGTCGGCGTAGCGGTACTCGGAGGTGATCGAGGATCCCGAGGCGATGAAGATGTAGGCCTCGCTGCGGGTGAGTCCCACGCCGAGCCAATACTTTTCGTCTTCTTCGTGATAGACCAGCTCGGCCTCTTCACCGGAGCCCACCCGGTACCGCCACACTTTGTCGGGGCGGTGTGCGTCGTCCAGGGTCAGGTAGTACACGGTGCGATTGTCGGCGGCCCACGTCGCACCCGCGCCGATATCGACGATCTCGTCGGGGAACAACTCGCCGGTGCGTAAGTCCTTGAACCGCAATGTGTAACGCTCATCGCCGAGGGTGTCGACGGAGTACGCCAGCAGGTTTCCGTCGAGGCTCACCGTCGCGGCCCCCAGGGAGAAGAACTCGTGTCCCTCGGCTTCGGCATTGGAATCGAGCAGAATCTGCTCGCCCGGGATCGCGGTGTTCTCGTCCAGCGTCGGCGGGTCCCAGTCGTCGGGCCCGCTTATCGGGCAACGGCATTGGACGCGATATTGCTTGCCCTCGTAGGTGCGCGCGTAGTACCACCACTCGCCCTGCCGGGTGGGCACCGAAAGATCCGTCTCCTTGGTGCGCGCCTTGATCTCGTCGAAAATCTGTTGCCGCAGCGGTTCCAGGTGGGCGGTCATCTGATCGACGTAGGCGTTCTCCGCCTCGAGGTAGGCGATGACTTCGGGGTTGGTCTTTTCGCGCAGCCACTCGTACGGGTCGACGAAGACGTCGCCGTGGTGCTCACGTCGACTCTCCACCCGCTTGGCGACCGGGGGCCCCGAGCCCTCCAAGTGCGTCTCGGTCATGCGCTGGGACCGATCCAGTCGTTGAAGCTCAGGCCGGAAATGCGTTCGTAGGCATCGATATAGCGGTCTCGGGTGGCGTCGATGATGTGCTCCGGCAGTGGCGGCGGGGGTTGTGAGCCGTGGCGGTCCCAGCCGGACTCGGGCCCGGTCAACCAGTTGCGGACGAACTGCTTGTCGAAGCTGTTCTGGACGACGCCGACCTGATACTCGTCGGCCGGCCAATACCGCGACGAATCCGGCGTGAAGATTTCGTCGGCGAGCAGCAGGTTGCCGACACGGTCGGTGCCGAACTCGAATTTGGTGTCCGCGATGATGATTCCCTTCCGGAGGGCGTGATCGGCGGCCTGCACGTAGATCTGCAGGGTGCGGTCGCGCAGTTGGTTGGCGGGCACGGCACCGACCATCTCGATGACGCGGGCGAAGGGGATGTTCTCGTCGTGGTCGCCCAGTGCGGCTTTCGTTGCGGGAGTGAACAGCGGTTCGGCGAACCTGCTGGCTTCGACCAGTCCCGGCGGCAGCGTGATACCGCAGACGCTTCCGGTCGCCTGGTAGTCCAGCAATCCCGAGCCGGTCAGGTAGCCCCGAGCCACGCATTCCACCGGAAGCATCTCCAGCTGGCGCACCACCAGCGCGCGGCCCAGCACCTCGTCGGGAATGCGTGGGTCGTCGGGTGGCCCGGCCAGATGGTTGGGGGCGTCGACGAGGCCGAAGAAGAAGACGCTCATCGCGGTGAGGATGCGCCCCTTGTCCGGGATGGTGCTGTCCAGGACGAAGTCGTACGCCGAGATCCGGTCGGTGGCGACGAGCAGCAGGTGTTCGTCGTCGACGCGATACAGCTCGCGGACCTTGCCGCTGGCCAGATGCTGGTAGTCGGACAGTGCAGGCATCCGGTCAGCCTATCGGGCACCTGCAAACGCGCTTTGTGCTGGGATCGGGGCTATGACACTGCGGTTTGTGCCCTACTCCACCAGGCCCGGCCGGCTGGCCGTCCAGCTGTTCAGCGACTTGGCCGTCGTCATCTGGACAGTGCTCTGGCTGCTCGTCGGGCTGGCCGTCTACGACGCCATCGCCACCATCGCCGACGCGGGCCGGCAGGTGGAGAGCGGCGCGAACGGAATCGCCGGCAATCTCGAGTCCGCCGGCCACGGCGCCCAGCACATCCCGGTGGTGGGTGACACGGTCAGCAAGCCGCTCAACTCCGCCAGCCACGCCGCGCTGGACATCGCCGGCGCGGGCCACGATCTGGACAGCGCGGCAAGCTGGCTCGCGGTGCTGCTCGCGATGGCCGTCGTCGCGGTCCCGATCCTCATCGTGGCGCTGCCGTGGCTGCTTCTGCGACTGCGATTCTTCCGGCGCAAGTTGGCGGTGACCACACTGGCCGCGACCCCGGGGGGTGCGCAATTGCTTGCGCTGCGCGCGCTGACGAACCGCCCGCCCCGGAAGTTGATCGCCGTCAGCGCGGATCCGGTCGGCGGGTGGCGCCGTGAGGATCCGGCCACCATCGGGGCCCTGGTCGCGCTCGAACTACGGTCGGCCGGAGTTGCGCTGCGCGGGAGCTAGCAACAGCGCCCGCGCCACCAGTAGCAGCCCTGCGACGACCACAATGATCCAGGCGGCCAACGCATCCCAGAAGAACACCTGGCGATGACGCCCATCGCGTCAATGATCAACCGGTATCCGTGATCGTGCGCGCCGATGGACAAGATTCCCGTCGCCATCACCGCGGCGAACACATCGGGTGAGGGCTCGACATCGGCGAGCCGGATCGTCACGGTTGGTCGCGTAGCTCCACGACGAGGTGCCGAATGCCGGTGTGCCGATTGCTGCGGGCCCATTCGACCGGCCCGACGACTTGGATCCCGCCGAACCGGGACAGCAGTTCTTCGAACAAGACCCGTAACTCGAGCCGGGCCAGGTTGGCGCCCAGGCAATAGTGCACACCCTGGCCGAACCCCAGATGCGGGTTGGGTTTTCGGGCGATATCGAACTCGTCGGCGTTCTCGAACACGCCGGGGTCGCGATTCGCCGAGCCTTCCCAGATCTGTATCTTCTGTCCGGCCTCGATCGGCTGCCCGCCCAGCGTGACGTCGCGGGTGGCGGTGCGGCGCTTGGAAGGTGACGGCGACGTCCACCGCACCATCTCCTCGACGGCCGTGGGTAGCGCGTCGAGATCGCCGCGCAGTGACCGCAATTGCTGCGGATGGTCGGCCAGCGCCAGCAGGCCGCCCGCGACGGCGTTGCGGGTGGTCTCCGCCCCGGCGCTGAACAACAGGCTGAAGAACAGGTACAGCTCGAGGTCGGACAGGGCGGACCCGCCGTCGGCGTCTTCCAGCATGGCGTTCGCCACGACCGACAACATGTCGTCGGTCGGGTGCTCCCGCTTGGCCGCGATCAGCTGCTGACCGTACTCATACATCCGCGACCCGGCCGCCGCGTCTCTTTCGGAGACCGACAGCTGCGACAGTGCGGCCTTGCGCGAGCCGCCGAAGTCGAATTGCGGCTCGATCGTCTCGAACAACCAATGCCGTTCGGATTCAGGCACTCCCAGCAGGATGCAGATCATCTGCATCGGCAATTCGACCGCGATGTCCACCAGGAAGTCGAACGGCTCGCCCGGCGCCACCGCGTCCAGCAGCCGGCGCGCCCGGGTCCGCAGATCGTCCTCGACCAGCCGGATCATCCGCGGCGTCAGCCCGGAGCTGACCAGCCGCCGGATCTGCGAATGCCGCGGATCGTCCATCATGTTGAGCACCTGACCCGCGATCGCCAGGTCCTGCAACAGCGTGCCACCATACGGTCGCGCGCCACCGGTGACCGATGAATACGTCACCGGATCCTTCAGCACCTCAAGCGTTTCCGCGTAGGTTGCCACCGACCAGAACCCTTCGCCGTCCGGGGTGTTGTCGGTCGGCGCATGCCAGTACACCGGCGCCTCACGGCGATGGATCGCGAACAGATCGTGCGGAAATCCGTTGGCGAAGTTGTCCAGATCGGTGAAGTCGATCTCCGCGAGCGCGCCGGCCAGCGTCACAGGATCGCACCCGGGGCGTACTTGGCCGCGTCCGGGTAGCGATTCACCAGCGCGTCCACCTGCGCCGCCACCTCGTCCACCTGGTCACCGGCGGCGCCGGTGAACGCCTTCTTGTCGGCGAGCGCGGCGTCCAGCGCCGCCCGGTCCAGCGGCAACCGCTCGTCGGCCGCCAGCCGCTCCAGCAGGTCGGGCTCGGCGCCGTGTTCGCGCATGGCGAGGGCGGTGGCCACCGCGTGCTCGCGGATCACGTGATGCGCGGCCTCGCGCCCGACGCCGGCGCGCACCGCGGCGATCAACACCTTGGTGGTGGCCAGGAACGGCAGGTAGCGGTCCAGTTCGCGACTGATCACCGCCGGATAGGCGCCGAACTCGTCGAGCACCGTCAGGAACGTCTCGATCTGCCCATCGATGGCAAAGAAGCTGTCCGGCAACGCCACTCGTCGCACCACCGAACAGAACACGTCGCCCTCGTTCCACTGCGCACCGGCCAGTTCGGCGGCCATCGAGGCGTAACCGCGCAGCACGACCTGCAACCCGTTGACCCGTTCGCAGCTGCGCGTGTTCATCTTGTGCGGCATGGCCGACGAGCCCACCTGTCCGGGCGCGAATCCCTCGGTGACCAGTTCATGCCCGGCCATCAGCCGGATGGTGTGGGCCAGCGACGACGGCCCGGCGCCCAGCTGCACCAGCGCCGAGAACACGTCGTGGTCCAGCGAACGCGGATACACCTGCCCGACGCTGGTCAATACCGTTGCGAATCCCAGGAATTCGGCGACGCGCCGCTCGAGGTTGGCGAGCTTGGCCGCGTCACCGTCCAGCAGGTCGAGCATGTCCTGCGAGGTGCCCATCGGGCCCTTGATGCCGCGCAGCGGGTAGCGGTCGATCAGCTCCCGCAGCCTGGTCAACGCGATCAGCGTCTCCTGTGCCGCCGACGCGAACCTCTTGCCTAACGTGGTGGCCTGCGCGGCGACATTGTGGCTGCGTCCGGCCATCACCAGGTCGCGGTAGGTTACGGCCCGCTCGGCAAGCCGCGCGGCCACCGCCACGCCGTGACCGAAGACCAGTTCCAGCGAGCGCCGGATCTGCAGTTGCTCCACGTTCTCGGTCAGGTCGCGACTGGTCATGCCCTTGTGCACGTGCTCGTGACCGGCCAGCGCATTGAATTCCTCGATGCGCGCCTTCACGTCGTGGCGCAGCACCCGTTCGCGGTCCGCGATGGACGCCAGGTCGACGTCCTCGATCACCCGCTCGTAGTCGGCGATGGCTTCGGAAGGTACCGATACACCCAATTCCGCCTGTGCGCGCAGCACCGCCAGCCACAGCCGCCGCTCGGCGACGACCTTGGCCTCCGGCGACCAGATCGCGACCATCTCGGCACTGGCGTACCGGGTGGCCAGCACATTCGGAATGCTCACTTGGTCCTCACGAACACACAGCTTACGGTCGGGGTCATAACCTATGCGGATGTACTTCGCCGGCATCGACCTCGCCTGGGCGGGTCGTAACCCGACCGGCGTCGCCGTCGTCGACTCGGGCGGCGCTCTGGTGAGTGTGTGCGCGGTCCGCGACGACGACGAGATCCTGGCCGCGTTGCGCCCCTATGTGCGGGGCGATTGCCTGGTCGCCTTCGATGCGCCCCTGGTGGTGACCAACCCGACCGGCCAGCGTCCGGCCGAGACCGCGCTGAACCGCGATTTCCGGAGATACGAGGCCGGCGCCCACCCCTGCAACACCGGGAAGCCCGAGTTCGCCGGCGGTCCGCGCGCGGGCCGGCTGGCCGCGGCGCTGGGCCTGGATCTGGATCCGCGATCGCCGGCCGCCCGGCGCGCCATCGAGGTCTACCCGCACGCGGCGACCGTCGCGCTGTTCCGCCTGGAGCGGACCCTGAAATACAAGGCGAAGCCCGGTCGGACCGTGGACGGGCTCCAATCCGAGCTGTTGCTGCTGATGGACGGCGTCGAGCGGCTGGCGCAGGCCCCGGTGCCGCTCCGGGTGGCCGGGCACGCCGGCTGGGTCGCGCTGCGCCGCGCCGTCGCGGCCGCGCAGCGCAAAAGCGAGCTGCGCCGCTCGGAGGATCCGGTCGACGCCGTGGTGTGCGCCTATGTGGCGGTGTATGCGCAGCGCAGCCCGGGGAACGTCACGATCTACGGCGACCTGGACACCGGGTACATCGTGACGCCGTCGCTGCCGGCGGATCCGGTCCGCGCGTAGCGGTCGGTCAGATCTGCACGGGCCGCTGATCGATGGGCGCGAGCACCTCGATGAGGTCGACCACGGCACCTTGCGCCGCCGCTCGCGGATCCCGCCCCTCCACCAGGGCCGACACCACCGACCCGTCGACCGCGCAGATCAACGTGCACACCAGTTCGATGTGCACCGAACGGCCCGAGCGCTCGATGGCCTCGGCGATCGCCTCGGCGCGCTGGCGCAAGCTGCGGCGCATGGTCTCGCGCAGCGCGGGCAGCCGGGTGCACGCGATGTGCCGCTCGTATCGCGAGATCAGCTGATCGGTGAGGCCCGGGCCGGACACGTCGCCCACGAGCAGATCGGCCAGCACCTCGGCGATGGTCTCCGGTCCCCGGCGCCGCCGCGACAAGCCGCTGACCCGCGACCGCAACTGCGCCACCTCGATCATCGCGATGTGTTCGACGGCGCGCGCGATCAGATCGTCGAGGGAGGAGAAGTAATAAGTGGTGGACGCCAGCGGCAATCCGGCCCGCCGGGCAACCGCCCGGTGCCGCACCGCTTCGAAGCCGCCCTCGGACAGCAGCTCGGCGGCGGCGCTGACGAGCGCGTACCGTCGACGTTCTCCTTTTGGAGTAACCGCTGCTGTCACGAGTAGCCATCGTGCCAGCCAAAGTGGTACTGCATTGCCATTTCGGCCAAACGGCCAGGGCATAATGGCCCGCATGCCCGACCTGAGCCGACGCGCCCTACTCGGCCTCGGCGCCAGCGCGGCCGTGGGGGCGGTGGGCGCCTACGCGCTCGACATCCTGTTAGAGCCCCGCACATCTCACGCGATGCCGGCGTCGACCGCCGCCACCCAGATGCCGTTGGCGCCGCCGCCCAGCCCACCTCGCGACCCGGCTCCCCCGGCGGCGGCCGCGCCGACGATGGTGACCGGTTCCTTCGTCTCCGCCGCGCGCGGCGGGGCGAACACCAATTGGGCCATCGCGCGCCCGCCCGGCCAGACGAAGCCGCTGCGACCCGTGATCGCGCTGCACGGCAAGGGCAGCGACGCGTCCACCGTGATGGCGGGCGGCGTCGAACATGGTCTGGCCCAAGCCGTCGATGCCGGGCTGCCACCGTTCGCGGTGGTCGCCGTCGACGGTGGTGGCGGCTACTGGCACAAGCGGTCGTCCGGTGAGGACAGCGGCGCCATGGTGCTCGACGAGCTCATCCCGATGCTGGGCAACCAGAATCTGGACACCTCACGGGTGGCGTTCCTGGGCTGGTCGATGGGCGGCTACGGCGCTTTGCTGCTGGGCGGCCGGCTGGGACCGGCGCGCACCGCGGCGATCTGCGCGGTGAGCCCGGCGCTGTGGATGTCCTCGGGTGCGGCCGCACCCGGCGCCTTCGACGGGCCGGACGACTTCGCGGCCAACTCGGTGTTCGGCACGCCCGCCCTGGCCTCGATCCCCATCCGGATCGATTGCGGCGACAGCGATCCGTTTTACGCTGCAACAAAGCAGTTCATCGCGCAACTGCCCAATCCGCCGGCCGGTGGTTTCTCGCCCGGTGGCCACGACGGGGCATTTTGGAGCTCGCAGTTGCCCGCCGAGCTCACCTGGATGGCACCGCTGCTGACGGCGTGAGCGCACGGCGCGATATGAGGCCGAACCCCGCCGTAGCGTTACGCTCGCGGAGGTGACCGCACCTTTCGACTGGACCCTCCCCTACGCCTGGCCGCGCAAGCCCATCCTGGCGGAAAACGTTGTGTGCACATCGCAACCGCTCGCCGCCCAGGCGGGCCTGCGGATGCTCGCGCAGGGCGGCAACGCGGTGGACGCGGCCATCGCCACCGCCATCACCCTGACGATCGTGGAGCCCGTGTCCAATGGCATCGGTTCGGACGCCTTCGCCATCGTGTGGGATGGCAAGCAACTGCACGGCCTGAACGCCTCGGGCCGATCGCCCGCGGCGTGGACGCTGGAATACTTCGGCGGCAAGGGCGTTCCGATCCTGGGCTGGAACTCGGTGACCGTGCCCGGCGCGGTATCGGCGTGGACCGAACTGCATGCCAAATTCGGCAAGCTGCCGTTCGAGCGGCTCTTCGAACCCGCAATATCGTATGGCCGCAACGGATTTCCGGTCTCGCCGACCGTCGCGGAGCAATGGGCGGCGCAGGTGCCGCTCTTTGAAAGCCAGCCCGGTTTCGCCCCGGCGTTTCTGCCCGGTGGGCGGGCACCGAAACCGGGTGAGCGTTTCAGCTTGCCGGATCATGCCGCGACGCTCGAGACGATCGCCTCGACCAACGGCGAAGCGTTCTACCGTGGGGAACTGGCGGCCAGGCTCGAGGCGCACGCGCTGGGCAATGACGGCGCCATGCGGGCCAGCGACCTGGCGGCCCACCGTGCCGATTGGGTGGGCACGGTCGACGGCGGCTACCGCGGATACACGGTGCACGAGATCCCACCCAACGGACAGGGCATCGTCGCGCTGATCGCCCTGGGCATTCTGGAGCATTTCGACATGGCCGCGCTGCCAGCGGATTCCGCTGACAGCGTGCATCTTCAGATCGAAGCGGTGAAGCTGGCGTTCGCCGACGCCCAGGCCTATGTCGGTGACATCGAACACATGCCGCTGGAGCCGGAACACCTGTTGGACAACGAGTACCTGAAGCAGCGCGCGGGACTGATCGACCGCGGGCGGGCCAAGCCCGCATCCGCCGGGGCTCCGGCGGGCGGAACCGTCTACCTCACCGCGGCCGACGCCGCGGGGATGATGGTGTCGATGATCCAGTCGAACTACATGGGGTTCGGTTCGGGCGTGGTGGTCCCGGGCACCGGGATCTCCCTGCAAAACCGGGGCGCGAATTTTGTTGCCAACCCTGGACATCCGAACACCGTGGCCCCGAACAAGCGTCCCTACCACACCATCATCCCGGCATTCGTAACCAAAGACGGCGCACCGGTCATGAGCTTCGGGGTGATGGGCGGAATGATGCAGCCCCAGGGTCACGTGCAGGTGATGGTGCGCATCGCCGACCACGGGCAGAATCCGCAGGCGGCATGTGACGGCCCCCGGTTCCGGTGGGTCGAGGGCATGCAGGTCAGCTGCGAAAAGGGCTTCCCGGATTCGACGCTGGACGAATTGCGCCGCCGCGGACACGATCTCGTTGCCGTCGACGACTACAACCAATTCGGCAGCTGCCAGGCGATCTGGCGCCTCGAGGACGGCTACTTCGCGGCCAGCGATCCGCGCCGCGACGGTCAGGCCGCCGCCTTCTAGACGCGGATCTTCCCGTCTGCCGCCAGTTGTGCGATGTCGCTGCGGAAATGGCTGCCCGGCAGGCGAATTGAACGCACGACCTCGTAGGCTTGGGCCCGGGCGGCCGTCAGGTCTGCGCCGGTGCCCACCACCGACAGCACCCGGCCACCCGACGAGACGATCTCGCCGTCGTCGCGCCGCGCCGTTCCGGCGTGCAACACCCCGTCGGCCTCCGAGCCGACGATGACGTCTCCCACGCGGGGGCGTCCGGGATAGTTCTCCGCCGCCAGCACCACCGTCACGGCCGCGCCGTCATGCCAGCGCAGCTCGCCGAAGTCCGCCAAGGTGCCGTTGGCGGCCGCGTACAACAGCTGGCCCAGGGGCGATTCCAGCAGCGCCAGCACCGCCTGTGTCTCGGGATCGCCGAAGCGACAATTGAATTCGACCACCGCGGGTCCGTTCGCGGTGATCGCGAGGCCGGCATACAGCAATCCGCTGAACGAGCTGTCCCGCGCAACCATCTCGGCCGCAACGGGTTCGACGATGTTGCTGACCACGTCGCGATACACCTCGTCGGGAAGCCACGGGACCGGCGCGTAGGCGCCCATGCCGCCGGTGTTGGGCCCGCTGTCGCCGTCGCCCACACGCTTGAAGTCCTGCGCCGGCAGCAGAGGCACCACGGTTGCGCCATCGACGACGCAGAACAGCGACACCTCCGGGCCGTCCAGGTAGGACTCCAACAGGACCGGGTGGCCCGCCTCGAGCAGCCCGGCGGCGTGCGCGCGTGCGACACCGCGATCCGCGGTCACCACGACGCCCTTGCCGGCGGCCAGGCGGTCGTCCTTCACCACCCAGGCCGCATCCCCAGTTGGCGGGCCGAACCGGTCCAGGGCGGCGTCTAAATGCGCCGGGCTATCGACGATTTCACTGGTCGCGGTGCGCACCCCGGCGGCGGCCATGACCTCTTTGGCGAAAGCCTTGGAGCCTTCGATGCGGGCCGCGTCCTTGCTGGGACCGAAGCAGGCGATGCCCGCGGCCCGCACCGCGTCGGCCACCCCGAGGACCAGCGGCACCTCGGGACCGATGACCACCAGGTCGGCGCGGACCTCGCGGGCCAGGGCGACGACATCGTCGGTCGAGGTGACATCGACGTCGTGCTGGTCGGCCAGCCGCGCGGTGCCGGCGTTGCCGGGAGCGATCGCCAGCCCCGCTACCTCGGGGTCTTCGCGAAGCGCCAGCAGCAACGCATGTTCACGGGCACCGGAACCAATCACCAAGACGCGCACGACACGTCAGACTAGCCCGGTCAAACGGCCCACGCCCACCGTCCCCGGATTCACACGATTTTCCCCAGCAGCGCCCTGAGGTCGTTGCGCTGCGCGACGGTAAGGCGTCCGAGACGCTTGTCGAACTCGTCGGAGAGCAGCGTCAGGCCCTTCCTGGCGGCCAGGCGTCCGGCGGGGGTGAGCAGCAGCCGGTGGCGACGCAGATCGCACGGGTCGATCTCGGCGAGCAGAAACAGTTCCTTGGACTCGAGGCCCAGCGCGCAGATATCGGCCTCGACGCACGAGATGACCGAGAGCAGCACCCGGTAGCACAACGCCGACCGGGGCGCCATGGTCGACGCCTTTCTCAACGAGAAGACCTACGCAGTCATCGACGAACTCGAGGCCATCGCGAAGGCGCACGAAACCAACGTCGCCAGCGTGGCGCTGGCCTGGGTGCGCGCGCAGCGCGCCGTCTCGTCCGTCATCATCGGGGCGCGCCGGCTCTCCCAGCTCGAGGACAACATCCGGGCCGTCGATGTGAATCTGAGCGCCGACGAGCTGGCCCGGCTCGACGCGCTGACCAAGCCGCGGTTCGGATTCCCGCACAACATGCTGGACATGGCCCCGGGCATCATCAACGGCGGAACGACGATCAACGGGATCGCCGGACCGATCTCTGAGTACGTGATGCCCGAAGGCGTTCAGCCGTACTGAGATTGGTGGGTCACTCGCCCGAGTGCATCTTCAACGCGGCGTCCACGTTGGCCTTCTTGTCCTCACCGGAGCCCTTCGCCGCGGCCTTCTTGCGCTTGGCCACCACGGCGTCGACCGCGCCGTTGAGCGCCGAACCCAGCGGGAAGCCCAGGTAGTGGGTGAGGAAGACGGCCATCTCCTTCAGCTCGGTCTCGGTGAGCTCGCCGTTGAGAAGTGCCGCGTTGATTTGGATTTCGGCCAGGTCGCGGTTTCCGATCGCGGTCACCGCCGTCAGCGTCATTATGCGCTTGTCGCGCATCGACAATCCCGGTCGCGTCCAGATGCTGCCGAACAGGTGGTCCACGGTCAGGTCGAAGTACGCGTCGCCTTCGATGTTGGGCATCTCCCAGCCGTAGACCTCGTTCATCTTCGCGAGACCCTTGCTGCGCAACTCGTCCATCACGCCTCTTTCTCTGTGTGCGGAACCCCAAGGCTGGCGGCCAACCGCTGGTAGGCCAACTGGGCGAGCGGCAGGTCGACCGACACCGCCTGGCCGAGGGCCAGCGCCAGGCTCAAGTCCTTCTCCCCCAGGCCGCGGGCGTGCACGAAGGACTCGTATAAAAAGTTGTCCGGCTCAATGTCTTTCATGTTGTCGCGGACCATGATCGCCCCCGGACCGCTCGTGAGCGCGTCGGTGTGGCGGACCACCCGGCCCAGGGCCTGCAGGTCCAGCCCGGCCGCCTCGGCCAGCTTCATCGCCTCACACGCCGCGGCGTACGAGGTGAACGTCAACATGTTGCGCGCCAGCTTCATTCGGGTTCCTGCGCCCGGCTCGCCGGCGTGGACGACCATCGCCGCCCAGTGTTTGAACGCCGGCTTGATCTTCTCGTAGACCTCACGCTCGGCGCCCACCATGGTGGCGAGCTCGCCCTTCGCCGCCGCGGCGGCCCCACCGCTGACCGGTGCGTCGACGATGTGGATGCCCCGCGGTGTGTGTTCGGCCGCGAGCTCGACCGCCGTGGTGTCGCTGATGGTCGAGTGGATCGCGATGACGGTCCCGGGTTTCGCGTGGGTCGCCAGCTCGCCGACCACCTCACGCACCTGGGCGTCGTTGAGCACGGTGATGTGGACGATGTCGGCGGCGGCGATGTCGGCGACGCTGTCAGCCAGGCTGGCACCCTTTTCGACCAGCGGGGTCATCGCCTCGGTGCGGATGTCGTAAACCGTTACCCCGCCCGGCCATTCGATCATCTTCGTGGCCATCGGCGCGCCCATGTTGCCCAACCCGATGTAGCCGAGCTTCAAATCGTCACTCATGGCGCCGCTCCTCTTCATCGCTTCGCTCTTCATCGTCACCGGCGCGACTCATGATCGGATTATCTGCCCGCCGTCAACGTTGAAGATCTGTCCGGTGATCCACGACGCCTCGTCGGAGAGCAGGAACAGGCACATGCCGACCAGATCCGCAGGCGTACCCATCCGCGACAGCGGCAGACCCTTGACGATGTCGTCGACCATCTCTTTGGGGGTGGTGGTCCGGTTGGCCTCGGTGTCGATGGGACCGGGGGCGATCGCGTTGATCCGGATGTTCTGGCCACCCAGTTCGCGGGAGAGTTGTTGTGTCAGGCCGTTGAGCCCGACCTTGGCCAGGGCATAGTAATTCGCGTAAAGCCAAGCGGCGGTCGACGACTGGTTGACGATCGCTCCGCCGCCGCGCTTGGCCATCTTCTTGTACACCGCACGGGTGCACCACAGCGCGCCGTCCAGGTTCACGCTCATGAACTTGCGGTAGTACTCCGGGTCGATGGTGAGCAAGAAGTCGAGCTTCATGCCGCCGAAGATCGCCGCGTTGTTGACCAGGTAGTCGATGCCGCCGAACTCGGCCAGCGTGCGGTCGGCCATCTCCTTGGCGGATGCGGGGTCGGACACGTCGACCGGGATGCTGATGGCGGTTCCGCCGTCGGCGACGATCTGCTTGGCGACCGCGGCGGCGGCCTCGGCGTTGATGTCGGCGACCACCACCGCCGCGCCCTCGCGGGCCAGCGCCTCGGCGTATGCCTGCCCGATGCCGCCACCGGACCCGGTGACGATGCCGACTTTATTCTCGAATCGCATGTTTTCCTCTCGGTCGCCTATTGGCGCGGTCACTGCACAGCTGTGGCAATGGTCTTGATTTCCAGGTACTCCTCGAAGCCGGCCAGGCCCATTTCGCGTCCGTTGCCGGATTGCTTGTATCCGCCGAACGGCGCGTCGGCGGAGTACCAGACACCGCCGTTGACGTTGACGGTGCCCACTCGCATCCGCGCGGCGAAGTTGGCCGCCCGCTCGGGGTCGGCACTGAACACGGTGCCCGACAAGCCATATGGCGAGTCGTTGGCGATGCGCAGCGCGTCGTCTTCGCCGTCGTAGGCGATCACGGTGAGCACCGGCCCGAAGATCTCCTCCCGGGCGGGCCGCGCGTCGTTGGTCAGGCCCGCGATGACGGTGGGCTCGATGAAGAAGCCGCGGTCTTTGTCCGCCGGGCGTCCGCCGCCGCAGGCGAACGTCCCGCCCTCGGCGATCGCGAGATCCAGGTAGCTCTGCACGCGGTCCCGTTGCCGGGCGGAAATCACTGGCCCGCACACGGTTCCGGAGTCGTCGGGGTCGCCGGGCTTGATCGAGCCCATGGTGCCCGCGGCGATGGCGACGGCCTCGTCGTAGCGGGCCCGCGGCACCACCAGCCGGGTCGTGATGGCGCAGCCCTGTCCGGCGTGCATGGCAGCGGTGAACGCCGACATCGAGCATGCCCCGCCCAGGTCGGCATCGTCGAGAACGACGAACGCGGACTTGCCGCCCAGCTCCAGGAACACCCGCTTGATGGTCGCGGCGGCATCGCCCATCACGCTGCGACCGGTCGCGGTCGATCCGGTGAACGAAACCATGTCCACCCGAGGGTCTTTCGAGAGCAGCGCCCCCACCCGGTGGTCGTTCGACGTGATGATGTTGACGACGCCGGGCGGGAAGTCGGTCTGTTCGGCGATGATTTCGCCGAGCACGGCGGCACACCAGGGGGTGTCCGGTGCGGGCTTGAGCACCACGGTGTTGCCGGCGGCCAGCGCGGGTCCCAGTTTGGCGAGGTTGATCTGGTGCGGAAAGTTCCACGGGGTGATGGCGCCGACGACACCGACGGCTTCCCGCGTGATCGTGCGCCGGGTCGGGATGCCCATCGGCGATGCCTGGCCGAGGTCGGAGTTCCACTCGTAGGACTCGGCGGTGTCGGCCGCGAAGCTCAGGTCGCCGACCGGTCCCTCCAACTGGGCGGCCGAGGTGAGCATCCGGGGGGCGCCGACCTCGGCGATGGTGATGTCGCGCAGTTCTTCGATGTGCTCGCGCATCGCGTCGCGCAGCTGTCGTATGCAGCGCACCCGCAATTCGGTGTTGCGGGACCAGTCCGTCTCGTCGAAGGCGCGCCGCGCGGCGTCGATGGCGCGGTCCATGTCGGTGGCGTCGGCGTTGGCGGCGACGCCCAGCACCTCCTCGGTCGCCGGGTTCACCGTGGGGAAGTTGCCGGCGCTGCCGGCCGACAGCTTGCCGTCGATGAAGAGTTCACTCACGCCGTCGGCCAGTAAGGCCATCTCCCGCTCCCGTCTGCGCACGGCCAACCCGGCACGCCTTCTGGTGGACAGTTGTCCGATATTGTCCGATCGAACCATAGTCGCCACGTCGCCGACGGTGCAAGGGCCGATCTCGAACGTCCCCCGAAGCGCTCCGGTAAATAGCCATTACACAGCATATTTGTCTCACGGGCTTGCTTCACGCCATTTCGATCCACTAGCTTGGACATGTGTCCAGCGACGCACTCGTGACGATCACATCCGACGGCGACCGCCAGACCGGTCAGCCGACGCGCAACCGTCGCCAGGAGGAGACCTTCCGCAAGGTGCTGGTGGCCGGCATCGAGACCTTGCGGGAGAAGTCGTATGCCGACCTGACCGTGCGCGCGGTCGCCGCCCGCGCCAAAGTCGCCCCGGCCACCGCGTACACCTACTTCTCGTCGAAGAACCACCTGATCGCCGAGGTCTACCTGGACTTGGTGCGGCAGGTTCCGTTCTTCACCGACGTCAACGACCCGATGCCGGTCCGAGTGGACAAGGTGTTGCGTCACCTGGCGCTGGTGGTCGCCGACGAGCCGGAGGTGGGCGCCGCGTGCACGACGGCACTGCTCGGCGGCGGCACCGATCCGGCGGTGGGTGCCGTGCGCGACCGCATCGGGGCGGAGATCCACCGGCGCATCGCGACGGCGATCGGCCCCGGCGCCGACCCGAACACGGTGGCCGCGCTCGAGATGATGTTCTTCGGCGCATTGGTACAGGCCGCCAGTGGCCAGTTCACCTATCACCAGATCGCCGACCAGTTGGCCTACGTAGTGAACCTGATCCTGCCCGGCCCCCGGAACACAAGCCAGGAGACAAGAACTTAAATGACCGTCCATGTGGGCGACCACGAGCTGGTCCTCGATCCCTACGACTACGACTTCCACGAAGATCCGTACCCCTACTACAAGCGGCTGCGCGACGAGGCCCCGCTGTATCGCAATGACGAGCTGAAGTTCTGGGCGTTGTCGCGGCACCAGGACGTGCTGCAGGGATTCCGCAACAGCACAACGCTTTCCAACAAGTTCGGCGTCTCGCTGGACCCGGCGTCGCGAGGCCCGCACGCCAGCAAGACGATGTCGTTCCTGGCGATGGACGATCCCGCCCACCTGCGGCTGCGGACGCTGGTCTCAAAAGGGTTCACTCCGCGCCGGATTCGTGAACTCGAGCCCCGCGTCACCGAGATCGCGACCCAGCATCTCGACACGATGCTGGCCAAGGCCAAGGACGTTGCGGTCGACTACGTCGACGAGTTCGCCGGCAAGCTGCCCATGGACGTCATCTCCGAGTTGATGGGCGTCCCCGAGCCGGATCGGGATCAGGTGCGCGCCTGGGCCGACGGGGTGATGCACCGCGAAGAAGGCGTCACCGACGTGCCGCCCGAGGCGGTGGAGGCCTCCCTCAACCTGATCGTCTACTACCAGGGCATGGTGGCCGAGCGGCGCGAAAAGCTGACCGACGACCTGACCTCGGCGCTGCTGGAGGCCGAGATCGACGGCGACCGGCTCGCCGACGACGAGGTGCTCGGCTTCATGTTCCTGATGGTGATCGCCGGAAACGAGACCACCACCAAACTGCTCGCCAATGCCGCCTTTTGGGGCCACAAGAACCCGGATCAGCTGACGCCGGTCTACCAGGACCTGTCGCGGGTGCCGCTGTGGGTCGAGGAGACCCTGCGCTACGACACCTCCAGCCAGATCCTGGCTCGCACCGTGTCCGGCGAGCTCACCCTTTACGACACCACCATTCCCGAGGGCGATGTCCTGTTGCTGTTGCCCGGGTCAGGGCATCGGGACGAGCGGGTCTTCGACAATCCAGACGACTACCTGATCGGGCGCGAAATCGGGCCCAAACTATTGAGTTTCGGTAGCGGCGCACACTTCTGCCTGGGCGCGCATCTTGCGCGGATGGAGGCCCGGGTCGCGCTCACCGAGTTGTTCAAGCGAATCCGCGGGTACGAGGTGGACGAGGCCAACGCCGTCCGCGTCCACTCGAGCAATGTCCGCGGATTCGCTCACCTACCAATGAGCGTGGAGGTCCGCTGAATGCCCCGGTTTGAACCCTTGCCCGAACGCCGGCCCGCCATCGTGGCAGGTGCGTCCTCCGGCATCGGAGAGGCAACCGCCATCGAACTCGCGGCGCACGGTTTCCCGGTCGCCCTGGGTGCCCGCCGGGTCGAGAAGCTCGACGACATCGTTGGCAAGATCAACGCCAACGGCGGCGAGGCGGTCGGATTCTATCTGGACGTCACCGATCCGAACTCGGTGAAATCGTTTGTCGCACAGTCGACCGAGGCGCTCGGTGATATCGAGGTGCTGGTGGCCGGCGCCGGCGACACCTACTTCGGCAAGCTCGCCGAGATCACCACCGAGGAGTTCGAGTCGCAGCTGCAGATCCACCTCGTCGGCGCCAACCGACTGGCCGCCGCGGTGCTGCCCGGCATGCTCGACCGGCAACGCGGCGACCTGATCTTCGTGGGTTCCGATGTGGCCCTGCGCCAGCGCCCACACATGGGCGCCTACGGCGCGGCCAAGGCCGCGCTCGTCGCGATGGTCACCAACTTCCAGATGGAACTCGAGGGCACCGGGGTGCGGGCCTCCATCGTGCATCCCGGCCCGACGAAGACGTCGATGGGCTGGAGCCTGCCGGCCGAGAAGATCGGGCCCGCACTGGAGGACTGGGCGAAGTGGGGCCAGGCCCGGCACGACTACTTCTTGCGCGCGGCGGATTTGGGACGCGCCATCACGTTCGTCGCCGAGACACCGCGCGGTGGCTTCATCGCGAACATGGAGCTTCAGCCCGAAGCCCCGTTGGCCGACACCAAAGATCGCCACAAACTCGCACTCGGCGAAGAGGGGATGCCCGGACAATGACGACGACTGCCACCGTGCCCCGGGTTTCCGGCGGCGAAGAAGAGCACGGCCACCTCGAGGAATTCCGCACCGACCCAATCGGTTTGATGAAGCGCGTCCGCGATGAGTGCGGCGACGTCGGCTGGTTCCAGCTGGTCGACAAGCACGTCATCCTGCTGTCCGGCGCGGGTGCCAACGAGTTCTTCTTCCGGTCCGCCGACGAAGACCTCGACCAGGCTGCGGCGTACCCGTTCATGGCGCCGATCTTCGGCAAGGGTGTGGTGTTCGACGCCAGCCCGGAGCGGCGCAAGGAGATGCTGCACAACTCGGCGCTGCGCGGCGAGCAGATGAAGGGTCACGCCGCGACCATCGAAGCTCAAGTGAAGGGGATGATCGCCGACTGGGGCGACGAGGGCGAGATCGAGCTGCTCGACTTCTTCTCCGAGTTGACCATCTACACCTCGACGGCCTGCCTGATCGGCGTGAAATTCCGCAACCAGCTCGACCACCGGTTCGCGGAGTACTACCACGAGCTGGAACGCGGCACCGACCCGTTGTGCTACGTCGACCCCTACCTGCCCATCGAAAGCTTCCGGCGTCGCGACGAGGCCCGCGTCAAACTCGTTGCGCTGGTGCAGGAAATCATGAACCAGCGACTGGCCAATCCACCGGAGGACAAGGCCGACCGCGACATGCTCGACGTGCTCGTGTCGATCAAGGACGAGGACGGGAACCCGCGGTTCTCCGCCGATGAGGTCACCGGGATGTTCATCTCGCTGATGTTCGCCGGGCACCACACCAGTTCGGGGACCTCGGCATGGACCCTGATCGAGTTGATCCGCCATCCCGACGTGTACGCCGAGGTGCTGGCCGAACTCGAGGAGCTCTACGCCGACGGCCAGGAGGTGAGTTTCCATGCGCTGCGGTCGATTCCGAAGCTGGACAACGTCGTCAAGGAGACGCTGCGGCTGCACCCTCCGCTGATCATCCTGATGCGGGTCGCCCAGGGCGAGTTCGAGGTCGAGGGCTTTCCGATTCACGACGGCGACTACGTCGCGGCGTCCCCGGCGATCTCGAACCGGATTCCCGAGGACTTTCCCGACCCGGATGCGTTCAAGCCCGACCGCTACAACAAGCCCGAGCAGGCCGACATCGTCAACCGGTGGACCTGGATTCCGTTCGGCGCGGGGCGGCACCGCTGCGTCGGCGCCGCGTTCGCCCAGATGCAGATCAAGGCGATCTTCTCCGTCCTGTTGCGCGAGTACGAGTTCGAGATGGCGCAGCCCGCGGACAGCTATCACAACGACCACTCCAAGATGGTCGTGCAGCTGGCCCGACCGGCCAAGGTCCGCTACCGCAAGCGCAGCGCGTAAGGAGTAAGTCCGATGGGCGGATTCAGAATCGAAGCGGACCTGGATTTGTGTCAGGGCCACGCGATGTGCGAACTGGAGGCGCCCGACTACTTCCGGGTGCCCAAGCGGGGCAAGGTCGAGATCCTCGACCCCGAACCGCCCGAAGACGCCCGCGACGAAATTGGGCGCGCGGTCGATATGTGCCCAACGCAAGCACTTTTCATCAAGGAAAACAAAGGAGACTGAGGGCTCATGAATTCACGGGCGTCACACTCGCGCGAAGATCTCGAGGCATGGGTCGACCGCTGGCTGCAGGCCAACAAGGACTGCGAGAAGGCCGGTGACTGGCGACCGTTGGCGGACTTCTACACCCAAGACGCCACCTACGGCTGGAACATCGGCCCAAAGGAAGACGTGATGTGCGTCGGCGTCGACGAAATCCGCGACGTCGCCCTGGGCCTGGAAATGGAGGGCCTGGAGAACTGGGTGTACGAGTATCAGAAGGTGCTCATCGACGAGAAGCAGGGCGAGATCGTCGGCTTCTGGAAGCAGATCGTCAACAAGAACGACGGCACCCAGGACGAGATCTACGGCATCGGCGGCAGCTGGTTCCGGCTCAACGGCGACCGGCAGATCGAGTGGCAGCGCGACTTCTTCGACTTCGGTCACGTCGCGTACATGTTCGGCAAACTCATCGAGTCCGGCGACCTGAGCGAGGGCATGCAGAAGCGGATCGAGCGCAGCATCGCCGGCGAAAAGCTGCCCGGTTACTACCCGCTTGGCGAGGCCCCCGTCCCCATCTGGTGACGGCGAGAGCCAACCAAGCATTTGATTTGTTGCACGCGCTATGCTGACGCGACAAGGGTGCCTGTGGCACCCGTCACCTAGCTGGCCGGCATGAAGGGGCCGGTCAGCGCTGATCAATTCAAAGGCGAAATGGGGTCAGGACCATCGTGAAGACAAAAGGCGCACTGATCTGGGAGTTCAACCAGCCCTGGTCTATCGAGGAAATCGAGATCGGCGACCCGCAAGCGCATGAGGTCAAGATCCAGATGGAAGCGGCGGGCATGTGCCACTCCGACCATCACCTGGTCACCGGGGGCATCCCGATGGCCGGCTTCCCGGTGCTGGGCGGCCACGAGGGCGCGGGCATCGTCACCGAGGTCGGTCCGGGCGTCGAAGACATCGCCCCGGGTGACCACGTCGTGCTGTCGTTCATCCCGTCGTGTGGGCAGTGTCCGACCTGTCAGGCGGGCATGCGCAACCTGTGCGATTTGGGCGCCGGCCTGCTCGGCGGTGCCGCGGTGTCCGACGGCACCTTCCGCATCCAGGCCAAGGGCCAGAACGTCTACCCCATGACGCTGCTGGGCACGTTCTCCCCATACATGGTCGTGCACCGCAGCTCGGTGGTGAAGATCGACCCGTCCGTCCCGTTCGAGGTCGCCGCGCTGGTCGGCTGCGGCGTCACCACCGGCTACGGTTCGTCGGTCCGCACCGCCGACATCCGCCCGGGCCAGGACGTCGCCATCGTCGGCGTCGGCGGGGTCGGCATGGCAGCGCTGCAGGGAGCCGTCAACGCCGGCGCCCGCTACATCTTCGCGATCGACCCGGTCGAGTGGAAGCGCGACCAGGCGCTCAAGTTCGGCGCCACCCACGTCTACCCCGACATCATGGCCGCGATGGCGGGCATGGCCGAGGTCACCTACGGCCTGATGGCCCACAAGGTGGTGGTCACCGTCGGCGAGCTGCATGGCGCCGACGTCGACAACTACCTGAACATCACCCAGAAGGGCGGCACCTGCGTGCTGACCGCCATCGGCAGCCTGCTGGACACCAACGTCAACCTGAACCTGGCGATGCTGACCCTGATGCAGAAGAACTTGCAGGGCACCATCTTCGGTGGTGGCAACCCGCAGTACGACATCCCCCAGCTGCTGTCGATGTACAAGGCCGGCAAGCTGAACCTGGACGACATGATCACCCGGCAGTACAAGCTGGAGCAGATCAACGACGGCTACCAGGACATGCTGGACGGCAAGAACATTCGCGGCGTCATCCGGTTCACCGACGCCGACCGGTAACCACGTATCAGCCGCGTCCGCTCAGTGACCGGCTTCGGCCACCTCATGGCGCCGGGACGAATCGGCGCCATGAGCGTGCGCAACCGCCTGGTCATGTCTCCGATGGAGACGATGTACGGCACGCCGGATGGACTTCCGTCGGAGCGCACCCGCGACTACTTCGCGGCACGCGCCCGCGGCGGGGTCGGGCTGATCACGTTGGGCGCCAACGGGGTTGACGAACTCAACGTCGGCGCCGCGGCGTTGTCCGGCTGGCCGCAGCGGCTGTTGCGGCCAGCCGCGATCCGGTTCGCCAGCCGGGCCTGGATGCCGATCGGACGCCGCGTCGTCATCGTGGGCGGCGACCTGGTCGCCCTCGAATTGGCCGAATTCCTTGCCAGCCAGGGCCGGTTGGTGGCCATACTCGAGGCCGGCAAGGACATCGCTCCCGAAGTGGGCAACAAGCGCAAGACCGAACACATGGACCGTCTCGACCGGCTTGGCGTCACCGTGCACGTCCGCGCGGCCACCGAACGCATCACCGCCGATGCGGTGGAATTCACCCCCGCGGGCGGCACCACCCGGCGGCCGGCCGCCGACACCGTCGTGCCGGCCGGCGCGGTCGAGCCCGACACCGCCCTGTTCGGCGCGATCGTCGACGCCCTGCCCGGCGCCGAGGTGCACGCCGTCGGCGACTGCACCGGACTCGGCCTGATCCGCAAAGCCACCGAGGAAGGCGCGCGCGCCGCGTGCGCTATTTAGTGACAGGAGAAACCACGATGACCCAAACCGCCCAAACCCCCGCACTGACGGCGTCGCAATCGTCCTGGCGTTGCGCACAGGGCAAGGACCGCGAGGGCTGGCTCGCGCTGATGACCGACGACGTCGTCATCGAGGACCCGATCGGCCAGTCCGTCACCAACCCCGACGGCGCCGGGGTGCGCGGCAAGGCGGCCGTCGGCGAATTCTTCGACAACAATATCGCGCGCAACCAGCTGACCATCACGTGCGAGGAGACCTTTCCGTCGAGTTCGCCCGACGAGATCGCTCATATTCTGGTGCTGCAGAGCAGGTTTGAAGGCGGAGTCACCAGCAAGGTGCGCGGTGTGTTCACCTACAAGGTCAACGAAGCCGGGCTGATCACCAACATGCGCGGGTACTGGAACCTCGACGTGATGGAGTTCGGCAAGGACGAGTGAGTCGGGGTCCCCGGACCGCCGCCCCTATGCTGGGGCCCATGGCGTCGATCTTCACCAAGATCATCAACCGTGAACTTCCCGGCCGCTTCGTCTACGAGGACGACGACGTCGTCGCGTTCCTGACGATCGAGCCGATGACGCAGGGGCACACGCTCGTCGTGCCGCGCGCCGAAATCGACAACTGGCAGGACGTCGACGGCGCGGCCTTCGCCCGGGTCATGGAAGTGAGCCAGTTGATCGGCAAAGCGGTGTCCAAGGCGTTCAGAACCGAGCGGTCCGGCCTGATCATCGCCGGGCTGGAGGTGCCGCACCTGCACGTGCACGTCTTCCCCACCCGCAGCCTCAGCGACTTCGGCTTCGCCAACGTCGACCGCAACCCGTCGGCGGAATCGCTGGACGAGGCCCAGGCCAAGATCAAGGCGGCGCTGGCTCAGTTGGCGTGAACCGGCTCGGACGCGGGCACGTCGCTGATGCGCGGCAGCGTCACCCGGAAGCGGCAGCCCTCGCCGGGCGCGGTGGTCACGCTGACGGCACCACCGTGCGCGCGCACCAACGACTCGACGATGGATAGACCCAGTCCGGTGCCGCCGCTGGCCCGTGCCCGCGACGAGTCGGTGCGATAGAACCGCTCGAAGACGCGCGACGCGTCCTCCTGGTTCATGCCGGGACCCTGGTCCGCCACTTCGAGCACCGCGTCGTCGCCGTCCGTGCCGACCCGCACGGTGACGGCGGCGCTTTCCGGGGTGTGTTGCAGGGCGTTGGCGACCAGGTTGCTCAGCACCTGGCGGATCCGCGCCTCGTCACCGAGCACCTCCGGGGTACCGGGACCGTCGAGGACCTCCATGGTGATGGTGCGCCCGGGGTCGATCGCCTGGCCGTCGTGCACGGCATCGCTGGCCAGCGCCAGCAGGTCCACCCGATGGTGCTCGAGGGGTCGTTGCACGTCGAGGCGGGCCAGCAGCAGCAGGTCGTCGACCAGCAGGCCCATCCGGGACGCCTCGCTCTCGATCCGCGACAACAGCATCGCGACGTCGCGGGCCGCCCCCTGGCGGTACAGCTCCGCGAAGCCGCGGATGGTGGTCAGTGGGGTGCGCAGTTCGTGGCTGGCATCGGTGATGAACCGGCGCAACCGGTGTTCGGAGCCGCGAGCCTTCTCAGCGGAGGACTCCGAGGACGCCAGCGCCTGCTGAATCTGCGCGAGCATCCCATTCAGCGCCTGGGACAGCCGGCCCACCTCGGTCCGCGGATCTCGTTCCGGCACACGGCGATCCAGCTGACCGGAAGCGATCGCCGCGGCCGTCTGCTCGACCTCGACCAGCGGCCGCAGGCTGCGCTGCACCACCGCGAAGCTGGCGATCCCGACCACGGCGAGCACCGCCACCCCGATGCCGATCTGCAGCCAGACCAGCGAGCTGACCGTGTGCTGGACGTCGGACAGGTCGATCGCGACCGTGGTCAGCCCGTGCGGACCGTGCACCGAGACGGCCCGCCACTGAATGTCCGAGCCGTTCACCGAGGGCAGCGTCGTCGGGTTGGGGCCCACGTCGTTGTCGGCCGGTAACGCCGGTTCGGCGTTGCGGTCGTTGATCGCGGTGAACGGGGTGCCGTCGATGCTGACGCCGCGCACATAGAACTTCGACGGCGGCCGGCCCGGGTCGGGCCCCTCGTAGAGCGGCGCCGACTGCCGCCGCGGGGCCTGCGCCCAGCCGCGGGACGCGTCGAGCAGTGTGGAGTCGATGCGGCTGACCAGGCTGTGCCTGAGTATCGACGTCACCGCGATGCCGGACACGGCGAGGCCGCAAGCGACCAGGGTCAAGGTCGCGGTGACGAGCCCTATCCGAAGGGGCAATCCACGTCGAGGCTTGGTGTCCATTTATCTACTTCTCGCTGCCGCCAGGTTCAGCGCGGTTCCCGCAGTACGTAACCCACTCCGCGCAGGGTGTGCAGCAGCCGCGTTTCCCCGGTGTCGATCTTGCGGCGCAGGTACGACACATAGGACTCGACGACATTGACGTCACCTCCGAAGTCGTAGCGCCACACGTGGTCGAGGATCTTGGGTTTGCTCAACACCGTGCCGGCATTGATCACAAAGTAACGCAGCAGCGTGAATTCGGTCGGCGACAGCGATACCGGCTGGCCTGCCTTCCACACTTCGTGGGTTTCCTCGTCGAGCTCGATGTCGGCGAAAGTGAGCCGCGCGCTGCGCGGTTCGGCTCCGCCTTTGCCGGCGCGGCGCAGGATGACCCGCAACCGGGCGACGACCTCTTCGAGGCTGAACGGCTTCGTCACGTAGTCGTCGCCGCCCAGCGTCAGGCCGGCAATCTTGTCCTGCAAGGAATCCCGCGCGGTCAAGAACAGTGCGGGCGCATCGATGCCGTCGGCGCGCAGCCGCCGCAGCACCCCGAATCCGTCCATGCCCGGCATCATCACGTCGAGGATCACCGCGTCGGGTCGGGCCTCGCGCGCCCGATCCAGGGCCTGGGCGCCGTTGGTCGCCGTATAGACCTCGAACCCCTGGAATTTCAGACTCACCGAGAGCAGCTCGACGATGTTGGCTTCATCATCGACGACGAGGACGCGGGCCTCCGGTTTCGTGTCATTGGGGGTTGTCGAAGTCATCAGATGCTCATGTCCCTTGCTTGAACGTTTGCTATGTAAAGGTTGTGTGCTTCCTGAAAGCTCAGTGCCAACAGACTGATAGTAGTCTGCCAGGAATCGTCGCATTGCCTTGGGACGTATAGCCCTTTCCCGGCCTACGTCGCGAATAGACTCGTGGGATGAACCTCGCCAGAAACATCGTGTCGGCTGCGACCGCACCCGCCCGGGTGGGGCTGGCAGCCGCGGATGCGGGTTTGGGCGTCGCGAGCGCGGCCGTCGGCGTCGCGAAGCGGGCGCTGGGTGAGGGCGGTGCCGGCGGCACCAACACCATGACGTCCATGCTGGGGATCGACGACGCGATTGTCCGGGCCAACCGGCTGGCCAGGCTGCTCGACGACGACGCCCCGCTGGGCCGGGCCATAGCGGCGGACGGTCCGATCGACCGCTTACTGCGCCCGGGCGGGGTGGTCGACATGCTGACGGCGGAAGGCGGCCTGCTGGACCGGCTCACCGCCGAGGGCGGCGCCCTGCATCGCACGCTGCAGCCCGGCGGGCTGGCCGATCAGCTGGTCGCCGAGGAGGGTTTGATCGAGCGGCTGCTGGCCGAGGACGGGCTGGCCGACCGGCTGCTGGCCGAGGGCGGCCTCGTCGACAAGCTGACGGCGAAGAACGGACCGCTGGATCAGCTCGCCGACGTCGCCGACACCCTGGCCCGGCTCACGCCCGGGATGGAGGCGCTCGAGCCCGCCATCGCCACGCTGCAGGACGCGGTCATCGCGCTCACCATGGTGGTCAACCCGCTGAGCAACATCGCCGACCGGATTCCGCTGCCGGGGCGCAGGCGTCCGTCGTCGCGGGCGGTGCGCTCAGCGCGCGTGATCGATACCGACGAGTGACCGATTAGGCTGGGTCCGGTTCAACCCCGCCTCCTTAGCTCAGTGGTAGAGCACTCGCCTTGTAAGCGAGCGGTCGTCAGTTCAATCCTGACAGGGGGCTCTCACTTTCAGTGCCTGTCGGCGCTGGTAGAGGGTCTTTTTTTGCGTCGAATGTTTGTGCGGCTGCGACTCTCGTGCCCACATTTTTGCCCAACCCGAATTACTTCCCTGAGCAGGCCGTTGAGATTCAGGGATGATCACGGATACGAGTTGGTGGTAGCAGTTAGCGCGAATGCCTCGGGAACCGGGAACGAGTACCCTTTGCATCCGGCCGGCAGCGTCGCCGTTGATCAGGAGCCGGGCGCGCTGAGGGTCAAGCTCCAAGGGGTCAAGGTCGACGCGCATGACCTCTTCACGGGGGTGAGCAGTGAGCTGGAGCAGCGGCATGAAGGGCTTCGCGTCGAGATCGGCTGACTGGTGGGTCGGCGTGGGGCTGGCAACCGGAGCCGCAATCCGCACCTAGCCGAGCTTGAGCTCCCGGCATGGGAAGCGTGACCAGATCCACGCTCTGCGGAGAGCCGTTCGTGACGCGGAGGATAAGGTGACCGCGCACCTTTGTACAGTGGAGAAGAGTGACATCTGGGACGGGGACTACGAGAACCCCGTCTACAATTCCTGACCGGCACCGGCACCGGCTCCAGCGCGTCCACTTCGACCTCGAAGGCCGGGGTAGGCTCCACGGCAGCATCAACATCGGTGTGGACCGCGACGGCCCGCACCTACCGACGCTTGGCCAGCGCAGCCGCGTGGTTAACGGGGCCGGGGCCCGGTGGTGGAGATGCACTCCTCTAACCACTTCCGCATCCGACTGAAGGATTGACGTGCGACTGATTAGCCAGTGCGGCGACTGCGGGGCCGAGAAGCCGTCATGGATGGGTGACCCGCACCGCTGCCCTCCGAGCCGCATGAACGCGGAGGAGTTCTTCCGCTCCTCGATGTTCTGGTCGTTCGTGTCCCCCATGTGCGGCCCTCGCGGGTGACGGTGAGCCACTGTGCCAGCCGTGCCATGGTCTGAGCTGCGGAAGTGACGCCAGCTCAGCCTCGCTCCGTGCCAGCGGGCCAGCCCTCCCGTCCATTCCTGCCACTCATCGTCTTTGGCCTTTGCTGACGCCTTGAACCTCCGGCTTCGCGCTCCGCTTGCTGACGTTGGATCTCGCGGTAACCACCGCGCTCGCGCTCGTACCGCTCCGCGGTGCGCTCGTGCAGTCGAGCACTCCCAACGACTCGGCTACCTTGACCAGCAACGGAGCTTCGGGATCGAGACGGTAGACCGGCGAGGGTCGGACCGTGTATTCCGACTCCCGGAAGCAAAGACCAGACGGTTGGGTACCAGCTTTTCCCTGAGCACACGATTTACGCTTCGGGCTGGTATCGCTGTCCGTGCGGCTATCTGCGAGGCCGTGGCACCCGCGTCGGGGACTTCACCGACGAGCCGGGCAAGGTCCAGCTTCTAGAGCAGGCGTGGCGGGTCGCCGACATCCTCGCCGAGGCCGACTTCGGTTCGCCCTTCCCCTAGCCGGGAGCCGTTGCTTGGCTAACCGATTCTACTAAGCGTCCTCGAGACGGAAGCCGACCTTTAGCGTCACCTGGAAGTGTGCGACGGCCCCGTCCTCCAGGTGGCCGCGGACGGACTGCACCTCGAACCAGTCGATTCCGCGTGTCGTCTCTGTCGCTCGGGCCAGCCCGTTGCGGATAGCCGCGTCGATGCCGTCGGGTGATGTACCGACTATTTCGATTACCCGGTAGGTGTGGTTGGTCATGGCGTTCCTTTCTGCGTTCGGCGGGTGAAGGATAGTGCTCCGGATACGACAGAGCCCCCACCAGATATGAGTGCCGGGCCGTATTTCGTTGTGGGCGTGTTACCCGTCAGGTCGACCACCAGTAGCTGTATGGCTGCAGGTCCGCGTCTTCCTTCGACCCGTGCAGCGTGCCCACAAATTGCCCACAAATTGCCCACAGTCACATCTATCACCAGTAATCACCTGTGATGAAGTTTCGCCTGCTAAACCGGCTTTTCGCCCTCCCCCGCTGGGCCGTCAGGCGAGTTCAATCCTGACAGGGGGCTCTGCCTTTCAGTCTTGGACGGACCCGCCTGCCTACATGCGATCGAGCGAACGGAAATCGGGGGCTCCGAACCACCGCTTGGCAAGGTCTACCCTCGCATCATTAATGACGTTCTCGGAGGAGCCGTCCCGGATCGCGATCTGCAGCAGCCCGTAGTAAGCCCAACCGTTTCCCGGAAAAGTCCCCGTCGGCATCTCGCCGGGACCGGCACCCTTGCCTTTCAGGCTCTCCAATAGCAGGTCCTTGGCCCAGGCCAGATACGCCGCAGCCGCCGCGGGACCTTCGGCGTCCGCCCTCCGGATCAGGATCGAGGCCAGCGTCTGGCGCGCGGGGTACGGCCACAAGGGCGGCTCGTCGTACTTCAGCTTGTCTTGGATATCGACAGCGTCGTTTGCATCGTCAACCGCAGCGCGCCAATTACCCTTCGCGGCCTCCACCCGGGCGTGACCCAGGTGACGAAGGATCGCGGCCAGGCACAGGCTGGGTTTCGGAAGTTCGATCCGTAGGTCGCAGCTCGCGTTCGGTTTGCCCTTGTCCGATACGTACTTACGATATTGGGCAACGTCGGTATCCAAACTATCGGTCGACGGCTGAGGTTTTCGATCCCAGATGTCCGCCATGAGTTGAGTAAAATCGTAGGCAATGTTGGCGAACGGCTGCCGATTGATAGTATCGGGTTTCTTGAAGTTGCGAATATCTGCCGGACTGGAAAAGTTCAGCTTTGTCAAGTAATAAGCGGCTTTGTACTCGTCCGCGCGGAATCCGTTCGCTTTGTCCGGTAACGAGTCAAGCAGCTTCTGCGCGTAACTTTTTATGTCGTCGTCTTCGTCACCGCTCAATGCTGCGGCGGCGAGTATGAAATGTATATTGTGAAGGTAATATCCGTATCGGTAGCGGTCGCCATCCGGTCGATATAAATTCGGCTCCGTCGCGAAATATCTGTCATCCGCAGCAGTAGCTTCTTTGTTGGCCCTGATCGCGTTCCGCATGTCTCCCGTGCGGAAATAGATGTGCGACGGCATGTGAACCAAATGACCCGAATTCGGCGCCAACGGCGCCAACCAGTCTGCGTATTGCCTGGCCGCGGCCGGCGTGCGCGACTGCTCCATCAGGTGGATATACCAGTGGATGGGGCCCTCGTTTCGCGGGGATTGGACTAAGTTCAAAGCCTTCTTGAGATACTGCTGCGTCTCCAGGATCCGCTGATCGACTGGCTGGCCGTTGTCCCAATAAGCCCATGCCGTGATGTTCATCGCAGCGTCGGCGAGGAGGGTTATGGCGGTGGGGGCGTCGCTGCCGAACTCATCCACCACTTCCTTCATCCCGTGATAATAGGCTTCGTTGCGATCCCTCTGACATTTCCAGGGCGGGTCAGACTTTCCGCAATCCCGATAGCGGTCCGACAGCGCGTGGATGATTTTCCAGTCTTCGAGATTCGGTTTTTCTTGGGTGGCACGGCCGAGCGCATCATTCGCCGCATCTCGGTCGGGCTCCGATTGTTTACCCAGGTTGAGATCCACTCCTAACACCAGCGCTTGAGCCCAATAGCATGCCGAGCACGGAGTTCCGTTGTCCTCGGCCTCCTGGGCCGCTTTTTTGAATGCGCGATATGCTTCGCGGTTGTTGAAACCGAAGTAGAATCGCAGGCCCTGATCAAAGTAATCCTGCGCCCACGGCACGTACCAATGTGCGCTTCCGATGTAGGAATACAACGGGGGATCAGGATCATTCTTTGTTAAATTAACCAAAGGACAGGGCTCGGTCGCCATCGCCATGGCGTCCATACCGTCATCCGTATCCATGTCGGTAGCAGCGGCCCCACAGGTATCTGTCGGTTCGCAGGAGGGGGAGCATGCGCCGACTGTCAAAATGACGATAATCGCGACTGCCGCCAATTTGTTGCGGAATAGATTGAACATGATTTCCCCCGTACCATGCCGCCAAAATGATCGGGACGAACGGCATTTTATTCTGCAGAGGAGACGCGGCGCGGCAATATGACGGAAGCGGTGCGCGGAAATCCGCCCGCTGGACGGGTGAGCCTTCGGCCGGGCAGGAGGCGGTGTGACCCGGGTTACGGGTGACCCGGGATGGCGTCCAGACCGCCTTGGATGTCATGCAGATTCCCCTGGATGCCTTGCAGGTTTCGCTCGATGGCCTGCAGATCGGAGAGCGCGTTCTGATCGGCCTGTGAGATCTGGTTCGAGGCCGCAGCGCGCGATTGAGGGCAGTACGCGACGATGGCGCCCGCCGTGACGGCGGTGCTCTGATTGGCGTCCCAGATCGAGTTCCGCTGCACGAACCCGACCGCATCGGCGAAGTTGGGCTGGTGCGCCAGGAAGTCGCAGACCGCGTGTCCCTGGTTCGTCACGTATTCCTGACTGGGGACGGGCACACCCTCCTGCTTCAACGCGGCGACGAACGCCGAGTCGGCGACGTTGACTGCCGGAGCGGAGGCCTTCGGCACGACCGGTGCGGACGGCGCTGTCGATGGCGGGGAGTCCTCCGACTCTGCCGACAAATCCTGGCGGTGGAGCGCGAACATCACCACCACCGCGGAGACCACGGCCACCAGAGACAGCGGTAGCGCCGCGAACAGACCCAGCCGACGCAGCGTGGCCGCCTTCCGGCGCCGAGACGCGAGGACACCGGTTTTCCCGTCGCGCGACGCGGCGGCGGCAGCCTCGGTCTCCCAGTCATCGAACGCACCCGGCTCGGACGACCCCGCGCCATGGGCCAAGATCTCGTCGAGCAGCGCATCGGCCTCTAGGGACGACGGCCGACCGCCCTGCTCGCGGATCGCTTGGCGCCGCAGCGCGATGAGCCGCAACTCCGAGTCGATCTTCTCGCGGTCGCGCATATCAATCAGTTTGAGAGCACCGCGCGAATGTCACAACCACCGGTGAACAAAAGACCGTCACCACGTTGAAGTCACCCGGTCCGATGCGACAGACTCGCGATGAACCAACCAACCGGAGCCGGGGGATGCGAGGCAATGGACGGACGTCATCACCGTGAGCCGTGACCGGCGCGCCGCGCCACTCGTCGTCGGCGCGATCGTGTTCGCGCTCGTCGGGTGTTCGGCGCCGCACCCGACGGCGATAACCGGCCCGACCACGTCCGCACGAGTTCCCGCGGCGCCGGCGCCGACGACACGCATGGTGCCCGCCGACGCGGGAACGCCCGGTGGCGCGCAGCCGCGACTGGCGTCGGACCCCGCGCAGCTGGCCGACGACCTCGTCGCCGACGAGCGAGCGCTGCGCGATCCGGGGGCAGCCGAGCCCGCGTTGACGGCGGCGGCGCATCGCGAACAGGCGGCCTACCGCGCCATCGGACGCCACCCCGAATGGGACGCCACCACGCGCCCGCGCATCCCGCCGGGACTGGTCGATGTCTACGACCGCAACGTCGACGCCCGTCGCCAACTCACCGCGTTGACCCAGGTGCGAGATGCCCTGCCGGCGTGGCGGATCGAGCCGCCGGCGCCGGCCGACGTGCTGATGAACTACTACCACCAGGCGGAAGCGGAATCCGGCGTCAGCTGGAACTACCTGGCCGCGATCAACTTCGTCGAGAGCCGCTTCGGCAGCATCGTCGGCGCGAGCACCGCCGGCGCCCAGGGACCCATGCAGTTCCTGCCCTCGACGTTCGCCGGCTACGGCCAGGGCGGCGACATCCATTCACCCCACGACAGCATCCTGGCGGCGGGCCGCTTCCTGGCCGCCAATGGCTTCGCGAACGACCATGATCACGCCATCTACGGCTACAACCATGCCGGCGAATACGTGCGCGCGGTCGACCAATACGCGGCACTGATTGCCGCCGATCCCGCGACGTTTGCCGCGTTCTACCGGTGGGACGTCTACTGCCTGACGACGGCCGGCGACGTGCTGCTGCCCATCGGCTACGACGAGGCGTCACCGATCCCGGCAGCCGCGTACGTGGCGGCCCACCCGCAGTAGCGCGGGTGCGCGCTCAGAGGTACTTGCGGGCGATGTCCTGTAGGTGCGACTGCACGTCTTGACCGGTGGCCTTCTCGAGTCTGACCACGAGCTCGCCCGCGAGATTGACGAAGCCCATCAGCAGCATCAGGTCGCCGTCGGGCTCGTCGAGCACGTTCTCGACCAGCCGGCTCCAGGTGAACTCAGGGCCGCCGTCGGACGACCAAGCCGTCATGACGTCGATGGCTCGGCGAACGTTTTCTCTCACGTCCATCCCCGGAGCCTGCCATGCCGGCGACTCCGCCGCAGGGTCGAGAAAACGCCCCGGAGACGCGTCAGCGGGCGCGCCGAAGAACGGCTGCGCCCGCTGACACTGGATCAACGATCAGTAGAGCGGCACCCACACACCGAAGAACCAGTAGCCCCAGCCCCCGTACTGCCAGTTGAAGACCGGGATGACGGTAAAGGTGTTGTAGTTGAAGGGTCCGAAGTCTGCCCGCGCCGCCGCGACATCACGAGGCGGCCCGTCCCACGGCCGGTTCCAGCCTCCGGGAGGCGGCGGACCGTTCCAGCCCCCAGGAGGCGGCGGGCCCTCCCAGTGTGGCGGCGGGTGACCGGGAGCCGGGCCGTCGTTCCAGCCGTAGCCGTGCTCGCGCGGCGGCGGTGGCGCCCCGTGGCCCACGATGCTGAACTGGACATCCGGGCCCGCGGGACCGCCGATCTGAGCGCTGGCGGTGACCACGTCGTGGCGCGGGATGTACGGCGGGTGCGGCGGCTGCGTGGCCGGCGGATTCAGCGCCTGGTACCGCTGCCGGTTGTTCGGCGGCGGGTTCTGGTTCGCCGGCGCATTGGTCTGCCCGCCCTGCGTCGGGGGGTTCTGGCCATGCTCGTTGGGTGGGTTGTTCTGCCCGCCCTGCGGCGGGTTTTGCCCGTGCTCGTTCGGAGGATTGTTCTGCCCCGTCTGCGGCGGGTACTGCCCGTGCTGGTTGGGCTGCGGGGTGTTCTCGCCACCCTGTGGCGGGTTGTTCTGACCGCCCTGCGGCGGCGGATTGTTGTGTCCACCCTGCGGTGGGTTGTTCTCCCCGCCCTGCGGCGGGTTGTTCTGGCCACCCTGCGGGGGGTTGTTCTGCCCACCCTGCGCAGGCGGACTGTTGTGTCCGCCCTGCGGCGGAGTGTTTCCACCCGCCTGCTGGCCGCCTGGGGCGCCGCCCGGCTGCCCACCGGGCCCGCCGCCCGGCCCACCGGGGTTGCCCCCGCCGCCGCCACCGCCGTGGCAGTTCGGGCACGGAGGCGGCGGGTCGAGTGGAGCGGAGTAGGCCGACCCGGCGTTCAGGGTCGCCGCGGAGATGCTCAGGCCAGCGGCCAACGCGGCGGCGCTGACAACACGTTTCATAGACATAGCTGCGTCCCCTCTTGGGAATTATCGGCCTGCACTACGGGCAGGTGAGATCCAACTCGAATGGCTTGGTTACCTGCTGCGGTTGCTGCGGGTTGCTCGTGTCGGTGCCGGTAGCGGTCCCCTTGATCGCCCAGTCCTTGCCGTTGACCGCGGCCCCGGCGCTGCCGCTTTGGTTGGGGGCGGCGTCGGAGAAACCGAGTGCGACGCCGTTGACGGTGCCCAGTCCGACGGAGTGCACCAGCGGTGGATTGCCGTTGCTGACCACGGCACCGAGGCCGTTTGTCGGGTCACCGATGCCGATGGTGATGTTGTCCCCCGCGGCGTTGCAGGTGACCTGCCCGCTGATGTTTTGATTCTGCCCGTCGACGGTGAGCACCGGACCCGAACCCGACGCGGCCGCCGCAGCTGACGACGAACCCGACGACCCGGTACTCGACTTGTTGCTCGAACATCCGGCGCTGGCCGCGACCACCAGGGCCACCCCGGCTACGCCGACCACGATCCCACGCTTCACTACTGCTTCCCTTCGTGTCGCTGGTTCCGCTGCCTCTTTACGTCGGCCGCGTCAACACAGGTGGACTACCTGGTCCCTGCGGGCCGACACGTTGCGGCCGGTCCACTTGTACCCGATACCCGAGAATTGCAAACGCTACGTTACGTGCCCCTGGCCGGCCTGGTCACCAGTCCGCGAGCGCTTTTCACGGAAGCACCCGAAGCCCCCACTTGCCCAGCAGCGGATTGATGAGCATGAAGTAGGTCGTGTAGTCATCACCGTCGGGCGATGACATTAACAGGCCGACCGCGCTGACGGTGCCGTCCGGGTTCATCACGAAACCGGGACTGCCGCTGTCGCCGTCCAGGCTGAACACGCTGGCTTCGACGACGTCACCATGGATGCCTTTGATGGCGCCACACGTCTCACCGGTTACGGCGCCGATCTTGCAGAACGGCATGCCGACCTGAATCTGCTGGCGACTCAACACATCCCGAACCTGATACCTGCCGCCGACGTCACCCACCGGCATGCCGACACTGGGCTCCAGGCGGATGATCGCGGCGTCGCGCTTATCGCCGTCGTGCTCGCTGGCGGAGATCCGGCCCAGCGGGGCGTCGTTACCGTACGTCCATTCGCTGCCGTCGTGCGCGTCGCAGTGCCCGCTGGTCATCAGGTAGTAACTGCCGTCGGATCCCTGCGCCGCGAATCCGGCTGTGCACCTGCCGGATTCGTGATCGACACCGATGCCCGGCGAGGGCGGCGGCGACGGCAGAGCCGGCGGCGGCGCTGCCAGAGCGGTTTTCGCTGTGGCTGTCGCGGTCACCATCACCGCTCCCAAGAGCCCCAACCCCCGCAACCACGGTATGGTCACGCCGTCCCCCTCCGCTTGCGCCCGGCAGATAATAGCAGCGCTGCCGACCTGAAATGAGGTGGCGGCCAGTCCGTTCCGGGCACGTGATTCACCCGGCGTCGACGTGCCGGGAAAGGAAGTCCAGCACAGCGCCGGCGAAGATGTCGTTGCGGTCACCGGCCACCATGTGCCCGGCGCCGCGGACATCGGTGAATTCCACCTGCGGGAAACGCGCGAGGAATTCGTCGGCGCGCTCCTGGCTGACCAAATCGCTCATCTGGCCGCGGACCAGCAGGATGGGCACCCCGCCGCGCAGGATTGCCTCAACGGCGGCGTGCATCCGGTCCGGATCGGTGACCTCAAAAGGAGGGAAAGCCGCAGTGCCGCTGATGAATTGCGGATCCCAATGCCAGTACCAGCGATCGCCGCGGCGACGCAGGTTGGTGGTCAGGCCTTCCAGGTCGGTCGGTCGCGGCCGGTGCGGGTTGTATTCGGCGATCGCGTCGGCGACCTCGTCGAGCGAGCCGAAACCAGACTCCACCCGGTCGGCCATGAAAGCATGGATCCGGTTCGCCCCCGACTGGTCCATGTTGGGCACGATGTCCACCAACACGACTGCACTGGCGATGCCCGGGGACAGCTCCCCGGCGAGCAGCATGGACGTGAACCCACCCAGGGAGGCACCGACCAACACCGGTTGCGTGGGCAGCGTGCGCAACACCTCGTGGACGTCGGCGGCGAAACTGACGACGCGGTAATCGCCGTCGTCCGACCAGTCCGATTCGCCGTGCCCGCGCAGGTCCACGGTGACGGCCTGCCAGCCGCGCGCGGCGACCGCGGCCGCCGCCTTGCCCCAGGACCGGCGGGTCTGTCCGCCGCCGTGTAAGAAGACCACGGCGCGCGCCCGCGGATCCCCGAGGCGGTCAGCGACGATCTGCACCCCGCCGGGGCCCCGGATCGTGAACGGTTCGGCTGCCGTGGGCATCAGGTGATACTAAGGCGCCCCCACGAGAAGCTCGCGTTGGCTTAACGTCAACGGCACGCAGCGGCGTCAATTAAGAGGACGCCGGGCGCGCGCACCCGGACCGGAGCCAAGGAGAACGCATGCATCTTGACGAGTACATGTCGCTGGATGCGACCGCCCTGGCCGAGCTGGTCGAGCGCAAACAGGTCACCCCCGCCGAGCTGCTCGCCCTGGCGCGGCAACGAGCGGATGCGGTCAATCCGCGGCTGAACGCCATCGTCTGCCGCCTCGACGACGTCGCCGACCGCCGGGCCGCCGACCCGAATCTGAGCGGGCCGTTCGCCGGTGTGCCGTTCCTGCTCAAGGACCTCGGCCAGGAATACCGCGGCTTTGCCACGTCATGCGGGTCCCGCTCGCTGGCCCACGACGTGGCCGACCGGCACGCGTTGGTCACCCAGCGGTTCCTGGACGCGGGTCTGGTGATCTTCGGGAAGACCAACACCCCGGAGTTCGGGGCCAAGGGTGTGACGGAACCCGACTACTGGGGCCCGGCCCGCAACCCGTGGAACACCGGGCACACGCCCGGCGGCTCCTCGGGCGGATCGGGGGCGGCCGTGGCGGCGGGCATCGTTCCCGCCGCCGGCGCCAACGACGGTGGCGGCTCGATCCGCATCCCCGCAGCGTGCAACGGGCTGGTCGGCCTCAAGCCCAGCCGGGGTCTGGCGCCCTACGGCCCGCAGACCGGTGAACTGATGCTGGGCATGGCGACTCAGGGCGTGGTGTCGCGCACCGTGCGAGACAGTGCGGCGCTGCTAGACGCGATCGTCGGACCCCACCCGGACGCCGCCTATCGGGTTGCGCTGCCCGACAAGCCCTTTGGCGAACAGATCAAGAACCGGCCGGGCACGCTGAAGATCGGCTACTCGGCACGCTCGGCCATCAACGCGCGGCCGGACCGCGAGGCCGTCGCCGCGGTCGAAAAAGCCGCGGCGCTCCTTCGCGAGTTGGGCCATCAGGTCGATGAGGTTGCACCGCCCTACGACGACGCCGCGCTCGGCCGTGACTTTCTGACCATCTGGTTCGCCCAGCTGCACCAGCAAGTCGCCGACACCAAACAGCGAACCGGCGCGCGTGACAACGACTTTGAGGCCGATACCCTGGCAATCGCCGAACTCGGCCGGTCCGGCGGCGTACTACCCGTCATGTCCGCCCTGGAAAACCGGAACGACTACATCCAGTCCCTGGCCGCGTTCCACGACAGCTACGACTTCTTCTTGACGCCGACGCTGGCCACCCCGCCCCTCGCGGTCGGTGCCACGACGACGACGGCCGCGCTGCAGCGGGTGGCCCGGCTGGTCAGCAGAGTTCGGGCCGGAAAACTGATGGGGCTCAGCGGAATCCTCGATGACCTCATCCAGGAGAGTTTGGGCTGGGTGCCCTACACGCAGCTTGCCAACCTCACCGGGCGTCCGGCGATCAACGTGCCGCTGCATTGGACGGATGCCGGGCTTCCGCTGGGTGTGCAATTCGTCGGGAAGCCGGGCGCAGACGGCGATCTGCTGCAGTTGGCCGCGCAGCTTGAGGAGGCGCGCCCGTGGGCCGACCGCCATCCGGCGCCCGTGACACCGAATTAGCCTGTCGCTGAACGATTTTACTCGGCAGGCCCAGTGCCTTCACCCTTACTCGGGCCTCGCCACAGGCTGGCGAAGCGCCGGGCGATGTCACCGAGGCGACCGCGCGCGTGCTGCGAAGCCTTGATGCGGCCAAGGGTTTCCCGCCCCTCGTTCGCGTAGTCCTTGACGGATTCGTCGCCTTCTTCGGCGCGCATGTCTGCTCTCCAATCGTGATCGTTATTCCGGCGCCTGGCGCTCGGGTGGTTCCGAGGGCGTCAAGCGCTCTGGCGGCTCTGCCGGCGTCAGCCGTTCGGGCGGTTCGGTCGGGGTGAGCCGCTCCGGCGTCTCGCCGGGAGAGCCCGGCTGGGCTCCGAATTCGTCGGCCATTCCGCCGAAAACGGCCTGAGGCGTGTGTCGATCATGCTCAGTCCTCTGTTCGCCTCATGGCCGCGTACCCGTCGTACCGGGGCGGCCAAACGCCCGCGGCGGCATCAGAGCCTCCGCGACGGCGATCCCTAGCGGATGGAGTCCTTGTGCGCCTTGATCGGCGCGGTGCTGGGCGGCAGCTTGAGCAGGTTGCCACGCAGGCTGCCCCGCGCGGTGCGGACCGTCACCAGCAGCCAGGTGAACAGCAGTCCCGCATAGGCGATGGCCGCCGCGACCCTGAACGCGGGCAGGTGGGTGTGACCGGCCAGCTGCGAAGTCCCGGTGACGAATGTTCCGACGGGGAAGGTCAGGCTCCACCACGTCAGCGCGAACGGCATTCCGCGGCGCAGCGTGCGCACCGTCAACGCGGTCGCGAGCGCGATCCACAACACCGCGAAACCCCACACCGGCACGCCGTAGAGGATCGCGAAGGCATCGAGGTCCTCGGCCAGCTCGGGGTCGACTCCCAATGCCGCGTTGGCTCCTAAAAGGCCTGCGGCCGTGATGGATTGGCCGAGCGGACCCAACACGATCCACAACGTCGGCACCCGTGCGGAACCCGAGGTGCCGTACAGGGTCAGGCGGCTCCAGATCATCGCGATGATGTTCAGCGAGGCCAGCAACGACAAACCGAACATCGCGTAACAGCCGTACAGCATGGTGGTGCGCCCGCCGCCGGCCGCCATATGAGGGAGCAGCAGCGCCCCCGTCGCCGCGGTCACCATGGGCGGAACGACCGGCATCAACCAGCCACCGAAGGCCGCGTCGGGCTCGACGTCGTGCTGGGTGAACATCAGGAACGGAATGCTGACGGCGGTGAACAGGCCGCCCAGCGTGCCGGCGGTCCACAGCGCCCAGTCCAGATCGACGGCGATGCGCTCACCGAGCAGGTCCCTGCCGACCAGCACGGCTCCCGCGCCGACCGTCATCAGCGCCATGGGGGCCGCGCCGTAAAAGTGCGCCATCTGCGGATTGCGGGCGTGGGTGCGCGCCACGGTCGGATGGCGCAGCCAATGGCCGCCGACCACCGCGATCAGCGCCACCAGCAGGGTGGCCGCGATCACCCAGATCACCAGCGCGAATGCCCGCAGCCCCGCGACGTGGACGGGCAACGCGGCGCCGGCCGTCGCGACGATCCCGGTGCCCATCACCGAGGCGAACCAGTTCGGCCCGATGTTGCCGAGAATCTCGACCCGGGTGTGCGCCGACGGTGCGTCGTGCGGGTTCGCAATTTTCACAGGTGAAGAACCTACTGCGCCGCGCGCTGAAACCGCCGATCCACCGCTTACACTCCATCCGTGGTTAATTCGGCGCAGCCGAGGTCGGCGGTGAACAGGGTCCCGCTGATCGTCAGCGTTGCCATCGTCGTGCTGCTTGCCGTCCTCGCGGCGCCCATCAAGCAACGGTGCGGTGCGCCGGGATTTTCGTGCGCGTCGGCGCTGGACAACGACGGCAACATCCACTTCTACTACGAGGTCGAACCCGTCGGGGTCTACCTCGCCGAAATCGCCACCGGCACCAACATCACGTTCTTTTACAGCTCGGGCGAGGACCTGGTCAAAGCCCGCTAGCCGACGGTGGTGGTTTGCTGGCCCGGTCGGGGCGGCAACGGTCCACCGGGCAGTATCCGCTGGATAACAAGTTCGGCTCGATCCGGGCGCCGATGTGGCCGGCCCGAGACCTTCCGGAGACCACCGCCGCCGCGGCCGGGCTGAACGTGCAGGTAGAGGGAGTACGACGGGCGCGGATTGCGCCTGGTCGGCCCGACGAACGCGCCCGCGCCGACCGTGTGACGGGTGCTCTCGATTGGGGGCTTCATAGCAAGCTAACGCATACTTGTGACCATGCTTGAAGCGACATCGCCGCGAAGCACCGTTGCGGTGCCTGGTGATGTGCTGGGCGTGGGCAGAGGTTTGTGATGGCCCGCTCGGGCGGCGCCCATCGCCGTCATCGAGCCGTCCGTCAACCCTCCCGTATACGCAAGGGGCTGACGCGCACCCTGGGCGCGCTCGTCTCCGTGGCGGCCGTCGGGCTCACCGGGGCGGGGTACTACGTGGCGCACGGCGCGCTGGGCGGTATCACCGTCTCGAACGCCCTGCAGCCCGACGATCCGCGGTCCAGCGGCGACAACATGAACATCCTGCTGATCGGGCTGGACTCGCGTAAGGACCAGGACGGCAACGATTTGCCCAACTCGATCCTGAAGCATCTGCACGCCGGCGACTCCGACGACGGCGGTTACAACACCAACACGATGATCCTGGTGCATGTCAGCGCCGACAACAGGGTCGTGGCCTTCTCGATCCCCCGCGACGACTGGGTGCCCTTCACCGGGGTCCCGGGATACAACCACATCAAGATCAAGGAGGCGTACGGGCTGACCAAGCAGTACGTCGCCCAAAAGCTGGCCAACCAGGGCGACAGCACCCAGAAGGAACTCGAAACCAAGGGCCGCGAGGCCGGCCGGGCGGCGACACTGCGCGCGGTGCGAAACCTGACCGGCGTCCCCATCGACTACTTCGCCGAGGTCAATCTGGCCGGCTTCTTCGATCTGGCGCAGACCCTCGGCGGCGTCGACGTCTGCCTGAATCACCCCGTCTACGACTCGTACTCCGGCGCCGACTTCCCGGCCGGCCGCCAGCGGCTGGATGCGTCCGAGGCGCTGTCGTTCGTCCGGCAGCGGCACGGCCTGGACAACGGCGACCTGGACCGCACCCACCGGCAACAGGCGTTCATCTCGTCGGTCATGCAGGAGCTGCAGGCCTCAGGCACCTTCACCAACATCGACAAGCTCAAGAACCTGATGGCGGTGGCGCGCAAAGACGTGGTGCTGTCGGCGGGCTGGAACGACGACATGATCCAACGGCTCGGCGGGCTGGCCGGCGGCAACGTCGAGTTCCGGACGCTGCCGGTGGTGCGCTACGACAACATCGACGGCCAGGACGTCAACATCGTCGACCCGGCGGCGATCAAGTCCGAGGTGGCCGAGGCGATCGGCACCGACACCTCGACGACGACTGCGCCGGCCACCACCGCCGTGAAACCCGACCCGTCCACGGTTGTCGACGTGGTCAACTCCGGCAGCATGAGCGGTCTGGCCAGCGAGGTGTCACGCGCGCTGAAAAAGAAGGGCTACACCCCGGGCCAGGTCCGCGACCGCGAATCCGGCGACCCGACCACCACCACGGTGGAGTACGGGGCCGGCGCGCAGACCGATGCGCAGAACCTGGCCAACCTGGTCGGCGTGGACGCGCCCAAGCAGCCCAGCCCCAGCATCGCGGCCGGACACATCCGGCTCACCGTGGACACGAATTTCTCGATGCCCACACCGGACGAGACCCAGATGGACGACTCGACGAGCACCAGCTCCAGCACGACGTCGACCAAGGCCAAGAGCTACTACTACAACGGCACGACCACGACGTATCCGACGCCCGATCAGGGCAAGCCGATCGACGGCGGCGGCGTGCCCTGCGTCAACTAGCCACGCTCTAGGCGTGCGTGCCGCCGTCCATCCGAATCTCGGTGCCCGTGATCCAGGCGCCGTCATCCGAGACCAGCATGGCGATCACACCGGCCACCGCTTCGGGTCCGGCCATCCCCGCGCCGCTGGATTCCGTCGTGGTCGGCAGGATCGGCATCAGCCGGGGAAACAGCGACCAGTCGGCGTCCTTGGGGATGTAGCCCCCGGTGGCATCGGTGATGCCGGACTTGATGCTGCCCGGGGCGACGCACGCCGCGCGCAGACCGTCCTTGGCGTATTCCAGCGCCAGCGAATGAGTGAAAGCCTGGATGCCGCCCTTGCTCGCGGCGTAGGCCGCCATATAGGGATGGGCGAACGACGCCGAGGTGGAGCTGAAGTTCACGATCGCGCTGCGGGGATTCGCCAGCAGGGACGGAAGCGCTTCCCGCACCACCAGGAAGGTTCCGGTCAGGTTGACGGCGATGATCCGATTCCACTGCTCGAGGGTGGTCTCGTGGGTGTGCCAGGCGCGCAGGATGCCCGCCGCGTTCACCAGTGAATCCAGCCCGCCCAGCTTCTCGACGGCCGAGCCCACGCCGTCGATCACCGAGTCCTCGTTGCCCACGTCCATCGGCATCGTGGTCAGCCGGGCGGCGGTGCCGGCCTCGTCGGCATGGCCTTGCGTGTCGCTCAGACCGTCCGTCGAGACGTCGGCTGCCACCACGCCGGCGCCCTCGCTCAGTAGCCGCAACGCGGTGGCCTGACCGATCCCCGACGCGGCGCCGGTGATTAGAATCCGTTTGCCCTCAAGCCTTTTCATCTGATTCTCCCGGCTAGACCACTCCGCGTAGCGCGTCGGCGCCGAAGGCCGGTTCCAGCATCGCCGAGAAATCCGGGCCGCGACGCAACAGCACCCCGCCGTCGACGTTGATGATCTGCCCGGTCACGTAGCTGGCAGCGTCGCTGAGCAGAAACATCGCGACATTCGCGATGTCTTCGACCTCGCCAGGCCGGGGCAGCGGCGTGATGGCGCGGTAGTCCGCGCTCAGCTCGGGCGAATCGAGGATTGGGGCCACCAGCTCGGTGCGGATCAGGCCGGGGCGAATGCTGTTGACCCGCACCCATGACGCTCCGAGTTCGTCGGCGGCCAACTGCATCAAGTGATCCAGCGCCGATTTGCCGACGCCGTAGGCGCCGAACCAGCGGTGGGTGTTGCTGGCCGCGATCGACGAGATGCCGACGAACGATCCGCCGCCGCCGCGCACCATCTCGCGCGCGGAGTGCTTGAGCACGTACATGGTTCCGTTGACATTGAGGTCGATGGTCCGTCGCCACAACTCCGAGTCGATCTGGGTGATCGGTCCGATGGTCTCCGATCCGCCCGCGCAGTGCACCACGCCGTGCAGCCGGCCATGCCAGGCCGTCACGGCGTCGACGGCGCGAGCCGCCTCCTCTTCGTTGGTGATATCGGCCGGCTCGTAACGAATGGAGCCGTCGCCGGGGAGGGCTTCGATCTCCTTGACGGCCTCCGCGAGCCGATCGGCGTTACGGCCGACGATCATCACGGAGGCGCCGGCCGCGACCAGCCCTGCGGCCACGCCCTTGCCGATCCCGCTGCCGCCGCCGGTGATCAGATAGGTCCGGTCTTCGAACGAAAGCTGCACGCGAGGCCCTTTCAAACTGGAACAAGTTCTAGCTATAGAAGCATGTCCCCTCGGGGTGAATATCGCTACCCCCGGTCTCGTTAGGCCCTCCGAGGTGCGGCACTACGGCGTGTCGCGGCGCGCCACCTTCGTCGGCTTCGCGTCACGCCAATCCTCGACGTGCGGAGGCTGGCCCACCGGCCACCGGTTTTCGTTGAACGCCGCCCAGTGGGCATGCCCCAGCAGGTGCACGTGGAACGCGTGCCGCAGCGCCTCGGTGTAACCCATCGCGTCGGAGGCGGCATTGACCGAGTCCTTGATGAGCAGCGACGCCATCGTGGGCCGCTCGGCGATGCGTCGCGCGAATTCCAGTGTTTTTTCCTCTAATTCGTCGAGAGCGAAAACCTTGGACACCATGCCCAGCCGGTGCGCCTCGTCCGCGTCGATCGAATCACCGGTCAACAGCAGCTCTTTGGCCTTGCGTGGTCCGAACTCCCAAGGGTGAGCGTAATATTCGACACCCGGCATGCCCAGCCGGACCGCGACGACGTCACTGAACTTCGCGTTGTCGGCCGCGACGATCAGGTCGCACGCCCAGATCAGCATCAAGCCGGCGGAGATCGCATTGCCCTGCACCTGGGCGATGGTGATCTTGCGCAGATCGCGCCAGCGGCAAGTGTTTTCGAAGAAATAGTGCCACTCCTGGTGGTACAGCTTCTCCATGATCGGCTCGAGCGTGGCCCCGCGCGAGCGGAAGCTCGGATGCTGCCCCGGTCCCGGTGCGCGCTCGGCCAGTGCCTGCTCGGAACCCAGGTCGTGGCCGGCGGAGAAGTTCCTGCCGCGTGCCGCCAGGATCACCACGCGAACCGTGTCGTCGGCCTCGGCCCGGCCGAACGCCTCGTCGAGCTGGACCAGCAGGCCGCGACTCTGCGCGTTGTGGGCATCGGGCCGGTTCAGCCAGATCCGGGCGATGCGGCCCTCGTCGAGGGTTTCGTAGGCCACCAGTTCCGGGGCGTTGGCTTCGGCCGCCCCGGCGTCGGCTTGCTCGGAGACTGTCATTCCGCCCACCTCGTTCATCGTTGAATTGGCCTTGTTTACAGATTACGGCCAGTGTGTAACCGCGCACGCGCTGGGGTGATCGGCTGCCTGGCCCCGCCGACCATGCGTTCTCACCCAACGGTTTCTGGCCGCCGACCCAGCGGCAGCAGGCGATGGTCGCGGGTGAACACCAGCCGGACGATGCCCATCGCGACGACCACGGTGGTGGCCGCGACCGAACCCAGGATCAAGAACATCACCACCGCCTGCACCAGCACGGCCTGCAGTGGCGGCACCCCGGCGAGGATGAGGCCGGTCATGGCGCCCGGCAGGAACACCAGGCCGGTGGCCTTGGTCGTCTCGATCTGCGGAGAAATCGCCGACCGCAAGGCGATTCGCAGGTAGGGCGCCGCGGCCTGCCTCGACGGTTGCCCCAGCGCGAGGCGGGCCTCGACCTCATCGCGTTTGTCGCGCAGCTCATCGACCAACCGCCGGGCCACCAGCACCATGGCAGTCATCGAGTTGCCGATCATCATCCCGGCGACCGGCACCAGCGTGCGCCCCTGCAGCGGGAACACCCGCAGGCCGAAGATCACCCCCAGCGTCACCACGGCCGCGCCGGCGAACGCGGCCACGGCCAGCGGCGCAAACCGCGGGACCTCCGGCGCCCTGCGCCGGGCGACATCCCCCGCGTAGGCCACCATTCCGGCGACCCACGCCCACGACCACCACAGCGACCGGCCCGGCTCGAACAGCAGCGTCAGCGCACCGCCCACGAGCAGCAGTTGCACCAGCGCGCGGGCGGCGGCCCACAGCAGCTGCCGCTCCAAACCCAGCCGCCGCCACAGCGAGATCCCGGCCGCGAACGCCACCAGGATCAGCGAGGTCGCCAGGCCCACCCAGCCGACTTGACCGTTCATCACGCCACCGAGCCGTCGCCGGGCTTCGAGGCGACCGGGCCCAGGCCCAGGCTCCGGCCGGACTCCAGGCGCAGGACCCGGTCGGCCGCCCTTTCCACCTGCGCCGAGTCATGCGTGACCCACAGGGCGGGAACGCCGTCGGCGGCTAGTTCGCGCACCGCGCGCTCGATGACTTCGGCCGCCTCGGTGTCGACGGCGGAAGTGGGTTCGTCCAGCAGCAGCACCTGGGGTTGCGCCATCAGGGTGCGGGCCAGGCACACGCGTTGCGCCTCGCCACCCGAGAGGGCGGCCACGTCGCGCTCCAACCACGATCCGGTCAGCGCCACACGGGCCAGCGTTTCGTGCATCCGCGCGTCGGACGCGTCGGGATCGGCGGCCCGCAGGTTGTCGGCGACCGTGCCGGGGAATGGCGTCGGGCGCTGAAAGCAGATGCCCACCCGGCGCCGCAGCCACAGCGGGTCGAGCCCGGCGATGTCCGACCCGTAGAAAGAGGCCCGTCCGCTCGTCGGCAGCTCCAGCCGGTTGCACAGCCGAAGCAGGGTCGATTTGCCCGAGCCCGACGGCCCGAACACCGCCGTCACACCGTGACCCGGAATGGCGGCGGTCAGCACGTCCAGAGCCCGCACTCCCTGCCGTTCCACGACGACATCGACGAACTCGAATACCACGTCATTACCGGCGTCCCAATCGACCACCTGCTAATCCTGCACCACCGCGGCGACGGCCGATCGTGTCTTCGCGAGCGGCGCGGCGAAGCCCTGCAAACCAGCCATAAATGCGGCTAGAGCCCGTTAGCTGGTGAGAACGGCCTGCGACCGGTCGCAGACGTCGCCTACAGTTAAGTCATGCCTACAAAATCTGATCCTGGCGAAATCGGCGACGTCGAGCCGGTGGCCGACGACACTGCGAGCCAGGCCAGGCGGGTCGTCGCGGCGTACGCCAACGACGCCGACGAGTGCCGCGTGTTTCTGTCCATGCTGGGTATCGGGCCGGCGAAACTCGACGCGTAAATGTCTTCCGGGGGAGGGCGGGGCTCGAAGGCAGCCGAATTCGGCAATTCCGACTTCGTCGTGGTTGCCAACCGGTTGCCGGTCGATCAGGAGCGCCTCCCCGACGGCACCACCGCGTGGAAACGCAGCCCGGGCGGGCTGGTCACGGCCCTCGAGCCGCTGCTGCGTCGACAGCGCGGGGCGTGGGTCGGCTGGCCCGGGACCGTCGACGAGGACACCGACCACGATGACGAGCCCATCGTTCAGGACGACCTGGAGCTTCGGCCGGTCAAACTGAGCGCCGCCGACGTCGCCGAGTACTACGAGGGTTTCTCGAACGCCACGCTGTGGCCGCTGTATCACGACGTCATCGTCAAACCGATCTACCACCGCGAATGGTGGGACCGCTACGTCGCCGTCAACCGCCGCTTCGCCGAAGCCACCTCCCGCGCCGCGGCAAAAGGCGCGACGGTCTGGGTGCAGGACTACCAGCTGCAGCTGGTCCCCAAGATGCTGCGCGAACTGCGGCCAGACCTGACCATCGGCTTCTTCCTGCACATTCCTTTTCCGCCGGTCGAGCTGTTCATGCAGATGCCGTGGCGGACCGAGATCGTCGAAGGCCTGCTCGGCGCCGACTTGGTGGGCTTCCATCTGGCCGGCGGCGCACAGAACTTCCTGTTTCTTGCCCGACGGCTGACCGGCGCCAACACCTCGCGCGGGGCGGTGGGAGTGCGGGCGCGGTACGGCGAGGTCGAACTCGAGTCCCGTGCGGTTCGGGTGGGCGCCTTTCCCATCTCCATCGACTCCAGCTCGCTGGACCAGGCGGCGCGGCACCGCGACATCAAGCGCCGGGCCCGAGAGATCCGGGCCGAGCTGGGCAACCCCCGCAAGGTGCTGCTCGGCGTCGACCGGCTCGACTACACCAAGGGCATCGACGTTCGGCTGAAAGCCTTTTCGGAGCTGCTCGCGGAGGGCCGGGTCAAGCGCGACGACACGGTGCTGGTCCAGCTGGCGACACCCAGCCGCGAACGGGTGGACAGTTATCAGCAGCTGCGCAACGACATTGAACGCCAGGTCGGCCACATCAACGGCGAGTACGCCGAAGTCGGACATCCGGTGGTGCACTACCTGCACCGGCCGGTCCCCCGCGACGAACTCATCGCTTTCTTCGTTGCCGCCGACGTCATGCTGGTCACCCCGCTGCGCGACGGGATGAACCTGGTCGCCAAGGAGTATGTCGCGTGCCGCAGCGATCTCGGCGGCGCGCTCGTCCTGTCCGAATTCACCGGCGCCGCCGCCGAACTCCGGCAGGCGTATCTGGTCAACCCGCACGACCTCGAAGGCGTCAAGGACACGATCGAGGCCGCGCTGAACCAATCCGCCGAAGACGGAAGGCGCCGGATGCGCTCACTGCGCCGCCAGGTCCTCGTGCACGACGTCGACCGCTGGGCACGGTCGTTCCTCGATGCGCTCGCCGAATCTCGAACCGGTGACACCGATTAGCTCGCGCGGGCAGGACCCCATGGTGTTGACGCCGGAACGCTGTGATACTCAGGTGCAGCGTCGCACGCGAGGGAGGAGTATCAGGTGAAGCTCCGTCACGGCATGGCCGCGGGTGCCGGCATCTGCACGGCCGTCGCGGTGGGAATCGCGCTGCAGTCCGGTGAACCGGCCAAGGCGCTCGGACCACCGGCCGATGGCACCTACAACTTCAACGAGGCGGGCGTGTCCGGGGTGACCTGGACCATCTCGGCGCTGTGTGATCAGCCCTCGGGCACCCGGAACATGAACGACTATTCCGACCCGATCGTGTTCGCGATGAACTGCGCGCTGAACATCGTGAGCTCGACGCCCGAGCAGATCAGCGCCGCGGACAAGCAGCAGAATTTCGGCGGCCGGGCGCGGATGTCCAGCATGCTGTGGACTTTCAAGGTCGACAAGGCCGACGGTGTGGCATGCCCGGGCGGCGGCACCGCACCCTCCACCGAAACCTTCGCGTTCAGCGACGAGACGATGAGCGGCACCCACACCACGCTGCACGGCGCCGTGTGCGGGATGCAGCCGGGGATGAAGAAGGAACCCTTCTCGCTGGCGATGATCGGTCCGCCGCCCAGCCCGATCAACCGTTACCCGTTGTACTGCAACGGTATTGCGATGTGCTACTGAACGTCGACCGGCGGCGTCAGATCGGCGTGATGTAGGCGATCAGCCACTGCTTGCCGACCTTCTTGAAGTCGACCCGCAACCGGCTGCCGTCATACAGCGGTTGGCGTGACTTGTCCGTCACGGTCCGGTTCATGAAGACCATCACCGACGCCGATTCCCGCTTGGCCGACATCACGCCCACGCCAACGACATTGGCCTGCACGACCACTTCGCGCTTCTTGGCCTCGGGGATGATCTGGTTGTTGGCGCTCTTCTGGAACTCGGCGCGATAGTCGGGGGTCAACAACGGATACGCTGCCGACAGGCTCCGCTCGACGGTTTGGTAGTCGTACGCGAAGACCTCGGGGATCTCCTTAGCTGCCAACCCGGGCAGCACCGCACGCGCCGCCTGCTCGCCGCGGGTCTGCACCCGGTCCCAGTACATCCAGCCGGCCACCGCGGACAACGCGACGAACGCCACGGTTACGAGGTAACCCGCGACGACCAGCAGCCAACGCCGCCATCGCATCAATTACCCCCGTCTGGATATTTCAGGTCGTAGCCGGTCATCTTCCCGGCCTCGTCTTCGTGCACGATGACGCGCAAGCGATAGGGCATGGACGGCTTGTTCACCCCGTCGATGTCGGCGACGGTGACGCGCACCGAGACGAGCACCGACGCGTTATCGCTCACGGCGTCAATGCCTTCCAGTGCGGCGCCATTGATGACGGCCTCCGACGTCGCATTGGTGGAGCGGAACAGGCCCTTGAGGTTCTCGACGTTGTTGTTGGCGCCGAGCATGCCGCGCAACGGGCCGCTGGTGCCGTTGACGAAGCGGTTCACGCTCTCGTCGATGTTGTCCTGCTTGTAGCTGAACATGTTGACCACCGTCTGCGTGGCGGTGTCGACGAAACGCTGATCGCGCGCCTGCGCCGCGGACGCGTGACGCTGCTGAACGAGCAGCGCTGCCACACAACCGGCCAGCGCCCCGACCGCCAACAGTGCCGCGGCGAACGAAATCCACGCGACCAGGGCGCGGTGCGGCTGCCGTCGTGGCGGCGGCTTGATGGACTTGAGGGCCTTGACGGGTTTCGCCGACGGCTTGGGTGCGGCCGGTACCTCGGTCTTGACCGTGACGTCGCGGGCCGGGTCACCCTTGGCCGGGCCCGCCGCACGCGAAGCTCGTCGACGAACCCGCGGCGTGGTCTTCGGTTCGTCTGCCACGGCAGGGTCCATTACATCGGCCTTGGATCAAGCATGAGGTCCACCCAGTTCTCGGCGCCGGAGGTACCGGTGGCGCCGGCCGCGAAGATACCAGTGCCACCCGCCGGATCGACAAACGCGCCGGTCTTCTCGTCGTAAGTCGCATATGCCGGCGGCCCGCTGGCCTGCGGCTGCCCTCCGGGCGGCGGACCCCACGGCTTCTCCGGCCCCGGGCCCGCCGGTGGCGGGTTGATGCCCTCCGGCGGTGCCGGCGGGGGCAGCCACTTCGGATACGGGAGCTGAGGCGGCACCGGGGGTACCCCGGGAGGCTGCCACGAGGTGAACGGCGGTGGCGGCCCGTTGTCGTTGGGCGGCGGGGGGGCGAAGGCCGGCTGCTTGTTCGGCAGTGGCCCCGGCCCCGGCACCACGCCCGGGGGCGGCGGCCCGACGATGGGTGTACCCGGATCCGGCTCAGCGCCCGGCGGGATGTACGGGAAGTGGTTGGGCGGCAACACGTTCAAGCCGTTGGTCACCGGGGTGTCATACGGCACCGGCGGGCCGCGCCACGGGTTGCGGCCGACCGGCACGTAACCCTTCGGATCGCGACACAGCTGGATCGTCGGGGCGCGCTTGCCGGGGAACTCCTGGCACGGGTAGTTGCGCGCGCCGCGCACGGTGCTCGGATCGTTCTGCGCGGTCTTGCAGTACATGTCCTTCGGCAGCTCGCGCACCGTCTCGTCGGCCGGGGTGCGCATCAACGGCGGCGGCAGGAAGCCGACGGCGCACGGCGGCGGGTCGTTGAGGTCGAGCTTGAAGTCCAGCTTGGCGCCCTCATCCTGCGGCGCGCCGCCCGCGGCGGTGGTGATGCCAGCGAACAGCGCCGGCAGGACGACCAGCAGCTGCTCGATCGACTTGTGGTAAATCACGCCGACCCGGCCGAGGTTGGCCAGGCTGGCGGCCAGGGCCGGGAACGAGGGGCGGATGCCGGAGAACGCGGTGCTGGCCTCGTCGGTGGCGCCCGGGGCCGTCGCCAGCGTGTCCCGAAGCTGCGGGTCCGCCTGACGCACCTCGGAGGTGAACCGCGCCAGCCCGTCGGACAGCGACTTGATGTCGCCGCCGGCGCGGATCTGGGCCTGCAGGAACGGGCCTGCCTGATCGATCAATTGCGAGACTTGCGGATAGTTGGTGTTGGCCTCGTCCACCAGCAGCCGGGCGGACTCGTAGAGCCGGGCCATCTCCGGGCCGGAACCGTTTGCCGCGATGAAGGTCTCGTGCAGCAGCTCGCGCAGCCGGGTGTCGCCGAGGCTGTTGACCAAGGTTTCCGAGCGCTTCAACAGGTCGGCGACGTCCTGGCCGATCCGGGTGTTCTGCCGCTGGATGCGGGATCCGTTGGTCAACTTCGTCGATGCCGGCGAGCTCGGGGGCACCAGGTCGATGTACTGCTCGCCGACCGCCGACACGCTCTTGACGGTGGCGGTGACGTTCGACGGGATGGCGGTGCCGCTGTTCAGCCGCATGTCGGCGATGACGCCGTTGGGGCTCAGGCCCACCGACTCCACCCGGCCGACGGCGACGCCGCGGTAGGTGACGTTGGCGTTCTTGTACAGGCCGCCGCCGGCGACGAAATCGGCGCTCACGCCGTAGGTTCCGATACCGAACGTCGCGGGCAGCCGCAGATAGAAGATCCCCATCACTGTCAGGGTGATGGCCGTGATCACGGCGAAGATCGCGAGCTGGATCTTGGTCAGTCTGTCGTGCATCTGCGCCCGCCCCTACCGTCCTGAAGCCGTGCCGGGCGGGATCTTGAACGGATCGGCCGCCTGTCCGGACAGGTTGGCCATCTCGCCGGTCAAGAAGTCGGGCGGGTTGAGGATCTCATTCATGTGGGCCATGTTCGGGTCGAAATACGCGGTGGTGAAGAATGTTTCACCAAGGCGGCGCAGGGTGAGGTCGAAGGTGGTGAACACGTTGAGGTAGTCGCCACGCACGGCCTGCTTGATACCGAAGTTGGGGAACGGGAACGTCAGCAACAACTGCAGCGAAGTGATGAAGTTCCTCCGGTTGTCGTTCAGCGCCTTGACGACCGAATACAGGTCCTTCATGTCGGCGGCGAAGTCCACCTTGGTTTTGGCCAGGATGTTCGAGGTGACGTTCGCCAGTTTGTGCAGCGCGGCGAAGGCCTCGACGATGTGGCCGCGGTTCTTGTTGAGCACGCGAATTGCCTCGGGCAGCGTGTCCAGCGCCCGGCCCAGATTGTCCTTGTCGTGCGCCAGGGTCGCCGAGAATCGGTTCAGTCCGTCGACGGCATCGATGATGTCGTTGACCTGACGGTTCAGTCCCGAGGTCAGCTCCGCGAGCCTGGGGATCAGGTCGACGAACTGGTCCTGGCGGCCGGCGACTGCCCGGTAGGTCTCGTCGGTGATCTCTTCCAGGGCACCGACATTGCCCTTGTTCACCACCACGCCGAGCGCCGAGAGCACCTCTTCGGTAGTGGGATAGCGGCCGGTGTTGGCCTCGGCGATCTTCGACCCGTCCTTCAGCTTGCCGACGGCCGGCTTGTCCTTCGGCCGGGCCAGGTCGATGTGCATCGAACCGAGTAGCGAGGTCTGGGCGACCGTCGCGGTCGAGTTGGCGGGCAGCACCACGTTCTTGTCGAGCGCCAATTTCACTGCCGCATAGAACGATCCGTCGACCCGCTGTTCGGCCGAGATTCCGGCGACACTGCCGACGGTGACGTCGTCGACCATGACCGGAGAGTTCTGCGGCAACGTCGCCACGTCGGGCAGCTCGACGGTGATCGAGTAGGCGCCGCTGCCGTGACCGGCGGTGCCGGGCATCGCCAGCGAGTTCAGCCCGCTGAACTGACAGCCGGCCAGCAGCATGCTGCCGGTCGCCAATCCACCGGCGCGCAACCACATTCGGTTCATCCGCCACCGCCCAAGTCGGCCGCCGGCCCACTGGGTGCCTGGCCCGGAGCCGGACCCGGCAACGGACCGAACGCGCTTCCGGGAGCGGGGCCAGGCGCGGGAGCGGCACCCGCCGGTGCCGGTTGGCCCGGCCCGGGGGCGGCCTGCGGGGCCGTCGGGACCAGCAGGGCCTGCAGATCCGCCGGGTTCTGGGCGGCGGGCGGCGTCTGGGCACCCTTGGCCGGGACCCAGGTCAGCTGCGGCACCGGGGTCGCCGACTTGGCCTGCGTCTCCGGGGTGTCGTAGATGATCTGGCCCTTGTACGCCGTAATTGTGTTGAGCGGGTGGAACATCAGCGGCGGGTAGTTCACGGTGAGCCGGCGCAGCACCGGTCCCAATCGCTCCCGGCAGAGTTCGGCGCGCTTGAAGTAGTCGGGTGCCCTTGGGCCGCTGGCGGTTTCGAAGGATCCACCGCAGATGAACTGCACGGGGTTGGCGAATTCCGGTATTGACAGCAGACCGTTGAGTGTGCCCTGGGCGGGGTCGTAGATGTTGTAGAAATTGGCGATACCCGGGCCCGCGACGTGCAGCACCTGCTCGATGTTGTCGCTCTGGTCGCTGAGCGTCTTCGCGAAGTCGTTGAGGTTGTTGACCGTATCGACGATCGTCGAGTTGTTCTCGTGCAGGAAACCGCGGATGTCCGACAACGCCTTGTTGAGGGTGCCGAGCGTGGTGTCGAGGTGGCGCGAGCTGTCGGCGAGCACCTGCGACACCGAGGCGACGTTGCCGGCGAACTGGACGATCTGCTCGTTGCTGGACGACAGCGCGTTGACCAGCACCTGCAGGTTCTTCACCGTGTCGAAGATGTCGCCGCGCGAATCCCCAAGCCGCCCAGCGGCTTGCGAGAGCTCACGCAACGCGTTGTGGAAGGACTGGCCCTTGCCGTCGAACGTGTCGGCGGCCTGGTTGATCGCCGCACCCAGGGGGCCCTGCATCGATCCGGCCGTGGGTCCGAGTTGCACGGCCAGCTGGGTCAGCGACTCCTTGACTTCGTCCCATTCCACCGGGACCGCGGTGCGGCCCGGGCCGATGCTGGCGCCGTCGGCCATCTCCGGACCGCTGGTGTACGCCGGTGTCAGCTGAATGAACCGGGCCGCCACCAGGTTTGGCGACATGATGATCGCCTTGGCGTCCTTCGGGATCTTCACGTCCTTGCTCACCGACATGGTGATCTTGACGTCGGAAGGCCGCGGGTCGATCGTGTCGATGGTGCCGACCGGGACACCCAGGATGCGCACCTGGTCACCGGGGTACAGGCCGACCGCTGAGGCGAAGTAGCCGACGATCTTGCGGTTGTTCGCTTGCGACGAAAGCACATACACGCCACCCACCAGCACCGCGACGAGCGCGATGATGGTGGCGTAGCGCAGCCCCCTGCTGCCGAGGATTCGCTGCGTCATGGCGACTTCGGCCTGATCACCCAGCGTTCCTGAATCAGGCCACGCAGGTAGTCGGCGAGGCTGGCAGGCATCTTGCCGGGCTGATAGAAGAAGTCGAACATGGTGGCAATCAGCGGCGCCGGGATCACGCCGTAGACGTTGACGTTGAATCCGGGACCCGAACCGACGACCTCACCCAGCTCGGTGGCGTAGGTGGGCAGCCGCTTGAGGGCTTCGGTGATGTAGTCGCGGCGCTCGTTGAGGTTGGACAGCACGTCGTTGAGCTTGTTCAGCGCAGGACCGAATTCCTTGCGGTTATCGGCGACGAAGCCGGAGATCTGCGTGGAAAGGTCCTGGATCCCCGAGATCAGCTGACTCAGGGCGCTGCGCCGTTCGTCGAGGGCGGCGAACAACTCGTTACCGTCATCGACCAGTCTGTTGACCTGGTCGGCGCGCTGCGACAACACGCCGGTGACCGACTTCGCGTGTGCCAGCAGGCTTTGCAGCGCCTCATCACGGCGGTCCAGCGTGCGTGACAGCGACGTCACGCCGTCCAGCGCACCGCGCAACTGCGGGTTGGCGTCGTGCAGGGTGTCGGTCAGGACGTTCAGCGCCTTCTCGAACTGCGGCTTGTCCAGGTTGTTGGCGTTCTGGCCCAGATCCTCGAGCGCGCCGGCGAGCGTGTAGGGCGTGGTCGTGCGGCTGAGCGGGATGGTGGTCGCCTTGCCGCCGCCGGCCGGGGTCACCGAGATGGAGCGCTCACCGAGAATGGTGTCGGTGCGGATCGCGGCCAGCGACTGGTCGCCGACCGCGACGTGGCGGTCGACGCTGAAGCTGATCTTGGCGCTGTCGCCGGCCAGACCCACCGAGGTCACCTTGCCGACCTTGAAACCCGAAACATAAACGGCGTTGCCGGGATTGATGCCGCCGGCGTCGGTGAAGTAGGCGTCGTAGATCTTGCCCTGGGGCCAGAACGGTAACCCGGAGTAGCCGAACGCAATGAGCACGACACACAGAACCAGCACCACGCCGAAGATGCCCGTGCGCAGTGGATCGCGCTCGCGCCTTGAGTTACTTGACAAAAGCGCACCTGCCCTTGCTGGGATCCACCTGGCCACCGAGCGGCAGCAGGATGTCGCTACCGGCCGGGCCATTGATCTTGATCGTCACGGAGCAGAAGTAAATGTTGAAGAACGACCCGTAGGCGCCGAGGGCGGATAACCGCAGATAGTCCTCGCCCAGCTGTTCGACGTCGTTGTTCACCTCGGCCTTGCGGTTGTCCAGTTCGGTGGCCAGCGGGCGGGTGTTCTCCAGGATGCCCTGCAGCGGTCGGCGCGAATTCTTCAGCAGCTGAGTCAGATCCGTCGTCGTCGACGCCAGAGGTGGAATGGCACCGGCGATGTCGTCCTTGTGCTGGGCCAGCCCGGTGATCAGTTGTTGCAGCTGATCGACGCTGGTCGAGAATTGTGCGCTGCGTTGGTCCACGGTCGTCAGCACCGTATTGAGGTTGTTGATCACGTCGCCGATGAGCTGGTCCCGCTGGCCCAGGGCCGAGGAGAACGCGCTGGTGTCGGCCAGCACGTTGGACAACGCGCCGCCCTGACCCTGCAGTAATTGGATGACCGCGCTGCTGATGGTGTTGACCTTGTCGGCGTCAAGCCCTTTGAGCACCGGCCGCAGTCCGCCCAGCAGCGCGTCGAGATCCAGTGCGGGCTGGGTGTGTTGGCTGTTGATCGTCGCGCCGGCCGGCAGCTTGCGCAGCTCCCCGGGGCCCGACGTGATCTCCAGGAACCGGTCGCCGACCAGGTTTTCGTAGCGGATCGCCGCGCGCGTGGACGAATAGAGCGTGTAGCGCTTGTCGACCCTGAACTTCACGTCGATGGTGTTGTCGGGGTTGAGCTTGATGCCCGACACCGCGCCGACCGGCACACCGGCGATGCGCACCTTCTGGCCGGACTTCAGCCGTGACACGTCGGTAAACGTTGCGTGGTAAGTGCTTTCGGGGCCGAAGCGGAAGTCGCCGAAGATTACCACCAGCCCCGCAGACACCAGCAGCATGGCCACCACGAAGATGCTGACCTTGGTCATCATCTCGCGGTGCGACGGCATCCCCGAGTCGGCCATCAGAAGTCGTCCCGTTCCGCGAAGGCGCCGTGGAACAAGAACTGCAGCGTGGAGGGCGCGTCGAACTGCAACTCGGTGAACGGCTCGTACGGGATGTTCGCGTTGTCGGTCACCAGGAACGGGGAACGGAAGAACGATCCGCCGGTCTGCTTGGTCGGAATGTCAGGCAGCCCACGGCAGTTCGGGCCGCCCGAGGCGTTCACGATCGGCAGCGATTCGGGGTAGGTATAGGAAGGAGCACCCAGCACGAAGCTCGACGACGTGAACAGGCCTGCCTTGCGGACACCGAGCAACGGGGCGAATTCCTTGATACCGCGCTCGACGCCGGCGAACAGGCAGCCGAGTTCCGGCGAGTAGTCGGCGGCCACCTTGAGCGGGGCCCGCAGCCGGTTGATGGTAGCGATGAAGTCCTCTTCGGCAGGGGCCAGCGTTTCATACGCGTTGTTCGACAGGCCGATTGTGGCCAACAGCGTGCTGTCCAGGTTCTTCTGCTGGTCCACAACCGTCTTGTTGATCGTCGGCAGGTTGTCGATCACGGTGGTCAGGTCCGGCGCCGCGTCGGCGTAGACGTTGGCCACCACCGCGGTCTTGCGGAAGTCCTCCTGCAGCGCGGGCAGCTTCGGGTTCGCCTGGCGCGTCAGCGTATTCAGGCCGGTCAGGATGCCGCCCAGGTCGTCGCCGTGGCCGCGCAGGCCTTCCGCGAACGCGCTCAGCGTGCCGTTGAGTTCGACGGGGTCGATCTTGTGCAGCAGGTCCATCAACGACTGGAACAAGGTGTTGACTTCCAGCTGCACCGAAGAGGCCGCCACATGCGCATCCGGACGCAGCGACGTCGGCGAGGGAGCCTGCGGCGGAATGAATTCCACGGCCTTGGCACCGAAAATGGTGTTACCGGCGATGTGCACCGTCGCGTTGGACGGGATGAAACGAATGTCGTCGCTGTTGATGCCCAGCGTCAGCCGCGCCTGGTCACCGGAATAGTCGATGGTTTCGACCTTGCCGATCTGAATACCCCGGTATTTGACCTTGGCGCCCTTCTCCATCACCAGCCCGGCCCGGGGTGCTGACACCGTGACGGTGTCGATCGACGCGAAGGCCGCTGTGTAGGAAAGGTAAGTCAGCACAGCGAAAGCCACAATCAGGCTGGCCAGCACTGCTGCTGCCAGCCGGACGGTTGTGCGTCGCGCGTCTGTTTCTGCCATGTCCCTTTTAAGCGGTCCTCTTATCCGGAGAGGTTGAAGTTACCGGACGCCCCATACACAGCGAGCGAGATGAACAATGTAATGACGACCACGACGATCAGCGAAGTACGCACGGCCTGGCCGACCGCGATCCCGACGCCGACCGGACCGCCGTTGGCGTTGTAGCCGTAATAGGTATGTATGAGCATCACCGCGATCGACATCACGATCGCCTGCAGGAACGACCACAGCAGGTCCGACGGAATAAGGAATGTATTGAAGTAGTGGTCGTAGAGCCCCTTTGACTGCCCGTTGATGTACACCGTGGTGAAGCGGGCGGCGAAGAACGCGGCCAGCACGGACAGCGAATACAGCGGGATGATCGCGATGAGGCCGGCGATCAGGCGGGTCGATACCAGGTAGGACACCGAGTGCACCGCCATGCATTCGACGGCGTCGATCTCCTCGGACACCCGCATGGCGCCCAATTGGGCGGTGGCGCCGGCGCCGATGGTGGCGGCCAGCGCGATACCGGCGATCACCGGCGCGACGACACGGACGTTCAGGAATGCCGACAGGAATCCCGTCAGCGCCTCGATGCCGATGTTGCCCAGCGACGAATACCCCTGCACGGCAATGACACCGCCGGAGGCCAGGGTCAGGAAGGCGGCCACACCGACCGTGCCGCCGATCATGACGAGCGCTCCCGCGCCCATCGTCATCTCGGCGATCAGCCGGACCGTCTCCTTGCGGTAGCGGGTGATCGCGTTGGGGACATACCGCATGGTCTGCCCGTAGAACAACGCCTGCTCGCCGAAGTCGTCGACGGGCTCCTGCAGCCGGGTGAAGATGCGGCGGAACCGCAGTGTTGCGTCGTAACTCATGGCGTGCGCACCCATCCCATCACTTCGCCGAGATCCGCACGCCGATGGCGGTCATCACCACGTTGATCACGAACAGACAGATGAAGGCGTAGACCACGGTCTCGTTGACCGCGTTGCCGACGCCCTTGGGCCCACCCTTGACGGTGAGGCCGCGGTAGCAGCCCACCATGCCGGCCATCACGCCGAACAGCAGCGCCTTGACTTCGGCCAGCACCAGCTCGCGCAGGCCGGTCAGCACTGTCAAGCCGTTGATGAACGCGCCGGGGTTGACGCCCTGCAGGAAGACGGAGAACACGTAGCCACCGGAAAGACCGATGGCGCACACCAAGCCGTTGAGCAGCAGGGCCACCACCGTGGAGGCCAGCACGCGGGGCACGACCAGCCGCTGGATCGGGTCGATGCCGAGCACCCGCATCGCGTCGATTTCTTCGCGGATGGTGCGAGCGCCGAGGTCGGCGCAGATCGCGGTGGCACCGGCGCCGGCCACGACGAGCACCGTCACCACCGGCCCCAGCTGGGTGATGGTGCCGAATGCCGTCCCGGCGCCGGACAGGTCGGCGGCGCCGATCTCGCGCAGCAGGATGTTGAGGGTGAAGGCGACCAGGACCGTGAACGGGATGGACACCAGCAGCGTGGGGACCAGCGACACGCGCGCGATCATCCACGTCTGGTCGAGAAACTCACCGATTTGAAACGGCCGGCGGAAAGCCGCGCGGCCTGTGTCCAACATCATTTCGAAAAATCCGCCGACGGCGCGGGCGGGAACCGCAAGTTGTTCCCTCAACGCGGTTCCCCCCTCGGTCTGGTCTCGGCGAAGTCTATGTGTGGCCTTTGCGTCGTCTACGGTCCCATGCGGCTGGGTGTGAGCCGGATCATATTAACTCAGAACAAGTTGACCATGTCAATGAACAGGGCTTCCTTATCCGAACCGTTAATTTGCCAGCTCAGAAGCACTTGTCACGTGTAAAACTGACACACGTTCTACTGGCGATTCCCCCCCGGTCAGCCAGCCTTTTAAGGCTATTGCTCCATCAGTGCGCCCGCGGAGAAATTGTGCTCAGGATCACGGCCAGCAAAGTAATCCTGCAGCGTCGAACTCAGCTGGGCAGGGTCCCAGGCGGGGCCCTCGGCGCTGAATTTCCGCTCCGCGGTCGGCGCAGCGACCAATGTCACCTGTGGACCGTAGACGATGAAGACCTGACCGTTCACCTCGGCCGCCGCCGGGGACGACAGGAACTGCACCAGATTGACCACATGCTCGGGCGACAGCGGGTCGATGCCGCCCGCTTCCACCTTGGGTGCGTCGCCGAAGACGTCGGCCGTCATCGCGGTGCGCGCACGTGGGCAGATGGCGTTGGCGCACACGCCGTAGCGGCCCAGCGCCCGCGCTGCCGTCAGGGTGAGGGAGATGATGCCCGCCTTGGCGGCGCCGTAGTTCGCCTGCCCCACCGGACCGACCAGCCCGGCCTCCGAGGCGGTGTTGACAATGCGCCCGAAGATCTGGCCGCCGGCGTCCTTGGCCTTGTTGCGCCAGTAGGTCGCCGCATTGCGGGTCAGCAGGAAGTGACCGCGCAGGTGCACGGCGATGACCAGATCCCACTCCTCGTCGGACATGTTGAACAACATCCGGTCGCGAGTGATCCCGGCGTTGTTGACCACGATGTCGAGGCCACCCAGCGAGTCGGCCTGAGCAACCAGTTCGTCGGCGGTGGAGCGTTCGCTGATGTCGCCGGCCACCGCGACGGCCTTCGAACCGGCGGAGTTGATTTCGTCGATGACGTCGGAGGCGTCCAACGCCGCGGCGATGTCGTTGACGACGACGGTCGCGCCCTGGCGTGCCAGGCCGAGCGCCTCGGCGCGTCCCAAGCCCGCGGCCGCACCGGTCACCACCGCGACCTTTCCGGAGAGATCGGTCACGTTCGTGCTGCTAGTCAATTTATGAATACCTCTAGTTTCGGGTTACGCGCTCTGGGCTCGCATTAGTCGCCGCGCTGAAGTGCCGCGCGCGGGCATTCGGCGATCGCCTGCTCGGCCAGTTGCTCCTGATCGGCGGGAATCGGGTCGAGCTTCACCACGGCGTAGTCTTCGTCGTCCAGGTCGAAGATATCTGGCGCAATTCCCAAGCACACTGCGTTACCTTCGCATCGGTCACGGTCCACGATCACCCGCACAGCACCCTCCTTGAACCTGGCCTTCACCTGAGGACACGCCTCATCAGTATGTAGGTCCACCATAGGGCCCCGACACATCTGGCGAAACGGTCGCTGGATTCCCAGACTAGAACGTGTTACAACCGGGGAGGCGAACGGGTAGCCGTTGGTCGAGCTGCAGCCTGTGACGAGGCTTGTTACTCCGAACGTCGTTAACCTCAAGGACGGCCGAAATGCGTATCAGTTACACCCCCGAACAAGAGGAGCTGCGTCGCGAGCTGCGGTCGTACTTCACCGAGCTGATGACCCCCGAGCGCCGCGAGGCGCTGACCTCCTCGGGCGGCGGCGAGGTCGGCACCGGCACCGCCTACCGCGACACCGTCGCGCAGATGGGCAAGGACGGCTGGCTCACCCTGAACTGGCCCAAGGAGTACGGCGGCCAGGACCGCTCCCCGATGGACTCGCTGATCTTCACCGATGAGGCTGCCATCGCCGGCGTGCCGGTGCCGTTCCTGACCATCAACAGCGTGGCGCCGACGATCATGGCGTTCGGCACCGAGGAACAGAAGAAGTTCTTCCTGCCCAAGATCGCGGCGGGCGAGCTGCACTTCTCCATCGGCTACTCGGAGCCCGGCGCCGGCACCGACCTGGCCAACCTGCGCACCACGGCGGTGCGCGACGGTGACGACTACGTCATCAACGGCCAGAAGATGTGGACCAGCCTGATCGCCTATGCGGACTGGGTGTGGCTGGCCGTGCGCACTAACCCCGAGGCCAAGAAGCACCGCGGCATTTCGATGCTGACCGTGCCGACGACCGCCGAGGGTTTCTCCTGGACGCCGGTGCACACCATGGCCGGCGTGGACACCAGCGCCACCTACTACTCCGATGTGCGCGTCCCGGTGACCAACCTGGTCGGCGAAGAGAACGGCGGCTGGAAACTGGTGACCAACCAGCTCAACCACGAGCGGGTCGCGCTGGTCTCGCCGCAACCGATCTTCCTGGCCCTGCGCGAGGTTCGCGAATGGGCGCAGAACACCAAGGACGCCGGTGGCGCCCGGCTGATCGACTCGGAATGGGTGCAGATCAACCTGGCCCGCGTGCACGCCAAGGCCGAAGTACTCAAGCTGATCAACTGGGAACTCGCCTCGGCGGCAGACGAAGCGCTGTCACCCGCCGACGCGTCGGCGGCCAAGGTGTACGGCACCGAGCTGGCCACCGAGGCCTACCGGCTGCTGATGGAGGTGCTGGGTACCGCCGCAACGGTGCGCCAGAATTCGCCGGGCTCGTTGCTGCGCGGCCGGGTCGAACGGATGCATCGGGCCTGCCTGATCCTGACGTTCGGCGGCGGCACCAACGAAGTGCAGCGCGACATCATCGGCATGGTCGCCCTAGGCCTGCCCCGGAACCGCTGAGCCGCTGAGCCGCTACGGAATAGAAGGACGGACGTTCATGGATTTCACCACCACCGAAGCGGCGAACGACCTCGGCAACCTGGTCGACACCATCGTGGACTCGGTATGCACCCCCGAACACCAGCGTGAGCTCGACGGGCTCGATCAGCGGTTCGACCGCGACCTGTGGCGCAAGCTGATCGACGCCGGCATCCTGTCCAGCGCCTCGGCTTCATCGCTGGGCGGCGACGGTTTCGGCGCGCTCGAGCAGATCGCGATCCTGGTCGCGCTGGGACACCAGCTGGCGGCGGTGCCCTACCTGGAGTCGGTGGTGCTGGGTGCCGGAGCGCTGGCCCGGTTCGGCTCCGAAGAGCTGCAACAGAGTTGGGGCGTGCCGGCAGTCAACGGTGAGAAGACGCTCGCCGTCGCCCTCGACGGCGAGATGGGCGACGGCCCCGTGCAGGCCGTCGGCGCCGGCGGCGGGTACCGGCTGACCGGAACCCGCACCCAGGTCGGCTTCGGCCCGGTGGCCGACGCGTTCCTGGTGCCCGCCGAAACGGACTCCGGCACGGCGGTTTTCCTGGTCGCCGCCGACGCCCCCGGCGTCACGGTGACCGCACTGGAAACCACCGGCCTGGGCAGCGTCGGGCGCCTGGCCCTGGATGGGACCGAGGTGGACGAGGGCCGCAAGGTCGGCGGCGCCGAGGTCGTGACGTGGCTCGGCACGCTGGGTACCTTGGGCCGCAGCGCTTTCCAGCTCGGGGTGCTCGAGCGGGGCCTGCAGATGACGGCCGAATACGCACGCGAGCGTGAGCAGTTCGACCGCCCGATCGGCAGCTTCCAGGCGGTGTCGCAGCGACTGGCCGACGGCTACATCGACGTCAAGGGGCTGCGGCTCACCCTCACCCAGGCGGCATGGCGGGTCTCGGAGGACATTCCGGCCGAGATCGACGTCGCCAGTGCGGCGTTCTGGGCAGCGGACGCCGGTCATCGGGTGGCGCACACCATCGTGCACGTGCACGGCGGCGTCGGCGTCGACACCGATCACCCCGCGCACCGCTACTTCCTGGCCGCCAAGGAGACCGAGTTCGCCCTGGGCGGTGCCACCGGGCAGCTGCGCCGGATCGGCCGGGAGCTGGCCGAGACACCCGCTTAGGCGCAATGGATCTCACCGATGAATTGACGGTCGCCAAGCTGCTGGCGCCGCTGACCGAAATCGACGACCGGGGTATCTACTTCGAGGACTCGTTCACCAGCTGGCGCGATCACCTGCAGCACGGTGCCGCCATTGCCGCGGCGCTGCGGGCGCGGCTCGACCCCGGCCGGCCGCCGCATGTCGGCGTGCTGCTGGAGAACACCCCGTTCTTCTCGGCGATGCTGGCGGCGGCGGGAATGTCGGGGATCGTGCCGGTGGGGCTCAACCCGGTGCGCCGCGGCGAGGCGCTGCAACGCGACATCGCAAGGGCCGACTGCCAACTGGTGCTGGCCGACTCGAAGTCGGCTGAGACGCTCGGCGACATCGAGCATCTGAATGCCGACTCCCCCGCCTGGGCCGACGAGATCGCCGCGCACCGCGACGCGCCAATCTCTTTTCAGAACGCCTCGCCGGCGGATCTTTTCATGCTGATCTTCACGTCAGGCACCAGCGGCGAGCCCAAGGCAGTCAAGTGCAGCCACGGTAAGGTCGCGATCGCGGGCGTGACCATGTCACAGCGCTTCGACCTCGGCCGCGACGACGTCTGCTATGTGTCGATGCCCCTGTTTCATTCCAACGCGGTGCTCGTCGGCTGGGCGGTGGCGGCAGCCTGCGAGGGCTCGATGGCATTGCGGCGCAAGTTCTCCGCCTCGAACTTCATCGTCGATGTGCGCCGCTACGGCGCCACCTACGCCAATTACGTGGGCAAGCCGCTGTCGTACGTGCTCGCCACGCCCGAGCGTCCCGACGACGCGGACAACCCGCTGCGCGCGGTCTACGGCAACGAGGGCGTGCCCGATGACATCGAGCGCTTCGCACGCAGGTTCGGGTGCGTTGTGCAGGACGGATTCGGCTCCACCGAAGGCGGCGTGGCCATCGCGCGCACGCCCGATACGCCGGCGGGTTCACTGGGCCCGCTTCCCGACGGCATCGACATCATCGATCCCGACACCGGCGCGTCATGCCCGCCGGGCGTGGTCGGCGAACTGGTCAACACCGCGGGGCCGGGGCGTTTCGAGGGTTACTACAACGACGAGGCGGCCGAGACCGAGCGGATGGCCGGCGGGGTGTACCACAGCGGTGATCTCGCCTACCGCGACGACGCCGGGTACGCGTACTTCGCTGGACGGCTGGGCGATTGGATGCGGGTCGACGGCGAAAACCTTGGTGCGGCCCCGATCGAACGGGTGTTGCTGCGCCACCCCGACATCGCCGAGGTCGCGGTGTACCCGGTGCCGGACGCGGTCGTCGGCGACCAGGTGATGGCCGCGGTGGTGATGGCGCCGGGCACCGAGTTCGACGACGGGAAGTTCCGCGCCTTCCTGGCGGAGCAGCCGGACCTGGGACCCAAACAGTGGCCGTCGTACGTGCGGATCAGCGCCGAACTCCCGCGGACGGTGACGTTCAAAGTGCTGAAGCGACAGCTGGCCGCCCAGGGCGTCGACTGCGGCGACCCGGTGTGGAAGATCCACCGTTAGCCGCCCGAGGGCGGGCGTTGCCGCCTGATGCGTGCTCCTGGCAGTAAGCTCAGCGGTTGATGAAAATCCGCGAAGTGATCGCCGGCTCGATCCTGGTCGGGTCGCTGGGCGCCGCCGCGCTCGGGCTGGGTGCGGTCCCCGCCGCGGCGGAGCCGCCCCCGCCGCCCCCGCTGCCGCTGGTGTGGTCACCGCCGACGCCGGACCCCGAACGGTGGGAAGCTCCTCCCCCGCCGGAGCAAGGGCCGCCGCTGCCGCCGCTCCCGCCACCGGCGGGCTGACGACCTTGCCCCGCACACGCCGCAGATGAATGCGGGGCCGCAAATGAAAATGCCGCAAGGACAAGGAGACGCGATGGTGGATGCGCCGGTCGCCCACCTCGGCGTCATCGTCACGGACGCGGATAGGGAAATCAGCGCATGACCGCACGGCCTCTCGAACTCGCGCTGGAAGCCAGCTTCGAACAGCTCTCCGACGCGGCACCGGCGAGCGTCGGCGTCGCGATCGCCCGGCCGGACAGAACGTTTTCCCTGGGCAGCTGGTGGTCGGGCGTGGCATGGTCGACCATCAAGGTGCCCCTGGCGATCGCGGCGCTGCGCAACGATTGGCTGGGCTCGCGCGAGCTGGTGGTGAAGGCCATCACCGAATCCGATAATCGCGCCTCCGAACAGTTGTGGTCGCAACTGGGCGCGCCGATGGACGCGGCGCGGCGGGTCCAGGGCGTGGTGGCCGAAGGCGGTGACACCGCGACGGTGGTCGAATCGCGGCGACTTCGCCGTGGCTTCACCGCTTTCGGCCAAACCCAGTGGAGCTTGCAGCGCCAGGCGCGATTCGCCGCGGAGCTGTCGACCATCCCCGATGCCGTGGAAGTGATCGACCTCATGCAGCGGCTGGTCGCCGGCGACCAGTGGGGGCTGGCCGCCAAAGGCCATGCCGCGAAGGGCGGTTGGGGCCCGGGCGTGCATGGCGGGTATCTGGTCCGCCAGTTCGGCATCGTCCCGACGCCGTCCGGCCAATGGGGTGTGGCGCTGGCAGCGGACGCGGACGACGGCGCGTTCGAAACGGGCGTCGAGGTAGTCAATACGATGACGGACTGGCTGCTGAGCCGGCTGCCGACCCTAGCCCGTTATTGACGGCACCACGGCGTCGATCAGGTGCGGTCCGGGTTCGGCGAAGGCGGCGCGCAACGCGTCGGCCAATTCCTCGGCGGTGGTGACGCGCCGCGCGGGCACTCCCATGCCCTCGCTGATCTTCACGAAATCCATTGTGGGGTCTGATAAATCGAGCAGCGCGAGCGCTTCGGGCCCGGGCGCGGACCCCGCGCCGACGCGTTGCAGCTCAATCCGGAGGATGTCGTAGGCGCTGTTGTTGTACAGCACGGTGGTCACGTTGAGGTTCTCGCGGGCCTGGGTCCACAATCCCGAAATCGTGTACATCGCCGAGCCGTCGGATTCCAGGCACAGCACCGGACGGTGCGGGGCGGCCACCGCGGCGCCCACCGCGGCCGGGATGCCGTAGCCGATCGCCCCACCGGTCAGGGTCAGCCAGTCGTGCGCCGGCGCGCCGGCCGTCGCCCCCGCAAGCAACACACCGGAGGTGTTCGACTCGTCGACCACGATCGCGGCTTCGGGCAACAGCGCCCCGATCACGTCGGCGGCCGACGCGGAGGTCAGCGGACCCGTCGGCAGCTGCGGACGCGATGCGGGCGCCACCGGCGCTTCGGTGCCCGGTGCCAGCTGATCGGCCAGGGCGATCAAAGCGTCTGCCGCGCCGCTGTATTCGGCGAGCACATGCACCTCGCAGCCGGCCGGTACCAGATCGCTGGGCATGCCCGGGTAGGCGAAGAACGACACCGGCGACTTGGCGCCGGCCAGCACCAGATGCTTGGCGCCGTCCAGCTGGGCCATCGCGGCCTCGGCGAAATACGCCAGCCGGTCGACCGCGGGGACGCCGGCGCCGCGCTCCAGCCGGGTCGGGAAGGTCTCGCACAGCACGCGGGCGCCCGTGGCCGCCCCGATGCGGGTGGCCGCCGCCAGGCCCGCGTGGCGGGTGGCGTCGCCGCCCACCATGATCACCGTCGGCTCCCCGGAGCGAAGCACCTCGAGCACCTCGGGCGCCAGCAGCGAATCGGCGCCCGTCGGCTGCGTTTCCAGGTTGGAGAACAGCTGGGCGCCGTCGGACCAGGACACGTCGGCGGGCAGGATCAGCGTCGAGATCTGCGAACCCCACCGGCTGGCCGCGATGCCCTCGACGGCGTCGGCGGATACCTGGGAGGCGTCACTGGTTCGGCGCACCCATCCCGAGACGGTGCCGGCAAGCGCGTCGATATCGGATTCCAGTGGGGCGTCGTACTTCTTGTGATACGTGGCGTGGTCGCCGACCACCACCACCATCGGCACCCGCGCGCGACGGGCGTTGTGCAGGTTGGCCAGGCCGTTGCCCAGCCCGGGGCCCAAGTGCAGCAGGACGGCGGCCGGGCGATCGGCGATGCGGGCATAACCGTCGGCCGCGCCGGTGGCGACCCCCTCGAACAACGCCAGCACGCCGCGCATCCGCGGCACGGCGTCCAGTGCGGCGACGAAGTGCATCTCCGACGTGCCCGGGTTGGCGAAACACACGTCGACGCCCCCGTCGACCAGGGTGTTGATCAGGGCCTGGGCACCGTTCACTTCATTACCTCCAGTCGGAAAACTCGTTCGGCGTTGCCGCGCAGGAAGTCTCGGCGAGCGTCGTCGGTCAGCCCGAGTTCGTCCAGTCCCGCCAGCGCGTGCTCGTGGGTGATCATCGGATAATTGGTGCCGAACAACACTTTTCGCTGCCCAGTTCCGGTCTTCATGAACCGGACGAGTTCGTCGGGCAACCGCTTGATCGTGTACGCCGAGGTGTCGATGTAGACGTTTTCGTGCTTGCGGGCCACCGCGACCATCTCCTCGGTCCACGGGTAGCCGACGTGGCCGCAGACGATCACCAGCTCCGGGAAGTCCAGCGCCACCTGGTCGATGTAGGGAATCGGCCGGCCGGTCTCCGACGGGCGCAGCGGGCCGGTGTGGCCGACCTGGGTGCAGAACGGTACGCCGGATTCCACGCACTGGGCGAACAGCGGATAGTAGCGACGATCGGTGGGCGGGGCATTCCACAACCACGGCACCACCCGCAGCCCCACGAATCCCCCGTCGGCGATGCGGCGCCGCAACTCCCGGACGGCTGCCATCGGCCGGTCCAGGTCGACGGTGGCCAGGCCGGCGAGCCGGTCCGGGTGCGCGGCAATCCATTGCGCCACCTCGTCGTTGGAGACCAGGTCCGCTCCGCCCGGCCCGCGCCAGGCGCTGAGCACGCCCAATTCGACGCCGGCGGAGTCCATCGACGCCAGGGTCGTCTCGATCGGGATGTCGGTGTCGGGGATCGTCCCGCCCGTCCACCGCCGCAGGGATGCCAGCATGTCGCTGCGCAGGAACCGCGCAGTCGGATGCTGCATCCAGACATCGATCGTCATGCGATTCGACTTTAGACCGGGGCCCGTCGCGGACCGAGGTCAGATGGTCAGCGCCGCGCGGGCGCAGGCGTGCGCCTGCTGCGCGTACCCGCCGCCGAACAGCACGACGTGCGCCAGCAGCGGGAAGAGCTGGTGCAGCCCGATGCGGTCGCGCCAGCCGGGCCGTAGCGGTCGCACCTCGTGGTAGCCGGCGATCACCGCGTCGTAGTGCGGACAGCCGAACAGCGCTAGCATCGCCAGGTCGGTCTCGCGGTGACCGGCGTGCGCGGCGGGGTCGATGAGCACCACACCGTCGGGCGTCCACATCACGTTCCCGCTCCACAGATCGCCGTGCAGCCGGGCCGGCCGGTCGTCGTCGTCGAAATCGCCCGCACGGCAACGCGCCGCGACGGAGTCGACGGCGTCGCGGGTGCCGGCATCGAGCCGCGGGCCGGCGAGTTCGGCCATCGGGGCCAGCCGTTCCTCGGCGTAGAACTCGCCCCAGTCGCGGTGCGGGCGCAACGACATCGGCAGAGGCTGTGACAGCGGGCCGAAAAAGCCCGGCCCGTCCCAGCCGTCCGGACCGGCCCCGAACGCCGGGGCACCGGCGTCATGCGTGACGGCCAGCCGGCCGCCGAACGTGCGCGCGGCCTCGGGGGTCGGGCCCACCGATTCCAGCCGCCGCAGGGTCAGGCTCGTGTCGTCCGCGGCGACGACCTGCGCGCACGGCACACCACCCTCGACGGCCGAAAGCCATTGCAGCCCTGCGGCTTCGGCCGCGAAGAAACCGGTCGGTGCGGCCGGATTACGTTTGACGAAGTCGGTCACGCAGTGGCGTGAGCGGCGTGCACGTCGTCGGCCGGACGGGCCTCGGTCTGCTCCTTGGCCCAGCGGTAGTCGGGTTTACCCGCGGGCGAGCGCTTGACCTCGTCGACCAGCCACAGGCTGCGCGGCACCTTGTAGCCCGCGATCTCGGAGCGCACGAAGCTGTCCAGCTCCGACAGCGCGGGCCGGGTGCCCGGCCGGGGCTGTACGACGGCGGCGACGTGCTGGCCGTACCGGGGGTCGGGCACTCCGACCACCAGGGCGTCGAAGACGTCGGGGTGGCCCTTGAGCGCGGCCTCGACCTCCTCGGGGTAGATCTTCTCACCGCCGCTGTTGATCGACACCGAGCCGCGGCCGAGCATCGTGACGGTGCCGTCGGCCTCGACCTCGGCGAAGTCGCCGGGGATGGCGTAGCGCACGCCGTTGAAGGTCTTGAACGTCTCGGCGGTCTTCTTCTCGTCCTTGTAGTAACCGATGGGAATGTTTCCCTTCTTCGCGATGAAGCCGCGCACACCGGAGCCGGGCTTGACCTCGTTGCCCTCCTCGTCGAGCACGACGGTGCGGTGGTCGATCGTCACGCGCGGGCCACCGGCGTGCGGCGCATCCTTGGCGACGATGCTGGTGCCGCCGAATCCGGTCTCCGACGATCCGATGGAGTCGGTGATGACCCGGTTGGGCAGCAGTTCGAGGAACTTCTCCTTGATGCTCGGCGAGAACAGCGCCGCGGTGGAGGCGAGCAGGAACAGCGACGACAGGTCGTACGCCTCGCTCTCTGCGCCTTCCTGTGCTGCCAGCAGCGCGTCCAGCAGCGGCCGGGCCATCGCGTCGCCGGTGAAGAACAGCAGGTTCACCTTGTGGTCGTGGATCGTGCGCCAGACCTCGTCGGCGTTGAATTCCGGTGCCAGCACGGTGGTTTGGCCCGAGAAGATCGACATCCAGGTGGCCGACTGGGTGGCGCCGTGGATCATCGGCGGAATGGGGTGGCGGACCATCGGCGGGTTGGCCGCGGCGGCTTTGGCCAGGTCGTACTCGTCCTTGACGAATTCGCCTGTGGCGAAGTCGGTTCCACCGAACAGCACCCGATAGATGTCCTCGTGGCGCCACATCACGCCCTTCGGGAAGCCGGTGGTGCCGCCGGTGTAGAGCAGGTAGATGTCGTCGGCGCTGCGCTCACCGAAGTCGCGCTCGGGCGAGCTCCCCGCGATCGCGGAGTAGAACTCCACACCGCCGTAGCGGCTGAAGTCGTTGTCGCTGCCGTCCTCGACGACCAGGATCGTCTTGACCTCGGGTGTCTCGGGCAGCACGTTGGCCACCCGGTCGGAGTACTGGCGCTCGTGGACCAACGCGACCATGTCGGAGTTCTCGAACAGGTAGCGAAGCTCGCCCTCGACATAGCGGTAGTTGATGTTCACCAGGATGGCGCCGGCCTTCACGATGCCGAGCATCGCGATGACGATCTCGATGCGGTTGCGGCAGTACAGTCCGACCTTGTCGTCCTTTTTCACCCCCTGCTCCAACAGGTAGTGAGCCAGGCGGTTGGCCTTCTCCTCTAGCTGGGCATAGGTCAACTTCTCGTCGCCGCAGATCAGGGCGACACGGTCGGGCACAGCGTCAATGGCGTGCTCTGCAAGGTCGGCAATATTCAAGGCCACGGCCACCAAATTAGAACGTGTTACATTTCGAGGCAAGCTCGTGCCCATTGTCGAGGGAAAGGCGGTAGCCGTGTCCGTGGAGAATGCCGGAACCCCAGCAAACACAGAAAACGGGGAGACCGGACCTGACGCGCTGGTGGAACAGCGTGGTCACACCCTCATCGTGACCATGAATCGGCCACACCGCCGCAACGCCTTGAGCACGGAAATGATGGAAATCATGGTCCAGGCCTGGGACCGCGTCGACAACGATGACGACATCCGCTGCTGCATCCTGACCGGCGCCGGTGGCTACTTCTGCGCGGGCATGGACCTCAAGACTGCAACCCAGAAGCCGCCGGGTGAGTCGTTCAAGGACGGCAGCTACGACCCGTCGCGAATCGACGCGTTGCTCAAAGGCCGTCGGCTGAAAAAGCCACTGATCGCCGCCGTCGAGGGCCCGGCCATCGCCGGGGGCACCGAGATCCTGCAGGGCACCGACATCCGGGTCGCCGGCGAGAGCGCCAAATTCGGCATCTCCGAAGCCAAGTGGAGCCTGTACCCGATGGGCGGCTCGGCGGTCCGCCTGGTGCGCCAGATCCCTTACACCGTGGCCTGCGACCTGCTGCTGACCGGACGGCACATCACCGCCACCGAAGCCAAGGAGATGGGCCTGATCGGGCACGTCGTTCCCGACGGGCAGGCGCTGACCAAGGCGCTCGAGATCGCCGAGGTCATTGAGAACAACGGGCCCCTGGCCGTCCAGGCGATCCTGAAGACGATCCGCGAGACCGAGGGCATGCACGAGGAAGAGGCCTTCAAGCCCGACACCGCCAACGGCATCCCGGTGTTCCTCTCCGAGGACTCCAAGGAAGGCCCACGGGCGTTCGCCGAGAAGCGCAAGCCCAACTTCAAAAACCGCTAGGCAGCTGATCGCCGAGTGTGAACTCAGGGTGGCTTTTTGGCCGATTCATCGCCCTGAGTGCACGCTCGGCGTCACTGTCAGCCCTTCGCGCCACACTGCTCGCGTGCACGAACCCTTCATCGGCAGCGAGGCGCTCGCGACCGGCGCCCTTACCCGGCATCAGCTGCGGAGTCGATTCGTCGCTCTGCACCCCGACGTCTACGTCGCCCCTGGTACGGAACTGACTGCCACATCACGTGCGTGCGCGGCGTGGCTGTGGTCGCGGCGCCGTGGCATCGTCGCCGGCCGTTCCGCCTCGGCGCTGCATGGGGCCAAATGGATCGACCACCGGGCACCAGCGCAATTGTTCTACCAACACCGTCGTCCGCCGGCCGGGATCAACACATGGTCGGACTCACTGGCACGCAATGAAGTCCGAGTGATCGGTGGCGTACCCACGACATCCGCGGCGCGGACAGCTTTTGACATTGCTTGCCGCAACCCCATTGACAGAGCGGTCGCCGCCCTCGATGCGCTCGCGCGGGCAACGAAACTCGAAATCGCCGAAGTCGAGTCACTCGCTGAGCGCTACAAGGGCCATCGCAATGTTCGCCGCGCACGACGCGCGCTGGCACCGGTTGACGCGGGGGCGGAATCTCCGCGAGAGAGCTGGTTGCGACTGCTGCTCATCGATGCCGGCTACCCGCGCCCGAGCACCCAGATTCCTGTCTATGGCGATTACGGCGAGCTTGTCGCCGTGCTCGATATGGGCTGGGAAGACGTCAAATTGGCCGTCGAGTCCGACGGTGATCACCACCGGTCTGACCGGCGGCAATTCAACAAAGACATCCGACGTGCGGAGTCACTCGCAGAGATGGGTTGGACCAACATACGAATCACCGGGGAGGACACGGCAGGTGGCGTCATCGCTCGGGTAGCAGCGGCCTGGGCGCGCCGAACGTGAACTCAAGGCGAGAAATCAGCCAAAATCTCGCCCTGAGTGCACGCTCGGCGCAAGAGCGCAAAGCGATCAGCTCAGCAGCGGCGCGCTCGGGGTGAACACCACCGGCATCGCTTCCAGGCCGCTGACGAAGTTCGCCGGCCGCAGCGGCAGGCTCGAGTCGTCGTCGGCCAGCCGGAGATCGGGCAGCCGCTTGAGCACCCGCTCGGTCATCATCGAAAGTTCCAGGCGGGCCAGCTGGTTCCCCAGGCAGAAGTGTGTGCCGAAACCGAAAGCCATGTGGCTGTTGGGGTTACGCCGGATGTCGAAGTTGTCCGGATCCTCGAACGTCGACTCGTCGAAGTTGCCCGATTCGAACAGCAGCATGATCTTCTCGCCCTCACGCAGTGAGGTGCCGTGGAATTCGGTGTCGGCGGTCAGGATCCGGCACATGTTCTTCACCGGCGACGTCCAGCGCAGCATCTCCTCGATGGCGCCGGGCAGCAGCGAGGGATCGCGCACCAATGCATCCCATTGGTCACGGTGGCGCACCAGCTGCTCGGTGCCCCCGCTCAGCGTGTGGCGGGTGGTCTCGTCGCCGCCGATGAGGATGAGCAGCGTCTCCATGACGATCTCGTCGTCGGACATCCGCTGACCCTCCACCTCGGCGTTCACCAAAATGGAGAACAGGTCATCGGTGGGCTCGGAGCGCCGCTTGGTGATGATGTCCATGGTGAACGCGGTGTAGGCGGCGAAAGCGTTCATCACGCTCTGGGCGACCTCCGATTCCGGGTCGATGTGCGAGCTCAGCCCGCACACCAGGTCGTCGGACCACTTCAGCAGCATGCTGCGTTCCTGGGGCAGCACGCCCAGCATGTCGCCGATCACCGCCATCGGCAGCGGGGCGGCGATGTCGCGGACGAAATCACACTCGCCGCGCTCACACACCGCGTCGATCAGGGTGTCGCACAACTTGGCGATGGACGGCTCCTTCTCCTTCACCCGCTTACGGGTGAAGCCGGCGTTGACCAGCTTGCGCCGCACCAGGTGTGCCGGATCGTCCATGTCGATCATGTAGGGCATGCCGGGCTGATCGGGACGGATGCCGCCCGTGCTGGAGAACAGTTCAGGATTGCGCTCGGCGTCGAGGATGGCTTGATACGTGGTAGCACCGGCCAGTCCGTTGCGATCACGAAACACCGGCTGGTTGGCCCGCATCCAGCGATAGGCCTCGCGCGACGTGTGACGGTCGGCGTAGAAGTTGCCGTCGGTCAGGTCGATGTTCGAGATTGCTTCGGGGAAGGTCGAAGTCATTCACAGCCTCCAAATATTGACGAGCGGATTACAGTAACCGGCATGCCTGAGTCACAACACGTAGTTGCGGGGACAGTCCTCACCATGCCGGTGCGGATACGAAAAGCGGACGTACACACCGCGATGTTTTCGGTGGATGCGCAAGCGGCACAACGCCTTATCGACTACAGCGGTCTGCAGGTCTGCCAGCCCCGCCCTGGCCGGGCGGTGGTGAACCTGATGCTGGCGCGCTATATCGACGGCGATTTGGGGCAGTACCACGAATTCGGTACCTGCGTCATGGTCAACCCGCCGGGCTCGACGGCGCGCGGCTGGCGGGCACTGGGCGATGCGGCCGCGTTCATCCACCATCTGCCCGTCGACCAGAGCTTCACCCTGGAAGCCGGGCGCTCGATCTGGGGATTCCCGAAGATTATGGCGGACTTCACCGTTCGCGAGCACGGCCCGTTCGGATTCGACGTCAGCGCCGACGGCGCGCACATCGCCGGCATCGACTTCGCCCGCGGAGTGCCGGTGCCCTCGATGTTGACGTCGCGCCCGCAGGTGCTCAAGACCTACACCTTCGCCGACGGCACCACCCGGGAAGTGCCCTGGGAGATGCGGGTGCGCGGGCTGCGCGGCCGGCTGGGCGGGGCGAAGTTGCGACTGGGCGATCACGCCTACGCCGAGGAACTGGCGTCGCTGGGCCTGCCAAAGCGGGCGATGGTTTCTGGATCTGTCGGCCACGTCGAGATGACATTCGGCGACGCCCACCCGCTCGGCTGACCGGCTGGGCCGGGGTCGACTGCCCGGCTCGCCCCCGCAAGGGGGAGGTGCCCCCACCGCATCGCGCTGCGCGCTCTGCATCGTCGTCGGGCGTGCCATCCGGACAATCTAGAACGCGTTCTAAGTCCCTGGCAAGAAAAATAGAACGTGTTCTAGTTTGTCGTGGGCGGGTGTCAGATCAGGGTCGCCAGCTCGCGGACCTGCTCTGTACTGCGGCCGGACACCACCATCATGGTGACGCCGGCGGCCTCCCAGGCCTTGATCTGCTTACGCACGTAGTCGAGGTCGCCGACGATTGCGGCGTCATCGATCACCTCGTCGGGGATGATTTCCGCGGCCTTGTCCTTCTGGTTGCTGCGGAACAGTTTCGTCACGTCGTCGACCACTTCGGAGTAGCCCATCCGGCGGTAGACGTCGGCGTGGAAATTGGTGTCCTCCGCACCCATCCCACCCATGTAGAGCGCGATGTAGGGCTTCATGGCCGCGAAGGCCGCGCTGCGGTCCTCGGTGATGACGATGTTGGCCGTCGCGCAGATCTCGAAGTTCTCGCGGCTGCGGCGCGCGCCCGGCCGGGCGAATCCCTCGTCCAGCCATTCGTTGTAGGTATCGGCCATGCGTGGCGTGTAGAAGATCGGCAGCCAGCCGTCGCAGATCTCGGCGGCCAGCGCGACGTTCTTCGGTCCCTCCGCACCCAGCATGATCGGGATGTCGGCCCGCAGCGGATGGGTGATGGGCTTGAGCGGCTTGCCCAGACCCGTTGCGCGCCCGCCGGTCAGGGGCAGCGGGTAGTGCGGCCCGGCGCTGGTCACCGGGGCCTCGCGCGCCCACACCTGCCGGATGATGTCGATGTATTCACGGGTCCGGGCCAGCGGCTTGGGGAACGATTGGCCGTACCAGCCCTCGACCACCTGCGGGCCGGAGACGCCGAGGCCGAGGACGTGCCGGCCGCCGGACAGGTGGTCGAGCGTCAGGGCCGCCATGGCGCAGGCCGTGGGGGTGCGGGCGGACAGCTGGACCACCGAGGTGCCCAGCCGCACTCGCGACGTCGACGAACCCAGCCACGCCAGCGGTGTGTAGGCGTCCGAACCCCAGGCCTCGGCGGTGAAGACGGCGTCGTATCCGGCCTCCTCGGCCGCGGCGACGAGCTCGCCATGGTTCTGCGGCGGCTGAGCGCCCCAATATCCCAGCTGCAATCCCAGCTTCATCGTCTTTGCCTTCCGGTGGTGGACCCGATGTTGAATCCGTTCTTAGAACCTGTTCTACTCGATGGCGTGACAGCCAGCTCGAGTAGCCCGCCCCTGATGGATCACCCTGAGCCACCACTCGCCGCACCACTGACGTTGGCCTTCGACTACACCCGTTCGGTCGGCCCCACGCTGAGCAAGTTCTTCACCGCGCTGCGTGACCGCCACGTCCTGGGTGTGCGCGGATCGGATGGCCGGGTGCACGTGCCGCCGGCGGAATATGACCCGGTCACCTATGAGCCGCTGGGCGAGATGGTACCGGTGTCCAGCGTCGGCACCGTGGTCTCGTGGACCTGGCAGCCCGAGCCGATCGAGGGCCAGCCGCTGGACCGGCCGTTTGCCTGGGCGCTGATCAAATTGGACGGCGCCGACACCCCGCTGATCCACGCGGTGGACGCGGGCGAGCCGAAGGACATCAAGACCGGCACCCGGGTGCATGTGCACTGGGTCGACGAACCGGTGGGCGCCATCACCGACATCGCGTATTTCGCGATCGGCGAGGAAGCCGAGACGGTGGCCGAGCGGTCCGACGGTGACAAAGACCCGGTGACCATGATCGTCACGCCGGTCTCACTGACCATCCAGCACAGCGCCTCGCACGAGGAGAGCGCCTACCTGCGCGCCATCGCACAGGGCAAGCTGCTGGGTGCGAAGACGGGAGAGAACGGCAAGGTCTATTTCCCGCCGCATGGCGCCGACCCGGCCACCGGCCAGCCGACGACCGAGTTCGTCGAGTTGCCGGACAAGGGCACCGTCACGACGTTCGCGATCATCAACATCCCGTTCCAGGGCCAGCGCATCAAGCCGCCCTACGTGGCGGCCTACGTGCTGCTCGACGGGTCTGACATCCCGTTCCTGCATCTGGTCGCCGACATCGACGCCCACGAGGTTCGGATGGGCATGCGCGTCGAGGCGGTGTGGAAACCCCGCGAGGAGTGGGGATTCGGCATCGACAACATCGAGTACTTCCGGCCGACCGGGGAACCCGACGCCGACTACGACACCTACAAGCACCACCTGTAAAGGGCTTACCTACACATGAGCGCTCGCAACGTTGCGGTCGTCGGCTTTGCCCACGCCCCACACGTCCGCCGCACCGACGGCACCACCAACGGTGTCGAGATGTTGATCCCGTGCTTCGCCCAGCTGTACGAGGAGTTGGGCATCAGCAGGACCGACATCGGCTTCTGGTGTTCCGGATCATCCGATTACCTTGCCGGACGGGCATTTTCGTTCATCTCGGCGATCGACTCGATCGGCGCCGTCCCGCCGATCAACGAGTCACACGTCGAAATGGACGCGGCCTGGGCACTTTACGAGGCCTACATCAAGATCCTGACCGGCGAGGTCGATACCGCGCTGGTGTACGGCTTCGGCAAGTCCTCGGCTGGCATCCTGCGTCAGATCCTGTCGCGGCAGACCGACCCCTACACCGTCGCGCCGTTGTGGCCCGATTCGGTCTCGATGGCCGGGCTGCAGGCGCGCATCGGGCTCGACACCGGGAAGTGGACCCAGGAGCAGATGGCGCGCGTGGCCTTCGACTCCTTCGCCAACGCGCGCCGGGTCGACAACGTGGACGGGTCCATCAGCGTCGCCGAACTGCTCGAGCGGCCGTTCTTCGCCGACCCGCTGCGGCGTCACGACATCGCGCCGATCACCGACGGCGCCGCGGCCATTGTGCTGGCGGCCGGCGACCGGGCGCGCGAACTGCGCGAAAACCCGGCGTGGATCACCGGAATCGAGCACCGCATCGAAACCCCGTCGCTGGGCGCACGGGACCTCACCGAGTCCCCGTCGACCAAGGCCGCGGCCCACGTGGCCACCGGCGGGCGGACGGACAACCTCGACGTGGCCGAGATCTGCGCGCCCTTCACCCACCAGCACCTGATCATCGCGGAAGCCATCCGGATACCGGGACCGACCAAGGTCAACCCGTCCGGCGGCGCGCTGGCGGCCAATCCCATGTTCGTCGCCGGTCTCGAACGTATCGGCTTTGCGGCACAACACATCTGGAACGGTTCGGCTGAACGGGTGCTGGCGCACGCCACCAGCGGGCCCGCGCTACAACAGAACCTGGTCGCGGTGATGGAAGGAAAGAACTGATGGCCGGTGCAGGGCCAAACGTTGCTGCGGTACTAGGTACCGGACAGACGAAGTACGTCGCCAAACGCCAAGACGTTTCGATGAACGGCCTGGTGCGCGAGGCGATCGACCGGGCGCTGGCCGACTCCGGCAGCACCTTCGACGACATCGACGCCGTCGTGGTCGGCAAGGCGCCGGACTTCTTCGAGGGCGTCATGATGCCCGAGCTGTTCATGGCCGACGCCATGGGCGCCACCGGCAAGCCGCTGATCCGCGTGCACACCGCGGGATCGGTCGGCGGGTCCACCGGGGTGGTGGCCGCCAGTCTGGTGCAGTCCGGCAAGTACCGGCGCGTGCTCGCGATGGCGTGGGAGAAACAGTCGGAATCAAACGCCATGTGGGCGTTGTCGATTCCGATCCCGTTCATCAAGCCGGTGGGTGCCGGCGCGGGCGGATACTTCGCGCCGCACGTGCGCTCGTACATCCGCCGGTCCGGCGCGCCGACGAACATAGGTGCCATCGTCGCGGTCAAGGACCGGCTCAACGGCAGCAAGAACCCACTGGCGCACCTGCACCAGCCCGACATCACGGTCGAGAAGGTGATGTCGTCGCCGATGCTGTGGGACCCGATCCGCTACGACGAGACCTGCCCGTCGTCCGACGGTGCCGCCGCCGTCGTGATCGGCAACGAGGAGGCCGCCGAAGCCCGTCTGGCGCAAGGACATCCGGTGGCCTGGATCCACGCCACCGCGCTGCGCACCGAGCCGCTGCAGTTCTCCGGACGCGACCAGGTCAGCCCGCAGGCCGGCCGTGACGCGGCCGCGGCGCTGTGGAAGGCCGCCGGCATCGAGAGCCCGATCGACGAGATCGACGCCGCGGAGATCTACGTTCCGTTCTCCTGGTTCGAGCCGATGTGGTTGGAAAACCTCGGCTTTGCCGCCGAGGGCGAAGGCTGGAAACTCACCGAAGCCGGCGAAACCAAGATCGGCGGCCGGTTGCCGGTGAACCCGTCGGGCGGCGTGCTGTCGTCGAACCCGATCGGTGCCTCGGGCCTGATTCGCTTCGCCGAAGCGGCCATTCAGGTGATGGGCAAGGGTGGCGACCACCAGGTACCCAACGCGCGAAAGGCTTTGGGACACGCCTACGGCGGTGGCTCGCAGTACTACTCGATGTGGGTGGTGGGCGCCGACAAGCCCGCGGCCCAGAAGGTCGATGCGTGAGCGGGCATCCCGCGCACGAGGCCGGCCGCCGCTCCCGCGAGGCGGTGGCGGCCCGGGACAAGGACGCCTGGCTGGCGGTGTTCGCCGACGATGCCATCGTCGAGGACCCGATCGGGCCTTCGGTATTCGACCCCGAAGGCCTAGGGCACCGCGGCCGCGACGCGATCTCGGCCTTCTGGGATAAGGCCATCGCCCCCACCACGAAGATCGAGTTCTTCTTCCGCGACACGTATCAGTGCGGCAACGAGGAAGCCAACGTGGGGCACATCCTCATCACGACGGGTGAGTACCAGACGATCACCGAGGGCGTCTTCACCTATCGAGTCAACGCCGAGGGCAAGATGGTGGCCCTGCGCGCCTACTGGGAGATGGAGCGCGCGGCGGCCAACACGCGCAAGGTCTAGAGCGGTTCCAGCCCGGCCAGATGCCGCTGGGCGAGGTCGCGATAGGCCTGCGGGTTCACCTTCACCCACATCTCGGCGCCCGTCCCGGCGACCGGTCCCCTGATCTGAGCCGGCGCGCCGACAGCCAGCATCCCGGGCGGTATCTGGGTGCCTGCCGTCACCAGTGAGTGCGCGGCGACCAGGCTGCGCGCGCCGATCACCGCACCGTCCAGAACGGTGGCGTGGTTGGCGATCAGTGCCTCCTGCCCCACGTGAACCCCGTGAATGACGCACAGGTGCGCGACCGTCGCGCCGGGACCGATGTCGACCGGGATACCGGGAGGGGCGTGCAAAACCGACCCGTCTTGGACGTTGGCGCCCTCGCGCACCACAATGGGCCCGTAGTCGCCGCGCAATACGGCGTTGAACCAGACCGAGGCCCCCGCCTCCACCACGACGTCGCCGATCAGCGTGGCCGTCGGGGCCACGAAAGCGGTGGGATCGACCCGTGGCGCGCGGCCCTCGAATGCAAACAGCGGCATCGTTTAGATATACCCCAGTGCGCATATGTGGTGGCCAGGCTCGCCGTCGTTGCGCCCCCCGGCCGCAAAACTGTAACGTGTTCTAGTTAGAGGCCCAGTGAGTTGGAGGTGACAGGTGAGTACCGACACCAAGGCGGTCGGCATCCGGGAAATCGATCCCGGCGACTTGCCGACCAGATACGCCCGCGGCTGGCACTGCCTGGGCGTTGCAAAGGACTTCCAGGACGGTAAACCGCATCCGATTGAGGCGTTCGGCACCAAACTGGTGGTGTTCGCCGACTCGCACGGGGACATCAAGGTGCTCGACGGGTACTGCCGCCACATGGGCGGGGACCTGTCGGAGGGCACCATCAAGGGCGACGAGGTCGCCTGCCCGTTCCATGACTGGCGCTGGGGCGGCGACGGCCGCTGCAAGCTGGTCCCCTACGCCAAGCGCACACCCAAGACCGCACGGACCCGGTCGTGGACGACCGACGTGCGCGGCGGCCTGCTGTTCGTGTGGCACGACCACGAGAACAACCCGCCGGACCCCGCCGTCCGCATTCCGGATATCCCGGAATCCCACAGCGACGAGTGGACCGAGTGGCGTTGGAACAGCATCCTCATCGAGGGATCCAACTGCCGCGACATCATCGACAACGTCACCGACATGGCGCACTTCTTCTACATCCATTTCGGGTTGCCGACGTACTTCAAGAACGTCTTCGAGGGCCACATCGCGTCGCAGTACCTGCACAACGTGGGCCGGCCCGACGTCAACGACCTCGGCACGTCGTACGGTGAGGCGCACCTGGATTCGGAGGCGTCCTACTTCGGGCCGTCGTTCATGATCAACTGGCTGCACAACAGCTACGGCGGCTACAAGGCCGAGTCGATCCTGATCAACTGCCACTACCCGGTGACCCAGAACTCGTTCGTGCTGCAGTGGGGCGTCATCGTCGAAAAGCCCAAGGGCATGGACGAAAAGATGACCGACAAGCTGTCGAAGGTGTTCACCGAGGGCGTCAGCAAGGGCTTCCTGCAAGACGTCGAGATCTGGAAGCACAAGACCCGCATCGACAATCCACTGCTGGTCGAGGAGGACGGTGCGGTTTACCAGCTGCGCCGGTGGTACCAGCAGTTCTACGTCGACGTCGCCGACATCGAGCCGGAAATGGTGGAGCGCTTCGAGATCGAGGTAGACACCACCCGCGCCAACGAGTACTGGAATGCCGAGGTCGAGGAGAACCTCAAGGCCAAGACCTCGGAAACCGGCGAGACGGTCACCGACGACGTGCCGGCCAAGCAACACTAGGAATCATGGGCGACGATCAGCCGGCGGTACCTGACGTCGATCAGCTTGCGCGGTCGATGTTGTTGCTGCATGGCGATCATCACGACCACGACGAGCATCCGGCCGGGCCCGAGCGCAAGGGCGGAACCTGGTCGAAATCAAGGGATTTCGGCAACGACCCACGACGCGCGGCGGCGGTTGCCGAGGCCAGTCGCGCCGACCGCGAGCGATACCTGAACTCGGGTCTGCTGCCGGTGGACTGCCGGTTCTGCCATGTGCGGGTCACCGTTCGCAGGCTCGGGCCGGGACACACCGCGGTGCAGTGGAACACCGAAGCGTCGAAACGCTGCGCGCACTTCACCGAGGTGCGCGAGTCCGGAGGCGACACCGCGCGCACGAGGTCGTGCCCGAAACTCGCTGACAGCATTGAACATGCAGTCGCCGAGGGTTATCTCGACGACGAGCCGGACGACGACTGAGCAAACGTCGCCCCCGGATCCCCCCGGGCCGTATCAGGTTCTCGCCCGCACCGGAACCCTGGTGGCGCGTGTGATTTACAAGTGCGCGAACCGCTCCTTGACCGTCTCGGTGCTGAGGCCGTAGTCGGCCAGCGAGTAGGTGTGCTTGGGCGCCCGCGCGCCGGACTGGCTGTCGGCGTGGGTCTTTTCCATGGCCGCCCTGGCCTCTTCGGTCAACGTCAAGCCGAAGTGCCGGTAGATGTCGGCCACCGCGCCCATCGGGTCGGCGATCAACTCCTTGTAGTCCACGTCGTAGAACTGCGACGGGCTGTATTTGGCCCGTGCGGTGTTGAACCGCTCCAGCCCCCGCGACCAGGTTTCCATTGCGTCAGCGCCGATTTGGGGGCCGGTGAACGACGTCGACCACCCCTCGGCGGTGTGCTGCGCCAGTGAGCACATCGAAGCCATGATGGTTTCGACAGGACGATGGGTCTGGATCACCAACGCGTCGGGATAGGTCGCCATCAACGCGTCCAGCGCGAACAGGTGGCTGGGATTCTTCAGCACCCACCGCTTGCCGGCGTCGTTGAGCCCGATCAGCTGAAGGTTGCGGCGGTGCCGCTGGTACGACGGCGTCCAGTCCTGCTGGGACAGCCACTGCGAGTAGGTGGGCAGGTGCGCCAGGGTCTCGTAGGACGCCGAATGCAGCGACTGCCGCAGCAGCTGCCAGCACTCCTCCAGCTCGTACGCCGCCATGAAATGCAGACCCGTATAGTCCGGGTTTTCGGCATGATGCTTCTCGAACTGCGCGTTCAGTTGGCTGTAAAACGGGTTGGATTCCCAGGTTTCACGAGGTGGGCGCGGCTGCGGAAATTCGGCCAACCACAGATGCAGGCCCTGGTGCGCGGGATCGGCGCCAAGCAGCCGATGCAAGGCGGTGGTGCCGGTGCGCACCAGTCCGGTGACGAAGATCGGCCGCTCGATGGCGACGTCCCCGTGCTGCGGGTATTGCTTCCAGGCAGATTCGGAAAGCAGCCTGGCCACCAGTGCACCACGCAAAAAGAACCGATTCATCTTGCTGCCCAACGGCGTCAAGTCGGCATCGCGCCGGTAGGAGTCCAGCAGCACTTCCAGCGCTTCGAGGTAGTTGTCGTCGTTGCTACCGAAATCGTCCAACCCGATCATCTTGCTGGCCGACGCCTTCAGGTCGTCAACGGTGCCGACATCGGTGCGCTCAGGCACTGTTACGCCACCTCCTCATCGCTTCGCTCTGCATCGTCGCTGCCGGCATTAGGTGTGATACTCCCCGCAATTGACGTCCAGGGTCTGCCCGGTGATGCCGCTCGACAGGTCGCTCGCCATGAATAGGATCGCCGAGGCCACTTCGTCCTCGGTCGGCAGCCGCTTCAGGTCGGAGTCGGCCGCGGTGGCCTGGTAGATCTGCTCGGCCGTGGTTCCGTACTTGCCGGCCTGGTGGTTGAAGTAGCCCTGCAGTGTCTCGCCCCAGATATAGCCGGGTGCAACGGAGTTGACCCGGATCCCCTGCTCGCCCAGTTCGGTGGCCAGCGAATGCGACATGGACAGCAGCGCGGACTTGGCCATCTTGTAGGCGCCGTACTTCGCCTGCGAGTGCCGCAGCACCATGGAGTTGACGTTGACGATCGAGCCCTTCGATTCGGCCAGCGCCGGCGTGAACCCCTGGATGAGCCGCAGTGCGCCCAGCGCGCTGAGTTCGATCGCGTCACGGATATGCTGAAAGCTGGTTCCCGAGAACGGTTTCAGCGACGGGACCCGGAACGCGTTGTTTATCAGCACGTCCACCTTGCCGTAGGCCTCCAAGGTGGCATCGACCAGGTTGCTCACCTGGTCGTCCTCGGTGATGTCGGTGCGCACCGTGGTCGCACGCCCTCCGAGGTCGGCGATCTGCTTGGCGACGTCGTCCAGGCGTTCTGGCGTGCGGGCGGCCAGCACCAGGTCGGCGCCTTCTCGCGTGCATCGGTGCGCCAGCGTCGTGCCCAGACCCGGGCCTACGCCGCTGATCACCACTACCTTGCCGTCCAGCAACTTCGTCATCCCAGCATCCTCGCCTGAATCTGTTGGTGGCGCAGCGCAATTCGGGCGCGCCAGTCGTCCTCTGAAATCTTGTTGTGGTCGAAGTACGGCAACGCGGCCGGAACCTTGTCGATGTCGACCACTTCGACGGTCGGACCGTCGGCGTCGGTGAGCTCACGCGATACCCGCTGCCAGCGGAACTGCAGGAAGCCACGCCGGTGGCCGACCGTCTCGGCCCAGTTCGTCACTCCCGGGTTCTGCTCGGCGACGACGATGCGGATCTTGCCGTCCGGATCCGCCTGCGCCTGAGTGTTGTTCAGCGAGGTCTGGTGGTTGATGTAGTCCAGCGAGATGTACCAGAGGCTGCCCAGCTGGAAGCCGAGGTAGGGCGCGTCGGAGACCGGGATGGTGATGACCATCGCCTGATCGGGTCGCAGGTCGAAGTGTCCGACCGACGAGTACTGCGTGGCCAGCCCGCCCGGAGTCAGCCGCGGCGGCACCATGGTGTTCACCGGCAGGTCGAGGTAAAACCATTGCGGGAATTGCAGCCAGGTCTTCACCCGCTGGACAAGCTGCTTTCCCGCTGTGGCGTAACGCTTTTCGATGAGCTCGCGGGTCAAAGGCGGCGGTGCGGTGCCCGCCGTGTCGAGCCGGGAGATGGCCAGCGTGCCGCGCTGAGCCGCCCAGTCGCCGTATACCTCGCGGATCACCAGTTGCCCGGGACTCGTCGGCCGCACCCGCCACTCGAAGCTGCCGTCGGGCGCGATCTCGAGCTCGCGGTCGTCGAACGCGGCCTGGCTGACGGGCACGAAGTCGTCCGTGTACTCACCGCCGAGTAGCTGGAAGCTCAGGTCGGTGGTGGTCCCGCGCCGGCCGGTGACCACGTAGTCGTGGTTGGCGTGCACCCGGGTACCGAAGTAAAGGGTGTCGGGGTTGTCCAAGCCCATCTTGGTGAACGGCCCGGTACCCGATTGCAGGAAGGGATGGTCGCGGTCGTAGTCCACGGCCAGATGGATGCAGCCGGAGATACAGCCGGCTAGATACTGCAACCCTTCGAGCAAGTCGGCTTCGGTCTCGATGAACGGTGCGTCGGCCACCAACTGCTCGGCCTCTGCAATCGCAGCGGTGAGGGAATCAGAGAACACGCCTAGACGCTAGAACGTGTTCTACTTTTTCGTCAATGGCGAACGTTCCCGCGCGTCGGCCGCAGCGTTCAAAGACGACGCCGACTCACTAGGGTGGGCACGCGTGGGAAAGGTCGATCAGGTGCTGGCGGACGTCGGGATGCCGATTGAGGTAGTCGATGACGTTGCCGTTGCCGCCCTCTGCCTGCGACTTGGTCTGCAGTTGCTGGTGAAGGTCGGGATGCCGCTGCAGGTACGAGTCGATGGATGAACCCACGTCCTGATTGCATTGCGGGTCCGCATTGGCTATGCCTGCCACGGGTAGCGCGATCACCGCTGCGGCGGTAGCGGTCATTAATCCCCCGGCGAGCAGGCCGTACAGCCCACGGCGACGAGCGCCGACTGTGTTGGATGTGCTCATACGCGCCAGGATACCCGCGGCACCTTTGCGTAGCCTGTGTACAACGTAGGCCAAACCGGCCGGTCAGCGCGCCGGGGCGGCGCCGCTCTCTTGCTCGCGCTTGATCTCCAGCGCGATGTCGATGAGCTGGTCTTCCTGGCCGCCGATGAGTTTGCGCTGGCCGGCCCGGT
>NZ_NCXM01000050.1 GCF_002104765.1 Mycolicibacterium vulneris
GGCCAGCATGGGGGCTGGGGGGAAGGGAATGCGCTGCACCACACCATTATGCGTCCGCGGCCTGGCGGGACCCTACGGCGTGGACTGGCGGTAGTCGTTGTCGAAGGTGGCTGCCACGGCGTCGATGACCGGCTTGGCGGTCTGGTTGGTGAGCAGCAAGGACACTTCGCGGTTTTCCAGAAGGCTTGTGGTGGACAGGTTTTGGCTGCCGATGATGAGGACAGTCCTGTCGATCAGGATCATTTTCTCGTGGATATACAGATGCTTGCGGTCGGCGGGGTATTGATGGGCCTTGCATCCGGCGGCAGTGAGTTCATCGACGGTGTGGACGGTGGCCGTGTTGGCGGTCAGCACGATGCGGCAGGTGACGCCACGGTGGGCGGCTTTGGTCAAGGCCCCCACGATGGCGCGGTCTTTGAGTTCTTCGGTGGTCAGTTCGATGCTGTGACCGGCGGTGTCGAGTTGCCGTAGAAAGGCGGCGCGAGCGTCAGGTGACCAGATCAGGTGGGGGCTTGGCACGCCTGGTGCTGGGCGGCCCGTTGCGGCGGTGGCATAGTCGGCGTCGACGGTGGCGGTGATGGCGGCAATGTCGGCTGGGTCGGTGTCAAGTACCCAGGCGTCGCGGCTAGACGGGTAGTACTTGGCCACGAGATTGGCTGTGCCGATTGCGGTTTCGGTGTCATCGGCGGTCAGTGTCTTTTGGTGGAAGATGGTGGCCGCGGGCGCCCATCGTACGTCGATGCCGGCTGCTTTGAGCTGGTCGTAGGCGGCCGTGTTGGTTTGGCGGCCGTCGAATGCGGCGTCGAGAATGATCTTGGTGTCTACGCCCCTGCGGTGGGCGTCGACGAGCGCGCTGAGCGCGGCGGAATCGGCCAGCTCATACATCGTCATGCGCAGGGTTCGGCGCGCCTGGCCGATGATCCCGAGGATGGCCGCGTAGCCTGCTTCGGGCTCCTGGACCAGACGGTAGACGCCGTGGGTAGCGTTCAACGCCGGCGGCGGTGGGTTGCCGGTGCGCCAAGCCGGTGAGCTGCACCCGGTCAGCAGTGCCGCCGCGGTGGCCACCGAGACGAGGCACCGCCACGCAGGCGAGGTGTGGGCGCAGCTTTTCACTGGATCCTTTTCACTCGTATCGGTTGCAGCACAACGACTGTCGGGGCCAAAGTGATATTTGAATCGAACCTAGCGGTGCTGGCGGGGTTGTGCGACGCCCGCCGAGCAAATCATCGTGAGCGTCGCGCCAGGCCCTGACAGGTCGGTATGGTTTTTCCATGTCGATGCCTGTGGCCCCACCAGTGGATTCGGTGGTCCTCGTGCCTGAGCGGATGCCTGCGCTGCCGCCGGCCCGCGAGTTCCTCACCTCAGCTGGGTTCGGGGGCGCTGCGGCGTTGCTTGCGGCACTGTTGTTGGCTGCGCTGATCCTGATTGGCTTCTGGCGCGCATCCAAGCGGCAAGAGAGCCACAACCGTCAAATTCGTGAGGCCGAGCAACACAACACCGCGGTGGACCGATGCTGGCAGCGGCTGGTGTGGGTAGTGGAAACGGCGGGGATAGAGCCGGCGGCCAGCCGAGGCGCCACGGTGGGTTTGGGGCCAGAACTGGCTCTAGAGCTGTTGCGGGGTTTGTTACGCGACGCCGAGAGTCTCGGTGACGCCACGCTGACGGGCGCGGTGACGGTCTATTTGAGCCAGTTTTCGCAGGTGTTGGCCCAGCAGGGCAGCGTGGCGTCCGAGCCGTCCGCCCCCTCGGCCTCAGCTGAGCCCACGCTCGCTGACGCTCCCTCCGGTCCGAAGGAGACCGTGCAGTCATCGGGCTCACCGGCGCAAGGTGGCGATACCCCGCGCCCCCGGCCCGCCAAAGCGGTGGCCGCAGCTCAGGGCAGGCGACGCCGTCAATGACACATCTGCGTCAGCACATCGAAGAACTCGACATCGACCGATGGGCGGCGGTGACCAAGCAGGCCGCGACGGCCGCGGTCGATGCTGCCCAGCGGCTTGGCAAGCCCGCGCCGGCGCAGTTGGCCGCGGTGGCCGCGATGAGCGAAGGCGAGCTGATCGAACACCGCAACCGGAGTGGGCCGGCACCAAAACGGCTTTCACCGGCGATGCAGCTCGTCGAGGCGGACCACCTGCGGGCGGTGGCAGAGCACCAGGCGCGCCAGGCCGAACAGGACAAGAGTGACGCTCACGCGGCCGCACAGATGGCCCGCGCCGAGGCCGAACAGTCCGCCCAGGCCGCCGCGCAAGCCCGCGAGCAGGCCCGGGCGGCCGAGAGCGCAGCCGCGCGTCAGGCTGCCGAGCACGCCGCCGAACTGCGCAGTGCCCAACAGGCTGCCGAAGAGTTACGTAGCGAATTGGAGCGGGTACGCGCCAACGCCGCCGCCGAGGTCGCCGCTGCCCACGAGCAGACCCGCGCCGCTGACGAGCGCGCCGAAGAACGTGCCGCCGAGCGGACCGAGGAGCGCGCGACAGCTCAGCGTGCCCTAGAAGAACTCCGCAGCGAGCTCGAGCGGGTACGCGCCGATGCGAGCGCCGAGGTGGCAGCGGCCGCCGAGCAGGCCCGCGCGGCTGACGAGCGCGCCGAAGCGCGCATGACAGAGCGCGCTGAGGAGCGCAGAACCGCTCAGCACGATTTGGAAGAGTTACGCGGGGAGCTCGAACGAGTACGGGCGCTGGCTGCGGCCGAGGTGGCGGCCGCGCGTGGCCAGGCCGACGGTGAGGTTTCGACCGCCCGCGCTGCGCTTGCTCGGGCCCGCGCAGAAGCCGACGACGCCATCGCCTCTGCGCGCGAGGAAATCGAGCAGGTCCGCGCCGAATGCGCGGCCGAGGTGGAAGCGGCGCGCGAGCAGACGGAGCAAGCGTTGGCGTCTTTGTACGCGGCCCAGACCGAGGCGGCGCGGGCTCGCGCTCAAGCCGCGCAAGCCCAGGTGGACAGCCGAGCCGGCGGGGTGTTGTTGAGCGTTCCCATTCCGGCGGCAGAAATACGGGGCCACACCGGCTACGTCGAAGATGTCCTAGCCACCGTGCGCGATCTTGACCTCGCGCTCGAGACAGCTCTGAGCGGCGACACCAGACCGGTCGATGCAGAGGCGGTGGGCGCCCTGGTGGCCACGGTGCAGCACCAAGCCGGCGATCTCTCCGAGCACTTGCGGGCCTTGTCGGCGCAAGGCACCGATGCCGCGCGCACCTACGTCGAAGCCGCCACCCGCGCCTATGGCGGGCTTCTTGCCCGAATCGCGGCGGCAACCGAGCAGCTGGCCCGCGAAGGTCGCACCGATGCCGGGGTGATTGAGCTGGTGACCGCGATGCTCGACGCTCATCCGTGGCGGTCCCGCTGATGTCGATCGCGGCCAGCATAAACCTTGACTCGCAGATGGAGCGCGCGATGCACACTGGGCACACCAGGCACCTTGTCCGCTGGGTAGCGACGACTGCGGGCGAGCATCATGACGCATAAACCCGACGACGGCGAAACCACCAGCACCTCAGGCTCATTGGCACCTGGGGGTGACGGTGGCGCCCAATCCGGCTCTGCAGCAACGCCTGAGGATCCAGAGCGCACCATCGTCGTGCCCCGCGAGTCGCACGCCGATGAAGAGACCACCGTCGTGGTGAACAAAAAGCCCGTGGTTGACGATCCAGAACGAACCCTGGTGGCACCCACACCGAAAGCGCCACAACGCAGTAACGATGACGTCAACCCCGACGCAGCCCCGCGCGGTGAGCTAGCCCAGTCGACTTCCGATGACCAGGGCGAGCGAACCGTCTACCACAAACCCGTCCTCCGCCCGGGATCAGGTGCGCCAGCTGGGCAGCCGTCATCGCAGCGCCACGACTCCAGCCCGGCGTCAAGCTTGCCGCCGTCTGGCCAGCCCCTTCCGTCGCCGCAAAGTGTCGCTCAGTCCGGTTTCGCGCCTCAACCGTTCCCGTATGGTCAGGCCAACCCGTACGGGTATCCGCCGGCAGCGCCGTACGCAGCTCCACCCTTTGGTCCGGTACCGCCCACAGGCCGCCGGCGATCCACGCAGTCTGCGGCTCTGTTGTGGGGTGGGGTGGGTTTGGCTGCTGTCGCGCTGGCAGCAGGTTTGGTTATTGGGTTGTCTGATCCCGACCTGTTGTTGACGAAGAAGCTCGACGTGCAGGCTGCCCAATCGGAAATCCAGCGTGTGTTGACGGACGACGTCACGGGCTATGCAGATAAGAACGTGGCGGATGTCAAATGCAACAACGGTGAAAATGTCACGATAAAGCAAGGCAGCAGTTTCACCTGCCAGGTCAGCGTGGACGGCGCTTCTCGACGGGTCACCGCCACTTTTCTGGACAACAATGGCAATTTCGAGGTCGGCCGCCCCGACTAACGACGAGGATAAGCCCGCGAGCACAAGCAGCTGCGGGCGCAAGAGGCGCCAGCTCAAGCGCGAGAAACACACCGAGTTTGGTCCGCCGAGACCGTATTCTTAGGCCGACCCTTGGCTGGTGCCGCGTTAATTCACCCATGAGCACGAAGTTTGAAAAAAGAGGTGCACGTGACTGGACGGTTTCGTAGCGCAGCCGCCGCGGCGACCGTGTTGAGTGTCGTCGTCGTGATCGGTTTGGCCACCGGATGCACCACCGTCGTCAAAGCGCACGGTTCATCCATGCTGTATGACCCTTTTCACGTGGGGGGCCTTCCGGCGATCGACGGGCCCAGCGGCCCGCGCAGCGACGCGCCGCAACCGACGGGCACGGTGAAGAACACCAACCATGGAGACGAGGACAAGCTGGTATTGCTGTCGATCAACGACATTCAGGATTTTTGGCAATCCAACTACAGCAAATCGTTCAGGGGCGACTTTAAGCCCGTCGAGGACCTCATCTCTTATGACTCCGAGGATCCAGCCGGCCCGGTCGTGTGCCATCAACGAACTTACAAACTGGTCAACGCGCTGTTCTCGCCGCGCTGCAACCTGATTGCGTGGGACCGCGGCGTGCTGACCCCCACTGGCAAGACCTACTTTGGGCCGATGCCGGTCACCGGTATCTTCGCCCATGAATACGGCCACGCTATTCAGAACATGGCCAACATCGTCCACGAGGACACCTCGACGATCGTGCGCGAACAGCAGGCGGACTGCTTTGGCGGGGTCTACATGCGCTGGGTAGCCGAGGGAAAATCGACGCGCTTCACCCTTAGTACCGGTGACGGGCTCGATCACGTGTTGGCCGGCCTGATGACAATTCGCGACCCGATCTTGACTCCGCAAGATCAGGCGTTGATCGAAGAAGGTCACGGCACCGCACTCGACCGGGTCAGCGCTTTCCAGATGGGATTCGTGTCCGGGGCGTCGGCCTGTGCCGTGATCGATGAGAACGAGGTTAAGCAGCGACGGGGGGACTTGCCGATCGCGCTGAGCTACGACCAATCAGGTCGGCTGGAGACGGGGGAGGTGCCGATCAACGAGCAGACCATGTCGTCGCTGATGGACACCCTCGGGGCGGTCTTTGCCCCGAAAAGTCCTCCGCACCTGGCCTATAGCGCCAGCGGTTGCGCTGACGCCCAGGCCCGCCCGCCCGCGTCTTATTGTCCGGCAACCAACACCATCGTCGTTGATCTGGCTGCGCTGCAGAAGATGGGCGCACCTGCTGATGAGCAGTCCGGCCATGTGTTGATTCAAGGCGATGACACCGCCATGTCGGTCGTGATGTCGCGGTATGTCCTTGCGGTGCAACGCGAACGCGGCCTCAAGCTCGATTCGCCGGCGAGCGCACTGCGGACCGCGTGTCTGACCGGGGTGGCGCACCGCAAAATGGCCAGCCCGCTGTCGGTGCCGTCGGGCAACGCTTTGACTCTGACCGCAGGTGACCTTGATAAGGCCGTTGCGGGACTGCTCACCAACCAATTGGTGGCCAGCGACGTCAACGGGCAGACCGTGCCCGCCGGATTTACCCGGATCACCGCGTTTCGCTCGGGCGTCGTCAGCAGCAACGATGACTTGTGTTACCAACGCTTCGCCGACGCCTAACAAGCGCCGTAACAGTCGGCGGCCGCCAAGGGCGGGGCTGCCCCGCATCGAGGGCAAACGCCGTCTCGACCTTCCTATTTGTGGCGTTTAATGCGCAATCCCACTAAGCATTTCGCGGTGTTGAGGCAGGCTTAGCAAGATGAGCACCGATTGGGGGCCCGGCGAGGCCGATGAGACGACGATGAACCTGCCGCAGACGGGTTCGCGCCAGTACCCGACGCCGCAGCCTCCCCCGGGCGGATCGCCAGGCGCACCACAAGGCCCACCGCCGCAGGGGCCCGCTGGCGCCGCGTGGCAGGGTCCTTTGCAGCGGCCGGCCCCGCCCTGGCAGGGTCCGCCGCCTGCAGGCCCACCCTGGCAGGGGCCACCGGGTCAACCGCCATATCCCTACCCGCCCGGGGCCGTGGGAAGCCCGCCCGCCGGATACCCGCCGTCGCCGCGACGTCGGCGTTGGCCATGGTGGGTCGCGGGTGCGGTCGCTGTGGCGGCGACGGTGCTGGTGGTCACCCTGGTGGTGTTGGGCAGCAGCGATTCCAAGACGTCATCAAATTCGGCGACGCCGTCTTCCATGCGCGCTGCTGCCCCGGTCAGGCCAGCCCCGACTTCCTCGTCACCGGGCGCCCCGCCAGCGGCGCCGCCGCTAGACACCGCAGCATTGCCGAGCTTGTTAGCGTCTGCCGAACAGGTCGGCAACGTCCTCCACGACGTGCAGATGAACCCCCGTGAGGTGTCCACGTCGCTTGCCTCAGATGCGTCGATAGACCCGGCCAAGTGCGCGAGCGCAGTGGCGCCCGCGCTGGCAAGCACCTACACCGGGTCGGGGTATACCGGTGTGGCGGTCCAAGGTCTTATGGAAGCCAGTCCAGGACGTCATAAGGTGATCCAGGCGGCGGCTGCCTTTCCCGATGAGGCTGCGGCGCAGCACTTTTACGCCCAGCAGCTATCGGCGTGGCGGGGGTGCCGACTTACCGATGTCACCGTGTCCTTTCCCGGCGGCCAACCGGACGACCACGCCACGATTACCATCGTCAGCGACAGCGAAGGTATCGCCAACACGGTGTTGCTGCCAGCCGGGGCGAGCCAACACAAAGATAGTGAATGCGAGCGCGCGATGGCGGTGCGGCGCAACGTCGTTGTGGATGTTCGCGCGTGTGGGCAAAACACCATCACCGCGGGTGTCATGCTGGTCCGTGCAATCAATGACAACATCACACGCCACCCATAGCCGCCCCAGCACCGCGAGGCGGCGCTGGTGGGTGAAAAGGCTTACCTTGTTTCATGGCGCGGCCAGCTGGTCGGTGATGTTGAGCCATTGACCGTCGCCCTTGTGGTGAGCTGTGTTTCGGCATTCGCCGTTGACAACGATCTGGCCGTAATTGTGGTCGGAGGCCATGAAGGTGATGCTGGCGGTCACGCCATCCCTAGTCAGGGTGGCACCGTGGTAGCGCTGTCCGGGTGGCGCCCCGTTGTTCCAGCCGTGCGCGATCATCGCTGCCCGTACGTGTTGGAAATACATGTCGGGGTCGGCGTGGATCAGAAAGCTAAGCGTGACGATGCCCTGATACGGCGGGTCGCCCTGGTCGTTGCAGGAGGCGAACGAGAATTCCCCGCTGACCCCGTTCAAGTTTGCGGCGGCGACGATTTGTTTGGCCTGCTCGGGTCACTTGCGCTCGGGTCTGATCGTCGCTCATCGGGTGTGTTGAATCTTCATACGGGTTAGTCGATCCGTTGCCATGTGGCTTACGTAGTACGGGTGCGCACCCGCCTACCAGCATGGCCGCGATCACTACCGCCATCAGTGTTCGGGACTGCCCCCGGTTTGGTTGACTCCTGACCTGTGAGGATTCGTCCTTGCTGGAAGGATCAACCTCGTGCCCAAGCCGTTTCCCGCCGAGTTCCGAGCCGATGTCATCGCCGTGGCCCGCAAGGGTGAGGCGCCGTTGCGCCAGATCGCGCAGGACTTCGGGATCTCGGAGGCCTGCCTGCATCGCTGGCTCAAGATCGCCGACCGCGAGGACGGTGCCAACCGGCCGGCGTCTGCGGCGGCCTCTGGTGATGTGTCGGCGCAGCTGCGCGAGGCGCATAAGCGGATCAAGCTCCTCGAGCAGGAGGCTGAAGTGATGCGTCGCGCGGTCGGCTACCTGTCCCGGGATGCCAACCCAAAATGATGTACCCGCTGGTCCTCGACCTTGCCGATGACGGCGTGCCTGTCACGGTGACCTGCCGGGTCCTGGGATTCTCCACCCAGGCGTTCTACAAATGGCGCAAAGCACCTGTATCACAGCGAGATTGGGACGATGCGCACCTGATCAACGCCGCCCGCGACATCCATGCCGACGACCCCGCATTCGGCTACCGATTCATCGCCGACGAACTTCCCGGGCGCGGGATCTCCGCCAGCGAGAACCGTGTCGCACGGTTGTGTTCCCAAGAGCGCATCTGGTCGATCTCCGCCAAGAAGCGAGGACTGAACCGTCGATCGGGGCCACCGGTCCACGACGACCTCGTGCACCGTCAGTTCAGCGCCCAATCCGCCAACCAGGTCTGGCTGGCCGACATCACCGAACATCGCACCGATGAAGGCAAGCTCTACCTCTGCGCCATCAAAGACGTCTATTCCAACCGGATCGTGGGTTACTCGATGGACTCGCGGATGAAGTCCTCGCTGGCAGTGGCCGCCCTGGATCACGCCGTGGCGCTGCGTTCACCTGCCGCGACGATCGTTCATTCGGACAGGGGTAGTCAATTTCGCTCGCGAAACTTCGTCCATGCACTGTCGCACAACGGATTACACGGATCGATGGGTCGCGTTGGTGCGTGCGGGGACAACGCTGCCATGGAGTCGTTCTTCGCCCTTCTCCAACGCAACGTGCTCGACCGGCGACGCTGGACCACCCGAGCCGAACTGCGCCTTGCGATCGTGTCGTGGATTGAGCGGACCTACCACCGACGCCGCCGACAACGCGCACTCGGCAGGCTCACCCCGATAGAGTTCGAACTGCTCCACACACTGGTCGCAACCGCGGCCTGAAAATCACACCCCACGAGTCAACTGAACTCGGGGCAGTCCCTTCGAAGCATCGGCACCGGTGCTCCTTACAGGTAGTGTTAGGCGTCCCACCGACGTTGCCGGTAGATCCTGGCGACGCCCTGCGGTCAACGCCGGGCGGCGACAGCGGTGGCGAGGGGGCGCTCAAGGAGTGAGGTCAGTACACCTGACTGCCGCGCTGCGAAAACCGAAAGCCGTGAGTCAGACCGTGATCGAATTCCGCGTTCCGGATCTCGCAGGCCACCAAATGATCGGCGCCCACGGCGCACACCGCCTCGTTGATGTCGGGGCCACCTGGGCGGCCGCCCGGAACTACGATCTTCTGCCCAGGCGCCAGCAAGTGATAGCTACTGGGCTCTACGGTCTTTCGTTGCGTCGGGCCGTCCATATAGGTTTCTTCGGCGCCCACGTCGGCGTGGTTGAACACTGAGAACACCGTGTTTTCGGGGACCGGTCCGCTGGTGTACGGAGTCAGGGATTCCTTGTCGTACGGCCACATTGAAACCTTGGCGAAATTCACGTTGGGTGCCACCCCAGGCAGTGCGCCCCAGCAGTCGATGCCTGCCGCGTACTGAAATGAATGCGGCCCGTCGTAGATCCGGCACCGGACACCACTTGTCGTGGTGAACTGAACGCCGTTCCACCCATAGTCCTCATAGGTGTGGAAGTCAGCAGTGTTCACCGGGTGAAAATCGTTGAAGTTCACCGCCGGGATCGCCGCGGGCACGGGGCTGCGACAACATGCCGGCTTAGGCTGGCAGGCCAGTGTTGTTGCCGTGCCGATCAGCACAGCGCCGGCGCTGGCGACAATCACAACGGCACGCATGTTGGTGCGCTCCTCGCGGTTGACCAGCCGGGGTGGCAATCGTTACGCGCCCGCCGTGCTGGGCACTGAAAGTTACTGTTCTGCAGACTCATCTCGCGCCATCCTCGCGGTTCGACGGTTCGCGTTTTGGAGGAGCCGGTGGCCTTGGGCCGCCAGTGATGCCACGCGCATGGGCCATGCAGCGATGACACGCCAGCTGTGAGACCTGCCCGTCGGTCGGCCCGGTCACATCGCCGCTGCTCGTGGGCACCCACGGCTTAGAAAACCAGGCCGTAGCAGAGCCATACAAGCAATAGCGCGGGGATGAGAACCACTAAGGTGAGCGCCGCCACCAGCTGCACAAAGGGGTGCGGGCGCACCGCGATGCTACTTGCCGCCAGGCCAGTCGCGACGGAAATCAGCGCGGTCGCGGTGAGGACCGAAAGTCGGCCCGAACGCACGACACTGTCCGAATTCGATGGGAATACACCTTCTTCGAGCTTGACCGCGAATACCCAGTTACCCAACACGTTGAACAACAGCAAGACAATTAGAGACAGAACCGCCACCCCCAGCAGTGCCAGGCCTGCCCCCAACGCGTTGCGCTTGGGCGACCTGGGCGGGCCGGAGACCGGGGCCAACTGTGTGTCCGCGTCCAGGTAATCGAGTGCCATGTCTTAGACCTTCGTTCCTTTCGGCGCGCTGATCTCATAGCTACCCGCGTCATCGGTGAAGGTGACCACGAACTGGTGTTTGATGTGGTCGATGGTGACCTGGCAGGTGAAGGTACCGCCCTTGATGATGGTGGGGTTGTGTCCGTCGTTGCAGGAGACGTCGCTGACGTTCTTGGCGCCGTAACTGTTTGGGTCCGATAGGACGTGGGTGACGTCGGTCTGAACCGCGGTGACGTCGAGTTGTTTGGTGACGAAAAAGCCCGGCGCCCAGAATCCCGCGATGAGCACAGCCGCGGTGATCACGGTGAGCGCGGCTCCCAGGCACAGCGGCAGACGTCGGTCGCGCAGACCGGCCCGCGGAGTACGTGGAATGAAAGGGGCTGGCTGCCAGGGGCCCCCGTGGGGCAGGTAGTGGTGCGAGTAGGGCGCCGGCCCGTGCTGGACGGGCGGTGGAAAGGGTTGCGGGCGGTACAGGGTTTGCATCGGCGGCCCGGGGGCGGGCCCGACCGGCGGCCTGCCCGGTGCGTGGGGGTAGCGCGGTGCCGGCGCGGGCGTCTGCAGGTGTCGCATGGCGGACCTCTCTGGTTCTGGCGGTGGGGAACGGGATGGCCCCCATCGTCCAGTACCGAGAGCGTAACCCTAGCACTAAGCATAGCGCAATGGTTTAAAACACAGCGTGAGTCGCTACCGGGCGGCTAAGCCTCCGACACTCGCCGAACACTGCCGACACCACACGGGCTATGAGACGGGCGATACCCTTGTTAACCTGCACAAATATGCCCGTCGGCATCTGCTGAGGCGCCTGTGGATACCTGAATGCGGTCACTCACGAAAGTGGTGCGGTGCCATGGTTCCATGGCAGACGCACGGCCAGAGCATGTAGCATCTGAACCGAGCGCTTTGTTTTTTAGCACAGCAGTAGCGCGCGAGCATCGCGGAGTATTGGGAGCGGGAGCGACAATTGACAGCCAGCCAACGGACGAGCATGCCCATGCTGACGGTGCGGGTCGGTCGGGTGGAGCACGCGCTTGACCCTGCGGCCGGGGTGGCCTTCATCGGCAGAGACGCCGGGGCGGCGGTCGGCGTCGATGATGAGCGGGTCTCGCGCCGCCATGTTCGCCTGGAACCGCACCCGGAAGGCTGGCAGGCGATCGACGCCAGTACCAACGGCATGTTCGTTGACGGGATACCGCGCAGCGCGGTATTCATTACCGGCGCCATGACCCTTCATCTCGGGGCGCCTGATGGGGTGGCAGTGACCCTTTCCCCAGACGTCACACACGATGAGTCGACCCAGGCGTTGAGGCCAGCTCAGCTCGAATATCCGTCGTGGGACGGCCAAAAAGACCCCGGTGTCGTGCGTGCCGGCCGTGCGGTCGCGGAACGCCGCGTCCAGCTGGGGATCTCCCAACGCGAAATCGACCGCCGCAGGATTCTCAACGCGAGCACCTTGATCAAGTTCGAGAAAGGTGACAGCTGGCCACGTCCAAAAACGTTGGAAAAGCTGGAAGAAGCCTTGCAGTGGCCCAATGGCTACATCACGGCCCTCCGGCACGGCGCGGCTCTGGCGCCCCCCACGGCTGAGCCCGGCAGCGACGAGGCGACCGAGGTGTTGACCGACACTATTCAGGCGCCGATGATGGCGCGGACGGTCGAATTAGCCATGCAAACCCTGAGCACGGCCATCGCCGACTTACCTGAGCCAACAGCCCCGGACTTCACCTCCAAAGCCACCACTATCCTGGCTGACCTGCGCAAGCTCGAGGGGCTGGCATCGAATGCTGCGCGCCACGCCACGGGCGGCGCTGAGGCCATGAAGGCATTAAGCAGTGTGCGGCGCAGCTACAACGATGTGATGATGCGGGCCGCGGGCTCGCCGACGGCCACGTTGGGCCAGCGGCTGTACGGCGCCCGACACAGGGCAGAGCTAAGCCTGGAGGAGGCCGCGATCGGCGCCGGACTGCCCTCAGCAGTGCTTGCCGATGCCGAAGCCGAGCGCACCATCGCGCCCGAGGTCGCCGAAGCGATCGAGAACCTCATCGCCGAGTTGATGATCACTTGACGCCGGCGCTTGAGAGGCGCCGCCCAACCCGGTGGATGGCATCAGACCGCCAACGCCACCCGGTCACGATCGGCGAATACTCATTCAGCGGCTGGGCGCGCTCGGGCCCGCGAGGCCTTGTAAGCCCATGCGGCCAATATCGCTGACATCAGCAACGCGAATCCCACCATGGCGTAGCCAGAGGTGCGGTGAACATCCCGCATGCCCGCCGGCGAGTACACCTCTGTGCGGGTATTCTTCTGTGTCGCATGCCAGTTGACCGGCGGTGTCAGCACCGCTGGAGGTGTGCCCGTCGGGTTCAACTTCTCGATTGTTCTCACCGATCGGTAGCCGCGGGAGGTCAGGACCGAGCAGGTGTCGGCTGGACCCATGGCGTGTCCGTCGCAGTGTGGCCCAGTCAGATCTTGGTAGGCGACCAGGCATGCTCCGCACATCAGCACGATGAACATCAGGCACAGAGCGCCGAAGGCAAGGCGGCCCACCGGGTGGCTGGGTGAACTAGACATGCGACCACGCAGCTAGCTTGGCTAGATCCGGTGGAGCCGGAATTTTGAGTCAAGTTTTGACGTGTTGAGTCAGGTGGTTTGCTTCATGCCGCGAGTAGTGTTGTGCGGCTGAGGGTTTCGATGGCCTCGTTGTAGGCTCGAGACGCTGCCCGCAGTGCTGGCGCGTCGGTGTGGTCGGCGAGGTGCGCCAGGCCGGTGGGCAGGAATCGGTCGTGCAGGCAGGTCAGCAGGTGGGCGGTGTGCAGGCCGTGGACGGTCACCGTGTAGCGGTGGCTGTGCGGGATGCGGGTGATCAGGCCGCGGGATTTGAGTCGGCGCAGGTCATAGGTGATTTGTCCGGCGGTCAGCGCTGCGGGCGCTAGTCCGCGCAGCTCGGTGGTGAGCGCGCGCAGATCGCGGTTGGTGAAGCCGTTGGGCTGGCAGCCAAACGTCAGCAGTGCCTGCAGCAGGGCGTGGCTGCGCCGTTGGCCCAGCCGTAGTCCGGGGATGCGGACGCCGGTGGCGGTGGTGATAGCGCCGGTGATGGTGGCCAGCGCGTCGGCGCCGGTGATCGGGTCGTGGCTGAGTCGTTGGACGTGCAGTAGACGCCGGTTGGCCGAAAAGCCGATCTCCCGCAGCGCGGGCAGATTAGTCAGCCGTTTGCCGATCGAAAAGTCGGTGGTGTCATTGACGGTGGTTTCGGTGCGTAGCGCTTTTCCTTCCTTGTGGTACTGCTTGATGCGGGTGTGCTTGTAGTCCACATGCAGGCTCGGTGTCACACCCTCGGTGATCACCCGGGTGCGAAACGGACCCGGTGTGCGGTGTGACCCGGAGCGCATCAGGCGGCGGCCGAAGACCAAGGTGACCTGGTCGGGGCGGCCAATGTCGAGGTTGTCGCGGATGACCTGTTCGAAAAACATCCGGCCCGCCACCGGTTTGTCCAGCATCTGGGTCAGCGAGAACTCGGCTTGCAGGATCGAGAGCTCGTAGCGGTAGCCCGCGGCTCGATCCGCGGCAGCAAACGGATGCGGCAGGATGGCCAGCCACTTGCGCAGCAGCGCATCGATCTGCTCTTCGCCGAGCCGGTCGCAGATCTGCTGCAGCCCGACCACGTCGTCTACTGCGGCAAAGCCGTTATCGAGCTCCGTGAACGCGATGCCAGCCTTGGCCGCTTGGCGCTGAGCCCAATGGTTGCCGTTGATACACAGCTTGGCGTTATACGGGAAATACGAGCAGAACTTGAGGAAGAACGGGCCGAAGTCCTCATCGACGCAGTAAAAGTAGAACTGGTTGACCAGGCCGGTCGTCTTCACGATCCACGGGTAGGTATCGCCATTGGCGTCGCGTCGCTTCTCGGTGCGAAACAGCTTGGTCTTCTCCTGCGCGCGGCCCACGAACAACACCCCCTCGGCGCCGGTGAACCGCGCCAGATGCTCGTGGGCGATGTCATCTTTGCGCTGTCCCTTGGCGAAGTCCACCCACGCGATCGTGTTGTCGCGGGCAAACCGGTGCACCGCCTTATCGAACGCCTCGGTGATCTTGGCCAGCGGGGCGGTCGAAGCGATCGGCAACCCCAACTGCCGATGCACGTAACCGACCAAGCCCCGGGCGAACTGCAACCCCGGCACGTAGACGTTGCAGAACATGCGGTCGATGCACTCGACCTCAAATTGCACGTGCTCGGTCAAGACATCAGCCACGGATCGCGTTACGGTCATCATCGGGCTCCGATCGGACGGGCGGCCAGTTCAGGCCAACCAACCGCACTATGCGGTTCATACACCGGACCGGTCCACCGGTCACGGTCTCACCCCGCCCGACCGGAGCCCCCAAACCCACGGCGACCAACGACATGCCTCGTCGGGCTGGGGCCAAGCCCCGTTAGGTATTGGTCGTGGGGTTGGGTGGCGCAGGAGGTTGCCGCCAGGCAACGCCCTGGGTGGTGGGGGCCTGGGCGGCTTGGCGGTGCAGATGCTTTCGCGCACTGTGGTTTTCCAGCAAGGTGACCCAGTTCCAGATTAAGACCGATGCGACGCTCCACCAACCGGCGAGCAGATTGTGCAGCAAAGCATTGCGCAGCGCGGCTTCGCATTGAGCGAAAGTCCCTGTGACGGTGTAGGTCTGGTTGAACATGAGAATGATCGCGCCGGTGTGTTTTCTGATGCGTACCCGGAACAGAGGTTGCGAGGCGGACTGCGGCAGCCAGGGTGGCGGGCTGTGAAATGGCTGCCGGTGCGGAGGATAGGGCTGTGATGTCGGGTAGTAGGGCTGCGCCGCAGGGGGATACGGCTGCGCGTTAGCGGGGTATGGGTGCTGCTGCCCGTAAGGCTGGGGGTGCCCGGATGGCTGCTGGCTGGCATTGGGCCAAGACATAGTCGCTCCCTGAGGGGTGTGGAAGTCGGATTTCAGGAATCTTGAGGTGAATTGGGCTTGGCCCACCGATCGTGGTGAGCGGTTACGCAGGTCGTTGGGCCGGACTCAGGTTTGAGTGATCCCAGCGGTGGTTTTGGCCACGATGTCGCTTGCTTGGGTCGTGGTGTCGAATCCGCACCACAGAGCGTCGCTGATGACGTTGTTGGCTATTCCCATGGCGCGTTGACAGGTGGGGCCGCGGCGGGCTGACTGGGTTTGGGTTGCGGCCATTGTGGTGTCGGTGCTGTGCGGCTCGCCGAAAGTCCAGGTGATGGGGGCATGGCCGGGCACGGTGACGGTGATGGACTGGTTGGCGCAGCCAGACCAGCGTGTTTTCGCTTGGCTGAAGAATTGCTGGGCTGAATCGGCGTCACGAAAGCCAATCACGGCCTGTATCAGTGCGTGCTCGGGCGCAACAGGTGCCGCGTCATCAAGTATCTGGCCTTGCAGCGCGGTCCAGTTACTTCCTTGGTAGACAGCGGCTTCGGCCGGTTGGTAGGCGTCCAGGCAATTGGGGTTGGACACCATGTCCTCGTCGTGCCACATTCGCGTGACCGGCTTGCGTACCGCCATTGCGGTGGTGTGCGCGATGGTGTTGACGTCGTTCTCTTTGAGCAGCAGATCGGCGAGGTGTTGGGGCAAGATCGCCGGTGGTTGCCAGCGGCCCAGGTCGGGCGCGACGGCGGGGTGCCCGGTGGTGGTGGCGGTGCAGCCGGTCAGCAACAGAGCTAAGGCCAGTGCGGTGAGGATGCCCCAGCGCACCGTGACCCTCAGGGCGGACGATGTGGGCCGTGGGGTGGCGGTGTCGCCGACGATCGCGGAATGTTCTGACAGGACGGTGCTCATGGCGATCTCCTATGCGGCGCCGGCGCGAAAGGTGAGGGGTTCGTCGCGGGTCTCGGTGCGACTGGTGGGTTGCGGGAGCGGGGCCACTGGAATATCGCCGATCTCGGCGTGGCGGCGCTGCTCGAACTGGGCGGCCAGGAATGCGTAGACGGGTTTGAGGTCCTGCGGGTAGTCACCGGGCAGGATCACTCCGCCCCACACGCCGTGGGTGGCGCCGGTGGCGACCGCGTTGTAGCCGCAGCGGCCCAAAAACGGGCATTCGGCGCACCGCTTGATCGCGCGGTGTCGGCGGCGAGCATCGAAGAACAGCTCGGGGTCGTGCCGGCAGGCCAAGTCTTGGTTCGTGTGGAATAGCCGCACGTCAGCGGGCAGCTGGAAAGACGCAAACAATCGTGCGACTGACCGGCTATCGCTGGGAGGAGTGGGCGCGGTTGTCATCGGGGCGTCCTTTCGTCTTTGGGTAGCTCGTGCGGTCGTGATCGGCCCGGGCCGTGGGTCTGAACGACGTCGCGCGTTCGTGGGTCTTGGTGCCCGGTCCCGTGGGGGGATGACGCAGACGCTAGCAATAAAAACACAGCGGCGCAATGTTTTGAAACATTGCGCTGTGTTTTATGCTGTGCTTCAATGTGGGGCATGCAGATGAACGCGCTCGTCGCTGGCGGCTTCGCCAGCAGCCCGCGAGGCCCTGATGAGGGTCGCCGCCACCGCAGCGACCTACCCTGCCGACCCGCAGTCACCTATCCCTGGAGGACACTCCATGCCTGACCAGCCCGTTATGCCGCTCATGAACGCGGCGCCTGACGCCCCGACATCACATGTGGTGCCGCAATGCGCTGCGGTTCCCCCTAGCCCCCAACCCGCCGTGCTCGATGCCTACCAACCTGGCCAACGGCCGGCGTTCGGCCCTGGCCCGGGCGAGGAGATCACTACGGTGTTGCCCCGACGGCCTGTCGGTTTTGCGGGTCCAACCCCGACACCGCCGCCACCGGGAATGCCGGGGTGGGGGGCCCCGCCCGGCTACTGTCCGTCGCCGTCCCCGCAGACGCGGATCCGGCGCCGGCTGCCAGTGGCGTGGATGACGGTGGGGGCCGCAGTCGTGGCTACCGCCGTGTGCGCTGGTCTTGTGATCAACTTCGCCAGCGGCTCCGATGGACCCTCCGATGTGAAAATCAGTGCAACTCCGGCCTCGAGTAGCACGTCATCCTCGGCCAGTCCCAGCACCGCACCCGCCGCAACGATGCCGCTTTCTGCGCTGCCGAGCGTGTTGCTGGATGTGGCGACCCTCAACAGCATGCTGGGCGCCACTAATCTCGTCCCCAGGGAAGACGTGTTGCAGAATGACACGAAAGCCTTCTCTGGCGGGGACAACGATCACCCTGAGTGCGGCGGCGTCCACAATGTGGCACTGCAAAGAGAGCTCGACAACAGCGGCTATGTCGCGGTGCGGATCCAAGCGGTGTCAGACCCGCGCTTGATGGAGAACATCGTCGATGACGGAGCGATCTATTACTCCACCGCCAACGCGGCCAATGACTTTGTCGCCAAGCAAGCCCAGGCCTGGGCGAAATGCAACGGCGCCATCCTGCATCCCGACCCGGCCCTTCACGACGGGATCTGGATGATAGGCACCGTCGCCAATCACGGCGGAATGGTCAGCGTCATCAGCACCCAGGAAGGCGCCGAGGGCTGGCAATGCCAGCGGGCACTTACCGCACGCAACAACGTTGTCACCGACGTGAACAGCTGCGGTTTCAATCGCACCGATCAGGCCATCGCGATCGCCACCCGAATGGCCGACCGCGTCACCGCACGCTGACACCACCACCAGGTAATCAATAACCTGCATCCGCGTCGTCGGCTGTGCCGCGCGCCAGGGAACAACACAAATAGCATCACCCCAGGTGAAAGCAACCCGACAGGCATTGGGCATGAGAAGGTGCACACCGCGCGCACATCACCGGAAAGCACACGCAATCACATCGCGGCGGCCAGGCATCACCAACACGAAAGGCAAGGCAATGACCCGGATGAGGTTTGTGCCCAACATAATTCGGCTCTTGCAGGTGTTGGTGTGGGCGGCGTTGATCACGCTGGCGGCCGGGTGCACCGAGGTCGTCCACGGTGTGGTACGCGCCGGGCCGAACCTCAAACCCCGCCCCCTGACCGGTGAAGTCATCAAGGACACGATGCTGACTGATACCGAGCTCTCACATGTGTTTGGTCAGTCATTCGTCATCGACCGAACGCAGGCGTTCGGCGGCCCCGGGGAGCTGTTCTGGGACTGGCCGGGTTCCAAACAAAGCGATTGCGCGGGGCTAACCCACATCCTCATGGGTGAGGTCTACACCAGCGCTCAGGTGCTCAACGTCGCGCACGAACTCTGGTGGGATTCACACGCCGATCGCGATCCGACAGTGATCGACCTCGAGGAGGGTGTGGTCGCGCTGCCGACAATGCCCGCTGCTGATGGAATGTTCGCGAAATTCACCGAACAGTGGCGCAGATGTGTTGGCGCACGGGTAGATACCGGCGTCAATGAGCACTACGAGATCACCGACGTGCGCGCCGACGCATCTGTCGTGCAAGCCACCGTGACGAACCACGACCAGACCATCTCGCTTCGCGAGGAACGCGCGCTGGGCGTTCGGGACAACTGCATCGTCGAGGTCTCCATCACCTACTTCCGTGACACGGCACCCGCGCCGGGGCATAGCGCCAGCGATGTTGCTCGGCAGATGTTGAACAAAATTGCCGATCGCGCCTGACCTGCTGGTAGCACCGGCTACCATTTCCAGGTCTGGTTCCAGCCACCGAACGCGACCTACAGCGAGACCACCAGAAAAGAGGCGAAGGGATGGGCACGCACAGCGCAACCGATCCCAGCGGATCGCCGAATGAGTTAGTGGCGGCGGCGATGAGTCAACCGCGTGCCCGCCAGCTCACCGCCGCCCAACGAGCGCGTCTGCAACGTGCCGCGCGCGATGCCGCGCTGCTCTACCCGGACAACTCTGACTTGCAGCAATGCGCCATCGACGCCGCACTCGACTATCTCAACGACGGCGCTGATCTGGACGCCGAGGGAGCCGAATGGCACCGAATTCGCGAAAAGGAGAAACGGCTTGCCGCTCGAGTGCGGCAGCTGGCGGTGATGTCGGTCGCCGACAAGGCTGTTTCCGAGCGGCGGGCGGCCGACGTCATCTTCGTCGACCGCATGGCATTGCGCCGCTGGTCGGGCAAAACGGCCAACACGCGCAAGAGAGAGTCAGCGCGCAGTCAGGAACAATCCCGGTGAGAACCACACAACCATCCCCGGTTTATCCCGCCGGTGTGCACGCACTCCGGGCAGCTGGGCTAGTGATCGCCCTGCTCACCGCGGTGATCGCACTGGGCAGCGGCTGCTCGTCTGTGGTGGCCGGCAATGCGGTGAAGTCCGGCGGCCCCGCACCGGCGGCGGCTACCGTCGCGCTACTGGACCCCGGCAACTATCCACGCCGTCCCCGGGCGCCGTTGGGCAACGTCTCCGACGACGCCGGCGGGCGTCGGGTGGAAGCTCAGCGGATGGCCGACATGGTCACCGGGCCGTGGCAGGTCGACGCGGCGCTGATCAGCCCAACCAACGCCGAGATCGCTCCCACGACCGCCCTTCCCGACCCGGGCCGGCTCTCGGCGCTGGTGCGCGGCGAGACGATCACCACGATCGCCGCCGCGCATCACTTCGTTGCCGGTTTTGTCAGCGGGCGCGCCACCCCGCCCCCGCCGAAAGGACAGGCCGGCGCCGACAACCCGAAGATCCTGGACAACGGGGTATTTCGCTTCCCCAGTCAGCAAGAGGCTGCCGACGCCGCGGCCGCAATGGGCGCTGCCGACCTGGGCACCGTGCGCCCCGGCGGCGTCTGGGCCACCCGGCTACCCATCCCGCGTTATCCGAACACGGTTGCTGACGTGGCCGCGCTCTCGGGAGGATTTGAAGCCGAATCATTCACAGCCCACGGACCGTATGTGTTCTTCCAATTCGCCGGCTCCAAGGAAAGCGCCGCGGCCGCCGCCGACATGATCGCCAAAACCCTGGACCTGCAGGGCCCTTCGGCTGATCACTTCCAAGCCACACCGTTAGACCAGTTGGCCACCTTGCCCCTTGACCCGACCGGGCTGCTGGCGCGCACCGTGCCGGCCACCGACCCCAGCGTCAACCAGGCCGCGGTCTACCCGCCGCACGGTTCGCTACATTTTCGGTCCGACCCGGTGGCCAGCCAAGCCATGTACGACGACGCCGGCATTGCTCGCGTCGCCGCCGACCGCGCCACCGTCTATGAGGCCGTCGATACCACCGGCGCCCAGCGTGCCGCCGATGGGCTTGTCCGTATGGATGTGCCGTTCTTGGGATATCACACCGCTGCGGGCATCAACGGGCTGCCGGCGGCGCGCTGCTTTGACCGCGGGCCCGACAGCACCGACTTGGGGGCGGTGCGGTTTCTGTGCATCGCCACCGCCGAGCGCTACGCCTTCAAAGCCACTGCCGCCCAAGAGGTCGAGGCCCACCAGATCATCGCCGCCCAATACCTGATGCTGACCACGCCATGACACGGCGCGCACACACGTTGATCCTCGCCGCGGTGGCAGCAGCGGTTACGGTGGCCTGCAGCACGACGATCACGGGCAACGCGATCAAAGCCCCGGGAACCAACAGCGCAGAAGGGGTCAATCTCGCCTTGCTCGACGCTGGAAACTTCCCCACCACTCCGCGCCCGGCGCTGGGCGCGGCCGGCGACGCGCTGCGCGGCGGGTGGGCAGAAGGGCGGCGCCTGTCCAGCGCTGTGGTGGGCCCTTGGGAGGTCAACCCCGACCTGATCGATTTCGCGCAACTGGAATCTGGCGTCGTCAAGGACGTTGACGCGGTCAACTCCCTGCTGGGCGCCCCACTGGGCGAGGCCCTTAACGGCCACAACTTGCTGGCAGGGTTTTCCAGCGCCCGCCACACCGACAAGGGCACCTATAAGGACCTGCTCAACATTGTGTTGGAGCTCGCCAGCCCCGCCGATGCGACCGCCGCAGTCACCGACATGGCCGCCAAAGGCGCATCGTTGACGATGCCGTTCGACTCCAAACCTGTTCCCACTCAACCGTTCGCGATTCCCCGGTACCCCGCAACGACTGGGCTGAGCTACACCTGGACCGCGCACTACCCCGAACCCGGTGGGCCCCGTTTCACGGTGTCTGCACTCAGCGCACACGGGCAATACGTGCTGGCGCAAGCAGCGACATCGGGGGACAACGCTGACACGGCAGCCCAGATGATCGCGACCACACTGGATTTACAGCAACCCCAGGTCGACAAATTCAAACCCACGCCACCTGATCAGATGGCGCAACTGCCGCTGGATCCCGATGGGCTGATGGCTCGCACGGTGGCGCCCAGAACAGAGAACGAATCGATCAGCGACGGCATCTATGACGCCCATGGGGCGCTGCACCTGGCCCCCGAGGACCCGGTCCATCTCGCCGCGCTGTTCAAATCGGCCGGCGTGCAGCAGGTTGCGTGGGTCCTAGAAACCCGGGTCTACCAGACTCCCGACGCCGGCGCGGCGGCGCGCCTGGTAGCCGACATGACCGGTCCCCAACAAGTGGGCGGCATCAGCGGCATGCCCAAGGCGAAATGCTTCAACGAAACGTTGGGCTATTGGTGTGTGGCCCGCGCGGATCGCTACGCCTACCAGATGCAAAACGAACAAGAACACGCACTGCATCAGATGATGGCCGCCCAATACCGCATGCTGACCGGGAAATGAGCCCCTAATGCCCCTTGCCGTCGGAACCGTGATCGCCGGATACCGCATCGAAAACGTGCTGGGCTCGGGCGGGATGGGCACCGTGTATCTGGCTCGCCACCCCACGCTGCCGCGCAGTGATGCGCTGAAAATCCTGTCCTCGGAGCTGTCGGTGGACCGCCAGTTCCGGGTCCGCTTCACCCGCGAAGCCGACCTGGCTGCGACGCTGAACCATCCGAATATCGTTCGGGTCTACAACAGGGGGGAAACCGACGGGCACCTGTGGATCGCCATGGAGTACGTCGAAGGGACCGCCGCCAACGATTTGGCCCGGGCCAATCTCACCCCGGCCCGCGTTGTGCGCATCATTACCGACGTGGCCGCCGCCCTCGATTACGCCCATTCACGGCGGGTGCTGCACCGCGACATCAAACCCGGCAACTTCTTGGTCTCTTCACCCGGCAGCGACCACGAGCGAGTGTTGTTGGCCGACTTCGGCATTGCCCGTGCCCTCGATGATGCCACCACCTTGACCGCGACGGGTTCGATGGTCGGCACCGCGGCCTACGCCGCCCCGGAGACCATCGAAGGCCGACCTGCAGATCACCGCACCGATATTTATGCGTTGGGCTGCGCCCTGTTTCGACTACTGACCAGCCGCACCCCCTACGAGGACAACTCGCTGTCGGCGATGCTGGCGGGACACTTGATGCGGCCCGTCCCGCACGCCACCGAAATCAACCCCGCCTTACCACGTGAGATCGACGACGTGATTGCCCGCGCCTTGGCCAAAGACCCCGACCAGCGCTTCCAAACCGCCGGCGCACTGGCTGCCGCGACCACCGCCGTGCTGGCCAACGCGGCGGCTCCACCGACCACCACCGGGCCACGCGCAACATACCCGTCAAATCCCACACTGACTTACCCAGCAACGCCAGCTCCCGGCCCGGCGGTCTGGCCTGCCTATGACCCGCGCGGCGGCGGTGTCCCTCCACACAGTGCTGCGGCGCAACAGTTTGCCGCCCCTGCTTCAGCGCCGGCGCCTTCGGCCCCGCGTGATTCCACGCCTAAAGCCACGCGCCGCAGACGCATTCGCCTCATTGTGGGAGCCACGGTTCTCGTTGCCTGCCTGATTGCGGCGACCGCGGTAGGCATTCATCTGTTCGGCCGCACCAGCGGAGACCTTGGCCCCTACCAACCTCAAACTCTCAACACCAAATTCGGCGCCCTCAAACTCGAGCGCCGCCCGGTGTCCATCGCCGCGCTGGGACCAGGTGACCCCGATGCGGTGCTCTCCCTTGGCGCCCAACCCGTGCTGATGAACGCGGCCAACGCCACTGCACCGAGCTGGCTGCAACCGCTGATCCACTCATCACCACCGGTGTTCGCTGCCGCCGACACCGGCGCCATCACCGCAGCCAAACCCGATCTCATCATCGACACCGGCGACGTCGATCAAACCACCTATAACGCGTTGGCCGCGATCGCACCCACGCTCACCAAGCCCGCCGACAACACCCAAGACTGGACCTGGCAGACACAACTGAACTGGATCGCCACCGCGCTGGGCCGCACCGACGCCGCCAAGACGTTGCTCGATAAGGCGCAATCCGATCAGAACACGATCCGCTCCGAGCATCACAGCTTTCTGGGCAAATCGGCGGTCGTGATCAACTACACCGACACCACGACCACGGCCGCCGCGACGCCTTCGCCGCCGAGCAGCTACCTGGAAAGCATCGGCTTCACCTACAACGCCCACTACAAGCGCAGCCCCGGCGGGCCACCGCAGGTGCCGTTCGACATCAACGACGTTGATTACATCGGCCAACGCAGCGACGTCATGCTGCTCTTACGCACCGACCCCGCCGCCGGCGGCGGGGGATATGCCGGCTTGCCCGCCAAGTACACCAGTTTCGGCGGCACCCTGATCATCGTCGATGATCCCGCGACCATCACCGCCCTCAATACCGGCGGCCCGGCGGCCACCGGCTACCTCAACACCGCACTGGTCACCAAGCTCGCCAACCAAATCCATTAGCGCCTTGTCGACGATGTGTAGTCCGCCGTTAGACGGCCCGCCACTGATCGGGCTTCTTTTTGTCACTGAGATGTCGAACGCGCGCGACCAGCGGTGAATGGCCCTGCTGTCGTGCCCAGTCGATCGCTTCCTGCTGGGTTGGGGCGCTGTGAAGCTCGCTATCAGCGTGGTCTTCGACGACGTAGTGCGAGATAGCGTCACCTTCGCGGCCTTTGGGTCGCGGTTCGATGTAGACGTTGCCCATCAGTGTTCTCCTTGCGTGCGTGCTGGTCAGACCATCTATGCGTACCCAGCCCGGGGGCCAGTCTCACCAAGCACGGCGAGGTTAAACACGCCGCAGCTGCCGATTGCCTGTACCGACGGTGATGCGGCGACCAGCCAGCACACTGTCGGCACATCTTGTCGCCCTGCGAGATTCAGGACGTCCGGCGCAAGCGTCGAACGTCGTGTTCGACACATCCGACGCGGTCGGCGGCCTCGGCAACCGATAGCGCGGGGTTAAGAAGGATTTGCAACTCGTCAGTAGTGAATGTCGGTTCGACGTCCCAGGGAGCCTGATCCCACCCGGTTTCACTGAAGCCAGAAAAGAGTTCGTCGCGCATAGCAACCTCACGAAACATGGAGAAGGACGGAAGATTTCGATGGTTGCGGCAGAAGGGCTGCGTCGCCCGCCGGGATGACCACCGTATGGGGATACTACCGTCGCCACGTTCTCCTCGCTGAATTGCCAGCAAGGTGAGATTCCAAGCGGCAAGCGGAAAACCCGCGTCGCCCAACGGTGCGCCCGTTTACAGTTCGAGGCCGCTGCCGCGGTTCTGGTTGCGGCCGCGGCTGCGGTCGCGTTCGGCGATGGAGTCCAATCGCTGTGCGGCGGCAGCGATGTCGCGCAGCTGCGCAACCACTTGGTGGCGTTGTTGTAGCAGTTCGATGGCGCGGTTGCGGTCGGGGCTGGGTGTGTTGGTGGCGGCAAGGTAATGCTCGGCGCGCTCGATGGCGGTGCGGGGTTGGCTGCGCCCGGGGTCGACGGTGCCGAGGTGTTGGGTGTGGGGCAGGTTGTTGGTGAGGACGGCGATCAGGGTGTGCCCGGGCTCTCGATTACCGGGGGTGGTGACCAGTATGAGTTTGGTGTTGGTGGCCGCGGCGGTATCCGCCAGCCAGTGCAGTTGCGCTGGGGTGAGGGTGTCGGCGTCATCGACGATGATCAGGCTGCCCAGTGGTGGCGCATGGCGCTTGGCGGTGAGGTCGGCGCGGTAGTTGTCGATGCTGGTGGTGGTGTCGGCGTAGGCACGCCCGGCGGCGATGTCGGTGCCGGTCAACGCAACGCTGTGCTTGTTGTGGTGGTGGGCCGTGTCTGCGAGGGCGTTCAGGGTGGCCGCGTTGTCGGCACCGGGATGCAGGTGGAGCAGTTGGACGCTGTGAATGTTGGTGGTCAGCGCGCTAACGGTGCGGCGATGCGCGTCGTCGAGGCCGTCAAGGGCGCCCGGCGGGGGTGTGTAGAGGGCGGCCGGGCTGGCCGCGCTGGCCGCGTGAAGGAAGTCGACTTCGGCCGCAAGTTGGTCCAGGTCGGCGCCCAGATCGTAAGTGTGGGTCGGGGTTTGGGTTAGCGAGCGGGCGGCGGCGGCTTCGGCGCGGGCGAGCTGGTCATCAAGGTCGCGGGCGCGCCGGCGGGCGAGGTTGAGGGTGTCGGTGTCGGCGCGCACGGCATCAGCGCGCCGCGTATGCAGGTGGTGTTCGGTGACGATGCCGGCCAGGCCGCCGGCGGTGTCGATGAGGTCGGCGCGCGCAACCTCGAGGCGTTCGCGGGCGGTGTGCACCGCGGCCGCGACGCGGTCGGTTTGTTCGTTGACCTGAGCGTGGTGTTGCTGGTAGCGGGCCGCGGCGTCGTGCTCGCCGCGCTCGGTGGCCGCGGTGATCGCGGCGGCAAGCTGGGTGAGCAGTTGGTGATGCAGTTCGGCGGTGTCTTCGGCGTGCACCCAGCGGGCATGCGCTTGGGCGAGGGCCTGCTGGTAGGGGCGTTGCTCGACCAGCCGTTGGTACAGCTCGGCCAGTTCTGCGGCCGCGGCCTGTTCGGCGGGCCCGCCACCGCCGGTGAGGATGGCGTCGGCAAGCTGGCAGGCGCGGTGGTGGGCAGCGTCGCGGCGGGCCCGTAGCGCGGGGATGTCGTTGTCGGCGGCCCGGGGGGG
>NZ_NCXM01000051.1 GCF_002104765.1 Mycolicibacterium vulneris
GATCACCCATCCCCGCGCCACCGAGTCCAGCCAGCGGATCAGTCAACCCCCCACCAGCACCGCCACCTGTAGTGGTTCCGCCAGCCCCGGCTCCCCCATCGCCGTCACCGCCACCGCCGCCGCCGCCGTCACCGCCGTCACCGTCGCCGCTGGTATCGCCTCCACCATCACCGCCGCCGGCGCCGTTACTATCGCCCTTGCCCTTCTTCTTCGGGTCGCCCCCAGCGGTACCGCGGTACTCCTCACCCAGGGCGGCAAGCAACTCGGCTTGCTTTTTGCTGTCCACCTTCGAACTGTCAAGAATCTGTTGAATCTGGGCGAGCTGGCCGTCCAAGAACTGGTTAAACAAGGCCATCGCATGTGGGTCACCGGCGGTTTGCGGGTTGGACGTCAGCGCCTTGCGCGCTGTCTCGATGCTGGCGATGATGCCGCTAATCCGTGAGCGATTGTCGTCGTTGGCCGCGAAAATCTGCTTGAGCAAATCGGCTAGCTTCTCATCGGTCTGGTTGACAGCGCCGCTGGCCTGCTGGTAGGTCGTTCCCGCTTGCCCGGCACCCTGCTGCAGCCCGCTGGGCCCACCCGGGGGTTGAGGAGCAGGCCCCCACCCCGGCGCGCCCGGCGCCTGAGGAGCAGGCCCCCACCCTGGCGCGCCCGGCGGAAACGTCGCGGGTACCGGCTGCTGGGCGGGCCAGTCGCTCTCGCCGTCGCCACCACCGTCGTCATCGCCGCCGAAGATCCCCGAAAGGTCATCAAACAGGTCATCCAAGACGTCATCAAGAAAGCCCATGGCTTGCCCAAATCCCCTCTAACCGCAGGTTGTTGGAAAAACGCTACCGCCGTGTGCTGGCACTATGCGACGGCCGCGCCTCACCGATTTCCCTGGCCCGACGAGCATCAGCATGTCGGCGGTGTTCGTTGCGGTCTTACTGGTCGCCGACCGTCATGCCCAGCGCGCTTGCAGCGGCATCGCGAATCTTGCTGACCGTGTCGTGATGTAAACCCACCTCCGGCTTGGCCCCGATCGCGCGCAGCGATAACGCAGGCCGAGATTCGTACAAGTACCGCAGCACCTGCGCCAACTTGTCGGTAGGCACGCTCGGGCAATAACCTTCTTCATGCAGCTTGCCCGCAGCAGCTTCCCAGCGGTCCATTCGCTCCACCGCCAGCGCCAGCGCGCGCTCGCGCAACTGCGAGCGCGCATCGGGCGGCGGTGCGGGATGAAATCGCCACAAGGTCCCCAAGATGTGCGTCGTGACCATCAGCGCTACCGGTGGCACACACGCCAGACCCGCGGCACCCCAACGCATCCACGGCGCCAGCTGCCCGGTGAATAACCACGCGTGCAAAGCATTGCCGCCCACGCTCACCAAAGCCGCTACCCCGAGCACCGCCCACAGAAAAACACGGTTCCAAAACTGCTCACGGTAGGGCGCAAACGACACAATCCCCAGCGTCGCAAGGATGATCAGGCCATCAAGGATCAACGGCCACAGCCACGACGGCCACCCGGGCCACGCCGACATCGCCGCCAGATTCCGCAACGAGGTGAACGACAAGACGAAGCTGATGGTCGCGATACCCACCGTCAGCCACACCGCTGCGGTGCGGCTACGGCGAACCAACCGCAACGTGCGCATCTCGTCTTCACCGGCCGCATCCCACTGCGCAGGTGGTGCGTTCAGTGTTTCGGACCCGAGTGAGGCTGACTCGACAGCGGGCATCGACAGCGCGCCCTGGCCGCCGAAGTGCTCGTCGACGGGATGAACCTTGACGTCGGATCGCTGCGCAAGCCCTGCGCCATTGCGGCGCGTGTTCAGTGTCGTCACTCGCGGAATCCCTTCGCAGGCAAAGAATAACGGCACACAACTGGGCTGTGCCGCACACCAGAACAGCAGCGCTGCAGTCCCGTTCAGACCCCGACCAGGTGGGCTCAAGCCGAACTTACAACCCCGCTCGCCCTTACGCGTCGGTCGGCGGTCACCGATTTGCGAGCGCCAAAAGCCCCGGCGTGGAGATGTCAAAAAAACTTCCCGCGGGTGCGGCGTAAGGGTGCTGAAGCTGCTTACTGTGGTGCCTGCGCGGAAAACCGCGCGGCGTGTCGGCCGAACATCGATGCCGACTCGTGTCACTCTGGTCCCACCAGAAGCCCCAACCACCCAGATGAAACGAGGAGACCGCGCCCCACACCTTCACCCAAACGCGTTGACGGACACCACAGGTCAACACACAACTTGATACGGCCCTTAACGCAGAAGTCCCCGCCGAAACGGGGACAACTGCGACCGGAGACACCAACTCCGGTCAATGGCCTCTGAAACCAGAAACCAAGCCTTCACCGGGCTGGTTTCACGATAGAGGACACCCTCGTGAACCACAAGCATGACGACACCGCCAGCACCGGACGAGTCGCATCCTGCCTGCAACACCCTGGCGACTGGTTTGACGCCAAGCGGCGCACCTATACCCGCCAGCAATGCCTCAACTGCCCAACCCTGCAGCCCTGCACCGAATCTGCACTGCACCGTCAACCCTCCTACGGCATGTGGGCCGGAGTCTGGATTGACGGCGACTTTCCCGCCAAAAGGCACCTGCTGGGCCTGCCCGCCCAGCCCCCGCCCGACACGAAATCGCTTGACCTTCAACCGGTCACACCACCGGCCGCCGTGCCGGCCGCCACCCGCGCAGCGCGCCCGGGCCGACGTGTCCGAGTCAGAAAACTGCTCATCGCCGCACCGGCGCCGGCCATCGCCCAACAAATCACCGCCCGCGCCAGCGGCCACTGCGAAATCATGGCTCCCGCATGCACATACGAGCAGGCCGCGATCTTCTCCCGGCGCCGCCGCGCACACCCACACACCCTAGGAAGTCCCGCCGACGCGATCGCAGCCTGCCGCAACTGCATCGACCTCATCGAACACACCGACATACCCACCGCGCTCGACCTGGGATACCTCGTCGACCCACGCAGCACCACCAGCACGACACCCATGTTGTGGCGCCAGCACCGGTGGGTCTTCCTCGACACCCACGGCCACCTGCACGACACCACTGACCTCACCGTGACCCGCCACGCCTCCTAACGCCATGTCCCCCAACCCGGCCACGTCGCTTCCCGCCAGCCCCGCCGCCACCTGGAAAGCACTGGCCCCCCTCATCGCCGCCCGACCCACAATCCGCGTCTGGGACCCCACCACCAACAAATTCGACCGCACCAAAAACCTCACCAGCCGCCTGCCCACCGTGCCGGCCGCGGTCCTGCTCTACTCACACCACCGCACCCAGGTCCTCGCACTGGACTTCGACACCAAACACCACAGCCAACAGGTCGTCGACGCAGACTTCGCTCGCGCCCTGAGCTGGATCACCGATGCCGGCGGGGTCGCTATCACCGACCGCTCAACTAGCGGCGGCCGCCACATCATCGTGCCGCTGGCCATCGGCACCGCCGCCACCACCGCCGAAGTCAACCCCCTCATGCGGCTCCTGCAAGCCCGACTACCCAGCCTGGACAAAACCCCCATGGCCAACACCCGCACCGGGTGCATCACCGTCCCCGGCTCCCCCTGCCGCGAAGGCGGCCACCGCATCCTCGACGGCCCCTTAGCCACCGCGATCGACGCATTCACCACACGCTCTGACCCCGCGCTGCTCCCCCGTCTCAACGTTCTGCTCGGCGCCCTTAGCCCATCGCCCACCACCAAACCGATCTCGACACCCAGCGACGCCACCACCGGCAGCGGCGCCCGCGAACGACTACGCCCCGAATACACCCGCGACACCGCACTGCCCACCCGCATCACCACCTACGCCACCACCGGCCAACTACCCGCCGACCGGACGTGGCGAAGCCACTCCGAAGCGCGCCAATCCGTCCTGGCCCACGCCGCATTACACGGCCACACCCTGGCCGCTATACAGGCCCTCATGGCCCCAGGACGCCCCTGGCACACCGGACTGGCCACCGCCTACACCCGCTATGGCGCCGGAGCCGAGAAAGCCCTGCAACGCGACTGGCGCAAAGCCCTGACCTGGGCCGCCACCAACAGCAGCTTTTTCCGACCAGTCCGCGCACAAGAACAAGTACACACAGGGGGGACCACACCGGGACCACAGCTGCATCGAGAGTGGCTGGCCAACGCAGTGGCCTGGGTGGAAGCGCAATTCCCCGGCCACCGCTACCGGTGGATCGGTGCGGCCGTCTACCAAGCCCTGGCGATACATGCTGTGCGGGCCGGAGAGGTGATCAACGGAGTCCCCGTGGTAGGCGTGGGCGGACGAGCGCTATCGCTAGCCACAGGACTGCTCAGTGAGACGACGGTTTGGGAGTTCCTCCGAAAAACCCGTGACTTGCCGGGCTCACCGCTGGTGCGCACGCGCATCGCACAAGGACATGAACCCGACTACTACGCGCTGACCCAGCAGAACCAGATGGGCGTCACCCGCGAGACGGTCGCGGCGATCCGAGTCGAAGGTGTCCACGTGGCCTGGAAGGTCATCGGGCACCGTCACCGGCGCATCTACGAGCTGATCGTGCACCAGCATATCCAACGCCCCCGCGACGTCTTCGCCGCGGCCCACACGGCCATCACCACGGGCTATGAGACTCTCGCAGCCCTACGAATCGCCGGTCTGATTACCCAGCATCGTGGCCGCCTTTGCACCGGCCCGACAACATTGGACGACATCGCCGCCGCCCACCACCTCGAGGACCAACAAAACCAGCGCGCCCGCCGACACCAGCAAGAACGCGCCAGCTGGCACACCTGGTTACTCAGCCGCGAGCAGCTGAACGACCAGTCCAGCACCCAACATCACCTGGCTGGCCCCGACCTCACGCTGGCCCAGGCGTTCGATAGGCACCACGAGGAATACCTCAGCGCCGTGCTGGCCACAGGACCGCCCCCGATCGACGAGGAAACTCGGGCAATCGAATTGCTCGTCGATTTGGTCGGCGCCCGGGTACTGACCGCCTGCGGTAGTTAGAGTCCCATCAGCCGCGGTCGGGCGCACCGTCTTTGCGACCCGGCAAAAACGCGTTGAGCACCGGAGCAATCCAGGTGCTTCGGGTCTCGAAACCCAACTCCGCGCCGATACGGTCAAGTACCTGTTCTTGCTCAGGTGTAGCGCTGAAACCAATCTGCACGCTGCCTCCCCCGACATAGCGCACCGCCGACGGATCGGCCGGAAACAAAGGATTCACCGGTGCAGTACTGAACGCCGACTGCTTGATGATGTCGGCCAGCTCATGGTGCTTGCTACTGATGGCTTCCAAAACCACCTGAAGATTCGTGGCCTTCTGCTTGTGCCGATAGGCCTCAAAGCGCTGTTTGACACCCGGACTGACATACACCGCAGTAACAGGCTTGGTGCGCGTGCGCGGCCGCCCAGGCCGGCGGGGCCGGCGGGGGGCGGCCACCGCAGTCGTACCGGCATCCACCGCATCGTGTTCGGCATCGGGTTCCCAAGCGCGTCGTGGCTGAGGGGCTGCGGCGGGCGCCTCGCCCGCGCTCTGTGAGAGCAGCCCAGACAACCCCGATCCCCGAGCCGCCGGCGCACCGAGGTCAGAAAGGTCCTCTGCCGGAAGATCCTGCTGTCTTAGGTTGCTCACGGCCACACTCCTTCTTCGATCATCTGTTCCCGCTTACGGGCAGCACGGCTGAGTATCTCGGCCGCAAGTTTGGCGAAATCTTCAGCCACCGGCCGAGCGGTACTACTAACGACGGTAGCCCCCCTGGCTGTCCCTCGACGTAACTCCCAATGCTTGGGATTGTTGGGTATCTCCTGCTCGAGCTCGTGGGCAAGGCGGCCGAACTTGATGATGTCGCGAGCGACGGCCTCCGCCTGGCGGACAAAGCTTTTCAACATCAAATCGCTATTGGCGCCCAGATCCTGGGCGACCTGCTCGGTGAGCTCACGCCGAATATTGGTCGCCTTGGTGCCCGAAGCGAACACGAACACGGCAAGTAGGACGAGGAAGGGATTGTGGTCACGTATCGCACGAATGTCGCTGGCCAATTCACGTAACCCCGCTCGCGAGGTGCCATCAGTCTTCATCGGCACGATGACCCAGCGAGCCGCGCACAACGCAAGCTGAAGAAGAAGCGGGTTTTCCGGTGGCGAGTCAATGATGATGAGTTGGTACTGGGAAGCCACGCCCTGCAACGCATCGGCCAACGCCAACAGCACCCCGTTATCGCGCGAAGTACCCATCTCGGCAGCCAACGTCGTCGAGATACGGCGGACGAAACTCCCCCCGGGAACCACGTCCAGGTTCGGCCTGACATCCGGTATCGGCGCCAGCCGCACACCTGCGGTCACCGCCGAAAAAAGGTTTCGTCCCTTATCGTCGACGCTCGTGTTCGCAAACCCCAAGACCTGAGCGATGTTGCCCTGCCCATTGAGGTCGACGAGCAACACACGAGCACCATCAGAGGCAACCAACGCAGCCAAATGCGCGGCCGTCGTCGTCTTACCCACCCCGCCTTTACCGTTCCCCACGACGTAAACATGCCCGAGACGCGCCCAGTTGATCGTCACCTTCGGCTCGTCCACGGTCAGTATGCTCTCGGTCATGACAGCGCAGCTTGCAGCTGAATTCGCGGCGCACCGGCGCCCGCGGCGACACCTGGCGCCGACCGCCGCAACGTGTGACTGGTCATGGTTCACGAAGTGTAGTGGCAACAACCCGGCGCGCCGATGCGCGACGCGCCCAGCCACAAAGAAGGCTCGCCGTAAGACCCTGCACCTGCCGATATGCCGACGTCGCCACAACACGCCCGACGCCGCATGCAGGCGCACATCACGTCACGGCCACCCTGGGGCACTTCGCGTCGAGCGACGGGGCGAGCACCAGTCGCATGCCAGTAGTCCTGCTTACAGAAAGAGTGTCGGTCCAGCTCACCCCCGCCTCCGCACCCAGCGCACCACCGCTCCCATTGGCGCTCGGCCTGCCCTTTCAAACGTACGTAAAGACCCATCACACAGGGCGTATCGGACCTGCGCCGCATACCTAGAAGAAGGTTGTCACCAATACCTAGACGCATACCTAGGGCAATACCATGCTCACCGCCCACGGGCAGATGGCGCGATGACCGTGCACCTACCCGTCTCGCCCTACACGCGCGACCCCTGTGGCCGCTGTCCGGCCCAGGATGCCTACCCGCGCCGTGCAGCTTGGTTGCATTCGCTGAGGGCTATGCATAAGGCCACCGCTCGTACGTACATTGCGCTACACATGGGTGCCGAAGCGGCGCCGAAGGTATTCCACAACACCAGGAAGGCGGCGCCTATGCTTACCTGAGCGCGAACTGCCTAGACGACCCAGACCGCAATTGCGGCCACCAGCGTCAGCTCAACCCTGGACGCCGAATACGGGCAATTGTTTAGCAAACCTGCGCCGAAGTGGTCGCACAGGCACTCATGCCCACGGAGGACGAGGCAGAACACTCAGTGAAGAAGCGAACGGTGCTCGTCACCTGAAGGCGGGTGCCTCGCCATACTGGGACTGAGGTGCGAACGCATACAGTCGACGCGACGTGGCGCTGCGGTATGATGCCAGCGGCTGAGCAGACCAGCTCCGGTACTGCGCAGCGGGTGGCGTGCTCTGGCGCGAACGCTGCGCCGGGCCATGAGTGTCGCCACCTGCGGAAGGATACCGAGAAGACAGCCCGACACGATATTGAAAGCAGTACGGAGATGGGCGTCGCGGGACGCCCATCCGAACGCGTCACAGTGACGAAATGACGAGCGCCCGTTATGCCGTTGGACGCAGGAACGAGGCGCTAATCGGCCACGGGAGGCCAACAACGATCGCCAACGGGGGAGGGGCGCTGTATTCTTGTCAGCGCGGCACAACGTGGCTTAGGTGTTCAAAGCGCCTGCATGGCCGGGGGTGATGTGCTGAGAGATTGTGTCGCTGTAGCTCTCAAGAACGTTTTCCAACATCCCGATTGTGGCCTGTGCCTGCTTTACCACCTCGACGTACCCGGCAGCGCCCTGGCGGAATTCATCGGCCGCACCGCGGTAACCATCCGCTGCCATCCGATAACCGTCGGCCCCGCGAAGCATGTTCTCATTAGCGGCCATCACGGCAGCCAGCGTGGACTGACTTTGCCTCAATGCATCCCGCAAAGTCGCTTGCCCAGCAAGCAGAAGTCGCTCGCCCTCTTCGGCTGCCATCGCCCGGGCACGTAGGTCGGCGTTTTCGGCTCGCAGGGCCGCGATTTCGCCGTGCTCTGGTCTTGTGGCCGGCGCTCGCCCCTGCGTCTGGAGTAGAGGTTGGTCTGTGTAGACGAACCACTGGCGGCGCTTGTGAGCGAGCGAGGCGCCGCCCTCAAGCTCGCCCGACTCAATCATCCGCCGCACGGTGCGAACATCGCGGCCCAGCATCCGGGCCGCTTGCGGGACGCCGGTGATGGGCCTGCCGCGCTGCGGAGGACCTCCCATCACCATGAAGCGAGTCCTTCCAGCGACGCACCTGCAAAGGCCTCAGTGTACTCCCGTGCACGTCGCCACACATTGCGGTTGGTCTGCTGGAATGCCCTTATCAAGTACATGTCGATAGACCGACACTCGTTGCGCGGAATACCGCGCAACGGCGCATGAGGGCATACAATGGCACAAATGCACTTAATAGATGCAAAAAAGCACGTCAAAGCCTCAGGAGGGCGGGTCAGGTGGCAGAGCAGGCAAGCGCAAGCGATTTGACGCCACGGCGCAAGAGCCGCAGGGGCTCAGAAAACCGCAGGATGTCTGCCCAATTCACAATGCGAATGACTGCACAGGCGCGAGCCAAGCTGGACGAGGCGGCCCGCAGCCAGGGCTTCAAGGACGCCAAAGCGTTGGTGATGTTCCGGTTGCGCGAAGACCTCGGCACTCGAGAACTCGTTTCCTGACATCCGGTGTGACAGGCCAGGGCAGAGCCTCGAGATCCCGGGCCGCCGGCCGAGTCAGCTCGGGCATCAGCCGGGCGGACCAGCGATGATGCTCGGGGTGATCGGACCCGGCGCGTTTCCCCCGGTAGCTGTCCCGTTGACGAATGTGAATTGTTGCCCGCACGGATCGGGCATGTAGTACTTAACCGTCGGGTTAGCCGCCGACAGGGTCGCGATCTGCGCCGGGGTAATGGGCTGCCACGGCCCAATCTTGGGCGGGATGGAGATCCCTCCGATGCCGCCGGTGCTGACACCGCCCAACCCTCCCGTGCTCGCGTCTGGCGGCGTCTTGACCCAGATGTCCCCGTTGAGCGTCACGTTCTGGAACTCCTGCGCCTCATAGGTGTAGGCCACCCAGCGCTGCATCTGACCACCCGGACCCACCTGGGTGTAGGACGTCAGGTCCTCACCAGCGATGCGGAACTTGTACTGCTGCTCATAGGCGGCGAACGGCGCATCATTGTCGCCGATCCAGGTCCTACCAGGTGTGTAAAAGCCGGTCGGGCCGCCCTCGGGACCGTCCACCCAGGGCACGTGCTGCTTGGCCGGCGGAGGCGGCGTCGAACCCGTGTACGGCGGTGGCACATAGTCGGTCCAGTATCCGAAACGAGGATCGCCCACGAACGGGTTACGCGGATCCGTTGCCACCGGCGGCAACCCCGGCGGGGCCGGCGAGGCCGGCAACGGGGCCCCCGGCTTCCAGCCCGCGGCGCGAATCGTCGGGTCAGCGGGGGAGTCCTTGGCGCCATCGGACAGCGTTTGGTATCCCGCCGCGGTCTGCCGCAAGGTCGCCGATACTGCCTGGTTTTGGGTCTTCGTCGTTTGCAGCTGGCCCTGCATCGCGGTGAGGTGCTGGTCCATCGCGGCCATCACCAGGCGGGCACCGGCCGGTGACTGGGCCATCGGACCGGCGGCCGCGGCCACAGCGCGGGCCTGGTCGCGAATCACCCCGGACCCGAGTCGGCCCTGCGCGCCGATCGTGCCGCCCTGCTCGGCCGCCTGCTGCAGCTCCTGGTCGAGGCCCGCCGCGTTGGTCCGCGCCTGCTGATAGGAGCCGGCGGCCCGCGTCACACCGGTTCGCAACCCGCCAACACCGGCCGGTGACGCAGGAGCCGAGCCACCGCCCGAGGCCGGAAACGGGCCGCCCTGCCCACCAGCCGGATACAGGTTATGCGCGCGCGTCAGGATACGGTCCACCCCCGCCAGAAATGCCGCGATACTCACCCACCAAAGTTAGCCCGACTTAATGGGCCAATGCCACAGCTACGCCTTCCCAACTTCGAAATATCCCGTGACAGCATCAAATCGGCGATTATCAGCAACCTCTAGTCGCGGCCACCCGAATTCGCCACGCGTCTAAGAAGCCAAGCAGTGCGTGACGACACCATCAGATGCGGTCGTGCGTGGCGGTCGGGCCGCGGCGCCTTCGTGTGCGACTACGTGGCGGCATCAGCCGTGCCTCAGCGCGCGACGCTCATTGTGCAACGATATGTGGGTGGCCTCCGACGGAGAGTTAGAGGCGGCAGAGCGGGCCGCCAATGTCGAGGTTGGAGACTCGACGCGGATCACAGTTCACACCATGGGTGTGCATTACCGGTGGCAGCTGCCCGACATCCTGCGCCAACAACTGCGGCTAGCACACGATCTGCGTGAGGACCTCGTCAGCCTGCAGCTCGCCTACGACGAAGACATAAAGGAGATTTGGTCGTCGTATCCCTCAGTAGCCGCCGCTGAAGTGCAGGTGGCCGCCGCCGAGGAACGGGTTGAATCTGCCGCGGCGGCACTGAAAGCAGCTCGGATCGCCGCGCGGGACAAGCTTGTGGATTCGCCCCTCGCGCACCAGTTGCGTGATGCTAGAGCCGCGCTCAGGTCTGCGCGCCAGCTCCGACGCGACGCCATCGCCGAAGTCAAAGACGCCGCCGCACAACGGCGTCGGGACCGAGGGGCCCAGCTTGCCGCCGACCAGAAAAGTCTCTATCGCCGCTACTGCCAGTCACCAACAGGTGACCAGTTGTTTTGGGCAACGTTCAATTACATCGTGGACCAACATAAAGTCGCGGTGCGACGCATCCAACAGCAGCGCGCACAACACAAGCCCGCGACGCTGCGCCACCACCGCTTCGACGGCACCGGCACCATCGCGGTGCAATTACAGCGGACCACCGGCCGACCTCCTCGCACCCCGCTGGTGGTTGCCGATCCCGCCGGCCGGTACCACAACGTCCTTCACATGCCATGGATCAGACCGCAACAGTGGGCAGAAATGACGCGCGCCGAGAAGCGGCGCGCCGGACGAGTCACCGTCCGACTGCGCTGCGGATCCACTGGCAGCCAACCACAATGGATCGATGTGCCCGTCCAGGCTCATCGATGGCTTCCGGCCGAAGCCGACATCGTCGGCGCGCAACTGACACTCACTCGAGTCGGGGCCGACCTACGGGCACAGTTATCCATCACCGCGCGCATACCCCATGCGGTTGCCACCGAACGGAGCGATCGTCCATCCGTGGCAATACATTTGGGTTGGCAAACCGGCGAGGGCGGCACTGTGGTCGCCCATTGGCGTGCCACCGAACCGATAACGATTCCGCGCCGACTTGCACACGTCATTGTGCCCGTCACCGAGGGCGTCTCGGGTCGAATCATCGCGCCGGCGGTAATCGCAGCCAGACTGCAGCGCCACAGCCAAACGGCATCGACGCGAGACCTGGCCCTGGACAGCGTCCGCAGCAAGCTCACCGACTGGCTTGATGAGCATGGGCCCATACCCCATCCCGGCCGCCCGGATGAACAGCTCACCGCCGCCGCGGTGGCACAGTGGCGCTCACCGGCGCGATTCGCCGCGCTCGCCCTGCACTGGCGTGACAGCGGAACCGAGATGGCCACCCAGTTAGAAGCCTGGCGGCGCAGCGATCGACTGCGGTGGCAACAGCAGGGCCACGGGCGCTCGCGAGCCCGCGGCTACCGCGATGACCTATGGCGCCAAGTCGCCCACACCCTTGTCAGCCAGTGTGGACGAATCGTCGTCGACGACACGAACGTGGCCGCCGTGACCAGAGGGGCATTGGAGCGCACCGCATTACCTACCGACCGGCAGCGTGAGATCGACCGTCGTCGTGAGCACGCCGCCCCCGGCCTGTTGCGCCAGGCCATCATCGCCGCTGCGGCGCGCGACGCGGTCCCCATCACGGTGGTGCCCGCCGCCGGGCTAAGCCGTATTCACGCCGGCTGCGGACACGAGAACCCCGCCGAGACTCAAAAACGCAGCGGTGTTCTCACCTGCCGCGCCTGCGGGCGCACCTATGACCCGGATTTGTCTGCGACGGTACTAATGCTCGAGCGGGCACGCTAACATCAGTCATGCCCAGCGATCCGGGCCAAAAGGATCGATTCCTTCTCCGGTAGGCAGACACTCACCAACGAATTCGATTCGACTGGATCGCCGTGTGTGTGGTGTTGGCGAAGTCGTCTGACACCCAAACGCTATCCGCGCATGAAACACGTTGTAACCGTGCGCTGTATCGCTTGCAGTCCAATGCGTGCACCCATCGGACCGCGCGTAGAGCGCCTACCGGCACGACCAGACCGACACGCTCTCTTCAGATCAGCTCGGGAACCGCCCGACTGAAACCAACGACAACAGCGCGCGGAGCCTTCGGGCCGGATTGTCTGGGAACGCGCGTCTGTCCCGGGACAGGTCATTAGGCCACCCCTTGGAATGACCCGTCGACCCTTTCGGCCCGGATCGCTGGGCATGACTGATGTTAGCGTGCCCGATCGAGGTGCGGGGCGAAGCGGTCGAAGAGTGCGCACAGGGCCGATAATGACGCAATGAGCGATGATGGCGCCGGTCTGCACGTTCGACAGAACCCAAGCAAGCGGACTGGCGACGTGCAGATCGCTGACTTCACTCTGCTGGTACGGGTACCCAGCCAGCCCGCCGCCGTGCGCGCTTACACCGACGCCGAGTCCGATGAAGCCGCTCACTATGCGGCCGAGGTCGGGGGAGTGGTTGTGCCGCTTCCACTCCACCGCCCGACGGCGGCATTGTTGACTCGCCGCAAAGGCAGTAACTGAAGGGAATCTCAGTGCTTAGCCCGGCTCGCACCCTTCCTCCCGCATGGATGGTTATGTCTGGTCGGCGCGCCGGGAGGAAGGCCGCGTCTGCCCAGCACATGATGCACGACATCTGCGTCGAGCTGGCACGGAGCTTGGTGGGTTTGGGCGTGGCATTGTCGACAGAGCTCCGGCTAATTTTGAGGGGTGGGTATTGCGGCGTTTGTGGCTGGTGTGGACCGGCTGCTGACCCGTGCGCATGACTTGTATCCGGCCGGCGGTGAGGGCGGCAAGTTGCCTGCTTCTGGTGATGGCGGGTCGGTGCCTGCATCGCCGAAGGGTGTGAGCGGGCTGCGCGGTGGTGTGACCCGGGTGGCTGGCGCATATCAGCGAGCCCGAACCGCTGCTGCAGGCCTGGACGAGGAGTTGACGCACACCGCTGCGCAGGGTGGTGTGATCGGCGAGCAGGGCCGAGTGGCCTCGGGGGTGATTCGTGATCAGGCGCGCGCGGTAGGGGCTCAGGTCGCTACGTTAGGTCGGTCGCCGGCAGGGGCCCAGTTGATCATGGCGGCGATGAACCAGCACCTGTCGGCGATGCAGGGCCAGCTACAGGCCACGAAAACCCAATATCAGGGGGTGTCGGCGACGCTGCGGCAGGTCGCCGCTGGGTATCAGACCCTATCGAGCGACGCACCGACGCCACATGACGACGTGAGTGGCGACGACGGTACCGGCCCAACACCGCCAACGGGCATCGTGTGGTGCCTACCTCGGCCAAGCGGCGGCTTCACGTGCCGCGAACTGCTCCCCGATGGAAGCATTGCCATCTTCTCGTCCCCGACCGATATCAGCGGCCACTGGCCAGACTGATTGGAGAAACCCCATGGATAGCAGCACGCCAGAGTATGTAGTGGTCGTTCAGCCGCGAGTTGAGCGGCAAAACGATCAGTCGTGGAAGGCCTGGTATCCGAAGTCGGATTGGCACGTGATAGCCGACACTGAAGATGGCGCCAGGCTGAAACTTCGCGATGAATTCGAGCGTCGGCTCAATGCCGGCGAGCTGGACACCGAGCCCGACGAGTCGCTGCTGGCACACCACCTGGCGGATCCGATTCCTGGGGTCTATGCCATCGACCGCGACGTTTACATGCGTATGCGCACCGGGCCCAACTTTCGCCGCGACCTTGATGCATTTATCGGCCAGATGAAGGGGGAGCGCTAACAGAATGCGACGGCCCACGATCGGGACGTCCATGCCGAGGCAACCACTTCGACACTGAACGCTCACTCATGTCGGCGTTGTGGGCCGATTGCCAGATCGCTCCGGAAAGCAGGAAGTTTTCTCTCACCTACCGCGGTGGGGAAGGACCGGTGGTGGGTCCGCCGAAAAGCTGGGCGCCTAGGGCCGCGACCAGCCCGGGCCCCCGTAGTCTGGCGTCCTCGTTTGCTGTGTCTCGGCCGCGCGAGGTTCAAGGCCCCACAACAGTCGGTATAAGCGCGGTGGACTGAGCCGGGAGGTCGCCAGAATCCGGTCAAACAGGATCCACCAGGGGCCCAACGGCGGAAGTTCCGATCCAATCGGTCCGAGCGTCAAGACCTCAGCGCGGCCGGCATGCAGCGGTCAAGGAACGTTCTTGGTCGATGATGGCCAGCATGTCCTGCCCGTAGGCGGTCTGTAAGTCGATAACCGGGCGCGGCGGCGGGGAGGTACGGGCTTGGGCGACAAGGGAAACCGCATCGCTGGCGCGATCGGCCATCGCACGCAGGTGAGGCTCGATGTCGGGAGCTGAGACCTGGGCGGCGAAGTGCGAGAGCTGCTCGGCCCAATGTTGGTAGGCGCGTAAATCGGGGCCGCCGGTCACTATGAGCTGCAGATTGGTCAGATCGGAATTGTCGGCTAAGAAGCTGATCGCGGCGCCGGCGGCGCGGCAGTCTCGGCGTGGATGAGTCGCCAATCGGGTGAAGCCGATGCTCGCCACGCCCACTACGACGACGAACAAAACGATTTGCCAGCTGGTGCGCCGCGGTAGGGGTGGGGGCGCGATGTCGTCGGCGTTGACGTCGGGGGAGCGGCCGGCGGCCGCGAGTAGCTGCGCCAGGTGGGTGTTGAGCTTTGTGCGCACACGCTCGCGGCGCGCGGTCAGCGCGGCGAACAGCGCGGCCATCAACAGCCACAGGGTGCCGCGGCGCGGGTCGCTGAGGAAGACGGAGACGATCCCGACAACAGCGAGGAGGGCCGCTGATATCAGTTGCGCGAATCGGCCGCGGCTGGCCCGCTGGTAATAGGCTTCAACGACCGCGCCGCAGCGGATCGCGCCGGCCAACACACGGTGATCAGGTGGCAGAGCACCTTCGCGTAGTGCCCGAACCGCCTCGGCACGCTCGGCCTCATTCAGTCCCCGCAGCGCTTCGGCGTACGCCGCCCGGGCGGGACGCTGGCCCACGGCGGACACCGCTCCGGCCGCCACGCTGAAGCCCACCAGGGCCAGGGCAAGCACGATTGGTGCGGCTCGCTCCAAAGGGTGTGTGACGTAGAGACACCAGAACACGGGGAGCATGGCCCCAATGAAAACCGCGTCGGCCAGCCAGCGCACCCACCAGGGCTGCTGGAAAAAACGTATCCACACGGCGGACCAGTCTGCCGCACCCGGTCAGCTTCGGTCGCTGGACATTCCGGATTTGCGCCCTCTGAAGGTGCGCAGTGGGTAGCGTCGCGCCAGTGGTGGTTGCGATTGAGGCTGACGGGGACCGGTGGATGCGGTGACAACTGATGCCAGGCATCGGCAAAAGGCCGCACTCGATCGAAGGATCAAGGCGTGCCGCAAATGCGTTGACCCCGACCGTTTGAATGAGACCGGCGTGACCGAATCGGCACCGGGTTTCGGCTCGATCGATTCCCCGGTGGCGATCGTGGGGGAGGCTCTGTGCCGGGCCTGCATGAAGGCGCAAGAGCCGTTTCTCGGCGGTAGCGGCCGGATCCTGGATCGCTGTTATCAGCGCGCCGGCGTCGCCAAAGCTCATTTGTTCATCACCAACTCGCTGCATTGTCATCCGCCCGGGAATCGCGATCCGCATCCGCATGAGAGCGCGAACTGCTTGCCGTTCTTGCACACCGAGCTGCGAGATATTGTGCGTCCGCGGCTGGTGATCGGCGTCGGCAAGTTCGCGAAAGCGGCGCTGGCGCAGGTATATCCGGAGGCGCGGGAGCTGAATTGGCCTTTCCGAGTGCCGCCGGCCCGCCGCGACGATCAGCCCGGGGAGCCGTGTCTGCTGTTTCCTCCGCACCCGTATCACATCATGACCCGCGAGCGTCTCGTTCGCGAGCAGTATGTGCATTCGCTGGCGCGTGCGATCGCGTGGGGATTCGACTCGGCGTGACAGCTCCGGCGTCCGAAACAGCCACAGGCGTGGGGGTGGGGCAGGGCAGTATCAACAGGCGGTGAAGTCGCTTTGCAGTTGCCGCTGAAGTGCGGCCGCCTCCGCGGTCTGATTGTACTGAGGGGCTTGGGATTTGGGGGCCCCGTTGTCTTGGGGGCAGCTCGGCACCTTCAGCGAGCCGGTGAACTGGTGAAAATTGTCGGGCTCGACCATGAGGTGCCACTCCAGTTGCAACGGTTGCTGTTTGGTTGGCGCCACCATGGAGATAACTGATTTGAGGTCAGCGTAGGCCGTGGCAGGGTCGGTGATGTATGCCGATAGTTCGGTGATCTCCGCGTTGTCGATGCGAACGTAATAGACCGGCAGCACCAGCCGCGACAGCAACGCATCAATCGCTGCGCGCTGCTCGCCGCTGATCGGAACGCCGACTTCCCATGTCGGGTACTTCGTCGGTTTGGCGGAACGGATATAGACGGTCATCGGTTCGGGCTTGACGGCCGCCAAGACCGCGGTCAAGACGTCGCTGGTGTGTTCGACATCCCATACCTCGAGCCGCGAAGTAGTACCGTCACGTGACCATTGGATTGCTGACCGCGGGACGCGGGTCCTCAGTTCGCGCAAGCGGTGTGTGTCGTCGACGATCTGGGCGGGATCGAGCTGCGCACCACGTATCACCTCGAGTTCATCGCCGACGACGAAATCACAGGACTGACGGTAGCCGTTGAAATCGCTGCCCTTGATGCTGGTGATGCGCGAGGCGACCGCGGCGATTTGTTCCTCGCTTGCCTTAGGCATCGTGACTACCAATTTCAGTTCCGCGCCGTTCTCGAAATCGTTGATATAGCCGGAATTAACGCCGTCGACCCCAGGCATCTTCGCTATCTCGGCCTGAAGGTGGCGGGCCTCGGAGCTGCGATCCAGGGCAGCGCACGCACCAGTCGCCGCCACCACACACGCCACGGCCGGCATGCAAAGCCGCCACAGCCGGCGCCGCCTGATCAGCCTTAGCGCGGCGCTAACCGAACGGCCCGTCACCATCTCACCATTATCGGCGACGAGCGGAGCTCTTTGCGTCATCGATTTGGGCGCTCGCGCCCTGCAGCGCAAGGCAGCGCAGTGTCGCCTCCCGCTGGCCCGCTTCACACGTCGCATCGCCTCGTCACTCGGCGCAGTAGCGAGGCGCGAGTGGCTACCGGCGCGCTCAGGTCGGGCAGGCGCGTGCCAGCGTGGCCAATTCGTTGCCGAACTCGCGGTTGACCTGGCCTGCCGCCTTCGCCGATGGTGGCAGTTGCGGTTTCAAGGGATCTTGTTTGTCCAGTTCGGCGTTCATCTGGTTGGCATCGTTCATGAATTCACGCGCCAGCGCCGCGGCTCGTTGCGCGTGCGCCGATAGCTCAGGTGCGGTCACCTGGTCGGCGCGCTGCTGTAGGCCGTCGAGCCAGGCCTGGTAGTCGCCGGCAGCCGGTACCACGTCTGGTTCATACGAGCCGGGCGGCGCGAACCGCGTCTTGGCTTTCAGTGAGGCCTGCGTATCGCGGTTGAATTCGATGAATTGCCGCACACTCCAACACGGTTGTGCCCGCTCCTCGATGCGCCACGCGACGACCCCACCTGCGGCCGCCGCAGCCACGCACACCAGCGCCAGCAACCCTCGAGCGATCCTGCGGCTACGGACACTGTTGACGACCACGCAACCAACGTACTGGTTGATCACCCACAAGTCGGCGCAGGCGGCACCGTGTACTCCCGGTGAACCGACACCACGAAGTGCGTTTGGGCAAGGGGGAATGCCCTAAGGGCGCCCGCGATTCCGGGCCAGCACCACGTGCTTGCCTGCTTAGGAGGGCGCGAGTTTCACTACTCGCGCCTGCATGGAATCGGCAATGTAGACGGCGCCCATTCCATCCACGCTCAAGTTTTCGGGCGAATTGATGCCTTTGCAGGGGGAGTTCAACTGGGCTCGTCGAGCCGGCGGCGAGCTTGAGGACTTGGCGGTTGTTCAGGTCGGTGATGTACACCGTGCCCTGGCGGTCGACTGCCACCCCGGTTGGCTGGTTGAGACCGGTGAAGGGAAGCTCAGTTTGGCTCGTCGAGCCTGACGGCAACTTGAGCACTCGGTTGCGGCTGGTACCGACGTCGGTGACATAGACGGCGCCGGCGGCATCGACTGCAACACCGCTGGGCGACTCAAGCCCCCGGAAGGGCAGAATCCTTTGGCTCGCTGAGCCGGCCGGCAGGTTCACCACCTGTTTGTTTCGGCGATCGGCAATATACAGACCGCCCGTCGGATCGATGGCGATACCGCGCGGGTCGGCGAGATCGGTTATCGGCACCGTGCTTTGAGCGTTAGAGCCAGCCGCCAGCCTGACTACCCGCCCGACACCGGGGTAGCCGTCGTTGAAGTCGGTCACGTACACGTTGCCCGCCGGATCGACGGCGATAGCGGTCAGGTTTTGCAGGCCCGTGAAGGGCAGTTCGGTCTGGCTGGTGGACCCGGCGGCCAGTTTGAGGACCCTGCGGTTGCCCGCGTCCGTGACGTAAATAGCGCCGGCCGCATCGACTGCAACCGCGTTCGGATCCTTGAGCCCGGCCAAGGGCACATCGCTTTGGCGATAGGCGTCGGGCGACTTCGGCGAAGGACTCAGCGTTGATGTTGCTGACGGCCTGGAGGTCGATTTGTCTCGAGCTGGCGCGCGTTGACCGTCACAGCCCACCAACGCCAGAGCGACGACGCACAACAGTGTCATCGCCGCCAAAGCGTGTGGACCGCGAGATGACAACGCCTCCGCCAGCTTCATCATCCTGCTCCTCTCGAAATAGTGGTCATGAATATGTTGCCCCTGAATCGCGATGGGTCACGACACTTTTTTGGTGACTGAGCCCCTCGTGTCTGTCGAGGCTAGGGCCGCAGGAGCTCGCGGACATCGCCTCGGTACAGCGGCCTGACCTCGAGGCGATGCACGACTCTGGCCTCACCCGCATCTCGCGGTGAATCCTTAACGGCTATGCCATCCACAACAGCAAATGCCCAGAGGGATTTGAGCACCGGTCGGTGTTGGGTTGCGGGTCTATTGCTGGTTTGTGCGGCGCTTGCCGGACCAGGCCCGGTAGCCCATCAAGACGGCAAGGCCTCCGGTACTGACCAAGCCCAGCCACGTGCCGTGGAAAACGTTGATCACGAACAGGACTAGGAATAGCGCAGCCATCACTGCGAAAAACACAGGGCTATACAGGCGGTTCGTCTTCACGCGCGCATTCTCCATTCGGTGGTATGCCTGGGTTGAGGCTGCCAGCAATCATCCAGTCCGTGCTACTGGCGGTATACCAAGGCACGCATTTTTTGGCGGCCTGACGGAACAAAAAACGTCCGGTCACCGCCAGAGCGCAGGGATAATGAGTCCATGAACCGGATTGCCCAGGCGACTACAGGCTTCCTGGCTATGGTGGCCATAGTCCCGGCTGTCGCCGCGCACGCCGCGCCGGCTGCCCCGGACTTCTCCTCCTACCCGAAGGCATCTGAGAGCGACTACACGGTGCGACCCGGCCTTGCCTACTCGGTGCGCGGTTTCCGCACACCCAGCGGCCTGTACTGCACGTCATCCAATCACCGCGCGATGTATGCGATGAACTGCACCGGGCCGTTCGCCGGCGCCCCCGGCGGGGCGAACACAGCGAGTCTGTTCGAGTCAGGCACCGTGGTCAGCCCAGTCAAGTTCACCGGCGTTGAAAACCCAAGCCCTGGCAGTAATCCCGAGTTCGAGGGCCACCCGATCAACCTGCTACCCAAAAACACCGCATACGCATTCGACGGCGCCATCTGCGTATGGACCGACACGATTGCGCTGGCATGTCGGGTCGGCTCGGGACAGACCTACACCGGGTTCATCGCCACATCCGATACCACCACGACCATCGGCAATGGCTGACAGATGGTGGATGATGTGGCTGCGGTAGGGCTGACGACTTAGGCCCTACGGTGTTCCAGGGCCGCGATGACCTCCATGGGCTCCGGTTCACCGTCGAGAAGATTCACGAGGTGAGCGCGGCACGGGCACCGTTGGGCTCAAGACCTGCATTGAATTGCCAGCCTGAACGACGCGGGCGCAGTAGAGTGCGCCGACCTTGAGCTGAGGATTCGGATCTTGTTCGCGCACCTCGGCCAACTCGCCGGTATTTGCATTGCGGAGGGTGACGCTCTCACCGGGGCGAACAGAGATCAGTTCGTGCACAGCGCGTTTGACGGATTGCCACTGCCGGGCTAACCCGAGCTCATCTTCAGGAAGGAGATAACCACGACGTGCAACGAATTCATTGAAGGCGCCGAAATCGAGTGCTCACCAAGGTAATCAGGGCCACGGATACTTACGGCTATACCCGCTGACACTCAAGCATCTGTGATCGCTTCACGCAGTTTACGTTGCACGCGTTTCGTTGCCGCGAGGTCCGCTTCGGCCAGGGCCCCGACGCGGTGCTGTTCGAAGGCGCGAGCAATGACTTGTGCCGCCGCGGCGACGGGGAGCGTCTTGGAACGATGAACCCACGCCGGCATCTCCCTCCCGACCCCATTTATCCGCGGAGGAGCTCGGCCAACGAAACCCATAGGAACGGGCCGGCGGGATTGATGACGATCCCGGTGTGTCGCTGTTCGCGGGCCATGTGAACCACCTGCTCGATCGTCAGCGATATGGCCGCGTCGGCAGGGTTGAAAGCGAGGACTTCCGGAGCGCTGGTGAAGGCGAAGATGCTCGTGGTGCCGTTTGGATGTGTGGTGATGCGAACACCCACTCCGCCGCGTGAATCATCGCCGGCCAGCACCATAGGGCCGTTGTCGCGCAACACCTTCACCACCGCCTGCCGGTCGGCCTTCCCGTCAGTGTGATCGGCTAGGGCCTGCTTGAGCCGCTCGTTGTTGCCGTTGCGCAAGGCGAAATCAATCTCGGGGGCTGACAGTGCACATGTGGGCCCGGCCGGGTCAATGTAGAGCCATGCGTTGCCCTGGCTTCGGGCGAGCTCCAGCGCCCCGGTGGCCGGCTGGACCAGTGACGCGGTGGGCGCACCGGGCGGGTGCAGGCGGGCGATTTCCTCGTTGCGGGTGTAGCAGAAGAGCGCCGAACCGCCATTGGGGCCGGTGCCGCCCCGGAATTGCAGGTGAGAGCCCTTGGCGAACGGTTCACCGGTCAATGCGTCGGATCCGGTGATGTCCAACAGCACCTCCCCGTACATGCACAACCGCAGCACCTCAAGCGCGCCGCGTTGGTTGGGCTGGGCGGCGAACGCTGCCACGGCTCGCCGCAGCACCACGTTATCGACCAGTCTGGCGCGATCGGGGTAGCCCTCAGGTGTCATGTCGCGTCAAAGCCCTTGACCTATCTTGGATAACGACCAGCGATGGTCCCCCTCCTCAGAGGATATCGCCCCGCCGCCCGACTTTCGGAGGTTTACCGCGTCGCCTCGAGGTAGTGACGAACGCGGCGGTCTACACGTGCGACAGAACCCGTAGTGAACGGAGTGGCGGGGTGTAGATCGTTTCCCTGACCGTGCTGGGACGAGTGCCCAGCCAGCTCAGGCGTGTCACCAGCCCATATCGCGGACCACCTCGGCCTGGGCTGCCGCGATCTCCTCGGCAGTTGCCGCGGTCACGTCCTCATCGGCAGCCCATTCAAATCGGCTCAAAAGATCTGCCAGCGCCTGCTTTTGCGCTGGATGGGTGACCGGTACCGTGTTCAGATCAGTATGGGCTAGCCAATCGGCCAAGACGATCGCGTCGGCACGCCACAACCGCACGCTGACAGTGGGCACCTTCTCATCCACGACTGTTATCGTGCCATCGCCACGTCAGCGGTTGTGACTAGCCGATGGCGACTGCGGAATCGGGAACAGTCTCAGCGCAGTTGGCGTATTCGGTCTGCGTCGCATGACTCAGGACGAGTGGCCGTTTCGCCATCGAGCCAGCCCAGGGCCGTCAGTGTCTATCAAAGGCATCCTCGCGACTACGTGGTTTCAGAAAGGTCCGCGGCGGAGCTGCGCCACAGTAGCCGTCCACACGGTGTCGGCGGCTTCCTGTAGCCGTTTCTTTGATCCCCCGAACAGACCGGCTTCTACGGGTGGCCATTGGTCGCCCGCGCTTCGCGCGTCCATCAACATGTGCGCCACCTCGGTCTCCTCGAAGGGGTAGCTCTCGGCCGCGTGCGTTACGAACAGCCCCAGCCAGGGTTGGTCGATGAGGCCTGGGTTACGTTGAGCCGCCAGATCGCTGACAACAAGGGCGAAAAGGAGCTCGGCGGCATCGAACAGCCGGATGTACTGGGAATCGGTGTGGTCGGGAAAGTACGACCGCAGCGCATCGAACAAGAAAGCCGAGACTGGGTAGACCAGTCGGCGCGGAAGTCGACCCGCTGCGAGGTCCTCCAACAGCTGTTTGGTGAGTGCGCCTGTCTGGGCGGCACGCAGGGCAAGTCCGAGATGCCGCTCGTGGCCGACAATCTCCCAGGGGCCAGCCTTATCGAGGACCGCCGCCTTGCGGTTCGTGAAAAGGGACCAGTCGACGGTGGCGTCGACGGTCAGAGTGCGGACGGCGCCATAGTTCTCGTGTTCAACTGCCGCGATCGTGCCGGCGTACATCGTGAGCGTGGCTGGCAGCATTGCCAACGCTTCCAGCTGTTGGTTTCGGACATTCGTGATGAGCGAACCGCTCTGTTGGGCAAGCGGTCTCGGCTCGGCGAGCGCCGTGATGAGCTGTCGATATTCGACTTCAAGGAAAGCGCTTTCGACGCGACAGCCTTCGATTACGAGAGCAAGCAAAGGCGCCGCGGCCGTGCGGTAGCCATCAGCGATCTCGACGTATTGGATGATCTGCTCCGTCGGCACATGACTAGCGAAGACGGGTGGGAATCGTTCAGGGTCGCTGCATGCGTCGATCACACCACGGGTGGCGCTGCGGAGCAGCCGGCCGGCCAAACGGTAGTTGCCGCTGCTGATTGCCTCGTCGAACGCGTCGCTGTCAGAGACCGGGGGGTCTTGCAGGAGCCGGTTCTGTAGTTCGTTGAGCTCTCGATGGGTTGCCGGCTCGGAGCCGGAAATGCCGCGGCGGAACACAGTTCCGGACTTGTAGCTCTCGTAGTCCTTGACCAGGGAGTGGATCCGGTCGCCGGGCTGCGGTGATGCGACGGTGATGAGCAGGACGTGTTGCCCGCGGAACTCGACGTAGTCGACGTCCCAGTGAGGTCCGTCGACGTAGGTTCGCAGCATCGCGGCGAGATCGGCCGCGTCGTGTACCGCGACGCCGTCGAGCACGCCGTCAGGCGAAACGCCCACAACGAGGTACCCTTCGCCCCCGCACTCGCGGGCCGCATTCACCGGGTCGCGATTGGCGAAAGCGATGATCGCTTTGGCCGCGCTGACCTTGTCCTTGGCCTTGGAGAAATCCAGGGTGCTTTTCCACTCAACCCAATGGGTCTCGGGCGTGGTGGTCGAGGAGGCGTGAAAAATCGCTTCGACGAGTTTGTCCAAGCGGTGGCTGCGTCGAAACGACACCGTCGTATCTAGGTTGAGACCCATAGCGGTCGAGCATATTCCCGCGACCACGGTGCGTCGCGCAGTTGCGATCGGTCGAAAAGTCGAATCAGATCTCTGGAACCAACATCGCCCAGCGATGCGGTCGCCCCGCGCGAGAGATGCCCGCATGTGTGATCGATTCTCACGCGCCGGCGCCCGCCGTAGCTTTTAGTCTTGATCAGATGGAACCAGTCGGGGCCAGAGAGGTGGAAGGCCAAATAACGTGGGCATGACGGTGACTTTCACGAAGTTGACCAGCGCTGAGCTGGTGCAGGTAATCGATGACCCGGAACAGATCAGGGGCATTATCTGGCGGCCGTTACCCGGCGCCGGACCGAGCGGCTCGGTGGACAAAGCGATCGACGGCATCCAGTTCCTGCTGTCTGCCGCCGACGTGCCGATCAATCTCGCTCCCGAACGAATGCCCGGCGAGCCCATCCCCACCCAAGACGGTGAGATCTACTTCGGTTTATCGGCGGACCAAGTAGCTACCATTGCAGCGCAATTGGCCGCGACGCGATTCGACACACTGGCGCGACATTTCAGCCCCGAACGGATGAATCAGGAAGGCGTGCAGCCCACCCCGTGGGCAGCCGAGGATCTTGACTACCTCGAGGAGAACTACCAGATTTTGGTGTCCTTCTTTGTAGACGCATCGAAAGGCGGTGGCGCCGCGCTGCTTTCCTGCGACTAAGGCCGCAGAGTTATTTGCGCAGGGCCTGCTCAACAATGAACATCGAGATACCGACGAACCTCGAGTTCCATATTGTTCCACTAACGCTTAGTGCACCGTCGCCAGCGATCTGCGCCCGGCCTAGTTGCGGTTGAGCAGGTTCAGCACCATTCCGCTGTTCTTCAGGATGTGGTCGCTCAGCGGCAGGGTCGGCGCGCCATAGCTGAGCAGGTACAGCTGCAAAGACGCCATGCCGTATTTCGAAGCTCCGGTACGCCATTTCGCGATCAGATCCATCATGTTGGGGTTCTTGCCGCCCTTCGCCCCGATGTCTGCCATACCCTCCAGCAGTTGGAGGTCTGAGAGCGGAACGATGCCGGGTGCGTACACCTGCGGCTGAAGATGCTTGAACGCCCTCACGCTTCGGATGTTGATGTCGAACTGAGCCAACGGTCCGTTGGTAACGCCGGCGTCGGGCACGATGACCAGCGGAGCGTACATCGTTTTGTCGTCGACCTTTTGGCCTTCCCAGCCGCGGTGCTTCTGGACGAGGGCGATGGTGGATAGCAGCTGATTGTACTTGCCGTGGTCGGTGTCCATGAATATCTTCTCGACGTCGGCGCTGTAGGCTTCCCAACTCGCTAGCCCTTGCGCCGCATCCTCTTTCACCGCGTGATTTGTCGCGTCGATCACCACGCAGTGATCCTTACCGAGAATCATCCAGTCGCACACCGACGGCGCTTCGCCCTTCTTCTGCGTCCATGCGGTCTGCATGTCGGGCTCGTCGGCAATCGCGAGTAGATGAGGGCACTTGTCGACGATGCGGTGGAGAATGCCGCCGACGAACTGTTCGAAGGCGTCGTTCATCGCGGTCTTGAACCGATGTCGGGCCGATCCCGGGAGGCTGGCCCACGCTTCGAAGTAGAGCTGGCCGCCACAGAGGCGGTCGAGGGCCCACTGATGGCGGATGGTGACGAATGCGTTGTCGTTGATGGCGAGGAACGGGTACCGCGTGAGGGTGTATCGCTGGTGGCCGATTTCCCCGGCGTTGCGATCCTCCTGCAGCTTCGACTTGAGATCGTCCTGAATCGCCCTGGTTTTCCCGGGGGCTCGGGCTATTGGATTTCGACCAGGGGTTGGTCGGTCCGTGGTGCATCGTAG
>NZ_NCXM01000052.1 GCF_002104765.1 Mycolicibacterium vulneris
GGGGCTGGGGAGCGGCGGGAGCCCCGGGAGCGGCAGCCTCGGAACCGGCGCCGATGCGCGCCAGCTCGCCGCCGACGGGCACGGTGGTGTCTTCCTCGGCGGTGATGCTGATCAGCACACCGGCCACCGGAGACGGGATCTCGGTGTCGACCTTGTCCGTGGACACCTCGACGAGCGCGTCGTCGACCTGGACCGAGTCGCCGACCTTCTTGAGCCAGCGGGTCACTGTGCCCTCGACGACCGACTCACCGAGCTCGGGCATCAACACCGGGGTCGCGGCGCCGCCACCGGAACTCTGCTGGGCGGGCGCGGGCTCCGGCTGGGCCTGGGGTTGCGGTTCCGGCTGGGCCTCGGGCTGGGCGGGGGCCGCGGACTGCGCCTGCGGCTCCGGCCGGCTGGGCGCGGGCGCGGCCGGCTGCGAGTCGCCACCTGCCCCGCCACCCTCGGAGGCGTCACCGATGACGGCCAGCTCGCCGCCGACCTCGACGGTGTCGTCCTCCTGGGCGACGATCTTGGTCAGCACACCGGCGGCCGGCGACGGAATTTCGGTGTCGACCTTGTCGGTCGACACCTCGACGAGCGGTTCGTCGAGTTCGACCGTGTCGCCTTCCTGCTTGAGCCAGCGGGTGACCGTCCCCTCGGTGACGCTCTCACCGAGTGCCGGCATCTGGACGGAGAAGGCCATCTTTTTTGACTCCTCGATCGCTCGTGGGTCGGGGCGGGTAGATCAGCTCTTGCGGAAGGCGAAGTAGTAATCCAAAACTATCCTGTCACTGCGCCCCTGTCGGCACGCATCCAGGGCAGATACCCCGCGTTGGGCGGGTGACGCCGATCACGCTTGCTACGGTGTGGCCACTGCAGCCAGAGCGGGGAGGTCCCGATGCCGCCATCACAACAAGTACCCCAGCATTTCGTCGACAGCGCCGACGGCGCCCGCATCGCGGTCTACGAAGAGGGCAACCCCGACGGCCCCACCGTCGTGCTGGTGCACGGCTTCCCCGACTCGCACGTGCTGTGGGACGGGGTCGTCCCGCTGCTGGCCGAGCGGTTCCGGATCATCCGCTACGACAACCGCGGCGTCGGGCTGTCCTCGGTGCCCAAGCCGGTGTCGGCGTACAGCATGGACCGCTTCGCCGACGACTTCGCCGCGGTGACCGGCGAGCTGAGCCCGGGCGGGCCCGTGCACGTGCTGGCCCACGACTGGGGCTCGGTGGGGGTGTGGCACTACCTGAAGCGTCCCGGCGCCAACGACCGGGTCGCGACGTTCACGTCGGTCTCCGGACCCGCCCAGGACCAGCTGGTCGATTACATCTTCAGCGGACTGCGGGCCCCGTGGAAGCCGCGCACCTTCGTCCGGGCGATCAGCCAGGCGCTGCGGCTGAGCTACATGATCTTCTTCTCGGTCCCGGTGCTCGCGCCGTTGTTCCTCCGGCTCACCATGTCGGTCCCGGCGCTGCGCCGCAACGCGGTCGACAACATCCCCGTCGAGCAGATCCACCACTCCGAGAAGCTGGCGTCCGACGCCGCCCATTCGGTGAAAACCTATCCCGCCAACTACTTTCGGTCGTTCTCCGGTCGCAAGCAGGGCGTCGCGGTCATCGACGTGCCGGTGCAGCTCATCGTCAACACCAGAGACAAGTACGTGCGGCCCTACGGCTACGACCACACCCCGCGCTTCGTGCCGCGGCTGTGGCGCCGCGACATTCAGGCCGGCCACTTCTCGCCGATGTCGCACCCGCAGGTGATGGCGGCGGCCGTGAGCGAGTTCGCCGACCAGGCCGAGGGCAAGCAACCGAGCCGCGCGCTGCTGCGCGCGCAGGTGGGGCGTCCCCGCGCGTCGTTCGGCGACACCCTGGTTTCGGTCACCGGCGCGGGGAGCGGCATCGGCCGCGAGACCGCGTTCGCCTTCGCGCGGGAAGGCGCCGAGCTGGTGATCAGCGATATCGACGAGGCGGCCGTGAAGGCCACCGCGGCCGAGATCGCCACCCGGGGCGGCGTCGCGCACCCCTACGTGCTCGACGTGTCCGACGCGCAGGCGGTCGAATCGTTCGCCGAGCGGGTCAGCACCGAGCACGGCGTGCCGGACATCGTCGTCAACAACGCCGGCATCGGGCACGCGGGCGGATTCCTGGACACCCCGCCCGAGCAGTTCGACCGGGTGCTCGACGTCAACCTGGGCGGCGTGGTCAACGGATGCCGCTCGTTCGCCCGGCGGATGGTGGAGCGCGGCACCGGCGGCTACATCGTCAACGTGTCCTCGATGGCGGCCTACGCCCCGCTGCAGTCGCTGAACGCCTACTGCACGTCCAAGGCGGCGACCTACATGTTCTCCGACTGCCTGCGCGCCGAACTCGACGCCGCGGGGGTGGGGCTCACCACGATCTGCCCCGGCGTCATCGACACGAACATCATCAACACCACCCGATTCGACGCGCCCGCGGGAAAGCAGTCCGACGACGTCGACGGCCGCCGCGGGCAGCTGGGCAAAATGTTCGCGCTGCGGCACTACGGCCCCGACAAGGTCGCCAACGCGATCCTGTCGTCGGTCAAAAAGAAGAAGCCGATTCGCCCGGTGGCGCCGGAAGCCTATGCGCTGTACGGACTTTCGCGGGTGGCGCCGCAGGGGCTGCGGAGCGCCGCGCGGATGCGGGTGATCTGAGGCAGGCTAGGCGCCCGACGCCGCCCCGCGACGTCCCGTCAACAGCGGCGCGCCGATCGCGATGACGCCGAGCACCGCCAGCGGTATCGCCCACGCGCGCCGGCCACCCACCGACGACTGGCACTGTGCGACATAGTCGGTGTGCGGGACGATCTGATTCAGGATCGGGATGTTCGCCCCATTGCTGTTGTTTGCGCTCTGGGCCGCGGAAAGGTCCGTCGCCACGGCGTTTCCGCATCCGACCGAATGGCCGTTGCTGTCGGATACCGATACCGGCGCCAGCAGTCCGATGATTCCGGCCAATAACAGCACGGCGCCCACACCGATGATCAACCGTCGCACCGTCATGGTTTCGCCTTTCGTCGTCGGGCATTCGACCGCTAGGGAGATTAACCGCGATCCACCCCCGGTAAACCCGAGGTTGAGGCTGCATAACCACCCGATTGCCGGGTATCCGCCGCGATAACCGAGGACATGGAGGGTCTCTGAGGTGATCACTGCAACGCGTGAGATACCCGAGTCGTGTGAGCGGGTGTGGGACGTGCTCGCCCAGGGCTGGACCTACACCCAGTGGGTGGTGGGCAACAGCCGCATGCGGGCCGTCGATCCGAACTGGCCGGAGCCGGGTTCCACGATTCGGCACTCGATCGGCATCTGGCCGTTGGTGATCAACGACGCGACCATCGTGGAGGAGAGCGAAGCGCCACACAAGCTGGTGCTGCGCGCCCGGCTGGGCCCGCTGGGTGCCGCGAGAATCACCATGCTGCTGCACGAGATTCCGCAGGGCTGCCGGATCGAGATGATCGAGGTGCCCGCCGAGGGCCCGATGGCGGCCGTTCCCGATTCCCTTGCGCTGGCGGCGGCCTACCCGCGTAACAAGGAGTGCCTGTGGCGGCTGGCCGCACTGGCGGAGCGCCTGGAGCCGAGCCAGGTGAAGTGACCGTGCGTGACACCGCCGATGCCGTCGTGATCGGGGCGGGACACCACGGCCTGGTGGCGGCGTCGATGCTGGCAGACGCGGGCTGGGACGTTTTGGTGCTGGAAGCTCAGCCCGAACCGGGCGGAGCGGTGCGTAGCGCCGAGCTGACGCCGGGCTACATCACCGACCTGTTCAGCTCCTACTACCCGATGACGGTCGCGTCCCCGGCGATGACGGCGCTGCGGCTGGAGGATCACGGGCTGCGGTGGTCGCATGCGCCGACGGTGGTCGGGCACCCGCGCAACGGCGCCGACGACGACCCGCCCATCGTGTACCACGATCCCGCCCAGACGGCAGCGGAATTCGCGCGGCGAACGCCCGCCGACGGCGACAACTGGTGGCGTCTGGTGGAGCTGTGGACCAAGATCAAGGGCCCGCTGCTCGACGCGATGCTGGCCCCCTTCCCGCCGGTGCGTCCCCTGCTCGCGCTGCTGCGCAGGCTCGGCACGTCGGAAGCGGCCCGGGTCGCGCGTCTGCTGGTGCAGCCGGCCAACGCGATGGCGAGTCAACTGTTCGAGGGCGAGGCGCCGCGAGTGTTGTTGTTGGGCAATGCAATGCACGCCGACGTCCCCCCGGATGCACCGATCAGCGGCGCCATGGGCTTCCTGATGACGATGCTGGCCCAGGATGGCGGCTGGCCGGTGCCGGTTGGCGGATCGGGCCGGCTCACCGCGGCGCTGGTGAATCGCGCCCGCTCGGCCGGAGCGCGAATCGAATGCAACCAGAACGTTTCTCGCATCCACGTGCAGGCCGGCCGCGCGGTCGGCGTGACCACCGCCGAGGGGCGATCGGTGACCGCCCGCCGTGCGGTGGTGGCCGACGTGACGGCGCCGCGCTTGTTCTGCGACATGCTGCCCGTCGGCGCGGTGCCCGAAGCGCTGCGTCGCGAACTCCAGCACTACGAGTGGGATCCGCCGGTGGTGAAGGTCAACTACGCACTGGCAGAACCGATTCCGTGGCGGGCGAAAAACCTGCGGTCGGTGGGCACCGTGCACCTGGGGGCCGACGGCGATGGACTGACCCGCTGGATGGCCGACCTGAACACCCGGGTGATACCCGAGCATCCGTTCATGTTGTTGGGCCAGACCACCACGGCGGACCCGAGCAGATCGCCGGCCGGTACCGAAAGTGTCTGGGCCTACACGCATTTGCCGCGCAATGTGTCCGACGACGCATCTGCGGACCGATTGGCCACGGCGGTGGACCGGGTCATCGAAGAGCATGCACCGGGCTTCGGGTCGGCGGTGATCGACCGGTTCGTGCAACGGCCGTCGGATCTGGAGGCCAACGACGCCAACCTGCATCTCGGGGCGCTGAACGGTGGAACCGCGCAGTTGCACCAGATGTTGGTCTTTCGCCCCGCGCCGGGCATGGGTCGAGCCGAAACACCCGTTGAGAGGCTCTATTTGGGCAGCGCGTCGGCAACGCCGGGTGGCTCGGTGCACGGCGCGTGCGGGCGCAACGCGGCCAACGCCGCTCTGGCCGCCGACGGCGCCACCGGCTGGCCGCGCCGCAAGTTGGGCCCGGCCGTGCTCAAACGGCTGACCGGCTAGCCGTTTTCGGCGATGTCCTCCAGGACCGCGAACATGGTCCGGGTCGGCACACCGGTGGCACCCTTCGGCGAGTAGCCCCACGGGCTGCCGGTGTTGTAGGCCGGGCCGGCCACGTCGAGATGCGCCCAGCTCACGCCGTCGGCGACGAATTCACGCAGGAACACCCCGGCCACCAGCATGCCGGCGAAGCGCTGCCCGCTGATGTTGGACAGGTCGGCCACCGTGGACTTCAGGTCCTCCTTGAGCTCGTCGGGCAGCGGCATCGGCCAGCCGTTCTCGCCGACCTGCTGCGAGATCGACGCGACGCGGTCGCGGAATTCGTCGCTGCCCATCACCCCGGGGATCCGGGCGCCCAGCGCCACCGTCTGCGCACCGGTCAGGGTGGACGTCTCGATCAGGTAGTCGGGGTTGTCCTCGCACGCCCGCACGATGGCGTCGGCCAGGATCAGCCGGCCCTCCGCGTCGGTGTTCTGCACCTCGACCGTGATGCCGCCGTACTGCGTCAGCACGTCGCCCGGGCGTTGCGCGGTGGCCGACGGCATGTTCTCGGCCATCGGCACGGTGGCGATCACGTCGATCGGAAGTTTCAGCTGCGCGGCCAGCGCGACGGTCGCGATCACCGCGGCCGCCCCGCCCATGTCCGAGGTCATGTGGTGCATGCCCGCGGCCGGCTTGATCGAGATGCCGCCGGTGTCGAAGGTGACGCCCTTGCCGACCAGCGCCACTCGCTTGGCCTGCCTGGATTTCTTGGCCAGCTTCGAACCGCGGTGGGTCAGCCGCACCAGCCGCGGCGGACGAGACGAGCCCTGCCCGACGCCGATGATCCCGCCGTAGCCGCCCTTCTGCAGCGCCTTGTCGTCCAGGACTTCCACCTCGAGGCCGACGGATTCACCCAAAGCCCTTGCGCGCTTGGCGAATTCGGCGGGGAACAGGTGGCTGGGCGGGGTGTTGACGAAGTCGCGCGCTGTGGCGACGGCGGTGGCCACGGCGGCGCCGTGCGCGGCGTCGTTCTTGGCGTCCTTCGCGGTGGCGAGCACCGTGATCTTGCGCAGCCCTTCATCTTTGGGTGCCGTCTTGTCGCTGCGGAATTCGGTGAACCGGTAGCTGCCCAGGATCAGGCCCTCGACGGTGGCCGAGGCGACGCCCTCACCGGGCAGTTCGGCCAGCGTGGTGATCACCGATTCGGTCTTGCCGAGCGATCGCGCGGCCACCCCGGCGGCGCGACGGATGGTGTCGGCCGGCCATTCGGATCGCGGTTTGCCCAAGCCGACGGTCAGCACGCTGGACACCGGCAGCGCCGGCACCACCAGCCGGTGCACCTGCTCGGCGCCACCCGTGGCCTCCAGCGCCCGCAGACCGGATTCGATCTCGGCGACCGCGTCAGAGGACAGGAACGGCTCGGCCGCCGCAACGGCCGCGCCCGGCTTGTCCTCCTCGCCGGTCGAGACGACGGGCACGATCAGCACGGTGGACGCGGCGGCGCGCCGTGGCAGCGAGGAGGCGACGGTGACAGAAGGGGCCTGGTATCCCGGTTCGGTACTCACGCGTAACCACCCTAGTCACCGCGGATCGGCCTCAGCTCGGTGGCGTCCCGGCGCTCATCTCGAAAGCCGGCACCGGGTCGTCAAACCCCTTGAGCGTCAACGGGCCACGAGCGACCGCGGGCCAGTTCGGCAATTTCTCGTGCAATGTCGGCGCGGCGAGTATCTGGCCCGGCTCCGCGGCCGCCACGAGTCGCGCGGCCAGGTTTACCGGGTTGCCGAAGTAGTCGCCGTTGATCGCCAGGACCGTGCCGTAGGCGAGGCCGGCGCGGACCTGCAGACCCTCCTCACGCGCCCGCGGGTGATCGACGAGATCGACCGCCGCCCTGACGAGTTGCCCGGGCGACGCGCTCACCCACATCACCTCGTCGCCGATGAACTTCACCAGCCGGCCGCCATCGCGCAGGACCACGTCTGACACGGTTCCCGCGAACTCGTTGAGCAGGTCCGACAGCTGCGCGGGGGTAAGCGCGTTCGTGAGCACGGTGAAGCCGGACAGATCGGCAAAGCCGATCCCGCACACCACGCTTGCCGAGGTGTCGCGCAGGACGCCCTCGAAGTGGGTTCGGGCGCCGGTCAGGTGGTGGCGGTGCACGACGTCGATCAACGGACCGATCCGGGGTACGAACTCCGCGACCGCGCGGTACGCCTGCGCCGTGGCGAGCTCGTCGTGGGTGTGGTCCATTTGGATGTCCGGCGTCCCGGCGCGGATCGCCGTCGACTCGGCCTCAGCGAGCCGGGCCATCGCGGCGCCAAGGACCCGCAGCATGCCGTGCGCGCCGGCCTCACCCACCACCACCTTGAGCGCGACCCAGGTCGACAAGGCGTCGACGTCGGCCTGGCTCAGCACGGGAACGTCGGGCCCGGCGACGGTCAGGCCGAGCAAAGCCCAGGCATTCGCCACCTCTTCGGCTGATATGCCGAGTTCCTCGGCCGCGGCTTGCACGGTATAGATCGGGCGACCCGACCAGGCCAAGACATCACCGGCAAGCCCGAACAGCCGGCCGCGCCGCTCGGCTTCGACCATGTCGTCGACCGTGAAGCCGAGGTCGTCGAGGTACTTGATCAGGTCGGCCCGTTCGCGCGGGTTGGCGATCCCGGCGGCCTCAAGCTGCTCGAAGTCGTACGACTCGGACACCTGCCCAAGTCTGCCAGCATCGGAGCGGATTAGGGTGGGACGCCGTGAGCGAGCTGGAGCACGGACCGCTGGAAGACCGTCATCGCGATTTGGGCGCCAATTTCGCCGAGTTCGGCGGCTGGCTGATGCCGGTGTCGTATGCCGGCACCGTCAGCGAGCACAACGCGACGCGCAACGCGGTCGGTCTCTTCGACGTCAGCCACCTGGGCAAGGCGTTGGTCCGCGGGCCGGGGGCGGCGCAGTTCGTCAACTCCGCGCTCACCAACGACCTGAACCGGATCGGGCCCGGCAAGGCGCAATACACGTTGTGCTGCACCGAATCCGGTGGCGTCGTCGACGACCTGATCGCCTACTACGTCGACGACGACGAGATCTTCCTGGTGCCCAACGCGGCCAACACCGCCGCCGTGGTCGAGGCGCTGCAGGCCGCAGCCCCCGCCGGGCTGACCATCACCAACCAGCACCGCTCGTTCGCGGTGCTGGCCGTGCAGGGACCGCGGTCGGCCGACGTGCTCGGGCAGCTGGGCCTGCCCACCGACATGGACTACATGGCGTACGCCGACACCTCGTTCGCCGGCGTGCCGGTGCGGGTCTGCCGTACCGGCTACACCGGCGAACACGGCTACGAGCTGCTGCCGCCGTGGGACTCCGCAGGTGTGGTGTTCGACGCCCTGGCCGAGGCGGTCAGCGCGGCCGGCGGCGAGCCGGCGGGACTGGGCGCCCGCGACACCCTGCGCACCGAGATGGGCTATCCGCTGCACGGCCACGAACTCGCGCTCGACATTTCGCCGCTGCAGGCGCGCTGCGGCTGGGCGATCGGCTGGAAGAAGGGCGCCTTCTTCGGCCGCGACGCCCTGCTGGCCGAGAAGGAGGCCGGCCCGGCGCGGCTGCTGCGCGGGCTGCGGATGGTGGGCCGTGGCGTGTTGCGCGCCGGGCTGACGGTGCTCGCCGGCGACACGCCGGTGGGGGTCACCACCTCGGGTACGTTCTCGCCGACGCTGCAGGCCGGGATCGCTTTGGCGCTCATCGATGCCGATGCCGGCGTCGAGGACGGTCAGGAGATCACCGTCGACGTCCGCGGCCGTCCCGCCGCATGCGAAGTGGTGCGCCCGCCGTTCGTCGCGGTGAAAACCCGCTAGCCGTGCCGCTTGCGCGGGCGAAATCCGATTCGGTAGGCGGATATACAATCGGCCAATGACGAGTGGCTCCCTCGAGTTCACGGTTTCGCGCTCGGCAAGTCCGGCAACCGACGCCGAACGCGAAACCATCCTGGCAGAGCCGGGTTTCGGCACGTACTTCACCGATCACATGGTGTCGATCGACTACGACGAGGCCGGCGACGGTTGGCACAACGCGCGCGTCATCCCGTACGGCCCCATCGAGCTGGACCCATCAGCGATCGTGCTGCACTACGCGCAGGAGATCTTCGAGGGGCTCAAGGCCTACCGCTGGGCCGACGGCTCGATCGTGTCGTTTCGCGCCGAGGCCAACGCCGCGCGGTTGCGGTCCTCGGCGCGGCGGCTCGCCATCCCGGAGCTACCCGAAGAGCTGTTCATGGAGTCGCTGCGCCAGCTGATCGCCGTCGACAACGCCTGGGTTCCGGCGGCCGGCGGCGAGGAGGCGCTGTACCTGCGCCCGTTCGTCATCGCCACCGAGCCCGGGCTGGGTGTGCGGCCGTCCAAGCGCTACCGCTACCTGGTGATCGCCTCGCCGGCCGGCGCCTATTTCAAGGGCGGCATCAGCCCGGTCACCGTCTGGGTGTCGACCGAGTACGTGCGGGCCAGCCCCGGTGGTACCGGTGCGGCCAAGTTCGGTGGCAACTACGCGGCCTCGCTGTCGGCCCAGGCCGAGGCCGCGGCCAACGACTGCGACCAGGTGGTGTGGCTGGACGCCGTCGAGCGGCGCTTCGTCGAAGAGATGGGCGGGATGAACATCTTCTTCGTGTTCGGCAGCGGCGCATCGGCGCGGCTGGTCACCCCGGAGCTGTCCGGCTCGCTGTTGCCCGGCATCACGCGGAACTCCTTGCTGCAGTTGGCCATTGACGCCGGATTCTCCGTCGAGCAACGCAAGATCGACATCGACGAATGGCAGAAGAAGGCCGCCGCCGGGGAGATCACCGAGGTGTTCGCCTGCGGCACCGCCGCGGTCATCACGCCGGTCTCGCACGTGAAATACGGCGACGCCGAATTCACCGTCGCCGACGGTCAGCCCGGCGAGGTGACGATGGCGTTGCGCGACACGCTGACCGGGATCCAGCGCGGTACCTTCGCCGACACCCACGGCTGGATGGCAAAGCTGGGCTAGTTCGCCCGTCGAACGGCCGCCCGTCGAATGTGAAGTTAGCTTCACACTGGGGCTAGAACCGCACCGCAGCCGCGAGCAGCACCGCGGTCACCGTCGTGGTCAGCTCGATCGCGGCGCCCAGCACGTCGCCGGTAATGCCGCCGAATCGGCGCACACAGTGCCGCACCAGGATTGCCCCGCAGCCCAGGCCCAGCAGCACCGCCACCGGCCCCTGCCACGGCCGCGGTCCGGCCGGCACCGAGGCGGCCAGCAGCACCGCGACCCAGGCCGCCACCACCAGCGTCGGCTGGCTTCCGGCGACCTGGATGCCCAGGGCGCTGCCACCGGCGGCCGGTACCGACCGGTGGCCGGCCAGCACTGCGGTCACCCGGCCCGCGAAAATCGCCACGGCCACCGCGACCACCCCGGGGACAACCCGGCCGGTGGCCCCCAGCGCTGAAAACGCCAGTGCCTGCAGCAGGATCACCACGACCACGGCCGCGACGCCGAACGGTCCGGTCGACCCCTCACGCATCACCGCCAGCGCCCGCTCCGGCGGCCCGTAGCAGCCGAGGCCGTCGGCGGTATCGGCGACGCCGTCGACGTGCAGGCCGCGGGTCGCAAGCAGCAGCACCGCGACCGCGAGCAGCCCGGGCAGCGGGCTGGACCGGCCGAACACCCATGCGCCACCCCAGGTCACGGCCGCGGCCAGCGCCCCCAACGCGGCGCCCACCACCGGCAGCGCGGTCATGGCGCCGCGGCCCATCGGCGCGTTGCCCGGGGCGGGCAGCACCGTCCCGAAGGCGAAAGCCGTTGCCAGCGAACGCATCACGATGGGGGAGCGGTCTGATTGGCACCATCGGCGCGGTCGGACACACCGGCCTGGGTGAAGGTCGCCATTGACGACAGGGCGGCCACCGCGGCGCGCAGCACCGGCAGCGCGAGCGTGGCGCCGGTGCCTTCGCCCAGCCGCATCCGCAGGTCGAGAATCGGTTCCAGGTCCAGGGCCGTCAGCGCCAAGCCGTGGGCGGGCTCGGTGGACCGGTGACCGGCCTGCCACCACAGCCGAGCACCTGGCGCCAGGTGCTCGGCAACCAGCGCGGCCGCCGTCACCGCCATGCCGTCGAGCAGCAGCGGTGTGCGCCGCACCGCGGCCTGCGCGCAGAAGCCGGCCATCGCGGCCAGGTCCGCACCTCCGGCGCGGCGCAGCAGCTCGACCGGATCGGGCAGCACCTGCCGCGCGCGAAACAGGGCGTCGCGCACCGCGGCCGTCTTGCGGGCCCACCCGGCGTCATCGATCCCGGTCCCGAAACCCACCGCGACGACCGGCTCGGCGTTCGTCAGTGCCGCCACCAATACCGTTGCGGCCGTGGTGTTTCCGATCCCCATGTCGCCGGCGATCAGCAGGTCGGCGCCGGCGTCGACCTCCTCGTCGGCGATGGCGGCGCCGGCCGCGAGCGCCCGCGCGGCCTCCTCGTCGCTCAACGCGTCCTCAACCCGGATGTCGCCGCTGGAGCGCCGCACCTTGTGCGCGCCGATCCGTTCGGTCAGCGGGTCCGCATCGACCGCCAGGTCCGCGACCCGCACCGTTGCCCCGGCGACGTCGGCCAGGGCGTTGATCGCGGCCCCGCCGGCATCGAAGTTGGCGACCATCTGCGCCGTCACCTCCGGCGGGTAGGCCGACACCCCCGACCGGGCGACGCCGTGGTCGCCGGCGAACACCACCACCCGGGCGCGCTCGAATTGCTTTGGCGGGCAATGCCCTTGACACGACGCGACCCACACCGACAAATCCTCGAGGCGGCCCAGCGCGCCCCGGGGTTTGGTCAGGGTGTCCTGGCGGGCGCGGGCGGCGGCGGCGACGCCGGGATCGGGCGGCGTGACGGTGGCGAATCTCATCAGGACCCCGCCGGTTTGATCGGCACCGGTTGTCCGGCCACCACCAGCACCACCCGGTCGCACAACCGGGCGAGGCGCTGGTTGAGGCTGCCCAGTTCGTCGGCGAACCGGCGTCCGGCGGCGGTCGCGGGCACGACGGTCAACCCGACCTCCGGGCTGACCAGCACCAGCGGCGAAGCGAAGCCGCCGATCGCGGCCAGCACGTCATTGATGGGAGCCGCGACCGAGCCGCCAGCCCAGGCATTGGTGCGGTCCAGCGCGCCGGTCAGCCAGGTGCCCAGGTCGTCGACCAGCGTGGGGGTGACCGGCGACTGGCGCAATTGCGTTGCGATGTCGTCGGTTTCGATCGTCGTCCAGTGTTCCGGCCGGCGGCTGCGATGCTGGGCGATCCGATGCGCCCAGGCCGCGTCGTCGTGGCCGGCCGGCCCGGGCGCCAGGTAATGAACCGCCTGCCCGGCCCGCAACCCGTCGGCGATGGCTTCCTCCGCCCACTGCGATTTGCCTGACCTGATCCCGCCGAGCACCAGGGTGCGCACCGGTGTCAGCCCGCTTTCTGGCGAGCTTTAATCGACACTGGCGCCGTGCTTGACCTGGGGCCGCGGCGCCCGCAACCGGCGCATCTGAGACGCCCGGCCCGCGGCGTAAAGGCTTAGCTTCCAACGGCTTTCGGTATTGTTCGGGAACTTGGCGTCGACCAGCCTGCTGACCTTGCGGCCCAGGATCAGGCCGTCGACGCTCATCACGGCCATCAGCACCAGCATGGCCGGCGACACCCACAGCTGCAGCTGCGGGACGCCGAACATGGCGAACATCAAGAACAGGGTCGACGGCATGAACAGGCCCAGCAGATTGCGCCGGGAGTCGACCACGTCGCGAACGTAGCGGCGGATGGGGCCCTGGTCGCGCGGCAACAGGTAGCCCTCTTCGCCGGCCATCATCTTTTCCCGACGTTCCGACATGCCGGCGCGGCCGGCGGCCTTGTTCGCCCGGCGCTCCTCGCGGCTGAGCTTGGGGCCGGCCAGCGATTTGCGCCGGGCCCGCGCCTCGGAGGCGGTCATCGGCGCGGGCGCGACCGGTCCCTTCCTGGCGTTGCGGCGGGCCTCGTTGCGCTTGGGTGTGGGGCGTCCCTTGGGTCCCGTGCGCTGCGCCTCGCGGGCCGCGTCGCCCGAGGCGCCAGCAACGCCGGAACCGCCCAAGGTGGCGGCGTTCTCGTCGAGGTCGGTGCCCTGACCCTTCTTACGGCCCAACAGCTTCACAGGGGCCAGGTTACTTCGCGGACGACGGGCGCCGGAATTCGCCTGGAATGCCTTGCTATTAGACCTGCGTTAGTACCGCTCTTGGCCCTACTCTTACACGTGATGAACGGCAGCCTTTGATGGACGACGGGTCGATGGCCTCGGATGATGATGGTCCTGGCCTGGCCCCCGGCCGCCTTCAACTGCCCGCCATGCAGGTCCTGGTGGCCCCGGACTGCTACGCCGACAGCATGTCGGCCATGGAAGCCTCCGCGGCCATCGCGACCGGCTGGACCCGGTCGCGCCCCGGCGACCGTTTCATCGTCGCCCCGCAATCCGACGGCGGCCCCGGCTTCGTCGAGGTGCTCGCCAGCCGGCTGGGTCAGACGCGGCGCCTGCGGGTGTCCGGACCGCTGAAAGCCATGGTCGAAGCCGATTGGCTGTTCGACCGCGGCGCGGCCACCGCCTACCTGGAGTGCGCGCAGGCGTGCGGCCTGACGCTGGTCGGCGGACCGCCGACCCCGGAGACCGCTATGGCGGCGCACAGCAAAGGCGTGGGGCAGCTGATCGCCGAGGCGCTGCGGGTCGGGGCGACGCGCATCGTGGTCGGCCTGGGCGGCAGTGCCTGCACCGACGGCGGGCAGGGCATGATCGCCGAACTCGGCGGCCTGGACACCGCTCGACGGCAACTGGGCAACGTGGAGTTGATCGCCGCTTCCGACACCGAATACCCGCTACTCGGCCCGTGGGGGGCCGCCCGGGTGTTCGGGCCGCAGAAGGGCGCCGACACGGCCACCGTCGCGGCGCTGGAAGTTCGTTTGCAGGCGTGGGCGCTGATCCTGGAAGCGGTGGCCGGACGGGACGTGAGCGCGGAGCCCGGCGCCGGTGCCGCCGGCGGCATCGGCGCCGGGCTACTGGCGCTCGGCGGCCGCTGCGAGTCCGGGGCTGCCATCATCGCCGAGCACACCCGGCTGTCCGACGACCTGGACACGGCGGACATGATCGTCACCGGTGAGGGCCGGTTCGACGAGCAGTCCCTGCACGGCAAGGTGGTGGGCTTTCTGGCCGACGCGGCCCGGCCGCGGGGGATACCGGTGGTCGTGCTGGCCGGCCAGGTCGACTTGCCCAACGCGACGGTGCGCTCGTCGGGCATCATGGCGGCGTTATCCATCGCCGAGCACGCCGGATCGGTGCGGCTGGCCCAGGCCGACGCGGCCAACCAGCTCATGGGGCTGGCATCCGTAGTTGCGGCGCGACTCGGGAATAGCGGTCCTGCAAGGTACCGTTGATGGAGTGGACTTTCGGGCGGTCCGGATCGCCCGGCGCAAGCCGGCGATTTCGGGCTTGATCGACCCCACCCAACGATGAGGCATGTAGGAGAAGCAATGACGGTGCAAAACGAGTCGAACGCCACGACGACCCACGGCGTGATCCTGACCGAGGCCGCCGCCACCAAGGCAAAGTCCCTGCTGGACCAAGAGGGCCGCGACGACCTGGCGCTGCGCATCGCCGTGCAGCCGGGCGGCTGCGCCGGCCTGCGCTACAACCTCTTCTTCGACGACCGGGCGCTGGACGGCGACCTGACCGCGGAGTTCGGCGGTGTGAAGTTGACCGTGGACCGGATGAGCGCGCCGTATGTCGAAGGCGCGTCCATCGACTTCGTGGACACCATCGAGAAGCAGGGCTTCACGATCGACAACCCCAACGCCACCGGCTCGTGCGCCTGCGGCGACTCGTTCAACTGATCGGTTAATCCCGCGAATCCGTCAGCCGGGCTGTGCAGTCCGGCTGACGGTCTGCGTTCAGTACGAGCCGCCGGTGCGCAGCACGTACGAGCAGACCATGATCTGGCCGCGCTGGAACAGCAGCTGTGCGATGCCCTGCACCTGCCCGTGCATCGGGCCGCCGCTCACCGGGGACACCCGCATGGTGAACAACGCCTGAGCCTGGTACTGCGACAGGTAGACGATCTTGTCGATCGAGGTCAGCTCGACCTCGGAGAACTGCTTGCGGAACGCGTCGCTGCTGAGCTTGGCCAGGGCCTGGTCGGATCGTTTGTCCTGGACGCCGTCGTACAGCCCGCACAGCGCGTTGCGGGCGATCTCGTCGATGTCGCGGTGCTCGAGGGCGTCCAGATAGCCCTGGATGGCCGTCTTCGCCGCGCCCTCGGAGAACGTGGCGCCGGTGTTGGCCCCGTTCGTACGAACTCCGAAGACGATTGCCATGGTCATGACAGCAACGAGCGCGATACTTATCAGAACGCCCACGATCAACCCCCGCTTGGACCGTTGCGGCGGGTACGGGACCGGCGCGGGGGGCTGCCCGGCATAGTTGGCGGGAGCGGGTCCTGCCTGCGGAGCTGGGGCGAAGCCCGGGTCACCGGCGTTCGGGTCATCCTCGGGGAAGTCGAGTGGCTGGGATTCGCTTGGGGACTCATGTCCGCTCGGTCCGCCTTTGCCGCCGCCGACGGTGTGGTTCGGCGAGTGCGGACCTGCCATCGTGGTTCTCCTACGGTGGTAGACGGGACTGCAAGCGGGCCCGAGCAATGTGATCCCGGCGACTTGACTGAGTTCCCTAGGGAGGCTAGCGCACGGCCTCGCGCCGACCGTGCGCACAGCGACGGTCGAGGCCCGTGAGTAAGCTAGATAACCTTACTAACGAAGGATGGAGTTTTCGTGACGATCGCGGTGACAGGTTCGATTGCGACCGACAATCTGATGCGGTTTCCCGGCCGGTTTTCTGAGCACCTGCTGGCCGACCACCTGCAGAAGGTGTCCCTGAGTTTTCTGGTTGACGACCTGGTGATTCACCGCGGCGGCGTGGCGGGCAACATCGCCTTTGCCATCGGCGTGCTGGGCGGCGACGTGGCGCTGGTCGGGGCGGCCGGCGACGACTTCGGCGAGTACCGCGAGTGGCTGCAGTCGCACGGCGTCAACTGCGAGCACGTGCTGATCTCGCAAACCGCGAAAACCGCGCGATTCGTCTGCACCACCGATGAGGACATGGCCCAGATCGCATCCTTCTACCCCGGCGCCATGTCGGAGGCCCGCAACATCAAGCTCGCCGACGTCGCGTCCGCGGGCAAGCCGGACCTGGTGATCATCGGGGCCAACGACCCCGACGCGATGGTGGTGCACACCGAGGAGTGCCGCAAGCTCGGCCTGGCGTTCGCCGCCGACCCTTCCCAGCAGCTGCCCCGCCTGTCCGGCGAGGAGATCGACAAGCTCGTCGACGGCGCGGCCTACCTGTTCACCAACGACTACGAATGGGAGCTGCTGCTCTCCAAGACGGGCTGGTCTGAGGCCGACGTGCAGAAGAAAGTCGACCTGCGGGTGACCACGCTGGGCGCCAAGGGCGTCGACATCGTCGAGCGCGACGGGACCACCACCCACGTCGGCGTGGTGCCCGAGACCAGCCAGACCGACCCCACCGGCGTCGGTGACGCGTTCCGGGCGGGTTTCCTCACCGGCCGCACCGCCGGGCTGAGCCTCGAGCGGTCGGCGCAGCTGGGCTCGCTGGTCGCCGTGCTGGTGCTGGAGTCCACCGGCACCCAGGAGTGGACGTGGGACTCCGCGGTCGCCAAGACCCGGTTGGCCGACGCCTACGGCGACGAGGCGGCCGCCGAGATCGCGGCGGTCCTGGCCTAGAGGCCTAGGGCGGGTCCAGCCCTAGAGCTGCACGGGGTAGTGCGGCTCGCTGATCCGGGGCACCACGCTGCGCTCGACGAAGATCGCGTGCCACAGCATGAAGATCAGCAGCGTCCACAGCCGGCGGCTGTGATCGCTGACGCCGTTGCGGTGCTCGTCGAGCATCCGGCGCACGGCGGCCTTGTCGACCAGGCGATCGGCCTGCGAGGCGTCCACCATCGCGTAGGCCCACTCCAGCAGCTCGCCGGCGCGCAGCCAGTGCCGGATGGGCACCGGGAACCCGAGCTTTGGCCGGTGCAGCACGTGTGCCGGAACGATCGGCTCCAGCGCGCGCCGCAGCGCGTACTTGGTCGTCGTGCGGGTGATCTTCGCCTCGACCGGCAGCCGGGAGGCGACGGCGAACACCTCGGGATCCAGGAACGGCACCCGGAGCTCCAGCGAGTTGGCCATCGTCATCTTGTCGGCCTTGACCAGGATGTCGCCGCGCAGCCAGGTGAACAGGTCGATGTGCTGCATGCGGGCCACCGGATCCCAGCCCGCCGATTCGGCGTACGCGGGCGCGGTGACGTCGGTGTGGGTCCACTCCTCGCGGAATCCGGGCAGCACGTCGCGCAGCTGCGCGTCGGAGAAGCTGCGGGCGTTGCCGTAGTAGCGCTCCTCGAGCGTCAGGGAGCCGCGGTGCAGCAGGCTCTTGCCCCGCATCCCCTCGGGCAGCGGCCTGCTCATCTTGCCCACCGATCGCCGCAGCGGCCGCGGCAGATAGTCAAAGGGCTTGAGCGATAACGGCTCTCGATAGATCGTGTAGCCGCCGAACAACTCGTCGGCGCCTTCGCCGGACAGCACCACCTTGACGTGCTTGCGAGCCTCGCGGGCGACGAAGAACAGCGGCACCAGCGCCGGGTCGGCCACCGGCTCGTCGAGATACCAGACGATCTCGGGCAGGGCGGCGACGAACTCGTCGGGCTTGACCACCTTGGCGATGTGGCGGGCGCCGATCGCCTCGGCCGAGGCCACCGCGACGTCGATCTCGGAGAAACCCTCCCGCTCGAAGCCGGTGGTGAAGGTGATCAGCCGGGGGTTGTGCCGGATGGCCAGCGCCGCGATGGCGGTGGAGTCGATCCCCCCGGACAGGAACGCCCCGACGGTGACGTCGGCGCGCATGTGCTTGGCCACCGAGTCCTCGAGCACCGCGGTGATCTCGTCGTAGCGGGCCTGTTCGGTGTCGCGGGTGATCGGCACCGCGGCGAAGCGCGGCACGAAATACCGGGTGACCTCCGGTTGCAGGAGGTCGGGGCGGATCCGGGCGTAGCAGCCCGACTCCAGCCGGCGCACCCCGCGGTGCAGCGTCTCGGGCTCGGGCACGTACTGCAGGACGGTGTAGTGCTGCACGGCCCGCTCGTCGATCCCGGTGTCGAACCCGATCAGCTCGGCCAGGTCCAGCAGGCACTTCTTCTCGCTGGCCACGGCCGTGCCGCCGGTGCCGGTTGCCATGAACAGCGGCTTGATGCCGAAAGGGTCACGGGCGCAGAATAATTCGCGAGTGACGGTGTCCCACAGCGCGAACGCGAACATGCCGCGCAGCCGCGTCAAGACGTCGGTGCCCCAGTAGTGATATCCGGCGACGATGGCCTCGCCGTCACCGTCGGTGGCGAAAACGGCGCCGTGCCGGCCGGCTAGTTCCTCGCGCAGCTCGAGGTAGTTGTAGATCTCGCCGTTGAACACCAGCACGTAGCGGTCGGGCGCCTCGGGCGGCCCCCAGCGCAGCGGCTGGTGCGAGTGCGCGATGTCGATGATGGAGAGCCGGTTGAAGCCGAAGACGACCGAGCCGTCGGTGTCGGGGTCCACCCAGGTGCCGGGCTCGTCGGGCCCGCGGTGGCGCATCGAGTGCGACGCGCGCGCGATGGCATCGTCGGCGCGGGCGGCGGCTGCTTCATCATCCGAGCCCTCCGGGGCAGCAACGAACGCCAGCAGACCACACACGGCGCCCCAGTATGCCGCACTTCGAAGGCGCGCGTGGACCTCGCACCCGGTACGTGGTGAATGGCCGGGCGCACCGGCGGGCCGGGGTTTCGTCGCCCGGCTCAGGCGCGTGGTCTACGCTGCGTAGTATTCGATATCCGAGCAGGAGGCGCCAACGTGACCCCTCGCGAGCAGGACCGTTCGCAACGTTTGTCGCAGGGTAGGTTTCGGCGCCATTCCGGGGGCTCCGGGCGCCAAGCGAAGGGTCTTTCCCGTCGTCTTCGGCCCTTCGCGCTGGCGTGTGCGCTGGGCGTGCTGGCGTTGTTCCTGAGCGGATGCAGCAGCTGGGCGGACGCGCTGGCCCTGGGCTGGCCGCGGGGCATCACCCCGGAGGCCCACCTCAACCGGGAACTGTGGATCGGCGCGGTGATCGCCTCGCTGGTAGTCGGCCTCATCGTGTTCGGCCTGATCTTCTGGGCATCGGCCTTCCACCGCAAGAAGGCGACCGACACCGAGCTGCCCCGACAGTTCGGCTACAACATGCCGCTGGAACTGGTGCTCACCGTGACGCCGTTCCTCATCATCTCGGTGTTGTTCTACTTCACCGTCGTCGTGCAGGAGAAGATGCTGCACCTGGACAAGAACCCCGAGGTTGTGATCGATGTCACGGCCTTCCAGTGGAACTGGAAGTTCGGCTATCAGAAGGTCAACTTCAAGGACGGCACGCTGACCTACGACGGCGCCGACCCGGCGCGCAAGAAGGCGATGGTGTCCAAGCCGGAGGGCAAGGACGCCCACGGTGAGGAGCGCGTCGGTCCGGTCCGCGGGTTCAACACCTCGGACCGGCAATACCTGAACTTCGACAAGGTCGAGACGCTGGGATCCAGCGAGGAAATCCCGGTGCTGGTGCTGCCCACCGGCAAGCGCATCGAATTCGATCTGGCGTCCGCCGACGTGATTCACACGTTCTGGGTGCCGGAGTTCCTGTTCAAGCGCGACGTGATCCCCAACGCCGACGCCAACAACTCGGTGCACGTCTTCCAGACCGAAGAGATCCAGACGCCGGGTGCGTTCGTGGGCCACTGCGCGGAGTTCTGCGGCACGTATCACTCGATGATGAACTTCGAGGTTCGGGTGGTGGCGCCCAACGACTTCAAGGCCTACCTGCAGCAACGGATGGGCGGAAAGAGCAACGCCGAGGCGCTGCAGGCGATCGGGCAGCCCCCGCTCGCGGTGACCACCCACCCGTTCGACACCAAGCGCGGTCAATTGGCCGGAAGCCAGTAGGTTAGGACACCAAATGCATATCGAAGCCAGGCTATTCGAAGTCATTGCCGGGTTTTTCATTGTGGTTGCGGTGCTCTACGGGGTGCTGACCGCCGTCTTCGCCACAGGAGGCGTGGAGTGGGCGGGCACGACTGCGCTGGTGCTGACGGGTGGCCTGGCGTTGATCACGGCGACCTTTTTCCGCTTCGTGGCACGCCGGCTCGACACCCGGCCCGAAGACTACGAGGGCGCTGAGATCAGTGATGGAGCAGGCGAATTGGGTTTCTTCAGCCCGCACAGCTGGTGGCCGATTCTGGTCGCGCTGTCGGGCTCGGTGATCGCGGTGGGCATCGCGCTCTGGTTGCCGTGGCTGATCTTCGCAGGGGCGATGTTCGTCCTGACGTCGGTGGCCGGACTGGTCTTCGAGTACTACATCGGTCCCGAGAAGCACTGATTCGCGGCATAAAGGTCACAATCAGATCACGTGATTGGTGGGCCGTTCGCCACGACGGCTTTGCCCCTTTTGGGTTCGGTAGTGTTCTGCCCAGGCATACGAGAAGCTTCCCAGCGCGCCCGCAGCGATGTGATCGCGGAGTCTTGTGCGCGAGTGAGGCCGTCGAACAGGGTAGGCAAAGGCAAAGATGAGCGGGTCGAGACCCCCGGGATGGGATCCTGACGAACCCGACCGTGTCGACCCGATCAGCCACGAACCGGACCCCGGCGACGAGCCGGACGACGATCTGGAACGCGCCGCCGACGCCGAGGGCGAGGCCGAGCCGGAACCCTTCGAGGACAGCGCCGAACTGGCGGCGAACCAGACCGACCAGACGGACGCCTACTCGCGTGCCTACTCGGCTCCGGAGTCCGAGCACTTCACCAGCGGCCCCTACCTGCCGGCCGATCTGCGGCTCTACGACTACGACGACTTCGACGAGTCCGCCGATGCTGACGACGAGCGCAGCACCGCACGCTGGCCGTGGGTGGTGGGGGTCGCCGCGATCGTGGCCGCCATCGCCCTCGTCGTGTCGGTATCGCTGCTGTTCGTGCGCACCGATACCTCCAAGCTTGCCAACCCCGGCACCACCATCGCCCCGTCCACGCCGCCGCTGCAGGACGAGATCACGACCCCCAAACCGCCGCCTCCACCGC
>NZ_NCXM01000053.1 GCF_002104765.1 Mycolicibacterium vulneris
TGGGCACACTGACATCCTTCCAGCTCACCCATCACGGGCAAGCCAACTCAGATGTCACCTATTCCTGCAGCAGACCCAAGTGGCGTTTCATGGATAAATTCATAGCGGGCATATTTCGCCCTCGGCGACTATCCGATCCAGACCGCTGGGCACGGCGAACTCAATGGCGATTTCGCCATTGGCGGCGTCCGCCACCGTGGTCGTGGCTATCCGTAGCGCAGTTCGGGTCATGAGATAGTCGTCCACCTTCCGCATCGCCGTAGCCCGCTCGCAGACCGCGGATCCCATCCGCTTCGCAGCGCCGCTGCGCACGCCTCCCGCGGCGAAGACACTGACGGCGCCGGTTTCCAGGAAGGCCGGGAGCCCGTCCGCACAGCGGCGCTGTGATTGGTTGCGGCATGGCCGGTTTCGGAGAAAACGGTGGTCATCGTGCATGACCGTGCCGGCCAAACCATCGGCATTCGCGTCCGCTTCAATGAACACGAATGGGGCGCGCGTCTTAAGACTCCCGCTCGCCATTCTGAACCCAAATGTCCGAAGTCAGGTGCGTCGTTCGTGCGAACTGTTTCTGCGTAGACAGTGAGCGTGGGTGCAAGTTAGGGGCCAACTACTCCTGCGTACTGGGGGCAATACGTGTTGACGGCTAAAACGAAGAATCGGTGGGCCTGGCTGGGTGGGTCGATTCTCGTGTACCTCGCGATGCGCGCTTCTACCTCTAGAGGATCCCTGTTGCGGACGAGAAAATAGCATGCGGACTGCGCAGTGCTAATAAGGTTGTCGGAACGCTGAACTAAACCAAGAGCCTTGGCGGCGCGCACGAAGTCGGCGTCATCTGCCTGCGCCATCGGCGATGCCAGTAGCGCGCCCGTCACTCCGACCGCGACGAAGGCAGCCGCCAGCGCACGCATCCTCATTGGGCTTCCGTTCTCTAGGAGATGAAGGGGCATTGGTTACGGGCAAAGATAGATAAACGCTAGTTGGCTGAGTACTGGATCCACGAACGTTGCCCCCACCCCGACATACCCTGCGGCGCGCTTGTCGCAGGCATACCGGCCATCAATGAGCAGCTCGCCGTCGCTGCGAAGTGCGATGGGGTTGCGGCTGGCCGCGTATACCTGGTGGGCCTGGTTCAGGTATTTAACTTCGCCTGGCGTCAACGGTTTCAACGGCTCGGCATGTGCTGGCGGAGGCACGGTCACACTGACGGTCGCAGCCAACAATGCTCCGACCGTGAACTTACGGCGACTAGTCAAATGGACCTCCTCGGAGTGTGATCTGACGGGTTGGCCTCGTACAGTGGAACACTCATCACGGCGGACTTAGCCATGTCTTGGTCGGCGTGACGAAGAATCGGTAGGGACCATGCGCGCATAAGGTGCTCGTATCGGCCATGGTGGCGCATCGGGTCCCGTTGTATTCGATGAAGCTGCGCGGGGGTAGATCTCGCTCGGCTTTTCCTGGGGGGAACTGAACGCCCAACAGCCAGTCGTAGCGTGTGACGATGTTTCCGTTCACCCACCCGATGTTGGTCGTACCTGGTGGTGCACCGCGGATATCGCCCGTGCAACCAAAGCTGCCCCGGTCCCAGATGCCGCAGTTGAGTCCAAGCGGTGTCGTAAACCATACGCCACCAGCACTATTGGTGAAGTAGTCATCGTACTTCACCTTGTCATAGTAATTGAGGATGAGGTAGGTCGACGGGTAGGGACTCGTCGGGGCACCGTCGTTTGGCTCTGCGCGCGCCGCGGGCGGAGTGACGAGTATTAGTCCGCTTACGCACGCCGGCACCGCCAGCAAGTGGCCAAGTTGTCGGGCTGCAGTTCCAGGCCGCGCGGTCACGGCAAGTTGCCCGGCGACGATTCGTTTTCCGCTGTGTGCGGCACATTCCCGTAGCATGTCGCGTTTCCGAGATCGAGGATGCTCTCGCAGAGCACGCGGTTTTCCCTTGTGATCCGAACAGTCACGAAATGGCCTTGCAAGACCCGGGCGACGGTTGCCGCCGTCCGAAAGTTGGGTCGCCAATCGGCTCGCAGTTCGGCGCCGTCACCCGTGGGGCTCGTTGCATTGACCACCGGGACGGTCAAAGTCCAGGGCAACGGCACGTCCTGCAGCAAGTGCTTACCCGACGTGTCGCGGTATTCGACGCCAGCCAACTGTGCGACCGAGTCCGAGAAGACGTCGTAGGTGACGGTGTCCTCGGCGCACGCGACCGGTGGGTACACCAAGGCGATGAGGCCAACGATCATCGGTACCGCCGTTGTTTGAGTTCGCTTCACGTGGTTCCTTTCAGCGACAGACCGTGAGGTGTGGGCGACGAGTTGGCACTAGGCGCGCTTACGCAGCCAGCACAACTGTTGTCAGGATCATGTCCTTCTTGGCGTTGTACAGCGCGTTCACACCGAAATCTGTCCATGAGCAGTCCGGTATCTTGGCGAAACCTTGCAATATGGTTGCCTTTATCGCGTCGCTGTCGGTCGTCGCGGCGCCCGACAGGATCGTTGCTTTGCTGCCGCTGTAGCCGAGGTCCTTCAGTGGAGATAACGCATCGGTTTCGGGCTCGGCGCGTGATGCGTTGTTGATCCACCTATCGGTAGTCTCGTTGATCTCTGCGGCAGCGTGGTCGATCACTGGGTCGGACCGCAACGGCCCGCATGCCCTTCCCCGCGCCGCTGCCACGGCGGCCCGAAGGCTGTCGGTGGAATCCGCCATCGCCGTGGGCGCCATGGCAGTGCTCAAAATTGTCAGAGTTGTTGTGATCAAGCATATTCCGAGTCGGGCGTGGCGGCGCGATAGGGCGTATCGCCGACTGTGGCGGCGGGCCCACGAGTTGGGTGGCCGAGTCGTCGTCTCCTTCACTTCGCACACGCGCTTCATCCTTCGCACACATGCGAGCGGTGGATGTCACTGCCCCAACGCTTCGCTTTTTGCACCGACGGCCCGGTGAACCAATCGGGTTGATGCGCCAAGATCCCGTTGTTGACGTTGGACAGCTGCTCCCACAGTTTGAAAAAGGCCTCGCCTTCGTAAATGGGGAAGTAGCGGTCGCCGAACGTGTTCTGTGACTGGGTGAGGGACTGAACACGCGGTGTCAAGAAGTCGACGGCCTGGCCGATGTTTCCCGAAACGATGTCGACCTGCTGTTGGATGTTGTCCCGGGTGTAATCGAAATCCTTGCCGTAGTCATCGATTCGGTTGGTCTGCAGTCTGTCGATTTGAAAGCGGAGCGTGGCGTATTGAGCGTTGTACCACTGACACATCTCCCGCATCGCCGTGATGTCGGCGTCTGTGACCCTGTCCCTCGTTTGATCGTAGGGGAACGGAAACTTAGGGGTCCACGTCGACGCCGTTGGTGTCACGACGGGCAACGGCGTGATCAGGTCACTGTCTGAGGGCGGGTCGGGAAGGGGGACCTCGGCGTTGGGATCGGCGCTAGCCGGTGGCCCCGTCAGGATGCCGATGGCCCCGACCATCACCGTGCAGCCCACGGCGCAGGCACCGCGTCGAATTCTGTCTCTCCTGGCCGTCATGGCCCATTCCTCCTGACGTGTGCAGCTGCTACTTCTGCCCCATCGCTGAACCAATTCCGCCGACGTCGGTGATCAGCCAATTGCGGTTGCTGTCGATCGTTGTGCTGTACGTCGCCGTCGATTGCAGCGCCTCTGGTGCTTGTACGGTCTTTGTCCGAACGCTGACAAAACTGTCCACGATGTAGACGCCGCCGGTTGCCGACCTCACCTTGGCTACCAGAGGTTGCGCACTCGAACTCCACTGCAGCGGCACCAGAACCTGTTCCATGGAGGTGCCCGCGTCGGAGAGCTTCTTGCTGAGTTCCGGGCTGGTCCCGGCCACGAGTTTGACCTTCCAACCCTGAAGATCCTTGAAGTCCATCGTGGCGGCGTTGACGGCATAGTCGAGCGCAATGCGCTCTGCGTGCGCATTATCGGTCGTTTGCGCGGCTTGAGCGTCGAGCTGGCGGCGCGCGTCGGCGTACAGCCAACCCAACGTGGCGGACCCTGCTACCAGTGCCAGAATCACCGCACCCAGGATGAGGTCCCGCAGGCTGACGGAGACCGACCGTTGTCGGCGTGTGGACTTCACACCTTCGGAGGACGCGTCCACATCCACCTCTTCGGATGGCTTCCGCTTCGCTTTGGTCGCATCCGGCTCGTGGGTAGCGGCGCCGTCGTCGGATTGGCGCTTCTCACGGACTTCGGTTCCGTTGATGGTCATTGTTTAACCTCTCTCGTAATAAATTTCGGGCCAGGCGAGCTAGCGCCCGTTCGGGTCATGGCCTAACGCGGAGCGTGATCATCCCGTCAGCTGGCACCTGCTGAAGGAAGTGCTCGAGAATCTGTCCGCTGTCGAAGTTCATTAGGGTCGCGGCGATGGTGTTGAGCTTCGGTTGGAACGCTTCGCCCAGTACCTTCAAGTCGCCACCGCTGTTATCCAGGAGGGTCTGAACGCGGTCGACGAGGTGCTTGAGATTGTAGAGGCCCTCGGGCTGGTCGCGACTGAACAGAATCGGCAGGTGCTTGAAATAGTCCTGCGAGTGTCCACCAAAGTCTTTCGCCTCGGGGGTGATGGCGGTGAGATCCGGGTTGACCCATCCGGAGTTGCGGATCAGTACCTGAAAGTTGCTCAGCAGTTCTCGCCCCTGGCCGTTCAATCCTTTGAGCATGTTGTTGAGCAGGGTGCTCGCACGTGCCAGGTTGGGTAGCACTGCGACAGGATCTGGCAATGCGGCGTCGGACTCGCCGATGATGCGTTTCAGTGCATCAGGGTCCATCTGGTGGAGTATTCGCACGACGCTCGTCGCCAATTCGGAGATGGACGGCGGCTGGACAACCGCATCCGTGGAGATGCGCTGATGATCCTTGAACATGGGTCCGCCATCGCTGCGAGGCAACAACTCGATGTACGATTCGCCAAGCGCTGATAGGTTCTGCAACTGCACTTCGGTGTTGACCGGGATTTGGAATTGAGCGTCGACGTAGAAGTCGATGGATGCTGCGTTGGTGGCCGTCTTGGTATGGGTCACCTTGCCCACGGGCACGCCGCGCAGCAGCACATTCGAGTCGGCGACCAGACCGTTGACATCGGGGACCTCCATGGACAGATTGGTTCGGTTGGAGGGCGGCTTGATGCGGACTCCCAGCGACGCGAAATAAACCAGGACGATCGCGATGAGGACTGCGAAGACCAAATACGACAGGACGTCCTTCTTCGTGATGGCGATCATGGTGTAGCCCCCAGAATCCGAAGCACTTCTTGCACGTTGCCGGATAATTCGCGACCGTCAGGCCCGATGATCGAGGTGATGTTGATGGCCGGATACTTGTCGACCGGGAGGAACAAGTCGGTGAATATCCGCCGATATTTCGGTATCTCCACTTCACCGGCCACCTTTGACTGCTGCAGCGCACCAATGGAATTGGCCAGCGAGTTCAGGAACGGAACCAGCCAGTATCCGCCGAGAGTGATGCTTCCGATACCGGGGAAGATGGTGGCTATGTAGTTCGAGCAACCTACGAGGTGCTCGAAGCCGCGTTGGCCCGTCGGCGAGAACAAATACTGCAATTCCGGGATGTGATTGTTCACTACAGCAGCCGACCTCGCCACACCGTCGAGCAGGACGTCGACCTTGTCGATGTTGTCCGCAAGGGCCGTCAGATCGGTCTTGACCCGACCTGTCAGAATTCGTACCTCGTCGCTGGCCGGCACCACGCGGTTGAGGCGGATGATAGTGTTTTGCGCCCGCTGAATCGACCCACTGGAGACAAAGTTCGCGAGGCTGGCAACAGTGTCTTCTAGCTGTGGTGGGGAGGTGGTCTGAGCGAGGGGAATGGCCGCGCCCGGCGTCAGCGCAGGTGCGGGGACGGACCTCGGCGTCGGGGACTGGGTCGTACCGGCGGTGGGTCGCTCAAGCGCAACGTAGATGTCGCCTAGCACCGTCGCCTGCTGCAACACCGCATGGATGTCGGACGGGACGACGACACCGCGCCTCATGCGCGCGGTGACCTCCACGTCACGGTCGGTGAGGGTCACCTTGGTCACGACTCCGACGGTCACGCCGTCAAGCACTACCTTCGCCCTTCCGGGGAGGTTGAGCACGCTTTGGAACTGCATCACAAGGTCGTACCCGTCGTGATAGGACGGGCCCGGCTGTGGTAGCGCGTCGACGCTGATCGCTGCGCAGGACGAGACCGAGACGGCCGTGGCCGCGGCCATGGCTCCGGCGACGAGTCGGGACCAAAGTGTCATTTGTGGGCCGCCATCGTCAGGACGTACTGCAGGAGAGCCACGTCCACCGCGTAGGGTGTCCCCTTGACGTTCGCGCAGCTACCCGGCACGGACGCATTCATGATGTTGCACTGGAGGACGCCGTCGGGCGTACGGATCCGATACAACGGCGGCCGGTAGTGAAGAGTGAAGTCATGGTTGTTGGCGAGGTTTATCAGGCCGTTGATCACGCGGGGCGCCACGTTGAGCAGGCTCGCGTAGAAGGGAGCGCGCGGACTGGCCTTCCTGACCACCACTGAAATCGCGTCGAGTAACTGTTGAATCTGCGGACCGAGCTCCTTTTCAATGGCCGCTGCAGCTTCCACGACTGGGATGATCCCGTCGAACAGGTCCGTCGCGCCCTTTAAACCGTCGTCAACTTCTCGCGCGACGGAGAGCGCTCCATCGTCGAACACGCCCTTCAGTGTCGGATTGACGTCGACAAGCATGGTGGACAGCTGCCTGAGGTTGCGGGTGATGGAGCCTAGGTCACCGATCGCCTGGTCGGGCGACTCCACCACCGACGAGGTGGTGGTCAGCAGATTGTTGGCGTTTGGCCCTTGGGAGCGAGACGCCTCGTCGACACCCCGTACCAGGTCACCGATGTTTTGCGATCCCGCCGGGTTGATTGAGTTGAGGAAGGTGGTCGACGATCCGATGACTTCGGACAAACTCTTCGGAGTCAATGATCGACCGAGTGGAATGCAATCCCCCGGTGGCAGGTGTTGGCCTTCCTGATAATCGCCGACCAGTTCCAGTGCCCTGTCCGCAAGGATCGAGGTCGACCTGGTGACCGCCTTTGCGTCCGCTGGGATCGGGCGTCCGCCGTCGATCGTGAAGTCGACGCGGACGGACTGCGCGGATGGTGTGATGGCGGCGATCTTCCCGATCGGATAGCCCAGGTGGGTGACCGGGTTGTCCACATATAGCCCGACGCTGTCGGGCATGACCGCACAGTAGTCGACGGCCTGCGATTTGGGGGGCGACGTACACGATGCGTTTGAGAGCGCGGCCACCACGGCGACGAACGCCGGCAGCGTTCGCCGGAATCGACGCGAAAGCGGTGCAAGCATCAGCACGCGCTTCCCGGGACCGGCACGCAGAGGTCCGTCGCCAGTAATCCCGGATCGGCGTTCTGCGCGTTCAACACACGGTCCAACAGATTCTGTGTCCGCTTGAGGACACGAATCGTCACCCCGTTACGCTCGACGAACAACCGACCTCTTTTCAGGAAATCTCGCACCCGTTGGATGAATTCGACACGGTGCCCTTCATAGAAATCACCAAGGGGCTTCAAAGCCTGGAGGACGTCAGCCAGTCCTTGGACCGTCTGGGAAAGCCCTTTGTCGTAGATGACCATTGTCTGAGTCAAGATCGAGACCTTTCTGACGAGTTGCTCGAATTTGTCCCGATAATTTGACAGTGACCTTATGTATTCATCCGACAAGTTCAGGATCTTGGTCACTTGGCCTCGCTGCCGTTCGACCGTCGACATCAATGCGTTGCCGGCGTCGATGGTGGACGAGATGACCTGAATATTCGTTCCGGTCAGGCCCTGAGAGATTTGATTGAGCGATTCGTTGACCGGCGCCGTATTGACCTTCTGGGTGATCTTGGTGGTGTCAGTCAGTGTGCGGATGAGGCTGTACGGCATCGTCACGCGTGACAGCGGAATGGGTTCTGGCCCCAGTGGAGCGTTACCCATCGACACAAGATTGACGTAGTATCCCCCGACGACAGTGAGCATTCGAACGTCTACTTGCGACTGATCGCCGACGAAGGCGTGATCATCGATGCGTGCCTTGACCAATACCTGATGTGGCTCCAGCGATAGGCCCCTTACCGTTCCCACTTTGATGCCGGCCATCCGCACCTCGTCTCCGACGCGGATCGACGCCGCATCGTCGGTGTAGAAGGACACGATCTGATCCTTGCCCGGGGGGTTGTAGTAGACGTAGGTCAGCACCAGTCCTACGACGACGGCGAACACCATCGCCGTGACCCCCCAGGCGAGCGGGCTGTGTAGCACCCTGTTCCACTTCAGCGATTGCATAGGACCACCCGTTGTCCGTTCAGCAATACGTCCATCGTCTCCGGCAGTTGAAAGTTGCCGCGCGAACACGGCTCCACCGCGGTTCCGTCGCCGCCTGGTGGCGGGATGTTTTCGTTGATCACGGGCACCAACTTGAATGCGTCGAAGAAGTTGTCGAGATTGCTGAATGCACGGTCCAATGCGGTGTCCACGTTGATTCCATTTCTGAAGCCGGCATTGTGGAGCAGGCGTGTAACGGGATCGAGAAAGTCCTTGCTATAAATGACATCCTTGCGAAATTCGTCCAAAATTCCGTTGATGGCGTCGACCGGCTCGTTTACCAGGTCGATGAGGTGAATGAATTTCTCGGACGTGCCCCCGATGGCCTCGGCCAGGCCGGACAGGTTGTTCATCAACGTTGCTATCACCTGTTGGCGGTCCGTCACGAATTCAGTCAGCCTGCGAATGCTGTCCAGAAGGGGCGCCAATCCGCTTCCGTCACCGGTCAAGAACGATGCCGCGTTGGCGGTGAAGGTGTTGATCTCGTCTGGACTCAACGTGGCGAGCACGGGCTGCAGACCGTTGAAAAGTGCAGTCACGTCGAAGGAGGGCTGGGTCATCGCGGTGGGTATCTGCGTCACCAAGTCAGCGCCGCGATATCCCTCAGCGGGGTTCGTGACATCCATGTAGCGGACGCCGGTCAGGGCTTGAAACTTGATGGCGAGCCTTGTAGCTCTTACGATGCCGTATTTGTTATCCAGAGTGAACTTGACCCGGGCGAGGTTCTGTCCATTGATTCGGGCGAGGCCGACTGACTCGATCTTTCCCACCCGAACGCCCCGGACGCGCACGTCGCCGTCGGGATGAAGCCCGGATGCGTCCGTGTAATCGGCGAGGTATGTCCGCGTATTCACATCCACGGGATTGACGATGGTGTTCGACAGCAAGATGAACAGCACGACGGAGACGATGATGGTTACACCGATCCGCCACATCGCGGCTTTGAGACTCATCGGGTTCCCTCCGTAACGAGTCCGATCGGTGCAGCCACGCCGGGCAGGCTGTCCAGGAGGACCCGGACCGATATCGCATGCTGATCGCCATTGCCGGCATAGAGCCGCTCGAATCGGGAACGCAATTCCGCGAGTTTTTCGGCTACGTCCCCCGGTCGCAACAACACGGGTCCGGTGTCCGTAATTACCTTAATTCCGGAAATCAAGGGAAGCAGGTCATCGACATGGCTGCTTAGGACTTTACCCACGACGGCGAAGAGTCCCTTTTGCGCTGCGTCCAAGCTGTCAAGAAAATGCGCTTTGAAGTAATCCTCTGAAAAGTCACCCAAGCTTGGGGTAATCGCATTCTGCAGGAATGGATACTCGTACCTTGGGCCGGCGGACGCCGCTGGTTCCCGGATCTGTCCGGGGTAATAGCTGTAATCGATGATTCGCCTGCCGGCAATGATCGCCTCGTCCGCGAACGGCGGAACGGCTGCGATAGCCGACGACAGTTTGGTCACCTGGTCTTCGGTGGAGTCCGTCTGCACGGCTTCGACCGCTCGGGAAATCGTCACCGCCGTTTCGAACAACGGGTTGAGTCCGTCGGTGTAGCGGGTTACGCGATCGATGACCTGAATCAGCTGTGGTGTAAGAGCGGCTTCCGTGACGTTGCCCAACTGGTTGAGCAGTTCGGACAGGGTAAAGTTTCCTGTCGGCATCAGGGTGATCTTGCTTCCATCGCGGAGGGCTTGGCCGCCGGGTTTCGGGACGAGGTTGACGCCTGGCACGCCGAAGTAGTTGATGGGCCGAAAATCTATGTGCACTGTGTTCGTCAGGCCCCGGGTGGGTTCAGTCTCCAGGTCCGTGTCGAGCTGCACTTCACCGCTGGCCGTGGTCTTGACGCTGGTGACCTGGCCGACCTTGACGCCGTGCAGGACGACCGCTGTTCCCGCCTCTACACCTTGTCCGACGTACGGCGTCGTGATGGAAATCGAGAACAGCCCCTTGGCCCGTCCACCGAATGGGTCCAGGACGGCAAAGCCAACGGCCAGGGCAATGCACAGCACCACGGCGCCGCCGATGGCCAATAGCACTTGCTCCTGGTGTTTGGACGATCCTCTTAGCACGAAATGATCCCTATCCCTTGAAGATGAATTCGGGCCGGAGACCCCACAGCAGCACGGTGGTCGTGAAGTCCAGCACGACGATCACCACCAGACTCGCGCGTACGGCCCGACCTGACGCCATACCGACGCCGACGGGGCCACCCGAGGCGAAATAGCCGTAATAGCAATGGATCAACGTCGCCGCGACGCAGTACGTGCTCAACTTGACCGTCGAGTAGAGGAGGTCGACCGGGTTGAGGAACATGACGAAGTAGTGGTTGTAGGTGCCTCCGTGTTCACCACTGAAGACGACCACCACCAGGTCGATCGTGTAGAACACCCCCATGAGGGTCAGCAGATAGCCGGGTATCACACACGTCAAGGCGCCGATCAGGCGAGTGCCCACGACGAATGGAATTGGCCGCAAACCGATGGCTTCGACGGCGTCGATCTCCTCCGAGATGCGCATGGCCCCGATTTCGGCTGTCATTCGTGTGCCCGCCTGCGCCATGAACGCGATTCCGGCGACAATGGGTCCGAGAATGCGAACGGCACCGATGCCGCCAATGATGCCCGCCAGCGGCCCGAAGCCCAGGATGTTCAATACGGCGAGCGCCTCGATGCCCAAAGAGGCGCCGGTCGCAATACCAAGAAGGAGCAGGACGCTGATCGTGCCGCCGTCGACGATCAGCGATCCTCTGCCCCACGCCATGCTGATCGTCGCGGCAAGCGTCTGCCGGGAGTACTTACGGACTGTCAGCGGCAGGTAGAACAGCACTTCGGCAATAAACAGGGTCCACTGCCCTAATCCGCGCAGCGGCACTTGAACCGTCTGCACGGCGACCGTACCCGCGCGGCTGAAGGTGGAAGGAGCCGCCATCACGCCACCGCCGTCGGGAAGAACATCGTCGATATCTGCGTGATTGTGAGGTTCGCGAAAAGGATGAGAATGACGTTGATTACGACGGCCGCGTTCACGGCGTCGGCCACTCCTCGCGGACCGCCCTTTGCTTCCATTCCTCGCATGGAGGAGACGACCGCCACGATCGCGGCGAAGATGAGCCCCTTGCCCATCGCGAAGTAAACGTCAATCATCTTGGCGAACGTTCCGAACGAGTTCCAAAAGCTTCCTGGTGCCACGCCACTGACCAGCACAGAGAGAAGGAATGCAGACGCCGTGCCCGACACGATGATGACCAAGGTCAGGATGGGGGCAATTAGCAGCAACGCCAGGAATCGCGGCACCACCAGACGTCGGACCGGGTCTACGCCAAGCACCCGCATGGCGTCGAGTTCTTCGCGGATGGCGCGCGCCCCAAAGTCGGACGCGATGGCCGAGGCCGCGGCACCACCCATCAACAAACCCGCGGTGACGGGCGCCCCCTGCCGTAGTACGCCCACCCCGCTCGCCGCGCCTAGTAGTGCCGTCGCACCCACCTGGGCTACCAGCCCGGAAACCACGACCGTGACAATGCCGCCAATCGGTATCGCCATCAGCACTGCCGGCGTCGCGGTCACCTTGAGCAGTGCCCAGGCCTGCCAGAAGAATTCCTCGATCGGCAGTCGAAGGGTGAAGGTGTCAACGACGGCATAACGAAGCACGTTGACAGCGAGGCCGACGCCGCGGCCGGTGGTACCCGCGGCCGCGACTGGCACCTTGACGAGCTCCGACGCCTTCCGCCCTGCCGTGGCCAGCAAGGACGGAGACTTCCGCGGTTGCTTGTGACCGCCGGGCTGACTCAACGTGGCGGGACGGCTTGCGACTTCTACCATCCGGAGACCACGAACGTGCTTGGTGCCGATAGGAGAGAAACGTGACGGCCCGCCGCTCGGTCGAAACCCCCCCAATTTTGCGCCTGGGTCATTGGCAGCCCGTCACAGCCGGCGGGCATCCAGAGGCAGGTCTGCGTCACGACGACCTCCGTACCACCGAACTCAGCCGCCTCCTGTGCGTCTTACTCGGCGCGGTGGACGGAAACAGGACGGCGAGGTACGTACCGGTGAAGAGCAGGATGACACCCAAGGCGCCAATCCAGGCGAAGAATCTATTGATGGCGCGGTGCATGTGCTCTCTTTCCGTCTACAGCGATTCCATTGACCCTTGAATCAGTTCGAGGAGCGACCCTCAACCCATGGTCTCGGCGGCGGCGACCGGGTACTTGCTGGAGGGGTCGTATTGCACGGTGAACATGTCGACCTCAACTTTTCGGCTTCGTCTCAAAAAGCCATACATGTCGCCGCCGTATATCGCGTGGATTTCTCCAGCGTCGTCTTGGTACCAGCTCCGGCAGCCGCCACGGCTCCAGGTGGAGCCCGACATTCTGTCGTTCATCTCGGCCTTCCAGCGAGTGACGACACTTGCCTTGATGTCCAAGCTGGAGGCCTTCGCGTGACGCATGGCCTGGATAGCTCCAATGACGTAATTGAGTTGTGCTTCCACCATCACGAAGTTGCAGCCAGTGCCACTGTTTGGGCCCCACATCATGAATGCGTTAGGGAAGCCATTTATGCTCGCGCCCATGTAAGCCCTTGGGTTGCCCTGCCAGACTTCGGCTAGCGACCGCCCGTCGCGGCCATAGAGGTGATCGATGAAGGGTGGGTCCACGGCGTGAAATCCCGTCGACCAGATGATCGTGTCAACCTCGTGTTCGTTTCCATCGGCGGTAACAACGGAGTGCGCTCGAACCTCCCGAAGCCCGTGCGGAACCACTTCGACGTTGTCCTTGGCGACCGCCGGAAGATAGTCATTGGCAATCATGATGCGCTTACAACCCGTGTCATGCGTGGGCGTAAGGATTCTGCGTAAATTGCGGTCTCGCACGACGACGAGAAGATGCAGACGGCCTATTAAATTGAGCAGTCGAGCGATTCGCACATTGAGGTAGGCCCTGATGAGCGAGTCGGCAAAGAGGAATTGGCCGGCGCGAAGCAGACGCTGAGTCACCGGAAAGCGCCTGTAGATTGCGCGCTCGAGCTTGGTAGTGCGCCAGTCCGGTTTGGGCCACACCCAGCCCGCGGTTCGCTGAAGGTAGACCAGCTTCTTCACGCGCGGCTGAATGGCCGGGACCAATTGAATGGAGGACGCTCCCGAGCCTACGACTGCGACTCGTTCTCCGGTGAGGTCGTGATCGTGATCCCAACGGGCCGAGTGGAATTGCGTGCCTTCGAACTTCTCAGTACCGGAAACCTGGGGGATCAGCGGCTCGTTGAGCGCTCCTACTCCGAACACGAATATTGGCGTAGAGAAATCGCCAGCGGTCGTGTCGACCAGCCATCGTTGGGACGATTCGTCCCAACGAGCCTGCGTCACTTCCGTACCGAGCATGGCTCGGTCGTAAACACCGAATCGCATTGCTACGTCCTGGATGTAGTCGAGAATCTCACCTTGCTTCGCGAACACCCGGGACCAATTGGGATTGGGTGCGAACTCGAACGAGTAGAGCGACGACGGTATGTCACATGCGGCCCCCGGGTACGTGTTGAAATACCACGTTCCGCCGAGCTGCTGGGCACGCTCGATCAGCACCACGTCCGTCAGTCCAACCTCCTTGCGGAGCCGAATGACGGCGGCAATCCCGGATATGCCACCACCGAGCACGACCGCGTCGACCTCTCGGCGCTGGCCGTGCTCGGCTTGCTGAAACACCATGTTGGATCCCTTTCGGACGCAGGACGTGTGCTCTAGCGCGTGCGGGACGCCGCTAAGTCAGCGTGAGATGACTAGTTAAGTCAGGCAATGATGACTTCTGGGTGTACAGCGTGTCAAGCCTCACACTTTGCTGCCCACGTGACCGAGAGCTGTGCTGAGCACCATCGATGCACCGATGCGCTGTTCGTGAACCGGCGCGCACGGTGGACAAGGCCCGCGTCTAGCCCGAAAAGTGGTTCGACCTGGGTTTAATCGTGATCTTCGCGCTTAACCATCCCGTGCAACATCAGGCTCGTTAATTCCGCAGCCGTCCGTTCGCAGTCCAGCGGCGATCCACTGACCTCGCCCTCCACCGAAATCCAAAAGCAGGTGGACACCAGCATGCGGACGCTCAGAGATTCCGAGAAAGCACGATGCTCCCAGTGCGGCAGCTCCTTCACCACTATCGCTTCGAACGCGCTAAAGGTAGGTTGCAACGTGCTCTTGTAGAATTCTGCGGCGTCTGAGGTTTTGCCGAAGAACAGCATCGCGACGGTTCGGACCACGTCGGGGGGAAGCGAGCACATCGCAAACACGACGTCGCGGGTTAACGTGGTGATGCGCTCAATGCGCTCACTCTCAGATTCACTAAGAGCCGCCTTCTCGGCGTTCTCGACTAGGCCATTGACTACTTCCTGGATGGGCGCCAAAACCGCCTCTCGGTAGAGGCCTTCTTTGGTCTTGAAATGGCGAAAGACCAGCGCCTGATCCACCCCGCACCGCTGGGCGATCGCGCGGACGGAGACGCCTTTTAAATCTCCACCGGTTTCGAGAAACGCGGCACGGGCCTCAGCCAAGATCCGCTTGCGACGCTCAGCGGCGGGCAATCTACGACGAGGGGACATCGGCTGGTTGTCGTCGGCTGCGCTCACGCCTGCTCCTCCGCCGATCGGACGCACCGACGACACGCCGGATAATGGTCGTCGCCAGCAACGAGATCACCGTACATCCGCGAGTGCACAAGTCCCCCTCGTCCTGGGGTCTCGGTGATGCCGAGCGCGAAGCGGACCATCGGGGTGACCAGTTGATCGGTGCCGACAGGCACGTACGTCGTTCACTCTCGTCCCCTCTTGACACACCGCCACAGTCTAAGTCATCCTAAGCTGACTTGAGAGCCGGTATGACTTGGCAACGACTGCGAGACCGCGGATCGCCGCAGTACGATCCACTTCTTCTTGATCGATCTCGATGGTTTCACGGCCGTCGATTGCAGATTCGGCCCTTTTCTCAGCAGTTCCGTTGGCACAAAGAGATAGGACGTTCTGATGGGTCGCGCCGATAACAAGGTGGTTCTGATCTCCGGCGGTGGTGGTGGCATCGGCGGAGAATCAGCGAGGCTCCTGGCCAAGGAAGGCGCCAGAGTAGCTATCGCCGATGTCCGGCTCGAGGACGCGAAGGCAGTCGCAGACCAGAACGGCAACAACGCTATAGCCCTCAACCTCGATGTAACTAGCGAGGAACAATGGGAGGCCGCAGTGTTACGCACCGAAGACGCCTTCGGCCCGATCAACGCCTTGGTGAACAGCGCGGGCATCGCATCGTACGGCCCGACGGAACATGTACCCCAGCAGGAGTTTCGCCGGCTCCTTGACGTCAACTTATTGGGCACCTTCCTTGGCTTTAAAGCAGCCTTGCCCTCCATGCGACGCGCAGGTGGCGGGTCGGTTGTAAACGTCTCCTCGTTGGCAGGCATGGTCGGCATGGCAGGGGCCGCCGGGTACACGGCGTCCAAGTGGGCCGTTCGCGGCTTCACCAAGGCGGTGGCCGCGGAATTCGGTCATGAAGGCATTCGAGTCAACTCAGTTCACCCTGGCGTGATCGACACACCTCTTGCTGCTGCCCAGAAGGCCATTATCGACCAGCTAATGCCGAATCTCCCGCTGGGTCGCATTGGGAATCCTATAGAAGTGGCTCAATTGGTACTTCACCTCGTTTCCGACGAGTCGAGTTATTCAACTGGGACCGAGTTCACTGTCGACGGAGGCTGGAGCGCAACGTGAGCATGCAATTCGCCGCTACTCGACTGGAACCATGCGGCGGCGACTCAGTCGACGGTGGTCCGCGATGACGTCTTCCACGTGTCTCACGCCCCAAATGTTCGCCGGGAAAAGCGTTTTTGTGACCGGCGGCAGTAGCGGAATCAATTTGGCCATCGCCCGAAGTTTCGCCGAACATGGTGCTGCAGTCGCGATCTGTGCGCGGGATGCAGACAAGTTGCGTTCGGCTATCGCGGAACTGTCTCAAGCGGGTGACGGCCAAGCCCTTGGATTCGTCGCCGATGTCCGCAATGACGGCGCGGTCCGCGCGGCACTCGAAAGCGCCGCACATCAGCATGGTCCAGCAGACGTCGTCGTGTGCGGTGCAGCCGGAAACTTCATGGTGCGTGCAGAAGATCTGACGCCAAACGGGTTCCGTACCGTGGTCGACATTGACCTCATCGGCACGTTCAACGCGGCGAACGGAGCATTCGAACAGCTTCGAGCGACGCGCGGAAGTTTGCTCTTCGTCTCCGCTGGTCAGGCCTTCGTCCCATTTAGCCATCAAGCGCATGCCGGCGCCGCGAAGGCGGGTGTCGAGAATCTCATGCGCAATCTGGCGCTTGAGTGGGGGCGTTATGGGATTCGGTGCAACTCAATCGTGCCGGGGCCCATTGCCGGAACCGAGGGCGTCCGTCGTTTAGCGGCGGACGTCGGTGAGGAGGCGTGGGCGGACATGGTGCCGTTGGGCCGCTTTGGTACGACCGACGAGATCGCGAGCATGGCACTCGTCCTCTGCTCCCCCCTCGCCTCCTTCGTGACTGGGACGACTTTGGTGGCCGACGGAGGACTCGCATTGACCGGATCCGGCCGCTTCAATCAAGCGCTTGAGCGAGCGTGCTCGTGACAGGCCTAGCGGAAGCGCCGATCGCCGTCCGACAACAAGGCGAGGTGCTTGCCATCGAGCTTCGGCGTCCTGACGCATTGAACGCCCTAACGGTGCAGCTGGGTAATGAATTGGTCGCGGCACTTGATCACGCTAATGATCCCGGCATCGGTTGTGTGCTACTTACCGGAGCTGGGCGCGCTTTCAGCGCAGGAGCCGATCTTAAAGACCTCGAGGGGCCTAAACTCAATTCTGGAGCGCCCGACCTCGAAAGGGCATTGCGGGAATGTTTCAATCGACCTGTGCGGCAGATTAGGGACCTGCCTAAGCCGGTCGTCGCCGCCTTAAACGGTCCGGCAGTCGGAATTGCGGTGTCCTATGCGCTCGCTTGCGACGTGGTCCTCGCCGCGGAATCGAGCTACCTGCTGACGCCCTTCACCACTGTCGGGCTCGTTCCCGACGGCGGTGCGTCCTGCCTGGTGCCGGCTCGCGCTGGCTTCGGCAGATACAACCGCCTCATGTTCGGCGCCGAGCGACTTCCCGCACGGCTCGCGATGGACTGGGGCCTGGTTGACTCGGTACTTCCCGACGCGACGTTCCTCCAAGAAGCCCACGCCCTGTGCGACCGGCTCTCTCGCGGAGCAACCCAGGCGTACGCCTCGATCAAGCGGACCGTAAACGAAGGTGTGTTGGCCGGGCTGGATGCTGCTCTGGACTTAGAAGCCCGGCTGCAAGGGCGGCAGGCGGAGTCTGCCGAGTTCGCGACTGCAATCGCTCGCTTCGCCGCACGACCACGGTGACCTGCCATATTCAGGCGGACACATCCGATAAAGCAGCTATGGAGCAGGCGGCGAGCAACTGGGAGGGGAGGTTTGCCGCATTTCGTCACGGTGACAGGTTAATTTCCCTTCCCTACCCATGGCAGATTGCCATAGATGCATCTACGGCGAAACACGGGCACCGACTATCAGCACCACCGCGGACTGCGCCGGGTGGTTGTTGTTATGACGGTCACTGACCGCCTGATGCGCACGGCAGCCTGGTAGCCGCGCTGGGTGTGACTCTGACCGGCGCGGCGTGGCAGCGGTGCAGAACCCATACACCACCACCAATCTGGGTCCGGAAGGCCCCCAGGAGTTCATGGACGTGGGTCACCTAGCATCGCGTTCATCCTGCGCAATCTATTGCAGGTCAATATAATCGGATCGTCGACGCACTGTCCCACAAGCTGCCCATGATCGCCGACGATCTAGAAGCGCCCCGATCGGGTCTACTGGCGTTCGAAGACTTGCCAAAGCAGATCTGGCGCCAACCCTGGCCGAACAACCCCCAGGAACGGCTCAATGAAAACCGCCCGCGGACCGACGCCGTCGACATCTTCCCGGCCACCGCCCTGATTCGACTCGTCGGCGCCGTCCTGGCGAACAACACAAGATTGGACCGAATCCCGCCACCTCAGCCGGGGCGTTCTCAGGAGATCACGCGCTGACCAGAACCCGCCCCAGCCGGGATGCCCAGCATGTTCAACAGACACATCGAACGTCTACGACCGCCTCGTCAAGACTGCCCTGGTCGAAGGCGGCATCGATGACGGGATCGCGATGGCAACCCTCTTGTTGACGCCAGATGTGGTCCTTGACACGCTACGTCTTGCTAAGTCATCCTGTACTGACTTATTCGAAGGTCTGATTCGCGGCGCGTGCGTACGATCCGGCGAGTACGAAAGGTAACGGTTTCATGCAGTTGGGCGTCACCATTCCTATGAGCACTCAGCCCGTTTGCAAGTATCCCGAAATGGCTCGCGCAGCTGAGGATGCGGGCTTCGACACCGTATGGGACTTTGAACTTTACGAGAATCCGCTGGTCATTTTGGCAGCGGCCGCCATGTGCACGCAGCGCATTAAATTGGGCACCGCTGTGGCCACCGCATTCAGTCGTACGCCGTTCGAGTTGGCCAACGCTGCGGCCGATGTCAACGATTTGTCCGGTGGCAGACTGGTTTTGGGTCTTGGAACAGGCATACCTGACCTTATGACAACCCTGCATGGTGCTCCGATCGATCGCCCGGTGAGCCGGATGCGGGAGTACGTCCAAGCGTTGAAATTGTGTTGGAACTACATGGCTGACGAATCGCCGGCGGCCTTTGACGGTGAGTTCTACCGATTCAATACTCCCCCTTTCAACCCTCTAGGCAGCCGGGAGCTGAAGCGTCACATACCGCTGCTCCTAGGGGGGATGAATCCGAAGATGATCCAGCTGGCCGGCGAACTCGGCGACGGCCTGGTTGGTGGCGGGTACTCGCGCAATTACGTTTCCGAAGTGGTGTTACCGAACCTTGCCAAAGGCGCGGAACGCTCCGGCCGCGACGTCAAGGAACTCGCTACGGCGACACAGGTCATTTGCTCCGTATCAACCGATCGCGATGAGGCAATCCGCCGGGCGCGGATCCACGTCGGTCAACTCGTCGCCAACCCGGTACAGGACGGCATCGTCGCGGCGCACGGTCTGCAAAAGGAAGTCGACGACGTTCGCCAGGCCCTCGCTAGGGGCGGGCCGGCCGCACTCGGCGATGTGACCGATGACAAGTTGGTTGAGACGTTCGCAATCGCCGGGTCGCCGGAAGAAGGTCGAGCGCAGCTGCAGCAGTGGGAAAGCCTTATCGGACATGTCATGTTGCACACGCCCTATGTCCCACCGCTGTCCCCAGACGAAATCGAAGACGCCTATCACCAAATACTGGCAGCGTTCGCGCGGTCGGCAGCGAACACATGACCTGACCCGCTGCACCGCTGCATCACCGTGAACTGAACCGGTCCGCGAGACAACCGACCGGGTCCTGGCCAATGGGCGACGTCGGACGGTTCCGGGTCTTGGTTATCCACCAGAGATCGTAAGAAACGCTCGTGGATAACTGCTGATATGCATGAACAACTGCCGCATATTTCATCAGATGATGGCCTGACCCCAGACCAGCTGCTGCGGGAACCCCACGATGGTCTGCTCTGCGTCAGCGATCGACATACCGGTGAATCCCGCTAGACGGCAACGCATCTCATCCAAGATGGATTGATTGATCAGCCAGTCGCGGCGATAACCAGCCAGAAAGCGCACGTTGGACAAGAGGATACGAGGCGGTTCATGAACCACCCGGTATGACCAACCCAACGATTCGACGACTCGGCGAGTCCATTCGCACAACACCGCGACCTCCGGCTGACTCATCCGCTCGGTGCGGATGACATCGACCACCACCAGCCCGGAATCGCTGTCCCACAAATAATCCGGAATGTGCTTGCGCACCTGTCCATCCACCTCGACACACAGCAGAAATGGCTGAGCGACAATGTGGCGTACCGCGGGATCAAAATCAGCCAGCAGTAGATTCGCCAACTCCAAGCGCGACTCGTAGATGACATGGTCACGCTCAGTGGCAGACCAGTACGTTCCCGAATAATGGCGCTGCCCGAAATACCAGCGGAAAATCCGCCACGGTGCCGCGTCGAAAAGCGCAGCAGGCGACACCTTCTCGGCAGATAGCGACCGCTCGTCACCCACCGCAGGCCGATAAGAAATGACCGCGGTACCCAGATCGACAGCAGACTCGAGCACCATCATGACGCTCCGAACACCACACGCACTGCCAAGTGTTGCTTGACAGTACAGCTGGCATTCTGTGCCAATCATCGAAAACTTTGCGGCGAATTTCAAGGACTTCCTCTTACACAAGCACGGAGAGGAACGCATACGATGCAGACCCAAATTCAGCTTGTCGATCATCGAACGGTCGGACACTGGATCGCCGAAGGCCGGCGATCGAGATTTTGTCGCACATCGAATGCCATAGACCCACGTCAACTGCATCGAGTACCAATAACTACGGTGGGTTTACGGTGAAGAGGACTCCCTCGGCAAGAAGCGCGGCGGTATTCCTAGATAATAGTCGTGGTTCGTAGAACTGTCCGATTTGACGACGCTGACGCTCGATGTGCAGACGCCCGATATGGCGCTCGAAGCGGACGCCCGGGGTTTTGTGAGGATGCACAACTTCTGGCCGACCCGGCCCTACCCGCGCGGAGCCGCTCAGCAACGCAAAACGACCGTCCCCTCAAACGTGCGAAGTTCAATACCCTGAATCGCCCTGGTTTTCCCGGGGGCTCGGGCTATTGGATTTCGACCAGGGGTTGGTCGGTCCGTGGTGCATCGTAG
>NZ_NCXM01000054.1 GCF_002104765.1 Mycolicibacterium vulneris
GCAGCCTTCTCCTCGGGACTGTAGCGCCGCGACGTGGGCTTACCCAGCGATTGTTCCTTCGACATCCCTGCATCCTCGTTTCCAAGGTCAGGAGCCTCCAGGATTTCCAGGGCGATTCACCCGACGAACGCCAGCAGCACTGGAACAATGGCATCCACCGTTAAGTCGCCCGCGGGAGGAGGACTCCATCTCAGCGTACGAAGAGTTGCGCGACCAGGGATTCCTCGGCGCTCACGGGGTTGCGCTCGTCTCAAGGATCGTGCGCGAAGGGCTGCGCCGGTTTCCCGCACTTAAAGATCACGACCCCGACGATGTGGTGCAAGGATTCTTCGTCGATCGCATCCAAACTCTGACCGCGACGTTGCTGGCACAAGCGACCAACGATGACTCGTTCGGACGGATTATCCGGCGATGGGTTCAAAACTGGATGATCGACCAGGCGAGAAAAACCGGAACCGGAGCTCTGCGGCGGGCGATCGAAAAAGTGCTCGACGAGACGCCGGAGTTCGAGAAGGTTCCTTCTGGCAGTGCGGGCGCGGGGCGGTGGCGGCTTGCGAATACGGGCGGCCAACCCTGGGGTGGGGATACCGGTCAGCTCGTCGCGGTCGCATGGGCGGTACCGAATGTCCGGGTACCGAAGTGGTCGAGCAGCTCCCGTCGCCCTCCCGTCGCTGATCGCACGTCCCTGGTTGCGATTGCCCACGCCATTCTCGATCAGGCTGGTGGGAGCCTTGAAATCGCCCAGCTTGTGTACGTTTTCTCTCAGAGATTCGCAGCCTCGTTGGATCCGATCGTGGTCTCGTTCGACGAATCCGTGGACGATGGCATCGACGACGATGCTGCTGGCGTCGACCTACCCTCGCAGACTGCAAGTCCGGAGGAGGCCGTCATTGCCGAATCGATAGCCTTGGACGTCACCACCGCAGCCGCCGAGATCGTCCGCCGGTTATCTTCCCTGGAGTGCGCGGTAATTCCCGTACTCGACGACAGTGCGGCCGTCCGAGAGCGTCTGAGCCTGGGACGCAGTCAGTCAGCCCTGTTTGTGAGCAGCCTGAAGGCGAAGATCCGCTCACTCGCGGGAACAGGAGAGGATCAGGAGGACATCGTCAGGGAGGTTATTGCGCTATGCGGCGGTCCGGCAGCAGCTTAGCGGACGGAACGCACGATATGTCGTCAGACTTTAGTAGTCACGGGCACTTAGTAAATCGAGCGGATTGGAGGGCTAGTTGAGTAACAGCTCCCTGCCTCGCCATCTTCTCGAATTGGCTCGCAAGGGATCAGCACCCTATCCTCTGACGGCTATCGGTCGACGGGCCAGATTTGACGATTGCCGCGACCATCCAATTGACGGCGGTCAAATTTGGCGAGCGACGTGGGATGACGTCGCATTACTGGTTCTGGTGACTGGTGTCGAGCACGCTGAGATCGAAGCTATTCCGGTAACTCTCGATCCAGGCGCGGAGGACGCGGAGTCGGTCGTCTTAGAACCCGCTCTGACAGCGTTCGGTGTTGGAGTCACGTTATGGGTAGGCCTTCGAACTACTCTTCCCTTCCGTGTGCTCGATGAAATCATCGATGAAATTCCCAACCAAATCGCTAGCTGGGTAACGGCCGCAACGACTGATTCACGATTGCCTAGGCCTAAAGGTGTCCAGCTTGGACGGCCGCCAGAAACCTCATTCGATTCTTCGGTCACTATTCGAACCGGAGTCGAGGATGACCTGGAAGCGCTGCGCGCTACCCCAGCGCTACCCATCGCAAAGCGTCCTGAGAGGGTTACTCGCACTTTGGCTTCGATTTTAGGTAGGGCTGTCGACCTGAAAGTCTTGGTCGGGGCGCTGAGCCGCCATGGGCTCAGTCAATCTGACGTGATGAGCCTACTTCGCGGCAAGAGACCGCTGACTCCGGATTTGGTTGACACCATCACGCGTGTCACCGGCGTCGAACCGGCGCTGATCGCCGAGGCTGTGCAACCTCTGCCCGTGGAGTTTGTTGAGGAAGTGGATCATCCGCGGTGGCGACCCATTTGGCGCAAACGAGTGCATGACGAGGGCCTCGACGAGGCCACCGCCCGACTCCGCGCGAGCTATGAAATGTTCGCATTGGCTGCTAGGCAGACCGGATCTCGAACTCCAGACTGGTCGGCGCGTCTTGCGCAGTTTCGCCAATCACGCAGCGAACCTGAAACGTCCTGACGATGCGCGGAATGTACGTATCTGAAGCACAAGTGCAGGCCGAAGCGATGGCAGTTGCCGTCGAACGCAGGCGACCTGGCTCATTAGAGCGCTTGCGGCTAAATCCGGTCTCCGAATTGATGCAGTGGAACGACTTATCAGTCACGCTGGTCGACGAATCATCCACCGGGGAAGGATGTTCGGTGGCGGGGAGTTATCAGCCCGAGCCACCGATGCTTGTGGTGACGAAGTCAATGTCTATACGGCGTCGCAACTTTACCGTCTTGCATGAGTTGGGGCACCACCTGCAGCACACTGATATCACCTTGGGCAATAACGTGTTTCAATACAGTGATCCCGACCAGTTCGAGGAGCAATCCTGCGATGCGTTTGCCGCTCGAATCTTGTTGCCAGATCATGATTTACGACAACGAATCGATCCGCGCGGGCCGACTGCTCAAGATGTCGTCGACATATTCACCTCCAGTTCGTCCGCTTCCAGAGAAGCCTGCTGTGTCTGGGCGGCCCGGCATCTGCGTGGTTCGGGTGCTGTCGTGCTGCTGGACTCAACGGGTATCGTGCAATTCGCCGCGCCGAAGAGCTTCATACCGCCGGCGAAGCGGTCCGACCAGTCTGGTACACCTCTCATCGAAGCCGCCCTACGTAACCCAGCCGACGGTGCAACGCGCGACGATACCTTCGTCGTCTACCGCAATGGCGTACGCAGCGACACCGTGTTCGGTCAGGCCAGATGGTTCGACCAGAGCTATCTGGTCGCGGTGCTGGTCAGCGACAACGTGCCCTGGAAGTCACTGGCGATCCCACGCCCTTCCGACCAACGCGACACCTACAACCAATGGTGGATCTGTGAGACATGCCAAGACTCGTTTCTGGCGGGTGAACGCTGCGAACGCTGCAACCAGCCGCAGTGCTCCCACGGACACTGCGGTTGTGACGCCGCACGCGCCGCCAAAGACAAGCAGTGCAAAGGCTGCTTCCTAACGCTGCACCCGTCGCGATTCGAGCCCGGCAGTGACTATTGCCGAGACTGCACCTGATACACGCAATGGCTTTCTATCACCATGACGACTAGCTCTGTCCGGCGCAACACGCTCGTCAAGCGCGAGAACATTAAGGATTCGGTGCGTAATGGGTTATGGGCGCGCACCGCGGGGAGGTGCACGATCTGCAACCGTCGACTGCTCGGTGATTCCCGCACGTACATGCACTCGGTGTTGCTCGCCGAACTTGCTCACAATATCGGTGCCGCGGCAGGAGCGAACTCTCCTCGACGCGCGCATCACGACGTCCGGATCGACACCGAGGCAGAAGAGAATCTGCTGCTTCTTTGTCACGATTGCCATCGATTGATCGACGATCCCGAACACATCGATTTCTTCCCACCTGAAAAGCTCCGAGAGATCAAGGAATCGTGTGAGCGCCGCATCGAAATGGTCACCGAGCACGGCGGTTTGACGCGGACGGCCGCGCTGCGGGTGGGCTGCCAGATCCGCGGCTCGCTTGCTCTGGCTTCGCAGCGGGAGGTCGCCGAGACGCTGTTGGCTGTCAATTACCTTGGACTGGTCGAAACCCAGCGCAGCGGGGACTTCACCTGCCGCATCGGTGGGCGAGTAGGTGGTCGCGGCTACTGGGATGCCGCGCAACAATCCATTGACGACGCGTTGCATCTCGTACGCCAGGCTGTCGATAGCGGCGACGTCGAACACATCTCTGTCTTCGCGATCGCCCCGATCCCTCTCCTCGTATATCTTGGCTGGCAGCTCGACGACAAGACGCCGACGCGAATCTTTCAAAAGCAGCGTGACCAGTTCCTCGGCTGGTCCTGGGCAGATCAGAACGAACCCATCGACTTCGCGGTAGTCACACCCCCGTCAGCCGATGCGACTGTCGACGAAATCGTTCTGGTCTGTGCGGTCACCAGCGAGGTGAATCCCGAATTGCTGCCCACGGCGATTTCTGGGTGCCCCCGAATCGAAGTCCGTCCCGCCCAAGTGGATCCGTCTCCGACCTCGGTGTCGCATGAGCAGTCGCTGGCCCGTTTCGCGACGCGGTGGCGAGAGGCGCTGGCCGCAGCGGAATCATTGTTTCCGTCCGCCCGTCGATGGCATCTTGTCGCGTCGGCTCCGGTCAGTTTCGCGGTTGAAGCCGGGCGCGCGCTTATGCGAGACGCCCATCCTGAAATCGAGGTGTACGAGCGCGAGAACGCTTGTTACACAGGCGTGCTAGTCATCAACGTATCGTCACGCTGAACCTGCATCGCTGCTAGCCGCGCCGATCACGGGGCCTGCTTGGGGTTCGTCAGCATGGGGAGCTGGCACGAAGGTGCGCAAAGGCCCAGCCTCGCCGTGAGGCAGGGAAATCAGATGCGTGCCGGAAAGGGCTGCACCGGATTTAAGGTGGGCACCCAGGATGCTGGTCAAGCTGGCCGCGACCGCGGCGAGATCGGCGGCCGACGCATGGAAAGTCGGCGTCGAACAACCTCGGGTAGGAATGATTTGGTCCTCGGGCGCCGAGAGGTCCCAGAGGCTATGGAACGCTTCGAGGCTGCCGTCGCAGCAGACCTGTTCGCCCGCATTGCGATCGATTGTCAGCGGTCCGGCCTGTGTGGGCGGAGCTGAGACTGTCAGGATGCCGAGGGTTCCGGTGCGCGAGTCCGTGGCTACCTGCGCCAACACGGGTCTGTCTCCCGGTAGGCCGGCGAGTCCGTCAAGCAGTCTGGCGATCGCGATGCTGACCGTTGCGTCGATGATCAGGTCGGCACTTGCGAACTGGTCGACTGGCGGAGTCATCGTGTCGTGCGTCGTGATGGCGACTGTGTCGCTGATCGCGCGCAGGCGTTGCGCGAGCGCCTCTACTTTGGTGTTGCCGATGTCGGCTTCGACGAAGTTTTGGCGCACCAGCAGGCCACCGGACATCGTTCCCGGATCGCACAGCAGCACCTCGTTGGCGCCGGCCCGAACAACGTACTCCGCGATCCAGGAGCCGAGCCCGCCACAGCCCCAGATTGCAATCTTCTTTCCTTCGTAGGTCGCAACGGGTCGTCGGGCGTCACGGCGGGTGGTGACCTCGGCGCGCTCATCGGATAGGGGCCACCATTGCATCGGTGTATTGGGGTTGAGCTCCGTGCGGTCGATGTCGATGAGGGGGCTCCTACTTTTGTTGGTTCGGATAAGTGCGCGGAGCTGATCGGCCCCGGCTGCGGGGATGTTGGCTGCTAAGAGATGGGGTGGACCGCCGGTGGGGTGCGGGACGGCGATGATGAGCCGCTGGGGGCTCCCGTCGGCTTTGCGGATTGCGCTGGCGCCAAGCGCGGTCAGCACCATCGATGACGCATCCAGGCGGATTGGTTGCACCGCGTATGGCGAGTCTGGTTCCGGGTCTTCGAGATAGGGGTTGTCGAGCACATAGAGGAATTCGGCTAGCGAACTGCCGGCGCCGAATGGCAGGTCGGCGTCGAGGAAGACAACTGGTGTGTGGTCGGCGCCGATAGCTGCGGCGGGGCGCACGAGAGTCAGGTCAAACCGGTGAGGGGTGCGCGGCAGCAGCCATCCGTGGTGTGCACGCGCGCCCTGGTGGAGCGGCTCGCGGGCGACGATGGTAGGGGCTCGGCGGTCTGCGTGAAGGACTCCTCCGACAGCGTGGTAGAGCGCGGTCTCGGCGTCGAATCGTGCAGCGGCGGCGTCGGCGAGCCATGCGAACAGCCGGTCGAGGAAGCCACCGAACCCGTTGAGCGGGTCCCACTCTCGTGACGGGTCCAGGTACAGGCAAAGGCGATGTCCTTGCAACACATGAGGATGGTGCAGGAACCGGAGGTGCTCGACTTCCGCGCGCGGGGGCGCCAGCTCAGATCGGCCAACTGTGACGATGATGTCCTCGCGCGCACCTAAGGGGATGCCTCCGTCGATGCGCTCAATGTCTTGGGTGCAGAGTCTCAACTGCAGCCGCATCGATCCTGCCTTGTCGAGCCGGTGGCAACCGACGACCCGAACGTCGTCGGGATAGGTGCCGGCGATGATGCGCAAGTCGGTCAGGACTTGTTGTTGCCACGCACTTGGGCGGGGCTTACTCACCCGGCGCGACCTGGCAGGCTCACCGTCGATGCGCCGGCTGACCCTGCGCCGGTGCCCAACGCGCGGTACTTGCCGACTGCCCCAACAGTTTTCGGAGCCGAGAATCCGTCGCCGAACAGCGCCTGCCACTTCTTGACACTCTTGTCGAAGTCGGTCTCGTCGTAGGCTGCCTTGATTTCGGCGGCGTGGGCGTGGATGCGATCGCGGAAGTATGCGTAGGTTTCTGCGCTCCATCGGTGGTCGAAAGATGTGCCGGTGCCGGCCGGATCCATAATGGTGGGCTTGGTCGGCCTGGCCTGCAGCCAGTCGTCGAGTTCGGACACGATGTGCAGCAACGCAGTTGGGAGGTCGCCGTAGTACCCAGCGTCGAGAATCGTTCGCCATTCCTTCACCTGCTCGCCCAACAAGGTGGTGAGCAGGATCGACCTGGTGCCGGTGAAGGAGTTCCTGTGGTCGCGTAGGAATTTTATGATGCGGATGACTTCGCGCAGGTGCTTTCCGGCAATCTCGTCTTGCCGCTTCATCCAGGCGGTGAAGCCGTCGGTATCGGTGCGCTCCCATTCATTATCGTCGCGGTTGATGATCCACTGGGTTCCATCGGCGCGGATCACGAACGGGACGATGTCGAGGTGCATGGCGTTGTTGGCGTACGTGAGGTAGACGCACCGGCACTTCCGGCCATGCGGCATATCCTTGTAGGGCGACGTGTTGTGCAGCACGCGGTAGATGGCGTCGGCGTACTTCTTCTTGTCAACCTCCCATGCCGGATTCTCGACCATCTGCACCATGAAGTCGCCGTCGAAGGCCTTGCCATTCTGCGGACGGATGATGGTCTTCTGCGGCCACGAACCCTGCGGGATCTTCTTCTTGACCAGCGGACCGAGGTCGTCGTCGGCCTTGAGGACACCGTAGACCGTGTCGACCCGTTGGCTCAGGAGCTCCAAGTTGAACTTGGACATGTTGACGGTGTTGGCGAGGAAGTTCTTGAAGTAGTCGGTGTGCTTCACGAGTCGCCTCCTGGCGGTGTCGGGGTAGCCCGGCGACTGCCGGGACCATGGATCGGGGTGTACGGGGGTGCGACGTGGTCGGCGAACATCTCGGCGTAGATGGGGCTCAGTAGGCGGCTCTGACCTGCGGCCAGACCCGCGAGGGCCTCGGGGTCGGCGCGGTCCAGGGTGAAGATGGACCCGGGAACCGTCACATCGAACCGGGCGTAATTCTGGGCGCCGACCAAATGCATCGCCGTGCCCTGGGCTCCACGGCTGGACGCGGTGAGCATCAACGGTGTCGCCGTGGTGGCCCATGTCGCCCAGCCGCCAACGTCATAACGCCTGGGGTGGTGAGTCCGTTGATCGACGGTACCGACGTTGAGCACCCGGATGCTGCGCAAGGGCACGTCGAGCATGCTGACGGCCTCGCCGATGGCCACCACCGACGGGTTGTTGGCCCATACGCCACCATCTACCAGTCGCTGCCCGTCGACGGTGGCCGCCGGGAAGAACGTCGGTGCGGCCGTGGTGGCCAAGGCAACATCGACCATCGGGATCCGCCAGTCGCGGCGCAGCCGCACGTGGTGAGGGGTTTTGAATAGGTGTACTTCACCACGCTGCACATCCCACGACGGGATGACGAGCCGGTTGTGGCTCTGCCCCAGCAGGCGCGACCCGAGCACCTCGCCCAGCGCCAGCCGCAGCACCTCGCCGGAGTAGGCGTTGGCCCAAGGGCGCAATCGGTAATGCCACTTGGCCCACCGACCGTATGGAAAGACGCGTCCGGTCAGCGCCCCGTAATGCTCGACAATCTCGGCGGGCCGCATCCCCGCGCCAAGGCCCAGTGCGATGATCCCGCCGGCCGACGTCCCGGCGATGAGGTCGAACGAGTCGCCGACGCAGATGCCGAGGTCGGCTTCCAGCCGTGCGAGTACATGCGCGGTGAACAGTGCCTTGGCGCCGCCGCCGTCGAGGGCCAGCACCTGAAAGCGGTGCGGTCTCGACGAGACTGGGGCTTTATTCATGGGATCGCTGGCGTGCGTGATGGGTCCTTTCCTGCGGAGCCGAGCCTGGTTGCACCGGTCACTGAGGTCTGACGTCGCACCTTGGAATCCGTCCGGCGCGGCTCCGGGCCTTCGGCATTCGACACCGCGAAGCGTCTCTCCCGTAATCTCCCGTCGATCTCCTTCGTCCCGTCGCGCCGAGGCCAGCGCCACCATGCCGGGCAAACAGTCAATTGATGGTGCCGCCCTCGAACGGTTACACCTGGACCAGGCTGCCGCCGCTGCGCGCTGGTTTTGACCGGGGAATGCAAGACGAGGTCGAGTCACGCGGCTGCCGGTTTTCTGCGGGGGCCGTGTCGATGACGTCGTCCTTGGAGAGCTGGTTACGGCCAGCCCGTGCGCCTGCATTGTGCTCTTTAGCCACGTACACCAATATCCTTGGTGTAGAGCATAATTCGCGAACACGATAGATTAGCTCTAAGAGAGCGGCCGCAGCCAAAGTGACCAGCCGCAAACTTAGTCCCGCTAACCAGATTCCCATCGTTATGGCGGATCCGCCATTTAGACGTCACAAAGATGGGAATTCCGCCATCTTGGATGGGAACCTACAAACAGCTTGGACCGTCCCGGCCCAAGCCGATATTCGTTTGCCTTTCTGGCTTTTTCGATTGTTGCCCGGCGGTTCGCTGCGCGCCAAGGCCACGGCCTCCGCTTCGCTCCGGGCGCAAGGCTCGCGCAGTTACCCGACACGCGCGCTTCGCTCGCGGCGGCCAACTGCACGCCCGGACCTTGCACTCCGCGCCCCTATACCGGGCCAAATCTCAATTGCCAGAAGGCAAAAAGAGCAGGCGGCCATGTGAACGCCTGCCGCACACAGAAAGGTTCAACCATGACCGACACAACCAACACCGACAGCAACGCCGCCGCCGTCGACCAGACCATCGGGACGCTGGAACACCTCGACCCGACGCTGCTCGACATCGGTGACAACGTCCGCGACGACGCAGGATTGAGCAAGGCGTTCATCGCTAACATCGCCGAAAACGGAGTCCTGGTGCCGATCACGGCTGTGCGTGACCCCGAGCGGACCGAGGTCATCCGGGTCCGCAACGGGCAGCGGCGCACCCTTGCCGCCCGCGAGGTCGGCTTGACCAGCGTTCCGGTCTACGTGCTGCCGTCCACCGCCTCCGATGCCAGCCAGGAGACCATCGACCGCATCGTGCACCAGATCGTGACGAACGATCAGAAGCGCGATCTCACCGACGCCCAGCGGGCACGCGGCATCCAGCAGATGATCGATGCAGGGCTGTCGGTGGCCAAAGTGGCCAAGCGGTTATCTGTCGGCAAGGACGCCGTAAAGGCTGCTCACACAGCAGCACGGTCGGCCACCGCCATGGACGCCCTGGCCAGCGGTCAACTCAGCCTGACCGAAGCCGCTGCGATCACCGAGTTCGAGGACATACCCGGCGCGGTGGACCGGCTAATGAGGTCGGCGGGGGGGACCTGGTTCGAGCACACGGTCGCCCAGCTCCGGCAAGAACGCGACACCGCCCAGGCCCGAGCCCACGCCGCCCAGCCTTTCGCCGATAAGGGGTTCACCATCCTCGAGCAGCGCCCGGAGTCGTGGGACCCGGCCTGTATACCGCTGCACCACCTGGTGACCGCCGAAGGTGACGAAGCCGACGACACCGCTGTCACCAACCCCGCCCACTGGGCCGTGTTTCTCGTCGACGACACCGCCCTGTGCGACGTGGAAACCGGCGAGGTCGTGGACGAACAGAGCGTGGACTGGGACACCGAGGATCAGCCAGACGCCACACCCGCCGAGGGGCTGCGCCACGCCAACACGGTCACCGACAAGGAGGTGTTCACCCCCGATTACTACTGCCTCGACTACCGTTCCGCAGCACTGACCCCGCAGAGCTGGTTCGCGCGGCAGGCCGGACTGGTGGACACCGACACCGGCGACGCGATCGACTTGGACGACGAGGCTCGCCAGGCCGCACGTCAGCAAGCCGCGCTTGACAAGGCCGAGACCGAGAAGCGGGAGCGCCGGAAAGTGTTAGCGCTCAACAAACTCGGGGATGCCGCTCTCGGTGTGCGGCGAGAGTTCGTCAAAAAGTTGTTGGCGCGTAAGACCTCACCTAAGGGTGCGGCCATGTTCGTCGCTGACTGCTTGGCTCGTGACAACGCGTTGCTCACCAACAACAACGCGCTGGACACCACCGCCGAACTGCTCGGTGTGGACAGCGGCCAAGCCGTGGCCAAGCTCGTGGCCGATCTGCCCGCCAATGGCGACGGGCGCGCCCAGGTGCTCACGCTGGCCCTGGTGCTCGGCGCTCTGGAATCGCGGACCCCCAAAGACGCCTGGCGCAATAACACAGGCTGGTGGGGCCACCACGTGGGCAGCAGCGAGTATCTGCGCTGGCTCGCCGACAACGATTACCCGCTGGCCCCCGTCGAGGAAGTTGTGACCAAGGCCAAGAGCGCCGATGACGTGTACGAGCAGTACTTGGCCGATGCGGTGAAGGAGTAACGCGTCTCTCGGGTGGGGTCAGGACGTCGGTTCTGGCCCCACCTTTCGCGGCGGCGGCATTATCGAGGGTCGGACGTGAAACGCGTTGCGCCCTCTGGCCTTTTGATTATCACCGGCCGGGCCGCTACCTGCAAGGCGCCGGCCTTCGCCTTGCTGCGGGCCGGTGGCTCGCGAACTTTTCCCCGAGCCGCTCGCTAAGGCTCGCTGGGAAAACTTCACGCCCGGGCCTTGCATTCCACGGACCGCTGCCCGGTTGTAATCATCAATGCCAGAGAGGCAAAAAGAATGGCGGCAATGACAATGCAAGAAACGTGCAAGTGACTTGCTGGCAACGGCCGCATATCGAGCGGCTTTGGTCGGATGCAGTAATGACGGGATGGCAAAAATGCAGAATCAATCATTGCTGTTTTTGTCCATTACCTCCAAGTCGCACGCACCGAGAATCAACGAGAATCCCTGGGGCGACGCCGGGCCGGTGACCTCGCCTATCCTCCCTGACGGAAGCCAGCGAAGGCGCTGTCTGACAGGCGGGTATGACAGGCATGTATCGCGGCCGGCCGGTATGGGAGATGTCTGTATCCACCTAAGTTCATTCGTTGTGGAGAACGATCCACAATCGCCCGAATTTCTTTTGCGCGACTATGGCATAGGGCCACTCACGACAGTAATATTCAATTATCGACCGCAGCACCAACCATTTGCGAAGGAGGCTACCAATGTCTCAAATCACGGTTTACACGAAACCGGCCTGCGTGCAATGCACCGCGACGTTTAAGGCTCTCGACAAGCAGGGGATCGAATACCAGAAAATTGATGTCACCGAAAATCTCGAGGCCCGCGATTACGTAATGAGTCTGGGGTACCTGGGCGCGCCCGTCGTCTACGTCTCCCCCACGGAGCACTGGGCAGGGTTCCGTCCGGATCGCCTCTCCCGTCTGGCCGCCGCCTAGACCCGTTGACCGGAAAGGACACCCACCCCATGTACACCGACGCCGCCCTCGAGCAAGCAGTTGCCGAGCTCGCCGAACTGGACAGCATCGAGCGCATCGCTGAAACGCGAAGCCATTTGCTCACCCATCTGGCCGACGCCGTGAAGGCACTGCAAAAGGCTGCGGACAGCCTCCAACAATTGCGCAGTAACAGCGTCTACGACGTCGAGTTCACCGACGGCCGCGACGGACGCGATGTCGCCACCTTCCTCGACGACAGCATTCGGCAGACCCGCGCGGCTTACGCCGTGGTCCACACGGTCATCGACAAGGAGACACCGTGATGGCCAGAACCACGCAGACCCGTTCACCCGGAACCGCTTTGGACCAGGTGCGCGACGCCCTGCAGGCCGCAGGGCACACCATCCGCCCGCGTGGCGGCGAAGCGTTCATGGCCAGCTGCCCGCTGCACGCCGACCACTCCCCCTCGCTGTCGGTGGGATGGCGCGAAAACACCCCTGTTGGGCGGGGTGGGGCGGTGCTGCTGCACTGCTTTAGCTGCCAGGCTCCCGCCGCCGAGATCGCCGGTGCCCTCGGGTTGCGCCTGGCCGATCTCTTCGACAACCCCGCTCCCACAACCGGTCAAAGCTGGACCCACACCGCACAACGCAAAGTCGCCCGTCGCGCTCGCGGTTTAGGGCCGTTGCCGGCGCGGATCACTGCGCGCCGCGAACACGCCGAGCACCAGTGGCGCCGCGTGCGGGTCTACACCTACCTGTCCCCTGCCGGGGAACCAGTGCAGCAGGTCATTCGCGAAGAATGCACCTGCACCGGCCGCCCGCACAAGCAGTTCCGGCAGCGCTACCGCGCCGCACACCAATGGGTCTACCGCAAGCCGCACGGATTCACCCCGGTACTGTACCGGCCCAACGCAATTCACAACGCGGCCAAGACCGGCGCATGGGTATGGGTCACCGAAGGCGAAAAAGACGCCGATACCCTGACCGCGCTGGGCCGGCTGGCCACCACCAACGCCCAAGGGGCCGCCAACTTCCCCACCGAGCTCGTCGACGCATTCACCGGACTCAACGTCGCCATCGTGGCCGATCGAGATCTCGCCGGATATCAGCGTGCGATCAACCTGCATGACCGTCTGCACGCCAGCGCCGCCCGCGTGGTGCTACTCTTGCCCGCCATCGACGGCGACAAAGCCGACGTCACCGACCACGTCAACGCAGGACTGTGGGAGCGCAACGACCCCTTCGGCGGATTGACCGCCATCACCCGCGCCGAACTGCACACCCTGTCTGCTGCCGCCAAGGCCCGGTGGGCCGCCGAGCGCTTCGACACCGCTCTTCAGGAAGCCCGCGCCCACCACGACCAGCGCGGACTGGTACCCGGCGGCGCCCGCAGCGCCGCCCGCTGGCTCGCCGAAGCCGCCGAGCAGCTGCGAGCAGTGCAACACACCCACGACGAGCTCAAGCGCCGCAGCGGCGAGCACCGCTCGCCCGTGGCGCGCAGCGCCGCCCACACCGTCGAAAGCCTGCTGGAGCGGCTCACCGCCGAATACCGCCACCACAACCGCCGTCGCCCGACTCACCCAACCCGCGCAACCCGTTTGAAGGAGTCTGCATGACAACGCGTTTCGAGTCCGCCATCACCAACCGCGCGGCCGCAGCCATCGCCGCGGCCGCAGGCCGTCCCGGGCCCGCGGCCAACACTGCCCGCGCCTGGATCGACAGCATGACCGCCCGCGCGCAACTGCGCTCTGAACGCCGCGTGCGCCACACGCGGGCCGCCTAGAAGCTGAAAGGTAACCGACCATGCGTAGCCCGACCCGCCGACTTCCCGCCGCCGTCGCAGGCCTGCTCAGCACAGCAGCGCTGGCGCTAGCCAGCTCGCCCACTTCACATGCCGCTCTGACCGTCGTCAGCCCCGGCGAAGAGGTCGACTACATCAACCCCGCTGGGCGCAACCAGTTCTGCACCATCGGCTATGTCTACACCGGGACCGACATGCACACCTATGCCATCACGGCCGGGCACTGCCGCGCCGACCCGGCCGCGGGGTATGTGCGCGACAAACGCAACGGGCTCACCGGAGAGTTCGTGCGTACCGTGTTCGAGCCACCCCGCAGTGGCGGCGCGGATTACGCACTGATCGACTTCAGCACAAGCTCGCTGGCATCCGCCTTCATCGAAAACAACCACACACTGTTCACCGATGATCACCCCGAACCCGAAATCGGGGAAACCGTCTGCCGGCTCGGGGTTTCCAGCGGCCAACACTGCGGCCAAATCGTCGCCACCCAAGGTGAAGACCAATACCTCACCACCGGCATGACGCCCAGCATCCCGGGCGACTCCGGAGGCCCGGTCTGGACGCCAACAGTCCAGGGCAACGCACGAATCATCGGAATCTGGCTCGGCGAGAAAACAACCGCGGCCGGCCAAGACTACGGCCGCTTCGCTTCATTATCGAGTGGCCTGCGCGCCCTCAACGCCCCCGGCCGCCTCGGTCAAAACTCCAACAGCCCCGCGTAACCGGCCCGGGGATACGACACGTCGCAGGCTGGCACCGGAGTCGACCAGTAACCATTCACCAGCCAGTCGATCACCGGTGCCGGAATATGATCCGATCCCACCAGCTCCTGCAAAACTGCCCCTTCGATCACCGTCTTAGGCTACCCGCCCCGCAGCGGGCATAGCCACACCCACGCATTGCGATTCGACGAGCACTCCCCAGCCCGTCCACCGCAGACCAGGTCCTCCGCGGTCCCCTGCGGGGACCCGAAATCCGTAGCCCCTCACCTTCTTTAGCCGTCAGCAGGGTGCTCATGGTAAGCGCGCGGGGGCCCGACCGGTCAACCCACGCCCGCGCTGAACTGCGCAGGCCGAGTGACCTTTTCGGCCCTATGCCAGCTCGCCAGGGCGCTACCGCGCCGGCGAGCGCGGGCCGAAAACCCTGCTCCGTTCGGCGCGGACTCTTCGGGGTTGACCGCCCACCCTCACCCGCTTGCGCGCACCCCAGCGCCGACCGGCGCACTTCATCACCATCGGAAAACGGAGACAACATCATGACCACATCCGCGGCTGCCACCCACGTCATCCCAGCAGGTCTGATCACCCACACCACCGTGTCGGTGAAGGGCCAGATAGACCCCGACATCACCGTTCACCACGCCCGCACCCCCGACGCGCGACTCGCCATGACCGTCGACGGCATCCACATGAGTCTCTACAACTGCCAAACCGCTCAAGGACTCCTCGCAGCATTTGCGGCCGCCCGCGGCCACATGATCCACGTGCCCGCCCAAATCCCCACCGGCGCACCGCCCGCGGAGGAACCGTCAGCACGCACAGCCTTGGCCATCGAGTGGACCCGGGCACCGGCGTACGCCGTCGTGGCCCAATCTGCGCTGAACAGGCTCAAAACCGCGACGGTGCACTGGGTCGACGTTTACACCGGGCCGATCACCTGGCAACTGCGAGACCGCACCGCGATCCTGTCAGTGATCGAGGCCCTCACGCGGGTCCACGACACCGCGATCGCAGTCTTTGCCGACGGTGAGCAATACAAAGCCGATCCCACCGCCGCCGACTACCGCGCGGCCTAACACGCTGGGGCCCGGCCAACACCTGCACCACCGCGGGGTTGGCCGGGTCCCCCTTTTTTCTTCCGGTCCCGGTGGGTACCGGCGCGCCCCGCGCGACCGGACTGGCCGCCTGGCGGCGGCCACCAGATCCGTAGCCCCTCACCTTAAAGCCGTCAGCAGGGGTCGCAGCCTAATCGGGTGGGGGCCCGACCGCTCAACCCACGCCCGCGCCGAACTGCGCAGGCCGAGTGACCTTTTCGGCCCTATGCCAGCTCGCCAGGGCGCTATCGCGCCGGCGAGCGCGGGCCGAAAACCCTGCTCCGTTCGGCGCGGACTCTTCGGGGTTGACCGCCCACCCTCACCCGATTGACCGCTCCCCCAGCGCTGACCGGCGCACCACTCACCGCACGAAACGGAGAACACCTCATGGCCCACATCAGCACCACCGTTTACCTCAACCAGGGCGTCGACCACTTTCTCGGGTTCGACGTTCACGCACCAGCGCGGCTGCACCAAGCCGCCCGGTTCGATCTGGAAATCCTCGACCAGGCGCCCAGCGCGGCGGCCGTCCCCGGTGCGCTGGAGATCATCTTCGAACAGCTCAACATTGCGCGCCCACAGCACCCCTGGGCCCTGCGCTACCGCCTAGCCGGACACCGCAGCTTGTCCGTCGGCGACGTCGTCGTGCTCGGCGAAACCGCCTGGGCTTGCGCCTCCGTGGGTTGGACACCCATCAGCGCCGATCAACTCCGCGCCGCTATCCCCGCCGCCCGCTAACCGCTATTAGACAGCACGCCCCGGAAGGAAACCACTATGACCGACACGGAGTATTGGGAACAATGGTGCGGCTCGACCGTCCTGCCCGAACAACGCATCAAACGCCACACGAAGATCCGTCACGTCAACGGGGTTCGTTGGATTACCTACCCCGATGAGATCAAGGGCGTCAAAGTCATCGTCGACATGCCCGTAAACGCGTCCACGAAATCCTGCGACCAAGGCCGCCACGACGACTGCCCACATCGTCTCGGCGGACCCCAAGAGGGCGGCGTGACGCTCAAAGTGTCCCTGCCGGGGTTCACCTGGCGGTGTGGTTGCCCATGTCACACCGATCCATTCCGCGCCGGTCGCCTGTTCTGACCTCCCCCGGCCTCTCAGGCCCGGCCAGCACCTGCACCCGCGGGGTTGGCCGGGCCCTCTTTTTTCTTCCGGCCCACACCGTGCCGGCGCGCCCCGCGCGACCGGACTGGCCACCTGGCGGCGGCCACCAAACCCGTAGCCCCTCACCTCTTTTAGCCGTCAGCAGGGTGCACACCGTAAGCGGGCGGGGACCCCGACCGCTCAACCCACGCCCACACCGAACTACGCAGGCCGAGTGACCTTTTCGGCCCAATGCCAGCCCGCCAAGGCGCTACGCGCCGGCGAGCGCGGGCCGAAAACCCTGCTCCGTTCGGCGCGGACTCTTCGGGGTTGACCGCCCACCCTCACCCGCTTGCCCGCACCCCAGCGCCAACCGGCGCACTTCATCACCATCGGAAACGGAGAACAACACCATGACCAGCGAAATCATTCACAACGCCGCTGAAGGCACCCTCGTGCACGGTACCGCCCGCGGCGACGGCACCAACACCATTCTCAAAGCCGCCGGCTTCCGCTGGTTTCCCTCGTTGGGCCTGTGGGGCATCGCCGGCAGCCGCGATCGCCAACCCAATCGATACAAAATCGATCAGGCCGCCGGCGCGCTACGCACCGCCGGGCACAGCGTCACCATCGACATCGATGACTCGCACCGTCCCACAGCCGAAGCCGAGGCGGGACCGAGCCGAGCGCCAAGCCCAACGCGTCGAGGCACTCAACGCCAAAGCTGGCCGCAAGGCCGCCGCAGCCGCGGCCGCCTGGGACGCCGAGCAGCGCGCGGTCGACGCGCTGCCTCCGGGCGGGGAACCGATCAAAATCGGACATCACAGCGAACGCCGCCACCGCAACGCGATCGCCCGCGCCCACGATGCGACCCGGCGCGCCATCGACGCCACCGACGTGGCCGACCGCGCCAGTGCCCGCGCCCAAGCGGCCGCAACCACCACCGCACACCGCTACAACCCGGTGACCGTCAAGAACCGCATCGAGAAATTGGAAGCTGAGCAACGCGCCGATCAGCGCACCCTCGATGGCCACCGCCGCGTCATCGCCCGCAGCGCCACCCATGAATACGTCGACGAGTTCGGCCCGGCCACCGGGCCCTACCGCGACCGAGTGATCGCCCGCATGGCCCAACGCAGCGATGAAATCTCCTACTGGACAGCGATCTACGCCGACCTGCAGGCATCCGGCGTTGCCAGCACGCACAGCCGCGACACCATCTCGCGCGGCGATTTCGTCCAACGCCGCGGCCACTGGTACCTCGTCGTCCGGGTCAACCCCAAATCGGTGTCGGTCCGCATGCACGAGGGCGCTTCCTGGACGAACACGATCGGCTACCACGAGATCACCGGTCACCGCCCAGCGTCCAGCCCTGCCACCACGGACGGATAACACTGCGCCCCCTTTTTTCTTCGGGCCCACACGATCCCGGGGCGCCCCGCGGGCCCGGACTGGCCGCCTGGCGGCGGCCACCAAATCCGTAGCCCCTCACCTTCTTTAGCCGTCAGCAGGGGCCAAGTGTGACCGACAGGGACCCCGTCGCCGTCAACCCACGCCCGGCGGGCTCGCCCGTTCTTCGCTCCCGCCGCCCTGCCCGGGCGGCTCCCGCTACGCCCGTGCGCCACCGGCGGCATTTGCGGCCCTACCCAGCTCGCTGCCGCTCGCGGCCGCAAATCCGCCTCCTGCTTATCCGCCGGGCTCTTCGGGGTTGACACCGCCACCCCGCCGGTCCCCCACACCCCAACGCCGACCGGCGCCAACCACCAACCCGAAACGGAGACAACACCATGACCCTGACCCTCACCGACCTCTTCTGCGGTGCCGGCGGTTCATCAACCGGAGCCACCACCATCCCCGGCGTGTCCGTGCGCATCGCGGCCAACCACTGGCAACTGGCCGTCGAAACCCACAACACCAACCATCCCGACGCCGACCACGACTGCGCCGACATCAGCCAAGTCAACCCCTGGCGCTACCCCAAAACCGACATCTTGTGGGCCAGCCCCGAATGCACCAACCACTCGGCGGCCAAAGGGCGCAAACGTGACTCAGAGCCCGACCTATTCGGCGATGTACTGCCCGACGAGGCCGCCGAACGCTCCCGCGCCACCATGTGGGACGTCGTGCGGTTCGCCGAAGCACACCGCTACGCCGCCGTGATCGTCGAAAACGTCGTCGAAGCCTGCCACTGGCAGCCCTTCCCTGCCTGGCTGATGGCCATGGACTCCCTGGGCTATCAACACCACATCGTGTTCCTCAACTCCATGCACGCCCAAGCCTTCGGCCCCGGCGCACCCCAAAGCCGCGACCGAATCTACGTGCTGTTCTGGCGCAAAGGCGCCCCACGCCCCGACATCGAGCGCGTGACCGCACCTGCCGCCGTATGCCCGGTGCACGGCGACATCAACGCCCGCCAAGTATTCAAGCGCCCCGACCGCACACCATGGGGCCGCTACCGCCAGCAATACCTCTACATCTGCTCCACGCCGCGCTGCCACCACATCGTCGAACCCCACTACCGGCCCGCCGCCGACATCATCGACTGGACACTGCTGGGTCAACCCATCGGCGAGCGCGCCAAACCGCTCGCCGAAAAAACGATGGCCCGCATCCGTGCCGGCATCCAACGCTACTGGGCACCGCTGCTCGTCCCCGTCGAAGCCCGAGACGGCAAAAAAGCCGCCCCCATCAACCAGGCCGCGCGGACCATGACCACCCGCAACGAAACCGGCCTCTTGGTGCCCACCGGCGGGACCTGGCGCACCGAGGCAATCCCCACCGCCCAGCCGCTGCCCACCCGCACCACCCGCGAGAACGACGGCGTCGCGATGACCCCGTTCATCGCCGAATTGCGCGGCGGCGGCTCCAAACACCGGCCGGTCACCGACCCGCTATGCACGGTCGTCGCCAACGGCAACCACCACGGCCTGGTAACCACCTACTACGGCAACGGAGGGACCCGGCCCGCCAGCGACGCGTTGGCCACTGTCACCGCGGTCGAGCGGCACGCACTGTTGATGCGCAACAACACCGCCCGCGGTGACCAAGGCCAAATGACCACCCCCGCAACCGAACCCATCCGGACCATCACAACGACAGGCCATCAGCCGCTGCTCACCGCCCAACACCCCACCATCGAGCTCGACGATGTCCTGTTTCGCATGCTCGAGCCCTACGAGATCGCAGCCGCGATGGATTTCCCGCGCAGCTACCGCATCCTGGGCAACCGCCGTGAACAGGTGCGCCAGGCAGGTAACGCGGTGACCCCTCCCGCCGCGCGGGACCTCGTGGGAATCGTCACCCAAGCGCTCGGCGCGACCTAAGAACACCGCTCGGGCCCGGCCAGCTCCCCACCAGCAGGGGGTTGGCCGGGCCCCCCTTTTTGTTCCGGCCCCACCGTGCCGGCGCGCCCCGCGCGACCGGACTGGCCGCCTGGCGGCGGCCACCAAACCCGTAGCCCCTCACCTCTTTTAGCCGTCAGCAGGGTGCTCATGGTAAGCGGGCGGGGACCCCGACCGCTCAACCCACGCCCACACCGAACTACGCAGGCCGAGTGACCTTTTCGGCCCAATGCCAGCCCGCCAGGGCGCTACGCGCCGGCGAGCGCGGGCCGAAAACCCTGCTCCGTTCGGCGCGGACTCTTCGGGGTTGACCGCCCACCCTCACCCG